>NZ_PYOM01000013.1 GCF_003026365.1 Photobacterium angustum | reverse complement strand
AACCCTTCAGTAGCGGCATAAGTCTGAGGACAGATGAATAAAAAAGAAGTTATCAAAAATAGATATTTTAACATTCGTGAACACTTTAAGTAATGATTATGCACAGATCATATATCATGAAAGACTTTGGCAATAATTTGCCCGAAAGTAACTCTATTTAACAATAAACATCTTTCACGAACATCCTGATCGAAGCTCAAGACGATTGTACAGTAAAGCATGCATTTTTATAAAAAAAGAATATAAAACAAGTACAATTTTGACGTTGTAACTTTGTTAATGATGTTACTGGTTTTAGGATATTCAATCAGGGCGGTGTTTGCGACTGAGAGCCTCAAAAGTGGCGTTTAACTGATACCTAAAACTAATCCAAAATCACGTTAATAATATATGAATGAGCATTAGGTCTAACTCATAACGGGGTAAAATGAGCCAGCTATGAAAGCTAGCTCGAAGTTGGACAAAAGTTACTTAGAATATTCACCCTATTTGGGGCAATTCGTATTAGGAAATATATGGAAAATCTATTTTAACTTTTGGTTTATCGTAAAAACCTTCGTCACAGATTTCCAATAAGTCATACTCGAACAGCAGGTTTACACATCACACAGCCAAACTCATATCAGTAACGACCATCCCCTCTCTAACTTCATATTTCGAGCATTTTATATTAAGCCACCGAGCAAGAAATGGCCCAGACCGAGCAAGATCTTGCCCAGCCGGGCAACATGTTGCTCAATAATTAATAGCAGAAAAATGCAAAACCTATACTTATCAATAATTTAAAAGCTGGCACGCTTCATGCTTTAACAGCACGTCGTCACAGCATAGGCTGTGTAATTTAATCCATCATAAAATAGGATATTAAGATGCCAACTCCTTGTTATATCGCAATCCAAGGCCAAACTCAGGGTAACATCACAGCCGGTGCGTTCACGCCTGATTCTGTCGGTAACATCTATGTTGAAGGTCACGAAGACCAAATGCTTGTTCAAGAATTCAAGCACGTTGTTACTGTTCCTACTGATCCACAATCAGGTCAGCCTTCAGGTCAACGTGTTCACAAGCCATTTAAATTTACCGTGGCACTGAACAAAGCTGTTCCTCTGATGTACAACTCATTGGCATCAGGTGAAATGCTACCGTCTGTAGAGCTGAAGTGGTACCGCACATCGGTTGAAGGTAAGCAAGAGCACTACTTCACTACGACGCTGACCGATGCAACGATTGTTGATATCAACACCCACATGCCACACTGCCAAGATTCATCAAAAGAAGACTTCACTCAGCTTATCGAAGTATCAATGGCTTACCGTGCAATTAACTGGGATCACACGGTATCTGGCACATCTGGTGCTGATGACTGGCGTGCACCGCTAGAAGCGTAATCGCACTCAACTATGTATCAGCCTACACACCTGTGTAGGCTGCTTTTCGTTTATGCCTTTGCTAAATACGCCGCAAGGCCAACGTTAGCAAAGGTTTAATCACGAGGTCAGTATGGCAACAAAAACGGGTTTGCAATTTACATTTGAAGTCGATGGGCTAGATGCCGATGCCTTTGCCGTCACACAATTTTCAGGCACTGACAGCCTGTCTCTGCCTTTCGCCTTTACCATCGACTTAGCCAGTCGTCACCCGGCCTATACACCGCAAGAGACCGTCGATAACACGGCCACGCTCACGGTCTGGCGAGACGGTGAACAGCAACAGCAATGGCATGGCATTATTCGACGTTTTACCCAAGGTGACACAGGCCATCACCACACCTTGTATCAGGTAGAGTTTGTACCGCCAGCAGCCCGCCTCGCGTTGCGCCATAATAGCCGTATCTTTCAAACACAAACGGTGCCTGAAATTATCTCGGTGATATTACAAGAATTAGGAATTACCGATGTTGATTTCATCTTAACGCGAGATTACGTGCCGCGTGAATATTGCGTCCAGTACCGTGAAACAGATTTAGCCTTTATCGACCGCATTGCCGCAGAAGAAGGCCTGTTTTACAGCTTTGTCCATGATAATAAAAAGAATACCCTGCGTTTTTCTGATGACACCCAAAGTGCCGCTCGACTGACGGAACCACTGCCCTATAACAGCCGCAGTGGTGGTCAAAGTGGCGTGCCTTTTGTGCGCACCTTTGCTCGCCATACGCAAATTCGGCCATCGTCTGCGCAACTCAAAGATTACAGCTTTAAAAAGCCAGCTTATAGCTTCTTACAAACGGCCAATGCGAAAGAAGCTGATTATCAGCAAGCCAATTACGAACATTACGATTACCCAGGGCGTTACAAAGATGATGCTAGCGGTAAGCCGTTTACTTCTTTTCGACTTGAATCATTACGTCGTGATGCCAATACAGCCTATGGTGAAAGTAACACCCACGGTTTAATTGCAGGGGTGAACTTTGCCTTGCAAGAGCACGATGATGAGCAATGTAATGACGAATGGCTCGTGGTGGCGGTTAACCATATGGGTACGCAACCGCAAGCATTAGAAGAAGCTGGCGGACAAGGTGTAACCACCTATAACAATGACTTTATTGTGATACCCGGTCATCGCCCATGGCGAGCCCCCTACACGGCTAAGCCTCGTGTTGATGGCCCACAAATTGCGATGGTAGTGGGCCCTGAAGGCGAAGAGATTTACTGTGATGAATACGGTCGGGTAAAAGTCCAGTTCCCATGGGACCGATACAGTAACAGTGATGATAATGCGAGTTGCTGGATACGTGTCTCCCAAGGCTGGGCGGGTAGCCAATATGGCATGGTCGCATTACCGCGTATTGGACACGAGGTCATTGTTAGTTTCTTAGAAGGTGACCCAGACCAACCGATTATCACTGGCCGCACTTACCATGCGACCAACAAGCCCCCTTACCCGTTACCGGCGAATAAAACCCGCACGGTATTGCGAACAGAAACACACCAAGGTGATGGCTATAACGAACTGCGCTTTGAAGACCAAGCAGGCAAAGAAGAAATCTACGTTCACGCGCAAAAAGACGTGAATACCTTGGTGGAAAACGATCGCAAAGACGACATCAAACACGATTTACACCTTGATGTAGACAATGAACGTTTCACCCACATTAAAACTCATGATCACCTAACCGTCGACGGTGAAAGCCGTAGTCATGTAAAAGCCGATCAAACCGTTGCGGTTGATGGCAGCTTACACATGAAACAAGGCCAAGCATTATTGGTTGATGCAGGAAATGAAGTGCATTTGAAAGGCGGCACAAAAGTGGTGATAGAAGCCGGCGCAGAGCTGACCTTAAAAGCCGGCGGCAGCTTCATCAAAATCGACGCATCAGGCGTATCGCTCTCAGGAGCAGCCGTCAACATCAATGCAGGTGGCAGTGCAGGCAGTGGTACGGGATATGGCGGTATTGCTCCGTTACTTCCGGGAGAAGTTGAACTTGCAACAACATTAGCACCGACAGTAACAGTCCCCATTGCCGCATTTATGAAAGCAGAAAAAGCCAATGTACCATTGGTAAAAGCCTGCCCTCTGGCGGAGAAAAGCGAATGTTGAGCAAAATAGAAAATATTCACCCGTTATATTGGGTTGTTAATCATGAATCATATAAAGAAGTCTTAAACTCTAATGCCAGCTATTTGGAAAGTGCAGAGCCTTTATTTACGACTGACTATTTTCATAATTTGGTCGACGTGTCTCCATGGGTCATTAAAATCACGAACAATCATAAGAGCCTAAATGAAGCGTTATTGACTAAAGGTATCATGTTTGAAGCCCCCTTGTATGAAATGTTGATTGCCCATTTACGTTCACTGTTAATGGCTGGCTATCAAGGTGAAAGTGTCATGTTTCGCTTTTATGACCCAGACATATTTAATGCGGTATATCAAAACAGTACCTTAGAGCGTCGTGTACTCTTTCTGGGGGCTTCACATCGCGTTCATATGACAATCAATGGCGAACAAACCTGTTTGGAAAATCCTTATCCAGATCAGTTTTCTCTTCAACAGGCACCGTGGTGGGTACTCAACGATGAAGACTTTTCTGAACTTTATAACATTAATAACCACGCCTATTGTGTTTCAAGGAGACTTTGGCAAAGCGTACCTGAATTAATGGAAAAATTGAGTAAGAAAGAGTCGGATTTAACGGCTTTATTTCATCAAGGTAGCCTATCGATAGAAAGAGAGTCATTAGAGTTTTGGACCATCGCTCAATTGATAGTTACAACCCATACACCCTCATCTTTGGTCATAGAAAAATTACGTTTAGACAGTAATGAGCAAAAAGAGCTTCAATATTGGTTAGGGAAAATCTCATGAGTAGTCCTACAGGCGCAAGTCCATTTTGTATCCCATGTGAACGTTCAGAGAATTGGATTGAATTTCTGTTCGTCGATGAACACAACGTGCCTTTTAAAAATATCCATGGTCAATTGACTGATGCTTCCGGTGCCACCATTAAGATACAGCTCAAAGATGAGCCGACTCTAGTGAAAACACTGGCCCCTGGCCCAGTCACGTTAATGTTTGATAATGTTGCATGGTTAAACGAATCACAACAACGAACATCACTCGAAGAGGCGGAAGAGGAAACGGTCAGTAAACGCCTTGAATCTGTAGGCTATGACAGCTGTGCCAAAAAGCTCATTACAGCCACCGCTGGAGACTTTGTTGAACTACAATCAGGACAAGTGCTTCCACCTAAACACGTCGCTGAAGCTGAAGGTGAGGTGACATTAATTACGAATAATAGTTATGTTATCAAAATCAAAGGATTTAATTATATAACCCTTCGGGTCGGCATGTTTTTCGATGGTACAGGCAATAACACATACAGCTCTGATTGGGGGCTCGAGCAAATTAAGCGTTATAACCCATTGTGGCAATCGCGTTTTGAAACTGCTAGCCATAATGGCTTAGTTCCGATAAAAGATTTAGATGACCGATGCTTTCAATTTCCTCAAGATGAAAAATTTCGGATCCCTGTTGAAAATAAACCGGATGAAAACCAGTGTGTTGAGGTTTATGAAGTTACCAGTAGCGCTGCTAATGAACATACTAATATTCAGAAATTATTTGAACGTTATCCGACAATATTAACCCCAAATATAAAAGAGCGAATTGCCTATCATGGTGAATATGTAACGGGAATTGGCACTGGTAACAGCACTGATATTGCTCCTGCTGAAGAATATTTACTTTTTGGTCAAGGGTTCGGCATTGGTGATTATGGTGTCACTCAAAAAGCGGAAACTGGCATTAAGCAATTATGTGAAAAGTTGAGAGTTATTCGTTCAAGTATTAACGATAACTTTTCAAACTATGATGGTATAAAAAAAATCGAATTAGATGTGTGGGGATTTAGTCGAGGCGCAGCGGCGGCACGACATTTCATCAACCTTGTGTTAGAAGGCGTTGAAGGTATTTTTGCGTCTCAAATAACGCAAGCTTGTCAAGATAATAACATCAACTTTGCTGTTAACTTTGACTGGCAAGATAATCGCTATTGTGAAATCACCTTCGCGGGTATTTTTGATACTGTCGCAGCAATCACAAACTTCATGACAGGTGATTTCTCACCACATAATGACAAAACGGGAAACGTGAAATTATGGTTAGACCCCGCTCGTGTTAAACATGCCGTTCACTTAACGGCCCATCGAAAAGCGGAATACCGTTACAATTTCTGTCTCAATAAATTTAACTCGGCGTCTAATTTTATTGAGCTTGAAGTCCCGGGGTGTCACTCAGACATCGGCGGTGGTTATTATGCATCAACAGCATTCGATAAAGGTTACCTATTACCGCTACTGGAAAATAAGTGTGTGAAAACGCTGACTCAAAGAGGTCGTTTCGATAATAGTGAATTACGAAAAATCCAGACACGTTTTGAAGATTATCTTCAACAACACAAAGAAAAAGAAATCGCAATGGGCTGGAAAGATAGTCATTTTATGATGCGCACCTATGTAACAAACTGGGGCAAAAATCAGAAGCAGATATCAACCAAATTATATTACCGCCGCGTTGTACAGGGCGACCTTTCTCGATTGTATTTACGCCTTATGTACGGCCTAGCCTGCCATTATGGGGTGCCATTGGATGATAAGGTCGAGGATATGACTATATGGAACAACAAAGATTTTCCTACCTATATCGTTCCTCAAACAGTAGGCTCTATCCCTTTTGGTCGAGATTGCGAAACAATCTTACAAGACGCTAAAAATGGGGAAATAGATAAAATTATTAAATCGTTGTGTAACGATGAACGTTTACACGATTTTATGCAAAACGAGCTGATTCACCATTCTGCTGATGGGGGGATAGCTAATCATCCATTTTATAATAACGATGGCAGTATTGCCTGTCGTCAAATATTCGAATGTAAACAAGGACAGTAAATGAAAAATATTATATCAACAGGGGTGCTCTGCCTATTACTGGCCGGTTGTAGCATGATAAATAGAGAACGCGTACCTGATGAAGTTCCTGATTGGACGGTTGGTTACGCTATGCCATCATTTTACCCTGTCAGAGTCACTAAAGCATATGGTATTAACACGCAAGAAGATTGGACCTCTATTTTACACACTCATAGTCAATTTATGACGGTTAGTGATTTTAAGCGTATAAAGGGTTTTTTACCTAATTATGATGGTTATGGTATGCCATTAAGAAGTTATTCTACAATTGCTTACTATGAACAGATTATGAAAACCAATCATCTACCCGATAAAGTCGTGCTTTACTGGACATCCCTTTTTAATGCGAAGTTCTATATTACTGAATTAGATGTCACCCCAAAAATGAAAGCGCTGATGTATACACAACAGCATCATGTGGAATCTGACGGAATAAAACGTACTTGCTATCAAAGTCAATTTGATTTTGGTTTCCTACCAAATGGGCAAGTGAAAGTGTGGCTTGAAGGGTGTGGCAAGTATACGTACGTTACTGAGCTGTCACCAACGAGCACCCCCGAAACGGACTATAACGGAAGTACTTACTCTGATCACAACCAGACAAGAAACTCTGTACTTAAAAGAGCTAAAAAGGCTAACGCAACCTTAACGCCTATCCCTTGGGACAAGGTAAATAAGGTTTATACATCAGAGAATTATTTTGTAGATCAGCTTCATTAATATTGGCCTACCGCCTCACAGGTTTCTGTGAGGCGCTCAATTAAAAATCTAGATTAAGCGTTCCTTAAACAAAGACTGTAAATGAAAAATATTATATCAACAGGGGTGCTCTGCCTATTACTGGCTGGTTGTAGCATGATAAATAGAGAACGCGTACCTGATGAAGTTCCTGATTGGACGGTTGGTTACGCTATGCCATCATTTTACCCTGTCAGAGTCACTAAAGCATATGGTATTAACACCCAAGATGATTGGACCTCTATTTTACACACTCATAGTCAATTTATGACAATCAGCGATTTAGAACGAATTAAAGAGTCTCAATCGAACTATGATGGATATGGATTATCGTTAACTTTTGGGATCGCTCAATACTCCCAGATAAGATATACAAATCATTTACCCGATAAAGTTGTGCTTTATTGGACGTCCCTTTTTGACGCGAAGTTCTATATTACTGAATTAGATGTCACCCCAAAAATGAAAGCGCTGGCCTATAAAAAGCAAAGTTACATTCGACCAGATGGAATAAAACGAGCTTGCTACCAAACGACATTTGATTTTGGCTTCTTACCAAATGGACAAGTGAAAGTGTGGCTAGAAGGATGTGGAAAGTATACGTACATTACAGAGCTGTCACCAACGAGCACACCCGAAACGGACTATAACGGAAATTCATCAACTGCCTACAAGCATGACTATGAAGACGAGTTAAATATTAGAGCTGAAAATGCTAACGCAACCTTAACCCCTATCCCTTGGGACAAGGTAAATAAGGTTTATACATCAAAACATTTTACTGTTGACCAGCTTCATTAATATTGGCCTATCGCCTCACAGAAATCTGTGAGGCGTTTTAGTTTTATATGATTCGTCAAGCTATTACATTAAAACATTATAAAAACTAATCCAAAATTACGTTAACACGATATAAATGAGTATTTGATCTAACTCGATTTGGGGCAGAAACAATTTACGAAGTTATCAATTTCTCTTGTTATCTGCTTCTCATACTAAACATTAGTAGCTGTGCATTAATAGCCCACTTTGACGAATATCTAGTGGGCTAAACTGAGCTTACTTAATTGACACAACTTGGCTTCTTTTTAACGTGACCAGTTCCTCTTTAAGCTCTGCATTTTCGTGCTCCAATTCATCAATTCGAGCTAATGCTTTCACTAATTGGTCATTCAAGTGGTGTTGAGAAGCAGCTATCAATGCCAACTTATTATTAGCCTCTTGGTACTTTTGCTTAAAGTTATCTTTGATTCGCTTTTGTTCGTTCAGCTTTTCACGAACAGCGTCCACTTCTGGCTTGACGTACTCACCGTTACCTTTTGCGATGTCTGCTTTGGTTTGCTTTACCTTTTGAACAAAATCAGGGTAGTAATAACCACTTCCGTTACCGAGATTAGCTTCTTCCTCCACAGCTCTTACGCTCAGTTTTCGTGTGGTGGGAATACGCTTCGGTTTTCCTTGAGCAATTCGCTCTAGAGCTGCTTCTAATACAATTAAGGTGTTTTCACTTTTACCCATAACCCTAGACCTCAACTATATTCAGTTCAGCCTCGAAAGGCACAAAGTCCATATCAAAATCTCTCATTACGTTCTCTGCGGCTCTCACTTGAGTGATGTAGTGGCTTTTCTCACTGACAGAAATATCTTCGCCCGATCCCATATAAGCCACTAAACTACTGTGTTTACGCTGCCACCATTTCGCCTGTTGTTCATCAATGATGCTACTGCCAGAACTACAGTCAACGCAAAATTGAGGGGCAACGACACCATCCATATCGCAATCATAGCCTGATTTACAGTAGCTATGTAAAGAGCCATGCAGTGTGAGTTTTCCATCTTTAACCGCTTGGTAAATCACATCCCAAGAACTGTAAATGGTTGGTACATCACCACGCATTTTTACAATGGCTTTGCCATGAGAGCCTGATAGTTTTTCATTCGAATGCCATTGTTTGAATATCTTATTAGCCGTAGTCTCAGCGTTTATGTTTTCAAGCATGGCTTGTATTTTTTCATCAACGACAAGGCTTCGGTAACTCGCCAGCTTACCACCGTTGGTATACCACTCTGTCATAGCGAGATATAGGTGTTTAAACTGCTGCTTGAGAGCCACCATTGTGCCAAAGCGGTTCTTAATGCAATAGAATGCTAAAGTGCGCCTAAATTGGTGTGGGGTCATAGGCCAAGGTTCACCAACTATTACCTGATTTTTAACTTTCTCAAGTGACTGAGGGTTAGAGTCAAGGCAATCTTGGTAATCTTCCTCTGTCACAATAAAGCCAAACTGCTTGCAGAATCGTCTCAAGCGAGCATTCCAATCTGTGATTAATACAGGTGCTTTCGAGCGATAAGTCTGGTTAACCCAAAGCGTGTTAGCGTACTTTGTCTCAGGATAATCAACTTCTTGTCGCCATCTATTAGTGAGGATAATCATGAGTTCAATAGCCACCTTGGATGAACTGGCTGTCACCCATGTTTCTCGCTTTTCACCAAGCTTAAAGGTATGCGATTGGAGCATGTGATAATCTCGCCCTTCAAAGGTGTCCTTGTAATAACTATTGGCGTGAGTTTATCTAGCTCTGAGTCACGCATACCACTAAAACCACCACAGACAATATAGCTTGAAGTGATTAATTGCCCTAGATACCGCTGAAAATCGTTGCCGTTGTTAAGTGGTATATCTGGCAGTTTTTTAGCAAGCCGCGCAATAATATCACTTGCGCTTTGAGGCTGATTTCGCGTAATGGCCATGCCATATTTATTGGTATCTATCTTGCTATTAGCCAACATATAAGTATATGTCTCACCATTGGCAACCTTCTCATCGACAATTCTTTTTCCCTCAAGGTAGTTCTCTTGAAGATCATTTTCGATTTGAGCGATTAAATCTCTGTACGGGTGCGCCCCTTCAATAAGCTCAATAGCTTTACCATAAATGGCATCACATAATCGCTCAGGAATAGTCAGTGTTTGTTGCGATTCTATCAAATTGAGTTTTGTTGATAACACATTGCTTTGTATTAACGCTGAAAAACCATGCTTAACCTTGTGCCATGAGCCATCTTTAATGACTTTGTTGATAGCAGCAAAACAATTTCCTATTGTCCTTTTAGCGTAGTTTTTTTCGACTAAATAGGATTCAAGTGTTGACCATTCGGATGGGTTTGAAAGGACACGGATAGAGCTAAAACCATGCTCAGCAAGGTAGTGATAGCTTATATTTATGCTAGTAAGTTTTGTATTCACCGTTGAAAATTTCGATGCCTTCCGACCTTGTGGGTTTTTATTAAAAAGCCAACCGTAAACAAAAAGCTTTAACTCTCGTTGTAACTCTGGATGGTTATCAAGGGATGAAAATTGTAGATAATTTCTTTTATTCACTTTATTTCGAGAAAATGGATAGCAATACCAATCGCTATCTCCAAAAGTAGCCGTCACTTCACCCAAATCGTTTTTACAGATAATCACCTTATCCAACGCATCAAAACGCCCTTCATGATAGAGCGTGACAACATCGACCTCTTCTACTTTGTGCTTCTCAGGGAAGTTATGTAAATATAAGTGCTCAATTGGCATCACACGTTCTCCTGTTGGCGTTCAGGGATTAAATAAAGGATCGATTCAGGCTCATCCCATGCTGGGTGAAGCCCATCGTCATCCAGTTTTTCTTGGGCTTGTTTTACTATTTTGGAATGAATCTTTGGAAGGATTTCAGAATCGATAAATACCATAACTTGCTCAAAATTCTTACGGTAATGGTGAGCATCCAAATGAAGATAAAGTGACTCTTCAATACAGGCTCTAAACGAAAGCAAGCACCATATATCTGCAACGGATTGAACAATCACTTGATGAGGACAGCCAAAACACCCCAACAAATCAGCACATGCGAGGCGTTCTCCCTCTTTGGCTAACCCTTGCTTATGCGCTTTTTTGGAGTATTTTTGAGACTTACTACCAAAAGGGTCGTCACAACTACCACCGTTCGATGTGCGACTGAGATTGGGTAAATTAATCGCATTTTCTTTTTCAATCACAAGTACATCAATGCCGCTGTTTTTTCTTGCTTCTTCCGTTTTGACACCACTTCTTGCTTGCTCTTCACGAATGGCGAGAGTGTCTTGTAGCATTCCATTATTGCTTTGCTTATTGCCCTCACTGTAATGTTTCTTCCGAACATTAGGCGTATTTCCAAGCATAATGTTATTCGCCATTTCACCTTGATGGTATGCGGTTAATTGAGCGCCCGTTTCTCGAAAGCGACTAATGACAGGGCGCAGTCGTCTACCTGTTTGGTCAGTGAAAGTAAAGTGTTTTTCTACCCATTTTTTAAGGAGATTTTGTAGGTTATTATGTGTAATCGGATGTACTTTTTTCGAGGTGATGGCTTGTAACAACAAGGCATTCTCACCATCAGAAATCAACCGTGAAGCCTCAAGTAACTTATCGAAAAAATCCATCGAATATCTGGGTATTTCTAGCTCATGCGCCCCCATTTCGACACGAATGGTTTTAAAGGCTCTGCGCTTAAATGCTGGCATCGAATACCATACCTCGCCAAGCGTAGTTGAAGCGTTCTCGGGCTGCTTTAACTTGAATAACTCACTTGTGTTTGCGTAGGTGTAATACGCCATTAAAAACGTAGCAGCCGCCATCATTTTTGATATAGCAGCACATAATTTATACTCACTGCCTTTCCAATGAAAAGTCATGGTAGGTATATTACGGGGCGCTTTGATATGCCTCTCAGGATCATCTATAAACTGTTGGTGCGTTTGTTTAAATAACGCCCGTAAGAAAGGGAGTATCTGCTTCAAATCGTCTCGTGTGTAAGCTTCATAAGACTCTGTATCACTAACATCACGCACGGTAACGTTATTGAAATATGAGCGAGGTAAATCTAAATATTGAGTAAAAACAGTCAGTGTTTGGGAATGAATTGATTGATAAGATGCGCTTTTGATTTCCCCTCGCATTACACGCACATTCTGGTGATTCATGTAGTCTTCAATCGAAGATTGGGTAAAAGAACAAACACCTTCCTTATCGCACCATCTAAGATATTGAGATATCCTTCTATAGAAGACGTAAAGGGTTTGATGGCTTGCATTCTCTTTAATGGCTTCATCAAATCGAGATTTCAACTGATAAACAAAACCTTCTCTATCGGCATCTTCAAATTCCTGTCCTTGTTGTATCGCCTCTGTGGATGGGAAGTGTTTAACCAAAAATCGATTAAAGTCAGCTCGAACATTGTGTTGACTTTTTAGCTGGATACATAAGTCAGGATTCCAATTGTGAAGGTAGGTAATATCACTCACACTCTGCCTCCAATACTTCGTGCATGATGCTATCAAGTATGCCAAATTTAACTTTGAAGGCTTCTTTACGTTTCAGGTAACGCAGGTACTTCCAAGTAGTAGATTCGTTTTTATGTCCCATCCAACTCATTAGTAATTCCATAGACTCCACAACAGGCAAACCAGCTTCGAGCAGGTCATTAAGACGATACGTGCCATACGTTGAACGAAAATCATGGAAACGATGCTCAAAGGCAGGATAAGTTTGTTTGATTTTCTTTCTTAACTCCGACCATCTGGCTTCAATGGACTTGGGCGATACAGGGTTGCCTTGCTCACTCACAAACAAGGGTTCATGGTTTAAACAAAACTCTAATGCCTCAACCACTTCGTAGCTCAACGCCTTTGCTGACTTTTCTAGGTTGTTGAGCTTGGCATTTAGTTTGTTCACTCGCTTTAAACGTCGATCACATGTGCGGTAAGTGCCTAGCTTATCAAGCAAAGCTTTCGATATTTCAATGGTTCTCTCTTTACCGTATTTCGTTTGCACACCATTTCGATGAGGTGAAACCGTAATCTCATAACGATGCTCAGATTCAGCAAGTGGTTTAGCGATATCGAGGGCATCGAGTGTTAGCGTGGCGACCTCTTGAATTCGAAGTCCAGTATCAATGGAAATCAAAATTTGAAGCCCTAGCTCTTCGGATGCAACAGGCAGATAGTTAGTAAGAATCGATAAGCTGTCCTGACTTAATGGTTTCAAAGGGCGAATGTTTTTGCTATCACTGTCTCTTGGCACTTTGATTCTTAAATCGCTGGTTTCTACCGTGAAGCGTGGAGCAGTGTGAGCCAGCATATCGGTTCGCTTAATTGATACGAACTCCATCAGAAGTGGCGCTTCTTTCTCGTTCTTTATCTTCAGATAACCATCATGCATCAACCACTTATAATAATTGACTACCTGATTCATACGCACACTGGCGGTAGAATGCGCCAACTTTCCTTGCTTTATTAACTTCAATAAATGAGAGCGAAATAAGTAAGTTGGCTTTAAACGCTTTACAGGTGGGAATACATTCCATTGAAGATTCTTATCCTCTAGAAATTGGTAGTAGTCTTTTAAAGCTTGAGCGCAGGGTTGCAGGTCTACCGCTTGCTTTACGGCTTTTTGATAGAAGAGATAACTGTTTGCTTGGTGATTAAATTCACCACTTTCAGAATAGAGTGTTGGCAGCGAGCCGATATTGTCAGCGGTAGGCGAAACAGAGCATTGCCCATTACTAATAGAGAGATTAGT
The DNA here is from genome assembly GCF_003026365.1 of Photobacterium angustum. Lineage (GTDB taxonomy): Bacteria > Pseudomonadota > Gammaproteobacteria > Enterobacterales > Vibrionaceae > Photobacterium > Photobacterium angustum. The sequence goes on along the minus strand of NZ_PYOM01000013.1, from coordinate 150,123 downwards.
TTCTTTGTAAGCATCACTAGAATTGATTAAAAATGCCATAAAGTCCTCATGGAAAAGCACTGGCTATACATACAGTATAGTCAGTGATAATGTTTCTTCCAGATTTATTTATGTGTGTAAGTTGCTTTTTCTACACTAACCTGTCGCAGTAGAAAATAGTTATCAACAACTTCCACTTCAATATTTGAAATTGGTATATTTTTATTTATTACAGCACTAATACGAACATTTATGGTAAGATTTGTGCGATTTAGCGGAATGTCTTCAACTTTTTTAAGATATTGTTCGGCACATAACACCGCTAGAAAAGCACTTATTGAAAACCAGAAAAGAAAATGGTTTTTACAATAATAAAAAATAACAAGACTGACTATTATTGCTGTCATATACCACCAGTACGGTGGTAAAAATGATAACCAATGCAGTGAATGAAAACCTATTGCGATACCTAATGCTATTTGTAACATGCTGTTATCGCCATTTTAATAAATATTAATTATGCCTAGACATCTTATTAAAAAGTTCTTACCAAGCCATGACGTCATTAAGCGCCAAAAAGCACTTAAGATCTTTGGTAATGTACTTTATAACCCGAACTTATGGTGCTTAAACCGTCGTTCTGCGTCAGGTGCATTTGCCGTTGGCTTATTCATGGCTTTCGTCCCGCTTCCTAGTCAAATGATTATGGCTGCTGGGTTAGCTATATTATTTGGTGTAAACCTGCCTCTTTCAGTGGCTCTAGTTTGGGTAAGTAACCCTGTGACTATGCCTGTTTTATTCTATGGTGCTTACAAGTTAGGTGCTTGGGTATTGAATAGTCCTCATGTCGCGTTTCATTTTGAGCTTTCATGGGATTTTTTACTTAATCAAATGAGCCAAATTGGTCCCCCATTTTTACTTGGCTGCTTTATTTGTAGTGTAGTATCGGCGCTTATCGGCTATTTTGGCATCCGTAGTTTATGGCGATATTCTGTTGTTAGAAGCTGGAATAAACGTAAATTCCGAATTGGTAAGGCTAACTAATTTCAATACCTTTCAAATATAAAGAAACAAAAGCCTCCATTACGAGAGGCTTTCTTCTTTTATCTCTTTTTTTTAGATCAAAAAAACACATTTAATTAACCGCCTGTTTCATTTCTCACAATTTTCACTGCCAATTCAATTTTTGTTAATACTCACTATCTCTTTTCATCACATGTTGTATTCAAAAACTTAAATTGCTGTTTATCTGTAGAATTTTACTAGCTAATCAAATAATTACGTCTAGTATTAGGAAAAACATTTAAATTACACATTTTTACTTTTAAGGTATTTATTATGGATAACCCAGTGAGTTCAATGCTTAGCAAAGGCTGGAAATGGTTTATTATTGTTGGTGTTGTTGTCGCATTAGCGGGCATGTTTGCAATTAGCTTACCTATTGCTGCGGGTATGACTATCACGACAATAGTTGGGACTATTTTCCTTGTAATCGGTCTGGTACAGGTCTATCACACCTTTAGTATTCATGATTGGAAAACTAAAATTTGGTACGTTATTAGTGCGCTATTCTATTTAATTGGCGGCTTATTTATTCTCAGTCAGCCTTTTGTTGGATTAGTCACTATTACCGTATTAATGATTGCCACAATGATTTTCAACGGTGTTACTCGTATGCTATTTGGCTTTAATAGTCGTAAACACCTTGCAGGTTGGCGCTGGATTGTAATTAGCGGTTTGGTTTCGACCGCTATTGGTGTCTATTTCTTTACTCTGATGAATAATCCAGAATTCTCTATGTCATTACTGGGTATTTTTGTTGGTGTATCACTACTATTTGAAGGTTTCAGCTTCATTTTCATTGGTACCCAAATGAAAAAAGTGATTCAAAATAAATAACATAAAAATAGAGCCTATATATAAAGCCTCAATATTTTTGATATTGAGGCTTTTTTTATTCAGATACCGAAAAGTATTTGCAATATTTGTACACAACTAAACGTTTGCTATTTAATCGTAATTTCAGTACTAATAACGCTGCAGATTACTTTAACTAAGATATAGCAATGCCGTGTATTCAACGACTATACGTTTTCTCATTATTGCTTGGTTGCGCTTTCTTTCATTACTATGCGTCTGCAACAACAAGTGCAATTAATACAAACCAATACCTTAAACAAACGACACCAACAACGTCTGTTGACCCTACTTTTATATCTTCAACACAGCGCTATCGCGTTTTACTCTCATTACCTAAACTGGCGATCTCTCCGTTGTCTCATCAACGTGATCATTTGCTTGCTTTGTTACGGCAAAAGAGTAATGTTTCACTCTCTTACATACTGATACCTATAGAAAAACTTTGTTTAAAACGGAAAAAACTTTTACCTCTAGCCAATTTTCAATTTCGTTTTACACATAGTCGGGAGCCACTGTTTCAATAACATCAACCGACATTTTATTTTCTACTTTTATTACAAGGACACATAGATGCTTGATTCATTTGTATCTATTTTTTCTGCGCTCTGGCATCAAGATTTTGTTGCATTACAAAACCCAGAAAGCATGGTGATGATTTATGTTTGTGTAACATTTGTCATTTGGTTAGAAAGTGCATTTTTACCTGCAGCTCCCCTACCTTGCGATAGCATCGTTATTCTTGCTGGAACATTAGGTGCAATGGGGATCATTGATTTTAAATTGATAGTATTCTTATTAATAGTGGCGTCTGCCATCGGTAGTTGGTTGGCTTATTTGCAAGGTCGCTGGCTGGATCATCTACCAAAAGTAAAAGGTTGGGTGAATATGGTGCCACCTCATCGAATGAAAACGGTGGATAATTTACTTATTCGTCATGGTATTGTTGCATTGTTTACCGCACGATTTATTCCTGTTGTCCGCCCTTTATTACCTTTAATGATGGGATTTAGGATTAAAAGTCAGGCTCACTTTTTCCGTTTTGCTTGGTTAAGTGCTACAGCTTGGGTATTACTATTAACAGGGTTAGGTTACTTATTAACGCTGCTTCCAGAAAAAATCGCCAAAGTAGCAACAATGGTATTGATGGTAGCACCATTTGTTACTCTCGCTATTGCTATTGTTAGCTTATCAAGTACTTGGCTTTTAAAGCGATTTAAAAAGTCTAAAGCACTACCTTGAGAATTAAAATAGTCTGCTTATACTTCACGCTTAATGCAATACGTTAAGCAGACTTTCTTTTAATGTGACATACCAATTTTCCTCCTCGCTAGCGACAACCTCACCTCTCTTCTTACATACTTCACTCTATAGGAGTATGGATACTTTGTACGGCTTATACTCCGAATTTTATATACAAAAAAAACCCGCTAAAAGCGGGTTTTTTATTACATCGTAATGCTGTTTAAGCTTAGAAGTAGAAACGAGTACCGAATACGATATTAGTTAGGCTGTTCTTAGCTTGCTCGCTTGAGTAAGAATCACCAGAGAAGATCTTATCAGTTGCGATGCTGTAGTTAACTTCAGAAGTGATAGCAACGTTAGGGTTAATAAAGTATTTAACACCAGCAGAGAACTTAGCATTTGCGCCCCAGTTGCTGTCAGAACCTTCGTTGCTTAGAGATAAACCACCAACTTCAGCAGCAGCACCTACGTAAGGAACCCAGTTAGTAGAGTTCACGAAGTTGTACTCTGTGAATACACCTAGCTGACCGCTAAATTCATCATTTGCATCTTGAGCACGAACAGTCGCAGTACCACCTACTTCCCAGTTATCTTTAACGAAAGTACCGTAAGTACCGTTAAGATCAGCATGCCAACCACTACCTAGTTTAGCGTTACCTTGTACACCGATCTCTTGCGTACCAGCTGGTAGTTGAACGGCTGCTTGTGCTGCTACAGGAGCTAATACAGATAGTGCCACGAGAAGGCTTAGTGCATTCTTTTTCATTATTTTTCCTAAATGTTTTTAATTTTTAAACAAGTAGCCCACTTAAGTGCAATCCCTTTGCTGCGTAAGGTTACTTAAATCGAGAAGTAACAATCCGTATACGACAACTTGTATCCATAAATCAGTGGCGACAAAATTAGCACGCAGTTTCATGCCTGTTAAATGAAACAACTTAATTAATTTTCAAATGAACACCATTCACAACTTATAAGTAAAAAGGTTCAATTTTTCAGTTGAACCCACCCATGAGAGCGCAAAAAACAAGCAACATGCTAAATAAAAAAGCATTGTGAAAAATAAAATGAAAATAAAATTCACAATCTCTTGAATATTATTTATATATCGACCAAATAATCACCAATAAAACTTAAAAGAGAGCTATTTATCTATAATATTTATTGTTCTTTATTTTTATCACGTAAGAGACTTCAACTATTTTTATTAAATAATGACGTTGATTTTAATCATATGATAATAGCGACTTCTCTCTATTCATAAGATAGCAAGATCGCTTAAACACATATCAAAAATAACAGTACTTCCAGTTATTATGATTTAACAGTCACAATTAAACTTCATTGAAAAGCGAAATGTTAACACTAGAAGAATATGTGTAGCTTAATCTATAGATAGAAAAACGGAGCCAATGTGGCTCCGTTTAATAAAGATAATGTAACAAGACTATTTCGCGCTTAATACTCGGGCGGGTTGTAAACTACTAGCTCGACGAGCTGGATACCAAGTAGCTACAAGGCTGAGTATAATTGCTGTTATAGATACAATTAGCACATCTTTATAGGCTAACTGAGTTGGTAGGAAATCAATAAAATAAATATCCCCCGATAAGAACCGGTGACCAATTATCTTTTCTATTACTCGAACAATATGAGTTAAGTTAACAGCCAATAAACAACCAAATATTGACCCCATCACGCTACCTAACACACCAGATAATACGCCATGCCAAATAAAGATGGATTTTACTAAGCGATCACTTGCCCCCATGGTTCTTAATATAGCGATATCAGAAGCTCGATCTTTCACAGCCATCATCAAAGTTGAAACGATGTTGAAGCACGCAACACCGATAACCAATACCATGACTAAATACATAATCGTACGAACTAACTGAATATCACGGTACATGTAGCCATATTGTTGCGTCCAACTTTTCAGATAAACATAGACGGGAAGAGTATTCCCCACTTCTTTAACAATACGCTGCGCTTCTAGTACTTTATCCACATTAATTTGAATACCAGAGACACCTTGTCCCATATCCATGTACTTTTGTGCATCAGCCAATGGCACTATCGCCAGTTTATGATCGATTTCCCCTCCAAGCGCTAAAATACCCGCCACTTGTAATCGAATACGATGAGGAGCCCGAAGCTGGGTCATTTCGGGATCAGCATTAGGGATCATTGCGGTTAACCAATCCCCCACTTTCACGTTAAGACTTTTAGCAACGCCTTGACCTAAAATGACTTCTTTTTTACCTGCGGTAAATTTACTCCATGCATCATTTAAAACATAGCGCGGTAATTCACTTACTTTAAGTTGCTCTTGAGGATTAACACCTCGAACACCGACAGCTTTTAGCTTTGTGCCTTTTTCAAGTAATGCTGTGAATTCAACATAAGGCGCAGCCGCTGTCACATCCGGATGTTTTTCTATTTGTTGAACTAGCGGTTGCCAATTATTTAAAGGAGGCTCAACCGCCTGTAATTCACCTTGTGGGATCACAGATAACACACGGGTTTGTAACTCACGTTCAAAGCCATTCATTGCTGACAAACCAACAATGATCACCGCAACACCGACGGCAATGCCTAACATGGATGACATTGAAATAAATGACACCATTCGGTTACGTTTTTTCGAACGATTAAAACGACTACCTATATATAAAGAAAGAGGGCGAAACATTAAGCCTCCACAACGACTTGAGATAACACGCCATCTTGCATATGCATACAACGGTCAAGCTTTGCCGCTAATTCACTATCATGAGTAACGACTAAAAATGCAGTACCTGATTCTGCATTTAATTTACGCATTAAGTCATAAATTTCTAATGCTGTTTTATGATCAAGGTTACCCGTAGGTTCATCAGCTAAAACAATAGAAGGATTGTTAACTAAAGCACGCGCAATGGCGACACGTTGACGTTCACCACCACTCAATTCCGAAGGACGGTGCTCATAACGATGACTAAGCCCCACTAAAGACAGCATATCTTGTGCACATGTCCGCGCTTGACTAACACTTTTGCCGCCAATTAACAACGGCATAGCGACATTTTCAACGGCAGTAAAGTCCGCGAGTAAGTGGTGAAACTGGTATACAAAGCCAATTTCTTGATTACGAATTTTAGCTTGTTTGTTCGCACTTAAAATATCTAAGCGCTGCCCTTTAAAGAACACTTCTCCATCAGTGGGTGCATCTAATGCCCCTAAAATATGCAACAGTGTACTTTTCCCTGAGCCTGATGATCCCACGATAGCGACCAACTCATTGTCAGCAATCTCTAAATCAACTTTCTTTAAAACTTCTGTCTCAAACTGCCCTTCTTTATAGGTTTTACAAAGTTGGTGACAAGATAACAACGCATTATTCATAACGAAGAGCCTCAGCAGGACGGACAGCGGCCGCACGATAAGAAGGAAAAACAGTCGCTAATAAACTCAAGCTTATAGCGCCTAAAATAACAAACATAATTTGCAGCGGTTCAATCACGGTTGGTAATGTGCCACCGATCGATGCTAAATCAACACCTAAAACAGAGATAATGGTATTAAGATAATGCGCGACTAACGCGCCGAGCAAACCACCTAATAATGCACCGATAACACCACTACTTGCACCTTGAACAATAAAAATCGTCAAAACTTGGCGATGAGTCATACCTTGGGTTTTTAATATTGCGACTTCAGATTGTTTCTCCATCACCACCATCACTAAAGCAGAAATAATGTTAAAAGCCGCCACACCAATGATCAAACCAAGCATCAAGCCCATCATATTCTTTTCCATTTTTACAGCTTGGAAAAGTTCACCGCGTTGCTCGCGCCAATCAGACCACGTCCAACCATTGGGTAATTTCAATTTAGCTAATTCAGGAACAACGAATGGATCATCAAGGTATAAACGCCAACCTGTCATTTGATCCTGTTTATAGCGTAACAAACGTCCTGCATCTGAAATATTGGTGTATACCAATTGTTTATCAACATCAGATCCTGTGTCATAAATACCTGAAACTTCAAACTTTCGTTGGCTCGGCATACGACCAATTGGAGTAAATTGACTTGCACTGGTCACCATTAAACGAATTTTATCGCCAGGTTGAACACCTAATTCAACGGCCAACGCTTGGCCAATAACAATTTTAAAACTTCCAGGAGTAAGATCACTTAAGCGCCCCACCATCATATGACGTGAGATGGGATCATATTGATTAGGTTCAATACCAATCATCGTGCCTGCGGCAATAGAGTTTGCACTTTGAATAATCGCTTCACCACGTGTGATCGCCGTTACATCTGTCACATGTGGTAATTGTTTTAACGCCTCTGGTGCGTTTTCTGATAACGGTACTCGTCCATCTGCACTAGATACTACGGCTTGCGGTAGAACACCTAAAATTCGACCTTTTAGCTGATCTTCAAAGCCGTTCATCACAGACATAACGGTAATTAACGCCATTACACCAATAGTAATACCGGCTGTAGACATATAAGAGACAAAGCGACTAAAACGATCGCCTGATCGACCACGTAAATAACGTAAGCCAATAAAAAAAGAAACTGGATGAAACATAGGATTGAGAAACCACTCCTTTATTAGGTTGGTAAAGAATACTCGTTCACATCACCAATTACCATCCGACATGGTAAATGTAATGTAAATTCAGTGACTAAATGATAAACACTTACGCCGCTTTTCTTGCTCTAGCATGATTGCTAAGTAATAATCACTTCAATTAAATCAAGCTTTATATGCTGTGGCTGTAAGTTATGACATCCGCTCCTATTATTAGTTTGAAATAGGATTTATTCACAGTGAGTGCGTTATGACACAACAAGATGAGTATTTTTCAGTCCAGCTAGGGCTTACTATTAACGTTGAACGTTTATCATCTAATGAAAGCGTACCTGACGAACAAGATTTCAATGCAGAAATCCCGCCTTTATTTCGTATTGCCAGCGAGTGTTCGACGTTAGAAGACAATGCCGATCGTTTATTCGCCAGTTTCAATAAAAATGAAACCCAAGCATTAGTGGATTACCTTGCAGCACAAAACAGTAAAATTAATCTATTACTGTCTTATGTCTTATCGCAGCAAGATGATCCTACCTATCGTTTTACTACCTTAACTTTTGGCGCAAGTAACCTTAGTTTTACCAGTTCATCTTCCTATCAGGTTGGCACTAATGTTAGAGTGAAACTGTTTTTAGATTACCCAGCCGCTGCTATTTTTTGCTACGCTGAAGTCACCGAAAGTATTGCTAGCGATGAGCAATTTATCATTAAATTGCGTTACACCCGTTTGCTTGAAGATGATCGAGATTTGCTGATCCGCGCCGCTTTATATAGCCAGCAAAAACTTTTACGCCAACGTGCTCAACAACGACAATTAAATAATAACGATGAATAATAAACACTTACTTTCTATACCCTTACCTAGTAAGGCTGGGGATAACCGTTATATCGGTAATATCAAGGGTGCAGCCCTTGCACTGTCTTTTGCAGAAGTTGCAGCATCACACAAAGGCCCTGTTCTTGCGGTGGTACCTGATACTCAAACAGCCTTAAAACTTCAGCCAGAAATCACGCAATTTTGTGATGTTGAGGTAAACGTTTTTCCTGATTGGGAAACTCTGCCTTATGATAATTTCTCGCCACACCAAGATATTATTTCAGAACGTTTAGCGCGTTTATACAAAATGCCAAGTCAAAAATCTGGCATTATTTTGGTGCCGATCAGTACCTTGCTTCAGCGTCAAACCCCAAGAGAATTCATCCACCAGCATGCTTTAATCGTAAAAGCTGGCGATCGAATGTCACTTGAAAAACTGCGCCTACAACTTGAAGTATCAGGTTATCGTCATGTCGATCAAGTAATGGAGCATGGCGAGTATGCCAGCCGAGGCTCTTTACTCGATTTGTTCCCAATGGGAAGTCAATCTCCTTATCGTATCGATTTTTTTGACGATGAAGTCGACTCTATTCGTCAATTTGATCCAGATAACCAACGTTCTACCGGTGAAATTGATAGTATCGATTTATTACCTGCACATGAGTTCCCAACTGATGAAATCGCAGTTGAGAATTTCCGCATGCGCTGGCGTGAACGTTTTGAAGCTCGTCGTGAACCAGAATCTATTTATCAACAAGTCAGCAAACGCACATGGCCTGCAGGTATTGAATATTGGCAACCGCTGTTCTTTGATAAAACAGAAACCTTATTTGATTACTTACCTGACACGTCTTTACTTATCACGTTAGGTGATTTAGAGCCTGCCGTTGATAGCTTTTTAGCCGATGCTGAATACCGTTACGATCAACGCCGTGTTGATCCATTACGTCCTTTACTTGAACCTAAAGAGCTATGGCTAACAAAAGATGAAATGTTCACAGGCTTTAAAAACCTGCCTCGTGTTCGTATTCAGTCTGAGCCTGTCGATAGCCAAAAAGCTGGCCGTTTTAATCCAGAATTAAAACCCGTCCCAAGTATCACGATTAATCATCAACTTAAAGAACCGTTTGCTGAACTAAGACGCTTTGATGAGCAATTCCAAGGCAAAGTCATTTTCTCTGTTGCCTCTGAAGGTCGTCGAGAAGCACTGCTAGATCTATTAGCACGGATCAAAGTCCGTCCATTGGTTTGTAAAACCTTAGATGAAGCCCTTGATAACCCGACCAAACATAGCCTTGTTATCGGCTCGGCTGAAAATGGCTTTATTCTTGATGATCCCGCTGTTGCGTTCTTGTGTGAAAGTGACTTACTTGGTGAACGTATTGTTCAACGTCGCCGTCGAGATGATAAAAAAACCACGGTCAATGCCGATACGATCATCCGTAACCTTGCTGAACTGCAAGTGGGGCAACCTGTCGTTCATATTGATCACGGTATTGGACGTTACCAAGGTTTACAAACCCTTGAAGCGGGCGGTATTAAAACCGAGTATGTGACAATGGAATATCAAGGTGGCGCTAAACTCTATGTTCCTGTTGCATCACTGCATTTAATTAGTAGCTACTCAGGTGGTGCTGAAGATACCGCACCTATTCATAAATTAGGTGGCGAAACATGGTCTAAGGCTCGCCGAAAAGCAGCAGAAAAAGTACGTGATGTCGCGGCTGAATTACTGGATGTTTACGCTAAACGCGAGTTAAAACCAGGCGTTAAATTTACCCTAGATCGTGAGGCGTACGCTGAATTTAGCGCAGGTTTTCCTTATGAAGAAACCTACGATCAAGCCTTAGCAATTAACGCTGTCCTGTCTGATATGTGCCAAACCAAGGTTATGGATCGCCTTGTTTGTGGTGATGTGGGCTTTGGTAAAACGGAAGTCGCTATGCGTGCTGCATTTGTGGCCGTTGATAATAACAAACAGGTAACTGTGTTAGTGCCAACTACCCTATTGGCACAACAGCACTTTGAAAACTTCCGTGACCGTTTTGCAAATACTCCTGTGCGTGTAGAGGTATTATCTCGATTTAAAACAGCAAAAGAGCAAAAACAAATTTTAGCGGATGTCGAAGAAGGTAAAATCGACATCTTAATTGGTACTCATAAGCTACTAAACAGCAGTGTGAACTACCATGATTTAGGCTTATTAATTGTCGATGAAGAGCACCGTTTTGGTGTTCGTCAGAAAGAGAAAATCAAAGCGATTCGTGCCAATGTCGATATCTTAACCTTAACGGCAACACCGATTCCTCGTACATTAAACATGGCAATGAGTGGGATGCGCGATCTTTCAATTATCGCCACGCCACCGGCTCGTCGTTTAGCAATCAAAACATTTGTTCGCCAATCCGATGATGCCGTTATTCGTGAAGCAGTGCTACGTGAAATCAGCCGTGGTGGTCAGGTTTACTTCCTGCATAACGAAGTCGATAGCATTGAAAAGACCACTGAAGATTTAGCAAAGTTGATCCCTGAAGCCCGTATCACCTTTGCTCACGGGCAAATGCGCGAGCGTGAACTAGAAAAGATCATGGGCGATTTTTACCACCAACGTTTTAATGTACTTGTGTGTACCACAATTATTGAAACTGGTATCGATGTCCCTACCGCTAATACCATTATTATGGATCGAGCAGATAATCTTGGCTTGGCTCAGTTACACCAATTACGTGGTCGTGTTGGTCGTTCTCACCACCAAGCTTATGCTTATCTATTAACACCACATCCAAAGCGTATGACGAAAGATGCGGTGAAACGCCTTGAAGCCATTTCTTCTCTTGAAGATCTTGGTGCAGGCTTTACGTTAGCAACCCATGATTTAGAGATTCGTGGTGCTGGTGAATTACTTGGTGACGAACAGAGTGGTCAAATTCAGTCGGTTGGCTTTAGCCTCTTTATGGAAATGTTAGAACAAGCCGTTGAAGCCCTAAAAGAAGGTAAAGAGCCTTCGTTAGATGATCTACTTAAACAGCAAACAGAAGTTGAGTTACGTATTCCAGCACTACTACCTGATGACTACATCCCTGATATTAATACGCGTTTATCACTTTACAAGCGCATCGCAAGTACTAGTGATGACAACGAGATAAACGAAATTAAAGTCGAGCTAATTGACCGATTTGGCTTATTACCAGAAGCGGCATCGAACTTACTGACAGTAAACAGTGTCAAACTTAAAGCAGCAACGCTTGGTATTAAGAAAATCGAGAACGGTGAAAAAGGCGGCTATTTCGAATTTGATCAAAATGCAGCAATCAATCCAACCTTCCTTGTTGGTTTACTGCAAACCCAGCCAAATATTTTCAGAATGGAAGGCCCAACAAAACTGAAAATAATTGCTGAGCAAAGTGATCGTAAAAAGCGAATTAAGTTCCTTGAAGATCTTCTTGAACAATTTCGTCAGCACATGGTGTAAGTAAACCATCCTCTAAAGTACTGACCGAGCAAGGTCAGTACTTTATATTTACATACTTCCCCAATTTCGGCAGGATAGCTATGAAACTTGATTTCGAAATCTCTACTCCTCGGCTCATTCTCCGCCCATTTAAAAATGCTGATCTCAATGATTTTCTCGCAGCCGTACATGACTCAGTTAATGAACTAAGTCCATGGCTTGAATGGTGTGATAATAGCTTTGATCAACATGATGCCCATGAATGGATAAGTGCAAGTCGACTCAGCTGGCAAACCGATTTTAGCTATGAATTTGCCATCTTTAGTCGCTTTGATGATGCGTTTATTGGGACAGTTTCTCTTAGTGCGATTATTCCTATGACCAATAGTGCAAACTTAGGCTATTGGATAAAAACAGGTTGTCATCGACAAGGGTTTGCGACTGAAGCGAATATTGCAGCCGTACAATTTGCTTTTCAAATGTTGGGTTTAACGCGCTTAGAAATCATTACGCATATCGATAATTATGCAAGCCAAAAAACAGCAAAAGCGTGCAATGCTAAATTTGAATGTGAAGCGCGTAATCGCATTTATTATCATAATAAACCGCTTGATGGTCTTGTTTATTCGCTAGTACCAAGCGATTTATTCACTTAAATTAAAAAGCTGCATTTAAGATACACTTTATTATCACACATCAACATTTCCTTTATGTCCTTCACTTATGCTGTATTCGTAAACAATCTTGAAGGACAACTCCCCGATGAATACATATCACGCTCACGATATCCTTAATTTACTGATCGAATCTCAACAGCCGTACACAATAGAAACATTGAAAGAAAAAATTGCGAATAGCTACGGCGCTGATGCGACGTTTTACACCTGTAAGTTAAAAGATTTAACGATTGAACAATTGTTAGAATTTTTTGTTACTAAGAACAAAGTGACAATTACAGATGGCATCGTTACGACTAACATTGCCAATATGTGTCACCATTAAACGATTAAGCACAACATTCTTTACAGTTTCATGCTGTTAGAAAAACGACACAGTGGTAAGATGCAAGAAATTCATTTGTAAGGAAACTATTGTGTCCAAAATTGTTATTGCCGTTATTGTTGCCGTATTACTCGCTTTCTTCCTTTATCGTTCATACAACAATAAGCAAGTTGCTGCTGAAAACATCAAACAAGGTGAAGCTTTTCTTGCGGAAAATAAATTAAAAGAAGGCGTACAAACGACGCCTTCTGGTCTGCAATACCTTGTTTTACAAAAAGGAACAGGGACTGAACACCCTAAAGCGACAGATAGCGTAACAGTGCATTACCACGGTACTTTAATTAATGGCACTGTGTTTGATAGCTCAGTCGATCGTGGTGAAAAAATTTCATTTCCACTTAACCGTGTGATCAAAGGTTGGACGGAAGGCTTACAACATATGGTTGTTGGTGAAAAAATGCGTTTCTTCATTCCAGCTAATCTAGCTTATGGTAATAACGGTGCAGGTAGCATTCCACCTGGCTCAGTGCTCATTTTTGATGTTGAGTTATTTAAAATCAACTAATAGAAAACAGATATAAACTAAAACGCCAGCAAAAATGCTGGCGTTTTTTATGTCACTAATTAAACCACTATCACTAACTTAGTGCAGCTTTAAGCTTGGACGAAGTACACGGTTAATACGGCTTACTAACATAATAAGTCCTGTTTTAAACATGCCATGTAGCGCCATTTGGTGCATACGGTATAGTGAGATATACACCATACGTGCTATGCGCCCTTCTACCATCATTGAACCTTTTGATAAGTTACCCATTAGGCTGCCAACAGTTGAGAAACGGCTTAGTGATACTAATGAGCCATGATCGCTATACACATACGGTTTCTGTTCACGATCTGTGATTTTCGCAACAATATTTGAGAAACAACGACTTGCCATTTGGTGTGCCGCTTGCGCACGAGGTGGAACAAATGAACCATCTTCCTGCACACAAGATGCCAAATCACCAATCACATAAATATCATCATCACGGGTCGTTTGTAGCGTTGGTTTAACTACTAACTGATTAATACGGTTCGTTTCAAGCCCTGCAATATCTTTCATAAAATCAGGTGCTTTGATACCGGCAGCCCATACCATGATTTGTGCTGGAATATGATCACCATCTTTTGTGGTTAAACCTGTTTCATCAGCCTTAGTTACCATAGTACCTGTACGTACGGTTACACCAAGCTTAGTTAACTCGTTATGCGCCGCTTGAGAAATACGCGGAGGCAGTGCAGGAAGAATACGATCGCCAGCTTCAACTAGGTTTACGTTTAGACGAGAGCTATCTAAGTCACCAAAACCGTAGTTATGTAATTCTTGTACTGCATTGTGAAGCTCTGCTGATAATTCAACACCAGTTGCACCTGCACCAACAATTGCGATATCAACTGTCTTTTGATCTTTGTTTCCATGTAACTTCATGAATTGGTTGTTCATTTCAGTACGGAAACGGTGAGCTTGCTCTGGGCTATCAAGGAAAATACAGTGGTCACGTACACCTGGAGTGTTAAAGTCATTCGATGTAGAACCAATCGCTAGCACAAGAATATCGTATTCCAATGTACGCTCAGGTAATAACAGTTCGTTTTGCTTATCAAATAATGCAGCAAGTGTGATCGTTTTATTTTCACGATCTATCGTTTCTAACGAGCCCATTTGAAAATCAAAGTGGTGGTTTTTTGCATGTGCGCGATAGCTAATAGCATCTACGCCTGCATCTAATGAACCTGTTGCTACTTCGTGTAGCAATGGTTTCCACAAGTGACTCGCACGGCGATCCACTAGAGTAACTTCTGCGCGGCCTTTACGACCTAGGGTACGTCCAAGCTTTGTCGCAAGTTCTAAACCACCAGCACCGCCGCCAACAACAATAATTCGATTCAAAATGACTTCCTCACTAATTTTATAAATTTTTTTAAAACGACAAATACCTCATTGCATAGCAGGCTGTTTGTTATGGTCTGTTTTATACGCAAACCGCTAGGCAAAAAGAAATCTGAAGCCTGTAAAGCAACATATGTGTAGGTAGACGGATCTATGACCCGTCTATGGTGTAGGAGGTAGTATGTTTCGTTATTATTGCGCTTTAAACGCTTTTATTTTTTGTAGATGTTGCGAGATCTTTTTAAACTTATGTGTTTCATTTTCATCCCACACTATATCATAAAATTGATCTAGCTCATCTTTTGTAGTCTGATTATCTAATACTTCGTCATTAGTTGAAAGTATGCAAAGACAATTACCTGCATTTTTTTTACGAAAATCTTTAACGCATTTCGTCATAATGTCAGTATATTCTTCTGGACGATCAATGCGTCCTTCCATGTTATTTTCTGGATGAATATTTGGATTGAAAATGACTTGTTTAATACCACATAAGAAGCCAATCCTTTCAGCCCAATAGCCCCCTAACCCAACCCCACAGATAAGTGGCTTTGTATCTTTATTCTCGTCTACTAACTTATGAACTTCTTTTAGTAAATGCTGCATATCGTGCTTTGGATGTAGAGTACTGTAATTTACAAAGCGGATATCAGAATCGATAAACTGTAACTGTAATACCTTTTCATGATTACCAGGGCTTGTTGAGTCAAAGCCATGTAAATAAATAATCATATCAATTCCCTCTCGCTAAAGTTTAAAATCATCCGTGCCCTTGAATTGGACGTTATAAATCTACCACTTTCTTTATGGTTTAACAGGGTAATAATGAAAACTATGATCTTCTTTGCAAACTACGCACATTGAAAATACCCGTTCAGCGCTACTTCTTTTGTATTAACGTCGCGATATCTTTTCTAAGTGACGTTAATTCACCTTGTAAGTGGCGTAACTGCTGTGGACTTAAACTCCCATTTAACTGTTTCATGATGGCAAAACGCTGAGCTAAATACTCATCGAGTTGAGTTTGATAAAGCGCATTTTTAAGAGAAAGAATATTTTTAACTTGTTGTTCGATACTCGATGTAAAATTCTCATTATTACGTTGTTTTAATATCGTTTTTAATTGTGACAAGTTATCTGTTGTTATGTTTTGAAACATTGTGGATTGCTGTAATTGCAGTTTCGCTAAGCTTAATATGAGCTGTTTTTGTTGCTTAGTTAGACGTCCAATCCAGTCTTGAGCTTTATCTTCAAGTTCATCATAGCGATTTTCAAGGCGTTGCTGTGGACTTTTAGATAAACGCTCTTCACGTCGCTCAGCCATCTCTTTTTCAATCGCTTGGATACTGGCTGTAATTTGTGAAGGGCTCATTGTTTTAATAACATCAATGATCGGTGATACAAAAACCAGAGCTGATGCTTCGCCTGCTTGCGTAAAACGCTGATGATAATTGGCAATTTGTTCTGCTGTTAAAGGTTTTTTAAGATCCGTTTGTAAGGCAGAAATTAACTTATGAAATACAGCTAATTGTTGCTGTCGATGTTGTGCAAGTGCAGTTTCAAGACCTTGCTCTAACTCATCCTGTTGTTGAGAGTCCAAATCAAGATAATCTGATAAGTAATAATCAATCCAGAAATCTAATGAATTGTATACCAATTTAAATGTGCAACCAGATAACATCACACAAATAAAGATTATGCTTATCGTTCTTTTCAACATCAGTACATCTCCTTGTACAAACGTTTCACACTTAATATAACGTCTCTATATACCCATGCTTTTTAACTTGATCTCTAGCTGTTTGGCTTGCTGTAAATAGTCATCATCATGCCAAACTTTGTAACCAACTAAATACCACAGTAATGCTAGGTACTCACACCAAGGCTGCCAGTAATTAACAGCCTCTAACCACTTTAATGTCTCAGTAGATTCCGAAGTGGTCTTCTCTTCTCTAGCCAAACAATAATCTTTCACTGCTTTTTCAGGGCTAAGTGCATTAGCTAATATAGTCATGGTTAAATCAAGAGAAGGATCACCTGCACAGGCATATTCCCAATCGATAACTTTAGCGCTCATCCCAACAACTAATTGGTCACAGTCATTAGGGACAATAATATTGTAACGCCCTAAATCAAAATGACAGCAGGTATCAGGAAAGTAATGATGAATCTTCTGGTTATCAAAATAATAATAAATAGACATTAATTGTTTTGATTTTAAATCAACAGGAATTGTTTGCCAGTAATGATCAATACGTTGCTTAATATCTAATCGATGGATGGGAAGCGGTAAAGCATGAATTCGCGCTTGTAGTTGGCACAGTTGCTGATTGGTAAATCGTTGATCTGCTTGTTCACCTTCAAGCCAATCAACAATTAATACTTGTTCATTATTATTTAGATTAGTGTCTAACAATGCATAGGGTTTTGGCGCTAATTCAGAATGTTCAATTAAACGTAATAACTGATATTCATGCGTTCGATTAATACCAAAAGCTTGAGCCGTGCCCGTTAATGGTCGCCACACGTAATGGGAAGATTGATTATTTGAAGGATGATACAGGAATAATTTCCAACAGCGATTGGTTAAACCGCCCGCTAATGGGCTCGCTGTTAGAAATTGTGCATCTGGTAAAAAAGACAATAATGTAGGATCAAAACTCTCGTTATCTTTCATTATAATTTCAACATTGCTACCAGATTATTTAGGCTAAATTACCAAC
This sequence comes from Photobacterium angustum, assembly GCF_003026365.1. GTDB lineage: Bacteria > Pseudomonadota > Gammaproteobacteria > Enterobacterales > Vibrionaceae > Photobacterium > Photobacterium angustum. Next base: position 132,465 of record NZ_PYOM01000013.1, on the reverse strand, counting down.
CTTGAGAGTCTGATTCACTCTTAGGCGCTAAACCTGAATCAGCCCACTCAATTGAACCTGAGTTTGTATCCATCAAACGCATGGTCATTTTATAAAAAGGTACATTTTTACCATCTTCAGACTTGCTAGTATTGCTTACATAACCATACAGCATGTATTGCGCACCTGTCATTTTAGCAAATTGAATCGCAGTCCCTTGATTAACAAAACGATCATTTTCACTAAAGTTCATTTGTTTACGCACCGCATCAACGCGAGACTTATCGACTAAGTTGAATTTACCCGAACGTGAAATTTTAGACTTAATCGTGTTAGTAAGCGACTTAGTATCAACATGTCCACTGGCATTGTTTTGAATATTATCAACAATCACAATCGGATGCTTACCGCCTGCTGTAATTGAAGATACAGCCGGTGATGACAACATCTTTGTTGTTAAGTCCGATGCCGTATTATCAAGATCATTAGAGCCAAAATTTACCGATGGAGTTTCAGGTAAATGCGAATTCACAGAATCGATAGTTTGGGCACAACCACCTAATAATAAAGATGCCGCTAATAATGTAAGAACGCTTTTTTTCATTGTTTTACCTTAACAATATTTTGTATTAAATCAGTATAATGCTCGACGAACGTAAATACGATATTGGGTAGCTTCAACTTTATCAGCAACACCTTGTAATATTACTTTACCGTTGCCAGCCAAAGCAACGGAATACCATGGTGATACACTACCACTGATCTCTAAACCTTGGCCATCATACCAATAAAAACGGTATTGCAAGTTCAGATCTGTGTTAACTTTGTTTATTGCCTCAACAGAGGCTTGCATTAAACCATTAACTTTCGTTATATGGGCATCTTTAAAAACTAAACTACGTGCTAGAACAGAGTTACCAATAACGACATTTTGATTACTGTTTTCGATACTAATACCAGCATGATCACTGCTACATCCAGTGATAATTAATGCTAAAAATAATGCCATTACATACTTCATTACATGCCTCTTAATAGAGTGATAATCAAATTTCTAAGTAACATTATAAGAAACTCACTTATGATCGTGCGTTTTGCTATGACCCACAAGTTCTTACTAACGAATCTAATATCGGAATTTACCGTTACATAGCAATACGTTAGATTTTAATGTTAGTAAGCAACGATTACCAATAAAGTGATAGATAAAAGCTGCTGATATAATCAATTTATCGCAATAAAAAAGCCTGAATATCACACCACTTATCGTATACCCAACGAGAAGATTAAAGATACTCAAGCTTTCTGTCTATCTGGGGATAATTATTATCCATTACATAACGTTATTAGTACGTTATGACTAGCCAACTAGCATTGGTCCTAAAGGACGCCCACCTAATAGATGCATGTGGATATGGTAAACTTCTTGTCCACCATAAGGGTTACAATTAACGATCAAACGGTAACCATCTTCTGCCACGCCTTCCTTTTCTGCTAATTTACGGGCAACAGTAAACATACGCCCCATCATCAACTCATCATCGGCTTCCACATCATTAACTGTTGGAATCAATTTATTTGGAATAATTAAGATATGGCTTGGCGCACGAGGATTGATATCACGAAATGCTGTGACTAAGTCATCTTGATACAAAATATCAGTTGGAATTTCTTTACGAATAATTTTACTGAAGATAGTTTCTTCCGCCATTTCTGACTCCATCAACTCATTGTTATTTGTTTAGCTAGTGAGTATGCGTCAGTCAACTCTATTGCGCAATATTGAACGTTGTTTTAAAGATTTAATAGAGAAAAAATTTCACGTTTTCGTGTTTTTTTGATGCAGCGATCAAACAATTGACCCCTAAACAAATTTATCTATCAAGACTCAAGCAAAACTGACGATAGTATAGGTTAGAGTTAGTTTGATAATTCGATTCGCAAATTTAGCATTGATTGCGAAATAAAGGATTACCCCATTATCAAATTACATTTATGACTAATAGGTCAGCATTATGATGACACTGACCCTTTGCTAAATATAGGGATATTATGAAGAAATCTAGCCAAACTTCGGTCATACGTCGCATGTACTCCGGTTTTGTGGTTATGGTTGCATTGTTTGTTTTAACCATTGTGCTCATGCTTGATGGAACAAACCGCATCCATAATCAGTTAACAACAGTGACAACAGACGCACTTCCTTTAGTCTCTATATCAAATAAAGTCAGTGTTAAACTTCTTGCCGCAGACAAAACTTTTAAAGACTTCTTAACTAGTCAAGATCTAGCCGCAATGAAAACCTATGAAGCAGACTTTCGTAAAGCAACAAGAGACTTCGCCTCTGCACGTAAAGAGCTTGTAGCCATTGCTGAAAGTAACCCTGAATTAACATCTTACATTAAAGCACTAACCGAATTAGAACAGCGTTACTTCAGCGAAGCTCAAACCGCGATGGGTAACTATCGCGCGCAAATGTTAGCCGGTGATGAGCGCCAACAATCAGCGCGACGCTTCCAGCGTTTGCAAGCTGAGCTCAGCATTGGTATGAAAGAATACATTAATGAGCAAGATAATATGGCTGTTAAAATGATGGCTAAAAATTTCTTTGTGAAGTTAAAAGAAACAGAAACCATTACTTCAGACGCCCTTGCTACTGACGATATCAGTAAGATTAAAGCTGCAATGAAGGCGAATAAACGCAGTGTAAACCATCTTGCCAACGCATTTCGTAGCTTAACAACCCTACTTTCAGGCTTAAAAGAAACATTCGGTAAATCTGTTACTCAATACACGTTAGATATCGGTAAAAAAGGCGGCGTGCTTGATCAACACTATGAATATATTGAAGCGAAAACACGCCTTTACGACAACATTGCCACGCTAACTAAAGAAGTTAACCAAGCGCTATCAATCCTTGAGCAATTTAATCAGCAAGCGACTAATCAAATGGATCAAGCGATTGCAACAGCTGATAACACCTACAATCAAGGCGTCACCAAAGCTGTGGGTATTGCGATTGTGGTTATTTTATTAGCCATTTCTATCGGTTGGTATTTAGCGCGAAGTGTACGCCGTCCACTTGTATCTATGCTTAAAACGCTTGAATCATTAACTGATGGTGATATGACACAGCGTACAGAAAGCAGTCAATTCATTGAGTTTAATAAATTAAGTCATCACATCAATACGTTAGCTGGTAACCTTCAACAAATTTTAAGTCAATTAAGCAAAGCATCTGAAGATCTCACTCAAGTTGCAGCAGAAAACCAAAGTACAACAGCACAGGCAAAACAGCGACTCAATGAACAACGAGAGCAAACCGTTTCTGTAGCAACAGCAATGACAGAGATGGAGCACTCAGTGACTGATGTATCGCAAAGTGCGCAGAACACAATGGAACGTGTTCATGAGGTAGAACGTGCATCAGCAACAGGTCGTGAAGTGATGAGTAAAAACATCAATATTGCGCATCAGCTTTCAACTCGCTTAGATGACTCTGTAACTGCCGTTGCTGATCTTCAACAAATGAGCAGTAATATTGGCTCTATTTTGGATGTTATTCGTAATATTGCCGACCAAACTAACCTACTTGCACTCAATGCTGCCATTGAAGCGGCTCGTGCTGGCGATCAAGGACGAGGCTTTGCCGTTGTTGCCGATGAAGTACGTGTTCTCGCTAAACGTACCACCGACTCTACCTCTGAGATTGAAGCGATGATCCAAAACCTTCAAGGTAGCTCAGGTCAAGCGATGGAAATGATGCAAAGCTGTGTAACAGAAATGGATAACAGTATTAATCAAGCATCAGATGCCAATAGTGCAATGGAAGAGATCCAAGCGATTATCATTGAAATTAGTCAAATGAGTAGTCAAATTGCACAATCAGCGGAAGAGCAACGTACGACGACTGCCGACATTGCCCGTAGTTTAGAGGATATTAGTCATATTGCTGATACTAACTACAATGCAATGGAAGAAATGGCAGAAGCCAGTACAATGTTAGATAGCTTAGCCACTGAACAAAATAAACTGGTTCATAAATTTAAACTGTAATTTAAGCTAAGCAAATAAATGAAGCCGATCATCAGATCGGCTTTTTTGTTCTAGCGAAAAATTTAGGTTTCACTGAGATGAACATGGCGGCCAGTACAATCAGTCCCGCCCCCACCCATTGAAGCTGTTCAAATCGTTCTCCTAACCACCAATGTGCAAACAAACCACCAAATACAGGCTCTAATCCTAATAAAAAAGAGACTTGGGTTGGACTTGTATGCTTCACCCCATAGTTTTGAAAGTAAAAAGCAAACAAGGTACAAAAAATCACTAGGTAACCAATATACAACCAAAACTCTGGCGCGCTAGGGATGATGAATTGTTCTACAGGGACAGTGAAAACCAATAGGCTAATACAAACAACGGTTACTACTGATAATTGGATAAATGTTGCCACCATAGGATCGCAATGTTGTTGATTCATTTTCTTTTTAGTTGTCACCACAAAAGCTGCACGCCCCAGTGCTGCGATCAAAATGAGAATATTACCGATATTGAACGTTACCGTATTCAGGCTATCTCCTACTAATAACCACACACCGGCAATCGCAATGCATCCGGCAAATAAATCTGTAACCGCAAGTTTATGACGATTAAACAATGCATCAACAGCAGGAGTAAAGATAATAAAAAGGCTAATAAGAAAAGCAGCATTTGAAGCTGTTGTGTGTTTAAGACCATAAGTTTCGGCCAAATAAATAATACTTAATATTCCTCCCGTTGGTGCTAATTGCAGCCAAACCTGTTTATTTAGTTTCTTGCTGACTAAGGGGAATATCACTAAAAGTGTGCAACAAAAACGAATCACCAAAAACATCAATACACCAGTATAAAGCATGGATTCTTTTGCCACACCAAAACTAGTTCCCCAAAATACAGCGGCAGCTAGCACGCCTATTGTTGCTATTAACGATGTATTCAAAAATACACTTTTATTCTGCTCGACCTGTTCCATTCACACACATCCTTTCTTACACGGTTTTAGTCACTGTTCTTGTAAGATTGAATGGTATATGTTTGACTTGATGTTGATAATACCGCCAATAAGCAAAGGATTTATGACTGATGGACAAAAATAAAATTATTCAACTTCTTCCTGATATTGCAGCCTTTGTCACTGTTGTAGAGTCAGAAAGCTTCAGTCATGCCGCTAAAAAATTGGGAATGACACCATCTGGCGTTAGTCGTCAAATAAGCCGCCTAGAAAAAGAGCTTCAAGTACAACTAATCAAACGCAGTACTCGTAGCCAGTCACTCACCATTGCAGGACAAGAAGCTTACCAATATGGTAAAAATATCCTTCAGCAAGCCCAAGATGTAGTAAATATAGCCAGTAAGCAAAAACAAGATATTGAAGGGATACTCACCATTGCTTCACCGAAAGCATTTTGTCGTCAGGTGCTTCAACCCCTATTACTGGAATTTGTTGACACTTACCCAAAGCTACAACTTAAAATCCAAGTTACAGACAAACCGATCGATCCACTCTATCACGACGTAGATGTCGTCTTTAGGTTAACCAACGAGCCTCAAAATAACCTAGTTGCCAAACAGTTAGCCACTAACGATCTAGTATTATGCGCAAGCCCGTATTACCTCGAAAAGAAAGGTACGCCAACGCACCCAAAGCAATTAGCCCAGCATGATTGTATCTACCTAGGCGAAACAAATACCGACAACCAATGGCGATTTAAATCTGAAGATGAAGAGCTGAAAGTGACGGTGAATGGCCGTTATATTGTTAATCATACAGAGATGCGTTTAGATGCAGCATTAAATCACTTTGGTATTGCGGTATTGCCTGCATTCGTCGCGCAAAAAGCTTTGCAATCAAAAGCCCTTACTGAGGTACTTAGCGATTGGACACTACTTGATAATTACCAAGGTACTGTGTTCTTACAATATTTGCCTAATATCAATATGCCTTATCGCCAACGCGTGTTTATTGATTTTATTACCGAAAGATTTTCATCTGATTTAAGAAAAAAACTCAGCAATTGCAATTAAATGCTTGTAAGTATTTTTTATCTCTTGTAACTTGAAGTTATCGTTCAATAAATAGGCAACACTATGATTTATTCATCTATTTACACTTATTACATTTGGCTCCTCAATTCACTACTGCCATCCGGCCGGTAGGTTTTTGCTATCTGGCTGTGAGTTATGCTCAGCCAGTGACCTCCGCATTTCTCGCAGCTTTATTTACATCTTTAAGCGAGAAATCACATGACATCATCGAACTCAAACAACAACCCAGTTAACGAAAGCGTCAGTTCCCCTCATGCTGAACTCAATAAAGGCATTGTTTATGCCCTTATCGGTACTGCTTTATTTTCTATCAAGCCCGTTTTTATCAAACTAGCTTATCAATATGGTGGAGATGCGGTATCTATTATGTCGTTACGAGCGATAAGTTCTGTGCCAATTTATATTGTTATGATGATGTGGCTATTAAGAAAAATAGAGCACAGAGATAACCTGAAACGATATGGTTTAACGGCAAGCGCTATTGGTGTCTTAGGCTACTATGTTGCGTCATACCTTGATATTGCAGCCATGGCACACATAAGCGCACAACTAGAACGACTACTAATTTTTCTATTTCCAAGCTTCGTCGTTTTAATTAGTTGGCTTGTCCTAAAACAAAAACCAGCACAAGGTACATTTAAAGCTATTGCACTTGGCTATATTGGTGTCGCTTTTATTGTTTTTCATGATCTAGGGAGCATGGGAAATAATGTCTTGCTAGGTAGTGGATTGGCCATTGCATCCGCATTCGTTTTCGCTTGTTACTTAATTATGAGCAAAAAGTTAATTACCCAAATGGGCAGCCAATTATTTACCTGTATCGGAATGGGATCTGCGGGGATCATTATTTTAATTCAAAGTCAGTGGCAAGGTGTCAATGTGATCGACCTAGATCCAATGCTTATCCTGCTTGGGATCGCGCTAGGGATCTTTTGTACTGTGTTGCCATCGTTTTTTGTTGCTGCCGCGATGCAAAAATTAAATCCATCATTACTAAGTTTAACCAGTAATGTTGGCCCTGCAATTACCGCAGTTTTTGCTATCACATTACTTAATGAACCTTTTACTTTTTATCATGCAATAGGCATGCTCTTCGTGGTTTATTCAGTAATAAGCATGAAGAAAAAAGGACAATGATACACAGATTCTAACTAAAGTGCTGTGATCATATTCTCTTTTGGCAAACGATTGCCTTTTAATTCAACAATCAAACCGACTGTTGAATTAATGACCTTTACTTAGCGCAACGATACTTTTAGAATCGGGCAAATTTTTTGGAAGGGAAACAAAATGACAACATTAACGATTACTCGTCCTGATGATTGGCACACACATTTACGTGATGGCGATGTATTAAAAGATACAGTAAGGGATATTAGCCGTTACATGGGGCGCGCGATCATCATGCCTAATTTAATCCCTCCTGTTACTGATACAGAATCAGCTTTAGCTTACCGTGAACGTATTCTTGACGCTCAACCAAACCCGACTTTCTCACCACTTATGGTTATCTACCTAACTGATAACACATCACCTGAAGAAATTAAGAAAGCCAAAGCATCGGGTCATGTATATGCAGCTAAACTCTATCCTGCAGGCGCAACGACTAACTCAGATTCTGGCGTCACTTCAATTGATAAAATTCGTCCCGCATTACAAGCGATGCAAGAAGTTGGTATGCCACTTCTTATTCATGGTGAAGTAACACACAATCATGTTGATATTTTCGATCGTGAAAAAGCATTCCTTGATACGGTACTAGGCCCTATTGTTGAAGAATTTTCATCAATGAAAATTGTACTTGAACACATTACGACAGCAGATGCTGTAAAGTTTGTTCAAAATGCCGGTGACAATGTCGCTGCAACCATTACAGCTCACCACTTAATGTTTAACCGTAACCATATGCTAGCAGGTGGTATTCGCCCACACTTCTACTGCTTGCCTATCTTAAAACGTAACACTCACCAGCAAGCATTAGTGGATGCAGCAACCAGTGGTAGCAAGAAGTTTTTCTTAGGTACCGATACCGCACCACATGCAAAAGGCATGAAAGAAGCGGCGTGTGGTTGTGCTGGCTCTTACACTGCTCACGCAGCAATCGAGCTATATGCAGAAGTCTTTGAGCAAGCTGGCGCACTAGATAAGTTAGAAGGTTTTGCTAGCTTCAATGGCCCTGATTTTTACGGCCTGCCACGCAATACAGATACGATTACGCTTGTAAAAGAGTCGTGGACAGTAGCAGAAGAAATGCAATTTGGTAGCAACACGGTAGTACCTATTAAAGCGGGTGAAACCATTAGCTGGAAAGTGAATGCTTAATCACTGCAGTTAATCAAACGCTAAATAGTCTCATAAAAAATAAAGGCTTCCGAATCGGAAGCCTTTTTAATTGCTGTTAATTTAATACCGCATTAAGCAGTTTCTTTTGTCGGCACTTTCAGCTTATGGAATAAACGATATAGCACCGGAACAACGATTAAGGTTAATACGGTCGCGAAACTTAAACCAAACATAATAGTCACTGCCATTGGCTTAAAGAACACATCTGGTAATAGAGGTAACATACCTAAAACAGTGGTAATAGCTGCCATACACACAGGACGCACACGACTGACAGCCGCATCTAACACGGCTAAATATTTCTCTTTACCACTGGCTATCTCAATCTCGATTTGATCAAGCAATACGATACCGTTTTTCACTAACATACCGGACAAACTTAAGAAACCAAGTAACGCCATGAAACCAAATGGCGTATTAAGTAACAACAAACCTAATGTCACACCAATGATTGCCAATGGCACGGTTGCCCAAACGATTAATGCTTCCTTTACCTTATTGAAAAGCAAAATAGTAATTAAGAACATCGCCAAATAACCCATCGGCATCGTTTGAAATAACGAGGCTTGCGCGTCTGCTGATGATTCATACTCGCCCCCCCATTCCAAGGCGTACCCCTCTGGCAGTTCAATATCTGCGATTGCTGGCATAATACGTTTTTGTACTGTCGCTGCCGTTTCTTCACCAATAGGATCTGGATCCGCCATTACCGTTAACACACGTTTACGATTTTTACGCACCACTAATGGATCTTCCCAACGAACATTGACACCTAGCACCACTTGTTGCAGTGGAATATAACCTTGAATAGCAGGGCTCCAGATCTTCATGCCTTCTATGGTACTAATGTCGACTCGCTCATCTTCAGGCAAACGTGCCACGATTGGCATGAGGTTTGTACCCTCACGATAGAGACCAATATTGATCCCTGAAAATGCCATCTGCAGTAATTCATCAACATCTTTTTTAGTGATACCGTACCGTCTTGCTTGGCTTTCATTAAATATAGGCTCAATAACTTTGGTACGCTCTCGCCAGTCATGGCGAATATTAAATGCACCAGGATCTGCATTCATCACATCCACCACTTGCGACGCAATACCACGTAGTACTGTTGGATCTGATCCAACAATTCTCGCTTCAATTTTAGCGCCGGATGAAGGCCCTAGCATGACTAGTTTGGCTTTGTATTCAATTTCGGGAAATTGTTTATCTAATTGTTCACGGAAATTTTTCATCACAGGAACAACACTATCAAATGAGTCAACACGCACAATTAACTCACCATAAGCGGCGTAACTTTTCTCTGGTGCGTACGTCAACATAAAACGTTGCGAACCTTTACCCGCACTTGAACTAACGTATTCTACGCCCTTTTCCGCTGCGACCACTTTCTCAAGCTGTTTTAGCGTATTATTGGTTGCACGGATATCGGTACCTTCAGGAAGCCATACATCCACCATGAACATTGGCGTTGTAGATGCAGGAAAGAACGATTGTTTCAATAATGTAAAGCCATATAAGCTAACACCTAACATCAAGATCAAAGTGATCACTGTTAGCCAGGCGCGACGCATACAAAACTCTAATGACTTACGGTATACGGTGAAGAAAATACCGCCATACGGATCTTTTTGATCACTATCTTGATCCACTTTGACGTTTTTAAAGAAAAGATCCGCAAAGAAGGGCGTTAACGATATCGCTGTAAACCAACTCAACATCAGTGAGATCAGAAGCACCGTAAACAGTGTTCGACAATATTCACCCGTTGAATCTTGCGATAAACCAATTGGCGCAAATGCCATTACCGCAATGACTGTTGCCCCTAGCAGTGGCCACTTGGTTTGAGTCACAATGTCAGAAGCCGCTTGCATTCGCGTTCGCCCCTTCTGCATGCCTATCAGTATCCCTTCGACCACTACAATGGCATTATCCACCAGCATACCCAGTGCAATAACTAGGGCACCTAACGAGATACGTTGTAAATCGATCGCTAACCACTTCATAAACACAAAGGTGCCTAAAACAGTCAGAAGCAAGATTAAACCAATCAGTAAGCCTGAGCGAAGCCCCATAAAGAACAGTAGCACCACAATAACAATGGCAACAGCCTGCCCTAAACTAACAACGAAACCACTTACTGACTTATCAACTTCAATCGGCTGACTATATACTGCATCAATATCGATACCCACTGGCTGTTGCTCTTTCAGTTCAGCCAGTCTTTGCATAACCCGTTGACCTACGTCTACAACATTAACCCCAGCGACAAAAGAAATGCCGACGTTCAGCGCTTCTTTACCGTTAAAGCTAACTAAGTTATCAGGAATTTCCTTAAAACCTTTTTTGATCTCAGCCACATCTCGAAGGTAAATCAGCCCATTAGCGCCTTTATCGGTAATGATTAAATCGCCCAACTCATCAACATTTTTAAACTCACCGGTAGGATGAACACGAACATATTCATCGCCAATACGAACTGCGCCTGCACTCGTGACTAAATTTTGTGTCGCTAAAATGTTGTAAATTGTATCTAACGAAATGCCAAGGCTACTGAGTCGCTGCATTGAGATTTCAATGAATACTTGCTCTTGCTGATTGCCGGTAACCCCCACTTTTCCTACGCCATCGACAAGTTCAATTTCTCGGCGCAAGTAATCAACATAGTCACTGAGCTCTTTATAGCTATAACCATCCCCCGTTATTGCTAACAAAATACCGTAAACATCACCGAAATCATCAATGACTTTAGGCTTTGCGACACCTGGAGGTAAGTTCGAGGATATATCATTGACCTTACGGCGTAATTCATCCCAAATTTGTGGTAAATCGTCAGGGCCATAATTGTTTTTCATGGTCACTGTGATTTGTGACAATCCTCGACTCGAAATCGAATTCACTTCATCAACATAAGTTAACTGCTGAATCGCTTTTTCTATAGGATAGGTCACTTCTTCTTCAACTTGCTGTGGTGTCGCCCCTGGGTAAGAGGTAACAACCATAGCGTCTTTAATAGTAAATGCCGGATCTTCTAATTGGCCTAAACCAAAGAAAGAAAAGGTGCCACCGACAAGAAATATTAGCGTCAGCATCCAGCTGATCACTTTATTCTTAATGAAATAAGTCGCGATATCTTGCTTCATTATTGTTGTCCCTCCTTAGCCAATACCACCACTTTTTGTCCCTCTCGTAAGCGGTTAACGCCTGTAACAACAACCTGTTCCCCTTGTTTAACACCAGATTTTAATCGCACCCCTTCAGGCACAACTTTATCTGTTACCACAAGGCGTTTCGACACCGTATTGTCTGGTGTCAGTATCCAAACATATTTCTGATCTGAGGCGATATCATCACCGTCTAAATTAAATAAGGCTTCAAGAGGCACGATTTGCTGCCCAACTTGATAAACTTGTAACTTCTGAGCATCAGCCTCAACTTCAACGGGCATGCCTTCCAAAATGAACTGATCTTTGGGCATCGGCATCGTTAAGGTCACTAAAAATGAACCCGATTCTGGATCTGGTTCAGTGGTAAATTCTTTTAATGTCACCACGTATTTTTCATTATTGGGTAAAATGACTTTCGAGGAAGAACCCTGTGCTTTATTAACATCCAAGATACTTTGCTTGGAATAAATCATATCAGGCGCTTGGATCTCGATATCAACAGAATCAGCGCTATGAATATTCATAATCTGCTGACCTACTTTGATATTTTCAAATTGCTCAACGGGAATAGTTGAAATCACACCACTAAATGGGGCTTTTAGCACTGTAAAACTTAACTTTAATTTGGCTAAATCAAGATTTGCTTTCGCAATACTTCGCTTCGCTTTTAACTCATCAAATTGAGACTGAGGTAAATAGCCATTTTTTAATAATGTTGCTGAACGGCGGTATTGGCTATCAATAACATTGTATTTAGCTTGAGCATCATCCACCTCTAATGTGTAATCACGTGGATCTAATCGCGCTAATACCTGCCCTTTTTTAACGGTGTCTCCTGAACGCACTAATATTTGCGTAATTTCTCCAGCAATACGAAACGATAAAATAGATTTATCAGCCGCCGATGCCACTGCTGGAAACGTTAATTTCGGTGATTGTTTGCCTGACTGTACCTGCTGTACCTTGACTCGTAGTTGCGCTTCGCGCGGCTCAACACTTGGTTTCTCACAACCTTGGAGTAACCATGTTGTACAGATAAGCAATGTCAATAAACGATAACGTTTGATCATAATCCACGCTCCTTGATCCATGAGCGGACCTTCTGACCTGATTGCAATTCAGAAACACCAGAAGTTGCTATAACATCACCATCTTCTAAACCTGATATCACACGATTATTGTTATCTAATTTGACTTCAGTTCTTACAACTTGCTGATTATCATCAACACGCCAAACATAGTTTTTACTGTCTTCAGTAATGATCGCACGCATAGGTATTGCGCCTGCATTTCCTTGTGGCAGAACAATTGTCACGCTACCAGACATTCCCGGCATGATATTGCTGCCTTCCGGACGTGCCATTGAGAGTGTTACTTTATAACTGGATGTTTTGCTATCAGGCTCCGTATCAATTTCTTTAAATTGTGCTGGAAAGGTTTGATTAGTTAAGGTATCGAAAGCTACGGTAGGATTAATATTTTCGGCATGACCTTGAAAGCGCGCTAAAAGATAATCAGGTAGCTGAAATGTCATATTGATCAATTTAGCACTTTGAATATGCATTACAGGCTGTTTAGCACTGATATATTCATAGTTTTCAACCATGGATAAAGAAAGGTGCCCGTCATAAGGTGCGATAAGCTTGGCATAACTTAAATTCGATATTGCTTTATCTAATGAAGCTTTTGCCTGTTTTAAGTTAGCTTTAGAGGCATCGTAATCTAACTCTGATACTACATTTTTTTTCCGTAATTCTTTATCACGCTTAAATTGCACATTCGCTAAATCATATTGCGCTTGTGCCTGCTTCACTAGCAGTGAAAATTCATCGCTATTTAATGTTGCAAGTATCTGTCCTTTCGTCACAAATTGGCCGGGGTGAACATCGACACTAGCAAGTTGACCTGAAACGCGAAAAGCTAAAACGGCTTTATCTCCAGCCTCAACAATCGCAGGAAACGCCCGTTGTGATTCATTATTACCTACTGAAACTGATTGTAATTTAACCGGTCGAGACTCAGGCTCAGCAATCGCTGATTTATCATCCTTGCAGCCAATTAATGCTAAGCATGTAAACAATGCCGCAAAAAAGCGATATCTCATACTACTCTCCATGATGTTTCATACTAAATCTTACTATTGTTAAAAAATGTATGAAAAAATATATATCTATGAATAGTAGAGGCTTTTAAGTTAACAATCTTGTTTCATATATGAAAATAGAGTCAATATCACAATCCTTTTAAGCTAAAAGAAACAATAAAAAAAGGAGCACAAGGCTCCTTTTCTTACATATGCTTATATAGCTTACTTTTCCATTTCAGCGATATTTACACGCCATGTATCAGGGCCTGTTTGATGAGCATTAGTACCATTAGAATCAACAGCTACTGTTACTGGCATATCTTCGACTTCAAATTCATAAATCGCTTCCATACCAAGATCTTCAAACGCCACTACACGTGATTTTTTAATAGCTTTGGCAACTAAATAAGCAGCGCCACCCACAGCCATTAAGTAAACAGCTTTATGCTGCTTGATTGACTCGATCGCCGCGGGACCACGCTCAGCCTTACCAATCATTCCCGTTAGACCCGTTTCACCTAACATCATGTCGGTAAATTTATCCATACGCGTTGATGTTGTAGGACCAGCAGGACCCACGACTTCATCACCCACTGCATCAACAGGACCAACGTAGTAAATGAAACGATTATTGAAATCAACGCCTTCAGGTAAACCTTCACCTTTGGCTAACATTTCTTGAATACGTTTATGCGCAGCATCACGACCAGTTAAAATCTTACCAGACATTAAAACAGTCTCACCTGATTTCCACTCTTGAACATCTGCTTTCGTAACCGTATCTAAATTTACGCGACGAACGCTATCGCCCACTTCCCATGTCACTTCAGGCCAATCTTCTAACTTAGGTGGTGTTAATTCTGCAGGACCAGTACCATCTAAAGTAAAGTGCACGTGACGTGTTGCGGCACAGTTAGGGATCATACAAACAGGCTTCGATGCTGCATGTGTTGGTGCAGATTTGATTTTTATATCAAGAACTGTTGTTAAACCACCTAAGCCTTGCGCACCAATACCAAGTTTGTTGACACGATCGAAGATATCTAAACGTAATGCTTCTTCTGTTGTTTGTGCTCCACGCTCTTTCAATTCATGAATATCAATTGATTCCATTAATGATTCTTTCGCAAGCACAGCCGCTTTCTCTGCTGTTCCGCCTATACCAATACCCAACATACCAGGAGGACACCAGCCAGCTCCCATCAGTGGTACTGTTTTTTCAACCCACTCAGCAATATCATCAGATGGATTCAACATCACCATTTTAGTTTTATTTTCAGAGCCGCCACCTTTAGCTGCTAACTGAATTTCAACCTTATCACCTGGCACCATATCAATATGAACAACAGCAGGCGCATTATCTTTCGTATTAATACGACGACCAGCAGGGTCCGCAACAACCGATGCACGCAATGGGTTATCTTGGTTGGTATAACCTTGACGCACACCTTCATCAATCATCTGCTGTACAGTAAGATCGCTATCCCACTGTACGTTCATACCAATCTTCACGAAACAGGTAACGATCCCTGTGTCTTGACAGATTGGACGATGCCCTTCGGCAGACATACGAGAGTTTATTAAAATCTGTGCAATCGCATCTTTTGCGGCTTGGCTTTGCTCTTTGTTATAGGCTTTTTCTAAAGCTTGCACAAAATCCAGTGGGTGGTAATAAGAAATATATTGTAATGCATCTGCCACACTACTAATTACGTCTTCTTTGCGGATGACAGTCATAGTTGCCCTCGTTGAGTTATATCATTCCATAGCGCCCGAAATTTACTTTCAATTTTTGTAGGGAAGATGTTCAAGTTAAGTGCATGTACATCTTTGGGCGTCGTTCTCTGAATATGATACTCTTGCACTTATTATTGCGCTACGCGCCAATCAAACTTTTGTCACAAAAAAGAAAATGATTTGTAAATCACATCCAGAATTAAGCATTACATCGCTCGCCTACTCAAAAGATGCAGCATTAACATGGTTTGCACCACTCTCTGGTTTGCCATGGGCAATGCTATTACGCTCGGCGGCAGAAAATCATCCAGATAACCGTTTTGACATTATCGTTGCTGATCCTTTAGCCACTATTGAATCAGAAAATGGGATAAGCAAAGTGTGTTATGTAAATGGTACAGAAGAAACGTATACCGATGATCCATTTGCATTAGTACAATCATTACAAACGCAATTATTACCTGCAGTTAGCCCAATGATGGCACTGCCATTTATTGGTGGGGCATTAGGCTACTTTAGTTACGATTTAGGTCGTCAGGTTGAAAATATCTCAACAATTGCTGAACATGACATTCCGCTACCTGACTTAGCATTAGGGATCTATGACTGGGCATTAATTGTTGATCATCAAGAACAAACGGTAACGCTTGTAGAACCACAAGGGACTGAGCGTCAAACATGGCTTGAACAACACCTTACGGCATTCTCACAACAACAATCAGCAACAGTTACAAACCCTACTGATAGCTTTTCTTTAACATCTTCTTGGTCATCCAATATGACCAAAGAGGATTACTGTAACAAATTTAACAAAATCCAAGATTATTTGTTGTCTGGCGATTGTTATCAAATCAACTTGGCACAGCGTTTTTCTGCTAATTATACAGGCGATGAATGGCAAGCATATCTAACTCTTGAAGCAGAAAATGGAGCGCCATTCTCTGGTTTTATTCGCTTAAAACAAGGTGCGATTTTATCGGTATCTCCAGAGCGTTTTTTACAACTTCGTGATGGACTAATTGAAACTAAACCGATTAAAGGGACTCGGCCACGCAGCAAAAATACCGCTCAAGATAATGCCAATGCCGTAGCTCTTCAAAGTGCTGAAAAAGATCGTGCAGAAAACTTAATGATTGTAGATTTACTGCGTAACGATATTGGTCGCGTTGCCACCCCCGGTACCGTACGAGTACCACACCTTTTTAAGATAGAAAGTTTTCCCGCTGTACATCACTTAGTGAGTACCGTTTCAGGGGGATTACCTGAGGATCATAGTGCGACAGACCTATTAAAAGCATGCTTTCCCGGAGGTTCGATAACAGGTGCCCCTAAAGTACGAGCCATGGAAATTATTGAAGAGTTAGAACCGCACCGCCGTAGTATTTATTGTGGCAGCATAGGTTATATCAGCCGTTGTGGCACAATGGATACCAGTATTACGATTCGTACATTGGTGGCTAATGAACAGAAAATTCATGCGTGGGCTGGAGGCGGGATCGTTGCTGATAGTGATCCAGATAGCGAATATCAAGAAACACTCGACAAGTTGAGTAAGATTCTGCCAACCTTACAATAGATACTTATAAATGCATCTTAAATATTTAGTATAAAAAGTATTTAAGATGAAAGCACTTTCATTTTACTAATGAGGTTTTATGGTTGGACAGCAGCAAATTTTAAGTCGATTTCTTCTTGCACCTAGTCAGCAATATGATCAAAACCATCAAGATCGAATTCGGCACCACTGGGAAGACTCATACCGATTTAAGCAAGCTGCTGTTTTGATCCCTCTCGTTCATCGCGAAAATGGATTTAATGTCGTATTAACACGTAGAGCAAAACACCTTAAACACCACCCAGGGCAAATTGCTTTTCCTGGCGGGCGATTTGAACCAACAGACGAAGATTTAATCGCAACCGCTATTCGTGAAACATTTGAAGAAACGAATATTACTTGTTATCGCAATGATGTGCATGGCTGCCTTTCGACCTTGCCGACCATAAGTGGTTATATGGTCACGCCTTTTATCGCCACAATAGATTCAGATTACACCCCTATCGCAGATCCCAATGAAGTCGATTGCATTTTTGAGGCACCGCTGAACCATTTACTTAACCCAAACAATATTCGCCAATATAAATTCTTACTTAATGGCAATAATCACAGTGTATATAACATCCCCTTTGAGGATTATTCTATATGGGGTGCTACCGCTCAAATGATAAAGCTACTTTCAGATCAAATTTGGCATGATGATTTATAGCCTCTTAGCTGGTTTTTTAGCTTCTACCAAATTTAAAATTGTGAGCCAAGTCGTCTTTATTTGTACAACAAATAAAGACGACTTACATAACGGGATCTTTATCATTGTATTCCAGCCGTAAATAGCGAGAATGCACGTGTTCCTAAAACAACGTTCCGTTCCGTTCCCTTTTTTTGGATTACAAAAAATGCAAAATACATCGACCGCAGTTAAAACTGGTGTAGAAAAAACTCGTTGGACATACAAAGATTTCACATGGGCATTATCACTATTCGGCACAGCTGTAGGTGCAGGTGTTCTATTCCTTCCAATTAAAGCAGGTGCGGGCGGTTTTTGGCCGTTAGTTATTTTAGCACTGATTGCAGCACCAATGACTTGGCTTGCACACAAAGGCTTAGCACGTTTTGTTCTTTCAGCTAAAAACCCAAATGCTGACATTACTGATACCGTTGAAGAGCACTACGGTAAAACAGGTGCAAACCTTATTACATTCGCTTACTTCTTTGCTATCTACCCTATCGTTCTTATCTATGGCGTAGGTATTACAAACACTGTTGATTCATTCATGGTTAACCAGTTAGGTATGGATTCTGTTCCTCGCTGGCTACTATCGGGTGTCCTTATTTCATTAATGACAGCAGGTGTTGTATTTGGTAAAGAGCTAATGCTTAAGGCAACATCAGCAATGGTTTACCCTCTAGTTATCATTTTGCTTGCACTTTCTATTTACCTAATTCCTGACTGGAACATGTCAATGGTGTCTGTTGCACCTGATTGGTCATCAATGCCTACTGTTATTTGGCTAGCAATTCCAATCATCGTGTTCTCTTTCAACCACAGCCCAATTATCAGCCAGTTTGCAAAAGAGCAACGTCATGTATACGGTGAAAATGCAGCAAAGAAAACTGACATGATCACTGGCGGCGCAGCAATGATGCTAATGGGCTTTGTAATGTTCTTCGTATTCTCTGTTGTACTGTCTATGTCACCAGAGCAACTAAACATGGCTAAAGAGCAAAACATCTCTGTTCTTTCATACTTAGCAAACATTAAAGAATCACCAGCAATTTCTTACTTAGGCCCACTGGTTGCATTTGCTGCTATCACTTCAAGCTACTTCGGCCACTTCCTAGGTGCACATGAAGGTCTTGTTGGTCTAGCGAAATCTCGTAGCAAAATGCCTGTTGGTAAAATTGAAAAACTATCTCTAGCATTCATCGTTGTAACTACATGGATTGTAGCAATCATCAACCCAAGCATCCTAGGTATGATTGAAACAATGGGCGCACCAATGATTGCGGCAATTCTGTTCCTAATGCCAGTTGTTGCGATGCAGAAAGTGCCAGCAATGGCGAAATACAAAAC
The DNA here is from genome assembly GCF_003026365.1 of Photobacterium angustum. Taxonomy (GTDB): domain Bacteria; phylum Pseudomonadota; class Gammaproteobacteria; order Enterobacterales; family Vibrionaceae; genus Photobacterium; species Photobacterium angustum. The sequence goes on along the minus strand of NZ_PYOM01000013.1, from coordinate 113,437 downwards.
CTCTGTTGTAGCACGTGTTTTCACTGCTGTGTGTGGTGTGGCAGCGATTACTTCAGTAATTTACGGCGCTTTTTAATAGCACCGTAACCAGACGCGATACAAACACAAAAATACTTCTTTTTTGAAGCATAAAGTGTAAGAAAAGGTATAGCGTTCTGGTACAATAAACGCAATCTATACGATAATTAAGAGCAGGATGCTAAACGCCCTGCTCTTGCTTTTTTAAGTACGCTCGCCAAGGAAGGGGCGAGTCATAAAACGCATACAGTCTTGGCCGGAGGCAAGAATCGCTTCCCCCGACTGAGGTAATAAACATGATCAGTGTTTTTGATATTTACAAAATCGGTGTGGGCCCTTCCAGCTCACATACTGTTGGCCCAATGAAAGCAGGTAAAGAGTTCATCGATGATTTACGTGCCATGGGTAAATTACGTGACATAACTAAAATTACTGTTGACGTATACGGCTCTCTTTCTCTTACAGGTAAAGGACACCATACTGATATTGCTATCATTATGGGTCTTGCTGGTAACAGCCCTGAACATGTTGATATCGATAGTATTCCAGGCTTTATTGCCCGTGTTGAAGAAACCGAACGTCTTCCTGTTGGTATGCATTGCCACACGGTAGACTTCCCACGTGATGGTGGTATGAATTTCCATACGACGAACCTTTCACTGCACGAAAACGGCATGTCTATTCATGCTTGGATTGGTGATGAGAACGTCTTCTCTAAAACTTACTACTCTATCGGTGGTGGTTTTATTGTTGATGAGGAAAACTTTGGTAAAACGCAAGAATCAAGTGTTGTTGCGCCTTACCCATTCAAATATGCCTCTGAGCTGGTTGATCAATGTAAAGAGCATGGTTTATCAATCAGCTCTTTAGTTATGGCTAACGAACGTGCAATGAACGCTGAAGATGAAATTAGTAATTACTTTGCTAACATCTGGAAAACAATGCGTGATTGTATGGAACGTGGTATGAACGAAGAAGGTATCCTACCGGGTCCTCTACGTGTTCCTCGTCGTGCAGCAGCACTTCGTCAACAGCTAATGACATCTGAAAAGCTAAGCAACGATCCAATGACGGTTGTTGACTGGGTTAACATGTTTGCTTTTGCTGTGAACGAAGAAAATGCAGCAGGTGGTCGTGTTGTAACAGCACCGACAAACGGCGCATGTGGCATTATTCCAGCTGTACTTGCTTACTACGATAAGTTTGTTCAATCCGTTGGCCCTAAAGAATACACTCGCTATTTTGCAGCCTCTGGTGCTGTTGGTGGTCTTTACAAGCGTAATGCTTCTATCTCTGGCGCTGAAGTAGGCTGTCAGGGCGAAGTTGGCGTGGCATGTTCTATGGCAGCTGCTGGTCTTGCAGAACTTATGGGTGGTAGCCCTGAACAAGTTTGTATGGCTGCAGAAATTGCAATGGAACACAACCTTGGCTTAACGTGTGATCCAGTTGCTGGTCAAGTTCAGGTTCCATGTATAGAGCGTAACGGCATTGCGGCAGTTAAAGCAATTAATGCTACACGTATGGCACTTCGCCGCTCATCTGATCCACGTGTTTCACTTGATAAAGTCATAGAGACAATGCTTGAAACAGGTAAAGACATGAACGCTAAATACCGTGAGACATCTCAAGGTGGTCTAGCGATTAAGGTTATTTGCTAATCTTTAAGCGTAAACTGATTAGAAAAGCTGCTTTTAAAGCAGCTTTTTTTATACCTTTCATTTATAACGACTGCATAATAAATAGCATAATATCCCGTATATAGAGCATAAGACCTAAATTACTCACAATCACATATCAATATGTATCCATTTTATATAGATAAACATACTCAATATGATCAATAACAAAAGTTGAGTTGATTTCATCTATTCAACCGTTTCTTTTAGTCCTATACTCATGCGCATGTACCTTGGTATCAGCATATTCCAACATAGAATACCGGTACATATAGAACGGTCGCCTAATTATGGTGTGTAATGAAGGATTTATTTCCACTTTTAGAGAAGCAGTACTGGTATGAAATATAAGCGTATCCTCTCTCAGAGCCACGTAGTTCTAAAAGAGTTTTATGTCGACCACCACTTGATTGTAAAATTATCAAATGTTCAAGGTGATGTTCACATCAACGGTCATGCTATTGAATTAAAAAATAATAGTACTTTTGTCGTTCCTAAATTCAGTCATATCTCTTGCTCTATTAATCAGCTTAATAGCCAAGAAAATATTGAATTACAATTGTTGATGATTGATGAAGAATCTATCACTGAAGCGTTCAAATATATCAGTGCGTTAAAACAACCTACTTTCCCGACGGCAAGTTGTTCTCCTGTCTACACGATTCCAACACCTGCAATTGTGGATCAAAACTTCGTTCTGTTTAATAAATTACTGCCTTCGATATGTGGCTCTTCCATGGAAAAAACGCTGTTAAGCCAGTGTTTAGTATTTATTTTAATGGCATTAAATGAAGCAGGCATTGATGTCTTCAACGTTTACCGCTTCAACTATGATGAACCTAAAGAGCGAACTATTGCGCGTTTAATCACCCAAGATCCTCAACGCAAATGGAGCGTCGATGATATGGCGAAAGCGCTTTTTACAACGCAATCTACATTACGTCGACATTTAGCAAAAGAAGGTGTTTCATTTAGCCAGTTATTACTTGATGTTAGAATGGGCTTAGCGTTGAACTACCTTACTTTTTCAAATTATTCTATTTCACAAATAGGTAATCGTTCTGGTTTTGGTAGTGCAGCATATTTCTGCGATGCATTTAAACGTAAATATGGTATTACGCCTTCTCAGTTTAGAACAACATCACGTCAAGAAAATGATGTTAACCCTGAAGGTCACTTTACCTATAAACCTAACATTCAAATTACTGAATCTTGCTTCTAAATATTGCTTTTATCCCATGTGATAAGGTTATTTTTATAGATTTCAGATACAAAAAAACCTCGTTAATTAACGAGGTTTTTTGTATCAATACCTAGTGAAAATTAAGCTGCAGCTTTTAGGCTTACTTGCTCAGTCTTCAACTCACCAACAGGTAGGATTGTTCGACCGTATTCAGCATTTAATACTTGAGCCATTGCAAAGTAAATTGCACTTAGACCACAGAAGATACCTTCAATACCCGCGATGAAACCAATTGTTGTATTACCCGTAAAGTCACGAGCCGCTAACAAGAAGAATAAAATAGTTAGAGAACCAAATACTACTTGCTTAGCACGAGGGTAACGTAGAGAACCGATAAACATAAATGCTGTAAATAGGCCCCAAAGTGTTAGGTACCAAGCCATGAACGGTGCTGGGCTTGCAGCAAAACCCATTTTAGGTAATGCAATAAGGCCTACTAGTGTTAACCAAAATAAGCCATAAGAAGTAAACGCCGTTGTTCCAAACGTATCACCACGCTTAAAGCACATCATGCCTACAAGAACTTGACCTAGACCACCATAAAAAATACCCATCGCTAAGATCATTGAATCCAATGGAAAAAATCCAGCGTTATGAATGTTTAAAAGAACGGTAGTCATACCAAAACCCATTAAGCCTAATGGCGCTGGGTTCGCTAATTTCGTAGACATGTATTTCCCCTGCAGGAGTAATTCAACAAAAGTGATAAATCTTAAAATATAGATGCATGCTAAATGCGCCGCGAATTCTAATTGATGGTGCGATCCAGATCAATGGTTAACTACCGAAAAAGGCAATAAAGTGAGAAAAAATGAGAATTCATCCGATTTTGTAAAGATTTTTAATAATAACATCTGTTGAATTTTGTTAATGAATATGAATTCATGCATAAATATATACAGCATTAGAATAACAACAATTTTAATGATTTTAACCTACTGATTTTATTAAAATAAAAAACCATACAAACATAAAAATTCATTCCGTTAAATTTTAAAAAAGAAGGTCTATAGCTTTTTTTAATGGCAGATATCATCTATTTGTCATATGAATGATGATATTTAACTATAAATAGCTAGAAAAATAGTACTTTCGTCACCTTTTATTCTTTAAGGCGATAAAACCACATTATTAAATAAAGCTTATATTCAACATCATGATAATCATATTGTTAACTTATTTAATAGCGATTAATCTCCTCCTCTCTTTTTCCAAATATCACTTATAACAAAATACGTAGCAGTTCATATAAAACACCTACTTAGCTCATTGATATATGTAATAAAAGTAACTTTTTACTTACACATAACTTTAACATTCATGCACTAATCTGCTCTCATTCAAGAGGCACTGAAGCCCAAATAACATTCTTTCTAGGGGATTAGAAAATGAAAAAAGTAGCATTGGCATCGGCAATTTTAGCGTCATTAGCAGCAGGAACAGTAAACGCTGCAACTGTTTATCAAGATGATGATAAATCACTAAGTATTGGTGGTCGTGCTGAAGCGCGTTTTAACCTTTCAGATGCAAATAAAGGTGATGACGGCACTGGTAATGCTTTTAAAGATAAAAGCCGTGCACGTATTAATCTAAAAGGTAAAGCAAAGATTAATGATCAAGTGACTGCTTTTGGTAAATATGAAGCTGAAATCTCTGATAGTAGTGATTCAACTGTAAAAAGTCGTTACGTATTTGCAGGGTTTGATACTCAGGCAGGTGCTTTCTCTTACGGTAAGCAAGACTCAGCACAGGTTATGCTGACAGATTACACAGATATCCTTGCTACTTTCGGTGGTGACGGTGTTGATCTTGTTGATGGTAACAAAGATAAGCGCGAGAATAACTTTTTATACGCTGGTGAATTCAATAATTTCACAGTTTCAGCTAACTACATTGCTGAAAACAATGATGCAGTAAAAGATTCAGACAGCTATGGTATTGCAGCACAATATGCCTTCCCATTCGGCTTATCTTTAGGTGCTGGTTATGTAAGTGGTCAAGACGGTGTTGACGTTGATGCTAACCAATACAACTTAGCAGCAAGCTACGAATTTAATAATTTCTACGCGGCAGCTACTTACGCTAGTGGTGAAGACGGTAATACTGATCTAACTGGCTATGAGCTAGCAACAGCTTTTAAAATGAATCAATTTATCGCTCAAGCAGCATACAACTTTAAGCAATCTGAAGACGGCGGCGTAAAGACTGATAAGGTTGATTATTTCGTACTAGAAGGTATCTATAAGTTCAATAAGAACCTACGTACTTATGCAGGTTACCTATTTAACCAAATTGATGGTGAAGATGACGAATTACAAATGGGTATTCGTTACGACTTCTAAGTACTGTCCTAAATGGTAATACAAGCCAAGCCTCGTGCTTGGCTTTATTCTTTGGCGTCGTCCTATCTTGATATATATTTCACCATCGATTTTCTCTATTGCTCTAACAGGCAAATCCCCCTTTCTCTATCAATAAACACACGTTATAGTAACAACATAATTTTGCAGGAGAGATTTTATGTTCGTAGTTATTTTTGGTCGCCCAGGTTGCCCATTCTGTGTACGTGCTAAGGAATTAGCAGAAAAAATTAAATTAGAACGCGACGACTTTAACTTCCGTTACGTTGATATTCATGCGGAAGGCATCAGTAAAGCTGATCTAGAAAAAACGGTAGGTAAACCAGTTGAAACAGTGCCACAGATCTTTGTTGATCAAGAGCACATTGGTGGCTGTACTGAATTTGAAGCTTACTCTAAAGAACATAATCTACTGTTCCAATAAGAAAAGAATTCAATTTATAAAAGGTCGACATTGTTCGACCTTTTTTTGTTCTTTATTTTATTACTTACTGACAACGTAAATGAACAGTATTTTTAACGTACAGTAATCCGTTATATTTCCGCTTTTATCCCTTCTGATAAAGAATACACAATCAGAAGTTATTAATACTAACTTTCAACATTTTTTTAGAATATACGCTATAACAGTCTGCAAAAATCAGCTAGAATTTGACTACTTTTACTTCTCCACTATTGTCGGAAATTCTGTTGTGAACATTGATGTAGCAGCACTTCTACACCATAATGATATTCTATTACTTTTTGTTGTCCTTGCCGTAGGTTTAAGTATTGGCAAAATACGCTTTGGTAAGATGAGCTTAGGTAATTCTATTGGCGTTTTAGTCACAGCACTGCTGTTTGGTAATGCTGGTTTTACTTTTGATACTGATGCTTTAAATATTGGCTTTATGCTGTTTATTTTTTGTGTGGGTATAGAAGCGGGTCCAAACTTTTTCGGCATCTTTTTTCGAGACGGTAAGCACTACCTTTTACTTGCGCTCGTCGTTTTGCTTTCCTCCATCGCGATAACCATGACAATGGCGCATTATCTACATATGGATATTGGCCTTGCGACAGGTTTAATGGCGGGTTCATTAACTGCTACGCCAGTATTAGTGGGTGCTAAAGACGCATTGAATACCGGGCTTTCAGGTATTACCGATCCAACAATGATTAAACAGCTTACAGAGAGTTTAAGTGTTGGTTATGCGATGTCCTATTTAGTAGGTCTAGTGAGCTTAATATTTCTCGCGAAGCTCATGCCTACACTACAAAAACAAAATCTAGCTGAATCTTCACAACAGATCGCACGTGAACGTGGTATTGGTGAAGTCGCTCAACGAAAAGTGTATTTACCCATTATTCGCGCATACCGTGTTGGGCCTGAACTGATTAATTGGATTGATGGCCGTAACCTTCGTGAGTTAGGTATCTACCGCCAAACAGGATGCTATATCGAACGCGTTCGTCGTAACGGTATTTTAGCTAACCCTGATGGTGATGCAATTTTGCAAGAAGGTGATGAAATTGCGCTAGTGGGTTACCCCGACAGCCACGCTCGTCTTGATCCTAGTTTCCGTAATGGTAAAGAAGTTTTTGATCGTGATTTATTAGATCTTCGCATCATTGAAGAAGAAATCGTGGTAAAGAACGATGGTATCGCCGGTAAACGTTTATCTGAATTGAACCTGTCAGAGTACGGCTGTTTCTTAAACCGTGTTGTTCGTGCTCAAATCGAAATGCCGATGGATCACAACATTCTGTTAAATAAAGGTGATATTCTGCAAGTTAGTGGCGAGAAAAGCCGTGTTCATGGTTTAGCAGAACGCATTGGCTTTATTTCAATCCACAGCCAGATTGCAGATTTATTAGCTTTTTGTTGTTTCTTTATCATAGGTTTACTGCTTGGTTTAATTACCATGAAGTTTGGTCATATTGCGTTTGGTTTAGGTAGTGCTGCAGGTCTTTTAATTGCAGGTATTACACTTGGATTTTTACGAGCAAACCACCCCACTTTCGGTTATGTCCCTCAAGGGGCATTAAATATGGCGAAAGATTTAGGCTTAATGGTCTTTATGGTTGGTATCGGCTTAAGTGCAGGTTCTAACCTTTTTGAATCCATTGGCCATATCGGTTTAACTGTTTTTGTCACCAGTTTAATGGTGAGTGTGATCCCTGTGGTATTAGCCTATCTATTCGGTGCTTATGTACTGAAAATGAACCGTGCACTACTTTTTGGTGCCATCATAGGTGCGCGTACCTGTGCCCCAGCAATGGATATGATCAACGCTCATGCGCGTAGTACTATTCCTGCTTTAGGTTATGCTGGTACTTATGCTATCGCTAACGTATTACTCACTATTGCAGGTACGTTAATTATTATTCTGAAATAATTATTGGCTTTAATACTGCTCTTTCTAATAGGGGCTGGCTAATGAGTTATCTCATGAGTCAGCCCCTATTCAGTCAATATACCTACACTAAGACCTGTAGCGTTAATTTGTTATTAATCAAACCTTTTAGTTAATAGCACACATAGCAATGTGACTTATAAATACCCATTCTGCTATAACGCTCAAATTTTAAGTTTATGGTAATGATAAATAATGCGGATAATTGCAATATTTCGTACCATAGATATTTACAACTATAATCAGCAACCTTGGGTGCTTTAATTTATGCGAATTCTTATTGTCGAAGACGATGCAATCCTTAGCCATCACTTAAAATCTCAACTCAGTGAATTAGGCAACCAAGTTCAGTGTGCAAATACGGCAGAAGAAGGTTTATTCTTTGCTGAAAACTACCCCAATGATATTGCGATTGTTGATATTGGTTTACCCGACCGTGATGGGATTAGTTTAATTAAAGACATGCGTAAAAAGGGGCTTCGCCTTCCCATTCTTATTCTTACTGCGCGTTCAAATTGGCAAGACAAAGTTACAGGCCTTGAAGCTGGTGCTGATGACTATCTCGTTAAGCCATTTCAAAAAGAAGAAATGGTTGCTCGCTTAAGCGCACTCGTTCGCCGAAGCGCTGGTTTTGTAAAGCCAGAAATGACCGCAGGTGATATCCGTGTTGATCTCCTCGCGAAGCAAGTTTATGTTCATGAAACATTATTAGAATTAACCGCTTTTGAATATGACTTACTTGAATATCTCATGCGCCATAGCCGTCAGGTTGTATCCAAACAACGCCTTCTCGATGTGTTATATGAAGATCAAGAAGGCGATCCAAATACAATCGAAGTTATGATTAGTCGTCTACGTAAAAAATTCACTAAAACAGGCCAAGATAACCCAATATCAACCATTCGTGGTCAAGGGTATATTTTTGAACTTAATGCCCAATGAATAAACTTATACAGCCGCGTTTAAGACGTCGAGTTTTAATCACCTCTGTAGCTATTATTGCTTTAGTCACATCGGCCTTAGCCGGTGTGATTAATAAGCTTTATTCTCAAAGCTATATGGCTTCATACTCTTCAGAGCTTGTCGCTCAAATGCCAATGGTTGTTGCTCAACTTAACCGCGCAGGCTTGATCAAAGATGTTGATAAGTGGATTGACTCTCTTGATCCATCAGACACCGATTATATTGCCGTGGTGTGCGATCAAGCAGATAACACCACATGGTTATCTCATGAAGCCAATAAAGCAAATTTAAAAGATGTTTGTCGTTACCTTCCAGAAGAAATACCGACTCCTACCCTAATAAAAATGGGTGATGACAAAGGCTATATCGCTTATAACCTCAGTCGAGATAAAGAAAATGGCAACATTTATCAACTCGTGGTATTGCGTTCAGCAAATGATTATGAAAAATCATTAGAAAAACTCCACCAACGTACAGCATTTTATCTCGGTCTGTTTGTACTTATTGCTGTTGCATTTCTTATTGCTGCCTTTCACTGGGGATTTCAGCCGTTACGCAAGTTAGCCTCTCAGCTCGATCAAATGGCAGAAGCGAAACGAGAAAAGCTCGATAATGATTATCCAATGGAACTGCAAGAAGTGACTAAAGCAGTTAACCGATTAAATCGTATCAGCAGTGATCAAAAAGGACGTTACCGCCATGCGATGGATGATCTTGCCCATAGTTTAAAAACCCGTTTAGCGGCAACAAATGCATTATTGGATGATAAAACGTTAGAGCGTCACGAGCTAAATCAACGCATTATGGAGCAAATCAGCCAAATGGATGATCTTGTCCAATATCAGCTCAAACGTGCAATGGTGGGTCAGCAAGGACTACAAAAAAGTAATTCTCAATTAATGCCAGTTGTTAATAGCCTTAGCTTAATGCTTGGTAAAATTTATGCGGATAAACAAGCTCAACTACATTATCACTTCAATGAAGATGTTATGTTGCCGCTAAATAAAGATGATTTAATGGAATTATTTGGCAATATGCTCGAAAATTCATTCCGTTTTTGTATCAGCCAAGTGCATATTACTGTGACAGAAACTAACTCACATTTTACCATTAAGATCGAAGATGATGGTCCAGGTGTAAAACTTGATATGAGAGAAGCAATATTTCAACGAGGGGTACGTTCAGATCAGCTAAACCCAGGTCAAGGTATTGGTTTATCGGTATGTAATGAAATTATCGATAGCTATCAAGGAACTATCTATGTTGAAGATTCGCCATTAGAAGGGGCTGCATTTATTATTACACTGCCAAAACTTAATGATTAAGAAATGTTAAAATTTATGGCAGGCCGAATAATTGAATGTACGAGGCTGAAACGCCAAAAAATTGACAGCCATTCGTAGACATTAAATTTATAATATTTAAAACTATCACTAGTAATTTATTAATAGCTAGGAGAGTTAATAAATGCAGTGCGAAAAATGTGCTAGTTTCGATGTAGGAAGAATAAAGCGAAAACTATGGCACAAGTTTTACATTAGAAGAATTTATCTCTGCAACCAATGTGGTTGGATACATAAAGAAAAAAAATAATAAATAGATTATATTGATAAATCGAAACAATAAAAAAACCGCCTTTCGGCGGTTTTTTATTTTGTTGTTAATTAAATGTCTTTCACATCAAACTCAACAACCGGATTCACATCTGCATCATAATCAACAGCGTCAATACCAAAGCCAAATAGCTTTAAAAACTCATCTTTATATTGCTGATAGTCAGCGACATCAAATAAGTTTTCATTGGTTACGTTTGGCCATAAATCACGACAATGTTTCTGGATATCTTCGCGAAGTTCCCAGTCATCTAGGCGTAGACGGTTTTCACCATCAACTTCTGCTGCTGTACCGTCAGCTTTAAATAGACGTTCATTGAACATACGTAGAATTTGCTGCATACAACCTTCGTGTACACCTTCTTCACGCATCTTCTTAAATACCATCGCAATATAAAGTGGCATTACAGGAATTGCCGCACTTGCTTGTGTTACCACACTCTTAAGTACAGCAACATTTGCTGAGCCGCCAGTTTTTGCTAGCTTCTCGTTTAGTTCTTTCGCTGCACGATCAAGATCCATCTTCGCTTGACCTAGCGCACCGTGCCAGTAGATCGGCCATGTGATTTCAGTACCAATGTAGCTGTAAGCCACAGTCTTACAACCGTCAGCTAAAACGCCAGCATCAGATAGAGCATCAATCCAAAGTTCCCAGTCTTGACCGCCCATTACCGTTACAGTATCAGCAACTTCTTGCTCTGTAGCTGGCTCAATGCTTGCTTCGATTAATACATCTTTATTGGTATCTACTGCTGTTGCTGTGTACGTCTCACCCATTGGTTTTAGGCATGAGCGAATAACTTCACCTGTTTCAGGTAATTTACGTACAGGTGATGCCAGTGAGTAAATCACCATATCAACTTGACCAAGATCTTCTTTGATCAAATCAATTGTCTTTTGTTTTGCTTCGTTAGAGAAAGCATCACCATTCAAGCTTTTTGAATAAAGACCTTCTTCTTTCGCAAACTTGTCAAATGCTGCTGAGTTATACCAACCTGCAGTACCTGGTTTTTTCTCTGTACCTGGTTTTTCAAAGAACACACCAATAGTTGCAGCACCGCCACCGAATGCCGCAGCAATACGAGACGATAAACCATAACCACTTGATGAACCAACAACTAGCACACGCTTAGGTGAGTTAGCAATTGGGCCTTGTGCTTTTGTATAAGCAATTTGCTCTTTTACGTTCTCTTCACAACCCACTGGGTGCGTTGTTGTACAAATAAATCCACGAGTTTTAGGTTTGATGATCATCTTCAACTTCCCTTACATAGTTGCTGATAGGATAAAAGGTTAGCGTCAAATGCGCATTAAATTTATGACAGAAAATGATAAAAACCGTAGTGGTTGGAGGTGTTACAGATTTTTCTGGTCAAAAAAAGTGCCACGCTTAGCGTGGCACATGGGAGATTCCAGGTTTATATATCACTAACTAAGCTACCTAAGCCGCTTTTCCTGGTAGTATGCGAGCTTTTTTAAAATGGTCTGCACAAAAATGATCAACTTGAACCGCTTTTTGTCTTAGCTGCTCAGCATTTTCTATTTTTTTCTTCTCTGCTTCTGTGATTACTCCCACATCTAATGCAACTTGTAACTTATTTGTTAACGAAGCTTTGCGTGGGATCTCACCTCTACGTGTTGCTTTCATCAGTTTGCGCTCTAAAGGTTTGATCTCGTGCATAGCTAAAAAGGCGCGCTCCATAATCGCAACAGGATCATCCTCTTTATTACCAACATAACAAAGGTGCGTTAGTCGTTCACGATGTACACCAGGAGTCATTAATGCTTCTGCGATGTCGATAGCAATCACATCTGATGGTGCATGGTAATGAATGCCTAACGGGAAATTAATCGTCCGTAGTAGACGTCCAATCCCTTTACGAGGAAAATTATTAAACACATCATTAAAAGCCACACCACATTGATGCAAACAATGCTCTACACCGTATTTCACCATTGATAAATCTTGTTGTTGACGCCCTTCATCTTCATAGCGTTTTAATACTGCCGATGCTAAATAAAGATGACTCAAAACATCGCCTAAACGCGCAGAGACTAATTCACGGCGTTTTAACTCACCACCAAGGCTTAACATCGCAAAATCCGCACTCACCGCCAATGCCTTAGCCATTCTTGCTAACTGGCGATAATAAGGGGCAGTGTCACCACTAACGGGTGAACGATTAAAACGAGAGCCTGAAAAGGCATTCAGTAAAGACTTACTAACATTACCAATAGCAAAACCAATATGTTTTGATAACAACTTATCAAAATCTTTCTCACCTTGTTGTTCATCTGGATTGGCAGCCGCTTCCATTTCACTGAGTACATAAGGGTGGCAACGTGTGGCACCTTGACCAAAAATCATCAAGTTTCGGGTTAGAATATTCGCGCCTTCTACTGTGATAGCAACTGGCATACCAAAGTAGTGATGGCCTAAATAGTTCATTGGACCGAGCTGAATAGCACGACCAGCGTGCACATCCATTGAATCATTAAGGATTGTTCGTGCCATTTCAGTCATATGGTATTTGGCAATGGCTGTAACAATACCTGGGGTTTGTCCCATATCCAACGAAGTCGTGGTTAACGTTCGGGCAGCTTCTAGCATATAGGTATAACCACCAATTCGCCCTAAAGCTTGTGCAACACCTTCAAAATTACCAATTGAAGTACCAAATTGCTTACGAACAACTGAATATGCGCCTGTCGTTTTCGCTGTTAAGTGCCCAATGGCAGTACCCAATGCTGGAAGTGAAATACCACGCCCTGCTGATAAACACTCCACCAGCATTCGCCAACCTTTACCAGCATATTCTTGACCACCTATGAGCCAATCCATTGGAATGAACACATCATTACCGCGTGTAGGTCCATTCATAAATGCCATATTCAATGGGTCATGGCGTTCACCAATTTCAACACCAGGATGATCGGCGGGAATTAATGCACATGTAATACCTAATTCTTTTTTATCACCAAGCAGGCCATCAGGATCTTTCATTTTGAAAGCCAGACCTAATACTGTTGCAACGGGTGCTAAGGTGATATAGCGTTTGTTCCATGTTAGGCGTAAACCTAATACTTGCTCACCTTCATGTTCGCCATAACAAACAATACCTTCATCAGGAATACTACCGGCATCTGAACCTGCTTCTGGCCCAGTTAATGCAAAACATGGAATATCTTTACCGTTAGCTAAACGTGGTAGCCAATAATTCTTCTGCTCTTCTGTCCCGTAATGAGTCAATAATTCACCAGGCCCTAGGGAATTAGGCACCATGACACATACCGCAGCACTTAAACTACGCGTCGCAATTTTGGCAACTATGGTTGAATTCGCATGCGCTGAAAAATCAAGGCCACCGAATTCTTTACCAATAATTAACGAGAAAAACTTTTCGTCACGTAAGTACTGCCATACCTCTGGCGATAAATCTTTATCTTCTTGTACAATCTGATAATCGTTTAACATAGCCAATAACGTTTCTAGCTTAGTGTCGATAAACACTTGCTCTTCATCAGAAAGTTTTGGCTTAGGGTAGGTTAATAAGGTATTCCAGTTAGGTTGCCCACTAAATAACTCACCATCCCACCATACACTCCCCGCTTCCATTGCCTCGCGTTCTGTTTCAGATAACGGTGGCAACACTTTTTTAAACATCTTAAAGGCGGGATCGCTGAGATAACGTTTTCGCATTACAGATAAAGTGCTCATAGTTCAGATCCTTTTGCTTCGATTATTTTTATAATGACTAAGTAGGTATACATTCGTTATTTAGTTTTAGCCTTGCTTAACCAGAGAAAGATTCGGCTCTATTGGCGCACCAACCCCTGCTGCGAGATAAGGGACAAGACGATCAATTAAATCTTCAGTTTTCACATGACTAGAAAAATCGTTTTCTGCTATTTCACATAAAGCGGCACTTGATGCCATCGTAAATACTGATGCACCTAATGTGAAATGTAAGCGCCAGAAAAGAGTTTCTGGATCTAAAGATGGATTAGCACGGCATACTGCAGTGACAAAAAGAGAAAGGACTTTGTCGTAACGGGTAACAATAAACCACCGTAAATGTCCCTGTACGTCAGTATAACCTCGCCCTAGTAATGACATAAAAACCGTCGCGCCATTAGTTCGACAATCATTAAGGCTCACTAGCGGTGACTTAGTACAGTGGAAAACATCTTCCATCGTAAAATCATCTCGGGTTAAGAGTCTTTCTAATTCGCTTTGCAACGCTGGCATAAAAATATCAAGGTAACGGCTGAGTACTGCTCGTACTAATGTTTTTTTATCACCGTAATGATAATTAACAGAAGCAAGATTGACCCCAGCTTTACTCGTGATGGTCCGCAGCGACGTTTCATTAAAGCCGTGCTCGGCAAATAACAACTCAGCGGCATCTAGAATACGACTTTTAGTTTCACCTTTTCCTGCCATTTTCATTCACCCGTATTAAACACATGTTTAAATACTACAACTCGTTAACACTTTTAACAAGTTAGCTATCTCATTTTGAGAGGTAAATAGCATTAGTTCTTAAATGTTGAAACAATAAAAATAAGACATTAAATATCAACAAGTTAAAGTCACTCTATATCAGCAAGGTTAATAGCTAATAAAATATAAATAGAAAAAGCATATATGAGTGGAACTTAAACACATCGATTGAGTCTGATTATATGCCACTACTTTTTTGTTGAAGACTTTCCTTCATAGCCTACTCCTGTTATTGGAGTAGGTTTTATTTCCTTGCTAACTTTTGCTAAGTTGCCCTCTTATTTTTTAAACTCACCTATTAATATCTAGACACATATTATTTATAAAAGCGACGAAATGATTCACTTTTGCATACAACTCCACGATACGAATAATAATAACAATTTCTTTAGCTACTTATATAAATAACCATCACTAAAAATAATTAATCAATTAAATTAAAACATAACAGGATATCTAATTATCTTTATTTTTAGTTCTGTTAATTACAATTAAGAAGGGTTATAAAATTTGTTTAACGATTAAAATAATTCAACACCACACTTGCAATACATCATACAAATAGAGGTTTACTCGCTTTTATTCCGGCGAAAAATAAAACAATAAAAACGTTTTAAATCAACACTTTAATTTATTTAATATTTGGTTACATTTTAACTTGCTATCATTATTTTTATCGCTAGAATTCCCCCAAAGTTTTAATGGGTAATATTACTAAAAATATATATTACTACGATCTATTTATTTGGCTTTTCACCATATAAATATCATTTGAGAGAAATTCATGTTTGATAGAGCAAAGCAAATTCTTATTGCTGGTTTTTGTATTAATTTATGTATTGGTATTCTATTTACTTGGAGTGTATTTAAAAAAGCGCTAGTTGTTGATTTAGGATGGACAAACTCAGAGGCATCTCTTCCTTATACTGTCGCTATTATTACTTTCTCTATAACTCTTCTTTTAGCTGGTATTTTACAAGATAAATTTGGCCCTAAGCGTGTATTAATAGCAGGCACAATTTGTTCTGGTTTAGGTTTAATCGCATCAGGTTACATCACAAACCCGACTCAACTTATTTTTACCTTTGGTATTCTTGCCGGTGGCGGTATTGGTTTTGGTTATGCTTGTTTAAGCCCTGCAGCAATGAAATGGTTTCATCCATCAAAACGCGGGCTTGTAAATGGCCTTATCGCAGCAGGCTTTGGCCTTGCTGGTGTTTATCTTGCTCCATTGATTACATCATTAATTGGAAGTTACGGTATTAGCAATAGTTTTATTATTTTAGGTATTGCTCTTTTATGTATTGCAACACCATTAGCATTTACCATTACTAATCCACCTTCTCATTACGTACCTATCGCTTCATCTAAACAAACGGATAAGAAAGTAGCGGTGCCACAAAAAGAAATGTGTTGGACTGCTATGCTCAAAACGACTCAGTTTTATAGTATTTGGGTTATGTACCTTTGTGCATCATCAACAGGTTTAATGATCATTGGTAATATTACCTCTATCGCTTCAGCACAAGCTGGTATGACCGATGCCGCTCACCTTGTTGTAATTCTAGCTTTATTTAATACATCAGGTCGTGTGTTTGCTGGCATGCTATGCGACAAAATTGGTGGTCTTAAAACATTGTCGCTATCATTTATGTTATCTATTGCCAATATGATGTTGTTCCCTCATTACACAAGCCATATTGGTCTTATCATCGGTATGGCGACAGCGGGCCTATGTTATGGAACCTTACCAGCAGTATTCCCATCACTGACTGCAGGTTTTTATGGT
Source organism: Photobacterium angustum (assembly GCF_003026365.1). Classification (GTDB taxonomy): domain Bacteria; phylum Pseudomonadota; class Gammaproteobacteria; order Enterobacterales; family Vibrionaceae; genus Photobacterium; species Photobacterium angustum. The sequence goes on along the minus strand of NZ_PYOM01000013.1, from coordinate 96,878 downwards.
TTGAAAAACTACGGTACAAACTATGGTGTCGTTTACACAGCATGGGGTGTCAGTGGTTTCATTGGCCCAGTTATCGCTGCTGTTGCTGTTGATACCACAGGTAATTACAACCTCGCTTATTTCTACTCGGCAATTATAATGGGAATCGCATTTGTGTTTTCGGTGCTAACAAAGAATCCAGCAGTCAAACCTGAGGGCTCTGTCGGAAAAGAAGAAAATGAAATGCTAAACACAAAAGTTACAGCCTAAACATCAACGAAGCAGTTTATATATTTTTTAAAAATCAATGCATTAAGTGACATCGCAATTTTCGTACTAGAAATATTCAAAAACTTAGGAACCTTTTGAAAGATCCTGAGTCTTAAATAATGTATTCAGATTGATAAAGATTTAGCCAAACAGACATGTTTCAACAATTTTTATTAATGTAAATGCCACTACTGCTTTAACTCCTAATTGTAATTTTTAGTTTGCCCACTATTTTTAGTGGGCTTTTTTTTGTAAAAGAGGTCTTTCACAGGCGCCATAAAAAAAAGATGACTTTTTTCACTTTTATTGAACTAACCTTAATTTCGTTAGTCTTACTAGTATGATTCATAAGAAAACCTACTATGCCTTTGGTTTTGAATCAGTATGTTACAGATTTTTATTTGTGTTTGATGTCCACTACTGCTGAACTTTTTGTAAATTTACGGAACTTTTTATCCCATTAAAATATTTTTAATGGGATTTTTTTTATCTATTCAGATGATTTAAACAGTTAAAATGGTGTTGCTGCGTGTTTTTTTACCTGAGTACTATTTTTTTTAAAAAGTTTTGAACCAAACCTAAAATTCAGAGTCTGAATATGTAGAATCCATAATATTGGTGAGAATTGTTTAACTGGCCGTCGAACTTCTTCCAATACTCCTCATTGCCACTGCAATTATCCTTTAATTGCACATTTTTACGCTGAACTGTTGTTCAGCGTTTTTTTTATCTATTTAGACAGCATCAAATCTCTATGCTTAAGTGCATAGCCTAGATTCATTAATGTCTTCGTAGCATCAATCACTTTTGCATTACTACTTTCATCATCTGGTAAAAACTCAGGCAATGGCAATGATAATTGCTTCGCCATCTGGGTATAATATTCTCGACGGGTAGGATGAAAGTCAGACGCTAAATGTAAGACAGAGATACTATCTTTAAAACCAATTAACCTTACTATCGCCGCAACACAGTCTTCTAAGTGAATAAGATTAACGGGATGACAGCCCCCTTTTAAATCGTTTCTGCCCGCTAAAAATTTGACAGGATGACGGTCTGCGCCAATCAACCCCGATAACCGCATTATCGTTAGTTGATCCCCCCATTGAGCACGCAAACTATTTTCAATCTTCACATGCGTCAAAGCAGAATCGGTTAATGGCATCACATCATCGTCTTCAGACACACGTCCTTTTCGTCCATCATAAACTGACGTTGTACTAATAAATATAATGCGCTGACACCCTGATTGATAAGCTGCGTTAGAAAGGGATAACACATTCTGATAATGCTGTTCTTTATCAATACTATTGCGACCAGCAGCAATATTAATCACCATCACATCACTTGATAACATCGCTGCTAAAGGCGATAGTTGCTCAACTTCTGTTAATGGTAATTCCATTGGCACCCCGTGTATGCCACATGCATTTAAAGCATTCGCTTCTCTCACATTTCTTTTTGTTCCGTAAACGTTATGGCCCTCTTTATATAATGCCTTTGCTAAAGGCAAACCAAGCCAACCACAACCGCATATAGCAACATTCATTTTTCACCTTCGACTTCCATCAAATCTATATAAGAAAAATAACACCAATGACCTGAGGCTTTAAGCTACAACTTAAAAATGATGACAAATTACATCACTCTATTTTTTCACGCTGTAAAATAATTCCTTAGATATGAAAGGAATATACAAAAACTCACCATATCTGCTGCTTTTTTGTAATTATTCATCAATCAGAGTTTCAAAACTGAAAGCCAAAAGGCGATCCCTGTCAAAAACTAATAAAATTAGCCTTTAAAAAGCGCTGATCAGCTAGGAGATAGTCAAAATTAAGTAGTATAGTTTCATTAAACGAGCATCTTGATGACAAGTTTGCTACAAATGAAATTCAATAACGAAGTGCATTATTAGCTATGAACACCATAGAAAAAATACAAAATAACTTAGAACACTTCAGTAAATCAGAGCGCAAAGTCGCCGAAGTTATTATTGCCTCTCCACAAACAGCTATCCACTCAAGTATCGCAACACTTGCCAAAATGGCGGATGTTAGTGAGCCGACCGTTAACCGCTTTTGCCGTCGCTTAGATACTAAAGGGTTCCCTGACTTTAAATTGCATTTAGCGCAAAGCCTTGCGAACGGTACGCCTTATGTAAATCGTAATGTTGAAGAAACGGATGGGCCAGATGCCTATACTGCTAAAATTTTCGAATCAACAATGGCGTGTTTAGATGTCGCAAAAAATAGTCTCGATACAATGCAGATTAACCGCGCTGTCGATCTATTAACACAGGCGAAAAAAATCTCCTTCTTTGGTTTAGGCGCTTCTGCATCTGTCGCTCACGATGCGCAAAATAAGTTTTTCCGTTTCAACATTCCTATTGTCTGTTTTGATGATATTGTGATGCAACGCATGAGCGTGATTAACTGCTCTGATGGTGATGTCGTCGTGGTTATTTCTCACACTGGTCGCACTAAGAGTTTGGTTGAAATAGCACAAATGGCACGTGCTAATGGCGCGACGGTTATTGGTATTACGGCAAAAGACTCACCTTTAGAGCGTGAGTGCTCCTTGTCTATTTGCCTAGACGTACCAGAAGACACTGATATTTACATGCCAATGGCGAGCCGTGTTGTACAAATGACAGTTATTGATGTACTGGCAACTGGTTTTACACTCCGTCGTGGTGCCGGGTTTAGAGATAACTTGAAGCGCGTAAAAGAGTCGCTGAAAGACTCCCGCTTTTCTAAAGACAGTTCAACGCTGTAACACTTTAAAAGCGAAGCCTTAGCTTCGCTTTTTTATTCGAAACGTTTTCATTATATACTTTTTGTTACAACAAAAATGAATAAAAAAGTGACAGTTTATTGTCTTTTGATATACATCATTAAGCACAATTAGCGAGATATGGTATCAAAACTATCTCATGTTTTATTGCCGACTTGGTGATCTCCACTCTCAAACCAAGCGCTCAATAAAGCTCGTTTCTATAAATTGGAGTTTCACATGACTGAACGCCTAAGACGTACAAAAATTGTAACCACTTTAGGTCCTGCAACTGATCGCGATAATAACCTTGAAAAAATCATCGCGGCGGGTGCCAATGTTGTACGTATGAATTTCTCTCACGGCAGCCCTGAAGATCATATTCAACGCACTAAGCAAGTACGTGAAATTGCAGCTAAACTAGGTAAAAACGTAGCAATTCTAGGTGACTTACAAGGCCCTAAAATTCGTGTATCTACGTTTAAAGAAGATAAAATCCTGCTCGCTATTGGTGATAAATTCACTCTTGATAGTGACCTACCTAAAGGCGAAGGCGATCAGTTTGCTGTCGGTCTCGACTACAAAGAATTACCTAAAGATGTAGCAACGGGTGACGTCCTGTTATTAGATGATGGCCGCGTACAATTAAAAGTAACGTCTGTTGAAGGTAACAAAGTACACACTGAAGTGACAGTGGCTGGCCCATTATCAAATAATAAAGGCATCAACAAAAAAGGCGGCGGTCTTTCAGCAGAAGCATTAACAGATAAAGATAAAGCCGACATTTTAACAGCTGCGGCAATGGGTGTTGATTATCTTGCTGTATCTTTTCCACGTAATGGCGAAGACATGAAATATGCGCGCCGATTAGCCACTGAAGCAGGCCTAAATGCAAAATTAGTCGCTAAAGTTGAACGTGCAGAAGCAGTAGCGACAACCGAAGCGATGGACGATATCATCCTTGCATCTGACGTTGTTATGGTTGCTCGTGGTGATCTGGGTGTTGAAATCGGTGATCCTGAGCTAGTTGGTGTTCAAAAGAAACTTATTCGTCGTGCTCGTAGCTTAAACCGTACGGTTATTACAGCAACACAAATGATGGAATCAATGATCACTAGCCCAATGCCAACACGTGCAGAGGTTATGGATGTTGCTAACGCTGTACTAGATGGTACTGATGCGGTCATGCTTTCAGCGGAAACGGCTGCTGGTCAATTTCCTGAAGAAACCGTAAAAGCAATGGCAAGTGTTTGTTTAGGCGCAGAAAAAGAGCCAAGCATTAACGTGTCTAACCACCGTTTAGATCGATTCTTCTCATCGCCTGAAGAAACGATTGCAATGTCAACCATGTATGCTGCAAACCACATGGAAGGCGTAAAAGCGATGGTTGCAATGACTGAATCAGGTCGTACACCGTTGATGATGTCTCGCATTTCATCCGGTTTACCTATTTTTGCGCTATCTCGTAACGAAAATACCCTAAACCAAGCTTCATTATACCGTGGTGTAACACCTGTATTTTTCAATCGTGATAGTGATGCTGGTTTAGAAGCCGCAAAACATGCGTTAGATGTACTTCGTGATGCTGGATTTGTTAACGTAGGCGATCTTGTGATCATCACTCAAGGTGATGTGATGGATACTGTTGGTTCAACTAACAATATGCGTATCCTAACTGTCGAGTAATCTATTTATCTCGTAAAAGAATGTACTAAAAGGCAACCTTCGCGTTGCCTTTTTTATTGCTTTTCTTTTAAGTCGCTGACCACGTAGCTGGCGCAGTCCACTGCTGATTAATCAATGAGGTTAGAACATGATCTTGCCATTTACCATCAATTAATAGGTACGCTTTTGCTAGCCCTTCTTCTTCGAAACCCACTGAATGTAATACGCTGGCACTTCTTTTGTTATGTGGCATGTAAGCGGCCATAATGCGATGAAAACCTTTTACTTCGAACATCCAGTTCACCGTCTCTTTTAATGCCCGACGCATAATAGCGCGCCCTTGATAATCTTGATCAAGGGAGTAGCCAACATGACACGCATGAAAAGGAAATTTCACTAAATTACTGTAGTTAATCACGCCAATAATTTCGTCAGTGCTTCGGTCTTCAATCACAAAATAAAATGCCATTTCATGACGATGTAAGGTAGCGATTTGTTCAACTCTTTTTTGCCAACCGAGCTCTGAAAAAAACAATTCATTACGCATCGGCTCCCAAGCTTTCAGAAAATCGCGATTTTTTTGATAATACGTTGTTATCTTTGCCACATCCTGACTAGAAATAAGCCTAATTTTTATATCATCAAGCGCAATTGTGGATGAACGGTTTATAATTGAATGGAACAAACTATTACCTCGACACAAGGATGTTAATAAGAGGTGCTGAGTATTGCCGTAAGATTAGCATAACTAATAAACATATTGTTATATGTTATCAAACTGTTATCTGTTAATCTTAGCTTAGCAATGTTATTAATTACTAACGCATTTAGTGAGTTATGGATGTATTACGATTGTATAGAAACTGAACTAGGCAGCATTATGTTGCTAGCCGACCATCAAGGCTTAAGAAGGTTAACTGTCAATAGTCCTGGCTATTACCCCGACGAGTCCTGGCAACATAACCCCTCTTTTATGAGACCCTTTATAAGGCAATTAAAAGAATACCTCTTAGGCTCACGTAAACGCTTCACCTTCCCTCTCGCTCCTCAAGGAACGATATTTCAACAGCAAATATGGCATGCTATTGCTGATATTCCCTTCGGTGAAACATCCAGTTACGAACAAATCGCACTTGATATTGGCAATTCAGCTGCAAGCCAAGCTATAGGCATGGCAAAGAATGTAAACCCTATACCTATCATTATCCCTTGTCACCGTGTACTTAATAGCAATCAAAATCTTTGCGGCTATCGTTATGGTGCTGAAATGGTAGAGCTATTACTTGCATTAGAGTCAGGTAACGCCATTCTTATTAAAGAACCACAACATGAAATAGCATAACGCCAAATGCTAAGTTGATATTCGAAATCATAAAAAAAGAGATAATATTTATTATCTCTTTTTCTTTTATATCCGCAGTCATTAACTGCGCTTACTTAAACCATATTCTCGTAATTTATTAGCAACAGCAGTATGTGATACGCCTAACCGTTTCGCTAATTTGCGGGTAGATGGGTAACTGCGATAAAGATTCGATAAAATACCGGATTCATAACGTTTCATTATCTCATCAAGAGAGCCGTCTAATATTTCATCACTAATAATACTACTTGATTCATTTTCAGGTAACTGAACATCATCTGATGTCATGACCGTATTCTCAAGTTGTGTCATCGCACGGAATAACACATTACGTAATTGGCGAATATTACCAGGCCATGCGTATTGCTTTAAGTATTCAGCCAATTCCTCAGATATTTGAGGTTTAGGTTGATGTAACTCTTGTGATAACTGAGTTAAAAATAATTCAGCTAACGGTACTATATCAGCCGATCTTTCACGTAATGGTGGAACAACTAAAGCAAGAACATTTAAGCGGTAATATAAATCTTCGCGGAAATCACCTGATGCTACTAAGTCTGGTAACTTTTTCTGTGTAGAGCAAATTACACGAAGATTAACCTTTTTCTCAGCTTCTTCACCCACACGTCGGAATGTGCCATCTTGTAAAAAGCGTAGTAATTTAATTTGTAGATGTTTTGACATCTCACCAATTTCATACAAGAAAACAGTACCACCATCCGCTTGCTCAAAAATACCTTTTTTACTTGGTTCTGTTGTACTACCAGCAAAACCAAAGAGTTCAGTTTCAGCGGCGTTATCAGGCATAGATACGCAGTTTACAACTAAAAATGGTTTCTCTCGTCGTATGGAACGTTGATGGCATGCACGGGCTAACATTTCTTTGCCTGTTCCCGTTTCACCTTGGATCAATAACGGTGCATCTAATAAAGCTAACTTTTTCGCTTGAGCTAATAAATGCTTAAAACGCGATGATTGCCCGACTAAATGCTCAAAACCACTATCTCCATCTAGCTGGCGAGTCACAATCGGCATGGTTGCTTCAGACAGTGATTTTAGAAGAATAAGAGCACTAGCAAAAACAGGTATATCGGTTTCATCTTTAATATAAACAGGCATGACTTCCATTTGGTAATCTAAACCTGCAATCACCACCATCTCAATATGTTTTTCAGCCTGTTTTGTTTCTAACCAACGCTGAACATTAAAGCCAAATAGCGTATGAACATTTTCGTGATGAAGTGAGCCCTGATGATGGGCTAACAACCTTTCAGCAGCTTGATTCGCAAAATCAATTTTTCCGTTTAAATCGATGGAAAAAAAGGGATCAGGTAAGGTTTGAAGTAATGCAGAAAGCTCAGTATGTTCACGTTCACTCGGCATGAAATTTATTTTTCTCACATCTGTTACGCCATCTAACTGTCTTATTTGCGACATTAGATGACTAAACTGTTCAAATTCAATTTCAGGACAATTGAGATAAATGATACCAATGCGATCAATTTCAATCCCTCGAAGATCAATCTCCTGACTAGTCAGAATATCGAGTAGCTCGCGAGTCATTCCAACTCGATCTTCACAAAATACCTGTAGTCTCATTCTTTACGCCTTCTCAATATAAACTTTCCATTGTTAAGTGCGAAACATTCGGCTTATCAGAATAACAACAACAAAAAGCAATGACTTAATTCTTCAATTTCAACTCATACCGCAAACAGAAATATATGTATTAATATGAGTTTACACTTAGGTGTCAACAATTCCTGACACTTTATCAGTGTGCGACTAACACTAAATTGAGTCAAGCCTCCAGCTTAGAATCAAGTCATTTATAATTAAAAAATAACGTTATGCTTTTAGTACCTATTCGATTCAAGCACTTTTATTTTAACTATTGCGGATTAAATCATTCATCACAGGTAGCTCACTTGAACTTGGGAAAACTATATCAAGCTGCTTATTCGTTGCCCCTAAATGTGAATGCAATACTGTTTTACATATAGAACGAATATCCGTCGTTGGGGCTAAATCCCTCCCTTTATATTGCTGAGATTTAGCTAACCCCGGCCATTTTGTTATCACTTTTTTACCACTCACCGCACCTCCCGCTATCAACATTGCGTTAGCCGTACCGTGATCGGTTCCTTTGGTTCCATTTTCAGCAACCGTTCGGCCAAACTCACTCGCGGCAATAACCACTGTTCGCGACCAAGCCTCACCTAACTGTGATTTTAAAGCTGAAAGTCCCTCATCAAGTTTCTTTAATTGGCTCGCTAAACGACCTTTAACCGCGCCTTCTCCTGCGTGTGTATCCCATCCACCTAACTCTAATACCGCAATATTCGGTCCATTTTCCGACGTTAAAAATTTCCCTGCTTGTTGAGCTAAAACATGAAATTGTTGGCCGCCTTTTACATGACCTGCCATTTTTTCAATGTCTAGTGCATTAATAAAATTGTCAGATAAAGTCTGATCGCTTTGATACATATCCTGCAACAATTCAGCTTGTTGCTGCTTAATCTTCAATTTATGTGGATACCAACTATCAGCTTGGGCATTACCTTGAACAATTAAAGGTAAACCAGAATCTATGGCTATCGTATGCTGCTTGTTATCAACAGATAGAAAGCGATTTAGCCAACCATCACGATGTAACGGATCCTCAGTACCATTTTCTAATACTTTCTGCCCATCAAAATGTGAGCGCTGACGATAAGGTGATGCACAAGCATGAATAAAAGCCATCTCGCCTTGTTGATACCACTGATAACAACTCTTTAGCGCTGGATGTAAACCAAAGAAATCATCGAGTTTATTAAGCTGATTTTTATGTAATCCAATCGACGGTCTTTGCGGTAAATAGTCTTTATCTCCATAGGGGACAACCACATTTAACCCATCCATTGCACCGCGCAATGTAATCCATACAAAAATATTTGCCGACTGTGTTTTCGCAAAAGCGACAGATGGTAATGCACTGCATACCCCAACCGCAGCTAAAGATTTTAAGAACATACGGCGATCAAATATATTATTATCCATCACGATCTCGCTATCGATACATAAACTGTGGGCTTAGCCATAATAAAACTAACTTCGTTATCGCACCGTTAGCCTTATTCATTGCTAGCTCTGTATGTTGATCAAGATCTTTTCCATAAAGATTATTGACCACTTGTTTTACCAACTGAAGCGGTTTGACTTTTTGCTTCTTCGCTTCTCTTACCGCAAGCACCGCAAATGTATTTGCTACTTGCCAACGTTGTATCAACGCTGAAGAACTATTGAAATCACTATCTTGATCAGACCAACCCGCTGGGGAACCTGCCATAAATGGCTGTTGTCCCAATAACCTCAATTGTTGAGTAATTTTGTGTTCCAATGGGTTGAGATCAGCGCTACGTAAAAGCGCAAATAACCATTCTTGAGGCGTTCTAAAGCGAAGAGGTGCAGCCGTATTCACTTCAGGCTCTTGCAATAATCTCTTATAAACAGGCTGTAATTCACCGTTATTTTTTAGATAAACACCGGCTAAATCATCCACTAGCTCCTTCTTGGGCTGGCCAATAAAGTGTTGAGCTAATTTAGTAGCCAAATGCCTTGCGGTTTGTTGATGCAATGCAAGATCTTTTAAGCACGCTTCTCCCTGTCCAATCCCTGTTTGTGCATAACGCTGACCTAATAACATCACATCACCAGGTTGATGCGCCCAAGCTGCAAATTTAAAACCAGGGTTTTGCTTATCAAAACTGACCATCCAGCCTGTTATCGCATGCGCTAATTGGATGACATCTTGCTGACTGTAACCGCCATCAACCCCTAAGGTATGTAACTCCATAATCTCACGTGCGAGATTTTCATTGAGTCCCTTATGACGTTTTTTACCCAGCTTAGAATCAGGTCCTACCGATAGATTATTATCGAGAAACATCAACATTGTTGGGTGCTTAATCGTTGCTTGAAGCATATCGGCAAAATTACCATTCCAGTATTGACGTATTACCTCATTCTCAATCCCAGCAATAATCGGTTTTACTTTGCGCGTATCCGCAGAGACTGCAAAATGGTTACTCCAAAATTGAATTAAACGTTCTTGAAAACTATTGGAGGAATGCAATGTTTGTAGATTACGTGCAGATACTTGCTGTTCATAACTCAGATTAAAAAATTGATTAACCTGCTTTTGAACTGCACGCTTTTCATTTGGGGATTTTTTTAATTTTTTACGCTGTTGATTAAATAGACCAATCTGAACCAAAATATTATTCGTCGAAGGTAAAGACTGTAGAGCGGTATCAATATATGGTTTAGTTGAGATCTGCTCTGACAGCGATAATACATGCTGATCATTCAGTTTGGGGCCAAAGCCAAATCGTTGCTCAGTGATGATGGCTGCCGTTGGATAATAATTCACCTTGTTGTCCTTATCATTAACCCAAGGGTACGATAACGACTCTAACGTAAATAAGCTTCAGAGAATGTAAAGTGTTGTAAAGATGCTATCTTGACGACATAACAAGAAAATAAGTATTTAATTTTCAATCTTCTAACACCCCAACTCTTATTTATGGTTAAGCTGATTCTTTTAACAATAGAGTAAATCATGAAAAAACTGAGCATATTACTTCCCTTAGTCATCACTCTATTTGGTTGCTATGCACAAAGCTCAGCCAAGCAAGTCGAGACGACAGCAGAAAGTCTATGTGGTAAAGGTGAATTTGTTTTATCACTGCCAAAAGACATGGATCAGTACAAACAAAAAATGGCAGATTTTATTCAAGCAGGTGGTACAGATCCTTTTGATAAAACAGCCTTTACTGATACTTGTAAAAAACCTCGTAACGGTAAAATAGACTTAAAAGACATTGCAGAACAAGCAGCTCTTGCAACCCTCCCCTACCAAGATGCAGCTAAAGTGCTTTATTTTAAGCAAAAGAAAGAGACACTTTATATTGTGCTATCAGCACAAGAAAACGGATGGGCGGGCGTGTCTACCGCACTCGGCACTTCAATGCCTGTTATAATTCGTAATATTCAACTTAATAGCAGTATTAAAGACATTAAATTTGGCTATGCGCCCGGAGATGAAGATCTCGCGATCGTTAAATAACGATAAAAAAAGTGGTCAAAGATTAGCATTCTCTCTGACCACTTTATCGCTTCAATTTGTGCTTAATAAAGGCGCATCTACTTAATCTTTTTCTTTGGTGCCAAGCTGTTTAAATAGATCGCTTCGTATTTCAGCCAATTTAGGTTGCTCTCCTGGTAACCATGGTAATGGACGTACTAAACTGATCGCTTTTAAGCCAAGTCTTCCCGTCAATAAACCAATACTCACCCCTTGCGCAACTCGGGTAGACATACGTCCTGCTAAGTCCATTGATAGCATATCCATCCCCAAATCAGTGATCACTTCAGATGCACCTGCAAATGCCATATTAGCCAATACCAGCTTAAGTAGCTTAATCCGAGACCAGTAACCTAATTCAACACCATAAACTCGTGAAACTTGTTCAATTAAGCGTAAATTACGCCATGCCACCAGCAACATATCAGCCACTGCTAATGGGCTTAATGCAACCATCACTGCGGCATCGGTCGAGTATTTTGCCACTAGTTTTCGGGCTAATTTATCTTGCTGGCTGACCACTAAGCGATCATAGAGCTCAAGTACTTCGCGATCATTGTGCGTAGCATCTAACGAATTCATCCAGCGATCATAGCCATAGTTATCACTACTAATCTGACTATGCAGTGCCAGTTTTGTACAGAAGGCTTTGCCGTTACCTATGCCATCACCATCAAGTAAGAGTTGAGCTTCATCACGCTCTGTTTGACGTGATTTTAACCGCCGTAATTTCAAAAGCTCTCGACCTAATGCACTAATACCAGCCACGGCAATACCTGCAACCAATGCACTCCAGCCAAGCGATAACCAATCAGCTGTTTGATAAGCTGTCACAACATGGTTGACCGTCTGCCACCCCACCATTGCTGCGCCTGCAACCACTAATCCTTTCAAAAAGCCATAACGACGCTTAGGTTTCGCTGCTAATACTTGCTTGAGATCTTTTTCAATTTCAGTTTCTTGTTGCTCTATTGCTTCAGGTAAAAAGTCGGCTTGTTGAGCAAACTCCAATTTAGAAGCAATATTGAGTTGTTCTTGGTTAACGGTTGGATCATCAAAAACAATTTTACTTTTTAACGGTTCACTCATTGCAGTTTATCTCCCAACAAATACTCAAGCGCTTTATCCATTCGGATATGCGGCAAAGGCTCGTCACTTTGCTGTTGCAACGGACGGAAATTAATAAAATCAAAGCTCTGCTGTTGCCAAAAATCAACGTTTGGTAACCGTTTTGGCACTTCTCCAGGAAAAAGAGTTTGTGCATTACCTAACAAATCGATCCCCCTTAATGCAGGGACTTGCTGACCTTTGTGATTAACAAAACCAGGCTCAGTCGCTTGAATCGATGCCAAGCTAACACAATCCATTTTAATCCCTTCAAAGGAGGCGGTTTGCCATGCTTCATTTACTAACTGCTGTAATAATCCGACTAAATTCGGGTGCTGCTCGGGCGTAATATGATCGGCTTTGGTTGCAGCGAAGAGTACTTTATCAATACGCGGTGAAAATAGTCGGCGCAGTAACGAGCTACGTCCGTATTTAAAACTTTGCATCAACTGATCTAATGCTTGGCGCATATCATTAAACGATTCTGGTCCCGCATTAAGAGGCTGTAAGCAATCAACTAATATGATTTGGCGATCAAACTTAGAGAAGTGATCGTTATAGAACGCTTTAACCACATGCTGTTGATAATACTTATAGCGATTTCTAAGCATCCCAACATTGGTACTTTCATCCGCATCCATCAGCTGTTTTTCTGTGTACTTTTTATTCCACAATAGTGGGAAAAATTGTAAAACAGGTGCACCAGCTAATTCACCAGGCAGAACAAAACGTCCGGGTTGAACCCAATGTAATCCCCCTTCAGCTTTACATTGATGCAAATACTCGGTGAACGCCTTCGATATTTCTTCAATCTGCTTTTCATCTGCGGGTGCAAAAGGATCAAACATCTCGGTTTTAGCAAGCCAATTCTGTGCTAACTCAAGGCGTTTACCTTTTAATACTTGGCTTTGTTGTGCCGACCACTGAGTAAAATCTAAATCAAGTAACGGTAAATCTAATAACCACTCACCGGGATAATCAATAATATCCAAATACAAAGTGGCGGTATCTTGAAATAGTTTCAATGCCCCTTTCTGAGGCTTATAGCGAAGTGCTAAACGTGTTTGACTCACATCCCTTGTTGGCTCAGGCCATTCAGGAGGCGTCGACATAATTGATTGCATTCCTTCATCATAGCCAAATTTAGGCACATGCAGATCTAACTGAGGAACACGCTTTGCACCTAATAAATGGCCGTCACGCATCGCACTAAACATAGGTAGGCGAGCATTCGTGCTTACATGCAGTAATTGATTAATAAGAGAAGTAATAAAGGCCGTTTTACCTGCTCGAGACAATCCTGTGACGGCAAGTCGAACGTGTCGGTCTAAACTGCGATTAACGAGCTTATTCAACTCATTACTGATTCGATTCATGATTAACCCTAGTTGTTTTCATTTTTGTTTTAGGTTTAACAACTTTATTCTAATAATTATCAATAAAGTGATTTAACTATATTACGCCTTTATAACGAAAAAAAGCAGGTCTGACATTGTTCAGCACCTGCTTCATTAGGCAAAGCTTTATGGATAATTAAAGCTTATTGAACTCGCGATCGACTTTAAATGCAGAAGATGTAACATACGCTTCCATCTGTTGTACCTTCTTTTCTGCGGTATCAAATTCTGATTCAACTTTTTGTAAAATTTGATGCGCAGAGCGACCAGCCTGCCATGGTTTCTGTTTTACGTTGTGCTCGGTATAAGTATCTTGTTGCTCTTTTCGCTGTGGTGGCATTTTATCTAAAATTAACCATGCGGCGATATAAGCAATTGTGGCAAAAAAACCTAAACCAAGTAAGAAGGCCGAAACAGCAAGAATACGTACTAACCAAATTTCAACGCCGAAATATTCAGCTAAGCCAGCACACACACCACCCAGTTTTCCTTTTTTAGGATCACGGTATAAGGTCTTACTCATTATTTTTGCCTCCACCTTGGCACTTCTGCATCAAGAATACGCTCTAACGTCACAATACGTTCTTGCATATCTTCTGCGCGTGCCACCAAGGTCTCTAACTTTTTCTGATCTTCACCTGACAGCCCTTCACCGGCTTGACGTTTACTGCGATAGTGAAGGATTAACCATAGCGGTGCGACAATAATCATGAACACCACTAATGGAACGCTAATAAAACCCATTGACATTATTTGTTCTCCTTTCGCGCAGAATCAATGAAACAACGACGATAACTTAGTTGTACTTACTCTTTATCCTTGATGTTCGCTTTTAAGCGCTCAAGTTCTTTTTCAATTTCGTCTTGTGCTTGTAAATCAGCAAATTCTGACTCTAAGCTTTTACCACGGCCAAAGCTATAACTATCTGCTTCTGCTTCCATTTCATCGATGCGACGTTCATATTGCTCAAACTTCGACATCGCCTCATCAACTTTACTTGTATCTAACTGACGACGAACATCACGACGAGTGCCTGCTGCTTTATGACGCGTCACTAACGCTTGTTGACGAGCGCGTGTTTCTTGCAATTTACGCTCAAGCTCAGCGACTTCTAATGACAATTTTTCAATTGTCTCTTCTACGAGTTTGTATTCTTCATTTAGCGTTAATGCGACATCGGCCAATTTTTGCTTTTCGATCAGTGCTGCACGAGCTAAATCTTCACGACCTTTTTGTAGTGCAAGGCTCGCCTTTTCCTGCCAATCTGTAATTTGTGATTCAATCGCTTGAATACGACGGTGTAACTCTTTTTTATCAGCTAATGCACGAGCTGAAGATGTACGTACCTCAACTAATGTATCTTCCATCTCTTGGATGATAAGACGGATCAGTTTTTGTGGATCCTCAGCCTTATCCAGTAACGAATTCACGTTAGCATTTACGATATCAGCAAAACGAGAAAAAATACCCATCATTAAACTCCTTGATTAAACCCATTTCACAGTAATCACGCTTACAGGTTTATATAGTGATACTAACTTAATGTTATTGTGTTACCACTTAGATATATCAAGTACTGTGCCAACTTTTAAACCATTAAATATCAATAGCTTAAATTACCATTAACTTTTAAAAAAGCTATGATATAGTTAATTTAACCAATTAATAGTGAGATTAACCAATGCGTAAGAAGGAAAACTTAATCGGTGAATCTGATGCTTTTCTAAGTGTTCTAGACCAAGCATCACGCCTCGCTTCGCTCAATCGTCCCATTCTTATTCTTGGTGAGCGAGGCACTGGTAAAGAGTTAATCGCCCAACGCGTTCACTACTTATCAAAGCGTTGGGATCAACCTTTAGTAACACTAAACTGTGCCGCACTAAGCGAAGGCGTCATTGATTCTGAACTATTTGGTCATGAAGCGGGTTCCTTTACTGGGGCGAAAGGTCGTCACCAAGGACGCTTTGAACGTGCAGAAAATGGCACACTTTTTTTAGATGAATTAGCGACCGCCCCGATGGGGGTTCAAGAAAAATTATTACGCGTAATTGAATACGGTGAGTACGAACGCGTGGGCGGTAATAAGCCTTGCCAAGCGAATGTGCGCTTAGTTTGTGCAACTAATGAAAATTTACCCAAATTAGTTGCTGAAGGAAAATTTAGAGCTGATTTACTTGATAGACTAGCGTTTGAAATCATCCACCTTCCACCCTTACGTGAACGACAAGACGATATTTTACCATTAGCAGAACACTATGCTGTGCGTATGTGTCGAGAACTAGGATATAGCTATTTTGCAGGTTTTACTCAACAGGCAAAACAACAACTACTCGACTATCAATGGCCAGGTAATATTCGAGAGTTAAAAAACGTTGTCGAGCGGTCTGTATTTCGTCATAGCAATGAAGATGAGGCTATTACCGAAATTTATACCGACCCTTTCGCTACTGCTTGGCAATCTTGTGAATCAACACCACCGCAGTCTTTATCCATTGTTGATACCCCTGCCGCCAAACAAGAAAGCTCAAGCATTCAACTTCCTGTTGATCTTCGCCAATACTTGAAAGATCAAGAAATCATGTTGATTAATAATGCACTTAAACAAGCTCGCTTTAATCAAACAAAAGCCGCCGAACTTTTAAGCTTAAGTTATCACCAGTTAAGGGGATTAATTCGAAAATATGACATTAGCGTTAACGGTGATTAATCAACCAAATTCGCGCGATAATTAAAGATATGTAACGGTTTTAGACTAATTCCTTATAAATAAAGCAGGATAGCTTGGTGACGTTAAAAGAAAAATGTTAAATTTAACGACTTAATTTCATTTAACGCCTATTAAATATGAGCGCTTACAGTCGTCTTTTGATTGCCGGCTTCACTTTACTTGGCCTTTTAGGTTGTAAAGAGCCGTCACATAATACCGCTAAGCAAAGCAATGGCTTTGTTTATTGCGGTCAAGATACTCCGACAACATTAAATCCACAGCTAACGGATGGCGGGTTAACAGCAGAAACACTTTCGGCTCAAATTTTCGATCGCCTGCTGTTACTCGATCCTATCAGCCACAAACCTCTTCCTGATCTAGCAAAAAGCTGGACTGTCAGTGACGATGGCTTGGTATATACCTTTAAGCTGCGAGATAACGTTAAATTCCAACATACTGATTGGTTTACTCCAACACGTCCACTGAATGCTGACGACGTTATTTTTAGCTTTGAGCGAATCATTAATCCACACCACCCTTTTCATAATATTTCTGGTGGTCGTTACCCATGGTTTGAAAGCCTTGGGTTCGCTAATTTAATTGATACTATCAAAGCTAAAGATCCTCTTACGGTTCAATTTACCTTAAATCGCCCTGATAATTCTTTTTTATCTAACTTAGCAACTAGCTATGCGGTAATTTATTCTGAGCAATATGGCCAACAACTATTAAAATCAGGACGTATCGGCCTTATTGATACCAAACCTATTGGAACTGGTCCTTTTTACGTTGATCAATTTATACCCAATGATCTTATTCGCTTAAAACGTAATAAGGATTATTGGCAAGGTGCCGCGCCAATGGAGCAAGTGGTATTTGATATCTCTGCCCGTGGCATGGGTAATCTTGCTAAGTTGCTAAGCTCTGAATGTGATGTTCTCTCATCTCCGGTTGCGAGCCAGTTACCTGTTATTTCAAATAACGATAACTATAAACTATTGGCCCAAACGGGGATGAATGTATCTTTTCTGGCATTAAATACAGAACGACCACCATTAAATAAATTAGAAATCCGTGAAGCTATTAATTATGCGATAAACCGTAAAACACTGCTCAATTCTGTTTATTACGGTACTGCAACAGAAGCAAAAAGCTTATTACCCCCAATGTCTTGGGCTTATAACCACGACAGCAAAGCGCTTTCTTATAATCCTAAATTAGCCAAACAACTGCTTGATGCCGCTGGCTATGATTACAACCAAGTCCTGACAATGTGGGTACCGCTTGAGCCTCGACCGTATAACCCGAGTCCTCGTAAAACTGCGGAATTAATCCAAGCTAATTTGAAAGCAGTTGGTATCAATGTGTCTTTACATCATCAAGAAACGATTGGTCGTGTTGGCTTAACTGATACCACTCAATACGATATGGTTCTTGCTGGCTGGATCGCAGATAACGGTGACCCTGATAATTTCTTAAGACCATTATTATCATGTAATGCTAAAAAAGCAGGGCTCAATGTCGCTAACTGGTGTGATCTTGGTTTTGATAACTTACTTGAAATTGCACTACGCACAAATAAGCAACAACAACGCCAAGCATATTACCAGCAAGCGCAAAATATTTTGGATCAACAAATACCTGTGATCCCATTAGCTCATGGTGTCCATTTCCAAGCCCACAATAAATCGTTGGGAGGGTTACAGATGGACCCATTTGGTTCGCGATCTTTTTCCAGTGTTTATCGAATTGAGTAAAGTATGTTTATTTATACGATACGTCGCCTAAATTTGTTTGTAATTACTCTATTAATACTAACTTTAATTAGTTTTAGTATTTTGCGTTTAGATACCCAATTACAATGGGCGCATCAGAGCTTTTTTAGTGGTTGGATTTTATATTTAGAGAACTTACTTTCAGGTAATCTCGGTATCACTCCCAATGGCATACCTATTAGCAGCGAAATCTTAACCGTATTTCCGGCAACGTTAGAACTATGCTTTTTTGCTTTTATACTATCGTTAATTGTTGGTATTCCACTTGGTACTATCGCAGGCGTACACCGAGGACAGCCCCTTGATACCATCATTTCCTCAATAACCTTACTGGGCTATTCCATCCCACTATTTTGGTTAGCGATGTTATTAATTCTGTTGTTTTCACTGAATTTAGGCTGGCTGCCTGTTTCTGGTCGTTACAGTTTGTTGTATCAATTTGATCATGTCACAGGCTTTGCTCTGATTGATATTTTGCTGTCAGATAAACCATACCGTATGGAAGCATTTCTTAATGCACTACAGCATTTAGTATTGCCAACAATTGTATTAGCGATGGCGCCTACAACAGAAGTGATACGTTTAACCCGAGCCTCAATTTCGGACGTAATGACAAAAAACTATATCAAAGTCGCCCAAACGAAAGGCTTATCTACCTTTGAAATCGTTCGCCGCCATGCGATGAAAAATGCCCTTCCACCAATCATTCCTAAATTAGGGATGCAGTTTGCGGCAATGATGACCTTTGCCATGCTTACGGAATCTATTTTTAATTGGCCGGGTATTGGTCGTTGGTTACTTAATGCGATTGCAGATCAAAATTATGTTGCCATTCAAGCAGGTGTAATCACAGTAGGTAGCTTCATCTTATTAGCTAACATTTTATCTGATTTGGCTGGTGCTATGGTGAACCCATTAGTAAGGAAGGAATGGTATGCCATCAAATAGTGTTTACCAAGAAGAAACAATCCCAACCCAATGGGAACGCGCTTGGCAAAATTTTAGGGCGAACTCACTGGCTATGTTTGGACTATGGTGTTTACTGTTTTTGCTCATTGTCACCCTAACAGCACAATGGTTAGCACCCTATTCTCCGATAAAACAGGTTGGTGAGCTTCTCATGCAACCTTCATGGGATAATTCTGGTCATGTGAACTTTTTCTTTGGTACTGATGATTTAGGTCGTGATATTTTATCTCGCTTGATCATAGGTTCACAGTTAACCTTTGGCTATGCCTTGTTAGTTGCCTTTGCATCCAGCATTATTGGTTTACTGATCGGTATTCTTGCAGGAATGAGCAAAGGCTTAAAAGCGAGCTTTTTAAATCATATATTAGATACCGTGTTATCTATCCCTTCGCTTTTATTAGCCATCATTGTGGTCGCCTATATGGGGCCAGGGGAAACGCATATCTTACTCGCTATTTGGCTAGCTTTGATCCCTCGTTTTATTCGAGCGGTTTACACAGCCGTCCATACTGAGGTCGCTAAAGATTACGTTATTGCTGCACGATTAGATGGCGCTAATAATTTTTATCTCTTATGGAACTCAATCCTACCCAATATTTTATCAACCATTATTACTGAGATGACGCGTGCAATCTCGATTGCTATTTTAGATATTGCAGCACTGGGTTTCCTAGGGTTAGGCGCGCAAACACCACTACCAGAATGGGGGGCTATGTTAGGTGATTCTGTTGAGCTAATTTACCTTGCACCATGGACAGTCACATTACCGGGTCTTGCCATTATGTTTAGCGTTCTAGTCATTAATTTAGTCGGTGATGGTCTTCGCCAAGCACTTAATGCAGGGATTGATTAATATGCCATTACTCGATATACGCAACCTCACTATCGAAATCGACACGCCACAAGGCATGGTAAAAGCGGTTGATAGAATGAGCATAACCATTAACGAAAGCGAAATTCGTGGTTTAGTAGGTGAATCTGGTTCAGGTAAAAGCCTTGTCGCGAAAGCAATTGCGGGGGTGTGTAAAGATAATTGGCGCGTCAGTGCCGATCGCATGCGCTTAGGTGATATTGACTTACTCACTCTATCTCATCGTGAGCGCCGAAAAATTGTTGGCCGTGAAATGGCAATGATCTTCCAAGAGCCATCAACCTGTCTTGATCCCTCTGAGACAATTGGGGAGCAGTTGGAAGAAGCCATTCCCTCTTCATCGTTTACTGGGCATTTTTGGCAACGCTTTCACTGGCGCCAAAAACAAGCTATCGCACTTTTGCATAAAGTCGGTATCAAAGAGCACAAACGTGTAATGCGTAGCTACCCTTATGAATTAACCGATGGCGAATGTCAGAAAGTCATGATTGCAATGGCGATTGCAAACCGTCCACGATTATTGATTGCCGATGAGCCCACAAACGACTTAGACCCAATTACCCAAGCTCAAATCTTTCGCTTATTAAGCCGGATGAATCAGTTAGGCAACACCACTATTTTATTAGTCAGCCATGATCTTACGACAGTTACCCAGTGGGCTGATAGAATTACGGTCATGTATTGTGGACAATCGGTTGAATCTGGAACTTCTAAGCAGTTGTTAGAGTCACCACACCACCCTTATACCGCAGCGTTAATGCGTGCTATGCCTGATTTTAGCTTAGACAATATAAGCCATAAGACGAAACTAGAAACGTTACCGGGATCTATTCCTCCACTTCAGCACTTACCGATTGGTTGTCGATTAGGTCCTCGTTGTCCTCATGCTCAACGTAAATGTGTTGAAGTGCCTAAACGTAGAAAAATTAAAAACCATAAGTTTAGCTGTCACTTCCCGCTAAACATGGAGGAAGACAGTAAATGAGTTCGCTATTGGAAGTAGAAAATCTAAAGAAAGATTACCATTATCGTTCAAGTTTTTTCCGTAGACGCACAATCGAAGCTGTAAAACCTGTCTCTTTTCACCTTGAAGCAGGTGAAACAATTGCGCTACTGGGTGAAAATGGTTCAGGTAAATCAACCTTGGCAAAAATGCTTTCTGGTGTTGTCGAACCAACCAGTGGCATTATTCGCGTAAATGGTGACACCTTATCAAGCGGTGATTACCAAACGCGCTGTAAACTGATCCGAATGATTTTCCAAGATCCGAATACGTCGCTTAATCCTCGTATTCAAATTGGTCGTATTCTGGAAGGCCCATTAAAACGTAATACCAATATGACGCCGCAAGCGCGTGAAAAACGTATTATGGATACTTTAAAACGAGTTGGCTTACTTCCTGAACATGCCTATTTCTATCCACAAATGCTAGCTACAGGTCAAAAACAGCGTGTTTCATTAGCTCGCGCTCTCATTCTTCAGCCCTGTATTATCGTTGCTGATGAAGCACTAAACGGGCTTGATATGTCCATGCGTTCTCAGATGATAAACCTGTTATTAGAACTGCAAGAAGAAATGGGATTGTCCTATATCTATGTGTCACAGCACATGGGTGTGATAAAACACTTCAGTGATAAAGTGATGGTGATGCAAGATGGTGAAGTGGTAGAGAAAGGCCGTACCGCGAATGTATTTAACAATCCAAAACATCCATTAACGCAAAAATTATTAGATAGTCACTTTAGCTCGCCAAAGAAAGATAAAAGCACACGAATTAATAACTCAACACCCAAAATCAGCACATAACGCAAAATATAAAAATGAAAAAGCCCGCATAAGAGCGGGCTTCTTCATTTATATCGCAGATGCTACACAAGCGATTTGTTTATCTGTGCCAAGACACTTGCAGGATCTGCAGCTTGTGTAATTGGGCGACCTATCACAAGATAATCAGAACCAGCAGAAATTGCCTCTACGGGTGTCATGATTCGACGCTGATCGCCTGCATCACTACCTGCTGGGCGAATACCTGGTGTTACTAGCTTAAAACCCTGACCTAAGCTTTGCTTTAGCGTATTAGCTTCATGGGCAGAACAAACCACACCATCTAAACCACTATTTTTTGCCAGTGATGCAAGGTTAAGTACTTGCTGATGTGGCTCACAGTTAATACCAATACCCGCTAAGTCTGATGCTTCCATGCTGGTTAGCACCGTTACACCAATCAATAGTGGGCGGTCTTTACCATACGGTTCTAAAATTTCACGTGAAGCTGTCATCATACGCTCACCACCACTCGCATGAACGTTAACCATCCATACACCAAGATCTGCCGCAGCTTTTACCGCCTTTGAACAGGTATTGGGAATATCGTGAAATTTAAGGTCTAAAAATACAGAATGACCCCGATCATGCAGTTGACGCACGAAATCAGGGCCAAAAAAAGTAAACATCTCTTTACCAACTTTTAATCGGCAACTTCCCGGCTCAATACGATCGACGAAAGCGAGTGCCTCATTCTGATTATCATAATCAAGGGCTACGATTACTTTAGGGTCTATTACTTTAGCGTCTAGCATTGAGTCTCCTGTGATATCTAATTGTTTCCTACTGCAGCAATCCAGCCGCGCGCAGATTCTACATCAAACGCAAACGTTTACGAACAAAATTCACGATTTATTAGACATAAAAAAACCAGATCACAATGTCTGGTTTCTTTATTTTTTAATACATTATTCGCCATCTAAGCCACGAATTGGCTTAACTTGTCCCCAGTTCTTACAAGATGGACATTGCCAATACAATGAGTGCGTAGCAAAGCCACATTGGCGACAACGATAACGCGGTTTAATTTTTAATTGTTCACCAACGAGATGTCGTAAGCTGGTTAAACTTTCTTTTGCTCGACCTTCTTCGGCTTCATCTAAGTGGTAATCCATTAACTGATAAAAGCCTTTCATGGTCGGGTTCTTTTGTAGCTGACGAGTCATAAATGCTTGAGCAGACACTGCCCCTTCATTTTTCGCAATTTCGTCAGCTAACATGAGTTCTGCTGAGGCGCCCGCTTTAGCTTCAACACATTGCTGAAGATATTTCAGCCACGCCGATTCATTATGTAGTGCTTCATAACATTCTAATAATAAGGGTAAAGCCTCACCAATAAATTCAGCATCTTGCTCTAGAATACGTTCAAGCGTTTTGGCTGCCTGCTTGAATTCTTTACCTTTGATCTGAATCTTAGCCATTGTGATCGAAGCGCGGACACACTGCTTATCTGCTGAGAGTGCCTTTTTCAAACACTGAATCGCTTTATCTTGATTCTGTGCACTCATTTCAAGCATGGCAAGTTCACACCAATAGTGTGCAATATCATGCTTTAATTTTGTTTTGCCTAATTTAACAAGTTGAGAAGCCATATCTATCGCATTTTCCCACTCTCGTGTTTGCTGATAGATAGACAATAACTGTTGTAGCGCAGGTTTTTTGTATTCTGGTTCATCCAGCAATTGTTCAAAGATACGTTCGGCACGATCTAAAAAACCCGCAACCATATAGTCTTTTGCTAACTGCTGAAGCGCCAAATTACGTTGCTCTATCGTCAAGTTAGGACGAGCAATCAAATTTTGGTGAATACGAATAGCACGATCGACCTCCCCTCGGCTTCGGAATAAGTTACCCAAAGCAAGGTGAGTATCGATAGTTTCGCTATCAACTTGAAGCAGCTCAATAAACAGATCGACGGCTTTATCTGATTGATCAGATAACAGCAAATTAAGACCTGTTACATATTGACGAGATAAGCGATGAGACTGCTCTTGTCGATTGTTACTTGCGCTCCTGTTACCCATATACCAGCCATAAGCTGCCGCAATAGGTAATAGTAGGAACAACAGTTCAAGCATTAATACTTATTCCTTTACAGGCTGTGCGCGTAGAGAATCTAGTTCTTGTTGCTGTTTTGTCACTTTCTTCGCTAAACGGTTTTTAGCAAAACGTGCTTTTAGATATAGCGTGCCACAGATTAACCAGCCAATGATAAAGCCAGAACCAAATGCAATACCTAATAGCGTTGATAATTGGAATTCGCCTTGAGCAACTAAATAGTCAAAGTTTACTAAAATTTGGTTTTGCGCACCGAGAGCCAGTGTTATTAAGAATGCAGCAACTAAAACAATAATACCCAAAATTTTCATCGTGAATCCTCTCACTAAATCAACAATATGATAGATTGATTATGCAGTAATTTTACTCATCAGACCATGATCAAAAGACATAAAAAAACGGCATACTGAGAGTATGCCGTTTTTTTGTTCTATTCGCGGTTAAGCAGCAATTGATGCATTAACACGGTCACGTAATTCTTTTCCTGGCTTGAAGTGAGGAACGTATTTACCGTCCAACTCAACTTTATCACCAGTTTTAGGGTTACGGCCTACGCGAGGAGCACGGTAATGCAATGAGAAGCTACCAAAGCCACGGATCTCAATGCGATCGCCTTCAGCAAGCGTGTTCGCCATATTTTCAAGGATGTCCTTGATTGCATCTTCTACTTGTTTAGCAGAAAGATGTGTTTGTTGACTACATAGTCTTTCAATTAACTCAGACTTTGTCATAAACACTCCGTTTTAGTAAGTTTCTCAATAGTATAGCCGTTTAGAGGGAAAAAGCTAAGCCTATTCCCTCTATGCTCAATTATTCGCCTTTAGCAGCTTTGAAAGCGTCAGCCATAGCATTACCGAACGCAGCATCATCTTGCTTGTTCAGAGTAGCCATTGCTTCTTGCTCTTCAGCAACGTCTTTAGCACGAACAGATAGGTTGATTACGCGGTTCTTACGATCAACGCCTGTGAATTTAGCTTCAACAGAATCGCCAACAGAAAGAACTAGAGTTGCGTCTTCAACACGGTCTACAGATGCTTCAGAAGCGCGTAGGTAACCTTCGATGCCTTCGCCTAGCTCAACAGTTGCGCCTTTAGCGTCAACCGCAGTAACTTTACCAGTTACTAGAGCACCTTTCTTAGTATCAGCAACGAAAGAGTTGAATGGGTCTTCTTCGATTTGCTTAACACCTAGAGAGATACGCTCACGCTCAGCGTCTACTGCTAGAACTACTGCAGAGATTTCGTCGCCTTTCTTGAAGTCACGAACTGCGTCTTCACCAGAAACATTCCAAGAAATGTCAGATAGGTGAACTAGACCGTCGATGCCGCCTTCAAGACCGATGAAGATACCGAAGTCAGTGATAGACTTGATCTTACCAGTAACTTTGTCGCCCTTAGCTTGCATTTCTGCAAATGACTGCCATGGGTTAGCTTTACACTGCTTAAGACCTAGAGAGATACGACGACGCTCTTCGTCGATATCAAGAACCATAACTTCAACTTCGTCGCCCACGTTAACAACTTTAGATGGGTGGATGTTTTTGTTAGTCCAATCCATTTCAGAAACGTGTACTAGACCTTCAACGCCTTCTTCGATTTCAACGAAGCAGCCGTAGTCAGTTAGGTTAGTTACGCGACCAGTAAGCTTAGTGCTTTCTGGGTAACGCTTAGCGATTGCAACCCATGGATCTTCGCCAAGTTGCTTAAGACCTAGTGATACGCGAGTACGCTCACGGTCAAACTTAAGAACTTTAACGTTGATTTCATCGCCAACATTAACGATTTCAGAAGGGTGCTTAACACGCTTCCAAGCCATGTCAGTGATGTGTAGAAGACCGTCAACACCGCCAAGATCAACGAATGCGCCGTAGTCAGTAAGGTTCTTAACGATACCTTTAACTTCCATGCCTTCTTGAAGAGAAGCAAGTAGTTCATCACGCTCAACGCTGTTCTCAGATTCGATAACTGCGCGACGAGAAACAACAACGTTGTTACGCTTCTGGTCTAGCTTGATTACTTTGAACTCAAGTTCTTTGTTTTCTAGGTGAGCAGTGTCACGAACTGGACGTACGTCTACTAGTGAACCTGGTAGGAACGCACGGATGCCGTTAAGTTCAACTGTGAAGCCGCCCTTAACTTTACCGTTGATGATACCAACAACTGTTTCAGCATCTTCGTAAGCTTTTTCAAGCTGGATCCAAGCTTCGTGGCGCTTAGCTTTCTCACGAGAAAGTTTAGTTTCACCGAAACCGTCTTCGATCGCGTCAAGAGCAACGTCTACCTGAGCACCAACTTCGATTTCTAGTTCGCCAGCAGCGTTCTTGAATTCTTCAGCAGGAATAGATGACTCAGATTTTAGACCAGCGTCAACTAGTACGTAACCGTTTTCGATAGCTACTACAGTACCTTTAACGATTGCACCTGGGCGAGTTTCAACTTGGTTTAGCGACTCTTCAAAGAGTTGAGCAAAAGATTCAGTCATTTAATTAATCTTCAATATGATAAACAACCATGGGTATCCTACCGCATGGGGTTGATAATAAAGTCAGTTATCATCCATGACACTGACGTTATTTAGCTGTTTACACAACTAAATATGGATTCGTTATTTTAGCTTAGCATCAACATATGCTAAGACTTTCTCAAGTACTTGTTCAATCGATAATTCGGTTGAATCCAGTACTAATGCGTCATCAGCAGGACGTAAAGGCGCTACAGCACGATTGCGATCGCGGTAGTCTCGCTCCTGGATTTCGCTTAAAAGGCTGCCAAAGTTAACATCTAAGCCTTTTTTTTGCAACTGATTCATACGTCGAGTTGCGCGTTCTTCTGCACTTGCGTCAAGGAAGATTTTTACTTCTGCGCCTTGAAAAACAACGGTTCCCATATCACGACCATCAGCCACAAGGCCTGGTTGCTCACTAAAGGCGCGTTGACGACGTAGTAATGCTTCTCGAACGCGAGGTAAAGCAGCCACTCTTGATGCTGTATTACCTACTTCTTCAGTGCGAAGCGTGCCAGAAACATCTTCACCTTCAAGAATAACCTTAACCAACTCACCTTCTGCAATAAACTGAACATCTAAGTGCGCAGCAAGAGGAACTAAAGCGTCTTCTGATTCGATATCAACACCATGATGAATAGCCGCTAACGCTAAAACACGGTAAATTGCACCAGAATCTAATAAATTCCAGCCCAGTTTTTCTGCTAATAGCATACATAGCGTCCCCTTTCCGGCGCCGCTTGGACCATCAACAGTGATGACTGGAGCATGAGTAGACATAGGTTTTCTCCGATGTAGTTTCCGTAACAGATGAAAGACAGAACCAAAGGTTTATCTGTACCTTCAAACGGTGGCACATTATACGGAAAAAAAATCACAATTTATAGTGTAATGTCCTAACCTTATGTTCCTTTTTACGCCAATAAAAAAGCCTGATGCAAGAAGATCAGGCTTTTAAAAATGTAATCTCAGTTATCAGACAAATTTATTACAGTCTTAACAACTTAATCCCTTTAATTTATCAAAGTAGTCAGGGAATGTTTTTGATGTGCACTTTGGATCATTAATCGTTACTGGCGTATCACTCAATGCCACCAGCGAGAAACACATCGCCATTCTATGGTCATCATAGGTATCAATAGCCGCATGCTGTAATGTGGTTGGTGGTACGATAGTGATATAATCCTCACCCTCTTCGACTTCTGCGCCAACTTTACGAAGCTCTGTAGCCATTGCAGCTAAACGATCGGTTTCTTTTACACGCCAGTTATAAACATTACGAATCGATGTTGTACCTTTGGCAAACAATGCGGTTGTTGCAATAGTCATTGCTGCATCAGGAATATGGTTAAAATCCATATCTACTGCGCTGAGATCTCCACAACGAGCAATCACATAATCATCACCCCACTCGATATCCGCCCCCATCGCAGCAAGCGCATCAGCAAATTGAATATCACCCTGAATACTCTTTTTACCAATACCGGTGACTTTTACTTCACCGCCTTTAATCGCAGCAGCGGCTAAGAAATACGACGCTGAAGACGCATCGCCTTCAACAAGTAATTCACCCGGTGAAACATAGGTTTGATTACCTCGAACAACGAACTCTTGATAATTACGGTTTTCAACTTCAACACCAAACTGCGCCATAATGTGTAGCGTAATATCGATGTAAGGTTTTGATACCAAATCACCCTTAATGCGAATAACGGTATCTGATTGTGCTAAAGGTGCAGCCATTAAGAAGGCAGTTAAAAACTGGCTTGAAATAGATCCATCAATTTCAACCTCACCACCTTTTAAACCAGTACCCATAATCTTTAGTGGTGGATAGTTTTCATTTTCGAGATAAGTAATGTCCGCGCCAGCACTACGCAACGCGTCAACAAGATGACCAATAGGACGCTCTTTCATTCGCGGCTCACCCGTTAGAACAAATTCACCCCCGCCTAAACACAATGCAGCTGCAAGCGGACGCATCGCTGTCCCCGCATTGCCTAAATATAATTCAAGGGGCTCATTAGGTGAAAATGCGCGGCCCAACCCTTCAACCTCACAAACCGTTTTATCTTCAGATAATTGGTAATTTACACCTAACTGCTTTAATCCGTTAAGCATATGGCGAATATCATCACTATCTAATAAGTTAGTGAGGCGTGTGGTACCTGTTGCTAACGCTGCCAATAATAGGGCGCGATTCGAAACACTCTTTGAGCCCGGTAAATTTACTTCACCATTGATCTTAGCTATCGGCTGTAACGTTATACTTTCCATTTGATTATTCATCCAATCCTAATTCTTTAACCTTTAAGCAGATTAACGAATATTGCATCAGTTAGCTAGTACCCGTTCATTGCTAGCTATAACAATAACGATATTTGATTTATTATTTGGTAAAATCAATAGGATGCAACAGTGAATTAAGGACAGCAATAATGACGACAACTCCTATGGTCGGGATCGGTATCATCATTGTGAATGAGCAAAACCAGATTTTGATAGGAAAACGAAAAAACAGTCACGCTCCCTACTATTCCATTCCAGGCGGTCATATGGAGGTTGGCGAAACATTTCGTCAATGCGCGATTCGTGAAGTTAAAGAAGAAACAAATTTAACTATTTATAATCCCGAGGTTATAGCTGTAACTAACAACTTAGAAACCTATGATGAATGTGGAAAGCATTATATTAGTGTTACTTTGTTAGCGACATCATTTACAGGCGAATTGCAGTTAACAGAACCTGATAAATGTGAGCATTGGTTATGGGTTGATCCTCATCATGTCCCATCACCACAATTTGATGCTAGCGAACAAGCTATTCGCTGCTATTTAGAAAATCGATTTTGTGTCAGTGAATAAACTAAAAGCACCCTTAGGTGCTTTAGTTATTAAAATGGCTAATTAATCATCTTCACGCTCAATTTCACGTGCAACTTTTTTACCATTAATGAGGACACCTTCAACATCAACGTATTGCCCATGTAACGTATCTAATGTTAACAAGTCTTCAAACTCGGTATAAGCATCCACATAGAATGTTTCACCAGCAATCATAAAGTGATCATCTCCTACTGAGGTTACATAACCTTCACGATCAAATTCACGCCAGTCGCCTATTTCACCGCCAAAGTCACCTTCAAATTCGATCTCTTTCGCAATACCATTAAACGTTGTAACTTCAACGAGTTCACCCGCAACTAAATTCGCTTTAGTTCCGTCTTCAAAGCGCGTTTGTGCATTAACAGTAAAGCGCCCACGCGCATTTAATTCAAATTGAGATTTATCACTATTTACCCAAGTGACAATACCTTCAATTTCATGATCGTTATCAAAGTCGTCATACGTTTCTACTTCCACTTCAGTTGCATGAAACTCATCATTAATCATTTGGCCTTTAACTTCGACCCACTGGCCATTCATCAATACGGCATTATCTTCAATTTCGTGAGGGTTAAAGAAAACCTTTGTACTAGCACCTAAAGTGAAAGTATTCTTATTTAGATCTAAACCGCTCAAACGACCTTCAATTTCATATTGACCAGCAACATCTTCTTGTTCGATTTTTATAACCGACAATACTTTATATCCAAGACCATCAGCAGTGGCTTGTGGCAGTGAAGACACCATCACCCAATCATGTAATTCAATGTGCCGATCTAGTGCAAAAGATAACGTCACACCATTCACCACAAACGTTTTACGATCTGCACTGATTGTTGTGACTATACCCACCATTGTCGGCTCAACAGAAACAACAGCACCGCTTCTGGTTAACATTGAAACTTCAACCATCATATTAGGTTTAAGGCTAGTGATAGATAACTCTTGAGAGCCATACTTAACTTGCTCTACCTTGTAACTATGACCATTCACATCAATAGTGTTGTTATCATAGTTCACACTCTTAATAGTACCTTGTGCTGCTGTAGGTTTAATATCAACAACAGGAGGTGGAGTCGGTTTACTCTCATCACTATCACTACCACCGCCGCCACAACCAGAAAGAGCAACACCAACCACTACCGCTAAGAGCAATTTTTTCATCAACTAACCTTTATAATTATGAATATTGTTTTATTGAAAAGTATATTAATATTGCCTCCGTGAAATATTCGTGAAAAACATAAGGCTAAACGTGAAAATACTCATTGCTGATGATAATGACCAAATCGTTGAAACAATCTCTGATTATCTTGAGCTTGAAGGCAATATTGTTGACTGTGCTTACCACGGTGAAAGTGCGCTTAAATTAATTAAAGATAATTATTATGACGTGATTATCATGGATATCATGATGCCTAAATTGGATGGTATTTCGACCGTTGCTAAAATTCGGAATGAGCTTTTTTGCGGCGCGCCAATTCTTTTCCTTACGGCGAAAGATACACTCGACGATAAAATCGCAGCCTTTAAAGCCGGTGGCGATGATTACCTTCTAAAGCCATTTGCGATGGAAGAGCTGTCTCTTCGAATAAAGGCACTCGCTAATCGTGGTCAGCGTAAAGATATTGGATTGCTAAGCTATGCAGATATTCAAATAAACAACCAAACAGATGAAGTACGTCGAGAAAACCACATAATAAAGTTAAATCGTACTCAACTAAAAATATTAAAATTATTGGTTCAACATGCACCTAATGTTGTCACTAGACAGCAAATAATCGAAACCATTTGGGGAGAAGAATCGCCCTGCAGTGATGCATTACGAAGTCATATTTATGGTTTACGCAACGCCATTGACAAAGGTTTTTCCGACTCACGATTAGAGACAATTCATGGACAAGGCTACCGTATCAAAGCTGCATAAATATCCAAGTCTTTACCAAAAAGTTGGACTTAGCGTTAGTGTTATGGCATTCAGTATGTTCGTTCTTTTTTGGATAGTCATTTATATTGCAGAAAATCAATTAGAAGTAATTAGCCTTCATCACTGGTTAGATAAGGAATCTTCTCAGTACCAAATTGATTATAAGAAAATGGGTGAAAAAGCCCCACTTCCCAATAATAGTGAATTTAAAAGTTATTGGAGCCAAAATTCGTTACCAGATTGGCTTAAGCCATACCGTAAACCCGGATTTTATGAACACCTTCGCGGCACTGAAGATAAACACTTTATTGTATTTAAACATCCTTCAGGAAAAGGCTTAATGTATGTTGTGTATCAAGATGATGCTGATGATTACTTAGATGAGTATGAAAGTAGCTTACATTACTTCACCTTTATTTTTGGCGTATTGTTATCTCTATTAATGGGCGGATATAGTTTCTATTTTATTCGTTCGTTATCGCATCCATTTGAGCAAATTAAGCAGAAGATCGGTCAAATGCAGCCAGATCAAACTGAGTTTACTATTGATACCCAATACAATGAAACACGAGCAATTGAACAAGCACTATTAGATAGTAAACGTGCGATCTCACACTATTTTCAGCGAGAACAAGAATTCAGCCGGTTTGCATCGCATGAATTACGTACGCCGATTATGGTTATTCAGGGCTCTACGGAGCTGCTTGATAAGGTGCCTAACCAACCCAAGATTGCAAAAAAGGCGATAAACCGTTTGCACCAAGCCAGTGAGGATATGAAAATTCTCACAGAAACTTTTTTGTTATTAGGAAAACAGCATATAGAGCCGCAACACTTTGTCATTTGCGATATAGAAGCCGAATTAAGTAAGCAGCTCACGGTTATGAAACCTTTATTTGCTAAACAGGATACCAGTTATCAGCTGACGCTTTCATGTAACACTCCGATCAGCGCACCACTCAGTTTCATCACCATTATTATTAACAACCTAATAAAAAATGCATTTAGTTATAGTGTTGGTGACATTATTATTAAGTTAAGCAAAAATACGCTAATAATTACTAACCGCCATGATGGTAATGAGATCTATAATCAAGGCTATGGATGTGGTTTAGTCATTGTTCAGCGGATCTGTGAAAAGATGAATTGGCCTTATAATATAACTAACGACAACATTAGCTTTACCGTTAGTGTCATATTTTTACCGCCAAATAATTAAGGAACAATTAATGGCAAAATATATTAAACCACTAAGCTTTATCGTGTTATTAGCAACCATGTTTGGATGTACAACAGGTAAACCCAACAATATTGAAGCGGTTACACCTTTTGTGCTTAATAAATACCTGGGGACTTGGCATGAAATAGCAAGAATGGATCATAGCTTTGAGCGTGATTTAGACTATGTCACTGCAACTTACAGTATGAATGAAGATGGCAGCGTAAAAGTCGTTAATCGTGGATTTAATACTCAGTCAAAAGAATGGAAAGAAGCCATTGGTAAAGCCAAATTTGTAGAAAATGATAATGTTGGCTACCTTAAAGTCTCTTTCTTTGGCCCTTTTTATGGTAGCTATATTATTTTCTATTTAGAGCCTGACTATTCAACCGCGCTGATCAGCAGTTACAACTACGATTACTTTTGGTTGCTATCTCGTCAAAAACAAATAAGTCCAAAGCAATTAGAACGTTATATCAACATTGCTAAAAAAGCAGGTTTCGATACAGATAAACTGATATATCCAAAACAATAAACAAAAAACCACAGCCAATGTATGGCTTTTTATTAAATCCGGATCTTATTGTTAGCCCAAACCTGTGCCTCATCTAATGGCATAGGTTTCGCAAAATAATAGCCTTGGCAAATATCGATACCACACTGTTCAACAAACTGTTTTTCTTGTTCCGTCTCAATACCTTCTGCAACCAAGACACAGCCCGTTACTTCACTGATCTTAGCTAACAATTGGTAAAGGTTCTTTTCTCGCTCATTTTGCGTATTCAATAACAACGATCTATCAAGCTTTACCTTATCGAAGTTAAATTTAAGTAAATGCGGAAATGACGCATAACCCGAGCCAAAGTCATCGATAGCAACAGTGATCCCTAATGCTTGTAGTGCATCTATATTTTTAGAAATCTGCTTATCTTCAGTGATAATAGCTTCTTCTGTGATCTCAACTTCTAAATTTTCTGGGTCAATATTATAAAAGCGTAAGCGTTCCATGATCAGATGAATGATTACAGGATCAGCAATACTTTCTGCCGAAATATTCACCGACACTTTACAGCCATTATCTAAAGGCATATTTTGCATATCATTTAAAACGAGATCGATAACCA
Source organism: Photobacterium angustum (assembly GCF_003026365.1). Classification (GTDB taxonomy): domain Bacteria; phylum Pseudomonadota; class Gammaproteobacteria; order Enterobacterales; family Vibrionaceae; genus Photobacterium; species Photobacterium angustum. The sequence continues at coordinate 63,333 of NZ_PYOM01000013.1, read as the reverse complement.
TCTGATCCAATTGTTTGATTGCACCAAGCTGATAAAAATCATTAATAAAGATTGGCGGAGTTAGCTTACCCGTTTTATCTTTATAACGAACTAATGCCTCAAAGGATAATTGCGCCGAGTTAGTTACGTTTACCTGTGGCTGATAATGCATTACAAACTCACCGTTATTAAGCATATGATTAACCCGACGGCTTATATCATGCTTACTTACGTAACTACCCATCATTTGGTTTATATCACCTAAGAAGGTTTTCAGTGTTGAGCTTTCTAATTCTGATTGTCGGCTCATCATCATATTATTTTGACGACTTCGCCCAACATAATTCAAATAAAACGGACGATAAATCATTACACCAAGTGTTATTACCACAAACTGTAGAACAACCCCACCAATGCTATTTTGGGTCGCAATATAGCCACTTAATAATGGCGGTGTCATCCAATCAACAATCGTCCCAACATGATTTACTAAACCTAATGATATAGCGCTATAAACCACAACAAAACTAACTAACGGTACACACACAAAAGGCACAATTAATATTGGATTAAAGATAATAGGCAAACCAAACAGTAATAGCTCATTAATATTAAAGATCACTAATGGTATCGCTGATATTGCTAACGTGATATGACGACGATCTTTTGAAAACAATAAAATACATAGCAAAAGGCTGATCGTATTTCCAGAGCCACCCATTGATAAAAATGCATCATAAAAACCTTGCCCTAAGACATTTAACGGTGCGTCTCCAGCTTGCCATGCTGCGATGTTTAGTTGTGTATTTTCAAAAAGTTGCTGTTTCGCGCGGAATAAAAAGTTATGTCCATTGATACCTACAGCGCCCAATAAACCCAAGATAAATTGGTATGCAAGACCACCTAAAAACGTTAATGGGTTTAATGTTATGAACTTGCTCGCCCCCGTACTAAAAGCAAGGAAACTTTCCATTAGCTTTGCAAGTGCGAGTGTCATCAATAGAAAAGCAAAAAAATGAGCCACTTGTTTATAAAGTGTTTTCACAAAATCTAAACGAGACGGATCAAGTGGAAATAAACGAAACGACACACAACACATTGCGGAAATAATTGCCGTCAACAGCGCAATAAGCGGATTATTAGGTAGTCCTGTATTTGCCGCAACTAGATCATTAGGTACCGAAATCGCAATGTACATAAGCAATGAATACGGCACAACAACCATGGCATTCACACCATGTTTCGTTGAAATGTAATAGCTTGTGATAATACACAACGTAATAGGATAAATACCTATTAGTAAATCAGAGAAATAGAAAAACGTACTCGCCGCTTGTGTTAAGCCTGCGATATTTAAGGAGTGACCAACAAAAATGGTTATTGCGTTACAAATCGTTAATGGCAATAACAATAAAAAGACAATTGATATATCTTTAATATAGTTGTTGTAATATGACTTAATTGACGCCATTTTCCACATATAACGATAAAAGCCATGCTAGGGTATGAGCTCGCGATTATATATATGAAAAGCTTTTCATCAATAATAAAACTGTTAGCAGAAGTAACAGAATTAGCGTCTTTGTTTATATCGTTAAACTGCAATTGTTATAATGTTTAAAAATTAAAAAAAGCCATAATATCGACTATTATGGCTTTAATTTTTATTCGATTTTACGCGTTTTCTTTTTCGAACTTAGCCATAAAATCAACTAATGCTTGAACACCTTCTAATGGCATCGCATTGTAGATTGACGCTCGCATACCACCTACTGCACGATGTCCTTTTAATGCTTTTAAGCCAGCCAAGTCTGCTTGCTCTAAAAACAAGTTATCCAACTCAGCATTTTTTAATTGAAACGGCACATTCATAATTGAACGGTTATCACTGTGTACTTCGTTGATATAAAAGTCAGAGTGATCAACAAAGTCATACAGTAATTTAGCTTTAGCGAGATTACGCTCTTCCATCGCTTCTACCCCACCAACAGCTTTTAGCCATTTAAATACTTCAGCAGCTAAATACCATGCAAATGTTGGTGGTGTATTAAACATCGATTCTTTTTCTACCAGAACCGTGTAATCAAGAATACTTGGAAGAATAGATTTAGCTTTACCAAGCAAATCATCACGTACAATAACAATCGTTAAACCAGCAGGGCCAATGTTCTTTTGTGCACCGGCGTAAATCACACCGTATTTTGATACATCAATCTTACGCGATAAGATTGTTGATGACATATCAGCCACAATTGGCTTATCCGTCTGAGGCAAATCACGGATTTCAATGCCATCAATCGTTTCATTTGGACAAAAATGCACAAAAGCCGCATCGTCAGAAAGTGACCATTGTGAAGCCGGTAGTACTGCCTTTTTACCGTCTTTTTCACAGGTAATATCAATCGCATTTGGTTGGCAATATTTCTTTGCTTCTTCAATCGCACTGTGCGCCCAGAAGCCACCATCCATATAGTCAGCGGTTTCTGCATCACCCAGTAAATTTAACGGTACAGCAGCAAACTGGCCACGTGCGCCACCATGACAAAACAGCACGTGGTAATTAGCAGGAATATTCAAAAGATCACGTAGATCTTGTTCTGATTGTGCAGCAACAGCAAGAAACTCTTTACTACGGTGGCTTACTTCCATCACAGAAGTACCTAAACCATTCCAGTTAATCAATTCTTGTTGAGCTTTGGCGAGAACATCTGCTGGGATCATTGCGGGTCCTGCGCAAAAGTTATAAACCTTATCCATAATTTTGACTTTGCTCCTGCTTGGGGAAATAAAATAAATACCTATTGCTTCATAAAGCTAATAACACCAAACACATAACGTTTTTAGCATTATAAAACAACATAAGAGAAAACATTGCCACTACAGCAAATGTCAATGCTTTGTTTTTACACCTTTATTAAGCAACTTAAAAGTTTTTATTATAAATTGCTAGCTTGATGAATAAACAAAGTACAAAAAGTCTACTCACAAAAAAATAGCGAACAGAGGAATATTTGGAATTATTGAATGTTCGTGAAATATTTCAAATACGACAACGTAGATTTATTCAAAAACTCACGTATTGAGCGTTTTAATAACTATATTGATGCATTCTGAATAAAATCAAAATACCGAGTTAAAAAAATGGCGACTACTCTAGGAGTAATCGCCATTTCATATCACCAACAAGTTAAGATAACTTATTCTTGTTCAGTTGAATCATCAGAGCTGGTATCAGTTGCTGGTTGATCTGTATTTTCTACAGCTTCACCTTCGACTAATTCCGCATCTTCAATTAATTCTTCTTCTGGTTCATCAATACGTTGAAGACCAACAACTTTTTCGCCTTCAGTTGTACGGATAAGCGTTACACCTTGGGTGTTACGGCCAACACGACTTACTTCAGAAACACGAGTACGAACAAGCGTACCAGCGTTAGTGATCATCATGAATTCATCGCCGTCTTCTGCTTGAACAGCACCAACAACGCGACCATTACGCTCAGAAACCTTAATCGATACAACACCTTGCGTTGCACGGCTCTTCGCTGGATATTCTGCCAGTTCTGTACGCTTACCGTAACCGTTTTCAGTTACTGTTAGTACATCGCCATCGTTATGAGGAACGATAAGTGAAATCACTTTATCGCCTTCAGCAAGCTTGATACCACGAACACCTGCGGCAGTACGGCCCATACCTCGAACACCGCCTTTCGCGTTGCCTTCAGCATCAATTACAGGGCTTTCGTAGAAGCGAACAACTTTACCAAATGCAGAGAACAGCATGATGTCGCAATCGCCGTCAGTAACATCAACACCGATCAATGAATCACCTTCACGTAGATTCACGGCAATAATACCGGCACTACGAGGACGACTGAAGTCAGTTAATGGTGTTTTCTTCACTGTACCGTCAGCGGTTGCCATAAAGACGAACTTGTCTTCTGTGTATTCACGTACTGGAAGAATAGCGGTGATACGCTCATTTTCTTCAAGAGGTAGAATGTTCACAATTGGCTTACCGCGTGCAGTACGGCTTGCTAATGGTAATTGATATACCTTCAGCCAGTACATACGACCACGGCTAGAGAAACATAAAATCGTATCGTGGGTATTAGCAACTAGCAGACGCTCAATGAAGTCTTCTTCCTTCATACGCGTTGCAGCTTTACCTTTACCACCACGACGCTGTGCTTCATAGTCGCTTAACACTTGATACTTAACGTAACCTTCGTGAGATAGTGTCACAACAACATCTTCTTGGGTGATCAGATCTTCCATATCGATGTCGTGGCTAGCAGCAGTGATCTCAGTACGACGTACGTCGCTGAACTGCTCTTTCACTAACTCTAGTTCTTCGCGAATCACTTCCATCAAGCGCTCAGAGCTTGAAAGGATGTGCATTAGTTCTGCGATTTCATCCAGTAGTGCTTTGTACTCTTCTAAAATCTTCTCGTGCTCAAGCCCTGTTAGCTTGTGCAGGCGTAGATCAAGAATCGCTTGTGCTTGTTGCTCTGTTAGGTAGTACTGGTTATCACGTATACCAAACTGCTCTTCAAGCCACTCTGGACGTGCAGCATCTGTACCAGCACGCTCAAGCATTGCTGCTACATTACCAAGATCCCAGCCACGAGCTATTAACCCAGCTTTTGCTTCTGCTGGCGTTGGAGCACGACGGATAAGCTCAATAATTTCATCAATGTTAGCCAAAGCAAGAGCAAGGCCTTCAAGGATGTGTGCACGATCACGCGCTTTACGCAATTCGTAAATAGTACGACGTGTTACCACCTCACGGCGGTGATTCACGAAGCACTTCAGCATTTCTTTTAAGTTAAAGATTTTTGGCTGACCGTTATCCAGTGCAACCATGTTGATGCCGAATGTTGTTTGTAGCTGAGTTTGTGCATAAAGGTTGTTAAGAACAACTTCACCTACAGCATCACGCTTACATTCAATAACAATACGCATACCATCTTTATCAGATTCATCGCGTAGTGCACTAATGCCTTCAACTTTCTTATCTTTAACTAGCTCTGCAATCTTTTCGATTAAGCGAGCTTTGTTAACTTGGTATGGGATTTCGTGAACAACAATGGTTTCTTTACCATTCTTCTCAACTTCAATCTCCGCTTTAGCGCGCATGTAAACTTTACCGCGGCCAGTTTTGTAAGCGTCAACAATCCCTTTACGACCACTGATCAATGCAGCTGTCGGGAAATCTGGGCCTGGAATGTATTCCATTAGCTGATCAATGGTGATGTCTTCATCGTTGATGTAAGCCAAACAGCCATTGATCACTTCACCTAGATTATGCGGCGGAATATTTGTTGCCATACCTACAGCGATACCAGAAGAACCATTCACCAATAGGTTAGGAATCTTTGTTGGTAATACTGCAGGAATTTGCTCTGTACCATCGTAGTTTGGTACATAATCCACAGTTTCTTTATCTAGATCAGCAAGTAGTTCATGTGCGATTTTAGACATACGAACTTCGGTATAACGCATCGCAGCGGCTGAATCGCCGTCGATTGAACCAAAGTTACCCTGACCATCTACGAGCATGTAACGCAACGAGAATGGTTGAGCCATACGTACAATTGTATCGTACACAGCACTATCACCATGTGGGTGATATTTACCGATAACATCACCTACCACACGGGCAGATTTTTTATATGCTTTATTCCAGTCATTGCCTAGTACATTCATCGCGAATAAAACGCGGCGGTGTACTGGCTTAAGGCCATCACGCACATCAGGAAGAGCACGACCAACGATTACTGACATCGCATAGTCGAGGTAAGAGCTTTTCAGCTCATCTTCAATATTTATGGGCGTGATCTCTTTTGCAAGATCGCTCATGGAGCCAATATCCCTCAGGTAATTTCTGTCGTATTTTTATACGTGCAAGGCGTAAGAATATAGCATATTACAGCCCTAATAGGCACACCTTTCACGACTTATGTTGTGAGTAATTTAGCGGAAATGAAATAAAACAGAAATAAACGATGTCACAATTGTGAATTGAATATATGCACCTGTTTATAAATTACACACTATTGGAAGAACAACTCAAATCATAATGTAACTATTCTAACTTACCGAATATGTAACGGTTTGTAAAAACTAGACTGATAACTTAATTTTTAACTGTACGCGTTGCAATTGATTAATGAATCATAAGATTGGGAGTTGTCGCAACTTTTACCCCCTATACCCATTAAGATAGCAAGGTTAATAAACTAATATACAATAGATAGGCAGATTATAGGTCAAAATCTTATTCACCTATGTCATGGATGCATAAGGATACGCTGATGGTACAGCTATAAATATGATTGGACTATCAATAGTCATTGGAAAATACATCTTAATGGCAATACTTGCTACGCTCACTTTTCTTGGTAGTTCTGTGAGCCCAGAGCTTATTCCTGCCACCTTAGCTTCCTTTAACGATTAGTTTTGCTATCAATACATAAACAAATAGCCAAACACATCTGGTTTGGCTTTTTCTTTTCTGAATCAATCCCTTTTATTTTACCGCTTTGCAACCATTCAATTATTTCGCATAATGTGTAGTATCAATTAAGGAAAATGGCATCAATGTAATGAGCAAACCACAAAATGTCGATCCAGCAGAGATCAGTAAATTTGAAGAAATGGCCTCTCGCTGGTGGGATCTAGAAGGTGAATTTAAACCTCTTCATCAAATTAATCCCCTTCGTCTAAATTACGTTATTGATCATTCCAATGGTCTATTTGGCAAAAAGGTACTCGATGTCGGTTGTGGCGGTGGTATTTTAGCAGAAAGTATGGCGATAGAAGGCGCTGAGGTAACAGGTCTCGATATGGGCAAAGAACCATTAACCGTTGCTCGTTTACATGCATTAGAGACAGGGACAAAGTTAGATTACATTCAATCAACAGCAGAAGAGCATGCTGATGAGCGTCATGGATATTATGATGTTATTACATGTATGGAAATGCTAGAGCATGTTCCTGATCCTGCATCAATTATTGCAGCCTGTGCCAAAATGGTTAAGCCAGGCGGTCACGTTTTCTTCTCTACCTTAAACCGTAATATAAAATCTTACCTTTTTGCTATTGTTGGCGCAGAGCATGTGATGCGTATCGTTCCCAAAGGGACACACGATCATAATAAGTTTATTCGCCCTTCTGAATTAATCGCAATGATTGATAAAACAGAACTAGAAGAGCGTCATATTATAGGTTTACATTATAATCCTCTAACAAATGCTTATAGTTTAGGCTCCAATGTTGATGTGAACTATATCGTTCACACCCAAAAACAAAACTAACCTACATAAATAATGCTTTTAGCTTCAACATTGAATATTTAATGTTGAAGCTACACCTAGTTATTCAACCTCATGCATTTTAGATCTCCTACCAACAAACATCTCAGTAACATTAGACCAATAAACTGTGTACATAGTCACTCAAAAATATCTTGTTATATCAAGGGTTACTTAGTATTTATTGATATCACTCACAACAATTTTCGAACCTCTAAAATCACGAAATTTCAATAAAAATATATTTTTTTTCTCACTAAAATCTCATCCTCAAATATTGCAATTTGCTATCTAATTGATGGCATTAGCGAGTTAAGTAAGTAGGCACTGACTTTTTTATAAAAATCCCCATCTTATCCACAGCTGGTCAAAAAATGTCATCTTGCAAAAAAGCGAAATCACCACTATCTTGTAATCACTTTGACAGCACACCCCAATATGTAGTGTTTTTGTCTTACAAGAATTTTTACTAAAGATCACATTCTTTGCTAATCTATTTATAAAAGTTGCAAAAAAAGCTCATAGGCAAGGAAAACTGGGAAACTAACTAAAAATGACTCAACAACTAACAGTTACCAAGCGCGACGGCCGTACTGAAAATATCGATCTAGATAAAATCCACCGAGTTATTGAGTGGGCGGCAGAAGGTTTAGAAAATGTTTCCGTATCACAGGTTGAATTAAAGTCTCATATTCAATTTTACGATGGCATTCGTACTGATGATATTCATGAAACAATTATTAAAGCTGCAGCTGATTTAATCTCCGAAGACACGCCAGATTACCAATATCTTGCTGCACGTTTGGCGATTTTCCATCTTCGTAAAAAAGCCTATGGTCAATTTGAGCCACCAAAGCTATATGAGCACGTTAAGAACCTTGTCGCTAAAGGCAAGTACGACGGTCACTTATTAGAAGATTACACTGAAGAAGAATTTGCAGTGATGGATAATTTTATCGATCACTGGCGTGATATGAACTTTTCATACGCAGCGGTTAAGCAACTTGAAGGTAAATACCTTGTTCAAAACCGTGTATCAGGTGAAATTTTTGAAAGTGCCCAATTCCTATACATCCTGATTGCAGCAGCTTTATTTAATAAGTATCCAAAAGAAACACGTCTTGATTACATTAAGCGTTTCTACGATGCATCATCACTATTTAAAATTTCACTACCAACACCAATTATGTCTGGTGTTCGTACGCCAACACGTCAATTTAGCTCTTGTGTACTGATTGAATGTGATGACAGCCTTGATTCTATCAATGCGACAGCAAGTTCTATTGTTCGTTACGTGTCACAACGTGCAGGTATTGGTATTAATGCTGGTCGTATTCGTGCATTGGGTTCAGAAATCCGTGATGGTGAAGCATTCCATACCGGTTGTATCCCATTTTACAAGTACTTCCAAACAGCCGTTAAATGTTGTTCGCAAGGTGGCGTACGCGGTGGTGCAGCAACACTGTTCTACCCTCTTTGGCACCGTGAAGTTGAATCACTCTTAGTACTTAAAAATAACCGTGGTGTTGAAGAAAACCGTGTTCGTCATATGGACTACGGCGTACAAATCAACAAACTGATGTATACCCGTTTGATTAAAGGCGAAAGCATTTCTCTGTTCTCTCCTTCTGACGTACCAGGAATGTACGATGCATTTTTTGCTGATCAAGAAGAGTTCGAGCGTTTATACCTAAAGTATGAGCAAGATAGCAGCATCAAGCGTGAAACAATCAAAGCGATTGATCTGTTCTCACTACTAATGCAAGAGCGTGCGTCAACAGGTCGTATTTACATCCAAAACGTTGACCACTGTAATACACACAGCCCATTTGATCCGGCGGTTGCACCAATTCGTCAATCTAACCTGTGTCTTGAAATCGCACTGCCGACTAAGCCACTGAACAACGTTGAAGATGAAAACGGTGAAATTGCACTGTGTACGCTGTCTGCATTTAACCTAGGTGCTATTGATAGCCTTGATGATTTAGAAGAGCTTGCTGAGCTAACTGTTCGTGCGCTTGATGCATTATTAGATTACCAAGATTACCCACTTCCAGCTGCGCGTCGTTCAACGATGAACCGCCGTACATTAGGTGTGGGTGTTATTAACTTTGCTTACTACTTAGCGAAAAATGGTGTTCGCTACTCTGACGGCAGCGCAAATAATCTGACACACGAAGCCTTTGAAGCAATTCAATATTACTTATTAAAAGCTTCTGTAAATCTGGCTAAAGAACAAGGTCCTTGTCCAGCATTTAATGAGACAACGTATTCACAAGGTATTCTACCTATTGATACGTATAAAAAAGATATCAATAATATTTGCTCTGCTGAATTACGCTACGATTGGGAAACATTACGTGAAGAGATCAAAACACACGGTCTACGTAACTCAACCCTATCTGCATTAATGCCATCAGAAACATCGTCGCAAATTTCTAATGCGACAAATGGTATTGAGCCACCACGTGGTTTCGTTTCTGTTAAGGCGTCAAAAGATGGTATCCTCAAGCAAGTTGTTCCTGAGTACGCTAAGTACAAAGATAACTACGAGCTACTATGGAATATCGGCAGTAACGACGGTTACCTACAACTTGTGGGTATCATGCAGAAATTTATCGACCAAGCGATCTCGGCTAACACCAATTATGATCCAAGTAAGCAAGCTGGCGGTAAAGTTCCAATGAAGTTGCTACTTAAAGATCTACTAAATGCTTACAAACTTGGCGTGAAAACCCTTTACTACCATAACACTCGTGATGGTGCCTCTGATAGTCAGGGTGATATGGCAGCAGACGATTGCACCAGTTGTAAAATTTAATTATTAAATGGGAGCCTCATGGCTCCCCTTTGATTTGAGGAAATCATGGCTTACAGTACTTTTTGTCAAACACGTAATGATCAATTAAAAGAACCTATGTTCTTTGGTCAATCAGTGAATGTTGCTCGCTACGACCAACAAAAATTTGAAATTTTCGAAAAGCTTATCGAAAAACAACTATCCTTTTTCTGGCGTCCAGAAGAAGTAGATGTTTCTGGCGATCGTATTAATTACAACAACCTGCCAGATCATGAAAAGCACATTTTCATTAGTAATCTAAAATACCAAACATTACTTGATTCGATTCAAGGTCGTAGTCCTAACGTAGCACTATTACCGATTGTTTCTCTTCCTGAATTAGAAACATGGATCGAAACTTGGTCGTTCTCTGAAACAATCCACTCACGTTCTTATACGCATATTATCCGCAATATCGTTAACAACCCTTCAGTTGTTTTTGACGATATTGTCGAGAATGAGCATATTATCAAGCGTGCTGGTGATATTTCTAAATACTATGATGCTCTAATTTCTGCGACTAATGATTATCACCGTTATGGTGAAGGTAATCATTCAGCTAATGGTGTTCCATTTACGGTCAACCTTCATGAGTTAAAGAAAAAACTCTACCTTTGTTTAATGTCAGTAAATGCTTTAGAAGCTATTCGCTTTTATGTCAGCTTCGCGTGTTCATTCGCCTTCGCTGAACGTGAGCTAATGGAAGGTAATGCAAAAATCATCAAGCTCATTGCGCGTGATGAAGCATTACACCTAACCGGTACCCAGCATATTCTGAACTTACTACGTAACGGTCACGACGATCCTGAAATGGCAGAAATTGCAGCAGAGTGTGAGCAAGAATGTTTTGATATATTCAAAGCCGCTGCTGAGCAAGAAAAAGAATGGGCAGATTACCTCTTTAAAGATGGCTCAATGATTGGCTTAAATAAGCAAATCCTATGTCAATATGTAGAATATATTACCAACCTACGTATGGTTGCTGTGGGTTTACGTCCAGCCTATGACGGTGCAACGCAAAACCCAATTCCATGGATTAACTCTTGGTTATCTTCTGACAATGTACAGGTTGCACCACAAGAAGCTGAGATCAGTTCATACCTTGTTGGTCAAATTGACAACGATGTAAGTGCAGATGATCTTGGTGACTTCGAGCTATGAGTCAATTAACCATTAAGGTTAATGGTGTGGAGGTTCATGGGAATAACCATGAGCCTCTGCTCAAGCAGCTAGAACAAGCGGGGGTTCAACCTGAATACCAATGTCGAAATGGTATGTGCGGTGCTTGCCGTTGTAAGTTAAAGCAAGGTGCAGTCGATCAACATGACGCACTCGCTTTTATTGCACAAAATGAAATATTAACCTGTCGTTCAATCCCTAAATCAGATATCGAAATAGAATTTAGTTACCAAGTTACGACAAAGCAAGAAACAACAAAAAAGGTAGCTCAATAATGTAGAGCTACCTTTTCTTTTAGTGCTAAATCACGTTACTTATTTTTCACACACATCACGTGATAAACACCATCTTCAACTTCAGTCCCTTCTGTCTCATGCTCAAACCCTGGGAATTCTTTATCCCATACTTCAAGGCTATGAAGATAACCAATCTGCGGGCTACTATCATCACCAAAGTTCTCACCTGACATCAACATTGGAATACCCGGTGGATATGGGATAACCGCATTTGCTGCAATACGACCTTGTAGCTTATCAGAAGGTACCATCTCAACATTATCATCAACTATCGCTTCAAACGCAGCGCGTGGCGTAATATCAGCCTTCGGTAACGTTGAATAAGCAGCATTAAGCATTTCCGATGGTGTATGGTGTTTCAAATAGCCAAACATCTTATCACCAAGATCTTTTAAGCCTAAATGCCCATACACGTCAGGATGAGCAGCAACGAGATCCGGTAAAGCGTTTTTCAGTGGCGTATTGTTATCGTAATGTGTTTTAAAGCTCAATAAGGTATTAACAAGCGTTGCCCATTTACCTTTAGTGATCCCCATTGAGAATAAGAACATGACTTGGAAGTCTGTCGTTCGGGTTGGCACTATGCCAAATCGAGTAAGGTATTGTGTAACCAGTGCTGCAGGTACACCTGTATCCAATAACTTACCGTCATCTCCCATACCAGGAGCTAAGATACTGACTTTAATTGGATCGAGCATACACCAATCAGCAGGCATATCTTCAAAGCCATGCCATTTATCACCTGGCTTCATCACCCAGAAATCTTGATGTGTTGCCAAAAGCTCTGCAGGCGCATCTTCAAAATCATAGACTTTACCTGTTTCAGGATCAGTGATCGTTTCTGCATTCCATGGTTTGAAGAACCACTCACCATCAGCAGCAAATTCTCGATGCAAACGCCCCATAGCCTGACGATAATCAATCGCTTCTTTAATCACTTCATGGGTAAGTGACTGACCGCGAGGACCATCCATTTGTGATACAGCAATATCGTTAGAGGCACTAATTGCATACAAGGGTGATGTTGTCGCATGCATCATGTAAGACTGATTGAAACGCTCAAAGTTAATATGATCTTTACCATAGCGCACATGGATCCATGACGCCTGTGACAATGCGTTTAATAACTTATGCGTTGAGTGGGTCGCAAACACAGTTGGTGCATCAGGATCTTCTATTGGCTCACCACGCATCGCAAAGTGATCGGTATAAATAGGATTAAAACGTGCATAGCCATACCAAGCTTCATCAAAGTGAATACGATTACTACTTTCAGCTAATATATCTTGCGCACGCTTAGCTTTATAACACAAACCATCATAGGTACAGTTTGTCACCACTGCATAAGTTGCCTGTCCACCCGCTTTTGATTTGGTTAACTCGCTACTTTCTGCTGATTTCTTTAAGCCTTCGGGCGACATTTGATCTGGATAAATAGGACCGATAATACCGTAACGATTTCGAGTTGGTACCATGTAAACCGGTAATGCACCAGTAAGCATTAACCCCTGCTCAATAGATTTGTGACAGTTTCGGTCACAGATAGCGAGCGTATTTTCACGCATACAAATTTGCATAATGGTACGGTTTGCACCTGATGTACCAGTGACTAAAGAATAGGATTTATCTGCACCAAAGACTTTTGCTGCGTATTCTTCACTCTCACCAAACGCTCCCGTATGATCCAATAACGAGCCCAGTGAGCCTCGCTCGATCCCCATATCAGAGCGGAATAGACCTTCACCATAATAGTTATAGAATCGTTGACCTGCTGGTGTTTTACGGAAACCGACACCGCCTTGGTGTCCAGGCGCTGCCCATGAATACTCATGAATATCATCATATTTCATCATCGCTGATGCGAGTGGTGGCAACAATTGCTCTCGATATCGCTCCATCGCCGCCATTGCACGACCAGCAATAAAGTCGGCCGTATCTTCTAATATCCATACAAACTCATCAACCTGAGACATTAACTCTCGGTTAATCGTCAGGGTCACTTTTTTTCTTTCTGCTAATAAAAAGACGGGAACTCCATCTTGGCGTTGATTTAGTTTTTCAATCAACGAAAAGAACATATCGTTTTCTTCTTGTTGCTGCCCTGTCATGCTCGAGGTCAACATTAAGCAATCAATCGCTAAATTAACATTTAGAATAGAATAACAATCATCATAAGAAGAGGCACTAAGAACGGTAATTGATTCATTTTTAAATTGTTCGATTAAACGATCAATTGCATTCGCAATAACCCCTGTTTTTTGCGAGTTATCAAAAATTAACACTCTCTTATGTTTTCCGTAATTAAGCATATTCTGGTCCTGTTATATTCAAATTTATATCGATAGATCATTTGTTTTTAAATTAAAGCCAACCTTTATGTTTTATTAGGAACAGCATCTCGGCTCGCAATGAACCCATAGAAGAAATAACCAAACAATGTAATAACAGTGCCATAGAATACAGCTTCCTCACCAGTAGAATACGCGCCATAAATACTGTAAATAACGGCAACTGAACCGATTAAAATACCAGTATTATATTCTTTTTGATTAACCTGACTCTGTCTCATAATAATGCCAAGAGCCGTGAGTGCGAGAATATATGGAACCATATTAATAAATACAGCTAGGTTCACTAATACATTAAATTGTTTTAGTAATGTTGGAGAGATCGTCATTACTGCAAGAAGTAATTCTAATGCTAACATTATCATCATGCCTTTAAACGGCGCATCATGCTTATTAACATCAGAGAAAATCTTTGGAAATAATCGCATATCAGCAGCAACTTTAGACACTTGGGCATTCGTAAATTGCCAACCAAGCAGTGAACCAACACATGCCATAATTGCCATTGCAGTAATAATTTCCCCAACGAATGGGCTAAACATCTGAGCAAAAACGAGACCAAAAGGAGAGTCAGACTTAGCCAATATATCGTTAGGAATAATGCCTTGAATAACAGTTGTTGATGCAATATACGTTGCTGCAGAAAAAACGGTGGCAAGCATACAAGCAAGAGGCACATTACGTTTAGGATTTTCAACTGTACCTGAATTAGCCCCTGCTGATTCTATTCCTAAGAAAGCCCATAACGTTAGTGCCATACCAGCATAAATCGCACTACCAACCGAGATATTGTTTGGGTTCCAAGCTTCTGCAAAAATTTTAGTATCAAACCAAAACCAACCAATAATAGATAAACCAAGCACAGGAATAATAATCCCCCATACGGTTACCGTAGATATTTGGCCTGTTATTTTTGCACCTCTAACATTGGCAAACATAGTAATAATTAAAATAGCCACTACACCAATGAATGTTTGGAATGGCGTTTCTTTTAACCATGGAATAAAGTATTCCAAGTAACCAACACACGAAACAGCAATAGCGACTGCACTAATAACTAGACACACATAGTAAGTATAAGAGGCAATAAAAAAACTGGATTTACCATGTGCTTTTTCAGCATATGCGGACATACCGCCATCATCTGTACAATACATTCCACACTTTGCAAAAGAATAAGCAATTGCAAGTGCACCTAATGCTGTAACAACCCAAGCTAACAGGGCTATCCCTCCTGTTGCAGCAAGACTTGATGGTAATAATATTATTCCAGATCCCATCATATTAACGGTGACAATGGTTGTTAATCCCATTAATCCCATTTTATTACTGGTAGAACTCATAAAATAAGCAACCTTCTAAGTTATTAAATACACTAAGTTTTAATGTTTTATTATTTATTTAACCCTTTAATTATTAATAAATAAACTTTAAGGTCGTACAAATAAATATAATATTAGAATAGATGTATATTCTTAGAACACCTAAAAAACATATTAAGTTTCGGTTACAGTCTTATTTAGGATATTTAATGAGTTTTTAACTAAAAAAAGCGTATAAGTCGCAATTATAAATTACAACTTATACGCTTTATCAAACTACTATAGCTATTTATCTGTTATTTTTTAGTCTTACTTATCGCTTTTAAAAGTAGCAATTTGTTTTCCTTGCTTATCTTTCACTGTAAGCACATTATCAACAATCACATAGCTTGCAAAATTAGGCATAGTTTCTAAAAATGACTTTTCTAGCTCCATACCATCCATACACATTTTACGTGTTGCAGCTGCAGGCCCCATCGTTAATGTGCCATTAGATGTTTCAAATACGCCTTGGAAGTTATTACAGCCAGAAAAACCATGAGCCGATTTTTTATCCATATCAAATTGAATAAATGCCACATTACCACCAGCACCAGGTTTTACAGTTTCACCTTCAAGCGTCACTAAATTCCATTGCTGACCAACTAGAGTAGTATTCTCTGCTGTTCCATTTTGCTGATGAGCAACACGGTCTAATTTAATTTCAATCGGTTGTTTTACATCTGCTGCAAATGGGTCAATGTTAGTTGTTGAAGTCATTACTAACTTATCACCAACCTTAATGGTTGCACGTAAGCTATAACGATGATTATTTTGAATTTTCGCAGCATCATATTGAAGTGTTAAAGGGTATGGTGGCGCACCTGCAACGTCCATAGCTTCACTTGTAATTGTCGTTGATGGTGCATCAGCAAGAGACACATCTTCTAATGCAACATTCAAGACAGCACCTGGTGGTAGCATTCGGCGATCAAGGTAAATAACATTAACATCTAATGATTTCATCTCAGCTTTCTCTGTTTTAGCCGTTGATTCTGTTTGCTGCTGGTTGTGATTTGCCGCAGTGTCAGCATCATTACAAGCTTGTAGCATGAATGCAGAAAGTACAACTGAAGTGGCTAACGCTAGCTTTTTTAATTTAAAAGTCATTTATCTTCTATCCTTTGCGATTTTCAAATCATAACCATAGCAACGAAATATGTTACTCAGTTAACTTTGCTATCAGGAAGATAGCATGCTAATTTGCAATTATTTGCTCTTAATGCTATTTAATAATACAGCATTCAAAACGAGGCGCAATCTTTATAACCCATGCCAATATTATGCTTGTATTTTACTTGTCAACGCTATGATTCATAATCTGTAATATAGGTTAACCTAACAGTTATAGACTATGTTTTTTGCAATATTCTATTTAACGATTCATAGTGACCAAAAACACTAATCCCTTCCAGTTGACGACGAAGCATATCAAGAAGCACTGTGGCAATAATCGAACGTTGAGCGTTATATGTGTATTCACGCTTAAATTGTAATTGTTGGATCCACCGACCTTCTATAGTGATTATCCCTACAGTAAAACAGTCTCCTGCTATAGCGCCAGAATATAAGCCAATATCGACCTTTGAGTGACTATAAATGAGAGACAGTTGCTTATCTATTTCACTCACTAACGTTTCTAAATTGCTCTCTTCTTTCGTAGCATTATGATTCACGGTGGCAGATACAATATATTCACTCAACTTACATTTTTGATTAAGCCAATTGACAACAAAACCACCCGTTGAATGCTCCAATAACCCTATTTTCTTTTGCTTTTTTTCAATGAGGTATTCAAGGTTATCAAGTAAGCTTAAATTTTTGCCTACAATGTTATCGCCTAACAATCGTTCCATTTCATTTAATAGTTCTAGTGCATAGCGATCATTAGATGGTGCGAATAGTTTCACCTCAATAAACGGTAATGAAGAACGATACCCCAATTCATAACCGTGCGGTAAAACGATATGCTTCAAGGTGTCACTTATTCCCGACTCTGACAAACCATAAGTAAATAATCGATGGCAGTGCAACGATTGGCTTTGAGGATAGTGTAATTGTAAATATGGCAGTATTTTCTCTTTAACCATAAACTTAAATTCACTGGGAACACCTGGAGTAAAACATATCCAAGCACGATTTAATTTAATCGAAAAGCCACAGGCAGTGCCAACAGGGTTATCGATTAATTCAGCCCCTTCAGGTAGCATTGCTTGCTTCAAATTAGCCGCTGGCATTTCTCGATTAAGCTTTTTATATTTTGCTTTCATCTCAGCAACCCAATGTTCAGATTGCTCTAAACCAACATCAGCAGCCATTGCCGCCGCGGCAGCACTTAAATCATCAGTTGTTGGCCCAAGTCCACCATTAACAATAACGATATCGCTATTAAAACTGCATGACTCAATTTCTTTTGCTAACCGCTCACAATGATCGCCAACAGTTATTCGACGTGTCATTGGAAAACCATGTTGAAAAAAAAGACGAGATAACCACGCTGCATTAGTATCTGTTATATCACCCAGTAAAACCTCTTCACCGGTACTTATCATTGTAATTTCAAGCATCCTATCCCTCTGAATCATTCACCGAACATCGAGTGTTATTAGTCTATGCCTAACATCATTTGTTATACAGCCTTCCTTTCATCAATCACGCAATTAATCTCCACACCAATTTATGTAAAGATAAGTTTACACATGTAAAACTATTGTTGACAGGAGAGATATCTATCGTTAATGTGACCTCATAGTGAAATACGCTATTAAAAACAACACATCCACTAGTAAAAAACGGTTAGAGCAAATTTAATGAAGCATACCTCGACAGCACATACCTATCGATAGCCACAGTGGCTATTATCAAGATGTAATTAAAAGTTTACACTCATCTCGATACGCCTCTGTGGCCTCTATTTTCATAGGGAGCAACGATAGGTGATCAATAACGACCACCTCCCGATCTAATTATTTACCTCTGGGAGCAACACAAATGGCTTTAAATAAAACACTCGGCAGTATGCTTATTATTGCAGGTACGACTATTGGTGCAGGCATGTTAGCCCTCCCTCTCGCTTCTGCTGGACTTGGGTTTACCACCGCATTAGTTGCCATGTTCGGCATATGGGCACTAATGACTTACACCGCTTTATTGATGATTGAAGTTCATCAACATGCAGATACCAATGCGACATTAAATACTTTGGCTCAACAACTTCTTGGTCGCAAAGGACAAATCATTGCTAATTTTGCCATGATCTTTCTGCTTTATTCTTTATGTGCAGCCTACATTGCTGGTGGTGGTGGTCAGTTAAGTGAGAAGTTAAGTGGCTGGTTTAATACATCCATCCCTCCACAATTAGGCGCATTATTATTTACGCTTTTAATTGCTGCGATAGTTTCTGTTGGTACTCATACCGTTGATTTGGTAAACCGATTACTTTTTGCTGCAAAAATTGTTGCGCTAGCCGTCATGCTGGGATTATTAGTTCCACATGTTGAGGGACAACACCTTGTTGAAATGCCCGTACAAAAAGGCTTAATTTTATCAGCATTACCTGTTGTTTTTACCTCTTTTGGTTTCCACGGCAGTATTCCATCAATTGTGCGTTACATAGGCATTGAAATTAAGACATTAAAAAAAGTCATGATTATTGGCTCGGCACTGCCTCTTTTTATCTACGTTTTATGGCAATTAGCAAGTCAAGGTGTAATGAGTCAACCAGAGTTAATGGCTAGTACAACATTGGGCAGTTTTATCGCAAGTTTAAGTGATTTACTCCATAATCCTATGGTTAGCCAATCTGTCTCTATTTTTGCAGATCTTGCACTAGCAACATCTTTCTTAGGTGTTAGTTTAGGGTTATTTGATTTTATAGCTGATAGCTTGAAACGTTCAAGTAATGTGAGTGGTCGTATGCAAACTGGCGTGATCACCTTCTTGCCTCCCCTTGCTTTTGCTATCTTTTACCCACAAGGCTTTATTATGGCACTGGGATACGCAGCCATTGCTTTAGTAATTTTGGCGATATTTTTACCTGTCGCAATGGTTAGATCTCAGAGAAGAAAGCATAATATATCTAAAGAAATTTCACCTTATAAAGTAAAGGGTGGTAATTTTGGCTTGATTATTGTGACAATGGCGGGTGTTTTAATTATATCGGCACAAACATTACAAATGGTCGGCTTAATTCCAGCTGTTGGATAATTGATAAATAAACATAAAGAATAAGAAAGTAATTTTGTTACTTTCTTATTGCTTTACATTTTAAGAATATATTTAAACAATAAAAACATTCTATTACAATAAGTTAATCCCACCAAAATACCCGCCAACTTGTTATACAAAATATTGCATGCAAAGCATAATTTTGTGGAGTAATATCACGTATTTATAAAAAAATTTATATTCTCTTTTTTATATGTCAGTTAAAATCATTTTACATAATAATTAAAAAGATATTGGTGATGGATATTTACTCGCCTTTAAATCATCTTCAAAGTCCTATTTGGATTTTTGATTTTGACCACAAACAAATCATTTGGGCTAACGACAAAGCACTTCCTTTATGGGAGTCTTCCTCTCACAACGAACTTCGATCGCGCGATCTTGGCAAAGATATGTCAGCCGCAGTAGAAGCAACCTTAGAAGAGTACCGCGAAACATTTAAACAAAATAAAACAGTCAAAACATGGTGGCATTTAGATCCAAGAAAGGTAGGCAAAAACTTGCTTTGCATTTTCTCTGGCATCAATTTGCCTGATAACCGTGTTGCAATGCTTGTGGAGGTTATCGGTGATGAATCAAGCATTCGACGTGAACTCGCTTTTTCAGATTACTCTAATCTCGCGCTGCTATTTAATGAACAAGGTAACTTGGTGAGTGCCAATACCGTGTTTACCAAAACCTATGGTGCAGAGCTCAGTAACTTAGCATCCTTTGTTGGCGATAGTGATATTGCTCAACAGTGGATATCTGACGCTAAAAATAATCTAAACCTTAAACATAGCCGATTATGTTGGACAGGAAAAAGTCATATTTGGTTTAACATTGAAACTAAATGGCTATCTGATAAATCTCAACTCCTACTTCAAGTTGTTAACATCACCAAAGAAAAAGAGAACTTACAGCGCGAACGTTATAATGCTGAACACGACTTTCTAACGGGTTTAATGAACCGACGCGGTATTTCTACGGCACTCAAAGCTAGCCATCACTCCTCACTTCCGTACCATTTGTTATTTCTTGATCTCGATAGCTTCAAACTGATTAACGATACTTATGGACACGCTATTGGCGATAAGTTATTAAGAGCTGTTGCAATTAGATTATTAGATACAATAAGAGGACGCGGGCTTGTCGCCCGTTTTGGTGGTGATGAGTTTATAATCCAAGTTGAAGATCGATATGCATCTAATTTAGTCCAACTAACCCAAGAAATAATTTCTGCGCTAAACAGCCCTTTCTATATCAAAAATATTGGTGAAATATCGATTGGATGCAGTATAGGTACTGCGCAATACCCTAAAGATGCCAATAGTTTTGAGACCTTAATTACTCAAGCTGATATGGCAATGCATTGTGCTAAAAAGCATGGTCGTAACTGTAGCTATCATTTCCAACCTCATTTAGCAGAAACACTATATCGTAAAAACGCACTACGCCATCACTTATCTCAAGCACTTGAAATTAAAGACTTTGAATTGTATTACCAACCTATCATTGATCTTAATACAATGTTGCTAAAAGGCTTTGAAGCGCTTATTCGTTGGTATGACGACTCTTTAGGCCATGTATCTCCTGCTGAGTTTATTCCATTGGCTGAAGAAACAGGGCAAATTGTCCCTATTGGCTCTTGGGTGCTGAGGAACGCTTGTAAACAATTGGAAAAGTGGAATCAACAATACGATACCAAGTTAATCATGAGTATTAATTTATCTCGTGCACAACTAAAAATGTCTCTTTTAGATGAGCTAAAGGCAATTATTGAAGAATATAATATAGACCCAGCTCAAGTAGCATTAGAAATAACCGAATCTGCCATGCTGCAAGAATTCAGTGAGGCCATGCCATGTTTAGATGCTATTGCTGCACTCGGCTTTGAACTTTATCTTGATGATTTTGGTACTGGATACTCATCGTTATCACAATTGCAAAACCTTCCAATCAGTACTGTTAAGCTAGACCAAAGTTTTGTTCAAAATGAGCATGACAGTGGGAAAGCAATTGTTGAAGCAACAAAAGCCATTTGTAATAAACTCAATCTTAAAGTGGTCGCTGAAGGGGTTGAAACGAAAGAGCAGCTAGAATATATCCAAAGCTGTAATTTCAATTATTGCCAAGGTTATTACTTTAATAAGCCCCTCTCTGTTAGCGAATTAGAGAAGGGGATTCTTTCGACGCTACTGACGAAATAGTAAACTCAGCTTTACTAATATCAATAATACCACCGTGATTTCACGGTGGTATTATATTGCCCATAAAACATTAACAACGTTCAGCGTGAATCAATAAATTTCTTGGTGTCATTTGTTTTTCGCAGAATGTTCCTAACGATACGTTGTAGCCAAATTCTTCAAGATAACAAACACGATCAAGCACTAACCATAATTCAAGTGGTCGACGAAACAATTGACGAACTAGCTCCATTCGCTCTGTTATCGCAAAACGTTGTTCGCCCTGTTGCTGCCAATAATCGAAGTCAATGTTAGCGGGTAATACAATCCCTTTCTGATCTGCAGCCCAACAACAAAAAGATTTAAAACCTTCACCTAATAACGCTTTTTGTACATTCGGGACAGGTAAGTAAGTGCTCGATTGATTAATTTTTCGCTGTAATAAATCAAACCCTAACCGAAAACTAACCTCAATAAACCGAAGTTGCTTAACGCGATTTCCAGCCGTCACGGTCTCTTGCAACGGTAAACGTAAGTCATGCTTAGATAACTGCAGCTGGCTCGATTTTGCAGCTGTTGATAACGGCTGATAATGTGAGTTTTGGATCAAGTGATAGCAACACGGAGATAGACTCACCGCCTTTCCTTTTTTCGCCACAACTTGTTTAATGAGCGACACATGCAAATCACCACAGGCGTGCAGAGCAACAGCATGTTGTTGCTCTTTAATATATTGCTGACTGCTTACATCAAACGCATCACCTTGAACAAAATGGATATCTAATCCCAGTTGTTTCGCCGCGGCTTCACCATCAATACATAATTGCGGTTGCCATTCTAAACTTGTTACAGGCTGTTGGTGGCTAACCGATAATACGCGCCCTAGAAAGCCTTTTCCCGCGCACCATTCAAGCCACGGTAAATTCAGGCGTGGCAATACATGATTAAATGCTGTGATTTGTTGCCATTTACGCCCAGGAATACCTGTATCAAAGTTTTTAGGATACGCGTATTCTGTTTTTTGTAGCGACGGCGTTTTCGCTAAATCAGCTAATGTTTTAGCATCAGGGATCCATGGTTCAAACGCTGCTAATAGTGCGTCATGATCTTGATTTAACTGCTGCAAACTTTGATCATCAATAGACTGTAACCATTGACAAAATTCAGGGTGTTGCTGTTGCCATGCAAACCCCTCATCAGCAAAAGGAACAAACTGCCAATATTGTCTATTTTTCGTCAATAACGTATCTAATTGGTGAAAAGTGTTGGCATAGCAAGTCATAAAATAGCAACTTTAAGGTACATAAAAACAAGGGGCGCTAGTGTATACCTAAATACACCTTCCTATAAACAACAAAACCGCCAAGAGTGGCGGTTTTAAAAATAGAGAACAAAAAAGTTATCGTACCGGTAAATCAAAAGAAGCAAACATCGCTTCAATTTCACCATTAGTCTTTAACGCTATTGCTTGATCGACCACATTACGAGTCAAGTGAGGTGCAAAACGTTCCATAAAGTCGTACATATACGTACGCAAGAATGTACCTTTCTTAAAGCCTATCTTGGTCGTACTCGCTTCAAAAATATGGCTGGCATCAATAGCAACTAAATCTTTATCTGTTTCAAGATCCATTGCCATGCTGGCGATGACACCAACACCAATGCCTAAACGTACGTAAGTTTTAATAACATCCGCATCTGTTGCCGTAAATACAATCTTAGGCGTCAAACCTGAACGATTAAATGCACTATCAAGCTCTGAGCGTCCAGTAAAACCAAAAACATACGTCACAAGAGAATAAGCCGCTAAATCGTGAATAGTAATGTTTGTTTTGGTTGCTAATGGATGATCACTACGAACCACGATTGAACGATTCCAGTGATAACATGGCAACATGATCATATCTTGATACAAATGCAACGCTTCTGTCGCAATAGCAAAATCTGAACGACCTTTACCAACGGCATCAGCAATTTGAGATGGCGTTCCTTGATGCATGTGTAATGATACTTTCGGGTATCGTGCTGTAAAACCTTGAATCACCGATGGCAAAGCATAGCGTGCTTGGGTATGGGTCGTCGCAATGTTTAGCGTTCCCATTTCAGGGTGAGTATGTTCACCAGCTACAGCCTTGATGCTTTCTACTCTTGATAGAATATCACGTGAAATACGAACAATTTCTTCACCAGCAGGTGTCACTTGAGTTAAATGCTTACCACTTCGTTCAAAAATCTGAATGCCAAGTTCATCTTCGAGCAATCGAACTTGCTTACTAATACCGGGCTGAGAAGTATATAAACTCTCAGCCGTCGATGAAACGTTAAGGTTGTGATTAACCACCTCAACAATATAACGTAGCTGTTGTAATTTCATGGTACCGCCTACCTACTCAATAATCCGTTACCTTTCACACCACATCCATCAAGCCCTTATGGTATTTAATGAGACAGGTATAAGAATGCAACCATGTAATTAACATTTTATATATTGAAATCAGTTAATTTCATAGCATTTGTTTGTTTTTTAGTTACCTAACTCAATGTTTTGACAATAAATCAAGACCGGTAAAATATCTCAACATTTCAACAAGCACACATATTAAGCGACTTTCGGGATATTTTGTTACGCCTAAATTTGCCACACAGCACAAATTACATATCGATCTGAACAAAGCTCCTATTTAGTAAGCATCTCACTAGGCTGTTTTTTAGAGATAGTGTATCCTGCAATATTCAAGATTAATGCATGGAAGATAGATATATCTTATGAGTATTCCTTTAGTTATAGGCCTCATTGGTCTGTTACTTGCGCTTATTGTTGGCTACAACGTTATTATTCAATATCGCCAGCGTTTAGAGTCGATCAAGCAACAAGAATTGGCTAAGCATATTGCGATTATTGATGCGACTGAAGAGTTAATCGGTAATGCGCATCACCTGCCTTATAGCAAAGAATTATTGGTCTGCTTAAACCAACGTATTGTTGATGCTTTACAACAAATGTCAGAAGCATCACCTAGTGATCGCTCTTTGACTCACCGTATAAAAAATGTCAGCGAGCAAATTACCCATTTAGAAGCTAATTACAGTAATGCCGACATTACCCCTTTTAAAGTGCCGAATACGGACAAACAAGCGATTGGTATGCTACAGCTTGTCAAACGTTTGAAGACAGTGATCAAAAGTGAGCACAGTAAAGGCCGTATGGGTACTCAGGCATTTGTTAACGAGAATGCCCGTTTAGAGTCGATTCAACTACGTATTAATATTGAAAATGTCGTTAAGCGCGCGAATGAAGCGCGTATTAAAGGACAAATTGGTACAGCAAAGCAATTGCTTAAGAAAGGCATTGATGTACTTTCAGCTAAAAATGACAACTATGCTAACCAAGCACGAGAAAAACTACAGCTGATGCTTGATGAAATTGATAACAAGCAATCAATGAACTACGAACAAGAGCGCCAACAACAGCTCGATAAAGACCAAGACGATCTCGATGTCTTATTCCAGCCAAAGCGTAAATGGTGATTTGATTTACTTTGGCTTAAAATAGCTTCATCTACCAAGGTCGCAGTAGCGGCCTTTTTTACGTCTTATAACAATAAATAGATACGCCTTATGGATAACACTCAACAGATGATCAATGAGCTACTGACGCCCATTAAACAATTTCTTCAATGTGAAACACCAGATAGTTGGATTGAAGAGGCACGCAAACCAGAAAACCTAACTGCATTGTTAGTCGATCACTGTAACTGTGAACTAAAAGCCAGCCAAACCGCGATGTTCATGGTACGTAAATATGCAGTTGATAAAGCCAGTGGTGAAGCGCTACTTGCATGGGCGAAACCTTATGAAGATTTCGTTTACGGTGGCGCTAATCGCTCTACTGCGCTATTTCATAACAAAAAAAATGGCTTATCTGCACCATTGGTCGCTCGTCCTGATTTTCCTTATGGTGAAGAGCTCATTGAAAAAATGGTGCGTTTAATTAAAGAAGAATTTCACCATTTTGAGCAAGTGTTAGAGATCATGGAAAAACGTGATATTCCCTACTCTAACTTGCATGCGGGACGTTACGCCAAAGGCTTAATGAAAGCAGTGCGTACTCATGAGCCGGCAACATTAATCGATAAACTCATCGTTGGTGCTTTCATTGAAGCGCGCTCTTGTGAACGTTTTGCCAAGTTAGCGCCTTATTTAGACCCTGAACTCAAAAAGTTTTATATCTCGTTATTACGCTCAGAAGCTCGCCATTATCAGGATTATTTAACGCTAGCTGAAAAAATTGCGGGTCAGGATATAAGTGATCGTGTCAATGTGATTGGTGCAAAAGAAGCAGAGCTAATTCAAGCGCCTGACAACACTTTCCGTTTCCACAGTGGCGTACCTGAATAAGCTTATATTTACACTCATCACCACGATTAGATGTTTTGTACGCTAAAAAACAAAAACGCCACTAGTAATAACTTTCACTGGTGGCGTTTTTATTAGCGAGAAATAAAGATTACTTTTTCTCTTTTTCTGCTTTCTCTTTCTTTGGCTTTTTACGTTTGTCCGTGATTTCCCATTTACCATCAACGTAAAGTGCAGTCCAACCTGAAGGCTTACCGTCAATCTCAGAACGCACGTAGTTTTCTTTACTCTTACGAGCAAAACGAACCACAGTTGGTAGACCGTCTGGATCTGCCACTGGCGCTTCAGTTAGGTAAGTAAACTTAGGTGATAGGCGATC
This sequence comes from Photobacterium angustum, assembly GCF_003026365.1. Classification (GTDB taxonomy): domain Bacteria; phylum Pseudomonadota; class Gammaproteobacteria; order Enterobacterales; family Vibrionaceae; genus Photobacterium; species Photobacterium angustum. Next base: position 36,886 of record NZ_PYOM01000013.1, on the reverse strand, counting down.
TTTAAAGCGTACTAGCTCTTCCACTAACGGCGCACGTGTTTCACGCGATTTAGGGAAGGTACTTGCTGCCATAAACAAACCAGACGCGCCGTCACGAAGTACAAAGTAAGCATCAGTATCTTGCGTACAAGGTATTTCTGGAAGATGTACTGGATCTTCTTTCGGTGGCGCAACTTCACCATTTTTCAGGATCTTACGGGTGTTCTTACAGCTTTCATTAGTACAGCCCATGTACTTACCGAAGCGACCGTTTTTCAGTTCCATATCAGAACCACACTTGTCGCATTCGATAACAGGGCCTTCATAGCCTTTAAGCTTGAACTCACCTTTTTCAACGATGTAACCTTCACAGCTTGGGTTATTACCACAAACGTGTAGTTTACGATCTTTGTCGATCAGGTAGGCGTCCATTGCAGTACTACAAATAGGACAACGTTTCTTGGCACGTAATGCTGCCGTTTCAACGTCTTCTTCAAGTACGTTAACAATGCCTTCTTCACTACCTAAGTTGATCGTTGTTTTACAACGCTCTTTAGGTGGCAGTGCGTAACCAGAACAACCTAGGAATACACCCGTTGATGCAGTTCGAATCCCCATTGGGCGAGAACACGTTGGACATTCAATATCAGTTAATACGATATTGTTAGGCTTCATGCCGCCTTCTGATTCATCAAGCTCAGCTTTTTCAAGCTCAGTAGTGAAATCAGAGAAGAACTCATCAAGCACTTTCTTCCAGTTTTTCTCACCTTCAGCGATTTTATCGAGATTACCTTCCATACGGGCAGTAAAATCGAAATCCATCAAGTCAGGGAAACTACCGTCTAAGCGATCTGAAACAATCTCCCCCATCTTCTCAGCATAAAAACGACGCTGATCAACACGCACATAACCACGATCTTGAATCGTTGAAATAATAGATGCATAAGTTGATGGACGACCAATGCCACGCTTTTCTAGTTCTTTAACCAATGCTGCTTCTGTAAAGCGCGCTGGCGGCTTAGTAAAGTGTTGCTTAGGTTCGAGTTGTTCTAGCTTCAATACATCGCCCACGTTAACCATAGGCAGCGTAGTGTCTTCATTTTTACCAGATGGACGCTGTACTAGAGTCCAACCAGCAAAACGTAACGTACGACCTTTCGCTTTTAAGCTAAAGTCACCCGCTTTTACCGTAATCGTGCTCGAATCGTATTTCGCTGGCACCATTTGACATGATACGAATTGACGCCAAATTAAGTCATATAACTTAACCGCATCAGCTTCCATACCTTCTAGGTTTTCAGCTTTCATTTCTACGTGAGAAGGACGAATCGCCTCGTGCGCTTCTTGAGCATTTTTCTTACTGCCATAAACATTGGCCGCTTTTGGCAAATATTCATCACCGTACTCACTACCAATAAACTCACGTGCTGATTCAACCGCCTCTTTAGATAGGTTGGTTGAGTCGGTACGCATATAGGTAATGTGACCCGCTTCGTATAAACGTTGCGCTAAGCCCATTGTACGCTTAACACCGTAACCTAAGCGCGTACTCGCCGCTTGTTGCAGTGTTGAGGTAATGTATGGCGCTGATGGTTTACTGCTAGTTGGACGATCTTCACGATCAATCACTTCGTACGCTGCTTTTTCAAGTAACGCTTTTGCCGCCATGGTGTCTTTTTCATTAACAGGACGGAATGTTTTACCAGCCTGTTGAGCCACCATTAAACGTAACGCATCTTTACCGACGGTTAATGTGTCAGCGTGGATATCCCAAAACTCTTCAGGATCAAAAGCATTAATTTCGCGTTCACGTTCAACGATTAATTTAACCGCTACAGACTGAACACGACCCGCAGATAAACCACGAGCGACTTTTTTCCACAGTAATGGTGAAACCATAAAGCCAACAACACGGTCTAAGAAACGACGTGCTTGCTGTGCGTTTACACCATCAATATTAAGTTCACCAGGCTCTTCAAAGGCCTGCTGGATTGCATTCTTCGTAATTTCGTTGAACACAACTCGCTTATAGCGTGCATCATCGCCACCGATGATCTCACGAAGGTGCCACGCAATGGCTTCTCCTTCGCGGTCCAAATCGGTTGCGAGATAAACATAGTCAGCGTCTGCTGCTAGTTTTTGTAATTCATTAACGACTTTTTCTTTACCCGGAAGCACTTCGTAATGCGCGTTCCAATCATCATAGGGATCAACCCCCATTTTACTGATCAGCGCTTTACGGTCTTTCTCTTGCTTGATGCGTGCTTTTTCTTCAACACTCAACCCTTTGGTCGATGTTGCCGCGGCTTTCTTGCCATTACTACGTGCACCTGTTGGTAAATCACGAACGTGACCAACACTTGACTTAACAATGAAATCCTTACCCAAGTACTTATTAATCGTTTTAGCCTTGGCGGGGGACTCCACGATAACGAGAGATTTACCCATAATGACTCTATTACGTCCTCGTGCTCGCTAAATATAAAAATAAAAAATTGCTACTGTATTACCGAGTAATTCAGCAACATTCAACCAATCTCATTAAGTCACTAATCATAAAAAGATAGGAGCAGTGAATTAATATGATTGCCTATGATCTTTTTCGTAATCAAACATTTTTGCAATGAAAAATTTCATTGCCGCTACGTAAAATTCTATTTACATATTGGGCTAGAATACAAGAAGGTCAACTGCTTTTTAACGAAATCTGTCTGTTTGGTTGTACCTTCCCCAGTTGTTAACAAAATGTATAACATAAATGTAATATAACAAACTATCAAATAACAGTATGATTTAAAAAGATATAGTAGAAGAAAAATGTTGTTTTACAAAAGCTATTAGCTACCACAAAATAAATTGGGCATGAATTTGCGCAGATCATTACCATTTATCTAATATCACTGACTAACGTAAAAAAATTTTTTATGTATTTGGTCACACAATTAAAGACATTAAAACAAAACATACCTTAATATTGATTAAATAATAAACACTCTACATTTTTGTTTATTTGTTTTATTCAATTAAGTTAAATAGACTATGCAGGCTATTAGATTGTTTGAGACTTTACTATGAGTGATAAAAACCCAATTTCATCAACTGATTTACTAATGATTGCTAACCAAATCATTCAAGATCAAGAGTCTTATATTGATGGGATGCGTGCAACTTCTGTCGAAGAGCGCGATGGTGTATTAATTTTCAAAGGTGAATACTTCCTTGATGATGAAGGATTACCAACACCAAACACCACTGTTGTTTTCAATATGTTCAAAATGCTCGCACACAAGCTTTCTCCTGAATTTACGCTAGAAAGCTAAAAATGACGAGAATAAAAAAACCCGCATCAAGCGGGTTTTTTAATATCTGTGTACAAATACTTACATAAATGGACGCTGACCGCGCGCAACCCACTTCATCAGTAAACTATCCGCAGCTTCGCTTGATGCTCCTGCTAGTTTCTCTGCAAGCTTCTTACGACGTACGTATTTTACTTTAAGTACTTCACGGTCTTTACATGCTTCAGTGATCAAATCATCGCTGGTTGAAATTTGATCAACCAAACCTAATTCAAACGCTTGTTGACCAAACCAATGTTCGCCCGTCGCCACTTTTTCAAGATCAAGATCTGGACGGTGAGCTGCAATAAAGTTCTTAAATAAGCCGTGAGTTTCTTCGATTTCCATCTGGAATTTTTCACGTGCTTTATCAGTGTTCTCACCAAACATGGTTAATGTGCGCTTAAACTCACCAGCGGTGATTTGCTCGTAGTCAATATCGTTCTTTTTCAATACCTTATTAAAGTTAGGTAGTTGAGCAATCACGCCAATTGAGCCAACAATTGCAAACGGGGCTGAAACAATTTTATCAGCAACACATGCCATCATATAACCGCCACTTGCTGCTACTTTATCAACTGCAATCGTCAGCTTAATGCCTGCTGCTTTTAAACGATCAAGTTGAGATGATGCTAAACCATAACCATGTACCATACCGCCGCCCGTTTCTAAGCGCAGTAATACTTCATCACCTTCAATAGCAACCGCCAGAATTGCCGTGATCTCTTCACGTAATGACGATACTTCACGCGCATCAATACTACCGTGGAAATCAATAACAAATAAACGAGGATCACGTGATGTTTCTAAGCTGCCATTTTTAGCCGCTTGTTTCACTTCTTGTTGGCGTGCTTTATCTTTTTCTTTCTCTGATTTCTTATCTGTTTTATCGCGAGCTTTTAATAACGCTTTATCAAATAAGTGAGATTCAAGTTGGTTCACAGTATCTTTGTATTGTTCTGTCAGATCGCTCACTTCCAGTTCACCTTTCTGCGAACCATGACGACCATTCAATGCTTTTACTAGTACCAATACACCAACAATCGCAACAACCACTGTCGCGATTTTGGCGAAAAATAGTCCATAATCAAATAAAAATTCCAATATCCAATCCTCTTTGTTGGCAGTAAAAAGTGCCAACCGTTATTGTAACTGTGTTATCACGTTTATCGCTATCTTCTCTTTCAGAAAAATGTAATGAATCGGTTTATAGATCACGTCTTAAGATGAAAGGAAATTTAATCAGCGAGTAAATTCTGATATGTTTTGTTTAGTAGTAATCTATATTGTTACCAAGCTCAATACTTGGTGGGGTTCTTCGGCGAAAAATCAGCCAAATAACAAGAAAAATCAACATTAGAAGGATGCTAACGTGGAATACCATAATGCTGCTGATTCTCTTAAAGATCGTGTCATTTTAGTAACAGGTGCAGGTGATGGCATTGGACGCGAAGCCGCTATTCAATATGCAGCCCATGGTGCAACGGTTATTTTACTCGGTAGAACAGTAGCAAAACTTGAAGCCGTTTATGATGAAATTGAAACTCTGGGCTACACACAGCCAGCGATTATCCCTTTAGATTTAATGGGCGCGACTAAACAACACTACCTCGATATGGTGGATACCATCGAGCAACAATTTGGTCGCCTCGATGGGGTATTACATAACGCAGGGATCTTGGGCGTACTTAGTCCACTGGAACAAATTGAAGAATCGACCTTTGATGATGTAATGCAAGTCAATGTGAAAGCGCAGTTTTTATTAACTCAAGCTGTTATTCCGTTTATCAAGAAATCACCCGATGGCAGAATTATTTTCACATCATCAACCGTTGGTCATAGTGGTCGTGCATTTTGGGGCAGTTATGCTATTTCAAAGTTTGCGACCGAGGGCATGATGCAAGTCCTTGCTGATGAATTAAGCAACACCAACGTAAAAGTAAATGCAATAAATCCTGGTGGCACAAGAACAGGAATGCGTGCCAAAGCCTTCCCAGCAGAGGATGCAATGCAGCTTAAAACGCCAAAAGATATCATCCCGCTCTATGTGTATCTAATGGGACCAGAAAGCCGCCATGTTTCTGGTAAATGTATTGATGCCCAGCCTAAGCCAACATCGACTCACAGCCATTGTGAAGAAGAATAAAGCTGTTCATTGAGATATAAACAAAAAAGCCGACGCAAATGTCGGCTTTTTACAGCTAAATCTAGTGTTAGTGACTTTGTGTTTTAAGTTGTTTTCGCCATTGCCAAGCAAATAAACAAGACAAGGTCAGTACAACGACAGCAGAGCCTAGCAACACATTGGCTGTTGGTGTTTCCCCAATGATCAACCATACCAACAACGGACCAAAAAGCACTTCAAGCAACAAAATCAAACTGGTTTCAGCTGCGGGTAAATAACGTGGCCCATGTGCAATCAAATAGAAAGACAATGGGATCACAATACCACCGAGTAAGAACATATAAATAGCATGTTGCATATCCAGTGCGAACGGTTTAGCGCCAACAGAAAGCGAAATAATAGATGTAAATACACCTGCAAGGATAATATAAATAGAGCCTAGCTGCCCCTCTGTCTTACGAAGTGCCACAAGATAGACAGCTATCGCAATAGCAGAAACTAAAGCAAGTGAATCCCCTCTCAGCTCATCAATAGTAGGATGATAACCAAACACTAGCCCTATCCCACCCACAGCAATAATGATCGCAAAGATCGTTGCCTTATCTAACTTTTCTTTTAAGAAAAAGAAACCAATCACTGCCGTAAATAAAGGTGCAGTATTGGTAATAACCAAGGTACTGGCCACTTGGGTATTATTCAGTGATAAAACAAAACAAATGGTAGATGCGCTAAACAACCCAGCAGTAATTAAAGTTAATAACGATGGACGCAGTAAATGTTGCGTGATCAGTTTTTTATCTGAAAACCACTGCACAATAAACAACATGGCAGCAGGTAAGAAGCCGCGCCAGAAAATTAATGTCCATTCATTACTATCAATTAAACGCACGAGTAGCGTATCAAAACTTAATACCATCACGCCAAAGACCGTGATCAATCGTCCCCGTTGTTGCTCTCTCAATGTATCTAACATTGCTATACTCACTGACTATTCGTTATATGTTTAGCATCCCTTCACAGTAAAGTGCATCACAGCAATATTCACACTATTTACTCTGTGCCTATTTGAGTTATACCACGTGACTTAGCGGATACAAAAAAACCGACACTAGGTCGGCTTTTAATTATTCATTTAGTCTAAACCAATTACTTACGAGTACGTGGTTTAGCTGGTTTATTGGCTAAAGGATTGCGGCGATTTGCTGCATTTCCTGAAGGCTTACGCTTACCTGATGATTGCGGTTTACCCGATGTTTGTGGGCGACCTGATGATTGCGGCTTACCGTTATCGCGACTATCGCGATTATCACGACCTTTTGCTGGCTGCGAACGACCATTACCACGACGCTCATTTGATTGAGCTTCAACTTCAGCATTACGACTAGAGCCAGGGTTACGTCGATCGTTACCACGACCACGACGACCGCGACCACCGCCGGTTTCTACACGCTCTTCGTGACGACGAACAGCACGACGGATCTGACGAATGCCTTTTTTACGCTTTTGACCTTCAACAGTTAATGCTGTTTCAGTCTCAGGTGGAAGTTCAACTGTCGCACGAAGCTCATTCACTTCTTTTAGTTCAAGCTCACTCCAACCACCACGAGGCATATCTTTCGTTAGGTAAACATCACCGTAACGAACACGCTTAAGACGGCTAACAGTAACGCCTTGCGAATCCCATAAACGACGAACCTCACGGTTACGACCTTCAGTGATCACTACGTAGAAGGTATGGTTCATACCTTCACCACCAGCGTAAACAACATCTTCAAAACGTGCTAAACCATCTTCTAGTTCAACACCTTTAACAACGTTCTTTACCATTTGCTCAGTCACTTCACCAAATACACGAACCATGTATTCACGTTCAACCGTGCGGCTTGGGTGCATTAAGCGGTTAGCAAGTTCACCGTCTGTTGTAAACAACAATAAACCTGAGGTGTTCGCATCAAGACGGCCTACTGATACCCAGCGACCTGTGTTTAAGCGAGGAAGACGATCAAATACAGTACGGCGGCCTTCAGGGTCGTGACGAGTACATAGCTCACCTTCTGGCTTGTTGTAAGCAAGAATACGGCAAATTTCTTCATCAGAAGAGATCAGCTCAATGTTATGACCATCAATACGAACACTTACTGATAAATCTTCAAGACGATCGCCAAGTTTAGCAACGACACCATCAACACTCACTCGACCGTTTTGGATCATTAATTCGATTTCACGACGTGATCCTTGGCCAGCTCGTGCCAATACCTTCTGTAATTTTTCACTCATTGTAGACAAACCTTTGTCGCCTTCACAGGCGTCGAAATACTCATCAAAAGATTTCGGATAACACTTTCTAATTTAAAATCAGACAGTTAATTAACCAAAACCATTTATGCGAATAGCATTAATTTGGATTCTGTGTGAGGCATTAACTACTCACTTTTTATCAGAATGTGGGCGCGCATTATGCCAAAAGAAGGCAAAGTTAGCTATAAAAAGATAGTCGATTGCGAGGTTATTTACAGGAAAATCAAACAAATAAAATAGGGATAAAAACAAAAAAGCAAACAGCTAGAAACTAACTATTTGCTTTTATTAGATTTACTGAATTTTAGAACGTTCTAGATCATTCAAACGGTGTCACATCACCTGCACCAATTCGAACAATATTAATTTCACCTTCACTGAAATCAATCACTGTTGTTGGCTGCTCACCTAAGTAACCACCATGCATAATCAAATCAACAGCATGTTCTAACTTATCGCGAATTTCATCGGGATCCGCTTCTGTTGTTTCATTACCCGGTAAGATAAGACTGGTTGACATTAGAGGCTCACCTAACGCTTCAAGTAATGCCAGTGCAATCGCATTATCAGGAACACGAATACCAATCGTTTTACGTTTAGCATTCATTAAACGACGAGGTACTTCTTTTGTCCCTTTAAATATAAAGGTGTATGCACCTGGAGTGTTATTACGTAAAAGACGGAAAGCGATATTATCAACACGGGTATACAAAGATAGCTCAGATAAATCACGGCATAACAAAGTGAAGTTGTGCTTTTCGTTTAAACGACGGATCTGACAAATACGCTCTAGTGCTTGTTTGTTTTCTAACTGACAACCAAGGGCATAACCAGAATCTGTTGGATAAACTACAACACCGCCATTTTTAATAATTTCTACCGCTTGTTTAATCAAACGCGTTTGGGGTGTTTCTGGGTGAACATAAAAAAATTGACTCATTATTCCTCCTTTGAGGCAGCAGGCTCAGCCTGAATTTCTACCTCTACTCGCTTTTTCTCAACTTCCCAATCATGCCAAATTGCTGGCACATCTTTAGGGAGCCACAAGTTACGTCCTAATTCAGTCCAAGGTGATTGGTAATGAAAATCGGACCCTTGTGAAGCAAGTAAATTAAATTGTATGGCGTAATCCCCTAAGGTACGTCGTTCTTGCGGTGCTTGCTGAGGCTGCGATACTTCCATACCGTCACCACCCGCTTCAATAAAATGCTGAATTAATCGCTTAAGCCATTTTGCCGTCATGTTATAACGACCAGGATGAGCAATAACCGCTTTACCGCCAGCGGCATGAATCACATCAATAGCATCGGCGATAGTGCACCAGTTTGGTGGTACGTAACCCGGATTGCCGCGCGTTAAGAATTTCTTAAACACTGCCTGCATGGTTTTCGCATAACCTTGTTCAACAATCCAACGAGCGAAATGCGCACGAGTGATCGATGCATCACCCGCAAGTTTAGCAGCGCCTTCAAATGCCCCTGGCATTTTGTTTTTCTCAAGTCGCGCGCCAATTTCTTTAGCACGTTCAAGTCGACGCTCTACTTGCTGCTCAATAAACGCGACTAACGTTGGATTTTGTGGGTCTATATTAAGACCAACGATATGAATATCAAAGTTTTGCCACACGGTAGAGATTTCAATACCGTTGATTAACGTAATAGGCAAGGCTTCTTGCTCTATCACTGTATGCGCTTCATGTAGGCCAGCAACCGTATCGTGATCAGTAATTGCCAGGATGTCGACTCGCATATCTACGGCTCGTCGAACTAATTCTTGCGGCGTTAAGCGACCGTCAGACGCTGTAGTATGGCTATGTAAATCAAACAACATAAGTTTTATTCTTGACTTTATAATCGTGAACTAGTTTACTAGTACGCAGGTACCAAATATCCAATACTTACTTGAAAGGCATCACGTACATTTAGCTGATAGCAAAAATGTAACTAATACCTAATAGGACTCTTACATGTTACAGCAAATTCAAAATCAACAATGCGTTTTCTTCAATAATTGGTGGTGGCACTCCTACTTACGGGCGGTGTGAATAGCTGTAACTCAGCAAAATTACAACGAGCCCGCCATCATTGCGGGCTTTTTTATAACGCCGAATTTAACCAGATAAAAAATAAAACGGGCACTGCACCTAGCCTTCACTGCGACCATTTACAAGGATGACATCATGATTATTGTCTTAAAACCGCAAGCGACAGAAGCTGATGCCAAAAGCCTACTGGCTCAAATCGCCAGTGTCGGATTAAAACCGCTCTATATGCCTGGCAGTGAACGCATTGTGTTAGGTGCATTGGGTGATGAACGTGTTTTACAAAGCTTAAATATAGAAGCAAACCCTTTAGTTGAAACGGTAAAACCCATTTTAACTAAATACAAACTGGTTAGCCGAGAAGTCCAAGCCCACAACACAGTGGTACGTTTTGGCTCTGCTGCGGTAGGTGGCGATCGTTTTGCTGTTATTGCAGGCCCTTGCTCGGTCGAATCAGAGCAACAATTATTGTCTGTTGCTGAAATGGTGAAGTCTCATGGTGCTATGGCACTGCGAGGCGGCGCTTATAAACCTCGCACCAGCCCTTATGATTTCCAAGGATTAGGTATTGAAGGGTTAAAATTGTTAAAAAAAGCCAATGACATGCTCGGTATACCTACCGTATCTGAAGTCATGGATGTGAGCCAAGTTGAAAAAATGACTCAATATATTGATTGTTTTCAAATTGGTGCGAGAAATATGCAAAACTATGGCTTGTTAAAAATTATCGGTGAAAGTAAAAAACCGATCTTGCTCAAACGCGGACTTTCAGCCACTATCGAGGAATTGCTACTCGCTGCTGAATATATTTATGATGCAGGTAACCCAAATATCATTTTGTGTGAACGTGGTATTAGAACGTTTGAGACAGCAACGAGAAATACATTGGATCTCAACGCGGTCGCTTATTTAAAGCAACATACCCATTTGCCCGTGCTGGTAGACCCAAGCCATGGAACAGGTATTCGTGAGTTAGTGATCCCACTCTCACGCGCAGCGGCTGCTGTTGGCGCCGATGGCATCATTGTCGAATCACATTTAAACCCATGTGAAGCCTTATCTGATGGTCATCAAGCATTAACCGCACCAATGTTTGAACAATTAATGCAGGAATTAAAACCGTTTGTGGAAGCGGCAGGGAGAACGCTGTGAATACTCACTCAATAGGAAATCATCCACTAGGGCAAAATACATTAGCTGCTAATGAGATCGATCTTCTCAGCCTTGATGTACCTTATGTTGCCGATCCCACTGAACTGTACTTTTCAGTTTGTGGCGATCGCCCGCACAACCTTTTATTAGAATCAGCAGAAGTTGATTCTAAGCAAGATTTAAAGAGCTTAATGCTTGTTGATGCTGCGGTACGTATTGTTTGCCGCAGTAAAGAAGTCACGTTGGAAGCACTAACCAGTAATGGTGTGAATGTCATTACACATTTACAAAGCCAACTGCCTAACGATATTCATGCAGTACTCAATGGAAAAACATTAACCTTGGTATTTCCATCCCACGCTCATGATATTGATGAGGATAGCCGCTTACGTCAAACCTCATCATTCGATGCTCTACGTTTGATCCAACATGCCTTTAATACCAAACACCACCCAAAAGAAGCCTTATTCTTAGGTGGCTTATTTGCGTATGACTTAGTCGCTGATTTTGAGCCGCTACCAGAAGTGAAGCAAGACAATAACTGTCCTGACTATATTTTCTATATTGCCGAAACCTTGTTGATTATCGATCACCAACGTCGTAAAGGCACGCTGCAAGCAACTTTATTTGGTGGCGAGCATTACACCAATAGCTACCACGATTTGAGTCGTCGCCTACAAACGATTAAAGAGATCTGTTTAAACCCTCAGCCTGTGCCACCCGCACAAGTATTAGACAAATGTGAGCCAGAGGCTTCTATTAGTGATGAAGATTTCTGCCAAACTGTTAACGATCTTAAACAATACGTTATCAATGGCGATGTGTTCCAAGTAGTGCCATCACGCCAATTTACTTTGCCATGCCCTTCAACTCTCGCAGCATATAAAGCATTGAAAATTGGTAATCCAAGCCCTTACATGTTCTTTTTACAAGATTCAGAATTTACCCTGTTTGGCGCCTCTCCTGAAAGTGCACTGAAATATTGTTCAGATTCAAACCAAGTAGAGATATACCCGATTGCTGGTACTCGACCACGAGGCAAAAACAGCGACGGATCAATTAACCTTGATTTAGATGGTCGCATTGAATTAGAGCTACGTTGCGATAAAAAAGAGAATGCTGAACACATGATGCTAGTGGATCTAGCACGTAATGATGTCGCCAGGATCAGTGAAGCAGGTAGCCGCTATGTAGCAGATTTACTGAAAGTTGATCGCTACAGCCATGTGATGCACTTAGTTTCTCGTGTGGTAGGCCAATTGCGAGGCGATCTTGATGCCCTTCATGCGTATCAAGCGTGTATGAACATGGGCACATTAACAGGGGCACCGAAAATCCGAGCTATGCAGCTTATCCGTGATGTTGAACAACGTCGTCGTGGTAGTTATGGCGGTGCTGTCGGTTACCTTACTGGTCACGGTGATATGGATACTTGTATCGTTATCCGCTCAGCCTATGTTGAGAATGGTATTGCGAGTGTTCAAGCTGGTGCTGGCGTGGTTTACGACTCCATTTCACAAGCAGAAGCCGATGAAACGCGTGGCAAAGCGCAAGCAGTCATTAACGCTATTCGCACAGCACATCAAGGTTAAGGAGAACCACAATGACAAACGCAACCCCAGCCCATATTGTGCTACTCGACAACTTTGATTCGTTTACTTACAACCTTGTTGATCAATTTCGTTCTCTCGGTCATCCAGTAACGATTTACCGTAATAACTTAACCGCAGAGCAAGTAGAAAATGCACTTAGTGCCAAAAGCAATCCTGTTTTAGTGTTATCCCCCGGTCCTGGTGTGCCAGCAGAAGCAGGATGTATGCCTGAACTGATCCAACGAGTGAAAGGTAAAGTACCAATGATTGGTATTTGCCTAGGACAACAAGCGATTGTTGAAGCTTACGGCGGTAAAGTTTCAGGCGCAGGTGAAATTGTCCATGGTAAAGCTGCAATGATGAGCCACAACCAACATGCAGTGTTTGGCAATTTACCGAATCCTCTCTCTATTGCACGTTACCATTCATTAGTTGCAACAGAAATGCCAGCAAGCCTAGAGACTATCGCCGATGTTAATGGCTTAGTCATGGCAGTACTGAACGAAGAAGATAAGGTATGTGGCTTTCAATTCCACCCTGAGTCAATCCTAACGACACAAGGGGCGGAGCTTTTAACACAGACCTTAAATTGGGTAACAACATCTAACGGAAAGAATAATTCAAAGCATTAAGGACGATGATTATGGATAACAAAATTTACGATATTGCCAATAAACTCTACGATCAAGAATCTCTGAGCCAACAAGAGAGTCACACCCTATTTGATGCAATTATCAAGGGTGAAGTCGATCCCATTATTCTGTCGGCCGTTTTAACATCGTTGAAAATTAAAGGTGAAACACCACAAGAAATTGCTGGAGCCGCAAGCGCTTTAGTCGCTAACGCTAACGCCTTCCCAAGCCCAGATTATGACTTTGCTGATATCGTAGGGACAGGTGGCGATGGTGCCAATACCATTAATATTTCAACCACAGCAGCATTTGTAGCTGCAGCTTGTGGTATTAAAGTGGCGAAACACGGTAACCGTGGCGTTTCAAGCAAATCGGGCTCTTCAGATCTGCTTGATAAGTTTGGTATCAACCTTGCGATGACACCAGAAAACGCGCGTGGCGCATTAGATGAACTTGGCGTGTGTTTCTTATTCGCGCCTGAATATCACGGTGGTGTACGCCACGCTATGCCAGTACGCCAAACATTAAAGACTCGCACCATCTTCAATGTACTTGGGCCTTTAATTAACCCTGCAAAACCTAACATTGAACTTATGGGGGTTTACGACAATAGCCTCGTTCGTCCGATTGCAGAAACCATGGCTACCATGGGCATGAAACGTGCGGCAGTAGTTCACGGTAGTGGTTTAGATGAAGTGGCTATTCATGGTGAAACCCATGTTGCGGAAATCATTAATGGCGAAATCACCGAATACACTCTCACTCCTGCTGATTTCGGTTTGGATACCTACCCGTTAGAGGCGATTAAAGGCGGCGAACCTGAAGAGAACCGCGCCATTATCACTAACATTTTAACCGGTAAAGGTACGCCTGCCCAAGTTGGTGCAGTAGCAGTCAACGTAGCCCTGCTATTACGTTTATTCGGTCAAGAAGATCTTAAACAAAATACGCAACAAGCCATTGAAGTCATGCAATCAGGCAAAGCTTTTGAATTAGTAGAAAAATTGGCAGCACGAGGATAATCATGGAAACAGTATTAGCAAAAATTGTTGCTGACAAAAGAATTTGGGTAGAAGCACGTAAGGAATCACAGCCACTTGATTCATTTATTGATGATCTCATCCCAAGTGATCGCGACTTCTACCAAGCGTTATCAACCAATACTGATAATGGTGTAGAGCGCCCTGCATTCATTCTTGAATGTAAAAAAGCCTCACCATCAAAAGGCTTGATCCGAGACGATTTTAATCTTGATTACATTGCTAGTGTGTACAACAACTACGCTAGTGCGATTTCAGTTCTAACCGATAAAAAGTACTTCCAAGGTAACTTTGAGTTTCTCCCTCAAGTCCGTGGTCAAGTACGCCAACCGGTACTATGTAAAGATTTCATGGTTGATACCTATCAAGTCTATTTAGCTCGTCACTATCAAGCTGATGCTATTTTGCTTATGTTGTCAGTCCTCAATGACGAGGAATACCAAACCCTTGCTGATGTTGCCAATCAATTAAATCTTGGCATTTTGACCGAAGTAAGTAACGAAGAAGAGCTTGAACGTGCAATTAACTTAAAAGCGAAAGTTGTCGGTATTAACAACCGTAATTTACGCGATTTAAGTATTGATTTAGACCGCACTAAACAGCTTGCACCGAAATTATCACCAGACACGATTGTGATTTCGGAGTCTGGCATTTATAGCAATCAAGAAATTCGCCAGTTATCTCAATATGCCAATGGCTTTTTAATTGGTAGCTCGTTAATGGCAGAAGATAACCTCGATCTTGCGGTACGCCGTGTATTACTTGGTGATAACAAGGTTTGCGGATTAACCGAAGCGAAAGACGCCACCATCGCTTACCAAAATGGTGCTGTTTACGGCGGTTTAATTTTTGTTCCTGCATCCCCTCGCTGTGTTGAAATCGAGCAAGCACGCCATGTGATGACAGGCGCCCCACTCGATTATGTTGGCGTATTCCAAAACGCAGAGCTTGAAACAATTGTCGATACAGCAAAACAACTTGCACTAAGTGTTGTGCAGCTACATGGCACAGAAACGCAGCAATACATTAATGAGCTAAAAGCACAACTTCCAGCTCAATGTAAAATTTGGAAAGCCCACGGGGTATCAGATGCTTTACCTGATTTATCAGCATACCAAGTTGATAAACACCTTGTTGATAGTAAAGTAGGTAATCAAACTGGTGGTACAGGGACAAGCTTCGACTGGTCGTTGATCCAAAGCGGCGGTCGCAAAGGTATATTACTGGCTGGTGGCTTAAATGCAGACAACGCACAACAAGCGGCAGCATTAGGATTTGATGGCCTTGATTTAAATTCTGGTGTGGAAAGTGCGCCAGGTAAAAAAGACCCGAATAAATTGAGTGCGGCATTCGCGGCAATCAAAAATATTAAGGACGATAAATAATTATGAGTAAATTAGATGCCTTTTTTGGCGAATTTGGTGGTCAGTATGTACCACAAATTTTAGTGCCTGCATTAGACCAATTGGAAGATGCGTTTATTGAAGCGCAGCAAGACCCAAGTTTTCAACAAGAATTTATTACACTACTTAAAGAATACGCTGGTCGTCCAACAGCCCTAACGCTATGTCAGAACTTGACGAAAGGGACAAAAACAAAGCTATACCTGAAACGTGAAGATTTATTACACGGTGGCGCGCACAAAACTAACCAAGTGTTAGGTCAAGCATTACTTGCTAAACGCATGGGTAAAAATGAGATCATCGCTGAAACTGGTGCAGGTCAACACGGTGTTGCTACCGCACTTGCTTGTGCACTACTCGGCCTTAAATGCCGCGTTTATATGGGCGCTAAAGATGTTGAACGTCAAAGCCCTAACGTATTCCGTATGAAGTTGATGGGCGCAGAAGTCATTCCTGTCCACTCAGGCTCTGCAACCTTAAAAGATGCTTGTAATGAAGCAATGCGCGATTGGTCTGCAAGTTATGACAAAGCACACTACTTGCTAGGTACTGCGGCAGGCCCTCACCCATTCCCAACGATTGTACGAGAATTCCAGCATATTATTGGTGAAGAAACTAAAGCCCAGATCTTAGAGAAAGAAGGTCGCCTACCTGATGCGGTTATTGCTTGTGTCGGTGGTGGTTCAAATGCCATAGGTATGTTCTCAGATTTCATTGAAGAAACAGATGTGAAACTGATTGGCGTAGAGCCTGCCGGTAAAGGTTTAGATACCGATATGCATGGTGCACCTCTTAAACACGGTACCTTAGGTATTTTCTTTGGTATGAAAGCACCACTGATGCAAGATCAACACGGTCAAGTTGAAGAGTCTTACTCTGTATCAGCAGGCCTTGATTTCCCATCAGTCGGTCCACAACATGCTCACTTAAATGCAACAGGTCGTGCTGAGTACGGATCTGTAACTGATGATGAAGCACTAGATGCATTCCAATTGCTTGCACGTAAAGAAGGGATCATTCCTGCGCTTGAGTCTGCTCATGCATTAGCTTATGCAATGAAACTTATTCATGCAGAGCCAGAAAAAGAACAATTGCTAGTAGTTAACTTATCAGGTCGTGGTGACAAGGATATCTTTACTGTTCACGATATTTTGCAGGAAAAAGGAGCTATATAATGGATCGTTATCAACAATTATTCAGCACATTAGCTGAGCGCAATGAAGGCGCCTTTGTGCCTTTTGTTACCATTGGCGATCCAACTCCAGAACAATCAATGAAGATCATTGATACATTAGTTGAATCTGGCGCTGATGCTTTAGAATTAGGTATTCCATTTTCAGATCCTCTCGCTGATGGTCCTACAATTCAAGGTGCAACCATTCGCGCATTAGAATCTGGCACAACCCCTGTGTTGTGTTTTGAAATGCTTACGCAAATTCGCCAGAAATACCCAACAATGCCAATTGGTTTGTTGATGTACGCCAACCTAGTGTTTGCTGCAGGTATCGATAACTTCTATCAGCAATGTGCAGAAGCAGGTGTAGATTCAGTGCTGATTGCTGACGTTCCTGTTAATGCGTCACAAGAGTTTCGTGATGCGGCAAATAAATACGGTGTTCACCCTATTTTTATTGCGCCACCAAATGCAGACGAAACTACGCTCCAAGCTGTGTCTGAACTGGGTGGTGGTTACACTTACCTGTTATCACGCGCAGGTGTAACGGGTGCAGAAACTAAAGCGGGAATGCCAATCGATCACTTGTTATCTAGCCTTAAAGCACATAACGCGCCGCCAGCTATTTTAGGATTTGGTATTTCTTCTCCAGAGCAAGTTAAGGAAGCGATCACCGCAGGTGCAGCGGGCGCAATCTCAGGCTCTGCAGTCGTGAAAATTATCGAGCAAAATCTTGAAAACAACACCGTAATGTTAGAAAAATTATCTGCATTCATTTCATCGATGAAAGCGGCAAGTAAACGCTAAAACCTTAAAAAAATTATTAATAAAAGCCTATCACATGAGAGCCACTTTCTCGTTGATAGGCTTTTTACTATTTCTCCCTACATAGAATCACTCTTTCTACGCATATTACCTAGTCTATTTTTCCAAGCTCATAACGCTAAAGCTATGCTCTCACCAAATTGTGAAAAGCAGCTTTTTTTTGATCGTTTTTCATTCATGATTCTAAAAAGGTATACTATCAATAATTATTAAAAATGAGTTGTTGTAATGAAACAATTAATAGATTTTATTCCCCTTATAATTTTCTTTATTTTATTCAAAACAAGTGGCATTTTTATCGCCACTGGCGCTTTAATTGCAGCAACAGCGGTTCAGGTAGCTTTGACTTGGTTTATCTATAAAAAAGTCGAAAAAATGCAACTGGTTACTTTCGTATTAGTGGCCATCTTTGGTGGCTTAACCATTTTCCTCCATGACGAAAACTTCATTAAGTGGAAAGTCACCATCATCTACGCCATCTTTGCTCTAGCATTACTTATTAGCCAATTTATGGGTAAACCGCTTATCAAAAGCATGCTGGGTAAAGAAATTACTTTACCTGAATCAATTTGGTTACGAATTAACCTTGCTTGGAGTGTGTTTTTTGTTGTCTGCGCTATAGTAAACATCTATATTGCATTTAATTTCCCTTTAGATATATGGGTAGACTTTAAGGTATTTGGGCTATTAGCATTAACGCTACTCTTTACCTTCCTCACCGGTGGCTACATTTATCGCCACTTACCGAAAAGTGACAATAACCAGTAAAGTTGTAAATCATGAACACTGAAAATAATATCCCTCGCGGACAGCTTCTGCTTCGCACGCTTGCCATGCCAGCCGACACCAACGCCAACGGTGATATATTTGGTGGTTGGATCATGTCCCAATTGGACTTAGCAGGTGCGATCCTTGCTAAAGAAATTTCTGGCGGGCGTGTTGTGACTGTCTCTGTTGACAAAATAGAGTTTAAAGCACCCGTTGGTGTTGGTGACGTGGTTTGCTGTTACGGTGAATGTAAGCGTATTGGTAATA
The DNA here is from genome assembly GCF_003026365.1 of Photobacterium angustum. Lineage (GTDB taxonomy): Bacteria > Pseudomonadota > Gammaproteobacteria > Enterobacterales > Vibrionaceae > Photobacterium > Photobacterium angustum. The sequence continues at coordinate 18,252 of NZ_PYOM01000013.1, read as the reverse complement.
CATCAATGAGTGTGGGTCTTGAAGTATGGGTGAAACCTGTCGATGTTGAGGCTGTCGGTGATCGATACCGTGTATGCGAAGCAACGTTTAATTATGTTGCTATTAACAGTGAAGGCCGCCCTCGCCCAATTCAAAAAAACTCGTAATAAGCAAAGTCAGGTTCAATGAACCTGACTTTTTCATTGTTAAACAACTGTTTTACGAAGTTGTTCTACAACAGTCTTTACTAAAACGGCTATATCTTCCCACTGCTCATTTTCAATCAAAGCATTAGGAACCATCCAAGTACCACCACAAGCAAGTACCGAAGGTAATGTAAGATAATTATTTATATTAGCCTCATTAACGCCACCAGTCGGCATGAAGTTAACTGGATATACTGCGCTTAGCGATTTTAGCATCGCAACACCACCAGATGGCTCCGCAGGAAAGAACTTTAGTGTCTCAATTCCCATCTCCAAAGCTTGTTCCACCAAGCTTGGATTATTAACACCAGGAATGATTTTAACCTTGCGTTGTTGACTGTATTTAACAATATTTGGATTGAATCCAGGGCTAACGATAAAATCTACGCCAGCTTCAATCGCATCATCGACATGTTTTGTTGTTAACACTGTTCCCGCGCCCAATAACATATCTGGATATGCCTTACGCATATTAATAATTGCTTCTTTTGCGGCGGGTGTTCGAAAGGTAACCTCAGCACATGGGAGGCCGTTATCTACCAAAACTTTTGCAAGCTTTTCTGCATTACTTGCATTTTCCATTGCAATAACAGGCACAACTTTCATCGTTTGTAGTTTTTCAAGTAAATTCATATTTGTTCCTAATTATTAAGTTGTGGCATTACATCTAACGGAATGATGGCACCAGGGTATTGAATAACAGTGCCTGCGAGTAAGTGCCCCATTGCAGCAGCTTTTAGTACATCACATTCTATAAATCGACTTGCCATATAACCCGCACTAAACGAGTCACCAGCGGCAGTTGTATCGATAATATTTGATATATGTCTAGCAGGTACCTCATGAAGTTGGTCATCTTTAACAACAAAACAAGCGTTACTGCCTCGCTTTATAACGATTTCATCAATTCCCATTACTTGCGCGCGTTCTATTGATTGTGATTCACTTGCATCACCAAACAATGCTTGCTCATCATCGAAAGTTAAAAAAGCAAGATCTGTCATCTTTAATATACGGCGATAAGCAGACTGAGCTTCCTCTCTCGAAGACCACAGATTTGCTCGATAGTTGTTATCAAAAGCAATCTTAGTGCCTTGTCGATGGCATTGATGTAAAACATCAAACAAGATTTCAAGCGCTTGTTTCGGCAATATTGCTAAGCTGATACCACTTAAATAAATCCACTGGCTTTGACTGAGCTTACTGACTAAATCTGGCACACTGACATCGAGTAACCAATATCGTGCGGCAGAATCACTTCGCCAATAATGGAAACTACGCTCGCCATCAGAATCAGTATCAATTACATATAAACCAGCATTTTTAGTTGCTGAGGTATGAACTAAATCAGTGTTAATGTTTTCAGCTTGCCAAGCTCTCACCATTTTCTGACTAAAAATATCTTCACCAATACCAGTAACATAATTAATACTGATATTTTTTCCATTAACTAAACGAGCGAGATACAAGGCTGTATTTAAGGTATCGCCACCAAAGTTAGGGTTATATAACTCCCCCGACTTTTGTAGCTCAACCATACATTCTCCAATAACGCTAATGGTGATATCTGCCATTATCATTACCTCGAATTACTCTGACATTAAAATAACAGCTTTCAATAATTGCTTGTTATCAATAACTTGCTCTTGATAAATTTCAGCCAACTCAGAAAACATAAAACTATGAGTCAACATCATTTCTGCTGAGATGTCTTTACTCGCCATTAAACGGGCCACTTTTTCAAAATCTTCAAGTGTCGCGTTACGACTTCCCATTAATGTGGTCTCTTTTTTATGGAAGTCTGGATCACTAATTTCTAAGTTACCTTTATGCAAACCAACATACACAATCGTGCCGCCATTACGAATCAGGTTTACAGCGTTATTCATCGCATTAGCATTACCAGTAGCATCAATGACAGTCAGTGCCAGAGCACCTGAAAAACACTCTCTAACCGCCTCTTCATCAGGTGTAATAGCTTTTACGCCGACAACCTTTTCAATGTGCTTACGACGTTCTTCAGAAGTATCAGCGACGATAACATTTGCACCATCACTTTTGGCAATAGCTGCAGCCCCAAGTCCAATTGGCCCAGCCCCAACCACAAGGATGTCTTGACCTTTTTGCACATTTGCACGTCTGACAGCATGGGCACTGATCGCAAATGGTTCTATGAGGGCTGCTGTAGATGGTTCAACATCAGAGACTGAAAGTAATTGCGATGCTGGGACATTTAAATACTCACAAAAACCACCATTTTCATGAACGCCGATAACCGAAATATTTTCACAACAATTAGGACGGCCACTTTGGCAGGATGGACAAACTTGACATGATACATATGGAATTAAGGCAACACGGTCACCTTGCTTCCATTGTGTTACATTTTCACCTACTTCAGTAATTTCACCACAAACTTCGTGACCTAAAACTCTAGGATATGTAAAAAAAGGCTGATTCCCTGTATAAGCATGAATGTCTGTACCACAAATACCGACTGCTAACACACGCAAGGTAACAGTATTTAACCTCGGCTTTTGAATATTAGTTTCTTCATATTTAAAGGTATATGGTTTTTCAACAACTAAAGTTTTCATAACAGGTGCTCCTCATTAAATTGAGAACATTATCGACCTTTACACTTCACATATTTTTAAAATAAATAATTAGTGTGACTGTAATCCTTTTTTTTAGTCGTTAAATGGTTTTTTATATATAGCAGGAGGATAAAGCATGTCACGAAGTAAAAATTTGCGAAAACTCATAGCTAATCAAATAATAGATGATTTAAGTCAGGGAAATATCGAGTCCCCATTACCATCACAAACAATTCTTGCAGATCTTTATAGTGTAAGTAGAACGACAATTAGAAATATAATAAATGAATTTATAGACAAAAAATTACTTATAGAAACCAACGATGGCATTGTTTTATCAAGAATACCGGATAGTAATGATAAATATAAGAAAGTAAAAAAAACAAGAATAAAACAACCCAAAGAGCTTGTTGAAAAATATCTTAATTATGCTGTTAATAGTAAAAAAATACAACCAGGTGACCTTTTCACCGAAAGAGAACTTGCCTCTGAAATTGGAATAAGTGTCAAAGAAGTTCATGAACAATTAGTTATCCTTTCTCGATTTAAGATACTAAAACTTCAAGAGCATGGGCTATGGGAAATGACTCCAATTGATGTTAATTATGTAAACAAATTATATGATTTAAGATTGTTAATTGAGAACCATTCAATAAAAAGTTTCATGCAACTTCCTAAAAATGATATTCGCTGGACACAAGCAAAGTACTTATTAGAGCAACATAAAAACTTTGATAAAAAAATAATAAATGACTATAGAGAGTTTTCAAATATAGATAGGGAATTTCATAAACTTATTCTATCTGCCAGCGATAATGTTTTTATGGATGAGTATTTTGAAACTATATCCATGATATTTCATTTGCAGTATCAATGGGATGACCACGACTTAAGAAATAGAAATCAAATAGCTATTTCGGAACATATATCGATATTGTGTAAAATGTTATCTGGTAATTACTTAGAAGCAAAAGATGAATTAGAACTTCACTTAAAGACAGCTAAAAAGTCTTTTGAGAATAATCTAATTGAACAATAAAAAAGCAGCACCATTTGGTGCTGCTCGTTATTTAAAGTGTTACACCTGATTTAAAAATAGCAATTTCACGCATATTGTTTTTTTCATTACAGGTCAATTCACCATTAGCAATAGCGACAATACGATCAACAAATTCTTCTAACAAATCCTCCATAGAAGTACCTGTCAAAAGTTTGCCAGCATTAAAATCAATCCAATTTTTCTTCTTCTCGGCTAATGTATTATTCGAAGACACTTTTATTGTAGGTACAACCCCACCATAAGGTGTCCCTCTACCTGTTGTAAATAACACAATATGGCACCCACTCGCACATAAAGCTGTTGTTGCAATAGGATCATTACCTGGTGCATTTAATAACAATAAACCGTTTTGCTTTATTTTTTCGCCATACATTAAAACATCAATAACACTCGATGAACCTGATTTTTGAGTACAACCCAGTGATTTATCTTCTAGTGTTGAGATCCCACCCTTTTTATTACCAGGAGATGGGTTTTCATAGATTGGCTGATTATGATCGATAAAATACTGTTTAAAATCATTCACCATATTCACTGCTTTATCAAACGTCTTCTTATCGTTACATCGTTCGAATAAAAGATGCTCAGCGCCAAACATTTCAGGTACTTCAGTCAAAACAGATGTACCACCATAGTTAATGATGTAGTCAGAAAACTTACCGAGTAATGGATTCGCAGTTAAACCAGAAAAACCATCTGAACCACCACATTCTAAACCAATTTTTAACTTGCCGATTGGCAACTTCTGTCTTTTATCAGCTCTAACTAATTGATAAATAATTTCTAATTTTTCAACACCGTTTTCTATCTCATCTTCTACATCTTGAGAGTTCATAAACATGACTCTGTTTTCATCATAATCATTTAAACTTTCTTTGAATGCAGAAATTTGATTATTTTCACAGCCTAACCCAACCACTAAACACCCACCAGCATTTGGATGTTTAACGAGATCGCCTAAAATCAGTTTAGTATTTTCATGATCGCCACCAAGTTGAGAGCAACCAAATTGATGCTTGAAAACAAAAACACCATCAATATCATCTAGTGTATGTCTCTTTTGAAATTCATTAACAATCTGCTCTGAAATACCGTTTACACAACCAACCGTTGGTATTACCCATATTTCATTTCTTATTGCTACATCACCATTACTTCTTTGATAAACATTAATTTCTCTTTCAGAAAGAGAAACACGTTCTTTCTCTATTTTAGGTGTATATGTATAATCAATCGTATCAGATAAATTCGTTTTTATATTGTGGGTGTGAACTAAAAAACCTTGCTTTATATCTTCAATAGCATGACCTATTGAAAATCCATATTTTATAATTAATTCACTATTTTTAATATCAGTTAATGCAATTTTATTGCCTTTATCAATAGGCTCTTTTATTTCAATACTATTATTTCCAATAGTAAAAAATTCACCACATTTAAAGTTCTTTAATGCAATAACAACATTGTCTTTATCACTAATTTTGTAGACTGTATTCACTGTAATGGCCTCTTATTAAAGCCCCCACCTGACAATCATATCTTATTTATGCTTCTTATATAGATCAATACTTATTGTAATTATCATCGATATTACTTTGTTCCTTACATTAAATACCGATAAAAAACCGAAAAAAATGAATACTAACACATTAAATAACCATACAGATAAAAAGGCAATTTTTCATGGGTATATTCATCACATAGTTTACCTCGCCTGACAGCTAATAATAATTTAAAGATAAGAGTAAATTTATGATATTAAACAATGCGTCATACCCACGAAAGAATTACCCGACAAAAGCAATACAATTTGGTGAAGGTAATTTTTTAAGAGCGTTTATTGACTGGCAGTTTGATTTACTTAATGAGCATACAGATTTTAATACTGGCATTACAGTAATAAGACCAATTAATAGCCTGCATCCAAAACTAGACAATCAAGATGGATTATATACAACTCTAATTAGAGGGATTAATGAAAAGGGAGAAAAGGAATCAACAGCGAGAGTAATACAATCAGTTAATAAAGAAATATTAGCCTATCAAGAATTTGACCAGTATCTACTAGAAGCAGAAAATCCAGATTTAGAATGGGTTATTTCAAATACAACGGAAGCTGGTATCAAATTTAATGATACTGATAAACTTCATGACCAACCAGCTTCAACTTTTCCAGGTAAACTTACACAATTTCTTCTTCATCGTTTTACTACATTTAATGGTGACATCAATAAAGGGCTTATATTTCTTCCTTGCGAACTCATTGACTATAACGGAGAAGAGTTAAAAAAATGCATTGAACAATATATTTACCTATGGGATTTAGGGCATCAATTCCAAAAATGGATCAATGAGGCAAATACATTTTGCTCTACCCTTGTTGATCGAATTGTAACAGGCTACCCTAAAGATGAAATACAACAAATAGAATCAGCTTTAGGGTATCAAGATAATTTCCTAGTTACAGCAGAGCATTTTTATTTATTTGTTATTCAAGGGCCAGATTGGCTCAAAGATAAATTAAAGCTAAATCAATATCCACTGAACATTAACGTTGTTGACGATATAAAAAGCTATAAAGAGCGAAAAGTTGCTATTTTAAATGGTGCACACACCTCAATGGTTCCTGTCGCGTACTTATCAGGATTCGATACTGTTAGAGAATCTATTGAAGATGAATATATTCAATCATTTGTTGATAATCTTATTCGCCATGAAGTCATACCAATGATTAAAATGCCGCAAGAAGAACTACTTGATTTCTATAACTCAGTGATTAGCCGCTTCAAAAATCCATACATCCAACATAACTTATTGAGTATTTCTTTGAACTCATTTGCCAAATTTAAGGCTCGAGTTCTACCACAATTGATCTCATATAGTAAAACTTATCATCAAGCGCCTGCATACATTTCCTTTTCATTAGCTGCACTTATTTGTTTCTATCAAGGAACTCGTGAAAATGAAACCTATGAACTAAATGATGATTTAAAAATACTTAATAATTTCAAAGAGTGGCAACCTCTTTATGAATCCAATATTCAACAATTAACAATGAATGTTCTTGGTATGACTGAACACTGGGGAGAAGATTTAAACAGTGTACCAAAGCTTACTGAAACCGTTTCATCCCATATAAGCAATATTAAGCAACATGGTATTAAAAAAGCTATGAACCAATTAATCGCATAATTTAAGGATAGATGATGGAAACAAAAAAATTGGGCAAAACAAATTTAGATTTAACTAAAATTGGTTTTGGAGCTAGTGGTTTTGGTAATTTATATCGTGAAATATCAACTCGCCAATCGTGTGCTGCTTTAGATAAAATTTGGGATGTTGGCTGTCGTTATTTCGACGTTGCTCCTCACTATGGGGCGGGCCTTGCAGAGCGTCGTCTCGGGTTAAGCCTTCATAAATATAATCGTGACGATTATATTCTATCAACAAAAGTTGGTCGTATTTTACACCCTCGCCATGAGCAAGGAGTGCAAATGCCAAATGATTTCCCTAATGAAGCGCCATTTAATCGTCATTATGATTACTCCTACAGTGGCGTGATGCGCTCATTTGAAGATAGTTGCCAGCGTTTAGGTACAAATCGAATTGATATTTTATTAATGCACGATATCGGTAGTTATACGCATGGTGATCAGCACAATAAACAATTCAAGATTGCAATGGATGGCGGTTATAAGGCTATGGATGAGTTACGTAGCCAAGGATTAGTAACAGCAATTGGGATTGGTTGTAATGAACATGACGTTCTAAAAGAAGCAATGCCGCATACTGATTTTGATTGTTTCATGCTCGCAGGTCGCTATACATTATTAAACCAAACCGCAGATGATGGTTTTCTCGATGAATGTGCCAAAAAGAATATTTCAATTATTCTTGCCGGCGTATTTAACTCAGGTATTTTAGCATCTGGTCCTAAGGTTGGCTCTTACTATGATTATGCACCAGCATCTGATGAAATCATTGCAAAAGTACAACGGATCTATCAAGTATGTGAAAAACATAATGTCGACCCAATTGCCGCAGCTATCCAATTTCCGTTTAGACATAAAGCAATTACAAGTGTGATGCTTAACGCCATGAAAGAGCATCATTTAGAGTCAAATTTAAAAGGTATTACTGCCACTATTCCTCAGGAATTTTGGAACGAAATTGACACCTTAACTCACTTGTAATAAGGAAATTATCCATGAAAATAATTGATGCTCACCAACATTATTGGCACTACAACCCAAGTGAGTATGATTGGATTGATGATTCCATGAAAGTTTTGCAACAAGATTTTCTTCCAAGTCATTATAAAGAAGAAATGAAAGGCAATAATATTCATGGCAGTGTTGTTGTTCAAGCTCGACAATCGGATCAGGAAACAAAATGGTTATTAGATTTAGCCGATCATAATGAACATATTTTAGGTATTGTTGGCTGGATTGATTTAAAATCAAAGAATCTCGAGCATCAATTAAAAGAATATAAAGCGTCTACTAAATTAAAAGGTTTTCGTCATGTTATACATGATGAACTAGACATAGACTTTATGCTCGACCTGCAATTTATTAATGGTTTACGTTTATTAAATGAATATAATTACACTTATGACTTATTAATAAAAAGTGAACACTTAGAAAACACAATAAGATTAATAGAACAATTACCAAAAATGAAATTGGTTATTGATCATATTGCCAAACCAAACATAAAGAAAAAAGAATGGGATACATGGGCTATTCATTTAAAGAAAATTGCAAAGGATTACCCACATGTCTACTGTAAAATATCAGGCATTGTTACCGAAGCCGACTGGTATAACTGGAAAGAAGAAGAACTCATAGAATATATAAAGTATGTGATTGATATATTTGGCCCAAGTCGTGTTATGTTTGGCACAGATTGGCCCGTATGCCAAGTTGCATCAAAAATAAATAAAATCATAGAGTTATGTGAAAAACCTATTTATAAAAATAATCATAACATCCAATACAAATTATTTAATGAAAATGCGTCATTATTCTATAGTTTATAATTAATAAAAATAAAGGTTATTTAATTAACCTTTATTTTTAAACTTTAAAAATAAAAAACCGAATAAATACAGAATATAAAGACCATGATAGCAATTAAAAAACCATAAATTAATTAAGTGACTTTTTTAGGTAATATTTCATCAACCCTACTTAATGATGATTTTTTACAATAATGGAATGAGGCATAATTAAATGCATGTAAATATAAAAGAGTCGAATGTTAATAACATTTCAACCACTAAGAAATATACTCTCGCGTTTGCCACCCTTTGTGTTATGTTTTTTGCTTGGGGTATCCCTAATGCACTTCAGAATGTAATTCTTCCTCAGTTTCAGATCGGTTTCCAATTAAGCAATCTTCAAACGGGATTCATTGATAGTGCTTTTTATTTTGGCTATTTTTTCGTTCCGATCATTGCAGGTATTGTCAGTAATAAATTTGGTTTTAAAGTGTCAATTCTTATTGGTGTCGTGTGCATGGCGACAGGCACTTTTCTGTGCTCGACATCTGCATCAATTTTTAGTTTTGGCTATTTCTTAGTTGGCCTGTTTGTCATCGCTGGCGGTTGTGGATTTTTAGAATCATCAGCAAACCCGCTTGCAACAATGCTAGGCTCCAAAGATGAAGCTGCTTTTAGAATAAACTTTGCACAAATCTTTAATGTAGCAGCAAGCTTTTTAACGGCAATTATTGGCTCTCACTATATATTAAAAGGCGTTACATATAAAAGTGAAACTCAATTAGCTGCCATGTCTCAAGAACAAGTAGAAGCTTACCATCACAGTTTAGTACAAACAGCGACAGCACCTTATTTCGTTATTGCAATAGGGCTATGTCTTATCGTTGCTTTAGTCATTTTCACACCATTTCCTAAAGCAAGTGATGTAGGTAGTGCTGGTGAATCTTCTGACGGCTATTTCAAAACATTTAAGCGTGTCATGAAAAAGCCTCATTTCAAGTGGGCGCTCATTGCGATGTTTTTAATGAATGGCTGTCAAAATGGTATTTATGCCTTCGCAATTCGATACAGTGCAATGAAACTAGAACTAACACCAGATCAAGCGTCAAGCTATTTAATCTACGTACTTGTTGGTGCTCTTGTTGGACGTATTCTTGGTACACAGCTAATTAAACGCTTTTCTCCTCATTTAGTATTAGGGTATTTAGCCATCTTATCTTGCATTGCTGCACTATCAGCATCATTTGCACCTGGATATATTGGAGTGTACTCGTTAGTAGCCGCAGCAATGTTCATGGCTATTATGTACCCTACTATTTTCTCTCTAGGTATTGCAGACTTAGGAAGAGACACAAAAATTGCTTCTTCTTTTATGGTAATGATGATTGTAGGCTCTGTCGCTATGGTGCCACTTATGGGTTTCATTGCTGACAATGTTTCTGACTTCTCGATGGCTGAATTAGCCCCAGCCTTTGGCTACTGTGTGATCAGTTTCTTTGCCTTTAAAAAAGCGATGGTGCGATAAATGAAAATTTTTACCAAAGTACTTAAGATTAATGAACACTTTAATGCCAGTGAATATATAAAAGCACATCAGCCCGAAAATATGTGGCCAGAAACCGTGGCAGCCTTAGCTGAAATTGAAGTGTTAGATATGGAGTTATATTTACATGACGACACTATCATTATGACAATGATAACCAACGACGACTTTAATCATGATATCGCAATGGCGAAGTTAGCAACTCTCCCTCGTCAAGCCGAGTGGGAGGCTTACGTGGCACAGTTTCAAGGTGCCGATAAAAATCAATCAGCTAAAGATAAATGGCAGCCATTAGACAGAATTTATCATTTTAAAACATGCCAAGAGTTTCTCAACTAACATCAAAGCCCTAGTTTTCTGGGGCTTTTCTTTTTTTTACAAAAAATGACGTTATTAACCACATTCGACAAATATAAAAAATACGCCTAGTTAGTGCTTTTTTTATTGGTTACTATGGGGAAATAGAACAACAAGATAGATAGCCACACCTTACTGCTATCATTTCTGTACTTTATTAGGGAGAACAATAATGTGGTATGTCATTTTTTCTCAAGACGTTGAAAATAGCTTAGAGCGACGTATGAGCGTACGTGAAAAACACCTTGCACGTTTGAAGGATTTACAAGAACAAGGTCGCCTATTAGTTGCAGGACCTATGCCCGCTATTGATAGTGAGAACCCAGGTGACGCAGGATTTACCGGCTCGACTGTTATTGCAGAATTTGCTTCTTTAGAACAAGCACAACAATGGGCTGACGCTGACCCTTATATTGATGCAGGCGTATACGCTAATGTGATTGTGAAGCCATTTAAAAAAGTACTTCCATAATTTATTTAAGGTCGAAATTGTGAAATTAACTATAAGCAAAGCGCTAATCACTGCATCATTAGGTTTATTACTGCTTAGTGGCTGTGCTTCTCATGAAAAACAACAAATTGCAGAAGCATTAGCAAAAAGCCGTGCGGCTGCAATTGATAGTAAAGCACCTTATCCAAAAATCGATGCTTATCAAATAACCCAAGCTTACGCGTCAGGAAATACCGTTAAAATAAATGTTATTTATGGTGGGAAAAGTCGTATCTCACCATCAAATGCTGCAAAAGTGGCTGCGAGAAACTACTGTAATGACAAAGAAATAAAACCATTGTTTGATAGTGGTGTAAATTACCTAATTACGATCAAAGATATCAGTGGTCGTACAATGGCCGAGCAAGCGGTATCTAAAAAATCTTGTGAAGCATTGAATTAATATTCATTTTCATAACGATAAAAAGCCCGTACCAATGCTCATTTGGTACGGGCTTTTCCATTTTCTATTTGAAATCTACCATCGCATTATTTCGATATAACACTATTTAATCTGCAGGTACTTGTTCTGCTGCAATCGCTTCATCTATTTGCAATTCAAATGCTTTAAGACGTTTATAAATAGACATTAACTCAACAATGGTGCTCCATGAATGAACAAGGAATTGGAAAGAATCTTCTACCTTACCAAAGGCACGTAAAATTTGCTGCAACACACCGAGCGTTAATGCGCCAGATACAATCGCAGGTCCTAACGCAATATACGGTACAATAACGGTATATTGAATGTATGACCATTTCGCAATGTCAAAGTAAAGATAGTGACGATATAAATTAAAGTAGTTCTTACGTACGTTGAAAAATAACTCGCCAACTGTCTCTGGCTGTGCTCTATTGCTTTGATCTTCACCAAAAACCAGCTCTTTCCGATATGCCGCTTCAACTTTTTGGTTTTTAAATTCAAGTCCAGGTAATTTGACACCAACAACCGCCAGTAAAACTGTCCCAAACAAGGCAGAGATAATCGCTAAATACACTAATGATCGGTCAACTTCACCTATCCACGGTAGTTCAGTAATGTTTTCACTCAGCACCCATAAAATAGGTAGGAAGGCGACTAACGTCATTAATGAGCGCATGAAGCTCACCCCTAACCCTTCAACAATACGCGCAAAGCGCATGGTATCTTCTTGAACTCGCTGAGAAGCACCTTCAATATGATGAATTTTATCCCAGTGTGACATGTAATAATCATTCATCGCTGTTCGCCAGCGGAAAACATAGTGACGAACAAAGAAATCAAGCATCACTGCAATAATGATATAAACAGAGACAATATTAAAAAACTCGATACAACCAGAAAGAAACTCATCAAATGTAACCGCATGAGGTTTCGCCAGTGCTTTCTGGATCAAATCATAAAATGTCCCAAACCATTCATTCACCTCAACATCAATCTGTACTTTGTACCAAGTCACATACAGAATTAAGGCACTACCTAAAATCGACCATAAAAACCAGCGCCGATCGAGAAAAAAAGACTTAAACATAATGACTCATCCTTAATCTATGTTTTGTTATGTGGCTACCCTAAACGAACTAACTAACAATCCTGCGTTTTTTGTTTTTATATGTTCTGCCTTTTCAGTATTTGTCAGCTGCTACAAAATTGCAACATTAGCCTTAATTATGAACAAGTTAGTAAGGTTGAATATATGGTTATGTGATGTTTTATCCATTTTTATCACTAGTAACCTAGTAATTAGATACAAAAAATCCCTTACATTAAAAACATAAGGGATAAGAAAGTGGTTATCGCTATCTTCGATTTTTCAATTAGTTGCGTTGGAATACCAATGCTTTTAAACCACCTTCTGGCTCAATATCTTTAAACTCTGGTGGATTATCGAGGCGCTTCTCAAACACGAGTTCTGGTGCTTCTGCTGCCATACCTTCAATTAAGAAAGCTGAAGTAATGCTCGGATCATTCACGCACGCTAACACTGTACCGTTTTCGGTTAACAATTCAGGTAAGCGACGTAAGATCTTTTGGTAATCTTTCGTGAGCGCAAAGCTACCTTTCTGAAATGATGGTGGATCAATAATAATGAGATCGTATGGGCCATATTTGCGCACCTTACCCCATGACTTAAATAATTCATGACCTAAGAAACTGACTTTCTTTAAATCATGTTTATTTAAATGGTGATTATCACGACCACGGCTTAATGCTGCTTTTGCCATATCAAGGTTCACAACATGCTCTGCGCCACCAGCAATCGCAGCAACCGAGAAACCACAGGTGTAAGCGAATAAGTTCAACACGCGTTTACCAGCTGCTTGCTCGCGAACCCAATCACGGCCTAATCGCATATCAAGGAACAAGCCGTTATTTTGCTTACGACCCAGATCTAGCTTGTACACTAAACCACTTTCAATCACATCTTGATATTCTGACGTTTCACCCCACACCACATCCATCGGAGATCCTTCGCGATCACGATGTTGAAGCAATAGCGATGTCGCACCACTGTTTTGCCATTCTGCTGTTTTAGTTAGGTTATTAAGCAAAGTGGTAAGTTCAGCTAAGAACTCAGTTGAAGGCTCTTTAAACAAGGAAACAAGTACTTGACCTTGTAGCCAATCAACCGTTATTTGCTCTAACCCTTGCCAACAACGTCCACGACCATGAAAGAGTCGACGAACTTCATTTGGCGGTGAAGACAATGCTGTTAGTAGATGAGCTTCTAAAGTGGGTAATGCACTTATTTCCATAATTTCAAACTATATAGTGAATTAAGGGCGCTATTTTATACACTGACCACAAGAATACCAGTTTCCACGTCTTATATTACTCAAGCCGCTAATAATAGGGTCGTTGGCGACACTGAAGCTGTGATTTCTCTAGGTAAAAAAAGCGGTATAAATGCAGGATAATTACGGTAAATTAATTGCGACGATAATTGAAAAATACCATCGTTAGTCTGTTTCAATTCAGGGAGATAAGGGGAATAAAACGTAGTGTGCTTTAATTGAAAGAACTGCTGAGCCCGATAACGACAATGACGAAGTTGACGTTGATTACGAAGTTGCTTTCTATGAGCTCGTGAGCGGGCAATACGCATGTTTTTTCTCTTGCTAGGTGATCCTAGACAGCCATTATACGTCAAGCTTATTGATAGTTATAGCACCAAGAATATCTACTGGTGCTAATTGTTGAGGATTTCTACAGTTCTAAATAAATTGCAGAAAAACACAGCAACGACTTCAAGGCTTTATACGCTCGCCTTTTTATAAGCCAGTGTTGGCCATTCTAATTGCCATGGCTGATTCCAATCGTTTAACGCCTGTTGTGCCTCAGCTACTTGCCACAATTTACCGTCTGTTGGGGGGCAAATAAAACGCTGTGTTTCGCCCTTATAAGGAAAAGACAGTGCATAAGCATGTAAGTAACCACGATCTGACGCTTCAGTACCATAAATATCGTCGCCAGTGATACCTGAACCAACACTACGCAATGCAACACGGATCTGATGCGTTTTCCCTGTATGAGGCTTACAGAGAAATAAACGTCGTCCTTCACCTGCTGCTGTTGAGAAAAACTGAGTAATGGCTGGATTTTCCTTCGTACTTTCTAATTTCCAGCTACTACGACGTGAACGAGTCATATCACCAATCACCACGCCTTGTTTTTTCTTTGGCTTTTTGGTGCCTATCGCAACATAAAACTTTTCGACCACACGCTCGGCAAAATTTGAAGATAGGATCGATGCCGCTTCTTTATTGCGTCCAAGCAGAAGTAAACCTGATGTCATTTTGTCGAGACGGTGTATCAAATAGAGCTTTTCGTCGCCAGTTTGTTCAGCAACAGCAGCGAGTAACGGCTGATCATTGTCATCTTTATGAACACTGATACCTGGATGCTTATTAATGACTAAAAAATCAGGGTGTTGGTAAACAAGAGTAAACATAGGGCAGCCTTACAACAAAAGAGCGAGCGAGTATACCAGCACAATATCAAAGGAAAAGTCAGGTGCGAAATTAACACAGTAAAAAAGTGGAATATCCCTATCTACTAAATACTTCTTCTCAATAAATTTCAGTAATTAATATTAGGTGTAATTTATGCATTTAATTAAACAGTTAAAACTGATTCTTCACCCCATTTTTGTTAATAAACACCCTAAATATTAGGTTTTTTTTACTTTTCAATGCACTATATATCTATAACGTATTATTGAATCAATGAAGTCATTTGATGGAACAATTTTATCAAGTCTTAACGTGGATTGGCGTTTTCGCCTACTGGTTACTCATCGCATCGGTTACTGTTCGCGTCGTATTTAAACGTCGTGTTGTTGGAGTATCGCTAGCGTGGATGATGATCATTTACATCGTACCCATCGGTGGGGTAATTGCATATCTATTATTTGGTGAATTAAATCTTGGTAAAAAGCGAGCTGAACGTGCACGTGAAATGTTTATGCCTTTTGCTAATTGGTTTAAACAACTCAATGATTGTCCGGGGCATCAACCTCAGGAAATGAGCCTTGTTGCTAAGCCGATCAGTGATTTATGTGAAAATCGATTAGGTATACCCGGGCTTATTGGTAATGATCTTTCCTTACAATCATCACCACAAGAAATTTTACGTTCGCTGGTTAACGACATAAATAATGCACAACATTCAATCCACCTTGAATTTTATATCTGGAACCCTGGTGGACTTGCTGATGAAGTTGGCGTTGCTTTAATTCAAGCGGCTAAACGTGGTGTTAGAGTTCGTTTGTTACTTGATTCTGCGGGTAGTATGCGATTCTTCCGATCGCATTGGCCTAAGTTAATGCGCGGCGCTGGCATCGAATTAGTTGAAGCATTAGCGGTATCACCGTTTAGGATGTTCTTCCGTCGTCTGGATTTACGTCTACACCGTAAAATTGTCGTTGTTGATGATCATATTGCTTACACAGGCTCTATGAATTTAGTCGATCCTGCATTCTTTAAAGTTGATGCCGGCGTGGGTCAATGGGTCGATGTCATGGTGCGAATTTCAGGCCCTACCGTCTCGGTTCTAAATTGTATTCAAGCATGGGATTGGGAGGTAGAAACAGGTAAACGCTTTTTACCCCCACTGCCTTCCTGTACCTTGGATACGGCACATAAAGACACGGTACAAGTCATACCATCAGGGCCAGGTATGCCAGATGATATTATACATCAAGCGTTGTTACTAAGTATTTACCAAGCACAAAAATCTGTCGTTATCACAACCCCTTATTTCGTGCCGAGTGAACATTTACTACATGCAATGAAAGGAGCGGCTGATCGTGGTATTGAAGTACACATTGTTATTCCGCGCAGAAATGATTCAATAATGGTGGAATGGGCAAGCCGATCATTCTTTAGTGATTTACTTGAATCAGGAGTACATATCCATCGTTTCCACGGCGGATTGTTACACACAAAATCTGTGGTTATTGATGATAGCCATTGCCTCATTGGTACTGTAAATCTTGATATGCGAAGCTTATGGCTTAATTTTGAAGTGACGATGGCGGTCGACAATATTGTTTTCACCCAAGAGCTAAGTCAATTACAACAAAGCTATATTGCTGATTCTGACGAAATCGATCGTGAACAATGGAGCAAACGTTCAATGAAGAACAAATTTATTGAGCGCTTTTTCTATATGTTTAGCCCACTGCTTTAACGCAATTAAGCTTAAATAAAAGTTAACCATTAAAAAAGGCAATCACTAGATTGCCTTTTTACTATCTCATTACTTTAGCAATTACATTGCAGCCATAAAGATCTGTGAAATTTCTTCATGGGTTGCTTGTTTAGGGTTAGTGAAACCACAAGCATCTTTCAATGCATTATCAGCAAGTAATGCGATATCTTCTTCTTTCACACCAAGTTCTTTTAAACCTAGTGGAATGCCAACATCTTTAGATAGCGCGACAATCGCTTCAAGTGCTGCATTAGCGCCCTGCTCTGCTGTCATACCTTCAACATCAACACCCATTGCTTTAGCAACATCACGTAAACGCTCAGCTGATACTTGCGCGTTATAACGCTGAACATGTGGCAGTAAAACCGCATTACATACACCATGAGGAAGATTGTAGTAACCGCCTAACTGGTGCGCCATCGCATGTACATAACCGAGTGACGCGTTGTTAAAAGCCATACCAGCCATGAACTGTGCATACGCCATTTGCTCACGAGCATTAAGGTTTTGACCATCTTTCACTGCGGTACGTAGGTTTTGTTGAATTAACTCAATCGCTTTAATTGCCACTGCATCAGTAATTGGTGTTGCGGCTGTTGAAACATACGCTTCGATAGCGTGAGTTAATGCATCCATCCCTGTTGCAGCAGTTAATGATGCAGGTTTTGCCAACATTAACTGAGGATCATTTACAGATATTAATGGGGTCGTATTTTTATCGACAATCGCCATCTTAATATGACGTTCTTCATCAGTGATGATACAGAAACGTGTCATCTCAGAAGCGGTACCAGCAGTGGTATTAATAGCAACCACAGGTAGCTGTGCTTTTGCAGAACGGTCAACACCTTCGTAGTCACCAATGTGGCCACCGTTGGCAGCCAATAGCGCAATACCTTTCGCGCAGTCGTGTGGAGAACCACCACCCAATGAAATCACAAAATCACATTGGTTTTCTTTTAGTAACGCTAAACCTTCATCAACGTTTTTAATGGTTGGGTTTGGTTGAGTGCCGTCGTAAACCACAGAGTCAATATCACGCTCAGTGAGCAATACAGCAACTTGAGTAACCACACCAATTTGGTTCAATACTTTATCGGTAACAATGAGTGCTTTTTTAAAGCCGTGAGATTTAATCGCATCAGCCGCTTGAGTCAAACAGCCTGCGCCCATAAAGTTAACAGTAGGAATATAGAATGCACTACTCATAATATTTACCTTAATTTAAATAATATTAATTACCAAAACACTCTGTTAAAAAATGCTTTCGTAAATAACACAAGAATAATCAAATATCTTTTTAGTATTGTTTTACCTATTTAATAA
>NZ_PYOM01000012.1 GCF_003026365.1 Photobacterium angustum | reverse complement strand
GAAAGTGAATCCATTGTCAGTATTACTCAAAAATCCATAATATCTCCGCACGCAGCCAAATCTACTTTTAGAGAACAAAGCGTTAAATACAACACGATTCGAAAGAGGCTTCGCTCTTTTAGGGAGTTTATCGAGTATTTGTCTACAGTGATTCACGGAGTAGCGCCTTCAAACGAAGTAGAGGGGCGGAAGATAGATACAACAAGTTTTCTTTCTAGAGAAATTAAGAAATATAAAGGCAATAAAGATGTTGAGCCAGTAGATATCGATGAGCAGATGTTCAGTGAAGAAATACTGGATAAGTTGAATGAGGTTATTCAGATAGGCCACAAATACAATCCATTCAAGCCCAGCGTCCAAGCGAGAAACAAAGCCATTATTGACGTTTTATTTGGTACCGGATTGCGAAAGGGCGCATTGCTCGCTCTTAAGATTGGAGATGTCCGTGGTGATGGCATAGAACGATTGCTGATAGCTCAAAGAGAAAACTATGAAGATACAAGGAAGTACCGACCTTCACAGAAAACGGCGGGAAAAGCAGTTTATATAGAGCGAAAAGATTTCGATATTTTAGATGATTTTATCGTTAATCATCGCTATCAGTTTGTCGAAAAAGGGATCGCGAGAAGCAAGGGAGATGGTTCGTTTGGCAATGTTTTTAAAAAACATGACTTTGTCTTCGTATCTTCGAAAGGAAGTACTGTCGGTCAACCTTTATCCATTTCCTCATTTAATCGAATTTTCATGCAACTATCTTCAGCATTAGGTGTTGATATAACACCGCATAAGGTTCGTTATCACTGGAATTATGAGTTCACTAAAACCTGTAAAGAGGCTGGTCTTGATCAAGTTGAAACAGCTCAGCTAAGGAAAAGGCAAATGACATGGAGCAGAGACAGCAAGATGGAAGATGTCTATAACGAGCGAGCACTGCTGGAAAAAGTTCGAGAGCACAAGCAGAAAATGCAACGGAGAATTGGCTAATGGCAAAGGTACAAATTCATCATTATCCGAAAGCACTTAACGAACCAATGCAAGCTAAAGACAAAATGTTTCGTTTCACTCCTACGGATTCATATTGGACCCTTGCTGTAAAAAGTGCTTACCAAAATATCGACATCTCTTTCATGCATAATGCTGATTTATCTAACAGTATTAAATTTGAATTGTTGGATTGTCTGGCTATTCGCGCAACATCACACGGAGCTTCGACTTTCGCTCTCAGTAAAAATGCTCTGAAATCGTTCCTGTTTGTGTTACATGGTGAAAACTTTTCTGACTATGAAAGCGCATTTAACAGTTTGTCTCAGTCTACTAAAGGGCAGCTATCGGGCCTAATTAAAAACTATTACAAGCACCGTAAGCAGTTTAAAAATAATGATCTTTCAGAGTTTTACAGAAAAGTTATATATAAATTCAGGCCTTTAAAACGTGACAATAAAGCAATTTTAGATCCTGTCAAAGGGGCGCTCACCAAGCTGGAGTTCGAAAGCTATTTTGAAGGCTTGCGCCAATTGCACAACAAGGTACGACATATGTGCAAATCATTACATGTAGATGAATGTGATTTTAATGGTTTTTTTTGCGGTAGTAATCAATTAGGACAACGCACTGTCATGTCTGGCGGTGTTGGAATGATCCTCTTAACGAGCGTACTTCGTCGTCCTGTGCAGCTTGAAATGATTAAAACGTGTGATTTCAGAATGGCGAATGGTGATTACTTTGGTGAAAAAGTCACTGACTATACTGTTGCAGATTATGACGAATTGAAATTAAAAACCTATCGAGCCAAGGATGGTACCGATGCACGTACCGAGCTGGATAAAGATATTCATTTAATTAACGCCGATATATCTGAAACCCTAATTCGTTATATGACGATGAACTTCAAAATTTTTATAAACAGTATGTCAGAACATGGCGTGGAGCTAAGCAAAGCTAAGAAAAAGGACTTATTTACACGGTTTCCATTGTTTCCGTCAGTTAACTTGCTGAAGGGGCTAGATTTAAATCACTTACCATTAAGTGAAGAATTGCTTTTTTCTCAACTTTCAAAAAATACTGTCTGGGGTCACTTAGCATACCTTAGTTATGAAATGGCAAATGTTGAAAAACAAGAAATTTCACCATACTTCAAGTCAGAGCGGTTTGATAACCCGCAAGAGATGACTGTCGGTAACAATCGCTTTCGTCACACCGTTCAGACCAATTTGGCTGTCGAAGGTGTACCCAGTGGGTTAATGGCAGCGATGGCAGGTATCACGGACATTGCCGCTCAACGTTACGTTTCGCTGGCACCACAAGCAAGAGAGCAAATAAACAAAGCCTTCTCCAACAATGAAATCCTTAATCGTTTTGGACAATTAACGATTCAAGAGGTTGTCCAAGATGATGACTTTATAGCCTTTAATGAATTTGGTGATGAATTCGGGGTCATGGAGGATAAGATGCGGTGCGAAGGTTGTAAGTCCAAATTACCAGTGCCTTTAGGATGTTACCCTTGCCGAAACTTTAGACCTCTTGCTGACGCAGATCACCAATCTCAATTAGATAAAGCTAACCTAAAATACAGTGCCAATAAAAAAGCAGGAGCAAGCGATAGAGCGCTTCAAAAAATCATTGAGGTTATTGCTTATATTCAAGTGACCATCAAAAAATGCGATGAACTAAAGGAGCTTTCACATGGTAAATAAATATTTAACCGCAATGAATAAAGCTTACAGTGAGGCGAATTGGGATGAGCGTTTATCCAATAAGAATGGTGCACCTTTAACTGATGGCGCGGACGACATACTAAATTTTATAACTGACACTGGTAAGACGAAGGCATTTGTCATTTTCAGTGAAACTAAGTATGGGAAAGCTAGGATATATGAATCGTCATTTAAAAAGGAATTCGCATTATCTGAATATAATAAAAGGGTCATTGCCTTATTTACTAATGATGTTTGTATCAACTTAGGAGCATTAAATAGAAACAATTACTTTAAGCAGGCCTGTGTGTTTTTAGACGCTATCGGGTGTGATTTTCATGATATCACGCAATCAAAGTTCGATAAGCATCATGCTGGTTTATCAATTGATTCGCAAAAAAAGCTTAATCAGTTTATCAAGTATCTTGTAAGTAATGGCTTTTGTATGCATTTGGCGGTTAATAAAGCCAAAGGTAAAGCGGTTCGCGATGCTGATGAAAGGGCTAAAAAGAAACTCCCAGCCGATATATCTTTAAAAATACTGAGTGCTCATTTTGCCAAAGCTTTCCCGGAAGATAAGAAAGAATGGGACACAGATATCAACACTAACCAAGATGAACGTATCTTGCTGGCGGTGTATGCGATAGCAATGTCTGCGCCTAAGCGTGCTGTTGCAGAAATACCAACAATGATGAGGCAAAATGTTCAAATTACAGAACACAACGGCAAAAATCAGCACGCATTATTTTGGCATGGCAGTAAGGGGTATGATGATAACCTTAAGCACGTCCTTGAGCAGATGGCACCTTACGTACAAAGGGCATTAGATTTCTTTGAACTTTATACTCAACCTTATCGAATTTTGGCCAGATTTTGGCAAGACCAATCATTAACCATCAATCAATTATTTATCAAACCGACTAAAGCACAAAAGGTGCGCATTGCAGCGTCAGGCTTGAATCAAAATAAACCGATATCCATTATCCAATTGGCGTATTTAATAGGGCTAATAGGGAAAACCATCAGAACAATCATACCTGGAAAAATTGGTACTGGAAATGCATTTAAATTTTCATATCGCAGTGCAACCGAATTTGAATTGGACACAAAAATCTGTATTGGAGCGGGCCAATCTAAGCCTAAAAATGAATTATTGGAATTATTAGGACTTAAGACAGTACATGAAGATTATGGAATTTGCATAAAAGGAGGTATGCCACTCCCTTTTTATGGTGATGTAAAAACATTCCAGCAACATATATATAACCTTTTAATGGCAGTTTTCCCGTCTTTTCCAATATCAACTAATGCTACGAACAAGATACCTTTAGAAAGTGCGGTTTGGGTTTTACCTCGTACTTGGGGGGCTTATGGGCAAGGAAAGAGCAGCGTTATTCTTCGAAATGGTTCAGAGCTTTCATCTGATTTTATTCAGCTCTTAAAGAATTTTTGGGCGTATCACTCTTACCCTAAAGAATTAAGTATTACTCCCAATCAATTACGGCATTACCTTAACGATTACGGTAATCGCAACGGCATTTCTGACCCTATTATGAACGCATTTAGTGGTCGAGCGGATACCCGTCATATTGAATGGTATCTGCATGAGAGTGACCAAGATACCTTAGCTCGAATGCCAAACAAAAAATCCTACGAAGAGCAGGCTGAAAGTAATATTAATGTCTCTTCAATGAAGGAATATTCAGAGATGAAGGGCAAAGGTGGTGTAGCGACGGAGACAGCCACGGGTTTTTGTATCCAGAATCTTATGTATGAACCGTGTGAATACCTAAATGACTTTATAGGCCAATGCATCTTCTGTGAACAGTCTTGTCATATAGCGCATGATAAAGAGTCGATAGATTTCTTGAAAAAAGACTGCGAAGTACAAACAAAACGACTGGAGCAATTTAGAAAAGCAAAAGCTCCTAATGAACACGCAAAAAACTGGTATAAAGTTCATAGCAAAAATACCTTTGTTCTAAATGAACTAATTAATGTTATGGAAGATGAAACTATCCCTAAAGGCTCGGTTATTCGAGTCATTATCCGCAAGCAAGAAATTCGTATTGCTGATTTGAAGACTCAAAAAATTTCGATTAGAAAATTACAACTGGCGAACATGGAAGAAGATATTAAAGCGGGTACTGAAGCATTAACGGTAGATCCTAACTGCGATGTCGACTCTAAAGAAACCGATGACGGACTAGATTTCTTAAACTTCCTGTAGAGGTTATTTGGTATGGCATTATTAAAACTAACAAGCCCACAGGTGCGTAAAATCGAACGTTTATTAGATTCGTGGCGAGGCAAGCTTACGTGGCAACGTCTAATAGACAAAATTAAGTCTGATTTAAATGTTGAAATATCAAGGCAATCATTAAATACATACCCTTCGATAAAAGATAGTTATGTGGCTGCTAAACATCGCCTAAAAGGGGTCGGGCAAGTTTTAGAGCAAGTACACGATATTTCATTCAAAGAAGTTGATTTATTGAAAGAAAATACAAAGTTAAAACTTGAACTTGAAGGGATGAGTGAGAGGTTTAATAACCTCCAGGGCTTTTTTGTTGAGCTTAATAAGGCAGCTAAGAATAACCCATTGCTTATGGAGACTTTAATGGATGTTAACAAGTCCTATAAAGCAACACTAAAGAAGGGGCGAAAAATTGGCGAGTAAGCATACCAGTCAAAGATCAGAACCTACCTAAACAAGACCAAATTTAAGATCGGTCAATACCAAGAAACATATTGAAACTTTAAAAAGAATCGAACCTCTTTAAATGGATTGTTTAGGGAAGTGAAAAGAAAAATACTGCTATTAATTTGCGACTGTTCTGACATAAGTGTCAGTCTAAGTTAAAAGCTAAACACACATGTTTTTGCGTTGATGTGTGTTCCCCAAATTGATAGTTGCTGTTACCAAACGTACATGAAATACGAGTTAGCTTGTCTTGTTAACTCGTTATTGCCACAAAACGGTTGAAGTAATATTTCTACCACAAATTAAGGAAAGAATGTCAGTCCAATCTGTTAATGCATCTTTGATGCCCCAAACATGTTAGATCAAATACTCATTCATATCGTATTAACGTGTTTTTGCATTAGTCCTATTTATACTGCTAGCCTTTTTTATTTACAGAGCAATTATTACGTTTTGCCATGGATTTTTACTAAGGTAACAAAGTGTTACTGCAATCGTGACTTTATATGAAAAAAAGAGTATATTTGCCTAGATTATTAGTCATCTTCACTTTAAATAGCAAGAATGCTGGTTAATAAGTTTATGTTTGATAGAGGAGCAATGAGAATTTTTGCAGCAGGTAAAAGGTTGCTCAGAAAAATATTTCTAAAATACAAACTTTAATTCCAAAGTACACGCTCCGATATTTACTAAATTGTGATTTATGCCCGAGCGGAAACGCATTTGTTAATGTAAATGTTTTCAACAAAACAATACTATATATGCAATTAGAGGATGATAATTTAGACACATGTGACCGGTGTGAGGACAGAACCATATTCTTCTAGCACGAGTGACTGATAGCCTGTTAGCTCTCAGTATCCTTGGTAAACAAATTCATTTCTTTAACCTAGTTACCTTCTCTTATTTTTGGCGATGTTGAACTATGAAAGAGTGATAAATTAACGCTATTTATCTGCTTATTCTGGATATGATTCGAAATAGGACAGAAATAAGGTAGACCTTTAGATTATGTGTTGCTCTAGTCAATCCCTAAAACTATCTGAGTTACCAGGTGAATAACCAGTTTGGCTCTTCTGTAATTTTAGTTAATTAACGTAAAAGGTATTTATGGCTGTATCTGTAAGAGTTCTGGAAGCAAATCATGGCGATTGTATTTTAGTCAGTTATGAGGGGGCTTCAGCTACTACCAATATTTTAATTGACGGGGGGACATCAACGACTTTTAAGTATGGAGCGAGGCAACGCTACAAAGGAGCACTTTGTAGAGTTCTAGATGACCTCAAAAGCAAAGGACAGAATATCGACCTTGTAGTATTGACTCATATTGATGACGACCATATTCATGGTTTGATAAAAGCTTTTGAAACACCTGGTTACTTATGTGACCTCGTCAAGTCTATCTGGTTTAACTCATCTCGTTTGATTACACAACATTTTGGTGTTGCTGAGATACAAGAGAATAATGTTCTATTGACCGACGATTCTCCAAAAACAAGTGTTCGTCAGGGAAAAGAGCTTGAAACACTACTTTGTGAAATAGGATGTAATCGTTCACCTCTTGTATTAGCTGGACAAGTCCATACTGTTGGCCCGTTCACATTAAAAGTTCTATCTCCTGAGCGAAGTCAGTTAGAGCGGTTATTACATAAATGGCCTTCTGAAGTTGAGTCAGGTGCTACAGCTGCTCACGACAATGATTATGCTCTCTCTCTAGAAGAAATTTGGTCAGTAGACGAATTTGAGTCAGACTCATCCGTTTACAATGGAAGTTCAATCGCTTTTTTGTTGGAAGTTGATAATAAAAAAATGCTCTTTCTTGGAGACGCTCATGACCCAGTAGTATTGGATAATCTTAAAAAATTAGGCTTTGATGAGACAAATAAGCTTCATCTTGACCTTGTGAAAATTTCACATCATGGTAGCCAATACAATACTAGTTCTGAGTTTCTTTCCTTACTCCAGTCATCTCGTTACGTAATTTCGACCAATGGCTCGAGGCATGGTCTTCCTAACAAAAGAACCATCGCTAGGATTATTAGGGATACAGACGGTCAGATTTGTTTCAATTATAGCAATGTGATCAACCCATTGCTCTTAGAGCATGAAATAAAAGACTATGCCTCTCGACTAGAAGTGTTGGATGAGGAGCTTCAACTTTAATATGACAGTCTCTGAAATCATGCAGTCATACTGCGTCAAAGTTAATAGTGGTAGTGGCGTACTAGTCAACGGAATGACACAGGAATATTCTTATGTGCTGACTGCTGCTCATGTCATTCTCAACGAAGAAGGTAAAATCATTAGTGATAAAGAAGGCAATATAGTAGTTCATGACTATCAAGATAATCGACTCAACGTTCTATCTGAGCTTATCCCTCAAGAGTGGAGAGAATTTAGATCAGATGAATATGACTTTGCAATCTTAAAAGTAAATTATCAGGAACGATTAGCACAGAAATGCCTTCCAGCTTCAGACTTGGGTGATCGAGCTTCACTTACCCTTGTCGGTTTTCCTGAAACAGAGAGAAATTCACCAGATCCTATTAAAGAATATATAGGGTATAAGGTTAGTGTAGCTAACGAACTTTTAATGTTATCCCTTGATGGGATACCGGGAACAAATACGATCAAAGGAATGTCAGGTGGTGGCGTATATCATGTTCAAGGTGAGGAGCCATTTCTCAGCGGAATCGAATTCCGAATGGATGGTTCCACACCTGAACAACAATATGGTCGCGTTCAATGCCACAGTCTAAAAAGGTTTGAAGAGTTAATTACAATTAATTCAAGTGCACCAATGATCCCAGCTTATTTAGAATGCTTTTCTAGAGTGAAAGATCTGATATTTGAATTCAACGTGATTGATATGAATAACGTTATCAACCTTAAAGGAGCCTTGGAAGAGTTCGCTAATACTCTAATTGGTGGCGGGTTACCCCCACCTTACAAAGTCATGACGGACTATAATTCAGAGCTTTTGGTCAACCCAGGAAGACTCAACGAGCTTGAAAGTCGCCAATTGTGGATAGCATATTTAGAGTTTTTAGTAATCAGTACCTTGATGGATAACTCTGGAAGTGCCGATGAAACTTATATTAAGAGTTTAGAGCGAAAACGACGGTTATTATATACCAGTGACAACACAAACTGGATAAGCCGCTTAGAAGAACTACTCAAAGTTGCTCGCAAACTTTTAGACAAAGATGGCACTCTAATCGTTGCTTCACCTGATGTTAGCGCTAAACCTCTACCTCCTGATTTCCTTCTTATAAATGTAATAAGCGATATCGCTATTGCACCAAATCAGGGGCCATTCGCAATTGATAGGGTAGAAAGTACCATTTATAAGAGTTATAAACTAACTCATTTAGAGGGGCTTCGAAATAAGTGTGTTATAGATGAAGAATTCGAATACTCAAGATTACAGACTCGCGTGCAACAGTTACAGAGATTTAGAGATAAGCTAAGTGAAATTATTAATTAATGAAATTGATCTGGGATTTTTATCTAGCCAATATGAAAATATTGAGTTTTATGTCTTTTGCTCTAATGATCCCCTTTCGTTTATATCCTGCATTGTATGCGTATGTGAAACCTCACATGACATTGTACAGAATTGGCGGTCTATCCAAAATATAGTGGCTGTTTATCATCAAAAGTCAGGTGGATTTGATGCTTGGAATATGTACTTGGCATTTTTCTGCAATCAAAAAATCCCTACTTGGGATAAATATGAAATAGAAAATAACAAATTTTCTGCGCGAAAAATAGTAGTCGATGAGTTTCTAGAAGTTCCAAACATTCATAACCTTATTATTGAGTTAGAGAAACAACTATTAGGTTCAGATCTAACACTCGAAAGTCGAGCAGAACAGCCAAAAGAAAATTTATCGTATTTAGAAAAGTATTACCGTGGTGCTCCTTTAGATTCTAAAAATGAGTCCAGAGCTAAACGAGCATTGATGATTGATAATATAATTGAAAGTTTGAGCTGTAATGAAAATTAAAAAAGTTGAGATTGAAGCATTTCGAGCCTACCAATCAAAATTAGATGGCACTTTTGATTTTACAAACGATAGGGGTGAGCCTGTAAATTTTGTCGCCATATATGCTCCAAATGGTTTTGGAAAAAGTTCTTTTTATGATGCAGTAGAGTGGGCTATTACGAACCGTGTAAAAAGGCTTACAAATTATCAAAATGAAGCGAAATCGATTAAGAACCGTGATGAAGGGCTTAAAATTTTACGTAATAAATATGTGAATGAAAAAACAGTTACAAATGTTGTAGTATCCACTAGTTTTCAACATTCCTTTGAGCGATATCTCCCTAAAATACGTAAGAACCAAAGCGACATGTCTATAGGTAATCTCGAAAATGAGTTCTTTCAAAAGATTATACTAAGTCAAGACGCAATTGAGGGATTTCTTCGTGAAGAAAAGCCACAAGAGCGCTATTCTAAATTTATGGAAAGCTTTGGTGGTAATATTGAAACTGCTCGCAAGGAGTTGTCTATACTCATAAATGATAATAATTCTGAAGTCAGTGCCCTTGAAAAGAAACGTAAGTCTTTACTTTTAGAATTGGAACAGCCTATTGATTTTTCGATATTTGAACAATTCAATTCAGTTGCTTCTGAACTTAACTCGTTGGGTGAATGTATTATATTACCCGAGGAAAGTATTTCGTCAGAGTCCGTTCATCACCTTAATGCTAGCCTTATT
This sequence comes from Photobacterium angustum, assembly GCF_003026365.1. Taxonomy (GTDB): domain Bacteria; phylum Pseudomonadota; class Gammaproteobacteria; order Enterobacterales; family Vibrionaceae; genus Photobacterium; species Photobacterium angustum. The sequence continues at coordinate 175,506 of NZ_PYOM01000012.1, read as the reverse complement.
TTACGACAGCATGAACTGAATGAATCTCTTAATGCCAAGAATGAATTACTTGTAATATTGGATGAACATTTAAGAAAACTACCTGAAATAGAACTTCATGTTGGCTATCAGATAGAGCAAAAAAAGCATCTAGATCGAGTATTAAAAGGTATTGCTGATGTTGAAAAGTATAAAGGCTTATTAGCATCTCATAATAAATGTGTTGAAGATAAAAAACAAACAAGTGTACGTTTGAATCATCTGATTGAAATAGCAGAAAAAGTTGAAGACTTTTTTCAAATTGAATCTCGTCTTAAAGATATAGCTAAATCTAAAAGTCTTCTGACAGATGATTGCTCTAAAATAACTTCTGATTTAGCTGGTTTTGAACAGAAACTGATACAGTTAAATAATGAACTTAAGGTAGATGATGATAGAGTTATATTGCTGAGAAATACAGTAGATAACTCTAAGTTAGTATATGATGAGTTATCGAATAATCGAGAACGGATTGTCTATTTAAATCAGCAACTCAGTGATAGAAAAACTGTAATTCACGTAGAAAAGGGTAAGCGTGATGAACTGAATCATAAATTGAATGAATTATCATCTTTAAAGATTACATCTAACTTGTTACTAGCTGGAAGTGTGGGAAATTTTGTTTTCGAAAAAGAAAAAATAGAACAGCTAGGAAAATTCAATGTTGAACTTGATTTACTTGAAGTTAATATTCAGGCATTGAATTCGACTCAGAAAGCTTTAGCAGAACAAATGGAAATACATGAAAGATTAATTTCCATAGGCTTAGATTATCTTAGTGTTGAACCCTCTAATGTCTGTCCCTTATGTACAGTTCCCCATCCTTCTTCAGAAGAATTGATAGGTAAGGTTAAGGGGCAAAATTTACTGTCTGGACTTAGCCAAGAAAATGCGGAAAAGATTTCACAATCTTCAATACGGCAGAAAAAGCTTAGAGATAAAATTCAATCTATCACTTTGCAAGCGGTAGATTCACAAGCACAGCAACTAAATAATCTTCGTGAAAAATTGTATGAAGTTGAAAAAACGCTTTCTAAAGCAGAGCAAGAGAATAATACATTTGAGAGTGAAAAAAAGAACTTAGAGGATAGAATTTCTGAACTAGAGCAGGCTGTTTGGGGACTTCCAAATCAAGATCTGGAAACTAGAATAGGATCAGAGCTTAACCAATTATCTGACAAGCGGCTTAGTCTAATCCAACAAAAAGAAAAGTTAGTTGAACAAATTCAAGTGGCTACGGAGTTGCTTAAAGCCGATCGTATTGAATACTCAAGGTTAGAGTCTGAAATGGAGACTAAAAGTAATAGTAATGTTTACGTTACTGTTTTGGCTTATCTGAATGAAAATTCGATTGCTGTTCAAGATATCAAAAAACATTTGAAACTAAAAAAAGAAGAACTTGAAGCAGTTATTCGTAGATGCATAGCTTTAGATGAAGCAATGACAAGTCAGTGTAGTGATATACTACAGGAAATGATAGCTAACGGTACATATACAGATATCGTAATATTGAAGAAAGAAAAGGAAACATTAGAGTTAGCGTTAACTAATTCTAAATCGATAGTTGATGAATTTTATATGAGTTTATCTAGCTATATTAATATTCTTTCTGATGACACATTAGAGCAATTAAAAGAACTAATAACATTTAAGATTGACGATTGTCAGGTATACGCTCATAAGTTAGAAAAGTTGCTAAGTGGTATTAAACTACTCTTAGAACTTATGAACTCATTTAAGCCCTACATTAAACGCTTATCTATCGAGGAAGAGTTACATACATTAGAGCAACAGTTAGAAAAGAGAAATCAAGTAGATGCCGTTTTAGTTAAAGAAAGAGAAGTCATAATAGAAAAGTTAGGAGCGCTTATTAATAACTTCTTCTATGAAGATCTTATCAATGCTATTTACAAGAAAATAGATCCGCATCCTACATTTAAAAAAGTAGAATTCAAAGTTAGCTTTGAGACGGAAAAGCCTACTTTAAATATTTTAGTAAGCGATGGTGCAGGTGGAATATTATCACCTATTCTATATTTCAGTGCAGCACAGACGAATATTTTAAGTTTGAGTGTGTTTCTAGCGAATGCTATCCATGCGAAAGATGATAATGAAAAGCCTATTGATGTTATTTTGATCGATGATCCAATCCAAGCGATGGATTCGATAAACGTACTTTCGACGATAGATTTACTTCGAAGTATATGTGTGAAATTTAATAAGCAACTCATTATATCAACGCATGATGAAAATTTCTTTGGTTTGCTTCAAAGAAAAATTCCGACGGAGATTTTCGGATCAAAGTTTCTTCAATTAAAAACATTTGGCGTTGTGGCATCAGTAGAGCCAATCATCAATTAGTTGATAGAATAAGAGACAAAAGCATTATAACAAATGGTCTGTATTATTTTTAGACCTTCGATATTTTTCAGTTTTAGATCTGAGAGAAAGGTAATTTCTGTCAGGCTAAATATATTAGTGGATGAAATTAAGACTAGATCAGAAAAACAAGGATATGTGTCGCGTAGGCGACACCTATTCTAAGTGTTGGACAAGCTTCATTACCTTCACGCCTTTCGATAAAAACACGTCCAAAGTTCTCGGCTGGAATGATATGTTCTGCTTCCCAGCGTTTAGTACGTTTCTTGTGTACTTCTGTTGTAAACCATTTAGGTAATTTTATGTACTTATCTTTATTAAAATAGGCAGCACAATAAAGCGTTTCCATGCGTTCTTTGTTGGTATAAATATCTCTCTGCATGTGCTTTTTTACTTTTCTGAAAGATTGAATTGTAGTGTTCCCTTAGTAATTATCAGCAATACAGAAAGTGGGAATAACTGCTAATGTAATAAGAACAAATGGATTAACGAGAATAATGTTCAGTTTATAAGGAAAATGAGTAGTAACTAAAATCGTAACTAATAAATCATGTATTATCTTATTAAGAGTGTGATTCATAACTCTTATCGTATTGATATCTTTTTAATGTGTATTAGTGGGTAATACTGCTCTTATAGATAGTCAAATAATGATGAATATCCCACATTATGTGCTGAACATAAGAAAAATGCGAGTTCTATTCCTTAACATAAGATTTATACTCACATCTGCATTTATCTGTATCATTTTCTAGCTCGAAAATATCACATAATAAGTAATACCTAGTTACACTTTGTTGACTTTAATTTGAATTAGCTTTAACGATCAACTTAATCCTAAATTTTAATTAGTACTTCTCCTGTCTTTATTTCCTTATAATAATTTTCTTTAAGTAATAAAGTGTTGATGATGTCATAATTTCCTAGATAAAAAGTTGTATAATTATCTAAACTTTTGGATGTTTGGTGTATCAAGCATGTTATTTTTATTTTATGTTGGTTTAAATGACTAAACTTCAATGAATAAAAGTTAGTTGTATCGATTCAAAATATTTTAGCGCAATCTGAGTATATGAATCACAATGAGTTGCTACGCAATGTCTTACTTTTCTGAAGTTACATATCATTATTCAATACTAAATATTATAAAAACAATTTGGAGTAGAGATGAAATATAGAGATCCAAAACCTGATATCTTACGGATCGAAGAATTAGTGAAAGATGTAAAATCTGGCGATATTAAGCTTCCTAAGTTTCAACGGCCTTTTGTTTGGAAGAAGGAAGATATACTAAAACTTTTAGACAGTGTTTACCAAGGTTATCCGATCGGAAGTGTGCTTCTTTGGCTTACAAGGGAAAAACTAGCAGCTGAACGAAAAATTGCTGACCTTGAAATAAACGAGCGGCCTAACGAGTATCCAACAAACTATCTCTTAGATGGTCAGCAACGCCTTTCAACTCTTTGTGGTGCATTGTATTGGAATGGTGAAGACAAAAATAGCATATGGAATATCGTGTTTGATGTAGAGAAAGAGGTTTTCATCCATCCTAAAGGAGACTTGAAAATCACTGAATTTCCACTAAATAAAATCATAAATACCAGTGATTTTCTCGCTCAATGTCGAGCATTTGATGCTCTAGAAGATAAAGATATTTTTTATGAAAGAGCAGAGAGATTACTAAATGCAATTAAAGATTATAAAATTGCAGCAGTTCGGATTGGCGATATGTCTTTAGATGAAGTAGCACCAATTTTTGAAAGGATAAACAGCTCTGGTCGACAATTGACAATGGTTGATTTAATGAGAGCCGCCACATGGAAAGGCGGCTTTGATCTTAATGATGCTATTTCATCTGTTCGTAATGCATGTGAAGCAAAAAGTTTTTATGATATCAAAGAGTTACATATTTTAAGAAGTATTTCTGCGGCTGCCGGCCTTGGTATTCATAAAGAAGACATTGAAAAGCTACGGGATAAAACTTCAGATGAGCTAAAGGCAGCTGCAACGAAGTCAGTACAAGCTTATAAACTTGCTGTTGACTTTTTAACATCTGAATTACCACTTACATCAATTAATTATCTACCCTACGCACTTCAGCTGACCTACATTGTTGAGTTCTTCAACATTTGTCCTCAGCCGTCAGTAGAAAAGAGAAAAGAACTTAAAAACTGGTTTTGGCGGTCTTCTCTTGCAAGACAGTATGGTTCGTCGAATACAGGTCTTATTTCAACTGATTTAAAACACATGAGATCATTTGCTAATGGTGAAATAGCGCTAATACCAGTAAGTAATGACTTAAAGACAAAAGCAATTCTCGAAGATAGTTTTACCTTAAATAAAGCAACAAGTATGACCTTCGCTTTATTACTTGCACATAAAAAACCTAGGAGCCTTCTAGATGGTAGTGTTATTGATACAAGAAGAGCGCTTTCAAAAACCAATCGTTTAGAGTACCACCACATATTTCCTAAGGCTCATCTCGAGAGAGTCGGCGTGTCAAAAATAAAAGCAAATATGCATTTAAATATATGTATGTTGAACCTAACTAATAATCGAGAAATTTCTGATAAAGACCCTTCAGATTATTTCTCAACTATTGAAGAAAGGTTAGGCAACCACCTAAGTGAAGTATTGATATCAAATTATATAAACAATGAAGCATTCTTAGCAGCCAAGTCTGGTGACTACGAGAAGTTTCTGAGTGAGCGAGATAAAGAAATATTAAAAGAGATTAAAAAGCTTACATACTCTCGGATTTCGTGAGGGAAGAATGGACAAAATATAGCTATGAAAATTGATATACTTTATTATTCTAAATCAAATATAGGCTACAAATCTAACAAATCAATCAAGAGTGATTTAGCGCGTATGGAAATTTTTATGTCATACAGTAAGGCTCTTGGAAAGCTTTAACTTGCATATTAGAACATTTGACATTATGAGGCTAAGCTGGAGTATCCAGATAGCCTCATTTAAAAATCTCATAGATTTTCAATTTTAAGGGTAAGGGGCAGGAAAAATTATTTATGATAAATACAAAGTTGATTAGTAAAATAGCCAAAATCGTAATGCACTATAACTTTATATTTTGTAAAGGAAAAGTAGACAAAAAGTTCATATTGAAAAAGCTTTTTAGAAAAATTTACAACTTATAAGAATGTTGTAAAGAATAGTAGAGTGACTTGATAATATAAGTCATTGTTATACTTATTTTTATCAAGTCAGTCGGTCAGTTAGTCATTTAGTTAATGGTACATACCTATAACTTTCTAGACTGTGATAAAAGTAACTTACCAATCGAGAACTAATTGATGATTTTTAATTACCAATTCAGGCTTAGTAGATTTAAGTAACGCTTGTTTCATTTCGTTTTCATCGAGCCTATAGACGGGTTTGGTTGATAACACTTGTCCAATAAGTGAAACAAATGGTGTGATAACCGGTTTAGTGATCATGTTATTAAACTTCTCCGGTTTTATTGCCAATGATTCAATATTTAAACCACGTAAATATATTGCCCCTTCATCTTGGTTATAATAGGGGATGGCACTGAAATTTGCTTTAACAACAATATCTTGAGGTGGTTGACCTGCAAGTTCTAGTTGGGCGCTAGCAGTAGTATCAACACTTACACGATTGTCAGCGACACGACCAATACCAACTTTTACTTTTTCAAACTTACCTGTAGCGTAGGCGATACCTTGAATACCAACAGATCGTTCAACATTGGTTTCTTTGTTTATGTAATTTTGCATCTCACTTTCAGTGACACCGTAACTACTACAACCAGCAAAAAAGAAGGCAGAACTCACAATAATTAGAGCTTTTAAGCGCATAAAAAACCTTAAGAAAAATATATATGCTTTATTTATAGCTCATAATAACCAAAAAAAGCACGTAAACCTACGTGCTTAACACTTTCAAACAAATATTAACTGTTAGCAAACAAAACAGAGATATCGTAGTTATCACGGCTCAGTGAATTTTTTAGTTTTGCTAATGAGGTAACTTGTAACTGGCGAATACGCTCTCTTGTAAGTCCCACTTCTTCAGCCACTTCTTGTAATGTCTGAGCTTCATAACCTAATAAACCAAACCTCCGACATATGATTTCTTTATCTCGATTATTTAGACACTTAAGTACGTTCGCTGTAATTTTTTGGATTGCTAAATCATCAACGAGCTCATCAGGTTTAGCACTGTTTTCATCTGCAATTAATACAGCTATTGACTGTGAAGTTGCTTCACTTGTAATTGATTGATCATACGAGACAATAGGGGTGTCATAAGAAAGGGTTGTAGATACATCATCAAGTGTTTTGTTTAAAACTTCAGCAACTAATTCTGTACTAGGTTCTTGATTGTTTTTCTTAACTAACTGTTTGTGTGTTCGAATAATAGTGTTGATTTCTTTTGATACATGAACAGGTAAACGTATCGTTCTTCCTTGATTATGTATTGCACGTTCTATCGTTTGTTTTATCCACCATGTTGCGTATGTTGAGAATCTAAAACCTTTTTCAGGATCAAATTTTTCAACAGCTGTCATCAACCCTATATTACCTTCATCTATTAAATCACTTATATGTATGCTACTGCCTCTATATTTTTTTGCGATACTTACTACTAATCGTAAATTACTCTCAATTAATACATTTTTACTACAAGCATCGCCACACAAACTTTTCCGACTATATAAAATTTCATCTTCTTTGGTTAAAAGTGGCTTTTCTGATATCTCTTTTAGATATAAATGAACAATGTCTCCGCCATGTGAAAATTGTTCTTCTTTCTTATTTATATCCATATTACATCCCTATATGACATTAATGCTACATGCTTAAATGCATAACTCTCTATAAGCAACAAAACTCACCCTACCATAAAGGTATGACCTGTACATCATATTTTATGAAAATGTTAATATAAAATTAAAATCACTTCACATTTAACTCTCGTGTCATATAGCCAAAACGTATTATGCCTGTTGATTGTTAGCGTAAGACTTTATCTTTAGATAGGTTTTAACAATCAAAAAACATTTAAACATTTATGAAATCTTACCAACCACTAATAGCACCCAAATGACATTGATTATCATTTGCAACGGTATATGATAAAATTATTGTTTAAGGAGTTAGCTATGGTCTCTACCACAATTTCTGTTAAGCCCGAAATGGCTACCTTCAGTTTAAAACTAAAGAAAAAACTACTACTTCTAGGCCCAGCATTCATTGCTGCTATTGGTTATATTGATCCAGGTAATTTCGCTACAAACATAGAAGCCGGCTCTTCTTTTGGCTATCAGTTATTATGGGTTGTGCTTTGGGCAAACCTGATGGCTATGTTGATCCAATACCTATCTGCAAAGTTAGGCATAGTGACGGGCAAAAATCTCGCGGAACATTTACGTGATCATCTACCTAAATGGGCGATAGGTCCATATTGGATTCAGGCTGAAATAATAGCTATGGCGACTGATTTAGCAGAATTTATTGGTGCTGCTGTTGGTTTCCAATTATTGTTTGGAATTAGTTTAATGGAAGGGGCAATAATAACTGCCATAGTAACAATGGCTATATTATTATTAAGTAATAAAAGCCAGAAACCATTAGAAGCTATGATTGCAACATTATTATTAGTTGTAGCTGTTGTATATGTTATTGAGCTTTTCTTTGCTCATCCTGCTACAAGCGAGATGATAAAAGGTCTTGCAGTTCCAACGTTAAATAGTTCACATCAAATTTATTTAGCTGCAGGTATTTTAGGTGCAACAGTCATGCCGCATGTTATTTACTTACACTCGGCACTATTTAAAAATACTTACGGTGAAAAAAAAGCAAAAAGATTAAAATCAACACGTTTAGATGTACTTATTGCAATGGTTATTGCTGGTTTTGTTAATATTGCAATTGTGGCAATGGCAGCAGCAGTTTTCCATTATTCAGGTAATCAAGATATTGCTGGGATTGAAACTGCGTACAAAACCTTAACACCACTTGTTGGACAAGCTGCATCTACATTATTTGCTATTTCTCTTATCGCATCAGGTTTATCATCTACTGTTGTTGGTACTATGGCTGGAGATGTTGTAATGCAAGGTTTCGTAAAATTTAAGATCCCTTTGTTATTACGCCGTCTTGTTACAATGATCCCATCTTTTATCGTTATTGGACTTGCTATTAATACCACTGAAATTTTAGTGATGAGCCAAGTCGTACTTAGTTTTGGTATTGCATTAGCTATTATACCGTTACTAATTTTCACTAATAATGAAAAACTAATGGGTGAGTTTAAAAACAATAAATACGTTAGTTATGCAGGTATTGTTATCATTGCTCTTGTTATTGCCTTGAACATATATTTAATGATGACACTTTCTTAAATATTACTTTCAATCAAATAAAAGAATAAAAACCAAACATTTCTTGTTTGGTTTTTATTCGCATTTTTTTTGTTTCATCAATAAACGTAGTGCTTTCTTTTTATATTTAAATTCTTTTTTAGCTTTCTCTGATGCAACATTTAAGATCATTTTGGAACGCTTTTCTAGGCTTTCCAATTTTGTTTTCAAACCATTACAAGGTACAACACTGTATTGATTCTTGTACTGTTTCACACTTTGAGCCCCAGAAGGGAAAGAGATAAGTAAAAAAATCGAAATTAACGAGCTAATGACACACATTTTCATGAAAAATACTCCTTAATTTGGCGTATTATATCCCATGGCACTTTATTGCTAGTATTAAGTTTTGTAATAAATGCGAGTTAAATTAAGATTTTATAAAATAGATAATATTGTCAATTACATTATCGACTCGGAATTACACCTTTTAAATCATCATCGGTACGTCTATCGTAACGTTGAGTTGTCGTAATACTGCTATGTCCCATAAATTTACTGACCAGCAATAAGTCGTATCCTGAGCGCAAAAGATTTGTTGCCACTGAATGTCGAAAATCATGGGGTGAAACAACACGAGAAAAACCAAACATATTGAGTTTTTTGCACAAATCATTAAGTGTTTGTGTTGTTAAACGCATATAAGTCAATGTTTGGTAACGATTAATAGTGCAAAATAGAGCGGGTAAATTCGGATTAAAATTTTGCTGGCGAATAGCCAGCCATTTTTCCATCGCGTTATATAAATCACTATTGCGCGAGAAAGGAACATAGCGCTCCTTATTACCTTTACCAACAACACGTAGCTGGCACCGATCCATATCAATATCATAGGTATTGATATTTACCACTTCTGCTCGTCGTAAACCTGCTTCATACATCAACCAAAAAATAGCGTTATCTCTCAATGCTTTAGTTTTATTCTTTTGAGTAAGAGTAATAGCTGAAATATGATCTAATTCATTATAGCTAAGATATCTGCCGCTGGATTGACGAGAGCCTCTCGGTAATTTGATCGCTTTTATGCGTTCTAAAGTTTCAACTGAGATTAACTCTGCAAGCCAAGCATGTTGAGCAACACCGCGTAACATACGAAGTAAATTATCAGCCGTTGCTGGCGCATAAGCTTTTTTTCGATCACTGATTTGGTTATCTATTCGATCACTTAAAAAAGACTGCATGGTTGATTGAAGAATAGGGGCGTATAAAATACGACTCCAATCAAAACGCTCAACACAACTTCTAATACAAAAACAACTAAAAGCCTCTAACATCACTTCAGATTGTTTAGATAATTCAAACGAATAATGTTGAGGTGAGCTTGGTTGAAACCAGCCACTTTCGATCATGGTTTTATTCAAACTACTTAGATCAAAAACCGCAACACGATCTTTAAATTCAACAACACGAGAGGCTGGTAAGCTCTGAGTATCTCGAAGAAATTCAGCTACATTCAATAAAGCGTTAAGTAACGGCTTTATTTGTAAGTTCTTTATTGGCTCATTCGCACTGAAATAATGATTTTTCATCTTAGCTTTTTGTTTAGCGCGAGCGATCAGAAATGACTTAACTGCATCAATCAGCTTTTCTTGATTATCAAATAGTTCAAACCAATCAACAAGTTGGAAGCTATTTCCCAATACATATCGCGCAAACCTTTCAAGCGTATAAAGCGCATTAGCTTGACCACCAGTAGTGTCAGTCGATGATAATGAATATACGTAAGATAACGCAGGATTAGTCGAAGCATAATTTATATGATTAATGCGTTCTGCTAATTGTGTTTGCTGACGTAACGATGTAGTCCTTAAACTCGAGGCTCTTGGATCGATAGGGAATTTGTTCTGCATTACATAAGTTATATTAGATCTGCTATAAGAGATATTATATAAGACTTAGAATTTATTACTATGTAAATCTGTCACTTAGAAAGAATTTCAAGATCAACTAAGATCATCTGTATTGTGGTTTTGTGGTCATTTTGTAGCCATGTTTATCGCGGTTATAATTTTAATAAGTAAAGAGTGTTAAGCCATGAGTAAGTGATTTATTGAAGTGTTACAGCGTCACTTAAGTGGTTGTAAACTTGATACGATGAATGAGAAGGTAATTACTTATAATTAAAGTTAATGGAGATAAAAGGATGTAGGTATGAAATTGTTAAAGAGAGCTATTTGGCTTTGTTGTATTTTTTCTACTTCAGTAAGTGCAACGAATATCTATCTAAAGCAATTTAATGAAATAGATATAAGCCTTAACAATTTAGTGTTGGATATAAATTGCGGGAAATTACCATCAATATCTTTTAATGGTGATGAACTTGAAAAGGTTAAGTTACAAGTGAATGATGCGACGCTTAAATTATATTCTACAGACAAAGATAACCCAAAAGTTAACATTACCGCTCATGTCATTGTTTCTAAACCTCTAACCAAAATTGATATCGCTAATCACGCAAAGATAAATATCGATGGGTGTGCGTTAGATGAAACTAAATTCACCGCGAATGTATCGAACAAAAGTTATGCTGAACTTCATGGTTCAACCACTAATCTCGATATTACGGCAACAGACAATGCACATGCAAAGGTCAGTATTATTGCTGAAAAAGTTATCGTTAATGCCTTTCAATCATCATCCATTGATATCGTTAAACCTGTTGGTGTTTTAAATTTGGCGCTCGCTACAGATTCATTATTTTCCTTAACATCAGGCGTCAACCATGTCAAGGTGAACATGAAAGAGCAGTCAATTGCAATTATGTGTAATACTGCGAACAGTACAATAGATGGCTCAATGGAAGATGATTCATCTATAGCTATAAATAAAGCTGCAGAATCAACAATTGTAGCTAACGACAATAGCAAAATTACTTATTGTTATCAGAACTGACGTTTTATACTAAATATGTAATGATAGTCTTAATTAGATAGGGGCCGATCATGACAATCAAAACAGTAACGTTTTCAGTCAATAACAAACTTTCAATTGCAGAAAATATAATCGAATATGTACAAAGCCATGAAGATAAATTCTCCCACGCTTTGTTCACTAAACACGATCAACAAGATCTTCGATATCAATTTGCAACAGCAAGCCTAAATGTTGATATGGTAGAAATAGCAAAAGATTCAAATAGTGGTGTGATCACCGTAAGCTACGGTATTCATTTCTTCTGGCCCTGTAATAACCAAGATGAAATTGATAACTATAAAGAAAAACTAAACTTTGTAGTAAGAGAGGAAAAAGTAACGGTTGAACTTGTTGAACATGAACCATGGGTTGTGCTGTAAACAAAAACAGCCACTCGGAAGAATGGCTGTTTTAAATGACATCTAATTTATTCGTCACTTTCAAAACCAAATACGCGATCTTGGATATACACCATATCGCAATCAGTTTTGTATAAAACACTATGTATTCTGTTCGCTTGAATATAACCTGTTTGACCAGCAGATAGAGTCACTTCATCACCATCTTTGGCAAGTTCACCATCTTTCTTTACGTAAAATTGAATAACAATTTCACCTTTAACAATGATCGACATGTCATCATTGGGATGATGATGCGGTGCTTCAAACGTACCTGCTTCCCAGCGTTCAAGTAAAGCTGTTACACAGTTTTCATTCTTTTCATCTGTGTCTCGGAAACTAAAACCTGGCATTTCAGGTTCTTTTTTAAAATCAGACCAGATATTTTTAGAAACAAAATCACTCATAACAAAACCATATAACTAACTGAACATATGGTCATTATAGGTGAAGAAAATTATTTTACAGATAGCTAAAAAAGAAAGATAAAAAACCAAATTGACGTGCTACAAATTCAGGTTAAGAATCTTATATCTTAATTAATACATATCGTGATCGTTGTATAACCAATCGTCCGCTTCATCAAACATATCCTGTAGCAATGTTTCAACACGCTCTTTATCATCGGCAAAACCACCAAGCACTGTTAGGTTATTTCCGCCACCAAGGCGAACACGAATATTTGCATCCGGCCAGTTCATTAATACTCTTCGGTTAAATTCATCATCAATCTTTGAAAAATGAACATCAGATAGGTTTAGTTTGTTAAGCATCAATTCAATACGCATATAGTAATTACATCCAACTGTATATAACAACACTGATTTTATAAACAGTATTAGGTAACATCAATTCAAGATTTAAATCGTTGTAATTAGTTGTATTAATTAATGCTGTTACCTTATGACAACATGGATATTTGTCACATCTTCAATGAAAATTGATCAAAATAACGTTCATTTGATACTGTCATAACGCCATTCATTAACCAATGCTTTTATGAAAAGTCGGAAAAGAAGTACTTAACTCATCAAGCTTAACGTAGATAAACTCTTACTCCAGTCGTTCAGATTTTCAAGACGTAACGATTTTTAAGCCCAAAAGCGATTAGAACTTCAAAGATATAATTAACATTTAAACAATAAGTATCAAAATTGAACCATTAAAAAGCAATGTGATACTTAATGTTATATTTTGTGGTCAAAATAGTTCTATTATTATTCCAACGAAAAATAATAGGACCTAAAAAAATGACAATTTTCACATTACACAGCCAAGACATTGTAGAAGGCCAACTAAAGGACAAGCGCTTTTCATTTAACAGTTTCGGACATGACGGTGATAACGTTTCTCCGCAGCTATCATGGGAAAACGCACCTGAAGGAACAAAAAGTTTTGCAATTACGTGTTTTGATCCAGACGCTCCAACAGAAAGTGGTTTCTGGCACTGGCAAGTGATAAATATTCCAGCATCAACAACATCAATCGAACAGGATGCATCAGGTAAACTTGCAGCCGGTTTAGAGATGCGTAATGACTACGGATTTAATGGTTACGGCGGCGCTTGTCCTCCTGAAGGTCACGGTATGCATCGTTACCAATTTACAGTATGGGCACTACCAGTAGAAAAACTTGAAGTGCCTGATGACGCATCATGTGCATTAGTTAGCTTTATGCTAAACGCAACTGCATTGGGTAAATCAACAATAACCCCAACATATGTTCGATAAATAATGCTAACGCTTATATAAATAATTATTGAGATAAACCTTGTGTCTATTTACTGTGTATTTCAATAACCAGTCACAAGGTTTATAAAAAGAAAACATGTCAGGCATAATCAAACTAAACTATTACAACGGTAATCAACCGCAGCACCTACGAAATGTACCTATTATTTACCCTTCAATTTTCTGGATTCAACAGGGTAATAAAAAGTTGCACTGGCAAAATGAATGGATCCCTTTCAATAGTAATAACTGGTTATTGGCACATGGCCATACATCATTAACCTTTATCAATAACCCTAATCAAACCAAATTTTTTTCAACTCAACTGAGTTTTTTTATCCGTCCTACAGATGAGCAAATCCAACGATCGCAAGAAAATCAGGAAGATGGTTTAACACCTGAATATAGCCTCGATGGAACAGCGAAATACTTATGGCAAAGCATTATAACAATGCCGAAGGGTATTAAGCCCAACGTACAAACACATATCGTTAATGCTTTATTTGAGCACCTTGCTAACAGCGGTTATCTTCATCAGTTATTTTCTATGCGAAATTTGAGTTGGCGAGATAAGTTAACCCAATATTTTAATGACGATCCCAAAGCCAATCACTCAATTGAATCGGTATGTGATCATTTCGGGTTAAGTAAATCGACATTAATTAGACGCTTAAAAAACGAAAATACTCAGTTTAGGGATGTATTAGCAGAACTCAGAATGGGGTATGCATTAAGCTTGTTGCAAACTAAGCCATATTCACAAATAGAACTTGCACATTTATGTGGTTACAAATCAGAAGCTCGATTTGCACAACGGTTTCAACATCAGTTTGGTTTGAGCCTAAAACAATACCAAAAAACATTTGAATATCATTAGGATAAATACCATTAGCTTACGTTAGTGATAATGGTATCTATCTTTATATTTAATAATATAAATCGATTAACGGATAAATAATGTCTCTAATTGCAAGGCAATTGCATCCGCTAATTGGTGTGTTGAAACATTACGTTCGACAGTATGCAGTGGCATAGTACCTGACTCAACCACACTTAACCAATCAGAAATCATGGTATCAAAACCTTTGGTTGCTAACATCGGCATCCAATCTTCTGATGTCAAAATTCTTTCTTCGTTGTTTAGCCAACGTTGGCCACGCATAAATGAAGTAAATTGGTAAGACTGGTTATGATAAGTGGCAGAAACACACTCATTGGTAATGCCATTTAAACGGTTCATCGAAGCATGTAACAAACATTGCCCTGATTGCCATTGCACATCAACACGTGAAAGATGATCGCCAAACATTTGATGAGTGACATAAACATCATCGATTGTCGATTTAGCATTTAGATTCACACTATCAAGTGCGTGAATAAAATCATCGAAGATAAAAGGGCGGATATCACCAACAAGATTATGTCGATTTTTCTCCCAACGAAGTGAATGCAACTCACCAATATTACCGGAAGCCAATTCGGGTAAATGTTTGTTAAATAGAGGAATGTGACGACGGTTAAAACCGACATAAAGTGGAGTATTGTGTTGTTCTGCAAGTTCGTAAAGACGCTCAACTTGCTCAGCATTATCAACTAACGGTTTATCAACAAAAGTAGGAATACCTTGTTTTATACACCAATGTGCTATGTCATAGTGAATATGCGTTGCAGCATGGATCATCACGGCATCAATATTCTTTTTATTTAATTGGCGGTAATCACCTAAACAACAAGTTACACCATATTGATCTGCCAATGCATTTAAAACGGTAGGGTTGCGTGTACAAAAAATTAACTCTACATTTTTAAGTTGCGTCATAATTGGAAGATATGCTTTTTGCGCTATATCACCTAATCCAACAATTCCTATTCGCATTTTTTACCCTTAACGTATTGGTTACATTAACCGAAATGCTTTATATCTCAAAGAAGCTGAAGCTAGGCTTAAGACACTCACTATCGGTGTTTATTTTCAGAGCTCTCTTGATTTAAAGTAGGATCATCATACTTTTGCATTCGCTCATTAAATTTATCTTCACGCTTATGATAGATAGATTGTAATGAAATTAAACAGATAATGCAGCTTGCCACGCATTTTAAAAGGGCAATAATAATGCAATGGGGCAGAGTGGTTGTCCTATGTAGCGTTAAGTACAATAACTCGCAAGTATAAACAATAGTAGAAACTAACGACGCGTAAAAAAATATTTTGTTTGTAGCTATGGGCATCTTCATTCTAGTAACTCTGTTTAATATGCTGCTATACATAAAAAGTAACATAATACGCCAGAAGAATAACAGCCGTTAAAGGAATATTTTATAAATTAATTACATAGAGTGATGATTTTATACATTAAGACCAATTTTTGAGCAGGAGTTGGGTCGTAAAACAAACAAATGCCAAACAAACCGTTAGCATTATTTTGCCACTTCAGATGGTAATATATTGCAAGGTAATTACATGCATAAATAGCATAATTAATTTATTTTTATGTCATTTATGTTCGTTAAAAAACAGGTTCAGTTATGAAAACACGCTATATCACGGTTGATCTAGAAATACGCTCACACAAACCTTTTCCATTCTTAGCTGCATTTGTCAAACAGCAAGATACATGTTGCGAAGTTTATCCACCAAATGAACATGACCCATATTGGGCTACTAATCTTTCTTTTGAACCACTAGATAATCCAAATGATTGCATAGAACAACATTGCCAATGGCTAAACGCTATGCCTAATAAAGCCAAACAGGAATGGGATGAAATTGAACACAAATGCGTAAACATTGGTTATGAAGCATCTTCACAACATTTGGCATTTACCGAGTTTTTAAGCCCTAGCATCATTAAACGACTCGCTGAATTCAATCTTGGCCTTGGCTTGACACTTTATTCTGTTAATCAATTAGAATTCTGCAATTATGAATAAAATGAGCAACATAGAATATTATTTAAATTGATGAAATCACATATATCAATATAGTGGGATCATAGTTTCCAAAATATAGCCGTTTTATTTAGCACATTAATCATGTTCAATACGCAATACTATTATTTGTAGATTATTCTATTTACACAGTTTTTGGGATAGCACATGCTTTCAGTATTCAACGCAGCAGAAATGTTCTCACTTATTCTTACTCTCGCGACCTTAATTACAGGTATTGTTTTCGCGTTAGATAAGTTCGTGTGGCAACCTAAACGAGAAGAGCTTAAACAGGAGAATACAGGTTGGGTTGCTCAAGCACGCTCAATGTTTCCGGTGTTATTTGCTATTTTAATTATTCGATCATTTATTATCGAACCTTTCCAAATTCCAAGTGGCTCCATGCAGCCAACATTGGTTCCTGGTGATTTTATTGGGGTAGAAAAGTTCGCTTACGGCCTACGCGATCCTATTTTCCATAAAACACTAATACCAACAGGTAAGCCACAACGTGGTGACATAACAGTATTTATTGATCCATCAAACCCTAAAATTGATTTAATCAAACGCGTAGTTGGTTTACCGGGTGATACTATTATTTATCAAAACAAAACCCTTTATATCAAACCAGCTTGTAACGGACAGAAAGTATGTCCAGTAGCAAAAGAAGTACCAAAACAATATGTTGGCTTAACCAAATTCACTGAATTAGGTACAGACCTAAACGAGTATAAAGAAGAACTAGGTAAAGTGACTCACCATATTCTGCGTGATCCAACTCTACCAGAGCAAATTAATCGTTATTACCAACAGCCAGGTCAACCAATGGGTGTATGGGTAGTGCCAAAGGGTCATTACTTTGCGATGGGTGACAACCGAGATAATAGCTTAGATAGCCGTTACTGGGGCTTTATGCCAGAGCAGAACTTAGTGGGTAAAGCGACCTTTATTTGGATCAGCTTTACTTTCAACCATAACCCAGACTCAATATGGCCACATTGGTTACCTAATGGTGTTCGCTTCAATCGCATTGGAAGCATTCATTAGATCGATAACCAAGCAACAAGATAAAAACCAAAAGAACCGACATGCTAACAACATGTCGGTTTTTTACTTATACTTAAAATAATGAGTACATCAAGGTTTATCTTCAAAATAAAAACATTGATGTATCAAAAAAGTACCGATATGATTAAAAGTCAAGCTTAAACATAAGTGAAATTAATAGTTTATGAAAAAAATTATCATTCCATTTTTATTCCTTGCTCTTACTGGATGTGCATCACAGTTAGGCGTTGTTACACCTAAAGAAAATTCTTATACTGTAGAGGCAACTGGTAGCAGTGTGCAGGAAGCCAAACGAATCGCAAATGCTACTGCTGAAAAGACATGTAAAGATTTGGGTAAATCTTACTATGTAATTTCTGTAAATGATTATTTCAATCATGCTATGGATGAGAACACAACAGAGCTTGCAAATACCGCGAGTAATATTTTACTTGGTGGTAATCTACTAAATTCAGAACATCAAGTCATGATGGAATTTAACTGTAAATAAGGAACTGATAAATATAATTAGTTCAATATAGCATTTACATTTTATTTCATGCCTTTTGTATCCTGGAAAAATAGAGCTAAATTATATGTTAATTAATGCTACACCTGTTTTTGTTATTGATTAGCAAAGATTTACAGCTTCAAAATTTATAAGTCTCTATTAAAAAACCGACATGCTAACAACATGTCGGTTTTTTATTAGCTATAAATCGATATTAATCGAAATAGGTAATCATGATTAAACCATATTTATCAGATTCTTTTTTCGTGACCCAATGTTCACCACTTGCAGGTGCAGAATCTAATGTGTACATGTAGAAATCAACACCTTTATCACCAAGCATAGTTTTAAAATAGGTCGCTTGTTTACGATGACTTAAATCTGTAAATGGGAATTCTTTTGCTGTTTTATCGCCTTCAGACCAGCTATGAACGCCTACTTGTTTCGTGATTTCAATATTCGCCACAGGCTGAGCTAGTTGTAAATAGCGTTCCTCACCAGCGGCAAATAAGTCAGTCCCGCCTGAGAATACCGAACCATTGCGAGTAACCATTGTAGACATATGATTATCTCGAATCATCAAACCGGTATACATATTGATATCATCATCCATACTGCCACCAATATGATTATCAAACTTGATCAACATGCCCTGACCGTAATAGTCTTCAACAATTTTAGATAGTTGTTGATACGTAGTTAAACCTAATGATGAAAGATTGAGTTCGCGTTCAGTAATATCCTCATGACCTTTTAAAAGGTCGTTATAAAAATCTTTAAATGCAAATGATGTTATAATATCAATATTGTCACTGTAATATTCAACCGATAGTAATGTTGAACCAATCATCGGTAACTCTTCAATCTTATCATTATCATAATTTAATATAACATTATTCATGTTTGGTGTTGATGTTGATTGAATAAAGGTTGAATTATCATCTGGTTCGGGTTTATTAATCTCACCACAGTCAAAGACTTCTCTGTACTTGTCCTTTTTATAAATAACACACTGAGCGTCATCGTCAAATTCAATCATTAAATCAATATTATGATCGTAATTATCTGCTAATTTCACAACAATTGTGTCGTCAAGTACTTGGTGTGCGAACTTAACGCGATTATAAACTGTCCCGTCAAAAGTAAGATCAATACTTCTAAGATACTCTTCACGGTTCTTTACAAGTTGTGAAATTTCTTCAGCATTAAAATTATAATCTGCCGCGGGCTTAATTACTTCCTTAGTAATTGTATACTTAGCATCAGAACTTGACCCTGAATTACAACCAGCAAGTATAATAAGTGATGATGCTAATAATAGTTTTCTATAAGAAGTCATTTAAACCCTCTCAATTTTTTGTGTTTTCTGAATTGTGCTCAGCTTATGGAAATCCGTCTTTTTCGTCTAAACTATAACCACATAAAAACCAAACCAAAATAAAACATTAAGTAACAAACTGATATTATTATAAAATAATTGAAATCTAAAAAGACGATATGTTTAAAAAATAACAAGTGATTATAACTATCAATCACACCCACATCTGTTACATTGTCACTTGTTGGGCTGTTTTTATACAGGCGAATATAGAAGTGAGCTTTATTAGGATAAAAAAAAACCTGTACTAATAGCTTCAGTACAGGCAAACGGTAATAGAGTAGATTATAAAAAAGATTATCAAAGAAATAGGGCTAATAAACGTCTACGTCATATTGTTTTAATTGCTCAATATCTTCAACTTTAATTGCTGTGCCGCCGGTATAAGGAGCTCCCCAAGAAAAAGCAGTAACAGTATGACCACCATATAAATTAATAACGGCATTGGCACCAATTTTTCTCGCTTCATCTGCTAATAGTGGGTATAAAGTCACCACACTGTCATAGCCATATCTAGCATTAGCTTTTACTTTACCTACTTCTGTGTATTTTACATTGTTTAGTAAATCAGATTTAATAATATAAATCCGCCCTTTAGTTTTCTGACTAATAGGTAAATCAGGCACATTAGATGAAGAAACATTACTTGCTGCACAACCTGTTAATAATAACCCCAGCATTAACGCTGAGCATAATTTTTTAATATTCATTATTCATATCAATTTGGTAATCGTTAATAGTTAATATAATGAACGTAAGATTATAAAAGCTCACAAAAATCAAATTAAAACCAAATATTTTCTAAGATACTTTATTTTCCGTTTTTAAACAGTATATTTTTGGCTAAAAGGAATACCATTAAATGTATGTGTACAGCATTTACAAAACGGCTTTAGGCTATCTTCATTTATATCAGGGTTAACCACTTGCAGTGTGCCATCGGTATCAATATATAAACCACTAAAATATGTACTTTCACTTTCAAGTATTATGTCGTTACCTAAGTCTTGCCGTTTGGCAACCATATTAAAAATAGGATCGGGTTTATCCAATCGAGAAATAGCTTCGCTATAAATCTCATTCCAACAATTGCCAACTTTGGACAGTAAAAACTTATAGAGAGGCGTGTAATCTAATCCGCGTTGAAGGCCTTTACTCATACCTGTCAACACATCACTTCTATGCCGAGTTTTACTATAGTCGCTACCGTGAAGATGCCGAACACCTCGAGTTCTAGTATTCACTTTCCGATAAAGCGGCTTTTTTTCTTTCATCGTATTTTTTTTCATATTTATTACCGTATCTCTTTTAATCGTAGAACTGTCTGCTTTAGTATTCATAGTTCAATCTATATGTTCAACAACCTTAATAATTATCAGATATTAACAAATAACATAAGAATCAATAAGTTAAAGTTACCTTTAATATTGATGTGAAAAGTGTTTGAAGATTAATGGAATTTTAAAGAAACAAAAAAGGGGTATTTCCCTATTTTTAGTTGGTTTTTGTTACACATTGTCTTAGCTATACTGCGCAAGTTTTAAACTCACTATTATAAATAGAATACATAAAGCACTGGATTTACGCTCCAGCTCGCAGAAGGAAGAAACATGTCTCAATACGTTGTATGTGCGCTGTATAAATTTGTCGCATTAGATAACTACCAAGAAATTCGCCAACCATTAACTGAATTGCTCGAAGCTAATCACATTCGTGGCACATTGCTTCTGGCAAGTGAAGGGATCAATGGCACCGTAGCAGGTAAACGAGAATCTATTGATGCGTTACTTGCCTGGTTTAAACAAGATCCGCGCTTAGCTGACGTTGTTTATAAAGAATCATTTAATGCAGAGCAGCCATTTAACCGCACCAAGGTAAAACTGAAGAAAGAAATCGTTACTATGGGTGTAGAGGGGATCGATCCTCGTCACGTAGTGGGAACCTACGTAAAACCTAACGAATGGAATGCATTAATTTCAGATCCTGATGTTGTTCTGGTTGATACTCGTAACGATTACGAAGTCGATATTGGTACATTCAAAAACGCCGTAAATCCAAATACAGAAACCTTCCGCGAATTCCCGCAATACGTGAAAGATAACCTCGATCCTAACAAACACAAAAAGGTTGCGATGTTCTGTACTGGCGGTATCCGTTGTGAAAAATCAACCGCATACATGAAAGAACAAGGGTTTGAAGAAGTTTATCACCTTG
Source organism: Photobacterium angustum (assembly GCF_003026365.1). GTDB lineage: Bacteria > Pseudomonadota > Gammaproteobacteria > Enterobacterales > Vibrionaceae > Photobacterium > Photobacterium angustum. Next base: position 153,584 of record NZ_PYOM01000012.1, on the reverse strand, counting down.
AAGGTGGCATTCTTAAATACCTTGAAGAAGTCCCACAAGAAGAAAGCATGTGGGAAGGTGACTGCTATGTGTTTGATGGGCGAGTTGCAGTAAACCACCAACTAGAAAAAAGTGATTACGATGTGTGTAATGCCTGTCGATTACCAATCACACAAGAAGAGCAATTATCAGAGCATTTTGAAAAGGGTGTAAGTTGTCCAAAATGTATTGATAAACACAGCGATGAGCAAAAAGCCCGTTTCCGTGAACGTGAAAAACAAGTGCAGTTAGCGAATGCGCGTGGCGAAACTCATGTCGGTGGTGATGCAGCTCAACTGATAGAGCAACGTAAAAAAGCCAAACTGGCCCATAAAGAGCAGCAACGCTCAGCTAAAAAGTAAGATACAAACAATATCTGCTTTTAAATATAAATTCACAAAAGGAATAAACAACCATGTTTATTCCTTTTTTAATAACTCAGCTTATGTGTTGGTTTTTTACTTAATATTAGATGCATACAGTCAATCTATAGCTAGCTAAATATTCCTCACACAATTAGAAATTGTACACCGTTCAGTTTGTGTTAATAATCTATTCATATACTTGCCGACCTAAACAAGTGGCGTCAGTCACATAGTAGATCAACCGTCTGCTTTTACTTATTCATATAATTATAAAAAATACATAAATATCAATAAATAAGCTTATAGCGTAAGTCTGTTTACTGATAGGAGTTAACATGCAATTAAAAACAGTTTTCATTTTATTATCACTTACTCTGCTATCTCAAACTGCAGTAGCGAACGAGAATATCATTGGTGGATCTATTGGCTATGGTACCCAAGATTTTAATTTAAAATACGATGCCAATGATGGCGATACCGTGGCATTTGATATCTATTACCGTCATATGCTTAGCGATTACATGGGGGTAGAAGCTGGTTATACCCGAAGCTATGATGGTATTTTTAGCGACTTTACCAGCTTGCTGTCATCTGCTGATGTATCGTCATACGGTGGGCCACGTTTATCACTGTACGGGCAATATCCATTAAGTCATGGTAATGCATTGTACGCGAAAGTTGGTGTTGCTTATCACGATGTTGATTACAAGATGAATAACGTAAAACATAATGAGAGTAAGGTTGGTGCCGATCTGCAAGTGGGTTGGGAAAAACGCTTCCACAACGGAATGGGTATCAACGTAGGTTACCAGTTTGCTGACAGCTCCATTTTAACTATGAACAATTTCTATGTCGGCACAAGCTACCGTTTTTAATTGCCTCACTTAGCTCAACGTATTATCCGCTACAGGGGATAATGCAGTAATATCCCTTATAGCGAATAAATTGAAAATATCCGCTGTAAGGGATATACTTTAAATATCCTTTATAGCGGATAATTTAAAGTGGGAACCATGCAAATCACATCAGCTAAAATGCTCGCCAATGCAGTGCGAGATCAACGTAAAGCCCAAAGCAGAACCCAAAGTGATACAGCTAAACTGGTCGGTATTAAACAAACCACCGTATCTGCGTTTGAAAATAACCCAGAAAGTACCAAGCTAGAAACGCTTTTTAAATTACTCGCCGCATTAGATTTAGAACTGCATGTTCAACCGCGTAACACAAACACCGAACCACACACCACAGAACAGAAATGGAATGAGGAGTGGTAAACATGGATGTGTTAACGGTTGCAATGAATGGGATCTTAGTCGGCAGCTTAACCAAAGCAAGCTCTGGTGCTATATCGTTTCAATATGATCCAACATGGTTATCACGAGCAGGAGCCCGTGCGATCTCACTTTCTATGCCGTTACGCCACGATGCTTATCATGGTGATATTCCTTACAATTTCTTCGATAACTTATTGCCTGATAATGAAGAAATTCGCAGTCGTATTCAGTCTCGTTTTCAAGCAGCCACTAAACGACCGTTTGATTTATTAAGTAAGATAGGCGGCGATTGTGTTGGTGCTATTCAGCTTTATTCACCACAACATAGCCTACAGGATGTAAGGCAAATACAAGCAGAACCATTAACCGAATCTCGAATGGCACAGGTATTACGAGGTTACCAAAGTGATGCGCCACTCGGCATGCTAGATGATATGGACGACTTTCGTATATCTATTGCAGGCGCACAGGAAAAAACGGGCTTGTTATGGTATCAAAATCAGTGGCATTTACCGTTAGGTTCGACCCCAACCAGCCATATTCTGAAATTGCCAATCGGGATCTTACCGCACAAAAACATAGACTTAAGCGATAGCTGTGAAAACGAATGGTTATGTTTAAAAATCGCGACGGCATTTGGCTTTGAAGTGAACGATGCCACCATAATCAATGTTGAAGATGTAAAAGCATTGGCGTTAACGCGCTTTGATCGTCGATGGTCGCAAGACGGCAGTTGGCTAATGCGTTTGCCCCAAGAAGACATGTGTCAAGCGTTAGGTGTTGCACCCGCATTAAAATATGAATCAGACGGTGGGCCAAATATTGCCAGTATCATGCAATTTCTATTAGGTTCACGCACATCAACCCAAGATCGAGAAGTGTTTTTCAAAGCACAGATCTTGTTTTGGTTGTTAGCAGCCATTGATGGACACGGTAAAAACTTCAGCTTATTTCTAGAACCTGAAAGCCGTTACAGCATGACGCCACTATACGACATCATTTCTGCTTATCCTTTAATGGATTCAAACAGCATTCCGAAACAGAAAGCAAAGATGGCAATGGCATTAACGGGCACCAAGAAATATTACAAATGGCAAACCATTCAGCCTCGCCATTTTTTAAGTACAGCTAAAGCGGTTGGATTTTCGACCCAACGTGCTAATGAATTAATGACTGAAATGAAAAACCAAGCGCCAAGTGCGATAGAAAAAGTCCGACAACAATTACCCAACGATTTTCCTACAGATATTAGTGAATCGATATTTAATGGGGTATTAAAGCAAGCAGGGCGATTGGGGTAAAGCCAAGTTATATGTGTAAAAAAGGCATGAGCAAACAACCCATGCCTTAAATATGCTTGCTTTAAATACTCTGGCCTTAATACTTATGCCTTCAGAATTAAGGCTTAATTAGCCAAGAGTAGGATAGTCGGTATAACCGTGGTCATTACCGCCAAATAGCGTCGTACCATCCAGTTCTGCTAATGGTTGTTGATGCTGTAGACGTGAGACAAAATCAGGATTAGCCACAAACGGACGACCAAACGCCACCAAATCGGCATAGCCTTTATTAAGCACTTCATCCGCACGTGCTTGCGTATAACTACCTGCAACAATGATCGTATTAGTGAAATACTCACGCAGATCAATTCTAAACTGTTCGGGGATCACAGGCGCATCATCCCAATCCGCTTCTGATAAATGCAGGTAACCAATGTCACGGGCTTGAAGTTGTTTTGCTGCCTCTAAAATAGTCGGCACAATATCAGGGCAATTCATATCTTTAAAAGTGATGAAGGGCGCAAGTCGAACACCCACTTTGTTAGCACCAATAATATTACTCACAGCATCAACAACTTCTAGTAAGAAGCGAATACGATTTTCTCTAGTGACACCGTAACTATATGTACGATGATTAGAGTTAGTCCGTAAGAACTGATCGATAAGATAGCCATTACCGCCGTGAATTTCGACACCATCGAATCCCGCATCAATGGCGCGTTTTGCAGCATAAGCAAAATCTGCGATAACCCGATCAATATCTGCTTGTGTCATAGCTCTTGGTTCAACACAATCGACCATGTTGCCATTGCCTTGTTCATCCGCAATCCACACTTTAGTTTCAACAGGTTTAAGTGCCGATGGCGCAATCGGCTTCTCTCCATTTTGGAATACAGGGTGAGACACACGACCTACATGCCATAGCTGACAAAACATCGCCGCGCCGTTCTTATGTACCGCTTGCGTTACCGAATTCCAACCCGATACTTGCTCATCGGTATAAACACCAGGCGTAAACGAATAGCCTTGCGAATCATCAGAAATCTGCGTCGCTTCAGAGATAATTAATCCAGCACTTGCACGTTGTTGGTAATAACTCGTCATCATCGCGTTTGGAACATTACCCGGCTGGCTACTACGCGCACGTGTCATCGGTGCCATAACAATACGGTTTTGTAGATTCAATTCGTTAAGCTGTGTTGATTCAAAAAGCTTGCTCATTATCGACACCTTATTTAAGTAGTGGTAAGTGGGTTTTAACGCTGACCGATTCCATCCAATCTTTTACTGTGTTGTCCCACTTGATCTCAGGCGCACTAAAGAACCCACGTAAAATAGAGAACATAATCGCACCATCAATCAAACGAACAGGTTGGTTCGTTTCTAACTGCAAGATCGTTTTTGCTTGCTTAATAAGAGACTTAACGTCATTGGCGATATTCGCGGTATCTTGCAATAACGCATCAAAATTTAACTCGTCTGATTCTTTCTTGGCTCGCCAAGATTGTCGAGCAGAGTCAGTTACAAACTCAGGTAACGCCATGTTTGACCAACGTGGATAGCCGATTTTTTGTAATGGAAGAAACGCGTTTTTTTGCCAATCAAACACAGCCTTAGAAATTTCAATTGTCTCGCTAGACTGCGCTAACTCAATGAAATACTGAATAATATCTAAGCTTTCGGCTAAAGCTTCGCCATCATCTTTAATCAAAAGAGGCACTTGCTTAGTACCGATGAGCGCATTCGTGGTTTTGTCATCATCATAAGCAATACAAGTTACCGTCAGTGGGATATTCAACATTCCAGCCACATAACGGACGCGAGCACTAAAAGGGCAATGTTCATAAATATAAAGCTTCATCATTATTTCCTATCTAGCCATTTTTGTTTTGATGGCGTCAGTATATTCATTGGATAGAATTTTATAATTGGGGTAAATTTAAAAAGATTATTCGGCTGAGCTGAACAATAAACAAAAGGAAAGGGCATGGATAAGTTTTCTGATATGACGTTATTTATCAGTATCGTTAAAAATCAAGGCATGGCCGCAGCAGGCAGAGAGTTAGGTTTATCTCCCGCAACGGTAACAGCTAGGCTACAAGCATTAGAAGATCGCTACGGTGTTAAACTGCTTAATCGCAGTACTAGGCATATTTCTTTAACCGAATCTGGTGCGCTGTATCATCAAGCCTGTTTAGAGATCATCGATAGCGTAAAAGAGACAGAAAACTTACTTCAAACCGGTAGCCAAGAAGTACGAGGGACGCTAAAGATCTCGGCGCCACGAGACATAGGCAAACAATACATCTCACCCATCATCTCGACATTTTGCGAACGATACCCAGATGTAGTGCCGTACTTGTATTTAGACGATAAGCTGACCAACTTAGCAGAGTCGGGGATTGATATTGTGATCCGTTATGGTGAACTGGCAGACAGTAATCTTATCTCTCGCAAACTGGCAGCCAGCAGGCGAGTGTTATGTGCAACGCCTGAATACTTGGCAAACAAAGGCACGCCCGTAACACCGCAAGATCTCGCCGATCATCATTGTTTAGCTATGATCCGCAGTAATGAAGAACTGAAAACATGGCACTTTACAGACGACAACCAGCAAACAGTGATAACCCTAGTACCGAAACGTTTTTCAGATGATGGCGAAGTGATCCGCCAATGGGCATTAGATGGAGCAGGCATAGCGTTAAAGTCGATATTAGATATTCAGCACGACATAAAAGAGCAACGATTAGTGAAAGTGCTTGATGGTTACATGAAGAACTTCAACGCATCGACATCTTCAGCCAGTGCGGACTTAAACGTGATTTACCAAAGCCGCCAGTACCAACCCAAACGGCTTCGATTGTTTATTGAGTTTTTGTTAGAGCGATTTGGTGAAAGGTTGGGGTAAATGTAAAAATGTCGAAAAGTAGAATTAAGAAGAATAACTAACGCATTAATTTAAAGAGTTTATAGTGTTAGGGAAAGAACTTGAAGTAGACGGCGGTCATATAGTCGAATTCAAAGATAAATCACTCGAGTAACAAAGTTACTTTAAAAAACATTAATTAAAATAAGGCATAATAATTATAAATGATTATGCCTTAATTAATTTTCATTAATTTATAGTAGAGTGTTCAACAATTTTTATATTAAAATCATCAGGGTCTATGTATGCCTTATTCAATTTACAGCTAATATCTGGATTACTTTTTAATATTGAAACTAAAGTATTTAATTTATTTTCTGGCATTTTTTCACCAACAGTTATTGATTTAATAGATTTTGATGAAAAATAATTAAGGTTGGGCATATTTGAGAGTAATAATCGATATTCATTTTCATATGCCCATTCGTTAGATTTCATGCATATAAGTGAACCAAAATCTAGTTTGATAGAGCCTGTCTGCAAAGCTAAGTCGGTAACATGGTGTTTTGATAAATTAGAATAGATAATTGGAGACAAACCAACTGCCTGATCAGTAAAACGTGAAATACTATCTATCAGTAAATCAAAATCATATTCGATACAAAAACCTCTAAATCCATTAGAATAATGAGACCACATAAGTTTATTTTCTAAAGCCTTTTTATTGCCATTAAGATCATCTGTTGCAAAACAACAGGCTTTATTGATCTCAATGTACTCATCTAGTAGGCGCTGTGTAGTTTCTACTAATCGATTTAATTTTTCCTTAAAATAACTTTCCAAATTTTTATCTACAACAAGCTTCGTTAATAGTTCCGTTAGTTTAGCATCATCAAATTCATCTTTATAAAACTCCTTTATAAAAGAAATTGCTCTAGCATCACTATATTCAAAATCACTAAGTTTAAAAATAGCGTTTCTTATAAATACATCTTCAAAAGGATCATTAAAATCAGCATAAGAACTAAACCACAGATAATTATTCGAGAGTGAATCCAAATCATGGGCATTATATGGATAAAATCTATACAAGCTGTTGAATTTATTGTTTTTCTTAATATCTTCCCAATTCGACATCCTGTAACCTCAAAATCACACAATTATTAAATTAGTGCTAATTGTACATTTTTGCATGCTAAATGATACATTGATGTAATTTAAATTAGGCAAAGCAACCATCATAAAAAGCTCTAATCTTTGATTATTATGTCTGCGTCTTTCAAAACATTCTCACTATGAAAAACAGCAGCTCCCCAAAGAAGGAAAGAACAGCTTATTAGAAAGGTGATGTTTAGAGATTTAATTAAGAGGGCTTCCGCTTTGCGGGTATCGGCAAGGATTGACTAGCCGAAAATTCAAATATAGGTTAGTTAGCAGCATAGGTTTAGCGAATGGTAGCACTAACCACCTACATTCTCATCAACCAATTCAACTTGATTTGGAACCAGCCAAAGGATTGAGAAAAACACAATAAACACCACTAAAGTTGTTAAAAACAAATTTTGGACATGGTTATTAATCAATGAGTATAAAAATGAAGAAAAGAATGCCAGTGTTAATCAAGTAATTTTTCTACGACGGTTTGATACCATAAGTGCCGAACATTTCACACAGCGATATTGAGTTGTGTATTTGCTAAATAACAAATAGCTAAGGGAAATAGGAGAGTGACAGTTAGGGCATTGATGCTTAGCCATAAAGATTCCTAAGTGTTGTGTTTGTGTGTAATCCAACTTGAACTTTACCAACTTAGATCATCCATTTACAAACATCTGCATCAAGTAAGATTAACGTTTGGCGACCATCTCACATAATGATGAATCGCCATGTATCGATTAAAACGTGTTTTCACTGTTATATTTCGCATTGATATAGTGATTTGACAAAAGGATAAATTGGCGCATCCTCAACGGTTGATGTCGTAAAGTATCAAACGAACACGAAAGAAAGTATACATAATATAGTTTCTAAACAGCGGAGGTATATTATGAAATTACAATGCTTATCAACAATGCTTATTACTACTGTTGCGACATCAGTACTCGTAACAACAGAGGCTCAAGCGCAAGATAAAAGTCACACAGATAAAATACAAACACCAATTAAGTTTAAAGAAGTAGATGAGCCAAGCTTAACAATACACTTTAAAGATAATAGTCACCCAGAAACAAACCAATACTTAGCTAATTTTTTTAAAGTATTCATCGCTTCAAATAAAAATAATTTAAAAACCTTGCTTGCATCTGGCTTTGTGCAAAAAGTTGGAGATAAAGAAAATAACTATAACGCTTTCATTAAGCATGCATCGTTTTTAAGTAATCAGCTAAAAAGTATGGATATTGTATTTGAAGATGTGAACATTGATAGTGATGGGACAATATCTGACATACATACAGTAACTGCATCTAAGTTAGATGGAACATCAGCGATATTTAAATTGTACGCATTCTACTATTTTGATAAAAAGGAGAAACTCACTAAAATTGATGAGTCGTCTGTGCTTTTACATGGCTCGAAAGCTGACTCTGATTTAGGTTCGCAAACAAGTTAATATTCTGATAAATAAACTTAGGTGGGATCAATATTCTTGATACTACCTAAGCTAATTAGTTTATAACTTATTAAAGAAATTATAATTAACAATATTCTCAACATACGCTACCCATTCTTAATGAAAGAAAACAATATCGCAACATTTGTGAGTTATGAAAATATATAAAATATCAATATTAATTTTCAATTTATTACAAAAATTTGAATAATATATTAAAAACATTTCCTCTCGACATGACTCCAATCAGTAGATTATTAGTAATTCTCTCGTTCAAGAAGTGTAATCACTAATGAATTAGTCATAAAACTAATTATAAAAATTAAGTCATAAGCGAATTATTGACAGAATGATCATCGATAAAGGTTACAGAGATAAGGTAGAACTAACTACCTACATTCTCATCAACTAATTCAATTTGGTTAGGTACCAACCATAGAGCTAATGTAGCAACAACCACTGAGATAAAACCACACAGCAACAGGTTTAGATTTGGGATTAATGCATTAAATGTGAAAATCAAAATGGCTGGAAGAACTGTCGTAAACATTCCAAATAGTTTTCTTCGTCGATTCCATTTTATAAGTGCTGAACATTTTACACAGCGATATTGAGTTGTGTATTTGCTAAATAACAAATAACTAAGAGAAATAGGAGAGTGACAGTTAGGGCATTGATGCTTAGTCATAAAGGTTCCTAAATGTTGTTTTTGACGTGAAATCAAACGTAGACTTTACCAAGTTAGCTCATCTGTTTATTTACAAACATCTACACCAAGCAAGGTTAACACTGACGACCATCTCACATTATGATGAACCACCATGTATCGATTAAAACTTGTTTTCACTGTTGTATTTGTTAGTAATTTTGAAGTCATTAAGGTCTAAGTTTTCTAAGAAATCAAAACCGTGATGCTCATGGTAATACCAAGCAGCAAAGCCAATGATCGCGAGTACAATTAATTTTTTCATACAATCCTTTGTTTTGTTAACCGTTAAACCAACAACGGCAATCCATTCCGTGTATACAAGCAAAGTAATATACAAAACAATAACGCATTGATTGCAGTATCAAATGGCCAATCTGTGTATTAAGCAAATGAATAACACTGAAACAGATTCAAATACCAATACAAGTTGTGATGATCGTTATGGTTAAGACGATAAGCGTGATAATGATTTCACGTACAGCAACGTGATAAACTTCGGCGATTGAGATGGTTGAGATTCAAATCGTTAAAATTTAAACATCAGTAACAGCATGATTTAAGTTCGTCTAAGAACATCTGTGATTTGAATCTTTAAAGCGAAGATATGATGAGCGTTAAACACGCCATTTCAAATAGGTTCAGACTAAACATAGCCGTTTTTAAGGCAAATACCATTACTTTGGGAACTATACCTTTGGTACGCATTATGTACCTTATGTTAAATAGGATATCTAGATTATTATCTATCATAAAACCCAAACTAAGGTGTCACATGTATTGCTCTACTCTGCTGATTTATTGATAGTTTTAGTTTGTTACAGGGTCATTTAACAGTATTGCGTATTTACCATAAAATAGGTAATTACCATCAATAATTCTTGTTCTGCGAACGCTATGCATTCTTGAACAAGGATTATTTGGAATTACCATGGAAAACTAACTAATGCCTCTGTATAAATTACTGAGCTATTTCAATCACTATATGGCTTAGACAAACTTACATATTTCAAGAAACGAATATCTATTGCATGTCATGGCCGATGAAATGAAATATCTGCAGACCTATACAAGCCAGCCATATCAGTAAATCAAAGAGCTTTCGTCGATGCTTTTACTAGATAGCATGTTCGTTATAGCAAGCCCGCAATTCGGTTGCTTCCTATCATCAGCGTTTTTCATACATTGCTTGCAACGAACGAAATCTGTGTATAGTTGGGTTTGTATGAATATCTCATATGCTATCGTTGGCTTCTTCACTTACATGCAGCGACTCAAACACCTTGTCATATTGCTTTCTAAGCAGCCTAAACAAAAAGCCAAGTATGTAATAATCTTCCTGGCGTGAAAGCAAACGTCCCTGCAATTAATATTGCCGATACGTATAAAATAATCATGCTATTACGGTGTTTTTCCACATTGTTTTTTTTGATAGCAATGAATGCTTCTGGGACTGTATATAACGTAATAAAGCTAAGGATATGTATATAGCCAAAGTGATAAAATATAAAACCCCCAACCTGAGCTGGAATAAACAATGTTGATATTGCCGTTAATAACATCAACACCATATATAATCTGCCAAGGATCTTATGATTTTTAGTCCCTTTTCGTTTAATGAGTAAATAAGTTCCAATGAGAAAAGCAAGAACGACTGTAACTAAATGAAAATACACTAAATCTAGATATTCCACATCAAAATCCATTTAAACTTGAAAATTTATAAAACAATAGCAACTTTACGATATGTCTTATATTGATATATGTATTTTCTGAGAAAAGCCCTAAAGAAAATCACTACTACTTTTCAAGCAGTTACATTTTATTTGAGGCTTTACTGTTGTAAATGGATGAACTTACTTTTCGCCAACCAATTTTAATGGGTTGGAATTGCTCGGTAAGTAACGTAACGAAAACATGGTGTTTGGATGGCATGTTTCTTCATTCAAAATGCTGTCGAATTTTTCTTTACTCACACGATCGGCTTTGAAACTTTTAGCCGCTTTATCTTGCACGAAGATTTCGCGGATAATGCCTACATTACAGCCTAAGTCATCTAAGTAAGCATGGCGTTCATCTGTCGATAATGCTTGTGTTCCCGCACCATCTTGTACGTAGACAATTAAACCTAAGTTGGTAAGTTGATCTGTCCATTGTTTTATCTGGCTTTGAGGTAATTGGCCTGATAAGTAAAGACTGATCATTAATGGTTCGTCATACAGTTTTATTTGCTGCTTTAGGATTTGTGCCAGTTGCTCTCTTTGTTCTGGTGTTTTGAAATCGTAATCTGATAACTCTAACGGCAAATATAAACCTTGCACTTTGCTTGAGTGTATTCTTAACCAAGTTTTCCACTGCACGTATGATTTATGCAGTTTGTTAAAGTACTCTGTTAAATACACTTTTTGCTCAGTAGCATTGGTATGTATCTCACGGAAATAATTAGGATCGGAATATAATCCGACCCATAGTTTTATATTGTCATCTTGCAACGCTTCCATACGCTGCGCTAACCAGCCGTGAGACTCTCCCAAGGCTTCATTACCATATTGCGTCCATTGAATGACGACATTTTTTATACCTATACCACTGATTTCTTTACCAAAATCTTTCCATTGTTGTAGTGATATACCACGATCTTGATTAAGCGGTTGATAGAAAATACTAAGATCTTGACCATCTGCTTTTTGCTCACAGCTGGTTAAAAAGATAAGGAAAAACGCAGTAAGACAGCATCGCCTGATTTGTTTCCCTGTGAACTTTGTAATGTATGTTGCCATTCAAGACCTACTTCTGAATCTACGTCTAACCCATTGTATTTGGTGTAATGTGAATTCCAGTTCCAACTTGCTCCTCCACCAGCCACAGTAGATGTGTTGTCACTGTCGTCGGCCCATTGTATAAATGTATATGGCGTAAGTCTTTGTTGGTAATCATTTTTCATCTTGTATGTTTGACCAATTTCGTAACGACCAAACAAAATATAGTCATTTATATTATCTAGGTATAATAGTCCATCAGCATAAACGCTCTGATATAACCAATGATTTAGATCAGGCTTCCATGCTTTTGACCATTTATCGTTTGAAAGTACGTTTGAACTAACACGTACATAAGGCCGTAATTTATGGTCATCACCTATCACTCGTTGGCGAACACCGGCTTTTAAATAAGTATCATGGCTTGCTATAGGTTGGACTTGATACGATAAATCCAAGTCTGTGGTATTGCCTGATGATGCATTAGCAAATCCCCCATTACTTAATGCTGCGATAGAGACTGCGCTGCGTGGTAGCCACGGATGTTCAAAATAGTATTTAGCATCACTGTATAAGAAGTAGTTACCCGTACTACTAGATACCCCTGGCATTGATTGTTGTTGATCTGTCCCAATCCAACCCGCAACATTATATTTCCAGCCTAAATTGATGTTTTTATGTGATCTTTGTAAGTAATTAATCAATTTCTTGTCTGGTGCTGGGCTAGTTAGTTCCTGATCAATAGCTGCTTTATAGAGCTGTGATGAAAGTTCTGTATCACCGTTTTTATTTGCGATATCAGCATATTGTGCAGTCATATTGACATCTTTTTTATATTTCAGATGTTGATATGCATTAGCAAACGCCTGCTGTGCTAATTCTGGGTCTTTTTGATAAGTTTGGTAGCCTAATAGCGCACTCGCGTTACCTGTTTTGTCGCTTTCAAACAATTTTTTTGCTAATTCGGTATCGTTATTTTCTGCTATGTATTCAGCAAAATCTTTGGTTAATTCCGATGACTGCGTGTGATCAACCCCTTGCTCGATACGTGATAGTACAGCGGCTTTATCATCCATTTTTTCTGCAATATCGATGCCTAGTTGCCACCACTGTTCATTCTGTTTTTCAAAGTTTGATTCTAACCAGTCCTGATTTGCACGCTTTGTTTGCCCTACTTCATTCATCGTTTCTATATATAAATAACGTGAGTATGGTGGTAGGTTTTTAAGATCTGACGTATTACGTACTACCTTATGCCAGTATGTTTCACTCAACTTATAAGCTTTTGCCTTAGCGAACCATTGCGCTAAAACTAATGCTTGTTGAACTGTCGGAGAGCTTTTTATTGTAGCCTGATACTGTTTAGCAGCTTTCAGTGGATCACTATTAACCTCACAATATGCGATCGCTTGGTTTAAGTAGTCATTATTTGTTACCAAGCCATCAACCATCTTACATTGATGCTGTAACTGCCAAACTTGAGGTGACAATGTCACTTTATTTCTGTTTACATCCGCAATGATTTGCGGGGTAAACAATGTAATATTACGTTGAGCAATATCTAGAATGTTATTAACGATTTTACGATCGGCCAGTAGCTTTTGTTTATTTGTTTGTAAGCCGTATTTAATCATTGATGCTGCGAGTTTATCCCCATTTGAAGATTGTAATGCATTAAACACCGCATGAACTAAATCAGAGTTATGCTGATCATTTTTGTAAATATGAAAAGATACTCTGGCTGATTGACTGTATTGTTTTACTTTTGAATAAGCATACGCAAGCTCTCTGCCAAATGACTCACGATGGTCGTTATCTTTTAATAAATTGATTATCTTCGACCATGCTCGTTGGTTCTTGTAGTGTGTTAATAACACGACTGTTTTCAATTTTTCAGCACTATTCTTCTTAAAGTCAATTTGTTCAATTTGGCTATATAAACCCAATTTATCAGCAAGTTTTATCCACATTGTTGAGTCTATCTGTGGGTCACATTGCTTCAATATTATTTTAGCCTGTGTGGTATTATCTTCAGATATACCATTCATAGTTTGCTTCAAACAAGGAGTCATTTCGGCAAATTCATTAATGACTTGTTCGTCTAATGAATTTAAGTAATCTCGTTGTTTAATTAACTCACCAGAAAGCTCATTATTGTCATGTAAACGATTTAGTTCTTTTCGTGCTTTTTTATATTGGTATGTCGCCAATAAATGTTCAATATATTGGTTGTAAAACTCTTGCTGATCACTAAGTGAAATAAGTTTAGACGCATAAGTCAGCGCCTTTATCTCATTACCATTCATTAACGTGGTAAGAGCTAGATATTTTAAATCCGTCTGATTACTCGAGTGTGATTGATAAATTGAATCAAGTATTGGTTGTGCTTCAACATACTTTTTGTCTGAATATAAATGATAAGCTTCATAGCGAAGCGTTATTAACGACTTATATCTATCTGGCTTATTATATGACCATTGTAGTGCTTTGGTTGAGCCATATTGTTTATCTAAGTTGTATAGGTTATTAGCAAACAAACTCTGCATTTGTGTTGTTGTTAGCGTATCAGCAATTTTTTTCAACTGCTCCTGCGTGTAAAACTTGCCATTTTTTGCGTTATTCAACCATATATTGAGAACGTCATTGCCCCTCTCACTCTTTGGTATTTTGGTTAAATATTTTAATTGCGTTTCAATCGGCTTACCGGCACTTACTGCTAATTGATAAGCAAATTTTAAAAAAGGAACATGGTTAGGAACAATAATTAGTGCGTGATCAACTTCTGCCAATGCTGCATTGTATTGTTTGTTTTTTTGTTCCTGATACGCCTTATCAATATACGGATAAGTGCGAAAATGCTCTGAATCTGTAAGATGCGCAAAAATGTTAGCTGTTGCATGTACATTGACACTCATAAATGCACAAGCCATAGCGATTGATGTTCTTTTGAAGTTATTCATTAGTACTGTTTGCATTCATTAATAAGGTGATTAACATTCATTTGCTGTGAAGCTTGAAGCTCCAATGCTTTGTCTATGGCTTCTTTTGACACGTAATGGTGCTTAATTAAAAATGCACCAAAACTTTGCTCATGTTCTTTTTCATAAGCAAGGATTGCCTGATTCAGCACCGCTGACTCTATTTGTCTACTCATTAACAAGCACTGACCTAGTTGACTCTGTGTAGCAAAGTACTGATCTATCAAGGTGTTGTAAGCCTCTTGGGTAAGACTTTTCTTACCAACGGTTTCTTCAATCACTTTATGAGGGTTAATCTCTTTTTGTTCTAAATACCAGTAGCGTAAACCTAATGTCACGGCACCATTAGTCGTAATCACTGATTTTACGGGGCACTTTAATCGTCTTTCTATCGTTGCTAACGCTACAGGGCTTAATGACATTTCTTTACCTAGCACGAGCATCTCACCATCTTTTCGTAGTGGCAGTACCGAGTACTTCAATGCCAGTTTTTTAGGTAACAATTCAATAAGTGCAGGATCTAAATCAAAAGGATCACAGTGTTCAAATTCAGATTCAAATTGTTCAGCAATTGCTTTACTTAAATCATCATTACTCACAATACCTTGCTCAACTAAGTAAGAGCCGAGTAAGCGGTCTTTTGGCATACTGATTAATACACTATTAAGCATTTCTTCCGATATTTTCTTGTTTTCTTTTAAGATCTCTCCAATCGGCTTTTTTCGTACTTCATCTTGAATGCTTGGAAAATCGTGGGTGGTTTTATCCCACGCAACACGCCTTGCATCACCTTGTTGAATGACTTGTCGAATTGCACGAACGTTAGCAGCAAAGTTAATAACAGTGCCCCAACATAAACGTAGTAGTGATAGCACGCCCTCTAAATATCCATAGTATTGACTTACAAAGAAAAAACGTTGGAATAAGCGGTTGATAAACAATAAGGTATTAATCACTAAAAGAATGTGAGTGGTCCTATCGTTAGCGATTATAGATAAAAAATGGTAGCCATCTTTCACAAGGTAGGAATAAATTGTTAGTCCCACTAATTGTAAAAAGATAAGCATAGATAGAAAGCCTATCGTATTGTTAATAAAGCCTCTTCTATCACGCCATAAAAAGTAATTTAACTTCCAATCGCTAGTCCATTTTGTGTTTTTAAAACCTTGGAAAACGATACCAATAATCCACCGACTTTTTTGACGGACTGCTGTACTAAATGTTGTAGGGAAATACTCACGCACACAGACCACGTTACCGTCATGCAGTGATACCCCAAAAGAGTCTTCTTTAAGTGTTGATTGGTCTTTATCAATAATAGGGAAACGTACAAAGATTTCGTTCATTCCCCATTGCTTCAGCCGTAAACCAATATCGTAGTCTTCCGTTAATGATTGAACATCAAACGGTAAACCATCACCTGCGACTAATAGTTTTAAAATCGCTTTACGGCTAAAACAAGTGCCGACACCAGCACTGGGTACTTGTCCTGCTATTGCTTCTCGGACAACAACATCTTTACCATGTAATTCAGCGAATTCATCAGCATAATGACCAGGTGTCATTTGATACCATTTACGGGTATAAGGATAAACAGGTAACTGAATCAGGTCTTTTTCAGGTAATAAGTAGTTGTAAAGACGCAATTCCATTGGTGAAACAATGTCTTCTGAATCATGGAGAATAAAACCTGAAAATTCGATTTTTGCTTTTTTCTCAAACTCTATAATTGATGAAATAATGTTGTTTAAACAATCTGCTTTACTGGTTGGCCCCGGGCGAGCACACACCACTTTATGTACGTTAGGAAAACGTGCACAAACACGATCAACATCAGCTTGGGTTTCAGGATCGTTAGGATAAGTACCAACAAAAATTTGATAATTTTCATAATCTAAGCGAGATGCTGCCAGCTCTGCCATTTTATCGATTACGCCAAACTCTTGCCATGCTGGTACCATGATCGCTAATGGCTGCTCTTCTTTTTGATAAAGATCATCAACATTTTTACGTGAGTATCTTTTATAAACGGTGCCCTTTCGCCAAAAATGGCGTATCCAATAGTAGAGATCGATGAACAAGTCATCGATACCACAAATACATAAAATCACCATGGTCACGAACAGAACAACGCGTAAGCCATATAAGTAATAGAGAAAATAATCGAACATATCCATGATTAGAACTCGTGCACTCGCTTACAAATAAGGGCTGATGCATCGCCTTTACCGTATGGGTTTAGACAATCTTCAGATTTCCCTTGAAACAACAGTGTCAACGCTGCATCGACAATACGATTACTATCATCCGCACCCGCTAATATAGATAATCCTAAATTTAGAGCTTCTGGGCGCTCTGTCGTTTCTCGTAAAATAACAACTGGCGTTCCATAAGTCGGCGCTTCTTCTTGGATACCACCAGAGTCTGTCATAGTCATTACAGATGAAGCGAGAGTCTGCTGCAAGGCCAAATAGTCTAGCGGCTCGACAATTGATAGGTTTTCAACATCACTTAAATTATCTATCACAGCTTGTTTAACCGTTGGATTTGGATGAACCGCCAAAACAAAGCGTAATTCAGGCTTTAATTTAATAAGTTTCTTAATTGCTTCGCTAATTGTAGGAATAGAAAGCCAATTTTCACGACGATGAGCAGTAACAAGCACTGTATTAGTCGCTTCAAGGTTAATGATACCTTTGTCTAATAATAATTTTTGCGCATCAATTGCTGTATTACCTGTCACTATTACAGATTCAGGTTTTACACCTTCTGCAAGTAATGCTTCCTTTGCCATTTCTGTTGGAGAAAAATGCAAATTTGCAATACGAGCGACTAAGGTTCGGTTTGATTCTTCTGGAAAAGGATGATGTAAGTTCCCAGAACGTAAACCAGCTTCAACATGCCCAATACAGGGTATTTGAGCATAAAACGCAGCCATAGCACCGGCTAATGTAGAGCTTGTATCACCATGAACGAGTACACAGTCGTATTTGTTCTTTTGTAATACCGATTGAATATTTACCATTAAACCAGAGACTAAATCCGTTAATGTATTTCCTTCTGGGCGTTGAAAGAAATAATCTGGTTTGATGTCAAAAACTCGAAAAGTTTGCTCTGCAAGCGTGTCATGTTGCCCTGTATGGCACCATTCAACCCACTTATTTTGTTTTTTAAATTCAGCATATACTGGTGCCATTTTTATTATTTCGGGTCTAGTCCCTGTAATAATAAGTGTTTTCATAGATATTTACTCAAGCTATTTATAACTTAAAATTTATATTTATTTTTTATATTAAAAATTAAATATTAATATAAAATTCCCCGACAATATCTAATAGCTATTAACTATGATTGTTAATAGCTATGAATGAATATGTGTAAAAAATAAATAAAATTAATGCATTTTTAGGTTAATCTGAAAAAGCCTATAATTCGATTAGAATTTACTCTAGTAAAACGATATATTCAATTCTAAATACGAAAAATAATACACCGTTTAAAATATCAGTTAAAAAATATATTAATGTTCCCCATCCCAACTCATTAATTACAAGCACTTAAACTGAAAAAGAGCGACTTAACGCTCTCTCATTTAGATTAAACAATGATTTACTACTAATTTATATATCAATTTTGAATATATAATCACATCCATGTGAGTTGATCTTTTAGGAGGGATGGTATTGATCAACTAATCGACGTATTTGCCATAAACGTTTACGCCAATATGGATGATTAATATTGGATATAGCAACACCACGTGAACTTGTCGCATTCACAAAACGTCCGTGGTCTAAGTAGATTCCAACATGATGATGCCAACCACCAGTTTTAAAGAAGACGAGATCACCATAATGAAGGTTTTCTTTTCTAACTTTATAACCCAGTTTTACTTGTTGTAAGGTGGTTCTTGGTAAATGTACATGGTAAACCTCAGCAAACACTCGACGAACAAATGCAGAGCAATCAATACCATGATGTGTGTTACCACCATAGAGATACGGTGTATGTGCCCAATGTGAATAGGCATGCCAAATCTTGGATCGCCATTTTTGAGGAAGCCTCAAATTCCTGACATCAGACCAAAATGATTTGTGATGTACGTAATGCCCTTTCAAGGTGTAGTAATCGACAGGGATTTTGTGTTTCTTTGCACTAGCATGATGGCTTGAGTGACTAAGACGATGCGAATAATGCGATTTATGAGTCACATGATGCGTTTCATGTTTCTCACTGTGCTTCGCTGTTTTGCTATTTTTATGTTCAATGTTGTGACTGTTATGGTGAGTTACAACATGGTGATATGTATTTGAATTATGTTTTTTATTAAGTCGAATATAATTTTCAGAATGCGTGTGTGCAGATGCTGTGATCGGTAATGCTATTAAGGACAATAGTAACGTCTTTTTTAATTTAGCTTTTAATAAGTTTTTAAGGCGATATGAAGACATGAGTGATGCCGCTATGTTTTATCGTCTACTAATATAATCGCTTATTATTGCAATTTAATAAGCAAGATATTGCTTTTTTCGATAGTTAGTATTATGACTTTTATTCTATAGAGAATAGACAGTTCTAAAAATAGATATTAGATAATACTAACTTTTTATTTTTGAAACATTACCCATTAGTCATCAATATGAATAGAACATACTGATTATTTAGCAAAAACTCGTATTTATTTACAGCAAAACGCTTTTATCCATCACATCCCAATTCACGCCATGAATAGATCTGTTTGTAATTCAGTATATTGATTACCGTTTTATTTTAATTGTTGATAATAATTTAAAATAATAAGAAAAATACGTCATTTCTTATTCCCTATAATGACCATTAGCGTATTTAATAAAGCTTATTATTGCTTAGTGGGACTTCTAACGTATTGTCTTGTTTGCCATCTGGCATACCTATCATTTCATCGTAAGCACTTTGCTGCCTAAGCACCCAGCTTTTTACTTTTAATTTTCTACATAGTTTTTGTATTTCTAAAACAGAAATCGCTCTGATGTAATCACCTTTTTCATTCGTTATGTAATGTTCTTGACCATCTATAACCACTGATGCTTGATACAGTGATAGGTCTAACGAGTGAACAACCAATTTATCGATATAGAAGAATTTTTCTAGTTTACTTAGTGGCATTGTCATCATATGTCTCCCCTTTTAGTTTTAACATTAATCGTAATGACTGATGCTGTTTGTTTACGTGCCAAGTGAGAAAAAGGATTAATTACTTCGTAATGCTAAAGGTTGTTTTAATCATAGAAGAACGTTTAGATTGATGAAAAAAATAAATGTGGTGTGGCTTAAGCGCGATTTACGCCTTACCGATCATCAAGCGCTTTCAGTAGCTGCAAATAGCGACTATCCGGTAATGCTTATTTATATTATGGAGCCAATGTTACTCAGTGATCCTCATTACAGTGAGCGACATTGGCGATTTATCTGGCAATCCTTGGAAGATATGAATCATCAGCTTGCTTGTGTAAATAGCCAAGTCTTTATCTTTCACGGTAATGCTGTTGAATGTTTAGATAATTTAATGCACCACTACCCTATTAATGCTTTGTTTTCACATCAAGAAATTGGATTAGGTTGTACCTTTGAGCGTGATCTTAATATTAAAGCATGGTGTGATAAGCAACAGGTTCAATGGCACGAATTTCAGCAAGTTGCTGTTATAAGAGGTGCAAAAAACCGAACGAATTGGGATAAGCATTGGAATCTTGTTATGCGAGCGCCTGTGTTTTCGGTTAATTTAGATAAGGTTAAATGGGTTAGTACTTATCCCGAACAATTGGCTGATATGCTTTTTTCTCCGCCAGAGTCATGGCGTGAGCGTGTACAGGGAATGCAAACCGGAGGCAGTACGTTAGCATTACAAACACTTGATGATTTCTTTAGCCGACGCGGTAAAGAATATTACCGTTCCATTTCCAGCCCAACAGCATCTCGTACTGCTTGTAGCCGACTTTCTCCCTATTTAGCTTGGGGCAATATTTCGTTAAGACAGGTTTATCAACAAGTTCTCGCCCACTGGAATGTAAAAGGCTTTCGTCGAAGTTTAATCGCTTTTTCATCTAGGCTGCATTGGCATTGCCACTTTATTCAAAAGTTTGAATCAGAGCCTGATATAGAATTTTTTTGTATGAATCGCACTTATGATCGCTTACTGGCTGAGAGTTGCTCGAAAGATAAGATGAAACTTAACGCATGGAAAGAAGGCAATACTGGGATACCTCTTATAGATGCTTGCATGCGATGTTTGTATCACACCGGTTATATCAATTTCAGAATGCGTTCAATGCTTGTTAGCTTTCTTACCCATCACTTAAATATTGATTGGCGTGACGGTGTAACTCATCTAGCCCAATTGTTTCTGGATTTCGAACCCGGTATTCATTACAGCCAATTCCAAATGCAAGCTGGAGTCACTGGTATTAATACTATTCGTATTTATAATCCGACTAAGCAAGCACAGGAACATGATCCTGATGGTAAGTTTATCCATAAATGGGTACCTGAATTAGCAAATATCCCTGTTCCTTTGTTATTTGAGCCTTGGACTCTTACAGAGTTAGAAGTTGTGATGTACCAACTAGATAGCAACAGCTGTTATCTCTATCCTATTATTGATCTCGAACGCAGTGCCAAAAAAGCTAGAGAACGTTTGTGGGGATGGAGAACTCGTAAAGATGTTAAATCAGAGGTAAATGCCATTCTTAATCGGCATGTAAGGACTAAAAACACGAATTGACCGTTTTTGGTTTTTTATTGTCAAACATTATTAATTCAGCAATAAAATTATTCGTTATAGTTTGTAACAAGTTAGAAAGATAATAAATCTGTAGAAACGCTGAAGCATGTGGCATTGAATCACAAGTAGCCCCAGGGGGAATTATGATGACATTTTCAAAACAACTAGAAAAAATGCGTACTCAAGATGGTTTCATTGCAGCACTTGACCAAAGTGGCGGCAGTACACCTAAAGCATTAAAAGCTTATGGCATTAATGAATCCGACTACAATAATGACGAACAAATGTATGATCTTGTTCATGCCATGCGCTCTCGTATTATTACAAGCCCAGTCTTCACTAGTGAGCGTATCATCGGTGCTATCTTATTTGAAAATACGCTAGACCGTGAAATTGAAGGTAAACCAACTTCACAATATTTATGGGAAGAAAAAGGTGTTGTTCCTTTTTTAAAAGTCGATAAAGGCTTAGAAGATAAAGCTAATGGCGTGCAATTAATGAAACCAATGCCTGAGCTAGATCAACTCTTAGCTAAAGCAAAAGCGAAAGATGTATTCGGCACTAAAATGCGCTCTGTGATTTGGGAAGCCAATGAACAAGGTATTAGAGATGTTGTTGCACAGCAAATTCTATTTGCTCAACAAATTATCAATGCTGGTTTAGTACCTATTATTGAACCTGAAGTGAGCATTGATAGCCCAGAAAAAGCACAGGCTGAAATTATATTAAATCGTGAGTTAATGTCTCAATTAGACAATTTACACCCTAGCCATTACGTTATGCTAAAACTCACTCTTCCAGAGCAGCCTAATTTATATGCAGATACAATCTCACACCCTAATGTGATTAGAGTAGTTGCTTTATCAGGTGGTTTCCCACTTATGAAAGCGTGTGAAAAGTTATCTGAAAACGACGGTATTATTGCAAGTTTCTCTCGTGTACTTACCGATGATTTATATGCAGATCAACCTCAAAATGAGTTTGATGCTGCTTTGGCAGAGACAATCGAACCTATTTATCAAGCTTCCCGCACCTAAGTTTGTAAATAAATAACTTAGCTGCTCATGGCTAAGTTATGTTGGAATTAATTACTGCCACGGCGATCAACATGTTTGATCGCCGTTTTTTTTGATCTTTGTTAATCACTTTCTAGTTCTAATTTATGAAAAAATAGATTCTAACTTCTTTACCTGTTTATTTTATTCTCTTTTAACTCCACACCATCAAAGAAAAATCATTCCGGCCTTATGACCGAAATTAGATTTTTTGTGTCTTTAACTCTAAATACAGAAAAAAATATCTACGATATAATACTTCTAACTTAAGAACGATTCGTATTTTAATGTATGTCGGTTTAATTCTTTATAATGTTTAGTAAAACTTAATATCACTTTCATCTATTTTAAATTTTATAAAAATATATGTTTGATACTATTCCTACGAATTAATGACATGCATTAATAAAAATCATTAGATATTATCAATAATAATCAGGGTCTGTTATGCCTAATAAAGAACTTTTTTCTAATCTTTTAAATCAAGCTGACATTAAAATTAATGGTGACCGTCCGTGGGATATTATCGTTAACGACGATAAGCTTTTCGATAATATTTTATCTCAAGGAACTATTGCCTTTGGTGAAGGGTATATGGATCACCTATGGGATTGTCAGAGAATTGATATTCTAGTAAGTAAACTATTACGTGCAAATATTGAAGAAAAACTTTCAGGCACGGATAAATTTAAAATCGCGGCTAAAATTGGCGTATCTAAAATAAAGAATTTGATTAACCATCAATCTCTATCTCGTGTAAAAGAAGATGTGCCTTTCCATTATGATATTGGTAACGATTTATATACTAATATGCTCGATGATCGTATGGCTTATACTTGTGCATATTGGAAAGGTGCAAAAAATTTAAACGAAGCCCAAGAAAATAAAATGGAATTAATTTGTCGCAAACTGGATTTAAAACCAGGGATGCGCTTATTAGATATTGGTTGTGGTTGGTCTAGCTTCATGAACTATGCTGCTGAAAAATACGGTGTTATTTGTGATGGCTTAACGTTATCGCAAGAGCAAATGAAACTAGGTCAAAAAATTGCAGATAATAAAGGACTACCGGTAAGAATTATTTTAGAAGATTACCGTGAATATCAGCCAGTTCAACAATATGATCGCATTGTTTCTATTGGTATGATTGAGCACGTTGGCCCTGAAAATTATAACGAGTTTTTTGATTGTGCTAATAAATTCTTAAAAGATGATGGTATTTTCCTTTTACATACTATTGGTAGCCCAGTATCAGTGACTCAAACTGACCCGTGGATTAATAAATATATTTTCCCTAATGGCGTTGTTCCATCTATCGCACAATTAAGTAGTGCGCTTGAAGGAAAAATGAATATTGAAGATGTTCATAATTTCGGTCCAGATTATGATCTTACATTAATGGCATGGTGTGAAAACTTTGAACGTAACTGGCATAAAATATCTGATCAATATAACGAACGTTTCTATCGTATGTGGCGTTATTATTTATTAAGTTGTGCAGGTGCATTTAGAAGCCGTGATTTAAACCTATTACAATTTTCACTAACAAAAAATGGTTGTGAATTACCTTTACATGTTCGTGCTGCGTAAACAATTACCGATAATTTATAGGGGTAAATTATCGGTATTTTATAACTTAGATGGATTTTACTATGACTGGAAAACATATCTCATATTGTCGTAATAATTTTGAAGCTCTTTGTGCTACCAAAACAAATATTTCAGATATCGCTCTCGTTACTGAAGGTGGAGGCCAACGAGGTATTTTTACGGCAGGTGTTTTAGATGCGTTTCTTGAACATGAGTTTAATCCATTTTCGTTATTAATTGGTACTTCTGCCGGTTCATTAAACCTAGCCTCATATATTTGTGAACAAAAAAAACATGCTTATCGTGTGATTACAGAAATCACTACTAAGAAGAAGTTTTTTAGCTATACCAAATTGTTTTCAAACCGAGGCGGTATGGATTTGGATTGGTTATTAGAACAAACCCAAACCACATTAAAATTAGACTGGGAAACCGGTCGCCGTAATATGCAAAATAAAACGGTTCTTGCGAGTGCTTCAGGTATTGATCACCACCAAGCGGGATTTTTTGATTTAAATTCTGACTGTTGGGATCAGCGACTAAAAGCCTCTTGTGCAATTCCTGTTTTAAACCGCCAGCCTATTTATACTGATGATCATTATTGGGTTGATGGTGGTTTAAATGCACCAATTCCTGCTAAAGAAGCCTATAACCGTGGGTTTAAAAATATTGTTGTTATTCGCACTAACCCTATTGGTCTTAACGCGAATCATGAATGGTTACATAAAGTAAAAGCGGGCTTATCAAAAACCAAAGCAGCAACATTAATTGATATGCTGTTATTACACGAGAAAAGCTACAGCGAAAGTGAACACTTTATCAGTAACCCTCCAGATGATGTGAATATTTATGAAATTTTCCCGCACAAATCGTTGAAATCAAAGCTTATTGGTAGTGATCTTACATCATTAAATCACGATTATGAGCATGGTAAACATATGGGAATGTATTTCGTTAAAACCATGATGTCTTATTGCCAGTGTTCAGACTGTAAAATTGCGTAACTGATTATTTACCTTGTATAACACGAGTGAGTTTAGGTGCCATAATTAATGTGATTATGGCAATAATACCAGTTATAACGCCAATTTCTTTAAATACTACACCATAAATTTCTAACGTTGTATGTGGATCAGTTACCCCTTTAGGTGCGGCTGTTAATGTCGCAACCCACCCTGCTATAACCGCTGCGGTTGCTGAAGTTAAAAACCACATACCCATTGCAAAACCCATCATCCGTTGTGGCACTAACTGGGCTATCATCGCAAGCCCTAACCCTGATACTAATAGTTCGCCAAGAGATTGTAATAAGTAGCTAAGTATTAACCAATTTGAGCTCATTATGCCGTTGGCATCTGCATAATGACTGCCCAAAGTTAATATAAGAAATGCACAACTACATAACACCATACCTAAAGCAAACTTAAACGGCATTGAAAACTTTTCACCCGTTTTGTTGTAAACCATGGCAAGTATTGGGCTACAGATCATGATCCAAAATGGACTGAGTGCTTGAAATTGCTCTGGCTGTACTTCGATACCAAAGATCTTGTGTTGAATGTTGTGTATAGCGAAGAAATTTAATGAGGTTGGCATTTGAAAGTAAAGCACAAAGAACACAATTCCTTGCAGCATAAGTACGAACGCAACCATCATCTTTGCGCGCTCTATTCCTGTCGTTTGTAATGCTTCTTTAAAATATAGGGTCACAATGGTGACACCCACGACAGCAAGGATAAGGTGAGCATAAAAGATGTGCTGCAATAAATACGCACTCGCAAAGGCTAATAGAATAGTACCTATAACGACCATAGAATAATAACGGTAATTAACAGGTTCTTTATCTGGCTGAGAACCTATGTTGCTCACTAATCGACGGCTAACAAGAAAGTTAGCGATAGTGATAAGTAAGCCAATCGAGCTTACGCCAAAAGCGACACCATAACCTAGCTGCTCAGATATCCATGGGGTAAGTAATGTAGATATAAACGAGCCGAGGTTAATCGCCATGTAATACATGGTAAAAGCACCATCTAATCGCGGATCATTTTCTTCATAAACTTTAGCTAACAAGCTGGATGGGTTTGCTTTAAACAGGCCATTACCAATAGTAATAAACCCCATCGCAATATAAATTAGTCCCTTGCTATTAAATTCGCCTGACGCTGAAACACCCAGTAGTGCATACCCTACCATAAGCACAATTGCACCCAGTACTATGGTGCGTTTCGTACCTATTATTTTATCACCGACCCAACCACCAATAGCAATAGAGCCAAATACCAATGCTGAAAATGCGCCAAATAAGGTAAATGACTCTGCTTCTGACATCGCGAGTACATCAACCAAGTAAACGGTAAGGATGGCTTGCATGCCATAAAAACCAAAACGTTCCCAAAACTCGATAGAAAAAATGAGATAAAACGGCTTGGGTTGTTTAAAAACGTTGAGCTCTGACATGTCTATTCTCTTTATTTTTTTGGCATTTTCAGTCACCGTTCCAACATAGTATTTTATTGAGTTAAGCGCTTTTTATGTTGCGGCATTATTTTAAATTTTTTTTATATATGACACCTTCACTATAGAACATTCCTGTTTCTCTACCTCAATTCTTAATTCTGCGATTTTTGATCATTTATTGCTCACTATCCTTTCTGTAATTGATTTTGCAAACAATAAGTACAGGAATAATTGATGAAGTACTCGACACTTTTTGTGTTATTAGCTTCTTTAGCCTATTCAGGATGTGGTGGTGGAAGTTCTGATGACACAACAAATACAGCTGCAGTTGATACAACAACCGCTAATACCCCTACACTTGATGAGCAACTTCCCAGCACACCAGAGGCCGAAACTGAACCTGCTGATAATCCTGAACCTAAGTTTTTGATCAATGATATATCAAGTGGTTATTACGATAAGCTGTATGACGCTGTAGGTAACGAGTTAACGTTAGATAAAGATCAGGTTTTATCTATGCAAGACGCATTAGTTGATGATGTGTTACCTATTTTGACAGAGGAACAACAAAATACATTTAACGAGGCTTATAAGGCATTTGAAGATCTAGACGAAAAGAATGAGGTTGATAAGGTTTTATTTTCCAATAGCATGATTGATGCAATGTTAAGTAGTGCTGATAAAGCGACGCAAGACAAATACTTCCCTTCTTTTCGTTTGTTCCGTAAGCAAACACATCACCTGTTCCCTATTTCACGATTAGGTGATTACAGCTGGTTATTTGAGTTTCTAAATCAACGTTCTTGGTTAACTCATATCATTTTAATCCCACCAGAAACTACTGACGATTATACTGCGACTTGCCGTGAAAATGATGTACCGATCCCACCCGATTGGGGCTCTGATTTATGGGTACATCAAGGCACAGCAACCACTGATTTTCTTGCTAGTAGAAGAACCGAAGTTTATGCCTATGAAGATCCTAGTGTCGCTGGCGCATGTATGGCATTACCTCGTTGGAGTTTAGGCGCTTCTGGCAATGAATATATACAATTTCTTGGTATTATTTGCCAAAGTCAAACCACAGGTAAAGCGTGTTTTTGGGATAATATCAGTAAAGAAACAGGCGGAAGAATTACAGGTGGTGAAGATTTAACGTTTAAGATTTCGGATATTCAAAATGGTGATAATCTCGCAGAAAACTGTACTAACTGCCATAGAGGTAAGAACGTTTTCTTAATACACCCTGACACGCCAATAGACATTTCCGATGATTACGACATTGATCCGAATATTCGCTATCAGCCTATCTCAGCCCAAGGATGGACAAATCCACCTGCCTTTGCCGAGCTTGGCGATGGTGCTTGTGCGAGTTGCCATGAGATAGGTGGGATTTCCTTTGATTATTGCAACACAGTTCTAAGAAGTGCGGCAAATCAAACCATGCCTAGTGCTGCACTTCCTGCTGGTTGGGAGGGTGATGAGACTTTCTATGGGACACATATTCAAGCAATGATTGATGCCGGCTGCCGAGAGTAGCCTGTAACATACTATAACAGGCTGCTTTTGCAGCCATTTTCATTGCTGATTCAAAGTATAACGAAGATAAAAAACCTTACATAAAGAATAATTTAATATCAAAACCACCTTTTCAGTACAGTTAATGAGGTTATTTAGGTTTTTTACTTTTATTTCTACTACCTTTGTTTTGAATTTATTATAAATATTAAGGTAATGATTATGAAAAAGTTTCTTCTTCCTCTGTGTATAGGTATGGCTATCACCTCATTACCAGCAGCCGCATGTACTGGTATTGTATTAAAGAGTGATGATGGCGTAACAATCCCTGCCCGTACAATGGAATTTGGTTTTGATGTTGAATCAGATATTGCTATGGTTCCTGCTGGTACTGAAATAAAGTCACTTTCAAGTAATCCTGATAAAACGGGACTTGTTTATAAAGCTAAATATGGTTTTGGTGGTGCCAACGCCTTTGATCGCAACATAATTGTTGATGGTATGAACGAGAAAGGTTTGTACTACGGCGCATTTTATTTTGCAGGTGTTGCTAAATATTCGGAATTAACGAAAGAAAATCAGGCTCAAGCAGTATCTAGTGAGGAGTTAGGTAACTATATCCTTGCGAACTTCGCAAACATTGATGAAGTTAAAAAAGGACTAGAAAAAATAACCGTTGTCGGAACTCTAATTAAGGAAATTGGCGGTATTGCTCCATTGCATTATGCTGTTACTGATGCGAAAGGTGATTCAATTGTCATTGAGTATTCTAAAGATGGTTTGAAAATCCATGTTAATAAACTAGGTGTTGTCACAAACCCGCCGTCATACGATTGGCATGAAACGCATGTACGAAACTTTATTGGACTATCACCTGAAAACACTAAACCGATAGAAATTAATGGTGTAAAACTAACAGGTATTAGCCAAGGTACAGGTATGGTCGGTCTTCCAGGGGATTACACTTCACCTAGTCGATTTGTACGTGCTGTAACAT
Organism: Photobacterium angustum; assembly: GCF_003026365.1. Taxonomy (GTDB): domain Bacteria; phylum Pseudomonadota; class Gammaproteobacteria; order Enterobacterales; family Vibrionaceae; genus Photobacterium; species Photobacterium angustum. The sequence goes on along the minus strand of NZ_PYOM01000012.1, from coordinate 124,347 downwards.
TCGTGAATTCTTCATTGCCATCAAAGAACGCAGATGAAGCTGTCTTCCGTGCATTTCATATTCTAAATGCCTTTGATATTCCAAAAGGTTTAATTGTAGAAAATACTGATGATGGAGATTTTCACGATTACACGGTATGGACTTCAGTATCTGACACTAAAAACAAAGATTATTACTTTAAGACATACTTAACGCCTCAACATATGAAGTTGAATATTGTCGATGCGTTAAAGGGACTAAAAGCGCCAAAAATCATAGAAATGGAATCAACGCATACTTATAACGATATTACAGGCCAATTTAGCCAGAAATAATATTTTCAAATCAAAAGAGGCCTCTAATGGCCTCTTTTCTATATTGCAGACTCAACCGCCAGCTAATTTTACGGTGTGACCTTTTTTCTCAAGGTGCGCTTTAATTACATCACGCTTATCGCCTTGAATTTCAATTTTTCCATCTTTTACTGAACCACCACAGCCACATACTTTCTTTAATTCAGCAGCAATGAGCTTTAGTTGGGTATCCTCAACATCTAAGCCAGTAACAATTGAAACACCCTTGCCTTTGCGACCTTTAGTTTCACGCTGAATACGGACAATACCATCACCTTTTGGGCGAACGGGTGCTGCTGTTTCTTCTTTAATTCGACCAGTTTCGGTTGAGAAAACTAAACGACTGTTATCATTCATTATGCAATTAGTCTCATTATTTGCTTGGTTATTGTGAATAAGCTTTCAAGTTCACACATGAATCTTGCTAATTCGCTTTCAGCTAATATTATCAAGAAAAGAAGACAAAACGGAACAGCTTATGATTCGGAATGTTATATTTGATTTTGGTGCTGTGTTATTCCAGTGGAATCCACAGAAAATAGTAGAAACTTTTACACAATCTATAGATGAGCAAAATATCCTAATGGAACAAGTGCTCGCTCATTCTGATTGGTTAGCGCTTGATCGTGGTACTATGCTATTAGCTGAAGAAATTCCGAAATTCGCAGCGCGGACGGGTATTTCTTGCCAACGCATGGAAGAATTTATCAACCACATACAATTAAGTTTGGAAAAAATACCTGAAACAGAAGCATTATTTTTTAGAATTCTCGATAAAAACTACCCTACCTACTATCTAACCAATATGTGTAGTGCTTTTTTTGAAACCTTATACGAGAAGCACCATTTTATTTCATTTTTTGACGGTGGTGTTGTTTCAGGAAAAGAGCTAACTATGAAGCCTGAGCCTGAAATCTTTCATCTTTTATGTCAACGTTATCATCTTAATCCCCATGAATGCCTTTTTATTGATGATCATTATCCTAATATCGAAACAGCTAAATCACTCGGGTTTAATACGGTGCATTTTACACCAACGCAAGATTGTATAAGAGAAATAGAAGAAGCACTTGCAATGTTTAGCCCTAAAATTCAAGCTTTATAATGAAATTTAACAATCACTTGAACCAATAAGGATATATCCAGTCTATTATCAATAAATAGATCTATTATTCGTTTCAGGAGTATGTGTGAAAAACATTCTTATCTCTGCGGTGCTTTTGCTAGCCTCAGGAACAACTTTTGCAGCCCCACAATGTGATGGTAAGTCCATTGTTGGTCCCGTTGAAACTATCAAGGTACACGATCTTGGTATTAATTATAAAGCCCGTATAGACACAGGTGCTAACACAACATCTATCAATGCTTACAATATCAAAATCGACGGAAAAACTGAGAACGATGACAGTAAGCAAGGCATGCATGATAATTTAGGACACAATATTACTTTCACAACAGAGAATGAACTTGGTCAGGAAGTCACGCATACCGCTAAAATTATTAAAGTAAGTAAAATTCGTAATGCGCAAGGTGTCGAGCGTCGTTATGCCGTTGTAATGGATCTGATTTGGAACGGTCAGAGCAAAGCAATTCCTGTAAACTTACGTGATCGTAGTAAATTAAAATACAAACTCTTGATTGGACGTAACTGGCTTGAAGGTGATTACCTTGTTGATGTTACTAAAGAAGATGCTGACGATTAGATAATAAAACGCAAAGATTAAGACATAACGATTAAAACAAAGCCTGCTGAATTAGCAGGCTTTGTCGTTTATTACGCTTTAGATTGTTTCTCAATGACTTTATCAAGGTATTGCTTAATGGATGTCGCATTACCCTTTAATAACTGCCCTCTTAAAAGCAAATACCATTCATTAGGCTTACCAGTATCATTACGTATGATAAAACCACGATAGTTCTCAGATGAACCATTGGATACTGGCTTTGAGGATTGAGATGAGAACTTCTGAGGATGAATGAATGTACTCATGTCCAACCACCAATCAACACTTTTTTTTATTTCAGTCAGCGTGCCGCTGATAGGGTTACCTTTAATTGCTGATTTCCATTCATTGGTAACGCCCGTTGTATTTTCAATAGTATATCCACGGTGAAAAATCCGTTTTTTCATACTGTTGATCCTTGTTTAACGTTAAGTCCAACATCATGATAACAAGGTTACCATTTGTAAATAAATGCTGAGCAATTTAAGCATGATGTTTTATTTATGACTAGTATTTAATGCTACTAAAGCGGCTTATGTTTAAAGTTTGCATACTTTGTTAACATATAGTGTTATAATTTCTCTTAGAGATAAAGTTATAGTGCATTAGGTGTTAAGTTATGGCAAAAAAAATTCCAATTATTGATTGTGATGAAAAGCGTGCCAAAAGCATTACTCAGTTCAAACAAGTGGCAGATAACATCGCTATTTGGCAATCACTTACCCATCATAGTTACGCTGAAAATACCTTGGTGGCGTTTAAAAATGATTGGAACCACTTTTTAATATTCTGCGAAAGGAATAAGGTATCAGCATTACCTGCAACAGCCGAAACAGTGCATCGATTTATCGAAAAAATGGCAGAGTCACGTAAATTAGCCAGCCTAAAACGTTACATTGTCACTATAGGACTAATTCACAAATGTCATGCCCTACCTAATCCATGTCAAAGCCAAGAAATTAAGCTCGCAATGCATAAGCAGCGGTTAGATAAACATGATGATTACACCCATGCACAAGGCTTTAGAGATAATCATTTACAGGCATTACTTGATATCTTTGCCCTATCAACAAAACCCAAAGATGTCCGAGATATGGCAATTTGGGCTATTACCTTTGAGGCAATGTTAAAGCGTTCAGAAGTCGCTGCACTTACAATAAATCATATTGAAATAGAAGATTCGGGGTTAATCAACATCACAGTTAACGATCGCATTATTGCCCTTAGTGATTTAGCCTCTAAAGCGGTTCAACGCTGGTTAACACTCGGCATGATTATGGACAGCTTTGTATTTAGGCGTATTGATAGACACAGTAATATTGGCGATAAACCACTGGATCACTCATCAATTTACCGTGTGTTCCGTCGCGCAAGCCAAGAGTTAGATTTACCTGCTGATGTCATTTTCTCAGGACAATCACCCCGTGTTGGTGCAAGCCAAGATTTAGCCGATTCAGGTCTATCTATTAGTCAAATTCAGCATCAAGGACGTTGGCGAAGCCCAGCTATGCCTGCGCAATATATTGGCCAACGTGGTAAACGTGATAATGAATTAAAAAAATTCGCTAAGAAAAACAGCGATAAATAACTTAACATCCACCAGCAAAAAGCCCGTAAACTTGTTCATAAACATGTTAACGGGCTTTAATTTATATTTAGCTAGACGTGGTGATGATTACTTCACTGCACTCTTAATTGATTGTTCTATGAACTCAGCAAATTTATGTCCGTGATGCTCTAGCATTTTCGGGAACATAGATATTGGTGTCATTCCAGGGAAGGTATTGATTTCGTTAAGTAGGATTTCATTGTCTTCACTAAGGAAGAAATCAATACGAGAAAGATCTTTCAGCTTCATTTGTACAAACGCTTTACGTGCGTAAGTGCGGATCGCTTCAATTTGCTCTTCCGTTAAGTTCTCGGCTTCAACCATGGTGGTTGATACACTATCAACGCTGTATTTTTCTTCGTAGCTGTAGAATTTATCAGTCGGACAAGATACTTCACCCGGCTTAGTGATCACTAGCTCGTCACCGTATTGGTAAGCTGCAATTTCTAGTTCACGTGGACGAATCGCTTTTTCAATAAGTACTTGATCAGAGTAACCAAACGCATTATTAACAGCATCTGTTAGTTCTTGTTCAGTCGTTACGCAGTAACAACCAACAGATGATCCCTGACAAGCCGCTTTAACAAAGACCTTACCCCACTTAGAAAACGCATCACGTGCTTCTTGATGCGATTCTTGGTTGTTTTCACTTAGGAAAACATAAGGTGTGTTAGGAATGTTTAGCGCATCAAACCACAGTTTTGTTGTGATCTTATTAAAGCAATTTGTGCTTGCTTCTGCTCCACACCCTAAGAAAGGTAGACCAGCGATTGTCAGTAAAGATTGCAGATCGCCCGTTTCACCTGGGAAACCATGAACACAAGGAATGACATAATCGATCACAACTTCTTGATCACCAACAATCAATGTTTTATCTAAATTTAGCTCGCAAGAACGATTTTCAGCGTCTAACCAGCCGTCATTTTTAGTCATCTCAACACGAGTATAAGTAACACCGCTGATCGTTTTTAGCTGCTCTTCAATAAAGTTTGCTGATACGAGAGAAACTTCATGCTCAGCGCTACCGCCGCCGCATAATAATAAAACATGGATAGAGCTCATCATCATCCCTTGTAAACGCCGTTAGCTTTCGATGCAGCCAACGTGAAATAATTAATAACTTTGATACAAATAGAACCAATGCAAAATCATCAAAGTCTGTTTGAATAACATAGTAATCAAAAAATTCGATACTGTGCACCCTCTGCTATCGCGAATCGTGATTTATTTTAAATTTAGCTAGTTACTTGTTTAGTAAATCGACGCTTCTAACACAGTGCTTACATGTATCTGCTGAACTTAAGGCAATAAAAAAGTCATTTACCGTAATAAATGACTTTTCCTCAACATAATCTGTGATGTGAAATGCTTAACGAATACGTTGTAATGTTGGATATTGTGTTGCTTCAATATCTGCGAGATTACGAACAAATGCGCCTGATTGAACCACTTTTTGTGGCATGGCAGCCAGTGCTGCTTTTGCGGTTTCGTAATCCTTGTAATGGCCATATAACAAGGTATAAACACTACTACCATTGATCATCTTATCATTTAGCCATGCAGGTTGATCCGCTGGTAACTGACTTAAATAAGGTTTGAACTCATTCGTTTCACGCATAGCTAAGAGTTGAATGCTAAATCCTTTAACTGCTGTTGTTTTCTCTCCTACAGCAGTTTCTTCTGTCGTCGTCTCTTTATCAACCGCGTTTTGTGTTTCATCAATAGGCTGCGTATTTGGCGTGGCTTCTGTCGGTTGTTCATTCACAACTTCAGGCTGTGGCGTATTTTCAACTGTTTTTTCTTCCGCTTGATCAGTTGTTACTGCCGTCGCAACTGTCGCTGTAGTTTCTGTTGTAGCCTCAGCTAAATTTTTGTCCTGAGTGTTTTCAGAAATACGTTGTGATGAGACTTGATGATCTTCACCCACGATATCTACCATATCATTAGGTGTTTGAACCTCAGAATTATTAGCTGGTGCTATATTTTGCTCAGGCTCTATCGCTGTTGTCTGTGTATTTGGGGTTTCAGTCACGGTATGTTCAATAGAAGGTGTCGTTTCTGTTGGTAGTTGTTTTTCACTAATGGCAACAGAGTCACTGGATAAATACAAAGGTTCAGACACAACACTTGGATCGACTTCCGCTACGGTATCAATAGGTTTCATTGTTTGTTCTGCATTAGATTGATTAATTGTTTCAATCGGTGCTTGAGTGTGCGGTGTCGACATACAGCCAGTAAGTGCAGCTAGCATACTGATAGTAAATATTTTTTTCATGATTGGATTCAGACCTAACGAAAGTGTAGCAACAACATTAATGATATTCTGCCGTGCCTTCATTCACCAATCAACAGTAAGCTTATATTAATACACTCTTTATTAAGTAATTGTTTTAAAAGTCACGCTAAAAAGAAAAAAAAGAGCCCTGCATTATACAGGGCTAAATATTACGGATAAAAAGAGTTAATAAGAATAAGTAGATTTGTTAGATTAAAATGCTGCATTGACGCCTAATGTGAACTCTCGGCCATCAGCTACAGTTGTACTTGTTTTACCACCACCGCCAAAGTATTCGGTATCGAATAGGTTCTTAACATTTAAGCGCAATTCAACATCTGTTTCAGCAACACTCATGCCGTAAGAGACACCTGAGTCAAAACGAATATATCCATCTTTCGACACTGTGTTTTGGTTATCAGCAAAACGTTTACCTTCATAAACTGCACCAAGGTTTAATGCTAGTTGGTCATTAACTTCATAACGACTCCACACATTTGCAGACCACTCAGGCGTATCAGCAGGTCGTTTACCATCTAGGCTATCACCTGCAGGTCGTTCATATTTAGCATCTAAATACATCATAGAGCCTGTTAAGAACAGTTGATCTGTCACTTGTCCTTGTGCTCCAAGTTCAAAACCACGGTGTTTTTGCTTGCCGGCTTGAGTTGTAATTTGATCAAAATTAGGGTTATCAACGATTTCTTCCGTCACTTTAATATTTGAAACTTCAATATCAAAGATAGCACCTGTTAATAATAAGCTTTCATCAAACAATGCCCACTTTGTACCTAACTCATACTGCTCACCGTATTGCGGTTTTAAGTTAAGGCCATCATTAACGTCAGTTTTGTTATTAACAGAACCTTGTGGCATGAAACTTTTCGAGTAATTCACATAGATACTGCTATCTATTGTAGGATTAAAGACTAAGCCAGCTTTAGGAGAAACAGCATAGCTGTTATTACCATAGCCTTCTTTATGCTGCTCGTCGTAACGAACACCTGCTAAGACTTTCCAGTAATCATTGATAGTCATTAAATCTTGTACATAAAAACCAAAGTGTTTGTATGAACTATCACTTGTTGAGCGTGTACTATTGTTATAGAAGTCTGGTTTTTCAACGACATCACCAGGTTTTACTTCAATAAAGTTATTACCATTTGCGTCTTTGTACGTATAGCGTGTTTGTGAGTAATCATAATCAAGAATATTGGCACCTAAAAGTAGCTGGTGTTCTAATCCAAAAGTCTCGATACGCCCCGTTAAGTCAACATAGCCTGTTTGGAAATTCCAATCGTCATAGCGATCAAACGGTTTAATGAAATAGCCATCAGCCATATCATCGTAGCAATTATTTTTGTAACATTGATTTGGCTGTGAAGCTACATAGTTTCGATCATATTGTTGCTCGTTATAGCCAAGTTTAACTTTCCAGTCAGTATTGATTTGGTATGTTAAATCAGCACCAATATTGGTCACTTCTTTATCTGTTTGCGCCCACGGCATATCCCAGATAGTTTCTCGACTACCGATAAGATTGCCTTCATCATCGAGTCGTCCACCGTCAATACCTGACTTATCATTGGTTTTACTGTAAGCAAGTGACAATAATAGATCGTCGGTTACATCAAACTCTAAGTTTAAGTAACCTACACTTTTATCACCCTCATTGTGCTCACCATTCTGTTTATATTTTCGCGCAGAAACACTATCTTGTTTTGAAAGTACCGTGCGGTAACGAATCGTCTCAGCATCGTTTAAACTACCGCCTGCATCTAAGCTATAGCGAGTAGAGCCATTACTATTCACATCAAAACCCACTTTAGCCATATTTTCATATGTCGGTTTCTTAGTGACCATGTTAATCAAACCACCTGGACCTGATTGACCATAAAGCATACTTGATGGGCCTTTAAGCACCTCTACTTGCTCTAAAATCTCTGTCGGTTGCAGATAATATGAAAAATGTTGATGACCATTTACAAGATAGCCAGAGCTTGAACTTAAATCGAAACCGCGAATTTTAAAATATTGAAATCCCCACTTTTGACCACCAGCAGTAACGCTCGAATCATTTTCAAGAATGTCACCTAAATTATTAGCCATTTGTTCATCAGTAATAAAGCTAGGAATAACGGCAACTGACTGTGGTGTATCAATTAAATTGATATCACTTCGCATTGCACCAAATGCTTCATCAGCTTTGTAATGGTTAAACTGATTACCAAATACAACAACACGTTCAACGTCGTTATTTTCAGATAGATCATTTGATGGCTTATTTTCCTCTGCAATAGCCGGCATAGAAATTAGAGTACAAATAGCCAATGGAAGTGGTGACAACTTAAAAAGTGGCGATGGAATTTTCAAAACAACCTCAAGTAATAAAACACGTCTAAATCATTTGAGCCACAAATATAAATGAGATGAATTATCATTTTTATTTAATTTACACTGTTTACATTTCTTCATTTACATTCACAAAAAATGAAAAATTCAAACACAGTTGTCACACCACAATACCCATAGAGTATATAAGGGTAAAAATTTACCAGAAAGTGTCTGATATTTAAGGTTTCATCACTTTACAATTCATCGTAGATATTTTTAAGTGAATAGTGTTTTTTTAAAGCAGGTCAATGAAAAGCTATATTGACTAAATAGTTATTTAAGTCAGCATCTTCATTCAGTAAACTGAAGTTATTATTTTGTATTGTGTTTTATTTGGGAGTAAATATGGCTGATCCCCATATTAAATGTGAACTTGATCTATTAGACAAGCTCACTGTTGTGCTTTACCGCTCTGCATTAACTATTGCAGCAGTTATCATGGCTATTATTGGCTACGAAACGATACAGGCAACGCCATTCTTAATTATTGTTGCTTTATTAGCTTCAACAACCGTCCACATTTATGACAAACGCTTCCGCTGGCTAATTCAAGGTGCTGGCTTATTTGCCGCTATTTGGCTAATTGCTGGATTATGGCAACCATTAGCATTAGGTGCTGCTTTATTTGTGTTTAGCGCACTCTCCGTTAAAGAATACTTTTGCTTTCAAATTAAAGCATTGCTGCTTACCCCAATTGTATTAGCTGGCTTTTGGTTCTGTTTTATCTTTAATGTTCCCGCAGGCGTTATTGCGTGTGCAATGCTTGGCGCAATCTTATTAGGTGTAGCTGCATTTAGTAAGTGGCGTATGCCATTACATTTCGATATTGGTGATAAAACCCGTTATCAAGTTTAAGCAATTACGCTTTATTGATAATAAAAAAAAGAGATCATAGCGATCTCTTTTTTATATATACTAGCGCCCTGCTAATCTACGACTCTTTTTCTGCCTATACATATTCTTATCTGTAATCTCGAGTGCCAATTTAACACCTTCATCTAATGTACCAATACCATATGAAAAACTCAGATATAGCTCTTGAGATGAAAAATGCGCTTCAATACTAGTACGTATCTTTTCCATTCTTTTACTTACAACATCAATACATAGACTATCGAACAGTAATGTAAATGCATCACCACAAAGCGAATCATTACATCGTTCTCGCGTAGCATGGTTTTCATGGTATCAGCGAAAAATACCTACACGCCCTTAATACCTTATGACCCATAGTTTTAAATTTATTATGTTCAGATCACAGCTCTTTCGCTAGATTTTCCATCTTATCTGATTCAGGTTTATTCTATAACTAGCTTATCTATTAACTTTAAAGGATATCGATCATGGATGGGATGAGACGCTTACTCAAACCAAAATCAATTACCGTTATTGGCGCATCAGATAATCCTTCGCGTGCCGGTAATGTGGTTATTCGGAATCTCTTATCCGATCAATTCCGTGGTCCTATCATGCCAGTTACGCCAAAATATGATGCGGTAGCAGGCATTCTTGCTTATCCTGATATTGCTAGTCTACCCCGTGTCCCTGATTTAGCTATTGTGTGTACTCGCGCTGAATTAAATATTGATATTGTTGAACAACTGGGTAAGAAAGGCGTTAAAGCTGCAATTATTCTTGCGGCAGGAATGAATAATCCACAGTTAACCCCCGCCCCTTTCACACCAAACTATCAGCCAAGCCTTGAAGATCAAATGCTGGCGAAAGCCAAAGAATATGGAATGCGATTAATCGGCCCTAATAGTATGGGTCTTATCTTACCGTGGTTAAACTTAAACGCATCGTTTTCTCCCATCAGTGCTAATAAAGGAAATATCGCCTTTATTTCACAATCTGCTGCGGTATGTACCACTATTTTAGATTGGGCAAAAAATAAGAGTATTGGGTTTTCCACCTTTTTATCACTCGGTGATGCCTGTGATATTAACTTTGCGGAGTTGTTAGATACCTTATGCCAAGATTCTAAAACAGAAGCGATTTTGCTTTACATTGATTCGGTAAAAGATGCGCGACGCTTTATGTCTGCCGCTAGGGCCGCAGCACGTAACCGCCGAATATTGGTATTAAAAAGTGGCCGAACCCAAGCAGGCAGCTCTGCTGCACATATCCATACCGGCGGTGATATCGGCTTAGATGCGGTTTATGATGCTGCAATTAGACGATCTGGTATGTTACGAGTAAACAATACGCACGAACTATTTGCAGCGGTTGAAACACTTGCCCACTCTGTACCACTACGAGGTGAGCGCTTAGCGATTTTAACCAATGGCGGCGGGCCAGCGATTATGGCTGTTGATGCGCTTTCAGATCGCGGTGGAAAGCTTGCCCAGCTCAGCCCTGAAACCATTAATCGACTTTCAGCTGTGTTGCCTTCATGTTGGTCTCACTCTAATCCCATTGATATTATTGGTGATGCTGATATAACGCGGTACCAACAAGCGATAAAGATCTTATTAGATAGTGATGATTTTGATGCCTTATTGATCATGCACAGTCCATCTGCGATTGCACCCGATACAGCAACCGCAAATGCACTTGTTGATACTCTCCACCAGCACCCTCGAACTAAACGTTTTAATATACTGACTAATTGGGCGGGTGAAAACGAAGCAGCTACAGCACGAAGAACCTTTACAGAGGCAGGTTTTCCAGCCTATCGCACACCTGAAAGTGCAGTCTCTGCTTTCATGCATTTAGTCGAATACCGACGCAACCAAAAGCAACTGATGGAAACACCGGCTTCTGTTGGCTATGACAATCATAATTCACATCAAGTCCACGAATTAGTGAATATGATGCTGACCAATAATATTCTTCATTTGGAAACACATGAAGCTCGCCCGATTTTAGAATGTTATGGCTTTAATACTCTACCTACATGGATAGCACTTGATGCTGTTGAGGCCGTTCATATTGCTGAGCAAATAGGCTATCCCGTTGCCGTTAAGTTACGATCTCCCGATATACGACATAAATCAGAAATACATGGTGTTGTTCTTCATCTTCGTACCGCAGCAGAAGTTGAAACCGCAGCACAAGCTATCTTTGATAGAGTAGCGATGCTTTATCCCACTGCACGTATTGATGGATTATTAGTACAACGCATGGCAGATCGTTCAGGCGCACAGGAATTGCGGATCGATGTACACAATGATCCGATCTTTGGCCCAGTGATCTTAATGGGAGAAGATAATGCACATTGGGATATCCACCGTGACGCTGCTGTAGGCATACCACCGTTAAATATGGCGCTGGCTCGTTATATGGTGATCGATGCGCTAAAAACAGGAAAAATCAAGCATCGCAGTGCGTTAGAGAAAATAGACATTCCTGCTTTGTGTAATCTATTGATTAAGATCTCGCAATTGATCATCGATTGCCCAGAGATCAAAGCTCTTAATATTCATCCATTATTAATTAGCGGTAGTGATCTCACTGTGTTAGATGCTTCAATGGATATTCAATCTTTCAGTGGTGATAAACAAAAACGCCTTGCGATACGCCCTTACCCTAAAGAGTACGAGGAAAGTTGCGTACTCAAAGATAGTCAAACCTTACTATTACGCCCTATTTTGCCTGAAGATGAACCGTTACATAAAACCTTTATGTCTAAAGTTTCGGTTGAGGATCTTTATAAACGCTTTTTCTCTGATGTCGGTGAGCTAAACCATGAAGCACTCGCAAAATTTACACAAATAGATTATGACCGTGAGATGGCTTTTGTTGCCGTTGCACAAAATGCCAATATCAACCCAGATACGAATGAGAAAGAAGATGTTGTTTTAGGTGTTGCTCGGGCGTTATCCGATCCTAAAAATCATGATGCCGAGTTTGCGATTCTAGTACGCTCTGATATGAAAGGATTAGGGCTTGGCAGTATCTTAATGGACAAGTTAGTGAGATACAGTAAACAACGTGGATTACAATATTTAACGGGTATGACGATGCCATCCAATCGCGGGATGATCCATCTTGCAGAGAAAGTCGGTTTTAACATTGATGTACAACTAGAAGATGGCATTGTTGAAATGCTACTTCCCCTTGCCGATAAAAAAAGATAGCTAACTTTGAAGGCAGCAATTCAATGAATTCATCAAATTGCTGCCTTTTTTATTTTTCTGCTTATATTCAACATCTAACGTTAAACTTTAAATTGACGAATTATGTAATGCATCTGAGAAGATAAGTCAGATAGTTCTTGTGTTGATTTAACGGTTTCATTAACACTTTGAGCACTTTGCTGAGAAATCATATTCACCGTTTCCATGTTTCTATTAATTTCTTCAGTCGTTGTACTTTGCTCTTCTGAAGCATTAGCTGTTTGTGTATTCATATCGTTGATCTTGGCAATAGATTCGCTAATCACCCCAAACGCATCTCGGGATCTCGTTGCATTCACAACACTTTCTTTCACGAAGTTATTACTCTTATCCATACTGTCTACTAGTTCATTAGTACCTAACTGCACTTTTTCGATTAATTCTTGGATTTCTGTGGTTGAATCTTGTGTGCGTTTTGCTAACTCTCTAACTTCATCAGCAACAACCGCAAAACCTCGCCCTTGCTCACCAGCTCGTGCCGCTTCGATTGCAGCATTCAATGCCAATAAATTTGTTTGATCTGCGATGCCACGAATAACATCTAAAATCCCACCTATATTTTCAGTTTCTTGCACCAATTCATTTAAACGTACTGAGGTAAGATTTATCTCTTCATCAAGTTGATGGATACCTTCTATGGTCTCTTTAACAATGATAATCCCTGATTGCGCTTCCCTATTTGCTTCATTGGCAAATTGAGCCGCTGAAAATGCATTCTGTGCGACTTCTTGAACTGACATAGACATTTGATTCATCGCTACTGCCACTTCATCTGTCATATGTTGTTGTTCTTTCACACCTTGGCTTGATTGTGTCGTTATAGTGGTTAAATTATCGGATGCATATCCAAGTTGATCACTTGCATTACTCATTTTTAAAATGATTTGTTTTAAACTATCTGCTGTTGTCTGTAGTGCCGTGAGTAATACACCTACTTCATTATTACCATTTGGCTTGATTTGAATCGTTAAATTACCGTTAGCGAGTTCTTTTGCTGCAACAACCGCTCGTCCAATTGGTCCAGTGATCGTTTTCGAAATAACAATACCAATAGTCAAGGCAAGTATCGCTGTAATGATCCCTCCGAAAATAATCACTTTGGTTGCCAAATCTGCAGCATTTTCTGCCGATATTTTACGTTGCACCATTAAGTCTTTTTCAACTGCGATGATATCATTTACTTGACTACGCAGTTCATCCATATAGATCTTACCTTGCTTACTTGAAAGCTCTTGGTATAAATCTTCCATCACCTTGTAATTAAGCCCATTTGTTATCAGACTAATCGCAACTTCAGCATAATTATTGATCCAAGCACTGACAGTTCCACCTTCAAAATCATTGATTTTAAAAAAATTATCTAACTCTTTTTTACCGATATAATACGGCTCAAGGTAATTTTCATCTTTATTAATGATGTAACCGCGTAAACCTGTTTCCATATTAATTAACGCTTGTAGTACATCAGTGCTTTTATAGCCAAACTTCCTATCTTTTACTTCAACTCGAATCTGATCCATAAGCTTCTTTCCCATGCCAGAAGCTAATAGTTCATCGATTTCAGTAGCTGCATTCTCACCACTTTTAATATCTTTTCGAAGCTTAATGATCTTTTCTGCATACTTTTGCCAGTTCATCGCAACATTCTCGACTTTATCAAACCGCCGTTGTTGTGTGGGATTGTCACTGGTTAATTGTTTAACAATAGAGAGATCATTTTTGAACCTATTTTTACCACTCACATAAGGTTCTAAATATTCAGTTTGTCCACCAATAGCAAAACCGCGCAGTCCTGTTTCTTGATCGATCATCGCACTAACAAGCCCATTCGCATGATCGATAACTTTATATGTGTGTTCTACTTTTTTGGATGTTTGCTCCATTGTATTAATTGCATTCCATACAATGGTAAATAAAACGCCAAGTAAAAAAATAACGAAGCCATTACTTATTAGTAGCTTATTTCTTATTGAAATATTGGAGATATTCATAATGTATTAGCCTTTTATTATTGAGTAATAACGGCAGGTATGACGGCGATCACTTCAGTGAATCCCAAATGTCCATAGCTTATAGCCTTATATAGAATAAGCAATTAATTGCACTTAAATTTATAAACTACGGTAATTTGTTTTAAAACTGAGAATATCAAACATATTGATAAAATTATTTTTAAAGGCGTAGCATATTTAGCTAACAAAAATGCCTTATACACTATAATTTTCACTTTAAAGACAGTTAGCCGAATTATGTGAGGTATTACTGTGTATAACTATCCAAACACTGAGGGATATAAAACACGTCATTATTTATATTTACTCACTACTATCATGAGTTTTTTGTTTCTATCGCATTTTACTTACGCAGGAACGACCAAAAATATTGGTACCAATATTCCTGTCGACGATCATTACGGATTAGCGCTTGAACCTGCTCCAACTATCACTTATCGCTTTTTGCCACCAGCGATTGGACAGCAACAGATTGAACAATTTATTGAACAATCTCCTGTACTCGAAACGATCAAACAACTTAGCCAACGTCGTTTTATTTTCTCACCCAGTTTACAGATTGTGTTCGGTTCGGAAGATGGTCCACTGTTTGATCCTGTGACAAATTCAATCCACATTCCCTATCAATTTGTCATTGAAGCCCGTAAGCGTTTTAAAAATAAAGGGGGGATTAACAATCAACGAGAGTTAAACCAAGCAACAGAAGATACATTATTACATACCCTACTACATGAAATTGGTCATGCTTATATTCTCGATAGAGCAATACCTATTTTAGGTAAAGAAGAGGATTCCGTTGATAACTTTGCTACCATTCTATTGCTTAACGATATCGCAAGAGGAGATGAAATAGCGATGAACTCCGCCGACTTATTTGCGTTAGAAGATTTGGATATCGACAGTTTTGATGATGCGGATTTTGTCAGCGAGCACAGTTTAGATTTGCAGCGTTATTATAATATTTTATGTTTAGTGTATGGCAGTAACCCTAGCCGTTATCAACGTATTTTTGATGAGTTACCCGTTTCTGATCGCCAACAGCAAAAAGAGCGTTGTCCTGAATATTTTTCTGTCATTAATCAAGGCTGGTTGCATTATCTTGCAGAATAACGATGAGTACGCTGATATGAAATGATACCTTTTTTAAAATGCTCTTTTTTAAGCTATAAATAACCCAAATATGACAAAGCAATAAACAATCACTTTACTATAGGGCTATAATCTTTAATATCAATAACATGATAACGATTTACATTGTGTTGTTACACTTTTACGGATGAGTTTGTATTCTATGTCGAATGACAGTAAAAAAGATAAAAAAGCAGAAACAAACTCAGATATAGCGCAGAATAACCATACTAATACGGTTTCGCGCCCTAAGCGATTCCGCCGCTTTCTATTTTGGACGATTTTACTTTTTACAACGCTTCCGCCTGTCGTACTTTCTGTCTGGCTGAACAGTAAAGGAATCCACCTCAACAGTGTTTCAGGCTTACATTTCAAACATGGTCTTTCCGCCAAGAAAATCTCTGTCAGTATTAATGATACAAATTTGGAGTTTAATAATTTATCTCTTCAACGACGTCTCGATAAAACTAGTGGGGATGTGTCGTATCATATAGTGGCAACAAAAACTAAGCTGGTACTTCCTCCTGCAGCAAAATTAATGCTGAGAGAGAACAATGTACAACTGAACTACATTCACTTTTACGACGCTGATTTTAAATTTACTCAATTTAAAGCGCCTTTGCGTTTTTCTGCCCATGCCCGAAAAGTAACAGCATCAGCGCTGCACACTAACAGTGTGAGTGGATGGCCTAATGCTATTCAGATACTAGAAGATGTTAACGTAGATTTTAATAGTGATCCTGATATTGCGTTATCTGGCACTGTGAAGCATGGTGTGATTACTCTGTTTTTTCCTAACTATAATCCCTCTCCTCATTATCGTTTACCTTTTAACGATGGTGATTTTTCTATTGCTTGGAAGAAAGACTCAACTCCACTCAAAATTAATATCGGCTCTTTGGTTCCAGAGTGGGAAACCTTATATTCAATTTTAGAAAAGCAAATCATCACGAAAATGGCTTTCGCGATTGATTTCCATGACCCAATCGATTCAATGGTGTTAACCACTGATAAATTTCATATTGAAGAACCTAAATATTTACCTCAATTTGTTGAGCGTGCCGATATTAATAATAAGGGTTACCACTTAGGGCAAACCATTGCCAACCTTGCGCAATTGCCGATGCACAAATTTAAAGTAAAATCTTTCACTTACGGTGATTTGATTTTAGATGCGAAAGTAGTGTTGGAAACCCCACTCACTAATACCGATGGTAAGACGGAACAAAAAAAGCATAAAAAGAAAACAGGTAAAAAGCTGGTTACACAGAAACAAATTGATAGGAAAAAGGCGATAGATAAAGCGAAACAACAAGCAAAAGATCTTAACATTACAGAAGAAAAGCGAACAAAAGCGAAATTCATTGTTCGTGGTAAAGCCCTTGCACCTAACCCTTATGATCTCGATGTAACAGTTCGTCACTTAACTAAATTTGATGCGTGGGTTAATACCCACCTAACACGCAGTGACGGTAACAACCTTTACTGTGAATCTAAAGTTCTCTTTAAACAGCCATTACCAACGTACTTCAATTGTAATGCTAACTTCAAAGACACTAAAGAATTTACAGATCGCATTGGCTTAACTGAACTTCCTAATGCAAAGATCAATGGCCCACTGCGCTTTTGGGCCAAACAAACATCAGCCCCACTTGACGCGCCTAAGAACAAAAGCATGTTGCTTAACAATAAACTTGCTACCGCTTATTATGATGTAGGATTTGAACTACCTGAATCTTTTGAGATCGCCTTAAACAAGTATGCTCTCCCTGCAGGCTTATTCAAAAAATTTAATGGTGAACACGCAGCTCAAAGTAAAAACAAACAACTTGCTGATGTTAAAATGATCAGTGATGGCAGAATCGAATTTAACGTAAATTTCTACGACAAACTATTACGTGTCAATTTAAAAGATGACAGTAAAAAAATTAGTTTTGTCAACAAAAAAACGCAATCGGCTATTAATCTAAATTTTAAGGATCTAAGCTGTCTTTACCCTAATTTGCAATGTCATATTAATGCAGAAATTGAAGCTAAAGCAGATAAGATTTATCCCATGCCTGATAGTTTGATTAAAAACTTCAATTTTCATACCAACATGGTTGCAACATGGGCTAACAACCTCTTAGTCGCAAAAATGGCGAAAAATAATATTTCGATGGATAATGTTGATGTTCAAAGTCTTCCAGGCTTTCAAAAGAGTCAAAGTAAAAACGTTAACTTCCAATTAGATTCATTAGTCGGACTCTATACACAAAATAAGCAAGGTACAGTTGGTACATTTACCATCTATCAGCCAGCAGATACAAAGGCATCACTAAGTTCTGAATTTGTGGTAAACCGCCAAGAAGAAACGCATTCAAATACAAACAGGCATCAATCATTAAGTCGTTATCGTGCTGATTTAGGGATCAAAGTTAATAATTTTTATCTTAGCCAAGATTTGAAATTAGACGATGACACGCCATCAGAAAACGTGAAGCCTAACGCTGATAGTGCTAATAAAGTGGCGTCATCAAAAGTCTGTAATCCTATCATAGTGAGCCTTCATACCCCACCGTATAAACGTACTCGCGCATACAGTGTAGAAGAACTCATTAAAGATAACGTTTACCTAACGACGGCTGTAACACAATTAAATGTATGTAAGAGAATGTCCCTTTTCACAGTGCCATTGCGTGAAGGAATTCATAATCCAGATGCTTTTTTAGCCAAGTCTGTCTCTGATACATCGGGTAATATAAATCACAATAAAGAAATTGACGTCACGCTTAAACCACTGATCATTCGTTCTGATTACGGTATTGTTTTTAATGTTCAACGTAATCAATTAAAGCTGGGGAAAATTTATAGTGATGGGCACGTACAGTTATTAGGCAATGAGTTAACCCTCAATAATCAATTTAAAAACAGTAGAAAGGCTTTATTTGCTGATATTGATTTACACTCTAATTTTGACAGTGGCAACTCCCACATAAAGTTACAGCGTCACACTTTTAACTTTACACCAGAGCAAGATCTTAAAAGCTATTACATTCCAGTTTTGCCGATTGATTTAAATATTACCCATGGTCAATTAACCACAAGTGCCGATATTCATATAAATAAAGACGCACAAATTACAGGCTCTATTGGATTATCAAGCAAAGGCATTACTGGTGCGTATGAAGGCTACCGCTTCGGTAACGTTCATAGCAATGTACAATTAGCGCTCATGGCTTCTAATTTGAAAACACAAGCACCGCTGGAAATCTCAGCCGATTATCTTGATGTGGGTATTTCGATGTCAAACCCTCGTTTTGTTGCTGATTTTGATACCGCAAAGCAGTATTACCATATTGCACACGGATCTACTGAGCTTTATGGCGGTAATGTCACCATTACACCACTTACTATAACTAGCCTTAGTAATATTAAAGAAGTACCCTTGAAAGTAACAGGAGTTGATTTAAAACGTGTCATGGCGATTGCGGATCAAGACAATATAGAGCTAACAGGTAAAGTAGATGGCGTTATTCCTATTGCACTTGATAATGGCAGTATCGTGATACGTAACGCTTCACTGGACACCCGTAAACCCGGTGGCGTATTGCGTTATATTGAAGGCTCGAGCATTGATAAGAAAATTAAAGCGGCGGACGCGTCAAGTCCGCTCAATATTGCAAAGGTTCTAGAAAATTACCATTATAATAGTATTGCTCTTGCCTTTGATTACGCTAAAGATGGTGATCTTTCATTAACAACAGAAATAAAAGGTCAAAATCCAGATTTCCAGAACGGACGTCCGATCCACTTAAACGTTAATTTAAATGACAATATCCCTAAATTATTGCGCTCAAAAGATATGATTTATTCATCAAATTTAGTCGCTCAGATCAAACAACAACTTGGCATTCAAGAATAAGAAGACAACGACCATATATGACTATCTATAAAAAACATTGCCAAAATCACAACAATAAACTCCGTTCTTATGGCCATTTTTCAGTGGTAAAAGTCGCTTTTCTGCTATTCGGTCTTTCGAGTAGTATTGTAATCAGTGGCTGTACACCAAAAGTTGAGGTTGCGCTTTCAGAAGAGCCAATTGTTATTAACCTTAACATCAATATTAAACATGAAATCAATGTGAAAGCCGATCGTGAAATTAATGAGCTATTCAATGATAAAGAAGTCTTTTAAATTCGTTCTAAGTGTCATGACTGGGCTAATACTATTGTCGTCTATAGCTCATGCATTAACGTTACAACAAGCTAAACAGCAAGGACTGATTGGTGAGGCAAATAATGGGTATGTTGCAAGTGTGCAACCTACTCCTTCACCGTCTTTACGTGCGTTAATTGATTCCGTGAATAACAAACGTCAACAAGGCTACTTACAAATCAGCAAAAAGAATAATCTATCATTAGATGATGTGACTAGCATGGCACAAGAAAAAGCGGTTAAGAAAACCTTACCGGGGCTGTATTTTCAAACTAAAACGGGTGATTGGGTTAAGAAATAAACCCTTACTTATGTTAAGTTTTTCTTAACCCTACACTCAGTCTATTTAACTCTTAACTGCTCAGTATTCAGCGTATAATCCTTTAATTATAATTATATTTTTATCGCTATTACTATGCCCATCATTGATAACTTCAAACGTCTACGACCAATGGACGCGATTTTTATTTGTACTGCATTATTATGTTTGCTACCTATTATCAGCTCGCCAATCGCTTTAATTCTAGGTTTTCTACTTGCCAGTTTTGGTTTAGTCCCTTCACAATTTAATATTGCCGCCCTAACAAAAAAACTTTTATCTTATTCCATTATAGGCTTGGGCTTTGGTATCCACTTAAATGAGGCAATTGAAGCCAGTAAAGCTGGATTAGGTTTAATCATTTGCTCTATTTTCTTTACTCTTCTTTTAGGCTGGATTGCTACACACTTTTTATCACTAGATAAGAAAACTGGCCATTTAATTGCTTCTGGTACTGCAATTTGTGGTGGTAGCGCTATTGCAGCTGTTTCACCTGCTATTAATGCAAAAGATGAACAAACATCACTTGCCTTAGCAACGGTATTTGTCTTAAACGCTGTCGCACTATTTGTATTTCCTGCTATTGGTCATTTACTGGATATGAGTCAACACGCTTTCGGGACATGGGCTGCGATCGCCATTCACGATACTTCGTCCGTCGTCGGTGCCGCAGGTTCTTACGGGGATGAAGCATTAAAAACGGCAACAACGTTAAAGTTAGCGCGTGCATTATGGATCATTCCTGTCGCTTTTATCAGTGCTTTAATTTTTAAAGGGAACAGCAAGAAAATCTCGGTACCTTACTTTATCGTTTTATATTGTGTTGCTATCTTAATTGCACACTTTTTACCGCAGTTTCAATCTGTCTACGATATGATTTTTGTCGCTTCTAAGCGTTTGCTGGTGGTGTGTTTATTCTTAATTGGCTCTGGTATCACTGTTAATAAGCTAAGAAATGCGGGCCCTAAACCTATGTTATTAGGTGTACTACTCTGGCTTGCTATTGGTATTTCTTCATTAACCTATATTGAAATGTTTATCCCTTAATTTTTCGCTATTGTTTAAACAAAGAGCCAGACTATATGTCTGGCTCTTTGTTTTTATACGCTGGTTGGCAGCCCCTTAAGTATTACATTTCCATAATTGGACGCCACATTTCTTCGATTTCTTGTTCTGATGGCATCTTACCGTGTTCTATTTTTTTGATTACCCTACATGGATTACCTGCCGCAACACAGTCGGCAGGAATATCTTTCGTTACAATACTTCCAGCGCCTATAACACTTCGATCACCAATCGTGACGCCGTCTAATATTATGGCTCCCGCTCCTATCCATACACTATCGCCAATAGTAATAGGGTTAGCAGCTGCAATAGGTAAGACTCTTTCAGCAATATCTAATGGATGACCAGCAGTACTTATAACCACATTCGGTCCAATTTGAACGAATTCTCCAAACACTACTGGAGCAATATCTAAAATTTTAACGCCTGCATTAAGAAAACCACCCCGTTTGAAATGTATATTCTTCCCCATATCACAATAAAATGGCGGAAGAATAGTAACGCCATTTTCCGCACCCAATAACGCTGTCAGGATGAGACGTGATTTTTCTTCTTCTGATGGTCGAGCATGGTTAAAGTCATACAGTTTTTCTTTAACACTTAGCTGAAATTGAACAAGTTCTGGGTTGATGGGTAAATGTACGGAGAAATCTGATATTTTGCTGCTCATCCTGTGCCTCTGATACCGATAGACTTTTCAATATAAGTAATAAAGTATCTGATAACGCAGAGATTTTATATAACAATAAACACGGATAAATAAAAAAAGCGGCAATCATTTTGCCGCTTCGTGATAGAGATCTTAATTAAAAAGAGCGAATATAAATATGTTTATTCAGGAGAATGTAACAACAGATCAAATCGACTGTTACCATGAAGAATATCGAGATCAGGCTCATCTGCAATTAAATCACGAATGGATGGGCTGGCAATAATCGCACGCTCTAGATCTTCAATCGCTTGATCTTCAATCCCTAATCGAGAATATGCACAAGCACGTTGATAAAGTGCAGGACCATTGGTGTCATCTACCTCCAACACTCGATTACATAAACTCAGCGCCCAATGGTATTCCTTAATTTCCATTGCCGCATCTGCTTTATAGGTTAGTGCTTCAAGATCACCGGGTCGAATAAGCAATATTTC
This sequence comes from Photobacterium angustum, assembly GCF_003026365.1. Taxonomy (GTDB): domain Bacteria; phylum Pseudomonadota; class Gammaproteobacteria; order Enterobacterales; family Vibrionaceae; genus Photobacterium; species Photobacterium angustum. Next base: position 102,025 of record NZ_PYOM01000012.1, on the reverse strand, counting down.
ATCATAAACATCAATACGTTGTTCAGGTGTTTGAGAACTTTGCGCACGTAACCATAGGTTATGAATTTCGTTAATTTTCTCAATTTCTTTATTATTTTCACTAATAATGCGAGTTTTACGTTTTAAATCTCGTTCAAGCGCCAAGAACTTCTTCTCATATTCTTGGGCAATCTTCTCTAATCGTTTATCCGCCATTTCAGTGGTGTTACTTTTGAATTCACGAAGAGACTGCCAACCAACAAATGCAATAAGAGATGCGACACCTGCAATAATGTAGAAAAAATAAGTAACGGTGACATTCGCATAATTTAATGATTTATCAGCAACCGTTAATTCACGGTCGGTAATTTCAATCACCATTCGGCGCTCAAGATCTTGCTGTGATTCACGTAAATCTTTCAATTCATCAAGAATATAACGTTCCATGAACGGCTTTTCTAACATGTCCGTTTCTGAGTATTTTTTTTCACTTGCCTGTACGGAAAAACAGAGAAGTAGAGAAGCTAATAGCCCTATAAGCAAGCGCATAAGTATTCCTTTTACATAGGTAAACAATACAACTTCTGAAACCATAGCAAATGGAAGGACTAAATAGCAAAAAGTGAGGGTAAATTGCTGAAAAATGGATATATAAGCAGGTTAATAGAAATATATCGAATAATTAATCACCACTTTCTTGTTTTGTAATGATTGAAATAAGACCATTTAATCATTTTAATGTAAATCTCCCATTAAAAACTATATAGAGTTTATCAATAAAGCGACATTACGAACTGACAACATTATGGTTCAATTTCAACCCTATCGGATCTGGACACAGTTTGAACTGCGTGATGTTTACTCTCATCAACTTTAAGCCATACCACAGTGATAAGAATAACAAAGGCAATTAAATCGCAAATTGCACTGATTAATCCTGATGTCATTAGCGAAGCAACTATTAGCCCAATCGCAATCAATGCGGCTGTAATTCTTAGCTTTTTATCATTATTTTTATCTAACCATTTTTTCATACTTCACTCCTATCTGCTGATTAATAGTAATAGAGTGATGAAGGTTGAAAAATATCGATTGAGTATTTGATAGAGTAAAATAGTCTATCAAATACTCGTTATTAAATGTGAGTATTTAAAAGCGAACATACTATTTGGATCTTACGATACAGATAGGCTATCAACTCGATTAGAGATTATTGCTTATAGCAACGCTTTAATTCACTGAAGCGATAGAAATAACTCCCAGCCTCAATAGGATGACAGGATGATTTAAAGCCAATTTCTTTCTCGTTATAGAGCATTTTCACAAGCAAATCATCATCTTCACCACGATACACATCCCACTGAATATTACTGCTATAAGGCGCTACCCATTTACCGCGCCAATCATTGTTGTCATAGCTAAAGGTCGTTTGAGGATCAATGCCCTCTTCACTACCCTTCAATTGCATATTGGCAGCAAAAGGCATAATAGTTTCAGCATGGGCAAAACGTACCTTTAGTGCCGCCTGCTCATTACCTTGTTTAATTTTTTCGATTTCATTGAAAAAGTCATCAACCAATACCGATGCCATCTTGTAAGTAATATCAGTATTGTTAAAGCTTGGGCCTTTTTCATAAAAATCTTCACCATCTAATACATAGCTTAACCATTGAGTTTCTTCTGGAGTAAAGAATTGCTCAAATTGCCAAGGATCTTCACCCGCTTCTTGTGCCATACCCGGTGCAATTAAGTAAAGGTTAAACAAATGAATCACTGCATCGACTTCATTTTCTGCCAATAACTCATCAGGCTCTTCTGTTGAATAAAACTTCAGTTCACCATTTACTAATTGTTGTACAAACTCAGGACTATAGAGGCGTCCTAATACTGCTTGTGCTACTTGATGAGATTTCTCGCTATCGAATAAGCGATCAATAGCCGCTCTTAATGCAGCGTCGTGATCAACATAGTCATTGTATTCTTTGTTTTCTTTATGGAAATACAACTGCGCTTTGTTAACTTTTGGTTCTAACAGTAAATCGGCGAGATCTTGGTTATTTTCTGTTAAACCTTCAGTAAAAGCATTGGCACTTGCCAGTGCGCGATCTTTACCTGAATATTCCACCACAATATGACGTTGATTTTCTATTGCTTGATCAACCAAAGAATGATTGCGCTGTGCTGCACGCTTACCAATCGCCAACAATTCATCATGACCTAAACCGGATAAATTACCGTAACCTAACGCTTCGTTAGCTGCAGTCATGCGTTCGATTTCAGCACCGAGCTTTTCACCTAATGGAGTAAGCGCACCTTGCTTTTGTGCCTCACGCCAAACTTGCATTGAAATATCGTCATATTTAAAACTGGAAAGTGCACGGGAGCCATGACGAGAGACCAACTCAGAATAAACTAACTCATAACCTTGCGGTGCTTGTTGGTAACTACCGAGTTTCTGCTGAGGCGCATAAGTTGTTTTTGTACCAAATTGATACTCAGTAACGGGATCGGATTTATCACCTGAATGACAAGCTGTGATCCCGATAACTCCCAGAGCACAACACAAAGCAAGATAACGCATATAAAACCTTAATATTCGTGTAAAAACGCGAGATTAAGCGAGTTATGTGACAACTTATCTTCATTTAGGTCAGGCTTTTGTCAACTTAAAACTATTCGCCGCGACAGAGGTTTAACATTTCGCAATCGGTAATTCATCAAGTCGTGTAGTCCAACGGTTAGAACGATGTGCTTGCTTCATGTGCCAGTTGGAAGTTGCAATAACAGAGGCGGGTTTAATTCCATTCTTAAACTTCGCATTCATCATATCGGTGATTGCCATTAAATCTCGACGTTTAGCTTCATCATAGGCACTGGTATCAAACATATCTAATTGAAAACTATTGTTTTCAGCTGGCGTCAATTCATCTAATATCACACCAACTTTTTGATACTCATAGCCTTCTTTATAGAGTTGTTTAAGCTGCTGTAATGCTGATTCAATAAACTTATAGTTATCTTGGCTTGGACACATAAGTGCCACTGTACTACTACGGTTTCGCTGTGGGAGTTGCTTATAGCGATTAGTACGTAAGAAAACACCAACAATATTTGCTTGGCTTCCTTGTTTTCGCAGTTTTTCTCCCGCTCGTTGGCAATGAAAAGCCAAAGCAGATTTTAACTCTTCAAACTCGGTAATGCCTTGGCCAAAACTTCGACTCGATAAAATTTGTTTACGGGTTTCATCAATATCCCCAGGCGCAATACACGCGACACCTTGCAACTCCATCACTGTACGTGCGAGAACGACATTCCATACACAACGCATTTCTGACGCGCTCTTTTGGGATAGTTGTAATGCATTATCAATACCTAATGTACATAACCTAGTTGCCGTTTTTGCTCCAATTCCCCAAATATTTTGAATATCTGTACGGGCTAATAACCATTCTCTTTTATAATCACTATCAATTTGAATGACACCATTAACCTGTCGCTCATACACTTTGGCTGCATGATTGCCCAATTTAGCCAAGGTTGCAGTAGCACCAATCCCTACACGAACAGGCAATCCAATATTTTTATAAATAGTGTCTTTAATTTCGCGGCCATAATCTTGCAATTGTTCTAACTTAAAACCATCGAGACGAACAAAGGCTTCATCTATTGAATATTGTTCTACACACGGAGAAAATTTAGAGAGCTCTTCAATAAAACGACGACTCATATCGGCATATAAGTTGTAATTTGAACTACGTACCTGAACACCTTTCATACGAGCCTCTCGTTCAACTTTAAACCATGGCGCACCACGTTGAATGCCGAGTGCTTTCGCTTGATCAGAAAGAGCAACACAACAACCATCATTATTTGAAAGTACAACTAAGGGCTTATTCACTAATGTTGGATCAAACAACTGTTCACAAGAACAATAGAAACTCTTGGCGTCCACTAATGCCCACACTTGATCGTGTTTACCTGTAATAATTTCAGATATTGTCATTTCAAATACAGCATTAAAGTAAGTTGTGAATATTACGGGTCACGACACCAAAAATTTCAGCATCTTGAGGTAGAGGAAATGATTTCATGGCTGGATTTTCTGCTTTTAACCACCAAGCATCATTTATACGAACTAAACGTTTACAGGTAAATTCATCATATATACGTGCAATAACTATTCGCCCAGGAATTACTTTTTCTGCTCGATCAACCACCAGCAAATCACCATCAAAAATTCCAGCGCCAATCATGGACTCACCGGATGCACGCAAAAAGAAAGTAGCGTTCGGGTGGCGAATCAAATACTCATCAAGATCTAAACTCTCTTGATGTCCATCAGCAGGAGATGGAAAACCACACGCCACTGATTCAATAAAATACGGATATGCTGTCATTAAACAGGCCAAACACTAACTGTACATTTATACAGTTTAATACGAATAGTACTATAAGGTCACTTTTTTATTGCTTTTCTCTCACTGCAAAAATCCATTGTTAATGAAACATATTAAAAACTAATAAATCAGTATTTTAATCGAATGAAAAACCATCAAACAGCGTTTTTTATACTATTTTAATGCGGAGAATATGCTTTTGTTAGATACAATGAACAAACAAAATTTGATACTGAATATTGACACCTACTCCTAGGCTTTCCTCGATATAGTATCTACTCTCAAAGATTATGGAGACACGTATGACGTTGCTGACTCGTAAGGCAGTTACTCTTTTAGGCCTATTAGCTTTATCTGGTTGTGCATCTTCTGACAGCCCATGCGATTCAGGTTACCTTATGCCATCAAAAATTGATGGTGCTAATTTTCAGTGTGAAAAGCCAGCTGATACTGTCGTTCCTGAAACAACAGTTACACCACCGCCAGTGATTGATAGCGATTATATCGACAACAATAATGCGCATCTTGAAGACGAAACATCAATGACTAACGACCAAGCATTTGGTGATATTTCCCCTTCTCGTTACACAGTACAAATATTAGCACTAAGTGAAGAGCGTAATTTACGTGGTTACCTACAACCAATTACAGGTAATGAACCTATCTGGGTTAACTGGAAACGTGTAGATGGTCGTAACTGGTATGCTGTCATTTATGGTAACTTTGCAACTAAAGATGAAGCTCGCCAAGCTATTCAAAGTCTACCAGCATCTGTTCGAGCACAAGGTCCATTCCCATTAAGCTTTGCTACGGTAAAAGCTGACAAAGAAGGTCAGGTATACCAACTACGTTAATCACTCTTTGATTACGCAATAAAAAACCAGCCTTAGTGCTGGTTTTTTTATCGATTCTATTTTAAACAGACATAAAAAAACCAGAGTCATACTCTGGCTTTTTTGCAGTGATTAGACAGAGAGCTTATTCGCCGTCTTTACTCACGTCTGTATTGCGCTTTTTCTTCGGCATAAATACGTCGTTACCCACCGCTTGGTTTTCGTAAAAACGTTTATCCACTTTCTTCTTGGCACGTGGAGCTTGTTGCTTCTTAGCAACCACTTTATCGCCTGTTGGCTTCTTCTTGATAAACTTCTTCTTAGGCGCAGGTTTCAAACCTTTAAACTTACCTTCTAACCCTTCGATAGTGGTAAATTCAATCTTCTGCTTTAAGAATGCTTCAACGTTTTTAAAGCTCTTCCAGTCCTTAGGGCCAACCAGAGATATAGCATCACCTTTGTTACCCGCACGACCTGTACGACCTACACGGTGGACATATTCTTCCGCGTGTTTAGGCATATCGAAGTTAATAACCAGTGATACGTTATCAATATCTAAACCACGAGAAGCAATATCCGTTGTAACAAGGATCTTATGACATGTGCGCTCAAACTGGCTCATGATGCTATTACGCTGGTTCTGGTTTAAGCTGCCACTTAGTGCAACGGCTTTTAGCTTACGCTCGTTTAGTTCAGCGGTTAAACGATCAGTATCAGCACGGGTTGCAGTAAAGATGATAACTTGTTTGTAATCTTGGGTTTCTAAGATTTTATCCAGTAACGCTTGTTTATGATCTAAATGATCACAAAGAATAAAACGTTGAGTAATATCTTTATGTTCTTCCGCTGAGTGACCAATCGAAATACGCTTAGGGTTATCAAGCATTTCGGATGCAATTTCAACTACATCTGAATGGTCTAGCGTTGCAGAGAACATTAACGTTTGACGACGACGGTGGTTAGCCGCTTCGTTAATACGACGAAGTTGTGCCTCAAAACCTAAATCAAGCATACGGTCAGCTTCATCAAGGATTAGCATTTCTAAACCATCAAGGTGCGTACTACGGTGCTCTAGGTGATCAGCTAAGCGACCCGGTGTTGCAACAACAAACATAGGGTCATTACGTAGTGCTTTAACTTGATCATTAAAGTTTTCACCACCAACAATCAAGGTACCGTCATAAGGTGTACCTGCATTTAACGTCCGTAATTGAGCAAAAACCTGTTTAGCCAATTCACGTGTTGGCGTCAGGATCAATACACGAGGATCACGGCGTGTAAACGGCTTACTACGATACATACGTTGCATTGCAGGAAGCAAAAACGCCAATGTTTTACCGGAACCCGTTTTCGATGAGGCTAAGATATCTTTGCCTGCGATAGCAACAGGAATTGCTGTTTGCTGAATTTCGGTTGCTCGATCAAACGCCAAATGATTGATTTTTTTCAGTAGGCGTGGGTCTAATCCAAGATCTTTAAAATGCAAAATGACGCTCCGGTAAAAACAACTCTTTGGATAGAGTTTACAGTTAACTATGATGAATATCACAATAACGTGAAAAACATTAGCCGTGGATTATAACACAAGTTCTGATTAAGAAAGCATATTTACCTTTTTCATTTTCTTATAAGGTGGTAGATAAAAACGAATTGGAAAGAAATGAGCATTTAGTCTAATCTAGCGAAGATTTATTCAATAAGGATGTATGATGTCAGAAAATAAATTCCCATTATGGTTAGCCGTTTCCTATACCCTCTTTTTCATCATTTTAGGAATAAACCCTGCTTTTAGAGAAGTATGGATAGCAGAAGCCATTCCACTGATCATTATTTTTGGAGCACTCATTTTCACTTTCCGTTACTATCGCTTTAGTAACCTTGCTTACGCTTTAATGGCTGTATGGTTAGTACTACACAATATCGGCGCTCACTATACCTTTGCGAATGTCCCATTTGATTGGTTTAATGATTTAATTGGTTCCCAACGTAATAACTTTGATCGCCTTGCCCACTTTTCGATTGGCTTTTATGCTTTCCCTGTTGCTGAATATTTAGTGAGAAAAAACCATTGTAAGCCGCTTATTGCTGGTTTATTTGGTTTATTTGCTGTCATGGCGGTTGCTGCTGGCTATGAGATAGTTGAATGGTGGTACGCTGCAAGTGCTGGCGGTGAAGCAGGCATTGAATTCTTAGGCTCTCAAGGAGATATTTGGGACGCTCAGAAAGACATGTTAGCTGATACCTTGGGTGCCGTGTTTAGTTTGATCTTATTCTTTATTTTTAAAACCTATAAGCAAACCGAAAATTAAAACTCTGCGGTTAACTACTCATATCAAAAAGGCGCTCACTTCAGTATAAAGTGAGCGCCTTTTGATTATTTGTAATTCACTCTTAACGCTAATTATTCCGCGTCTGGATAACCATTTGGGTTAGTCGACTGCCAGCGCCAAGTATCTTGCGTCATATCATCTAAGGTTAATTTCGCTTCCCAATGCAACTCTGCTTTTGCTTTTGCAGGATCTGCCCAGCATTCAGCAATATCACCTGGACGACGCGGTGCAATACGGTACGCTACTTCAACACCTGATGCTTTTGAGAATGCATCAACCATTTGCAGTACGCTGTTACCGTTACCTGTCCCTAGGTTATAGATATGTAACCCGGCTTCAGTGCCTTTATGGTTCAGTGCTGCTAAGTGACCATCAGCAAGATCAACGACATGAATGTAATCACGAACACCAGTGCCATCAATCGTTGGATAGTCATTACCAAACACAGATAGGAATTCACGTCGACCAACTGCAACTTGAGAAATAAATGGCATCAAGTTATTCGGGATACCTTGTGGATCTTCACCCATTGTGCCTGATTTATGCGAACCAACAGGATTAAAGTAGCGCAATAACGTAATACTCATTTCTGGATGAGCGTGTTGAATATCAGCTAAGCATTCTTCAACCATTAACTTGCTACGACCATATGGGTTAGTAGCACTGGTTGGAAAATCTTCTGTGATTGGCACAGAGGCAGGATCACCATAAACCGTTGCTGATGAACTAAAGATCAATGCATTCACAGCAGCAGCACGCATAGCTTCAACAAGCACTAATGTGCCATGAACATTATTATCGTAGTATTCAAGAGGCTTTTCTACTGACTCACCCACTGCTTTTAAACCAGCAAAATGGATAACAGCATCGATTTCATTTTCAGCGAAAACTTTATCTAAAAAAGCACGATCGCGAATATCACCGTGATAAAAAGCAGGTTTAACGCCAGTAAGGTTTTCAATACGACCCAATACTGTTTCTTTACTGTTATACAAATTATCGACAATAATTGGTGTCATACCAGCTTCAATCATTTGTACACAAGTATGGCTGCCGATATAGCCCATGCCACCAGTAACTAAAACACGCATAGTGTCTCCTAATCCTTAAAATAGAGGCTATCACATTCATACAAATAGATATTAAGCTTTTATATTAAATGGATAGTCAATCAGTTGAGGATGATTATCGTGATTCATCATCATAGTTTCAAGTCAGTTATGCTTAATATTACCATCGAACGCACTTAATCGTTATTATTTATGTTTACAATTACAAACAATAACTTCGATTTTAATTACTTGCAGCTATATTATAAAACACTGTATTATTATGCGGTGCTTTTTTAACTATCGAGTCATTATGAAACGTTTATTACCTATAACTATGATGGTATGCAGCCTACTTCCTCTTCTTAATGGCTGTGAAGTGGTTCAATGGAAAACCGATCATGATAAAACCGTGCTGCATGATGATGGTTTTACTAAACATTCCCTTGCATTAAAAGAAGGCGGAACGCTGAGTTACTGGGAAGGTGGACAAGGTGAACCTTTATTATTATTACACGGTTTTGGCGGTACAGCAGCGGCAACATGGAAAGCTGAAATGCTTGAATTAAGCAAACATTATCGTGTTATCGCACCTGATTTACTGTGGTTTGGTGAATCACAAAGCAAAGCAGAAGCTCGTTTAGCGACTCAAACTCAAGCAATATGGCAACTTGTTGATCACTTAAAACTACAAAAAATCAATGTTGCTGGTATCTCATACGGTGGTTTTGTTACTTACGATATGATGACTACACCTGAACGGATAAATAAAGCAATTATAATTGCTAGCCCAGGTCCGCTTTTTAGCGATAACGACTTAGCTGATTTAGTTAAACGCGCCAATGTGAATACACCAGAAGCGTTATTTGTACCGAGTGGCGCTGACGGTATTCGCCGTTTATACGACAATGTTTTTGTGAAGAAAAAACCAATGCCGGATTTTGTTGCAGAGCAAATCTATCAGGGCTATTTTTCACAATGGAAGCCAGAACGTACAAGTTTGATCCAAACGCTGCCATTAGATCGTGATCGCATCCAGCAATTCGATCCTACTCATTTGCCGAAACTCATGCTCATTTGGGGTGAAAAAGATAAGATATTTCCATTATCTAATGGCATCAAACTGAGCAAATATACTCAAGCACCTATAGTGGTTATCCCAAATACCGCACACGGTGTGACTAATGAGCAACCAGAACTCACTTCTGAAGTAATTAATAACTTTTTACAACAATAAATCAGTGAGTAATAGTAAATAAGAGGGAGGACACATTCTTCCCTTAATATCACTAGATAGTAACGTTATTAACAAGTTAGACAAAATACACCCTTGTTATCCATGCTTATTGGTTATTGATAAAGCTCGTTACATTAATTTTCAAAAAAAATTAGACATAGAGTGAAACACTGCTATTCTCGCACAGTGCACAACATGCTGTATTCTTTAATTCTGTGCGAAGGCGTTTCCAACTTATGACGACATTAATCAAAAGCAATCAGCTTCATCCCACCAATTTTGCTTATATCGAACTTAGCGAAAAAACACTTAAAAAACAGCTCGCATTACTTTTCCCCTTTTCTGGCGCTATTTGTGGTGTCATTGCTTTTACTTATTTTGTTTCTAATGCTGAGTTTTATTTTACCCTTGTCGGTATCATTGGCATGTTCCTTTGTTATAGCCTTGCTATCCTCAACCGCTCTATTTTTTCAGCGAAAACCTTATTCTGGATATTCTTGATTGCAACAACCTTAGTCTGTACTAGTGGGTTTTATTTTGAAGGCGCACGCCACATCAGTAACACTATTGGATTAACCATTCCTCTGTTGTGTTTTTTCGCTTTAAGGATCAAAACAGCAGCATGGTATAGCAGTCTATTTGGTTTTATCTATATCGTTCTGAGTATTTCTGAAATTGCCAGCAAACATTTACAAATATCATCGGCATTACAAAACATCAGTACTTATTCGATTATTTTTGTGATGGCATTTTTGCTTTCTCGTCATCGCTATGATGCCATTATGCAAGTTAAACGTACCACAACCCATGACTATTTAACTGGACTTCTAAGCCGTGAAGGGTTTATCCCTCTTTATCTTAATGAGTCATCTCGTTGCAAACGCTATCGTCGTGATATTTCAATGCTACTGATTGATATCGATAACCTTCGCGACATTAACGATCGATACGGACTCGATGTGGGAGATAAAGCCATTATGATGTTAGCAAAATGCATGAAAGAGACTTGCGATGCTGATGTTCAAATTGCACGATTAAGTTGCCAAGAATTTTGTATTCTTATACCTAATGCTGATCTCCAAAAAGCGGAATTTATAGCCATTGCTTTACGTAATGAAGTCGCTAAATGGACTTTAGAGTTAGAATCTGGACATAAAATAAATATGACGATCAGTGTCGGTATAACCACCGTTGAATATCAAGATTTTAGATATGACTACATTAAAGCTGAGAGTGCATTGATGCGTGCGAAACGTTGGGGATATAATCAAATAGCAACCAATGAATAAAGGTGCTAAAGCATGTCTTCAAAAATAATGTACCAATGGAAATGTTTTTCAGTTGAAGAACAAGAGCACGTTCTGCCGAATAATAAACAAGTAACATTCACTTCAATTAAGCATCCAGGGGCTGTGGTCATTATTCCTATTAATAACCAAGGGCATCTTGTCTTAGTGAACCAATATCGTCCTGCAATTAAACAATGGATATTAGAATTCCCAGCTGGAACATTAGAATCTGATGAAGATATTTTTCTTTGTGCGAAAAGAGAACTTGCTGAAGAAACCAATTTAAAAGCAGAAAGTTGGCAATCATTAGGCGAATTACTACCAGTACCAAGCTTTTGTGATGAGATCCAACACCTTTTCGTTGCAACGGATCTATCTCCAACAATTGGTCAGCTTGATGATGATGAGATTATCGAAGTTGTTACCCTTTCGGTAACTGAGCTCGAACAAAAAATCGCAAAAAATGAAATTAAAGATAACAAAACCCTGTCTGCTTTTCTTAAAGCTCGTTTAGCTGGACTCCTTTAAATTTGTACGCTGAAAGTAGATTTCAGCGTGCAAAACGCCATATCTGAAAAATAACTACTCACACATATTGATCGTAGTTCTCACAGTAAAAGAATATAAAGAATGCTTTATGGAATGAGAGTTCATGTCTTTCCTTCTCGCATTATTATTTACCCTGTCCTCTAACCTCGATAACTTTGTCATGGGTTTAACATACGGCGTTAAAAATGAAGATATTCCTCTTTCATCGAATATCATCATTTCATTTATTACCACTTTCGTCACCTATTTATCCATGCTGTTTGGTCAACTGATCACTCACCTTGTTCCCCACAAATTCTCAAATGAATTAGGTTCTGTCATTTTTATTCTAATGGGGGCTTGGTTTATTGGTTCAGATTTATTTAAAAAACAACAAATAGCACAAGAAAAACACCGTGATTTAAGTATCAAAGGTGCGATTATTTTAGGTTTCTTACTTTCAATTAATAATATTGGAGTAGGTATTCTGGGTAGTATTACTCAGTTAAATATCATGTTAGTTGTAACATTAACTTTCATTACAGGTGTTGGATTAACCTATGCGGGTAATAATTTAGGCGATCATGTGATTGGTAAAGTAATTGGAAAATATAACGACATAATTTCTGGCACATTACTTATTGGGTTAGGTGTATTGTCTTTGCTTTTCACATTCTAGCCAATGAAAAAAGCCCAGCACTAAGCCGGGCAAAGCAGTGCTACTTAAATTCTCGTATAAACAGAATTAATAGGTAGCAACTACGTCATAAGCAGTGGACGCTTAGACTATTTAAGTGTTGCAGTTTTTCGCTACACTTTATTTACAAATCAATGAATACATAGCGATAATATCCTAGTTTAAATTTTTACTTCCCAACGCTTTAGCGGCTGTTTGGTATCAATTCCATCACGTCCCCAACGATCAAGGCTATCAATCACGATAACTTTAGTATCTGCAGAAACGAATGCTTTCATATTCTGACTTAACGCTTTAGTTGTAAGAATAGTTAATGAAGGATCGTCTTTTAATAATCGGCTTAATTGCGCTTTATCAGCATCTGTCCATTCCAATTCTGGCTTCGTCATACGCTCAACAACAAATAGCTGATTACCAGATGCAAAATCCTCTAGCTCTGCAGAGAGTAAGACAACAGCATTAACATCTGCTTGCATAAGAGTGTCTTGTTGACGATTAATCAGTTTACGAACATCTATCATTAAAGCTTGTTGATTCTTTTCTATTTGCTGGGCTTTTTCAGGCCATACACGCTGGAGATCATCGCTTACAATTGCTGCCATGCGTGTTAAGTTAGTCGGGTTTAACCACGCATATAACGACGTAGTACCATCGGATAAGCGCAATGCCGCTACACCTTGTGCGCGAGGCGAAATGGCTTGAGATGCGTCGATTTCAACAATATTTATATTGCCCTCACGAGCATGAACAAAGAGCGGATCATTCGGCCAAATTGCTCCTAACGTAATCGCTGCTTTTGCTGTTTTACTAGCATTTGAAGCTACATAAGCCCCTTTGGTTGAAAACCAGTTAGGTAAACGCGTTACACCGTAGCGTTTAGGAGGCAAATACTCTGTCGTGATCCCTGTCTCTTTGGTCAACTCTGTCGCTAACATATAAGTCACAGGCGTTGCTGTTAAAATGTCTTTGGCGTAAGCAACACTTGTTGGCATTAAAACGGCAGCACTTAAACAGGCACCGAATAAAACAGTTTGCGTTTTGCGCATGGAGGTAGAAAATTTATTCAACAAAAACATGTGGTTTCCTGATTAACTTTTACGAATAATGCGGTACATCGTTGCTGACATGAAAAAGATAGCAGAAACAATAATAATCGCAGCGCCTGATGGGACTGGAAGTTTTAATTCCATCGGCAATACCGTACCAATAACACAACTTATTGTGGCTAGTAGAGCCGACAATAAAACAAAACTGCCCATATTCTTGGTTAATAACCGCGCCGTTGCGCCAGGGATCAATAGCAACGCACCAACCAACACTGCCCCAACAATTTTCACAGATGCTATAGTGACCAGCGTTATCATCATCACAAATAGGTAATCGTAAAAATTGGTTTTGTAGCCACGAACTCGGGCAATATCAGGACTAATACAGGTTAATAAAATCCGATTAAACGTCGGTATTAAGAGCAGTACAATTAAGGCACAACTGATCGCAAGAACAATCAAATCTTGATCTGTTACCGTTAGGATTGAACCAAACAAGACGTTTTCTAACATGTGAATATTGATCTTACGTGCTACATACATCAACAATGCAGCACCAACCGCTAATGCTAACGCGAGGAAAACACCTACTAATGTGTCGTAAGGAACATTAGTTCGATTTCGAACGAAATGCAGCAATAAAGCAAAAATCATGCAGAAGCTAAATAAACCAATGAATGGATTTTCTGGTGGCTCGCCTAACAATACACCTAAGGCAATACCCGTTAGAGCGGCGTGGCCGACAGCTTCAGAAAAGAACGCTAAGCGTTTAGCAATCACTAAAGTACCTAAACCACCTAAAAGAGGCCCAAGCAACAGTGCCGCTACGATTGCATTAACCATAAAGGCATAAGAGAAACTGTCACTTAACCAACCAGCATCAACACCGAGTTGTGCCCAATGTCTTAATAGTTCCATTACGCCACCTCTGATTGATTAGACGCAGATACTGCTGGCTGTGAATAATGATTAAACAAACGTTCAATCTTCTCTGGTACCAATACTTGACTATGATCACCGCTATCGACTAACACACGATTAACCACATGAACTTGCGCCTCTAAACGTCGAACCGCTGTCACATCATGATGAACCGCTAAGACAGTTTTACCTTGGTTAACAAATTCATTGATAAGCGATTCTAAATACCGCACTCCCTGCTCATCCATACCTGTCGTTGGCTCATCAAGTACCAGCAAATCGGGATTATCTAATAATGCTTGAGCAAACAATACGCGCTGTTGTTCACCACCAGATAATTGCCCCATACGGCGATCTGCACGATTAGCCATACCGACACGATCAAGTTGCGTTAATGCTATTTGTTTATCTTTCTGGCGTTGACGCCAAAATAAAGGTGAACGGGTTTGATTTAATAATATAAAATCCATCACTGTTAACGGCAAACTTTGTTCGAACATTGCTTTTTGTGGCACATAACCAATCGTACCGGCTTTACCGTTATTAACTGACTCATCCCATAAAATATCAATCTGGCCACGAAACGGTGTTAAACCTAAAATAGAACGTAGAAGTGAAGTTTTACCACCACCATTAGGTCCCATCACCACATGGCATTGCCCACCGTCAAATTGATGAGTGATTTCAGATAAAATCTGATTAGGGCCGTATTGTAGGTTAACGTTAGCTAACTGAATGCTAGGACCGATGATCATGCTTGATCCTTATTTGCAGCAAACTTTATCGCTTCAACCAATGTGGCAAGATTTTCTTTCATCTCAAGCTCAACTTTCTTACCATCGTACTCACCGTGTGTCATGTGAGAAAAACGGTATAACTGAACACCTGTTGCCTTTTCAATGGTATCGACATAACGGTTAGGCATGTTTAACTCGTAAAACAAAACATCAATTCCTGATTGTTTAATTTTCTCAATGGTTTCTTGTAGTTGGCTTGCACTTGGTTCTACACCATGAGCAGGTTCAATCACGGCAGCAACATCAACACCAAACTCTTGCAATAAGTAACCATACGCATTGTGCGTAGTCGCAACTTTCATTCCCGCTGTATCTAAATCCCCCAGCGTAAGCATTGCATCACGCTTCATTAAACGAAATTGTTTGGCATAATCGCGGGCATTTTTTCGATATTCAGCGGAATTGTCAGGATCAATTTTCGCCAACTCATTAGCAATGGTATAAACCTTCTGAATCGTGGTAGATAATCCAACAAACGTATGGGGGTTCACAGCGCCATTACCAACCGACTGCCCCATCGCAGGCAACAGTGGAACATCATTATTAGCTTCAATAACAATCAAATCATCACGATCTGCTGCTTGAATAACTTTCAACGCAAAATCATCGTGACCAATACCATTAACCACAATGATATCCATCTCTTTTAGACGTTTAAGATCGTTAGGTTGAGGTAAATAATTATGGGGATTAAAACCTGCATCAACCAATGGCAAAATTTCTGCTTTATCGCCAACAACTGCTTTTACATAACTGTAATAAGGCTGTAGAGTAATACCAATGGTCTTTTTATCAGCAGCAAAGCTATTCATACTCATAAGCAATGCTATGGCAGTAAGGCTAGATTTTATTAGTTTATTCATTGTTATCTAAATCTCGGTACAGTAAAGATTAACGGCAATAAAACCAAAGCGCCGTTATTAGTGATTGTGTGATTCGTTATTATTAGGAGAATCGTTAAACACAATTTGTGTCCAACCATTATTAATTAATTGTTTTCCATCAAAATCGCGTAATGTATTGGCATCAAGTAAGGTCACATTATCGTTCATCGCGAGCCAAATATCGGGAAACGCTGAATCACTATTAAGCACTACCGACATCGAACCTTTATCATCGGTTCTCACACCTTGATAGATAGCATCAGTTATCAATGTCCACTGATGACGACCTTTTCGCTCCCAACTTTTATCTGTCACAAAAGGAGCAATCCAAAACTCTTGAAGCTCAGATATTTGTGGCCACTGACCAATAGCAGAACTTAACTGGCTATCTTGATATAAGTTACGGATTTCTTCATGAGCAAGCCGTAATTCCGCAATCATAGCGATCTCTTCAGCGGCTAAATCAGTAATTGAAACTTGATGCGAAAGCAGTGCCGATTTTGGCTGCTTAGTTTGGTGATAAGGGAGTAAAACAAAAGACACCAACAAGATTAATCCAATACATAATGCGACCCACTTACCTTCTCGATCTCCATTATCAGAGCGAACAGTTTGACGGATCATTTTTCTTTTATCTCAACAACATCGACTTCAACAGGGTTCTCATGCCCAGCATCAAAAACCAAATAAAAGTCAGTATCAGGCATGGTGAACTCTGCAATCGAGCGTTTATCTGTCATGCCTTTCGCAATTAAGTTATCGTCGTAATCAAACATATCAACGTTGTACTCCACCGCGGTACTGCCATCACTATAACCAGCTTCACACAACACTTTATCGGCTTCAAACCAACAACTCATTAGTGGAAAATGAGCAAATGCTGGCGTTGAAAATGTTCCTACGCAAAGCAAAGATGCCGCAATAATGGATGATTTCATTGTCATAAAAACCTCAAACAAGCCCAAACACAGGCTTAAAGAATGCATAGATCAAGGCGTGATAAATTCACGCCTTAACCAGAAGTAGTATTACTGAAGTAAGGTTTCAAAAGTTAAGTGAACATTGACGTTTGCACGGTCGTACATAGGATCGTTTTCAACCATACCTTTATAATTCGATTTCATTAGGTAACGCCCCGCCACTTCTGGAGTGAAGGTGATCTTGCCGTCTTTATCACTTACTACATCAATTTGCTCTTGGTGATTACGGTATAGTGTTCCTTCACGTGTAATGTCCGCCGTTACTCCTGCTTGCGGTTTACCATTAAAGAAAAATTGGAAGGTTACTGGTTCGCCCTCAACAATGTCAGATGGGTGTGTAACAGGTACCATTTCAAGATATTTACCTGTCAGTTCCATCGCTTTAGTTGATGGTTTCCCAACAGTCACATAACTTTCTGCACGGGTATAACTCACCTGAGTGACAACGTCACGTGATTTTTCTGGGAGTATTGTCATACGATCCGCTTTATTCGCTTCCATACGTTTTTCAGTATCACGACGTCCAGCTTTGTAGAACGTGTAGTATCTAGGTGTCTGATTAATTTGTACTTTATGAGTACCTTCTTCTTCAAAAAAGAAATCAAAAATCGCACGACGTTTACCACGAATGGTGAAATTAGGGTAAGTAATACGACCATCAGGCATAACAACTTGTGTCGTTTCAATGCTTGCTGGCTTATCATAAACAAATGTTCCGTGTGACGCTGTAACATCAAATGACAGCCAATCACCGCCCTCTTTGGAAACAGTGAAATGTGAAGGTAATACCCAACGTGGGTGTGCTTGAGCGACAGATGCCACACCTAATCCCGCTGTCACTAGGCATGCTAAAGATAGTGCTTTTAATTTATTATTCATGATGACAATTCACTTAGAGTTTGTAGTTAATCTTGATAGTGCCAGTTTCTTGTGTTGGTGCTAAAACATGGCTAACAGCACTTTCGCCGAGCGTTAATTTCTGTCGTAAATAGTTACGTCCGCCATGTTCACGTACCACTTCAACGTAAAAGGTATAATCCCCTTGTTCTACACGGTTGTCTTTATCATCTAAGCCATCCCATGAAAAACGGTATTCACCCACCGGACGTGTGGCAGATGTAACAGCATCAACAAGTTCTCGGTCATAACGACCCACTTTGCGCCACCAGCTACGTAAATCTTTCAGCCATTCGTCTTTACCGACCCAAAGCTGCATCGTTCTTACGGGTTTACGTTCACTGTTTTCAATCCACACCGCGACATAAGGACGGGCGTACATTGAGGTTTCAATTTTGGGTAAACTTAGTTCAACATCTAGCTGAGCGGTTTCTGGCAAAGGTGCCGCCCATACCGTTGATAAAGGTGCCAGCAGTAACGTTGCCAGTACGGTCTTTTTTAATTTATTTTTAATGGTCATCGTTAACCTGCTAAATATTAAGGAACAAATACAATGTAGATAATGGCTGTAATAACTGAGCCGAAACTCATCCACTTCATTGATGTATTAAGTGTTTTCTTTTTCGGTAGTAGCAAACACACACCCGTTAACACAAAACAGATCATCAAAACCGCAGTAATATCAATAAACCACTTCCAAACCTCACCACTATTACGACCTTTATGAAGATCGTTAAGTAGCGCAATAACACCATAATTGGTGATTTCGATATTCGCTTGTGCGGTTGTCATATCAATAAAGACCACAGCGTTATAACCAGGGCCTTTGTAATCTAATGAGATCTCGCCTTCGACTAATTCGTCACCCTCAAGATCTGTAAAGATCTCAATACCAGAAGCCGTACCACGTACATCGGTATGTTTAGAGAGATAGCTGATCAAAGCCGATTTGTTAGGTACGAACTGACCTTGCTCAGACGAAAGTAATGAAGTAGGTATGGTAATTTTTTGCTCTACCACACTGGGTGTATCAGATACAAACAACTCAGGACGATTTAAAGTGATGCCAGTAATGGCAAAAAATAAAACAATCAATAACAACGCCATGGAAATGTAAATATGAAGACGACGAGCCCATAACTGGACATTTTTTTGCTTTAACACCATAGTCAAAAAAACTAGCTACCTACTTAGAATGGCAGTAATTTAATTGATAATCGTTCTTATTGGCATTCAATTTACATTGTTTACGTTAGTAAATGGAGAGGATTATAGAGAGAGTAATAAAATATTAGCAAAAAAAACGTAACCAACTGAATGAAAACAAAAAAGTGAATAAAAAAGGCGTTCACTGGTTTGGAAAGCACACTCTTTACAGTTTAAGAACTCAGCACCTTAATGCTGCAAATCCACAAGGCATTTTTTTCTAAATAGTATTTCATGAAGTAACTTCAGCGCGCGATATAGACGCATTTTACAAGCACTAATTGTTATACACAAAATATCACTAATTTCTATTAATGTTAGATCTTGAAAAAATCGTAAATCAATAATCTCTTGTTCACTGTGAGATAATTCATCTAATAATACACCCAAATCAATTTTATCTTCGATATTGACTTGATTATAATTACTTACAGGCTCAATATTCTCGATAGAAATATTATTTTTATTATATTTTATCTTTTTTTCTAAATAGGAATAACAAACATTATCTGCGATTGTATAAATCCATGCCCTAAAAACGCCTTGATGACAATATTTTGGTAGTGCTTGATAAATTCTTAATAAAACATCCTGAAAAACATCATCAATACTACTGCGATCATTAATTCTAAACATACACCTTGAGTATAAAGATGACCAATAAGGTTTCATTAACAATGAAAATATTTCATTCCTCTTTGATCTATTATTTTGAAAAACATTGAGTAAATCAACTTCATTTAATAAACCATTATTTAATATATTCATTATCATATCCGTATAGTAATTTTATATTATTTCAATGACAAAAAAATCATGTTAATCGCAATACATATTTACTATATGCAAAAAAAAATACAGACTTGTCTTATAAAAAAGAAAGTCTGTGTTTTAGCGTCTAGGAGGTGATTTTTTTACTTCAAACGGTATGTTAATCCAACGTGGAATGTTGTATCGATATCATCATTTCGATTAGTGTTAGTTGTTCCATCATAGTCAATATTATCTTCAGTTTTAGACAAGCCGCCAGTAACGGATACACTTATAGAATTAGATACATAGTAACGAAATGTTGAACGTAAACTATTAGTCATTAAATCTTCTGTTTTATCACTCGCTGCATAAGTGAGTAACCATGCGTTTTCCCAATCAATATTGTCACGCAGTTCATAAGTTAAAGACATAGTATTAGTTGCGTTAAAGCCATTATTACCATCATCAAGAATTGCGGTTAAAATCGCTTCATTTGAAAATTGGGTTTGGTTATTAATTGGATAATGGTATTCCGCCCCTACTTCAAGCGCTGGTTTGGTCTCAGAACCATCATAGTTAGTTATTACCGCGCCACCACCTGCTCTGACTAGCCAGCCATATTTTCGGGTTGAAATTCGTTCATTGATCAATACATCGTAAGAGCTTACTGCGCCTCGTGCACTTAGTTGATTGTCTAAAGCTCTACCGATATCTTCAACCCAATACTCGGCATAATCAGCAGAACCATAACGGCTACGATAAGCTGCTTCTCTTGATATAACTTGTGCTACATTTTGATACGTTTCTCGACTAACATTTCCTCCTAATAAACCATGTTCTTGAAGAGATTGAATAACACGGATCGCTTTTGCCATTGGAGTTGCATTTATCACTCGCCCATAACCTAAACCAGCCGTTAACTTAGTAAAGGGATCTTTCATATCAGTCTGGGCACCAACTTCTGCTTTACCATACCAAAAAAAATCATTTTTCTTAGGGCTAAAGTACATATCATTAGTTAAGGCAGCTAAAGCTTGGTAATTTTCTTTACGTTCATCATTACTATTAGGGCCTTGACTGATGTTTATATCACCGACGAATTCAATTCGCGTATTACGATTTGCCGAGGAAAACACACGATCATAATTTGCACTTGCAATAGCGTTATAACTGGCCTGATCTTGATTACCATCTCGTAAATCAAATTGCGCATCTAAGTACGCATCTTCATACGCTGATGTCGCTTCATCATAATCAAACATGCTAATTTGTTCAGCTAAAGTGACTGAAGATACCAGCATACCAACCGCAGCAGACACCGCAGTGATTGTTGATTTCATGATACTACTCCTTTAATTGTTGCTTTGTTTTTATTTATATTCAGTCCATGGCAATACCCGGCTGTATTTACACAAACTCAGCAACAACTAAAAAAGTCACAATAAAATTTAGTACTTTTTTATTTTCTCAAATATAAGAAATTCTTGATAGGATAAATAAGATGAATTAACTTTAATCATGAGCGTAATTTATAGTATTAAAGATTAGTCAAAATGATAATTATTAGCTATACGACTAGAATCATTAATATGGATAATAGAAATTTATTAGGCTTAATGTAAAACTAATGTTGAACTCCCTTTCACACATCATTTTTATATTTTTATGAAGCAAACTCCATTGATTTAAGATGTAGAGTATTGATAAACAATCGTGGATCAGCTATATTTTTCAGTATGATTTGAGTCGGTAAGCAATCATCATCAACGTAATCAACATAATCAGATGCCGAATCAAAAATTAAAATATCCAATGCTAAGCGATCTAATCCGTATAAACCACGATGAATCATATCTGCTGAAAATACCAATAAATCACCTGCTGATAATGCAATCTTCTTCCCACCAGAAAGGCTATCATGACTAACTTTACCATTCACTTCTTGGCGAACATTGTATTCTTCTTCATTATCCCAGCGTTTGTGTGTCCCCGGTATTATCTCCATGCCTGGTTCATCAAATAAAGGGACACGAAGATGCAACACTTGCGTTTCTAATATGACTTTCATTTGGTCTTCAATATCATAATCGTATTGACAATCACGGTGCCAAAAGTCTTTTTGTTGCGGGTTCACCGGATTAAAGAACAGTTGAGTATTCATAAAAGCAGGATTTTTAGGTATTACGGCATCAACCACATCCATGATCTTTTTTGAACTAATGAAATCAAAAAGTTCCGTTCTCTCAGCGATAGATAAATACTGTGTTCCAGTAATCAAAGATGAGTTAAATGCTTCTTCTTGATAGAACTCTTTGTTGTCAGCTTTCCATAATTCATGAAAAGTTAAAACGACTTTTCTAAGTGAAGCTATCAGATCTTCACTGAAATAATTGCGAATAACAAAGTAACCTAATTCTTCGTATTGCTGACTTAATTGTTGGCTATTAACTACCACTTACGACCTTCACATTCTCTATACCGTTGACTGATTACGGTATTCTTTGGCGAATAATGCCAGACGATAATAGATATAAGCAAGTAGGTCTGAGTATTCTAAATGCGTGTTGTTTATTTAAAGAATTTAGAGCTACTAAAGAGAGGGAATTTGAATATGTAAATGCACTATATCACTCTAACAATAAAGTACATTTACACACGGTGACGATACGGAGGTACAAACAATACAGCAGGTTCGTCAGTTTAAATTTTGCCTTAGCAAGTAATATCAATCAAAATATTCTAAGCTAAAAGTTCTTTACGAATGATGTCTGCGCCTGCATTTAAGGCTTCAAGTTTACCTTGTGCGATATGCTGCGCTAACGGCGCCATACCACAATTGGTACATGGGTAAAGTTTATCAGCATCAACAAATTTAAGCGCTTTACGCAATGTATCCGCGACTTCTTCAGCAGTTTCAATTTTGTCACTCGCAACATCAATCGCCCCCACCATCACTTTTTTTCCACGAATAAGCTCTAGCAGATCCATTGGTACATGAGAGTTGTGGCATTCTAACGAGATAATATCGATATTAGATTGTTGCAGCTTAGGAAACGCCTCTTCGTATTGACGCCACTCTGAACCGAGTGTTTTCTTCCAATCAGTATTAGCTTTAATGCCATAGCCATAACAAATGTGAACAGCGGTTTCACATTTCAGTCCCTCAATGGCTCTTTCTAAACAGGCAATTCCCCATTCATTAACTTCATCAAAGAATACATTAAATGCAGGCTCATCAAATTGGATAATATCAACACCTGCCGCTTCTAATTCTTTGGCTTCTTGATTAAGGATTTTAGCAAATTCCCATGCCAGTTTTTCACGACTTTTGTAGTGCGCATCATAAAGGGTATCAACCATAGTCATAGGGCCAGGCAGTGCCCATTTGATCGGTTGTTTAGTTTGTTGACGCAGGTATTTGGCATCTTCAACAAACACAGATTTTTGACGTGAAACAGGACCGACAACCGTTGGCACACTGGCATCATAACGGTCACGGATTTTAACCGTTTTACGGGTTTCAAAGTCAACGCCGTTGAGGTGCTCTATAAAGGTAGTCACGAAATGTTGGCGTGTTTGCTCACCATCACTAACAATATCAATTCCTGCTTGTTGTTGATTTTTCAGAGACAAGCAGAGCGCCTCTTGTTTACCTGAAGTTAATTCATCCCCTTCTAATTTCCAAGGTGACCAGAGTTTTTCAGGCTCAGCAAGCCAATCAGGTTTAGGTAAGCTTCCTGCTGTTGAAGTCGGTAATAATATTTTCATGATAGTTAACGTCCTATGTTGTGGTAAATGATGAAAGCAATGATTAAAGTTAGCTATTCACGAAATTTGATGACCATTGATCAAGCACGGCTTGATAAGGTTTGATGAAGTGCTGCTCGGCAAATTTGCCTTGCTCACCGGCTAGTCGGCTACGTTCTTCTCTGTCATAGACGATTTTAGTCAATGAGTGATCAGGGCACTTCAAGTTAGGTTTATACGATTTTCCTGCTACCGCATTGGCATTATAAATTTCAGGGCGATAGATTTTTTGAAATGTTTCCATGGTACTGATAGTGCTTATCAACTCTAGATTGGTGTAATCATTTAATAAGTCACCAAAGAAGAAGAAAGCCAACGGCGCAACACTGTTTGCAGGCATGAAGTAGCGTACCTGTAAGCCCATTTTTTTGAAATATTGCTCAGTTAATGACGACTCATTAGGTGTATATTCCACACCAAGTACTGGGTGCTGATTTTCAGTTCGGAAATAGGTTTTGTTATCAGATACAGATAAACAAATTACCGGTGTCTTTTTAAAGTTGTCTTTATAAACATCTGAATTAACAAAGCTTTGGAAAATTTTCCCATGCAATTCGCCGAAGTTATCTGGAATACTGAACTGAGACTTACCTTTATTATAGTTTTGAAGCAGTACGCTAAAGTCATAATCACGTACATAAGAAGAAAAGTTATTACCGACAATCCCTTCAATACGCTGATTGGTTTGATTATCAATAATGTGGGTCTTTAATACTTCAATCGATGGGAATGATTGACCTTTGCCTTCAATATCAATATCAACCGATACAATTTCCAGCTCAATAGAATAACGATCACCTTCGGGGTTATCCCAATTCGCTAAGGCGTTAAAGCTATTATCGATCATCTTTAACGCATTGCGTAAGTTCTGTTGACGACTTTCCCCTCTCGCTAAATTAGCGAAATTGGTAGTAATGCGCGTATTGCTAGCGGGATGATAATTTTCATCAAGGCCAGTCTTATTTATTGTAAATGTAAAGTCTTTATTCATGGCGACCGATATCCTATTAGCTGAAATAAATGATGACATTCGTAGAAGCTGTCGAGTTGTCTGTATTTATTTATACGTAGAGTATTCGATCAATAAAAGCGTATTTCTTTCACTATCAACATGAAAAAAATTCAAGTGGTTACGTTTGAGTTGTTACAAATTTGTAAGTTATAGTTCTCGTCACATAGAAAGGATATCTATTTTTTATTCAATACGTTAACCGCTAATCACATATAAGAAGACAAAGAGATGAATGAATTATTGTTAATAATATACTGCGCTTTACTCGGCAGTGGTGTTGGTTTTTTGGCAGGATTATTAGGTATAGGAGGAGGACTTGTTATAGTACCAATTCTGAGTATTATCTTACTTCATTTCGCCATTTTACCACCTGAACAAGTGGTTATCGTCGCTATTGCTACATCCCTAGCATCTATATTATTCACTTCAACATCTTCTGCCATCGCTCACCACAAAAATGGCAATGTGCCATGGAACCTAGCACCATGGATAATGACAGGTGTTGCCCTAGGTGCACTTATCAGTGGATTTTTAGCTGCCCTATTACCGGGTAATGTTATTCGTATTATATTTGCGGTAAGTGTTGCACTCATTGCATTCAAGATGTTTTACAGCAGTACACAAAAAGAAACCACAACAACACGTAACATGCCCAACAATTTTGTTCTTACCTTTTTAACAACAATTACTGGCGGATTATCGGCCATGATTGGTATTGGCGGCGGTGCACTGTTGGTGCCTTTGTTAACCTTCTTCTCTCTCGATATGAAGAAAGCTATCGGTTGTGCTTCTGCTTGTGGCATTGTTATCGCACTCTTTGGCTCTATCGGTTATGTTAGCTCAGGCATTAACTATCTTTCTATTACTGATGGCTTTGCAGGTTTTGTTTATCTACCCGCATTATTAGGTATTGTTTGTACGTCTTGGTTTACTGCTCCGCTAGGCGCTAAGGCAACAAACTATTTACCTGTGCCAATCATTAAAAAAATCTTCTCAGCATTATTATTAGCAATGGCGACAAATATGGTGCTTAGTTAAACCAAACACGTTAACTCGAATAAAAAAATGAGTGGTTAACTTATGATTATTAAGTTAACGCACTCATTTTTTGATTAGCTCAGGATTAAATGCAAATAAAATATTTAGCTAGCTCGTTCCATTTCACGCATTTGTGATAAATATTTTATCCAGCTCGATGCTGCCGATGAAGGCTTAATATTATTTGCCTGTTTGGCATGAATAATCGCTTTATCGAAGTTATTTAGCTTGTAATACGCACGGACTTTCGCCAACTCAACATCAGACTGTTTATCTTTACGCTTAACCTTATTAAGCTCAGTTAACGCTTTTTGATATTGTCCTTCCTGCAACAACAATTGTGCAAGTTGCCAACGATAACGATTATTACGCTGTGCAGCTTTCTCCCAAATATTGATAGCACTTTGCCACTCTCTTGCCATCTGCCAGTAATTTGCTTGTTCAACAAGCAACCTTGTACTGGTTGTTGCACCGTCCAGTTCAGCTATTTGTTTGGCAGCACGTTCAGGAATACCGCGCTGCGCATAAAGTTGCGCTAGACGATGTAAATCCTGCTGCGTTAACTTAACACCTTGATATTTTGCCAATTTTAATGTGCTCAATGCGTCTGCAGGTTTCCCTGCTCGCAATTGTATATTAGCTAATTGCTGCCACCAGTTGAGCTTAGTTGGCTCTATTGCAATTAAACGATTTAATGTCGATGTTGCACCATTCCAATGCTTTAATTGTAACTGAGCACCCAGCTTAATCGACAACGGAGACATTTCATCTTTGCGTTTATAGCCATCGTAGCGTTTCATTGCAGAGAGGACTTTTGACCACTGGCTCAATTGATAATGTGATTGAGCTATTCGCAACCATAGTTCATAGCCCTTTTGTGATTTTGGGATGCGCTTTGTAAGCTGATAGTAATGCGGCAATGCTTGGCTGTATTTTTGCTCAGAAAGTAAAATATCAGCCAGCATACGCTGAGTAACCCATGCTTGATCATCTTGCAATAAGCCACTCTTCACCGCTTTAGATAAATTGCTTATCGCTTTTGATGGATTACCTTGCTGCCAATAAAACACACCCAACATACGCTGAACAAACGCTTTGTCATAAGGCTCTACCGGCTTTAAAGAGACAAGTAAATCAATCGCCTGATTAACCTTATCATCAAGCTGTAAGTTATTCGCTTTTTGAACCTTAACGGCAATAGACTGCGACAATTTACCTCCCGCGTAAGCAGATGATAAAGGCAAACTTACTGCGGCGGTTAAAGCGATAATAAATGCTAATCTTTTCATCATTTATTCAACTTAAATTCTAAACGTACCGTCTGGCCTGGCTGTGATACAGCACTGCCATTTTGTACTTGTGGTTGGTACTTCCATTTACGCAATGCACGTATCGCTTCTTTATTAAATAAGCGATTAGGTTTTGCTTCAAGCACTGCAATATCGATTGGTCGGCCTTGAGGATCAATCGTGAATTTCAGTATTACGTAACCTTCTTTACCTTGTTTTAGCGCACGGGGCGGATACCTTGGCTCAACACGATACAATGGCATAGCTTGCTGACTCTGACCGATAGTTGGCTCACCTACCGCATTCGATGCACTGCTGAAATCACTAAACTTCGGCATATTGATCGATAAACCTGTAACCGCTGTATCCAATCCTAAGCTTGTCGTAGAAGCAACAGGTTGAACACTTGCTGTTGCAGTTCTTGATGATACCGGCTTTGCTTCTGGTGGTGGCTCTGGTGTTTCAGGTGGTGGTGGTACCGCTCGCTGTCGCCGTTGAGGCGCTTGCTCTTGCTCCATCATTACCATGTTGAACGCCAGCACTTCTTTATCATCTGGCTTTTGGTAATTACCGTTATCTACCATCCATGCCATAAAGGTAAAAAGTCCTAACGCTACAGCAATAGCTAATGGAAAAGCCATTAAAAGACGGATCATTAATTTTTCTCCGCCGCCAATGCGATATTTTTGATCCCTGCTCCTTTCGCCGCATCCATCACTTTAACCACTGTACCGTTATAGGCATGCTCATCCGCTTGGATCACTAAAGAAGCATCAGGTTGCTCTGTAAGCATATGTTCTAATGTTGCTTGAACACGTTCTACATCAACAACACGTTTATCAATATAAACATCATTTGCTGAGGTAATTGCAACAAAGATCCCAGCATCTTTTTGGCTTACCACGTGGCTTGCTTGAGGACGGTTAACTTCTACGCCTGATTCACGTACAAACGAACTCGTTACAATAAAGAAAATCAGCATAATAAATACGATATCGAGCATTGATGTTAAATCAATTTGTGCATCTTCTCGATTTGAAGAACGGCGGCTGAGTCTCATTGCTGACTCCTTAATAATTTTTCTAATTTAAACTCACGCATCTGACAAGCTTTAGATAAACGTGCGTGAACAAACATACCCGCTAAGGCCGCAACCATCCCTGCCATTGTTGGCAATGTAGCTAAAGAAATGCCGGATGCCATTAAACGAGGTTGACTACTACCTTGCGTCGCCATTACATCAAAGACAGAAATCATCCCCGTCACTGTACCAAGTAAACCTAGCATGGGGCAGATTGCGACTAATACTTTGATAAAATTTAAATTCTGATTAAGGGCAATTTTTGCTTCATTGAGCCAGCCATCACGAATTGCACATGCATGCCAAGAAGAATGATCTTTACGAGCCATCCAGCTAGTTAACCACTGCTCTTTTTGCTTTGGAAAATAGAAGAATAAATAAATCACTCGTTCAATAACCAAAAGCCAACATAGCGCAACAACCGCAGCAAGCCACCATAATATGGCGCCACCTTGCGCCATAAAATGAGAAAGCGAAAACCACCAGCCATGTAATACGCTGAAGTCCATTATGCTGCCTGTTCTGCTAATAGGTTACGGTTAGATGCCTGAGAAGATTCGTTTTTTTCAGCTTGCTGAGCAACTAAGCTGATACCTTGTTTTTCAAGGATCAATCGAATATTTTCAGCTTGTGTACTTAATACATTATGAGCCAGCAATAAAGGCATCGCGGCAATCAAACCTAGAACGGTCGTTACCAATGCCATTGAAATACCACCCGCCATCACTTTAGGATCACCATTACCAAACTGCGTGATAACTTGGAAGGTTTCAATCATACCAGTCACAGTACCTAATAAGCCTAACATTGGTGCTAAAGCCGCAAACAATTTTAGCATCGATAAACCTTTTTCTAATCCTTGTTGCTCATCAACAATCGCTTCAAGTAAACGTAATTCTAACGCTTCTACGCTACGATTTTGCTCTTTGTTATACACGGCAAGAATACGACCCAGTGGGTTATTTCCAGCTTGAGTTGGATTTTTTAATTGTTGCTTAATTTGGCGGTTAATAATCGCTAATTTAACACCACGGAAAATGGCAATACCCGCACCAATAGCTAGTAGAAGTAGAATAATTTTACCGACCACACCACCTGCTGTTAGGCGATCTTCCAGCGTAGGTGCATTGGCTAATTGCTCTAACATCACACCACGAGAAGGATCAAGAGCAATACTTTCACTACCTGCAGCCGCTATTGCAGCTAAATCTGAAAGTTGTGGGCCATTTTCAGGTTGTTGTTGATAAGCCGTTGCAAGATGGCGAGGGCCATCCCACTTTAAATAACCCTGATCAGCAACTAAACCTAATGCGCCTAAACGCAATGCTTTTTCTGTGGTTTGCTCACCGTCACCATTAATAAATGGTACATTCACCTTTGCCAACTCACCGCTTGCAACGATTTGTGATTCCATTGCTTGCCACAAACCTTTTAATTGCGGCATAGACGGCAGTGCTTTCGCGTCAACGATTTGGTCAACAACCGGGATATATTTCGTCACATCAACCCCGGTGACAGCGTAACTTTGCTCAGCTTTTAGTTCTTTTGCTGTTTGGCGAACGACCCCAAATAGCTCACCAAGACTGCCAGAATCTAATTGAAGTTGCTGTTCTAATTTCGCGAGTTCTGCTTCATTGGTACTAAAGCTTTGGCTCAGTAATTCTGTTTGTTGTTTTAAGGTATTACGTTGCGCTAATAACGCATCACGTTGTTGACGAATTTTCTGTGCTTCTTGACTAAATCCAGCTTCACGTTGCACGTTATGTTGCTGCTGAGCGACATTTTCTTGTTTCGCTTGCTGTACAACCGATTCTGCAGATGCTGTGAACGGAACCGATGCCATACATAGTGCAATAGCTAACGCTTTTAATTTCATTATTTACTCTCCACGTTAGCAAGGGTTGCTGAAATAGGTAAACGTAATAGGCTTGGTGCAATTTGCTTATTTGCCATTGCAAACGCTTTATCAATATTTGCAGCTTCACTTGTATCAAGCGCCTGCCACTGCTGTTTGTTGCTGTTCCAACTCCAGTAATGGCTACCGTTTAAGCTGCGAGCAACAAATGCAAGACGACCGAGATACAGTAAATCAGCCTCGATTGTTTTACCGTCTTCTAACGTGATTTTATCTTGGTACGTACCCAATTTCGTGCCGTAATCCATTTCGATCTGGTAGGCTTCTAGAATACGACGGAATTTTTCTGCATCGCTAATATCGGCTTGCGACATCATCGTTTGCAACTTTTCAATACGCGCTAAACGCTGTTCATGTTTGATAGGCTTATCTTGCTCAACAACAGTCGATAAACCATCAATCATTTGGTACATCAAAGGTACAACACCTTGGCGCGTCTCTTTAATGTTCTCTATTTGTTCATGAATAGAGGCCATTTCTTGGGTTTGATTATCAACCATACGCGCAAGGTGATCGTGATATACCGTCAGGTTTTTAAGCTCTTCTTGTAATTGCTCGATTTGTGCTTTCATCGCGATAGCCGAATCAGCGTTACGATCAATCTTATCTTGGCTTAATGCTGAAGCCGTATTGGTTTTGTTTTCAATAGAACGTGCGGTATCAAGGCTCGATGCCTGTACCCCAGTTGTGATGCTTAAAATCACAACCGCTAAACTGGTTTTAATAAAATTCATAATCAAACTTAATAATGAGTAATCTTCAATCGCAAAAAATAAAAAAGTTAAGTAATAATAAAAAGTTAAATCGTATAACGACCAAAAATAGTGAAATAGCATTTAATCGCAACAAGGGGAAGCAATGGCTCCCCCTTAGTTACAATTTTTACAAATTAGTATTTAAACTCAAGCGTAGCCATAAAGTTACGACCTTCACCAAGTGTTACACCCGTTGCGCCAACATAGTCTTTACTTGTTGAACCGCCACCAGCCATGTAATCAGTATCAAATACGTTTTCTACGTTAATACGACCAATGATATCTAAATTAGCATCGTACTTGTATGTGTGAGCCATACCTAAATCAACACGCGTGTAACCGTCTTTCTTAAAGGTATTTGCTGCATCACCGAAACGTGAACCTTCGTAAATAACGCCAAGGTTAACATCGGTTGCTGGTGTTACGTTGTACGTAGACCAAACACTTGCAGCGAACTCAGGTACGTCAACAGGACGATTACCTTGGTACTTCTGATCCTTAGTGTATTCCGCATCAAGGTACATTGCTGACGCGCTCATGCTTAGTTTATTCGTTACATTACCCTGTAACGCAAGCTCTGCACCATTGTGAACACGCTCACCCGATTGAGTTTTCTCGTATAGATCTTTACCTACTTGAACATCAATCGTCGAGTTTTCTTGCGTAATGTTAAATACAGCACCCGATACAAATAGTCGATTATCTAGCAGTTCCCACTTAGTACCTAGCTCATATTGCTTACCACGAAGCGGATCAAGTTGCTCACCATCATTCACGTAGTTCGTAGAACCTGATGTTACCGTACCTTGCGGCTCAAAGCTTTCAGAGTAAGCTAAGTAAATTGAACCGTTTTCTGCTGGGTGGAAAATCGCAGCCACTTTAGGTGATACTGCTTCTTCCGCCGCTTTACCTTCTTGTGTTTGACGATCAAAACGAACACCAGCGAGTACTTGCCAGTAATCGTTAATCGTTACCATATCTTGTGCGTAGAACCCCCAAGCATTATAAGAAGAGTGAGATTCTTTTGGCTTACCCGATTTGTAACTAGGTACTGGTGTAGATTGGTTTGGTGCCACTTCTACAGAATTAAATGAACGTTGGAAACGATCGTAGCTGTAGCCTAACCAGTTAGAACCAACGAGTAATTGGTGTTGCATGCCAAGCGTATCAAACTCACCGACGAAATCAGCGTAAGCCGTTTTAAACTTCCAATGATCGTTACGATCATTGCCGCCCTGCTTCACTAAGCCTGATTCTTCAAAATTAGAAAAGTTCGGGTAACTTTCAACATCGTGACGAATAAAGTCTTGGTAATTAAAACCTGTATTTAATGCCCAAGCATCTGTTAGTTGTGCTTTAACATCAAAACCGTAGTTCTCTACTTCATTATTAATTTTTGACCATTGTGCATCCCACACATGATCACGTCCCAATACTGGCTTACCATCAACAATGTAGGCACCTGAATCTACACTTCCTTTATCTTCAGTGCGATCGTAGTGTAGTGACAATGTCACATCTTCATTGAAATCGTAATCAACAAATAGACCGCCAACAAAGCGATCGGTTGAAGGTGTTGATCCATCACCATACTTACGCCATGAATCATAATCTTCTTTTGCAACAACAGCGCGAGCACGTAGTGATTCGTCTTGATTAAGTGACCCACTCACATCTAACACACTACGTGTATGATTATTTGAACCAACATCTTGGCTAAAGTTAACTTGAGTTTCGTGAGTTGGTTTCTTAGCGACCATATTCACTAGACCACCTGGTGCAGATTTACCGTAAAGAAGACCCGCTGGACCTTTCATTACTTCAACACGCTCTAAAAGCTCAACAGGTTGACGGTAGTGAGACCAGTGTTGGTGACCATCACGCAAGAAACCGCTACTGCTACCAAGTTCAAAACCACGTAGTGAGAAACGTTCACGGTTACGGCTTGTTCCACCAGCTGAAATACTTGCATCATTCTGTAACACCTCACCTAACGTACTTGCACGCTGTTCATCGATAAGTTGTTCATCAATTACTGCAACTTGTCCTGGAGTCTCTAGCTGGGTCATCTCCATACGCATCGCTGTTGAATTAGTATCGGCTTTATAACCGTAATCACGCCCTGTTACTACCATGTGCTCATCAACTTCTGTTGATTCTGCATAAGCAACAGGTGCAGAAAGTACCGCACCAATTAACAGCGTCAGCTGGCTTTTAGAAAACATATTCCTTTAACTCCAAAATAAAGATATAACCTGAAAGTGAAGCCACATCAGAGTTGCTCTCAGCACCTATCACTGCTGAATAGGTATTGTTTGTAATAATATAAAGAGCAAATCATGGCTACTACGTGGTAAGTAATAAAGTGCTTACCAAACGACGAAAAGGAATATAAGTGATAACCATTACCATTTGCATTAAATTTACATTCTTTGCATTCGTAAAGATTTCTTGAAGAATTATTAGAGCTAAAAGCAGCATTTTGTTCGCTTTGCCATCGTCTCTTTTTCTGTTGCCTTTATTAATCCGTACCCAATACTGTTTTTAACGAAGACATTTATCATCAACAGTCGTATAATCTGCCCGTTTTTATTCATTATTCATTTCGCGGTATTTAATGTGACTCAACTAAGTCTTGAAGCTATTCACCAACAACTCAATGAACGCAATTTTATTGCTGAAAAAGTCCGTATTGTGACAGTAGAAGCAATGGATCCAGAAGTGCTGGCAACGTGCACAGCAACTGAAAACGAAACCTTCTACAACAGCTATATGAATGTGATTTATTGCAAAGGTGAGCGTTACGTACTTGGCTATCGTTGTAATGAAGAGACCATCGTTGACCAAGCTATTATTTTCAAAGATGGTAAATACTACGATCCAACACTTCAGGCAAACAGCGAAAGCTTCGAACCTTACCAATTTGCCGTATTAGCTGAATTCAAAGTTTTTGATATGATGAAGCACGCTAAAACGAACAAAGATTTCCCGCCTGATGTTGATTTCTTATTTACAAAGAAAAAGCATTTTAAAAACGTAATTAAAGCGTAATTTTCATTAAAGAGCCGACTTCACCGTCGGCTTTTTATTGTCTATTCATTCTAACTTGATCACATTGAGTTAACGTTTATTCGCAGTACAATAGATACAGAAAATTTCAGCGCGAAGGATTTGCACATGTATCTAGATCTATCCACACAGTCTCCCACTGATATCTACCATTTAATGACACAAGCCATTATCCCTCGTCCTATCGCATGGGTACTGACAGATTCTGGTGAGCACAACTACAATCTTGCCCCTTTTTCTTATTTCACCCCAGTTGCTAGTAACCCACCATTATTGATGTTTTCTGTGGGTAAAAAGCCGAGCGGTGAAATCAAAGACACCACACGTAACGTTATTACCAATAAAAAGATGGTGGTACATATTGCTAATATTGCGTTAGCAGAACAAGTTACTCAAACAGCCGCCACCTTAGAGCATGGCGAATCTGAGGTTGAACACACTCAATTAGAACTCACCTCTTTTAATGGTTTTGAACTACCAAGGCTAAAAGATTGCCCTATTGCTTTTGGTTGTAACTTATATGAAGTGAAAGAGATTGGGGAAACACCACAAAGTTTGATCTTTGCTGAAATTAAGCAGATCTACATTGATGACGAAGTTATCGATAGTGAGCAAAAGCGCTTGGTGATTGAAGCATTAAAGGTTAACCCGTTATCACGCTTAGGAGGCAGTGAATACGCAGTATTGGAGAGGACTTTTCCGGTCGCCAGACCCAAATAACATGGCTTCCAACTGTGAATCTGTTTATGTAATTTCAGGCAAAAAAAAGCCTAGTTCGAAAACTAGGCTTTCACTGATTCACTAACTAGCACATATTACTTGTAGAATGCTTCTACCGTGCCTTTTAGTGTGATCAAGATTGGCTGACCACGGCGATCTAGTGCCTTAGGTGAAGGAATTTTTACCCAACCTTCGCTGATGCAGTACTCATCAACATCAAAACGCTCTTTGCCGTTAAGACGAATGCCGATGTCATAGTTGAAACACTCTGCCACGTGGTGAGGGCTACGAGGGTTACCTGAAAGACGATCTGGTAATGCTGGTTGTGATGTAGTATCGGTCATGATCAAATTCTATCGTTAATAAAAAACGTCAGTATTGTAGAGAATATAACGTTCACGCTCAATAGATAAAGAATCTATTTCTTTTTGAAGCCTTATCTATAACCCATAACGCCTAAATTCCATTAACACCTTAGAAATATTAACTATTTATTACACTCTTAAATAAGGGAATATTCACACTCCCCCGATGCAATAAATGCATACTCATTCATTAATTCTGAATTTCATCGCAACAACATCCCATCAAGTGCAATGCATTACATATAATAATGAAAAATCCATATCGGCATATAGAATAATTTTACAAATGTAAAAATGATGTAAAAAGGAATGATTTCTATATGAAAATAGCTAAAAAGATCACGATATACCTATCGATCTTATGCGCATGCTCCGTCATTATCTCAGGTGTGTATATTGCGCGGAAAAGTGCAGAGATCAGCGAAGATGCCATTTATGATCGTGCTATCGAGCAGTTAATTTCTATCCGAGAAATCAAGAAATCTGAAATTAAAAATCATTTCAATACCACGGCAACATTACTTTCAACTTTAGCTTATGATCCAAGTATCCAAAATGCGATGAGAGATTTTGAGCAAGCTTATAGTTCTTATCCAGCAGATATAATTAGCCTTCAAAATAAACAACAGTTACAGCAATTTTATCAAACTCAATTTGAACCCAAATATAAAGACAAAAATAAAATCGCAAGCGTGGCAGAACTTTACCCACAACTCTCTCCGACTTCAGCAGGATTACAAGCGAGATATATTGCTAACAATCATTACCCCATGGGAGAGAAACACTTATTAGATACAGACACGCTTAATAATGACTATGACAAAGCCCATGCGAGCTACCACCCTGTTCTACGCCATTATCTAGAGTCATTTGGTTTTTACGATATATTCTTGATTGATAACAAGAGTGACATTGTTTATAGCGTGTTTAAAGAAGTCGATTTTGCCACTAATTTAGAACAAGGCCCATTTAAAACAAGTGGTTTAGCTTCTGCATATAACACAGCAAAAGCGTTGAATGCAGGTGAGGTAACTTTAACTGACTTTAGTCCTTATACACCTTCATTTGAACAACCAGCATCATTTTTAGCCACCCCTATTTTCTCTGGTAACGAACAACTAGGGGTATTAGTCATTCAATTACCCATAGACGCTATCAATAACATTATGACCTTTGATGGAAGATGGGATACTGCAGGGCTAGGTAATAGCGGTGAAACCTATTTAGTGGGAATGGATCTAACCTTACGTAGCCAATCTCGTTTCTTTTTAGAAGACAAAAACGAATATATAAAAACCTTAGAAAACAATGCAACACCATCTTATATTATTGATAATATTGATAAGAAAGACACTGCTATTGGTTATCAGCTTATCAATACATCAAGCATAACATTAGCCAAAGAAGGTAAAACTGGTAGTCATGCTATTACTGATTACCGAAACGTTGAAGTACTATCAGCATATGCGCCTATTACCTTACTCAATCAGCATTGGATTATTGTCAGCGAAATAGACAAAGCAGAAGCCTTAACCGATGTTACTTTTCTGAAATCACATCTATACAAAACAGTCGCTTTTTGTACCCTAGTCTTATTACTGCTTGCCGCTATTATTTCTTACTTTATTGGTGAATCTATTGCAGAGCCAATCAAGACGTTATCAAAAAAAATTATTGCCATTAGCGAAAATAAAAACCTTTCTGCACGACTTACGATTCGTCATGGTGGTAAAGAAGTGAATGAATTATCAACGTCTTTCAATGCATTTATCGCCACATTAGAGGACTCTTTTTCTCAATTTTCAGATTCAAGCAATGCCTTAAAGATTCAATCTAATACCATAGCAAATAATGCTATCACCATGAGTAAATCTGCTGAAAGACAAAACATAAACTGTGAAAGTATTTCCACTGCGGTAACTGAAATGACAGCATCAGTAAATGAAATCGCTCACTTTTCTGATAATACTTCTCGCCATGTATTAGAAGCCAATGAAAAAAGTACTGAGTCTATCCAAAGTGCAGTTCAGCTAAAACATAATGTTGATAGCCTTGTTAACCAGATGAATGAGGCATTAGCCATTATTGACAGTCTAAAACATGAAAGTCGCGATATTTCAGATGTCCTTAATGTGATTAATGAAGTAGCAGAAAAAACTAATTTACTGGCATTAAATGCAGCAATAGAGGCAGCCCGAGCTGGTGAACATGGGCGTGGATTTGCCGTAGTTGCAGATGAAGTTCGCGTTCTTGCTTCGATGACAAAAGATTCAACAGAGAACATCAAACTGAAAATAGACCGCTTACAAAATGAATCAAACCAAATTGCCGCTAGTGTTCAGCAAGCACACCAACTACTCGATCAGGGAGTAGTAAGTTGTGACGAGAACAATGCTCACCTCCACGACATTCATAACATGCTAAATGAATTACAAAAAATGAGTCAAGAAATCGCTCAAGCGACAAATGAGCAAGCCAGTGTAACTAATGATATTAGTGAATCTATGGCAATTATTGCTGAGTCATCACTATCTAACGCGGAAAAATCATCAGAAATAAAACAGATATCAACGGATCTTAAAGAACAATCCGAACTGATGGATACAGTGATAAGACAATATTCATAAATATGATTAACTAATAAATAGTCAAAGAGTTAGCTTTAATGCTGACTCTTTTTTATTGCATTCAAAGACATACCATTATTACGCATTTACGTTAATCCCCAATCCAGTGAACATAACTTTTTAACAAACCACTCAAATGCTTTTCCTTCCTGATCTTTATGCCATGCGATAAACAAATCTTGATCTTGTCTTGCGAGCTCATATTGTTTCTCAATAAGCTCTCCACTTGCTATAAGTGGTTTAGCTATATGACGAGGTAAATAGCCCACTCCGAGTCCTTGTGCTTGAGCTGCTAATTTAGATTCTATTGAGTTAACACGTATCACTCTTTTACTATTAAACAAACCACTGTCTCTTACAGGTAAAATTTGAGAGGTATCCGCTGCTACTATCGCAGGGTATTCACTGAGGGTTTTAGCATCAAGCACACCATCATGATCTGCAAGTGGATGATCTGGCGAAACAACAAAAACAAAAGAGAGACAGCCAATCTTATAGGTTTGAAACATACCTTTCGGTAATTCACCTGTCACACCTATGGCAATATCAGCTCGGCGGCTATGTAAAGCATCCCAGCCACCGCCCAATACTTCGACACCTAAGCTAACGTCAACTTTATTATCTAATTGATTGAAGTCATGCAGTACATCAAAGAGAATTTGAGCGTCAATGACAGTATCTCTCGCAATTCTAATTTCATTTTCCCAACCACTTTCTAATTGCTGTACAGAATCCACTAAACGATTGGTCGCCAATAAAATTTCGCGACCATGTTCTAAGACAAGCTTACCTGCTGGTGTAAGTATCGATCGCTGACGGGTGCGATCAAACAATGCCACTCCCATGTCTTCTTCTAATTTTTTGATCGTGTAAGTAAGCGCAGAAGGTACTTTGTACAAAGATTCTGCTGCTGCAGCAAAACTTCCCTTCTTATCGATAGCATCAAGTGCTCTTAACGCGTCGATAGTAATGGCATTATTCACACTCCCCCCTTATTCAAAAAATTTGAATTAAAACTTCAAAAGCTTCCGATTTTCATCTCAAACTAACATACCTAAACTTATTTACAACGCTTAAAGCAAACATGTAAGCGCGACTTAAACAAAGCGATGACATTGGAATTATTTGAGGAGTAAATAATGAAGAACCTAATAAATACACTTTTTCATTCCGAAACTGGCTATGGCGCTCTCGCATTACGCATCCCTATAGGCATTATTTTTATGGCTTATGGAGGACAAAAACTGTTTGGTTGGTTCGGTGGTTATGGTCTTCAAACAACGGGTCAATGGATGGATTCAATCGGCCTAACTCCTGGTTTTTTAATGGCACTTTTCGCTGGCAGCGCTGAATTTATTGGTGGCTTATTCATCATATTAGGCTTATTCACTCGACCCGCTTCATTAGCATTAGCCTTCACCATGTTAGTTGCAATCTTTACGGTGCACTTTGAACATGGTTTATTCATTGCCAACAATGGCTACGCATTCGGATTATCTTTATTGGCTGCCAGTGTGTCTCTATTTATAACAGGCGCAGGAAAAGCGTCACTTGACCAATTTATTTTACGAAAGTTAGCTTAATCACTTCATAAGGCAATAACACTATGATCATCGTAAGACACTCTGACCAACGTGGGCTTGCAAACTTTGGTTGGTTAAATAGCAAGCATACTTTTTCGTTCGGTCATTATTATGACCCACAACATATGGGCTTCTCCGCACTACGAGTTATTAATGACGACATTGTCGCAGTTGGTGGCGGTTTTGACACTCACGGCCATAAAAACATGGAAATTATTAGCTATGTACTTGAAGGAGCAATAGAGCACAAAGACAGTGAAGGTAATGTGCACATTCTCTCTGCTGGTGAATTCCAGCTAATGTCAGCAGGTTCTGGGATATATCATAGTGAATATAATGCGTCTCACACAGAACCTCTAAAGTTCTTACAAATCTGGATTCAACCAAATAGCTTCGGCAATAAACCTAGCTACGAACAAAAAGACTTTGGTAAACAACAAGGGCTAACCACCATAGCTACACCAACGGGTGAAAACGGCACTTTACTTATCAAGCAAGACGCCAAACTCCATCAGTTAGTACTAAAACCAAATAGCAAATTAAGTATCGATATCGCAACAGGTCGTAAGATTTATCTACATCAAGTAAATGGCATACTTTCTGTTAATGATATCGAACTTAATGCGGGTGACGGGGCAAAAATCGAGAATCTATATACGCTCAACTTCGCTAATAGAGGACAAGAAGAAGTGACAGCACTGTTGTTTGATTTACCTTGAAATCTATTTACTGAAATCAACCTTCTAAAGATATCTATCCGTTAATAAAGGAAATATTATGTCTACATTACTTGTACTTAAGTCGAGTATTCTTGGTGAACACTCTAAATCTAACCAACTTATTGATGCCGCTATTACAGATATAGAGAACATTATTGTCCGTGATCTGACAACTTCGCCCTTACCTATTCTTGATGGCGAAACATTAAAAGCGATTAATAGTGATGATGACTTAACAGGTGTTCAAAAAGAGATTCAAGAACTCTCTAATACGCTTGTTGAAGAACTAAAACAAGCAGATACCCTGCTCATTGGCGCACCTATGTATAACTTTATGGTGCCTACACAATTAAAAAACTGGTTTGATCTTTTGGCTCGAGCAGGTGTGACCTTCTCATATACTGCACAAGGCCCTAAAGGAATGCTTGAAGATAAAAAAGTGGTTATTGTTACCACCCGTGGCAGTATTCATAAAGATGGTGAAACCGATCACGTAACAGGTTACTTAACAACTTTACTTAGTTTCTTTGGCATCACGAGTGTTAAGTTTGTTTATGCGGAAGGATTAAACCTCGGTGATGATTTAGCAGCAAAGAGCCTCGAATTAGCCCGCTCTGAACTGACTGCGAGAATGTAAACCAGTAGATACAAAACTCGCAAACATCCATTTATTTATGGTAAGAAAATACACGGTAAAATAAGTAACTATGATCAAATTATCACTCACTTTTATTTACCAGAGCCATTATCAGTAACGACTAGTCATTCCCATTCGGTTTGACATGTCGTCATCCATACGACCACCTTTCCATCCACCTTTACCGAGTAAATTGAGAACATCACAAGCGTTATATTCATCGGCCAAAAAGAAATCGTAAGATATATCCATGCGAATTTGGCGTAGTTCAGTGTTATTTGCTAAATCAAGCATATTAGGATCAGCAAACAAAGCGAATGCTATCTGTTGTTGACGTTTGCAGAGTAACTTTATATTAGCTTCTACTTGACCAAGCGTGAAATAGTTACGGCGTCCATAACCTTTTAACAATATAGGCGAAAGGATCTTAATAACTTTTTTTATTCTACGGCGCTGGATATATCGAAACATGATCCCTCAACTTACAGTACTTTTTATGAATAACTCGCTTGGTTCAAATACATTACAAGCATAATGAAAAGCATGTCAAACACTTGTGTTGGTTAGTTATTCGTTAATAACTGAAACTTACAATTTGTAACACTGCACCAGATCCAAAAGAAAATATTATGTGCAAACCAACATAAACATTGTTGTTAGTAAAATAAAAAAGCCCCCAAGAGGTTAATTCTTGTGGGCTTTTATTGTAGCACCAACAATTAATGTACTACTTCAGGAACAGGGAAAATCTTATCGTAAATCAGGTTATAAACATAAGCATAGATTAAGTAAAAGAGAACCATACCGATATCCAGTATAAATGCTTCCCAAATCGACACCTTTAATACCCAAGATAAAATAGGAATAGTGACAATTAATAATCCAGCTTCAAAACCTACACTATGCACTACACGCTGTAACGATGTTTTCTTAAGAGTTTTATAGCGTCGTACCATTAACTTATCAAACCAGTTATTGTAAACGTAGTTCCAACCTGTAGCTAAAAATGAAAACGCAATGCCAATTGCTCCAACATGATCAGAATCATAGCCAAATTGACTCAACACACCAACTAAAAGCACTAATCCAATAATTTCAAAACAAACAGCATGACGAATACGATCAAAACGTGTTCTCATCATATACAACCTCAGTACAACTTTTCTTATATTTTATAAATACCTAAAAGGAATAGATGAATTATAAGCATTATACTAAGACTAACAAACTAGATACTATCCGAAAAACGGATAGTTATGCGGTTATTTCATAAGATCAGCAGCTTTACACTGTGCTTTCCCCATTAAATCTAGTCTATTAGCGACATGGTGTTTTGTTGCTTTCTGCAAAGTATTTTTCTCTGCCTGTAACTGTTCAACTTGTGCTCGTAGCTTATCAATAAGTTCTTGAGAGCCTTGTTGTTTTGATTCATTTTGCTCTAATAATTTAAACAGCTCTGCGACTTCTTGGGCGTTTTCATCACTTTTGTGTCTAATTTCGTCAATTGATTTTTGGTGTTGTTCTAGTTCACTGACCAATTGTTTGACAAAAGATCCCATCTCATCAGCCGATCCAGCCAAACGATTAAACATCAATAAAAATTCGCATACTTGTTCATTATGAGAAAAATTAGGGTAACGAATTTTATGATCTATTTCCGTCCAACCTTCTTCAAAAATTGTTCTTACTTGGACTTCAGTAAAAACAATATGGTTTAAGGGCTGTGAACCAAAGACATAATGTAATGACCGATATCCCGCTGGGTGGATCTTCACTTCAACATCACTCGGTAATTCAGTAAAGACCTTATCGTCACCATTGCGAACATAATAAATTGGCGGCTCTGCATTTTTCCATTCTTGGCAGAGATAATCATGAACCGGTAAACAATCTTCTTTAAATAAATGCAGTGCACGTACTCCAATTAAATCAGTCACAATACTGTCGTAATTGGTTTGGTTAATACCGACATATTTTTGTTTAAATGTGGGTGTATTCGGTTGGGTTTTACGAACAATCTTTTCCATTAAATGCTGTGGATCTTTTACCCGCCAGCGAACGGAATGTACATACTGACAGCGCTGAATAATACGCGCGTACATTTCAGCCGTTTCTTTTAATTGTTCTATATTGGCTTCATGATTAAGACCAATTTGATGCAATGTTGTCCAATCAACAGAACTGGCCTGCCATTCTTCTTGGCTTATACGGTTCACGCTTAAAAAAGATGCTTCAGTTAAATCTGCAATACTCATTATTGCCTACTCTATTTACGATGAATAAGCGTAATTCTACTCATTATGATTACGCTCTATTATCATAAAAATATGCCTGTCGAGCTTTTTAAGCAATCTGAATTTTATTCGAAAAATGAAATCTTAAGAAACAGACAATTAACTGAATATGTACATACACCAACTAAACTATGACTTGGCTATAAACAGATTTAATGTGGCTATTGAAGTGATCTTCTACCGATTCTGCAGATGCAAAATGATAAAAAGCATATTTGGAAACTTCAGAAAAGACACAATAAGGTTGACGCTGTCCCATATCGACATAAAGCTCATTTTTTGTTTCGTTATAACCCACTTTACGAATTGAGTTAGACTCAACGGTGATCCAATTAATCATTCTAGTGACTCCATTCACTTACAGCTTTATTACTGGTTTCAGTTTGCAGAAAGACTCGGCTTTTCTCCAGTATTCGACAAGCTAAATAAAGCAATTATTTTAAAATTTAGTGATGGATCACCCTGCACTATTGATGAATTTTATGATTACAAAAACAAAAAGCCGACAAATGCCGACTTTTTGATAATTATTTAATTTATTATTAGCTTAAGGATATAAGTGCCGCTCACTCATCAACCCTTTCCATAAACTTACACAGGTAATTACAAGAATAAAGCTAAATGGTAACGCGGTTATCACCACACCAGACTGCAATGCTTCTAACGCTTGAGAACCACCGACCCATAATAAAATTGCAGCAATAACACCTTCGATTGTTGCCCAGAAAATACGTTGTGGTACTGGCGCATCTAATTTACCACCAGCGGTAATACTGTCGATAACTAACGATGCGGAATCCGATGATGTCACGAAGAAAACTAAAATAAGTACAATCGAAATCACAGACAACAATAGGCTCATTGGCATCGCATCATATACATAGAATAAAGTTAGGGATAGATCTTGCAGACCATGTAATCCCAACTCTCCTACCTTTGTCGCTACCTGCTCTACCGCAATACCACCGAAGACAGAAAACCAGGTCATTGTTACTAATGTTGGAATAAAGAGAACGGCAAAAATAAACTGCCTTACAGTACGACCTTTAGATACTCGAGCGATAAAGATACCCACAAATGGCGCATATGAAATCCACCATGCCCAATAGAAGATAGTCCAACCATGACGCCATGTATCATCTGTACGACCAATAGGATTGCTTAGTGCAAAGAAGTTCTTCGCATACGCCATAAAAGTATCAGGTAGCGAATGTTTAACAACATCAAAACCCAAAATTGCAACTAAAACTAGCAGTCCAAACGCAATAACAATATTGATATTACTAAGAAGTTTAACCCCGCCATCAATGCCTCGTATTACAGAGAAAATCGCGATTGATGTGACAAAAGCAATAATACCGAACTGTAACCCTAAGCCGCCGTGAGTACCAAATACATAATTAATACCACTCGCCGCTTGTTGCGCGCCTAAACCTAAAGAAGTAACTAAACCAAATAGAGTAGAAACAACAGCAAGAATATCAACGGCATGACCTAACCATCCCCATGCTCGATCACCAAAAATAGGGAACAACAAAGATCGAATTGATAACGGCAAGTTCTTGTTATAAGCAAAAAAGGCTAACGCCAATGCTGCTATTGCGTAAATAGACCAAGCACTGATCCCCCAGTGGAATACACTCCCCGCCATCGCTAATTGCTTAGCTTCAGGTGTTAAAGCAACAGTATTAAAAGGAGTTCCAAACCAGTCAGTGAAATAAGCCGTTGGTTCTGCAACACCAAAAAACATGATACCGCTGGCAATACCCGCAGCAAATAACATTGAACTCCATGACAATGTTGAATGTTCAGGCTTTGCCTCTTTACCACCGATACGAATTTTACCTAGTGGTGAAAGCATTAAGAATATACA
The DNA here is from genome assembly GCF_003026365.1 of Photobacterium angustum. Classification (GTDB taxonomy): domain Bacteria; phylum Pseudomonadota; class Gammaproteobacteria; order Enterobacterales; family Vibrionaceae; genus Photobacterium; species Photobacterium angustum. The sequence continues at coordinate 57,418 of NZ_PYOM01000012.1, read as the reverse complement.
AAAAACTGCGAAAGTATTAACAGCCCACATAAAGTAGCTATCAAACTGTTCCATAATACCGTTTCGCGTATTATTTAATGCTGTTTTTGCTGTCGCAGGATCGACAACTAACATCACAGCAATAAATAGCAAAATTAATATCGCACTAATACCAAAAACCGGTTTGTGAATATCAAAACCCCAGCGCTGAATATTATCTTGTCCAACTTGATAATCAGTCGTTTCTATACTGTATTTACTACTTACTTTATCCGTCGAAGTATTCAAAAAATCCTACCTTGTTATGTAAACTCAATAATATTATTTAGAGCACTAAACAATATTTCGCCGCAACCATAACAACAGAGAGGATAAACAACAAACAATAACAGCAAAAATGGGTTATAAATTACATAAAACTGACAAATAGCAGTGTCTTATTGTTTTTTACACGAAGTATTTCTTGCGTAAATAAATCATGACGATGACGGTTAGCAGAACAAAATGGTTTAGCGTTTTACATCCCATTCATTATAAAGTGGACAATGATTTACTGTGCCGTATTTAAGGTTAAGTGGATGTATATCTATTAACGCCCGGCTATTAATACTGGTTTTCTACTCTGCATTAACTTGAAATGGCACAAGCCAACACCTACTCCCCATATAGCCGCACTGATCCCTAACAAATGAATACCTGATAAAGTTATTAATAAAGTAAGTATCGCCGACTCTCGGTATTCATCGGTAGAAAATGCATTAAACAAGCAGCTAATTAAGGTGGTTAATAAAGCAAAACTAGCAAGAATATCAGCTAATCCATCAGGCAAAGATACGAAAATAGCGACTACAATTGATGCCCAAATACCCACCAACATATAAAATCCACCGGCACAGATAGCAGCCTTGTAGCGATCACTATGCTTACCATCAATGTCGTCATTCATACAAATAGCGGCACTTATTGCCGCAAGGTTCAACGTGAAAATCCCACAAGGAGCAGCAATCATATTCACTAAACCAGTTCCTAAAAATACTGGGCGAACTGGCACTTTAAATTGAAAGTTCTGAAGCACTGCAAAACCTGCAATATTTTGCGACAACATAGTAATTAAATATAAAGGAATAGCGATATTAATGATCGGTTGAAAATGAAAGCTCGGAGTTAGCCAATAAAATGTTGGTATTGCCATATGAATTGAAGCGGTATTTAAGGTATTGGAATACAACGCAATGCCTACAGAAGCAAGTAACGTCAGCAACATCGAATATCGAGCCATAAATCGTTTCGTGATTATATACACGCTAAACAACAACAAAAACATGATTGGATGCGTTTCTATTTGCGTGAATCCACTTAAACAAATAGGCAATATAACGCCACACAATAAAGCTGAAGTTATTGGTGGTGGAATACGTTGCAACGCCAAAGCAAGCGGACGAATTAACCCAGAAATAAAGGTCAATAAACCACAAACAATAAATGCGCCAATGACATCTGTCGCGCTGTACCCCTGCACTGCAGTGATCAAAAAAGCAGCGCCGGGAGTAGACCATGCAGTTAATACTGGTACTTTAAAATAAAAAGAATAAGCGATGGTTGTTATGCCCATAATCAACCCCAAAGCAAACAACCAACTATTAACCTGCCACTGAGCTAACCCCATTTCTGTTAGGGCATGAATAACTAAAATAACAGACGAAGTGTAACCGACTAAAACAGCAATTGTTCCAGCTGAAATATGACTTAAATTAAATCTCAGATCGTTCATTTTCTACTCCTTAGAACAATGCTATCATGTGCGCTATAGCGCACAATACAGATGGATTTATTTGTACGTTATAGCGCACAGGTGGAACTTTATCATTGTGCGCTATAGCGCACAATAGGAAAGAATGATGAACGAAGAAATTTTTAAAGCCAGAATATCGAAACATTTAAAAGCATTGCGTGAGAAACAAAAACTTAGCCTAGATGCAACATCAAAGTTAACGGGTGTATCTAAAGCCATGCTAGGACAAATAGAGCGTAAAGAATCGAGCCCAACCGTGGCAACCTTGTGGAAGATATCTAGTGGTTTGAATTCCTCATTCACTGCTTTCTTTAGTGATCTAAATGATACTGATGGAAGGATCTTTCCAGCCGATATCGATATGCATGTGAAAACGTTAATCGCTTATGATCCTACGGTTAAATTTGAGATGTTCGAAATCACACTAACCCACTTTCATACGCAGCATTCGTCACCGCACAAGGTTGGAACTATTGAGCATTCTGTTGTTACTGAGGGAGAGTTAGGAGTGTATATCGATGATAAATGGCACTATTTATCCAAAGGTGAAAGTATTCGATTTGAGGCAGATAAACCTCATGACTATCGTGCAGTGACAGAAACAGTTGTATTTCATAACATCGTTTCTTACTCAACAGTAATGCATGAAGACTAGGTTTATATTCATATAAAAAAGAGAGTGAACAGTTGTTCACTCTCTCCTAAACACTTCATAGCCCATTAATTGGCTTAACTAGCAACTTGTAAGTATTTATCACGTACGAGATCATGCATTTGTTTTACAGCCATTAAAGATAACCAAACCAACTCATAGGCTGCTTGCTCATTAGTCGGGTTATCTGAAGTCATTGGTATGTTTGTCTCATCAAAATATGGAAGCTCAACGACTTTTTCATCTTGAATGCTTGAAATCAAAGCATCCATTGCACTATTAATCGTCCCTTCCCAGTCCGTTAGACTATGTATTGTGGTTCCATTTCTCGCAAGAGGAATAAGTAAACACAGATAGTAAGACAGCAAACGATAATGACTGAGCATTTCTTCATAGTATTGAGGATCACGGCGTGTGAAACGAGGCTCGTTCTGCATCTCATTATAAATCAGCTCTAACCCTCGCTCTTTCGATAACATATCCAAACGCTTTTTACCAAATTGAGTGGGCTCAATCTTATTACTTTCAGATTGAAGTTCCTCATAACACATCAAGAATAAGGTTTTAGATGCTTGAAGTGCTTTAATCGATTGAGCGTGGATCTCTTTTCCTCTCCATTGTGGCCAAAGTAAGCTGTAACCCACTAACACTAAAGAGCACCCGATAAGATTATCTATCATACGAGGAACAACAATATCAATGCCACTGCTAGCAATAACTTGGAACACCAACACCAACATAGCTGTAATACAACCAATCGCAAGTGCATAATTTTTAAGAATATTAAACATCGCAACTGTCAGTAGTATGGTTAACAGTATATAAACTTGGAGATCCGATATACCAAGGAAAATCACCCCAGTCGCAAATAATAAACCTGAGCCTGTGCCAAGCCATCTTTGCCATATTTTACTTCTGATCGATGAAAAGCTCGGTTGGATAACCATTATAATTGAAATAAATACCCACTCTGGATGCGCTAAATGAAATGAGTCAGCAATAAAAGCACCCAAAGTAAAAATCAACGAGAAACGCGCTACATGTCGCCATATTGGGTTATTCTTCTTTGGCCAATGCCAAGCTAATTCAAAGGGTTGTATTTCAATTTGTCTTTCAAACGATGGTTGTTCAAGTTCAATCCGACGAGAGAGATATTTAATACTTGCCGCCCAGTAACGAAACCTTGTTTGCTGATTTAACTCTGCTTGAACTGCATCTATTAATTCATCTGCGATGGCAATACATGATTCTGTAGGGGGTATAACTTGTGTATGTTGAAGCGCTTTCGCTTTACACAATAACCTCTGCTGACAATTTTCACTCCATTTTATCAACAGATTACGTTTCTCTTTATCATGTTGAAACTGACTGATCAGATCTTTATTTCTAGTATGACAACTTATCAAACCTTCAAAAATGTCAGCGGCAAGGAATAACTCTTGTTTTAAAGAATTTACATCGTTTTTTGATAATAGAAATGACTCAGATTGAACGGCTTGCTCAAACAATTCAATCAATTGATATTTGGTTTCTATTGCTTTTTTCTCGATACCTTCTCCCAATAAAAACTGGGTTCGGTGTTTAAAAAACGCATTAAGTTGATCGTAAATAGCAATTAAACCCACTTTTAGCGCATAGTGTTTCCATAATGCAAACCAAGCCCAACTGAATAAAGAAAAACCTAATGGACCTAAAACCAGCATCAAATAGGAATACATGTCAGCTTTTGAGTTATGCAGTGACAAGGCCATAACAGTAATCAATAAACTAGATATACCTAATCGTCCCCAAAAAGGACCATTCAGGGCACAGCCTGCAGCTAATATCGATAACACCCCATAAATAACCCACAATGGAATAGCAAAAGTAAGCATAAAATAAGACAGTAACAACGCACTAATCCACACCACTGATGAGATCAAAAAACGCGCCCATCGTCTCGGTCCAGCAATATCTAATCCACTAATTAAAGCCGCTGGTAATGTCATTAATGCCGTCATTGCATAATTGACTTGTCCAGAAATTAGACCTAGTGAAATAATCAATAACATTGCACTGAATGCACGAAAACCAAAGTTAACTGAGGGGGTATACCAGATTTTACGGACGACGGAAGATAGCATTAACACACCAAAACATATCACTTACATGAATGGTTAACCTATCATGATTATGTCGTTAAAACGATATCGCATATTTATACTTGTTTGCTTCTTTTAGAGAATAAGAAACCGTAGGTATATGTAAAATAACCCTATCTTTATTATGTTAAAATAAAGTATAGGGCTATGTTCAACCACTCTATGTAGTTATTTAAATCGGGGATAATAACTTACTTTTAAAGTTATAGCTTTCGACCCAAGCGTTTTTCTACTTGCTTTTTTTCCCACTCAGGACCGAAAATATTAAGGACTTCAAACGCACTAAGCGCATGGCTCACAATACCAATCCCCCAGCCCAATGCAGGCCATACTGCCCACCAATAACCAGGACTCGTAAAATAGTTAATCACGAACAATCCACTTATAACAAAAAGGTACGTGACTAAGTGTGAGTAAAACTCTTTAATACTCTTTACATATTCAAGCGCTTTTTTTTCGTCTTCTGTAACACTGATTTCTTTATTCATTGGCGGCTCCATTTGAAGATCTGATACTTGTATTTCAAACACAGCAGCTAAAGATTTGAGTGATTCTAGCCCCGCTTTTTGTCCTTGCTCAATACGTTGAATCGTACGAATACTTAATCCACTTAATTGAGAAAGTTGCTCCTGAGACCAACCACGTTGTAGTCGTAATTTTCGAATAATCATTACAAATCCTTTTTGCTACTTTCCGCCAAAGCCTAACGGTATCTTATCAAAAACATCACGTCACAAGCCTGACATAAACGCGACAGCCTTTATTTATCAACAAGTTAAAATAGTCACTAAAATAACATTTTTCATCTATGCTGCAAATTTGACGTTTTTAACACGCAACTAACCGTTATCAATAATACCTATTTTAAAGTCTTAATTAACAAGTTCACTCTCAAATACTCTGCTTTCATCACTCTTTCCAACTTTCGTGAAATAGCTCGTATTATTATGTAAAAGTGGAACACTCAAGTATTCACTTATATACGATGCCTAATAACACAAGAAAGTAGAAAACTTAAAAAGGAATCGTTATGAGATTGGCATGTATCCTCATGTTCACACTATTAATTTCAGGGTGTATTAATAGAGATGAAATTTACGCTAACCCACCTGCAAAATTAACAGAAAGCATTAATGCTATTCTTCCCGCAGCGACAGAATATGTAAAACAACAAGAGAAAATCGCGCAAGAAAAAGGTCAACTACTGAATAAGCAAGCATTAGCTATTGCCAAACGTATCGGTATTAAACACCCGGAAAAAGTGCATGTTTATTACACCAACACACTTCCATTTCCTACAGATCCAACATTAGCACAATTAGCCAAAAAATCTGGTTATGCGGGGTCTAATATGGCGGGATACACCTATGGATATGGTATTTGGATCAAAAATAAAGAACGAGATAATCGTGAACTCTTAGCCCATGAACTTATTCATGTTCGTCAATTTGAACAACGCGGTGTACAAGAACAAATTCGGCAATATTTGATGCAAATTTATATCTACGGTTACAACAGCACGCCTTTAGAGATCGAGGCATACAGTGAAGCAAAAAATTATATTTAGTTTCAACTCCCGCGTTCAAAGACAATATCAGGAAGCCAACCATTAGGCTTCCTATTCATCTTTATACAAATGAATGACTCAACACATCCACATTTTTGCTTTTTTCATCGAAATACCGTTACTCTGTAACATACGGTAGAATAAACAAATTACAGAATGTAGACGTATAGAGATCAGCACAACATGAAACGTATTCCAACCAACATTATTACTGGCTTTTTAGGTGCTGGTAAAACAACAGCGATTCTTTCTCTTCTTGCTCGTAAACCTGAAAATGAAAAATGGGCAATTCTTATCAATGAGTTTGGCAATGTTGGCGTCGATGGCGCAATTCTCGAACAACAAGGTGCCATTATCAAAGAAGTTCCTGGTGGCTGCATGTGCTGCGTCGCTGGATTACCTATGTCTGTTGGTATTAATGCCCTACTGGCGCAAAAACCTGATCGCTTACTATTAGAGCCAACAGGATTAGGCCATCCAAAAGAAGTGATCAATAAGCTAACTTCAGGAGTGTATGCAGATTACGTCGATTTACGTGCCACCATCACCCTTGTTGACCCTCGTCACTTTGCTGATAGTTTCTATACTAATAATGAAAACTTCCAAGATCAGCTTGCTCTTGCCGACGTTGTCGTTGCTAACAAGATCGACCAATGTGATGACTACGATCTTTTCACTTTCCAGTCAGCGATTGAACAAGCCGAACCAAAAAAAGCCTTAATCGGTGAAGTAGAACTCGGTAAGCTAGAACTTGAGTGGCTTGATATTCCACGAATTGATCGCGCTGCACAACACAGCCATCACCATCATCACGACGATCACCACCACGATCTCGCCCCTGAGCCAGAGATTGAGCTATTACCAGGGCAGCAATTCATTCGTAAAGAAAACCACGGTCAAGGGTTCCACAGTTGTGGTTGGTTCTTTGCCGCCGATCAACATTTTGAATTTTCAAAGCTTTTCAGTCTATTCTCAAGCTTAAATGCGAACCGTGTAAAAGCTGTCGTGAATACTGAAAATGGTTGTTTTGCCTTTAATGTTGTAAACCAAGTGGTTTCAGTTAACGAACTATCACTCGAAGGTTTTGAATCCCGCATTGAAGTGATTGATAGTGAAGTTTTACCTTGGGATGAACTTGAACAAATTCTTCGCTCTATTATTTTGCCTTCAGTTGAGAACAACTAACGCATTACAGTTACTCACTGATAACTCAGTATTTAATCGTTTCTTCCTATTTCACCAATAGAGGAAGAAATAACAAAAAACTGCTAGTTTATTAAATAGAGCTCATAAAAACACAAGGGAGCACACATGCTAAACCCTAGCACTGCTAAAGCAGTCATCGATCATGCGCTATTTTTAGGTGCCGATTTTGCTGAACTCTTTGTTGAACATCACCAATCTAACTCTGTGCAGTTAATTTCAGGTGAGATAGATAAAATCAACTCAGGGATCGATTTTGGTATCGGTATTCGTCTATTTTTCGGCTTTAAAGTTTTATATGGCTACACCAACAGTACAGACGAAGATGAATTGAAACGCGTTACTAGCCTACTGGCAGCAAAAGATAAACGTGAACAAATTTTATCTGCTGGTAGTTTGAATTTAAACCGCTTTACTAATAAACACAGTTGCCAGTTACCATTAAGCCAAGACGCTAACATGGCAGCAAAAATTGCGTTTTTACGCCAAGCAGATGAAGCTGCTCGTGCTGAAAATGAAAAGATCAGCCAGTTCATCGGTAACATTGGCCAACGTGAACAACAGATTGAAATCTTCAACTCTGAAGGTTTACACATTGGTGATACTCGCCATTATACCCGTATTTCAGCTAATGCCGTCGCGCAAAATGGTAGCGAACAATCCACTGGCTATGAAGCACCAGGGGCATTCACTGGCTGGGAATTTAATAGCAAGGTCAATCCAGAGCAGTTAGGTCAAGATGTGGCTAAACAAGCGATGGTTAAACTGTTTGCTGATGCTTGTCCATCAGGCGAAATGCCAGTGATCATCGGTAATGGTTTTGGTGGTGTAATCTTCCACGAAGCGTGTGGTCACTTGCTTGAAACCACCTCCGTTGCGAAAAAAGCCTCTGTTTTCTACGATAAAATGGGCGAAACCATTGCCAATTCAGTCGTGAACGCAGTGGATGATGGCACTATGGTAAACGAATGGGGCTCTATCAATATTGATGATGAAGGCATGGAAACCCAACGCACTCAGCTTATTAAAGACGGTAAACTTACTAGCTTTATGGTTGATCGCATGGGCGGCATGAAAACAGGCTTTGCTCGTACAGGCTCTGGTCGTCGTCAATCATATAAATTTGCGCCAACTTCACGTATGCGTAATACCTTTATCGAACCCGGTGATAGTAGCCTTGACGATATGCTCGCTGGTGTTGAGCGCGGTATTTACGCTAAGAAAATGGGTGGTGGTTCAGTTCAACCCGGTACAGGTGAGTTTAACTTTGCAGTGCAAGAAGCCTATCTTGTTGAAAACGGTAAAATCACTAAGCCATTAAAATCTGCAACTCTAATTAGTACTGGTCCTAAAGTATTAAAAGAAATCAGTATGGTTGGTAATGATTTTGCCCTTGCGGCTGGTATGTGTGGTTCTGTCAGTGGCTCAGTGCCGACAACTGTGGGTCAAGCTGCATTGAAAGTTGATAATATTCTTGTGGGAGGTGGTAACTAATGGCTGATCAAAATAAATTACAGCAAGCCATCGACCATGTGCTTGAGCGTGTAACTCAAAAAGGCGCGAGTGCTGATGTGATTGCGAATCGCAGCAATAACTTCTCGCTTAAAGCGAATAATGGCGAGCTCGATGAATACAAGGTAACGTCAGGACAAGTGATTGGCGTACGCGTGGTAAAAGATCAACGTATTGCCACCAGCTATTCTGAGTCATTAGATCCAACTAGCCTTGATCTAATGGTTGATAACGCGCTATTGAACGCCGAATATTCACAGCAAGATCCGCATCAAACTATTAGCTGTATTGATAGCAAAATTAGCACAGATTTAAACGAGATTTACCAAAATGATGATGGCGATGTAGATCAAAAGATCGCTCTCGCCCTATCACTAGAGCAAGGTATAGTAAGCAAGCCTGACGCTAAAAGTGCCCCATACAATGGCTTTGCTGAATCAGATGCCCATGTGATTTTAGCGAATACTCAAGGTACGCTTTGCCATCACAGTGAGCGTTCGACCTACTGTTACGCTTACAGCTTAATTGAAAAAGACGGCAAGCAAGCGATGCATGGCGGTATGTCATCAGGTCGTAAGTTCAGTGAGTTAGATGCTAACTTCTGTATTAACTATGGCTATGACATGGCAAAAGCCCTACTCGATGGTTCACCTATCGCTACCAAGCAATACCCTATCATTTTCACCCTAAGCTCACTTAGTAGCTTATTCGGTGCATTTGGAATGTGTACTTCTGGTCAAGCTGCAATGAAAGGCATTAACCCTTGGCGTGATGCGATTGGTAGCCAAGTGGCGAGTTCACTTATTACCATCACTGACAAGGCTTATATTGAAGGCGGTTTTTCTATTAAAGCCTTTGATAGCGAAGGTTTTGCCACTCGCGATACTGTTCTAGTCGGTGAAGGTCAACTAAATAGCTTGCTGCACAATAGCCATACCGCGAGTTACTTCGGGATCGAAAACACCGCAAATGCATCACGCTCTGCAAAAGGTGGATTAGGTGTTGGCTCTCGTCACACGGTTATTTCAGTTGGCGCAAGTAGCGTTGATGATACAACAAGTGGTGAATATGTAGAGCTTGTTGAATTGCAAGGCGTTCATTCTGGCGCAGATGCTATCAGTGGTGATTTCTCATTTGGTGCAAGTGGTTTCTTATGTCGTGATGGTCAACGTATTCAAGCAGTACGTGGTATTACGGTAGCAGGTAACTTCTACCAAATGCTCAAAGAAATAGACGCGGTAAGTAATGTATTAGAACACGATTACAATCGAAGCTTCTATGCGCCAAAAATCCGTTTTGCTCGCCTAAATATAGCTGGTAAGTAAATAAACCGATAAAACCTTGCGACTGTTTACTTGTTCAAATAAGTTATTCAGACGTAAGGTTTTATTTTATCTAACAATAAATATTAGCCTTTCCCCTAACCTATCAGCTTTGTAGTGCTTACTTATAGCGTAACTCTTAATGCTATTGGCACTGATTACTTACTTAAGATCTTTTGGACTTCAAACATGTTAGATAGGTGTCCGCTACTTTAAGCCTTTGTTGCTAACAAAACCCCACAGGTTGCTAAAAAACCGCCAGAGAACTTGTTAAGTAACTTCTTCACTTTCTTTCCCTCAAATACAAAACTTACCCTTGACGTAATACAAGCATAGAGACTTAGTGTCCCACCGACAGATATCGTCGAAATCATAAAAATAATAATAACGTCTGACAGTGAAGTTGACTGTAGATCTATAAACGCGGGAAAGAACCCCATATAAAACAATATCGCTTTGGGGTTAGATAAAGTCATTAACATACCAACAGCCACACTTGAAGTTTTTATCCCTTTATCATGAACTCGTGTTGATGTTATAGAAACATCAGAAGTCCATGTGACATAAGCCAACCAAAAGAGATAGGTAATTCCTACATATTTTATGACGATAGCAAACTCACCCATAGCGTTTGCAACCACAGATAGACCCGACAAAGCTAGAAAGATAAAGATGTAATCAGCGAGTACCACTCCGAGCACAACTAATAAGCCTTGTTTCCAACCATAAGTAAGAGATCTCGATATAACAGCGAGCACACTTGGTCCCGGAATAGCGGCAGATAGAAGCATCGCAAGAAATAGTGCAATACCCGTTGCTATAGACATAAACCATCCTTTGATTTAACGCCTTACTAAATGGCGAGCAATAGTGGAAGTAACAATATCACTCAGCGTATTTTATGAACAACAACTTACCTGTCTCGTATTGCATGGTAAACACCCTGCCACGATTGATGTTTATAGTCGTGCGTTGCCTCGCATTATGTTTCTAATTGATAAATCGCCTTATACATTAACCAAAAAGATCTTAAACAACATTTTCGGGAACTGCGTGGTTTACGCGCCACGTATCCTTATCTTGATATAAGCACTGAGCTTTGTTCAAAAAGTGAACCAGTATTCTCTACCTTGCTTCTTCATTGCGATGACCGTACTTTGAACATCATTAGTTACTTTATGAATATTTGACTAACTGAATGCACAAGAAATAGGATATACAGGTACGTTAAAATCATGTTCAATTTTAATCAATTTTCCTTAATAAGTAAGAGCAATCAAAATGTCTAATGTCGTTCAGTTCTCTGCATTCAGCGGTAATAAGAAAAATAGCGCGACTTCACCCACTACATCACCTAGCCCTAAAGCATTAAGGGAAGAAGCCGCACTAAAACAAGACAATTGCTGTTACTTTTGTGGCACTCGTAAAGATCCCAAAGAGCTAAACTGGCTTAATAAGGTAGGCTTTAAACAAAAAGCGCATGTTGTTTGCGGTACGTGTAGCTCTGAAGCTAAATCACGTTCAATGGATGATCTACGAATCATTCTTGCGCTTAAAGCAATGGATTTTAGAACAATTAAACTCAAACAGTTTCTGGAATTAAGAGAGAAAGGCGTTCAAATAGATGGAGTTCGCGACTACAAATTCTACTTTGAAACCATTGATTGATGGTTCTCTAATGATGAAGCACAAATAAAACCTTGTCCTTACTCTCTTATTTAATATAAGCGATTAAAGAACAAGGTTTTATTTTAGCCAACGTTTAGGTTATTAGTTAGTCACGTTATGCATCACTTTTAACAACATCGATTAACTGGTTTCCGTGCTTATTAAACATTGCTTTTAGCATATATAATCCAAATCCAGCAGCTTGTTTAAGTTCGATGGTCGGTGGCATCATTAATTCATCTTTATTTGAAATGACTTCTAACAATGCTGGTCCTTCTGTTGCTAACAACTCATCAATTGCTTCAGGTAGTTTAGTCACATCATCTACTTTAATACCGGTAATGCCACATGCTTCAGCAATAGCAGCAAAACTTGGATTGGCTAAATCAGTTGAGTCTGACAGTAATCCTGCTGCTTTCATTTCCATCGCAACAAAACCTAATGAACTATTATTGAGTACCACAATTTTTAAAGGCAACTTATAGGGTTTAAGGGTTAATAAGTCCCCCATTAACATAGAGAAACCGCCATCACCACACATTGCAATCACTTGGCGCTCAGGTGCTGCGGCTTGAATACCGATAGCTTGTGCCATCGCATTTGCCATTGAACCATGTGAAAAAGAGCCAATTAATCGATGTTGACCATTTAATTGTAAATAACGAGCAGCCCACAATGTTGGTGTGCCTACATCACAAGTAAAGATGGCATCTTCTGCTGCTTTTTCACTTATTAATTTATTCAATGTCTGAGGGTGAATAAGTGTTTTTCCCTGTTTAACTTGAGTTAACACATCAAAATCTTTTCGCGTTTTTTTATAATGCGCCAAACATGTATTAAGGAAATCTTCGTCAGTTTTCTCTGTTAACTGTACTAATAGTTGTTCAACAAAGACTTTTACATCAGCCACGATACCGAGATCAACTTGGGTATGACGACCAATACTCGCAGGATCGATATCAATTTGAATAATTTTTGCTTTAGCGGGATAAAATGCGCGGAAAGGGAAGCCAGTGCCTAATAAAATTACCGTATCGGCTTGCTCTAACGCATGATAGCCCGATGAAAAACCAATTAACCCCGTCATACCAATATCATAAGGATTATGATGTTCTAAATATTCTTTCCCGCGTAATGCATGCACAATCGGCGCTTTAAGTGTCTTCGCGAGTGTGACCACTTCATCATGGGCAAATTTACAACCAGCGCCCGCCATAATAACGCACTTAGCACTATGCTGTAGCAGATCTGCAGCTGCAGTAACTAATGTCGCTTCGGGTGCAATAACAGGTAATAATGGTTGTTGCCAACGTTTTAAATCAGCATTACTTGGCATATTTTGTAGTGCAATGTCACCGGGCAATACAATAACACTAACACCCTGTTTTAAAATGGCTTGTCGCATTGCCGTTTCAAGCAATTGTGGCATTTGTTCTGGATGGGTTAAGGTTTCACAAAATATACTGCATTCTTTATACAGTGCTTTTGGATCAGTTTCTTGAAAATAATGGCTGCCCACTTCAGAAGAAGGGATATCAGAAGCAATAGCTAATACGGGAACGCGATTTCTATAACAGTTATAAAGCCCGTTAATAAGATGCATATTGCCAGGACCACAAGAGCCAGCACAAACAGCTAATTTACCTGTGAGTTCCGCTTCTGCACCTGCAGCAAAAGCAGCCACTTCTTCGTGTCGGGTTCCCATCCAACGGATTTTACCTTCCGCTCGAATACTATCGCTGATCCCATTTAATGAATCCCCTGTCACACCCCAGATCCGTTCCACACCCGCTTGTGATAAAAAACGAGTGATATAACGCGCGATTGTCTGTTTCATTCGGTTCCCTTTCGACTCTGATGAATATAATTTTTATCTATATTAATCCTCCATTTTCATTTTTTAATATCCGTTTAATTCCAAAATCAATTACCATTATTGAGTTATCTATTCAGGATAATAAATAAGCTTCTCTTTACAAGAAAATATAAAAATGGAAACACTGTTAACTATTTTTATTTATTCCATTTTTTGTTTTTTAGATATTGTAAATATCACGTTCATAATCAATTCAATTGATCTATGTTATTTGCACTTGTCAAAATGAGATAATAAAAATGAAGGATTATTTTAATACCCATTACCCTGATGTTGAATACCTTCGCCGTAAAGCGAAATTCAACTTACCTAAGTTTGCATTTGAATATGTCGATGGCGGCTGCAACATTGAAATGGGACTCAAACGTAATACTCATGATATTCGCCAAATTGAGCTAATCCCCTATTATCTTCGTGATTACAATTCGATTTCTTTAAAAACCACCCTGTTTGGCGAAACGTATGATGCGCCATTTGGTATCAGCCCTGTGGGTTTACAAGGTTTGATTTGGCCAAATGCGCCTGAAATATTGGCGCAAGCCGCTTTTGAGCAAAATGTGCCTTTTATTCTTAGTACTGTTTCAACCTCTCCGATTGAGAAGATTGCCGAAATCACAGAAGGTAAAGCATGGTTCCAGCTCTATCACCCTGTTGATGACAAGATTACAGATGACTTACTTAAACGCTGTGAAGACGCTGGAATCAAAACATTAGTATTACTTTCTGATGTCCCTACTTTTGCTTATCGCCCAAAAGAAATCCGTAATGGTTTAGCTATGCCGCCTAAAATGACATGGCAAAACATTGTCGAAATACTATTGTCACCAAAGTGGGCAATAGCCACGTTGAAAAAAGGACAACCTCAGTTCGAAACTTTGTCCAAATATATGTCAGGCTCGATGGACATGCACCATCTCGCATTATTCATGGATAAAACCTTTAATGGTCGGTTAAGTGAAGACAAAGTCGCACGCTTACGTGACAAGTGGAAAGGCAACCTAGTCTTAAAAGGCTTATCAACGGTTGAAGACAGTCAAAAAGCAATTGCGCTTGGCTTAGACGGCATCATTATCTCAAACCATGGTGGTCGACAATTAGATTCAGGACCTTCTACTATCAGTAAATCCATTGAAATAATGGATAAATGCAAAGGTCAAATTACGATTATGATGGACAGTGGTATTCGTGACGGGGCTGATATTGCTCGTACACTCTCAACAGGAATTGAGTTTGCCTTTCTTGGTCGTAGTTTTATGTATGGTGTAGGTGCCTTGGGTCATAACGGTGGTCACCACACTATTAATATGTTGAAAAAACAACTACAGCAAGTGATGGAACAATGTTGCTGTGAATCAGTCAGTAACCTTACTGATCATATTGCCAAACGTAACCCTTTTACGTTGGATTAATATACTGTCTGTACTCATTGATTGTGGGTACAGACAGTTTAAAAAACCAACAGCGTTATAGCTAATCTTTTGATTATTCAATAACTTCACTGCTCTTAAAACAGTAATATCATAATAAATACAAAAGGTTACTTATATATTAAAATTATACCTACTGGGTAAACTGCGCTAAGATAGAAAAAAATATAAGACCAAATTACTGTTATGAACCTTACTGCCATTTCTACTCTTCTCATTGAAAATAAGATTTTCGCCAACCCTCGTCGTATTGCTCTACTCAATGCTATCCACCAAACAGGCTCGATAAGCAAAGGAGCAAAACTCGCAGGTATCAGTTATAAAGCTGCTTTTGATGCCGTTAAGGATATGAATCTTCTTGCGGGATCTGCACTTGTCACAAGTGAAAAAGGCGGTAAAGGTGGTGGTGGTGCGGATCTAACGCGATTTGGATTACGATTAGTGCAAATGTATGAGCTGCTGAATCAAATTCAAGATATGGGCTTAAAGGCCTTAAATGATGAAAGCGCCCCGTTAGATAGTTTATTAGGTGTCATGTCTCGTTTTTCATTACAGACAAGTGCGAGAAATCAATTCTTTGGACGCATTGGCTCTATCGAACGTCATAGCTTGCATGATCGCGTTACGATTACACTTACCGACACACATAATATCTATGCTACGATCACCCATGGCAGTACGGTAAAACTTCAATTAGTAAAAAACAAAGATGTTGTTGCCCTGATTAAAGGTCCAGCGATCACAGTTTGTAGTGAAGAGAACATGATCCACGGAAAGCGTGATCGCTTTGATAACCAATTATTAGGCACGATAACGTCGATTCAGCAAGATACGAAATCAACCGAAGTTGCTATCGCATTAAATGATGATATTACCGTCTGTGCATTAGTAGACAATCAAGATCTAATAGAAGAAAACCTCCGTGTCGGTATGTCTATTTATGCCCTCTTTAAGTCAAACCAAGTCACTATCGCGACAATGTGCTAACAGGTTTATGGAATATCAACAAAGCCACTGTAATCATGCTTTATATTTAATTGATCAGAAAAAGACTGATACTCTTGGTATTGTTTATTCATCAAGGCGGCCCCACCGCAAACCATTAATATAAGCGCCAAACGGCTTAGCCAAATATTTTCTTTCTGCATTGAATAAAACAATAAAATAACAGCGAGAAGTAATAGAACTAGACTCTCAACACCTATATTTTGTATAAAAAAGGTGACCACTACATCAATCCTAAAAGCATAAGTCGACGCAGTTTAATGCTTTTCAAGTGGAAAGCATTGAAAATATTAGCAACACCCTAATATCTTGCATAACCCTGACAATTAAGTGTAAAAACATAACTATTACAGAAATTATGATGTTTATTTAACCACTGGAATTGTTCGAAATTCAATCTACATTGCTTTAATGCCTATTTTGTAACTAATATTCTACGCTTTACTCGTTCCAGAAACATATTGCTACAAGATATAAGCCTCCCTAGCCTAAATATAGATAGGGAGGCGAATTATGTATTGACTCTATATAACGAGTCCGCCATCGACTTTCAATGTTTGACCAGTAATGAAGCTTGAATTGTCACTTGCTAAAAATAGCACACCATTTGCAATATCTTGCGCCAATCCCATACGTTTGAGCGGCGTTTTAGAAACCATATAATCAATAACTTTTTCAGGTAAATCGACTGTCATTGGTGTTTCAATAAAACCAGGTGCAACACAATTGGCACGTACTTTTGCCCCTTTACGTGCAAACTCTTTTGACCATGATTTTGTCATTGCAATCACGCCAGCTTTTGTCGCTGCATAGTTGGTTTGACCAATATTACCGTCTGTACCAACCACAGATGACATTGTGATAATAGAACCCGATCCTGAAGCCATCATTAACGGAGCAACGGCTTGTGTCATGTTAAATACACCTTTCAAATTGACATCAATAACAAGATCCCAATCATTCTCGGACATATTTTCAATTAAGTTATCCCGTGTGATACCTGCGTTATTCACTAATACATCAATGGTTCCATACTGTTGTGCGATTTTTGTGATCGCATCTGATACGTTAGCTCTATCGCATACATTTAATTCGAGTGCAGTTACATTAGGAAATTGTTGTTCTAAATCGGCCATAGCGCCAAAATTCATATCACAAACATATACATGCTTTGCGCCTTGGTTAGCAAAGGTTTCGACAATACAGCGACCAATACCTTGAGCACCACCAGTTACAAGGCAAACCTTATCCGTTAGCATTTTTACTACCCCTCTTAAAAATATTTACTCTATATACTTATTATTACATCCAATACATAAGCTCTAATCTTTACGGCTTAACATAATAATAGGTAACCAGTCCTAAGCATGCAGTGCATTAAAGCAATTCACTCTTGCATATAATCAAATAACGTTCCACAAATAAGAAAAAGATAAAATTACCGTAAAATAGCTGTAAATCATAAACTGTAACGTTACAATTTATACTTGGTACTCTAGAACGTTATTAACAATGCAAGGAATGCAAATGTTAGATAAGATCGTTTTTTTTCTTCATGTCGTACGTTGCAATTCAGTAACTGATGCTGCAAAACAATATGGCATATCGCCTTCTGCTGGTAGTCGCTGGCTCACAGAACTAGAAGAAAACATGGGAGTTAGCCTTGTTAAACGTACCACGCGAAAAATCACACCAACGCAAGCTGGAAAATTACTATTTAAACAATTTAGCCACATCAATAATCAAATAACCGATGCCATTAATGAAATAAAAAATTTAGGCAATGATGATATTGGCACAATAAGAATTGCTAGCACCCCTTTGTTTGCTAAGCATTTTTTAAGTAAAATTATTGGTGAATATATCAGTGACAACCCTACTATCAATTTTGTTGTAATCGAAACAGCGTTTGAAGTGGATAATGTTCACGATGTCGATTTTGCCATTAGAGCAAATGCAACTTACCGCGGTTTTCAAAACAAAGATAGCTTACTGGTTAAACGTTCTCTTTTCAGTGAACCTTTAAAAGCCTGTTGTTCACCAAGTTATATTAAACGCTATGGAGAACCGATAATACCCCATGATCTAAAAAAGCATTTGTGCTTATTTGCAACAACATTAGTCGGTGGTAATAAATGGATATTTGAACAAAATGGGGAATATAACTCTGTTCAAATACCTAGATCGGTAGAAGTGGACGACAGTGAGATTTTAAAAAATATCGCCCTAGCCGGTGGAGGAATTGCTTACCTGCCTTTCAGTTTGATTAAACAAGACCTTCAAGAAGATCGGTTAGTAACGGTATTAAACAATTATGTAAGTAGCGAATTTGAACTGAGTTTGTATTATAAACCAAGAAAATATATGCCAGTACGATGCGCTAATTTCAAAGATTATCTTTTAAAACGAGTTACTGAAATCGACCAACAACGCAAAAATAGTGATACTCCACTTATATTTTAGTTGTAAAAAGCCTCGCTTTAAGCAAGGCTTTAATCATATAAGTAAGATTAATGAAGATCTAAGCTAACTATAAGACCAAAATGATCCGACACTATCGGGTAATAATCGCCGTTAAAAATTACTTTGTGACTGCTCACACTAACGTTTTGATTCGAAAATACATAATCAATACGTAATGCTTCATGATTGTTTTGCCATCCATCAATGCATTTCACAACGGTATTACCATCATCCTTCATCTGTGCAGATGTATAAGTATCAATAAATCCTTGCTGAATAAGATATGAATAACCCTCATCGACTAAATGGCTAGGGGTATTAAAATCACCTAAGAATAAACTTAACCGGCCAGATAAACAGCTTTTAATACGCTCAATATGTTGCTGAAAAGGACTTTCAATGTCATTCCACCAGCCACAATGACAGTTGTAAATATCCAGCGTTTGATCCTTATAGCCTAAAGTGATCCGTACTGCGCGCCGATGCTTCCAGTATTTTTCATCATAGTTATCATTTAGATCAATTACTTGATGTTCAATCACTGGCTCTCGACTCAAAAATGCAAGCCCTTCTTGGTACACATCATAACTTTGATGAACAAAATCCCACGTTAAATAATACTGATGACCCAGCACCAATAACCTCTGTTGTAGCAGATATGCATAATTATCAGAGTGAACAGGAAAATTACTCACTGTTGATGCATTAATAATAGAACTGTCATAACGCTGATTCACTTCTTGTAAAGCGATCACATCACAATCTTGTTCAATGATTGCCTTTGCGACTACATCTAATTTTTCTAGTTGATCTTGTTCTTGCCAACTGTGCGTGTTCAATGTTAATAACTTCATTATTCAATCACTTACTAATACGATAAAATCAAGCGTGACATTGAAGCCACGCTGACCTTTAACAAATTAAGCCGCGGCAAATTTATCAACTAGACCTGATTTAATAACATCAACGCCAGGACCATAAATTGCTTGAACACCTTGCTCTTTCACGACTAGCCCCATCGCACCAGTAGATTTCCACAACGTATAATCTGCAACTAATGAAGGATCTTTTACCGTAATACGTAAACGTGTCATACACGCATCGATTTCAGAAATATTATCGCGCCCACCTAAGTTTTGGATAATAATTTCCAGCTTATCGTCCTGCGACATCGTATCTGATTTTTCATCAATATAATTACCGGCACGACCTGGTGTTGGTAAGTTAAACTTCACGATTAATAATCGGAATAAGCCATAATTCACAGCAAAGAAAACGATGCACACAATAATAAAGCTGATCAAATCACTTCCTATCCCTGCTGATATCATCATTGGTACACGCGTTAGTAGCTCTATTAAGCCAAATGCATGAATACGCAGATCAATGAAGTCTGCAAGTGCAAAAGCAATACCCGTAAACAAGGCATGAGCGACATACAATACAGGTGCGATGAACATAAACATAAACTCAATAGGTTCAGTTACGCCTGTAAGTAAAACAGCAAGACACGCAGAGAGAAACATTGGTTTATATTGCAAACGTTTGTCATGATCGACACTGTGATACATCGCTAAACCAATACCAATAAGAGAAGATGTTGCGATAATAACCTGCCCGACTTTAAAGCGTGCAGGATGAACTGTATCTAAAAGCTGCTGATACATCGCCGGATCAGTTAATTTAAGGTTGTTAAGATCACTAACCCAAGCAAGCCATAATGGATCTTGTCCATACACACTAGTTCCTGCATTTGGGCCTGTTAATAATTGATAAGCTCCACCTAACTCGGTGTAGTTCATCGGGATCGTTAAGGTATGATGTAGACCAAATGGCAGTAATAAACGCTCAAGCGTACCATAAACAAAAGGGGCAATAATTGGTGCGCTGTCTTTAGATGAGGCAATCCACAATCCAAAATCATTCAATGCACCTTGCACTAAAGGCCAAATAACGGCTAAAACAAAAGCAATGATTACTGAGTAAAAAATCACAACAAAAGGAACAAACCGTTTACCATTAAAAAAGGCTAAGGCTTCAGGTAATCGAGAGTAATCGTAATAGCGATTGTATAAGTTTGCACCGAGATAACCTGAAATAATACCGATAAACACCCCTATATTAAGTGCTGGTGCACCTAATATTGTGGTAAAAAATTGTGTTACAGGTAAATCAGTACCAAATAGGCTGGTCACAATAGCATTAGGGTCAGTCATCATACTGGTATTGACCCCAAATATAACGCCTGTCGTCCGGTTAATTAAGATAAAGGCGATTAACGCGGCAAATGCACCACCAGCTCGCTCTTTTGCCCATGAACCACCAATCGCTACTGCAAATAATAAATGCAAATTAACGATGATACCCCAGCCAATGTTTTCCATAATATGACCAAGGGTTTCGAGTGCGCCTAGCCCACCAGCATACATCGCAAGTACTTTACCAAGCGAAATCATAATACCAGCTGCTGGCATTACAGCAATAACTACAATCAACGACTTACCAAATCGTTGCCAAAAATCAAACGATAACAATTTACTCATTTCTAGTTCCTTTATAGAGCTGGTAGGTTAGCCTAATCACCTACCCTAAATATGATTAATGCTTTGTCATAAAGACGTATGCACCGTAAGCTGATGCAAGAGCCGTCTTCTCAAAATTTGTCTTCGCGATTTCATTATTTGCCGTTTGATTATCAAGTATTAAATCGCCAAGCGCAGAGCAGTCAATATTAACCTTAGCAACGTTATCACTAAGATTTGTGATGATTGTCCATGTACAATCATCGCTAACACGTTGATAAGCGTAGACATTAGGGTCATCTGCGAGTATCAATTTATAACGCCCAATAATAAGAGACTTATGCTGTTTTCTAAGCTCAATAAGCTGCTTATAAAATTGCAAAACTGAGTTTTGATTGTTGAGTTGTTCTGAAACGTTAATCAGTTCATAATTTGGGTTAACCGTTATCCAAGGTGTTACTGTCGAAAAACCACCATTCTCTTCGCTATTCCAAGGCATTGGCAAACGACTATGATCGCGAGATACTCTATTGAGTAAAGAGAGAATATATTGATCACTTTTTCCTTGGTGTTTGAGTTTATTAATAAGGTTTCTAGCAGAGATATCGTCAAACTGATCAAGTGAAGTGAAGTGAAAGTTCACTAAACCTAGTTCTTGCCCTTGATAAATAAAAGGAGTGCCTTTCATTAAAAAATAACAAGTCGCAAGGGCTGTTGCACTGGCATAACGATAATTTGGATTTCCGAATGTATTGATGCTTCGTGCTTGGTCATGGTTTTCTAGATATAAAGCATTCCATCCCATCCCTTCCAATACATTTTGCCATCTTGTAAGGATCTGCTTAAATTTGACTAAGTTGAAACTTGATTGATTACTGTCTTCTGACCACAAGTTCATGTGCTCAAATTGAAAGATCATATTGAACACACCAGCTTTATTTGTCGCAGTTTCTTCCGCAACCCACGTTAGCGCGTCTTCAGCAGCAACACCATTTGCCTCGCCGACAGTAACAATATCAAACGGTGAAAAAGCTTTATCACGAAGCTCATGAAGGTGTTCTTCAATCCCTTTAACATTCATGTGATATTTAAACGATGAAACGTAATTATCCCCATTTGGATTCGGTAACGAAGGTAAGTTAGCCTGCTTTTTGATATGGCTTATCGCATCAACACGAAACCCATCAATACCGCGTTCAAGCCACCAATGAATCATGGAAAATAAAGCGGCTTTAACTTCAGGGTTTTCCCAATTCAAATCAGGCTGTTTTGACGAGAAAAGATGTAAATAATACTGTGCAGTCTCGGCATCGTATTGCCACGCACTACCATGAAAGATACTCTCCCAATTATTTGGTTCATTGGTCGGTTTTTCTGTTGTAGCTTCTGAACCATCTCGCCAAATATACCAATCTCGTTTAGCGCTATTTCTATTTTGACGAGATTCAATAAACCAAGGATGCTCATCACTGGTGTGGTTTATCACCAAATCGATGATAATTTTAATTCCACGTTTATGTGCTTCACGGATTAACCGATCAACATCATCCAAACAGCCAAAGTCTGAGTGAATAGCCTGATAGTCACTTATATCGTAACCATTGTCATCATTAGGTGACTGATAAAATGGACAAATCCATACTAAATCAATCCCTAAATCAGCTAGATAATCTAATTTTTTAATGATCCCGGGGATATCCCCTATTCCATCAGCATTACTATCGTAAAAACTACGAGGGTAAATTTGATAGGCCGTTGCTTCTTTCCACCATACAAGTTTTTCTTGATTTTGATTGGGCTGAGCCATGCACTTACCTATAAATCTAAATATTCTGCCATGTGTTAACGGTAACACATGGCGATAAAGAATTTGTGTTACCGTTAACACAAAAGGTAAAACTTATTCTAAAATAGCGCAAAAGACTTTTAGATAAATTGAGAGCTCTCTCGGGTTTTTAACTCAAATTCACCTTCAACACTACTAAAATCGCGTCGGATTAATTTCTTTACCGCTTGATAACCCATTTCATAATAATTAAAAGAAACAGACGTTAAACTTGGTACTAGCAAATCACTAAATTCATAATCACCAACCCCTACAACCCAAATATCTTTACCTATTTGAAGCTTCAATTCCTTAGCACGACGGTATAAACGAATAGCAATATTGTCTGTTGCACAAAAATATATATATTGCGGTTTAAGAGTTATATTTTGATAGGATTCTGCTTGCTCAGAATCTTGTAAAGAGTGAAATTCTCGAGGAAGTTCGGTCGCATATTGGTCAAGCGCTTGTTTAACGACTGATGTTCGGCTGGAAAGCATACGTTCATCATAAATATACTGCACGCCTAAAACGGCTGCCTTTTGAGCGTCAAGTGTCACCATTGTTTTTGAAACAAGTTCAGTAATAGCCGTTTGTTCAGGGTAAAACAAACAACATCGTTCAGACACATTTTTTCCAATAAAAACAAGGTTCTTTATATCTTTATAAAAGGGTTCAATTACCGTGTGTTTAGAGGCAATAATAATCGTACCTAATGCATTTAAACCATTAAATTCACTGACGGCTTGACGTTCAGATTCATGACAAAAACCTGTTGCATGAAACAGCATACGAACATTAGATTCATTCGCCGCCGCTAAGGCACCTTTAATAACAAGGCTCGTTGTGTAGGATTCAATACGTGGTGCAATAAATCCGATAATATTCGATTGACTACGAATAGATCGGGCAAACTTATTCGGGATATAGTGATTTTCTTTAACAATAGCATCAATTTTTATTCGGTTTTCTTCTGAAACGTAACCGCCATTAAAATACCGTGATACCGTCATTTTTGAGATCCCTAATTGCTTAGAAATCTCTGCCATTGTCATTTTTTGAGTCATAAATTTTCACTACTTGAGATGTTTCAAAAAGATATCTTATCAATGCTTAATCAATTAAAAGACAAATCAGAGAAAGATTAAATATTCCGTAAAACTAGACCACTAAAACATCAGTATATCAAGTATTTATTTTATGAATAGAAAGTTATAATCGTTGAACAAAAAGTCTCACTAAAAAGCAAGACTTTGGATTTTGATAAACTTAATTAGCACCTAAAGTATTTCAACTGTTCGCTTTGCTTTTCAGCAAGATCTGATAACTCTTCACTTGCAACCGTACATTGGCTTAATCCTGATGCATTTTGTCGAATGATATGATGAATATTCTCAATACTATTACTGATATCCATTGTGACTTGTAACTGCTCTTCAGAAGCGGTTGAAACATGGGTATTCATATCACTATTCATTGAAATAGCAGCAGTGATCCCTTCTAGCGCTTCATTTGCTTGAGAAGCGACTAATTTATTACTTTCTAATGTATCAATTGCAGATTGCATACGCTCATTTGCTGAAGTCGATTGCTCTTGTAGGCGCTCTATAATTTGCTGTGTCTCTTTTGTTGATGCTTGCGTTCTTGCTGCTAACTGACGTACTTCATCAGCGACCACTGCAAAGCCACGGCCGCTTTCACCTGCGCGTGCCGCTTCTATCGCTGCATTAAGTGCCAGTAGATTTGTTTGTTCAGAAATACCTTGTATTGAATCAATAACTTGGCTAATTTGTGCCGATTGTACTTTTAGCTGCGCAACAACATCAGCGGCCTCCATTAATGATTCCGCCATTTCTTCATTTGCTTGTTGGTTGTTAGAAAACAAATCATGGCTCTTATTAGCCAACTCACTGGCACTTTTTGAATTTTCATCAGACTTTTGTGCAGCTTGAGTGACTTCTTGTGCCGTTGTTGTTAATTGATCGATTGCTGTTACAACTTGCTCAATCTCAATCACTTGACTATTTGCATGAGTCTCTGAATCTTTCATCACAATTGATAATTCAGTCGATGAAGCTGCAACATTACGACCAACATCATTTAAAACCGCTACTGTTGAACGTAATTTAACAATCATACGATTTAGATTACGAGCCAATTCACCCACTTCATTCGTGCCGTCAACTGCGATTTCATCTTGCAAGTTACCTTCAGCTATTTTCTGCATTGCTCGTTGCAAAATAGTAATTGGCTTGACGATCAGTGAGCCAATGACCAAACAAATAATAATGGCTATTATCAATGTAATAATAAATTCATATCCAATCGCATTTATTGTTTGTCCGTGCTCTTTCTTTTGTTGTGCTATGTAAGTATCTGAGGTTAAATTTACACGCTTATCCAACGCATCAATTGCTGAAATCATGTCATCACCTAATTGGCGATATTTAACAATATATTTTTGATATTCAGAGTCGTTAATTTGACCTGAATGCCTAAGATCAAGCACTTCTAACATCGTGTCACGGCTAAAGCTGATATAGCTGATCATTAATGTTCGAAATGCTTCTAGTTCTTGGTTTATTTCAGGTATTTTTTGCAGGTTTGCAATCGCTTTTTTATTACTTAACTCGCTACTATCAAGAGACTTTGATAAACGTGATAATAAATCTTTATCATAAAGTGCATAAATTGCACTTACTCTCATTGCATAACTATTACTAATTAAACTCGCGGTACTATCTTTAGCTTCAACGACTAATTGTGTTGTTGAATTCATTTTATCAACACTTTCTATAAGGTTACTGCGCCCTAATATCAGTGCTATAAATAATAAAACAGCCATAAATATTACAGGAATAACTAGCTGCAGCTTTATTGATAGATCCTTTAGTAAAAACATTAACAACTATCTCCATGTTGTTTGTATTCGTTTTTTATTGAGCGCATCATAAACAGTATTAAATAAACATATCAATAACTTTATTAATATATTTATAAAAAATGATAAGTCATTTAAAACCAATAAAATTAATATGGTTAATTTTTATTTCTTAGTTACTCAATCTTATGCATGTTTATTTAGTCATTAATTTAATAAATATAAAAATCATGCTTTAAATAATTATATATTTTATTAATCAATGTGATGCTTGATAATTACCAGCCATTAAGTCTTCATTCGCATTAAATGCAGTATATTAATCTAATTAATTTAAATCTCTTACCTCATATTTGGAATATTAAATCATAATTAAAGAATAATTAATCAACATAAATACCTTATAAGCATTAAATACACTAATAAAGCCTTCACTCTTTTTAAAAAGAGATTATGATTGACGAAGCAAATCGCACATATGATGATATTTAATACACTATGAATTTATACAACTTACTTCTCCGTTACCCTACTTTACGGACTTTACTCAACTTTAGAACCAACATAGCTGCATTTAGCTTCCTTACTTGCTCAGTACCTTTGTTCCTTATGGGACATGTAACCATGGGGATTGCATTTTCACTGGGTAGTATTAGCTGTGGCTTTGCTGATACCTCCAGTGTAACAAAATATCGCATTCTTGATTTTTGTATCGCTATTCCTGTTTTTTTTCTTATTAGTTTAGGGACTGAAGCCGTTTTCCCACATTCAGTCTTATTTGTTATTAGCTTAACTGTTGTTAGTTTTAGCTTGTTTATGTTGGCTGTTTTAAGCCCAAGGCTAGGTGCTATCGGTTTTGCCTCCATATTACTTGCTATATACGCTATGTTACTGCATTTAGATGGTCGACCTATTTGGCTTGTTCCTTTGTGGTTAACCTGTGGCGCTTTGTGGTACATTTTTTGGCAAGCGTTAGCCATCTACTTTCTTCCGAACCAAGAATCAAAAGACATCCTGTCTGATTTGTATCAAGCTATTGCTAAAAAGCTTATCACTCACGATCACGGCTTTATTTTTTCCTCCGACAACAATGAGTTGTTTATTAAATCAGCGCAATTACGATCCCAAATAGCGGGCTTATCTCATACCTTAGAAGATCGAATTCACCAGCAATTTACTGCAGGTGAAGATAGCGCAAAACTGCAAGATATTTACCGTTTCTTAAAAGTTGCGGAACGTATTAACGAACAAACACGTTTGCTTTATTTCATTCCTACTTCAAATCTAAAACAAACATGTCCTGAATGGTTAGATAAGATTCACCAAGCAACGTTAAAGATAAGTCAGTATTTAGAACAAGTGACTGTCGATAATGTTCATCGTATAAACGTTCCAAGTATCGACTTTGAAGAGTTACGCCAATATACAATACAAGAAAATATAAAAGAGGAAGCACTGGCTGCGCTTTCATATATTAATAAACTGGATATTATCTACTTAACACTTCAGCAGTTGAGCCAACAAACAAGCCAAACATTAAGCTCTAGCATTATTAAGCCTATTGTTGTGTCATGGAAATGGCGAGAGTTAACCTCTAAGTTAACCAGTCAAATGACGTTAAAATCGAGTTATTTTCGACATGCACTTCGCGGAACATTAAGTTTAGCGACGGGGTTAATTATTGTTCGAACATTAAACTTAGACTTTGGCTTTTGGACTCTTATGACCAGCTTGTTGGTATTACGTCCTAATTTATCAATGACATGGACACGATTACTTCAACGATTAACCGGTACAATCTGTGGTTTATTAGTTGTTGTTGCATTACTGCACTTCCAAGTATCCACAAGCATCCTGCCGTTCATCTTCTGTATCGCTGTTATACTTTTTTTCCATACCTCTGCACGACATTACGGCTTTGCGGTATTCTGCGTGACTTTGTTTGTATTCGCAGGCTTCTCTCTTAACGGACAAGGCGATAATATTCTTTTACCTCGCCTAGACAGCACTGTTCTGGGTGTTTTCTTACCTTTATTATTTGTATTTATCTTATCACCTGGTTGGAATAAGAAGTTATTCCCTACTCAGTTAACGGCAACAACAACTGGTTATATTGATTATCTGGTCTCTTTAAAAATGTACTTGGCAGAGAAATCAGATTGTACGGCTACTCAGTTACAACGTCACTACCAAGATTGCGTGGTTAACGATACTAACCTATTTGATCACTGGATGGGTTATTTAGGTGAACCGCATAGAAAGTCACAAACAGGCGAACATATTTTATTATGCAGCCGCAGTTCTAATATTATCTTGCGTATATTGACCCAACTGAATGAAAATAAACAGTCTTTGTCACTGGATTCAACCATCAATAGTGACCTAGATAGTGTGATTACATCTCTAACAGAGTTAGATAAAACACTTAAGAAATCGCAAAACCACACAGAGTTATTTAAACACATATCAAAACAAGAGAAATTGATTTATCAATCTTTCATCTATATTGAAAATGAAATATATAAACTTGATAACCATACTTTGCTGCAGTTATTAGCAAAAGAAGTGGACTTATTTACATCCGCAATCAAAGTTAATAATATTTAACTCTAAAAAGCCCGATAATTATTATCGGGCTTTTTATCATGTTAAGTTGTCCCAAGCTTTGCCTTTTCATTACAGGATAGCTAAACGGATAATAAAGAAATCCTTTGTCGGGAAAAGCACCCTACCTAATAAGACTATTTCAGGGTGCTTTTGCTTGCTACCTTAAATTTTAAGCCTTTTTACTGACTAAGCTGTCCAAACTTGGGTAAGCTCTTCACAAACCTTTGGTGTACGTCCATATAGGTTTGCATATAAATCTCATCAATACGCTCATTGCTTGGAAAGCTCGATGAGAAATCAACGTGTTTGGTGTCAATCGACAACTTAGCGGCTTCGATAATATGTGCAATGAACATGCGAGGATCTTCCAATCCAATAGAAATACGCATAGTGGTTGGCTTAATACCCGCTTCATTGAGCGCGTCATCGCTCAACTCTGAGTGGGTTGTCAATGCCGGACATAATGCAACTGTGTTGGTTTGCCCCAAGCTCACTTGCAGACCAATAGCGGGTTCGAGCATGTCAAAGAACTGTTTAAACCCGTCACGATTTATTGGCGCACGATCACCGTTGCCCTCCATATCAATAGTAAACAGCGCCGCTGGCAGCCCCAGATACATATTATTCTGACAATGCTCATAGTTATCGCTATCAGTCAAAGCGGGGCATGAGACATTGATGTCTGGGTGGGCATCGAAAATCTGAGCCAGAGTCAATGTATTAATGGTTTTCTGCACAACTCGCATCTCATAGGTTTTCATGCCGTTGAGCACTTCAAACGCTTTGTCCGCATCTAAGAAGGCGCCTTTGATGTAATACACATTCCAAAAAAGGGTTTCACTCCATGGAATTGTCGCCTCATCGCCATTAGGTTTGGTGAATATCACCTCCTCGCCTTTAGGTACAAACATGGTCTCATTGCGGCCAATCACGACCCCGGCCGTTGTGGTTCCCGAACCGGCAAGTTCTTTGGTATAAGAGTGAATCACGTAATCCGGTCTTTCCATCACATCATCGCGTTTTAGTACTGGATGAAGTAATGGCGTGCCGACTGTTGAGTCGACGATAACATCCCACCCGCGAGAGTGAGCAGCTTTACTGATATTGGCGACATCTAATACATAGCCATGTGGGTTACACGGTGACTCAAGATAAACGTATATCTTCTTACCACCAGCGAGGCGATCTGCATACTTAATTGCAACCTCATCAAGGCGAGTCGCAAATTCATCACCAGAGTAACCATCCACCCACTCTACCGCGACATTCAAGTTTGAAGGCTTACCAAACCAATCTTCCAAAAGTTGGTACGAACCGCCATAGATATTACGTGAAGCTAACACAATGTCTTCATGCCCAAGCAAATGACTAAGTAAGCCATCGATAGCTGCCATACCCGAGTTAAAGTTCCACGCAAGGTATTCGTTGGCTCTAGATCCTGCCTCAAGGTCAACCATGTGGTTCGCCAGAGAGATTGAGGTTGGGTTAAGCAATCGAGAGTAAATATCGTGCAATGGCTCTTTACCGTTGAATGCGTCTTCAATCCACTCGGTACACGCAAACAAATAGGTTGCAGTCCGAGTAATCACCGGGCTCGCAGAAAAAATAGCCGCCACATTATCGAAGATAGGATACGCACCTTTTGAGGCAAAGTTACCATTATTAGTCGCGATAGATTGGTATGTCGCGCGCATTGGATTTTGTAGGTTATCGAGTATCTTCGCGATCTGGAATGATAGGAAACGTTTTGCATTAAACCAAGCGATACGGTCACTCTTATCCAGCTCAGAAAGGCCATCAACTGTTATCGCCCAGAGATCGTGAGTCTTTGTATTGGCTTTGTACAGCGTCGTCGCCAATTCCACCAACGTAGTTCCATAATCGCTATTCGGGTCGATACCAAAATGTTTTGCTTGCTCAATAGCAAGGGCTTCTGCTTGTTCGTGTTTGGTTGTTTTACGCAATGGGCTAAGTTGAGTTGAAGTATTCATAATTGCTAAGTCATTCCATCCTTGTTGTATTTCTTTAATTCTAGTGTCGGACAGATGTTAAAGATTGCTATTTGCGTAGTAAGACATACACTTTGTGCAATAATATTGCCAAATAAACTCTAATATTGATGGAATATACCAATGGATGAGATCGATAAAAAAATACTTGATGAACTGCAAGGAAACGCGCGCCTTACAAACCAAGAGTTAGCCGATCGCGTATCGCTTTCACCATCCCCTTGTCTACGCCGAGTTCGAGCACTAGAGAAACAAGGTATCATTCGGGGTTATCATGCCAGTGTCAATCAAGAGGCATGTGGCTTTCCCGTAAATGTATTCGTGTTGGTAAAGCTTGAAAAGCCGACAGAAGAAAACATGCAAGACTTTGAGCAGCACATTGAAGCGATTGATGAGGTGTTAGAGTGCTTTTTAATGACAGGTAATCACGACTACCTTCTTCATGTGGTAAGTGAGTCCCTAAAAAGCTACGAGCAGTTTATCCGCAAGCAGTTGACTCGCCTACCCAATATTGCTTCGATTGAATCTAGCTTTGCATTTGGGCAAGTAAAAACAAAGACCAAGTTGCCTGTAAGATGAGTAATTAAAAACAACAAATATACATTGTGATTTTGTTAATAATGTTACTAGCTGCAAGTACTGAATTATGGCGTTGTTATAAGAATGAGAGCTTTAAAAGTGACGTTTAACTAACAGATAAAATTAACCTATTAAAACTAATCAGAGTTACGTTAATAGGGTATTTATGAGTATTTGTACTAAGTAACTTTGGGGCAATTACAAGTTAACATAAAAGCTAACTCATTGTGATTAGCCAACTGACTATAGATTTTCTGATATCCAGACATGGTATATTCACATGCTTTATACCAAGACGAGAGATCATTTCTGGTGTTTTTTACTCTTTCCCTACCCTATCTGGTATTGCTTAGGTTTGTTGTTGTCCTAACTCACTTCAATTAGGCTTTTGGACATTAAGAATGAGTCCAATCCTCTTTATCATTTAAGAGTTATCTACTGCCAAATGTGATAGAATTTCTTTCAATAACTTATTAATGCAAGATAGAACCTCTAATTTCTTGCAATAGATTTTAGTACCCCAGGTGGTCTCCCAAGGCACGCCTAGAAAAAATAAAGAGTACATAAATAATGAGTAATAGCATTCAGTGGTTTCCAGGGCACATGCACAAAGCCCGCAAAGAAATTGAAGAGGCAATGCCGAAAGTTGATGTGATCATCGAAGTTTTAGATGCTCGTATCCCATTTAGTAGTGAAAACCCACTGATCAAATCGTTCCGTAATACCAATGATGGTAAGCCTGTTGTTAAAGTTTTGAACAAGCGTGATTTGGCCGATCCTGAGATGACACAACTTTGGATTGATCACCTTGAAAAAGAACAAGGTGTTAAAGCCATTGCTGTCACCACTGAAAACTTAAACGAAGTTAATCAGATTATGGAATTATGCCGTAAGCTTGCACCTCACCGTGAAGAAGCAGGTAAAAAAATTCGTACCATGATCATGGGTATTCCTAACGTTGGTAAGTCAACCATTATCAATGCACTTGCAGGCCGAACTGTTGCAATCACAGGAAACCAACCTGCTGTAACACGCCAACAGCAACGTATTAACCTAGATAACGGCGTATTGCTTTCTGATACACCGGGAATTCTATGGCCAAAAGTTGAAAACCCACACAGTGGTTTCCGCCTTGCTGCTACAGGTGCAATTAAAGATACCGCGATGGATTATATCGATGTTGGTTTCTTTACAATTGAATACCTGATCAAAGCATACCCAGATATGATTAAGGCACGTTATAACCTTGATGATGATCTGCCTGAATCTGAAATTGAGCTAATGGAAGAGATTGGGCGTAAACGTGGTTGTTTAAAAGGAGGTGGTCGTGTTGATCTACACAAAGCCTCCGTTATTCTTATCAATGAATTGCGTAACGGTACACTGGGTCACATTACTCTAGAGCATCCAGATATGATCACTGAAGAGCTGATAAATGTGGCAGTAGAAGCTGAACGCAAAGCAGAAGAAAAGATCAAAAAGAAGGAAGAACGACGTAAACGCTATCTAAAAAATAAACGTTAATCGGCTTCAATTTATAGCTAGCCACCTTACTCATAGTGCCATATCGCTATAAGAAGGTGGCTTTTTAATATATGTAATCCAAACTCTTCATTAGAAACCAATTTTTTTTATGTTATTTTGATGAATATTAGCTGTCGTTTACTATTTTTTTGCATACAGCAACAATTACAACACTAATGTTTTTTTAAATTTTCCTCCACTCCATATCAGTAAACTCAGCGCTAATTCTTTAAAAACAAATATATTAATCAGAAAAAATGTGATTTTATTCTCACTTTAATTATCACTACTCTAACGATTATTTTTTGGCATTATTCAATATAATGAAACCACCTGTTTCGCATTAGTTTTTCTCATTTTACTAATGTTAGGTTACCGTCAATAATCGCCGCGTTTTCGAATAAAACACTTTTTTAAACAGCTCTGTCTTGCTATTTCCAGTGATCATTCCTTGGTTTCTGGTTTTTCGTTTTCTAAACGTATTACCTTAAATAAAGACAGATTAATTCAAACATTTCACTTGGAGACCAAGGTAGTGCAAGACTTCACTACTTGTCGCAAAAGCGGCGGCATTTTTGTGCCTGTTGCTGGACTAACTGTATTCGCAATCGCATCAGGCTACCTTATGAGCTTGATCCCGTTATCATTAACAAATTTTAAAATTGATAGCAGTTATGCGAGTTGGTTAGCAAGCATCTATTATATTGGTCTTCTTATCGGCTCGATGATGATCGAACCAATTATTGCGAAGATTGGTCACCGTGTGGCTTTTATTACTTTTTTAGGTTTGCTAGCAGCAACTGTTACGGTTTTACCCATGTTTCCAAATAAAGAAGTATGGCTATTTGCACGCCTAATTGCCGGCATGGCTGTTGCGGGTATTTTCGTTGTTGTTGAATCATGGTTACTTATTGGTGATAACGCGAAAGAGCGAGCAAAACGTCTTGGTTTTTACATGACCTCGCTCTACGGTGGCACTACTGTTGGTCAATTAGCAGTAGGTATGTTTGGTGTTAAAGGCTTTATTCCTTTTATCGTTATTCTAGTACTATTGTTAATCGCTATTTTACCGCCTTTGTTTGTAAAACAAGGCCAACCTAGCAGTGATTCACACCAAGTATTATCAATCAAGCAAATTGCACGTTTGAGTAAACCTGCAATTATTGGTTGTATGACTTCAGGGGTTGTAATGGGCAGCATCTACGGGTTAATGCCTTTAGCATTAAAGCAAAGCGCTCTAACAACAGATCAAGTCGGTGTGTTGATGGCTGCAACCATTCTTGGTGGTATGGTTATTCAACCTGTAATTAGCAAACTATCAATTAAAATGAGTAAAACGCTATTGCTTGCTTTAATGTCTTTGCTTGGTGTTTTTGCTATGGGTATAACTTATCTATCATCAGAATATGTTGTTCTGATTACTGCATTGGCGTTGTTAGGCATGTCTGCTTTTGCGCTTTACCCAATTGCAATTACATTAGCGTGTGACAACTTGGATTCTTCATATATTGTTGCTGCAACACAAGTTATGCTGTTTAGTTACAGCATTGGTTCAGCACTGGGTCCAATTGGTGCTAACAGCTTTATGGCAGAGCAAAATGGAATAATGGATTTCTTCTTCATTGTTCTACTTGCAACGGCAATTTACATGCTAGTAGCAAGTTTACATCGTAAACCTCAAGTTCTCGCGAGTTAAAATAAAAGCGCGATACTATTAATGAGTATCGCGCTTTTAACTTTTAGGACAACTCTTGTTTAGCTGATGTTTTTCACTAAAGCCGCTGCGCCATAAACACCAGCGCTATCACCTAGCTCTGGTTTTACAATCAGGGTATTAAGCTCTGTATTAAACAAGTGCGGTAAAATTTGTGTTTCTATATCTTGATATAACGCATCAATATTACCGACACCGCCACCAATCACTATAACCTCAGGATCAAGTACGTTAATAATTCGTGCGACCGCTAAACCAAAATATTCACGTAAACGCGTTATTGTTTTCACTGCTTCATGATTATTCCGTTTGGCTTGCTCGACAATCTCAGGCAAAGATAACGCTTGAGATGATTGCTCGTAATAATATTGTTCTAACCCTTTACCAGAAATAACCGTTTCTACACAACCTTGCTTACCGCAATAGCAATCTGCACCATTAGGTTCAAGTACATTATGTCCCCACTCACCAGCAATACCATGGCAACCGTATAAGCATTTGCCGTCCACCACTATGCCTGAGCCCACTCCCGTTCCCATAATGATACCAAATACAATTTGAGCTTCAGGCTTAATACGTTTTACGACCCCAAAATGAGCTTCGGCTAAAGCAAAGCAATTAGCATCGTTAGCAATAACTGCATGGATGCCGAGTGTTTCATTAAGATCTTTATCAAGAGGATGACCATTTAAGGCCGTGGTATTGCAGTTTTTCATTACGCCATGAACAGGATCAAGCGTGCCTGGTGTTCCAAAGCCAACCGCATTAGGATTATGTCCGGCCATGTTTGCGCACCGCTCAATCAGTATCTTTATTTGACCAAGTATATGTTGATAGCCTTTAACACTTTCTGTCTCGATACGTTCACGAACAATGGGTTGATCAGTGTTACGATCTATCACAATACATTCGATTTTCGTACCACCTAAATCAACACCCCAGTAATAACGGTCCATATAAAACTCCAAATAAATTCATCGATAATTATAACGACAAAAATTATTTTCTTTTCAGTATCAAATCACCCTTTTACTTTTTAATAAAATAAATATGAAACAAAGGAAGATATAATTAATGAATTAGAAATTAAGCCACTATGTTATATTATTCGCTCATAGTACATTTCGTTTCATTTTTTATGTTGCAGCAAAAGAAAAGTGACATAAAGTGGTGAGTCTCTAGTACATCTACGCTAATTAATGAGTAATAGTAATACATAATGAGTAGATTCCGTCCTTATATCGATATCCCATTACTAATTTCGATTTTAATTCTTATCACGTTTAGCTCTTTGAGTGTATGGAGCGCAAGTAGCTTTAGTGAGCCAATCATAGAGCGTCACCTCATTCGTGCCGGAATTGCGATTGTCGCATTATTATTTATGTCATCAATTTCACCAGCCGCTTATGAACGAAGTGCTCCATACTTGTTTTTTATTACTGTGCTTTTACTTGTTGGTGTATTTATTCTTGGTGATAGTACCAATGGCTCACAACGCTGGTTAGCATTAGGACCAATACGTTTTCAACCGTCAGAACTTGTAAAAATAGCTGTCCCAATGATGATGGCTTGGATCCTTGTCAGTGATGCGGGTCGGCCAAGTATTAAAAAGATCATGATTTGTTTGATAGTAACTGCAATTCCAGCTGGATTAATTTTTATTCAGCCAGATCTTGATGGTGCTATCTTCACTGTAATGTACGCTCTGTTTGTTCTGTATTTTGCAGGGATGTCATGGAAGTTAATTTCATCTGTGATAGCCATTATTGGTGTCAGTCTTCCATTAGCTTGGTATTTCGTGATGGAGACCTACCAGAAAAAACGGATTCTTCAATTTTTAAATCCTGAATCAGATCCATTAGGCTCTGGTTACCAGATCATTCAATCCAAAATTGCGATTGGATCTGGTGGTATATCTGGCAAAGGTTGGATGGATGCAACACAAGGTCATCTTGGTTTCATTCCAGAGAGTCATACCGATTTTATCTTCTCAACATTTGCAGAAGAATGGGGATACATTGGTAGCTTCACTATTTTAGCAATCTATACGTTTATGACTTTTAGAGTGTTATGGCTGGCGAATCAGTCAGAATCAACGTTTGCACGATTAGTCAGTGGCTCGTTTGCTTTAAGTTTCTTTCTTTATAGTTTTATTAACATTGGTATGGTGAGCGGTGTACTACCTGTTATGGGAAGTCCATTGCCTTTCTTCAGCTATGGTGGTTCAGCAATTATTACTCAAGGTGCTATTTTCGGTATTATTATGGCGCTTTGTTTAAGAAAAAAATCTATTTGTGCACCTAATACCTAATAGATAAAATCAAAAAAAGCGCCTTTCGGCGCTTTTTTATTTATAAGTTATTTTCCATTGCGCAGCAATCTGGACGCTCTGCGGCATCTTCTGTGGCAATCTTTAAGGCTGGTGAGTAAATCTCTACACGACGATTTTCTGCTCGACCTTTAGCGGTATCGTTAGTAGCGATTGGATTTGCTTCACCCATCCCTTTCGCTGTAATTTGGCTAGCGTCAGCAACATACTGAGAAAGTAAATCAGCTACATTTTTAGCACGCTTTTCAGATAATTTCTGGTTATAAGTAGCACTACCTGTATTTGATGTATAACCAGTCACTTCAGCTGTTGCACTAGGGTAACGTATTAAACGTTGAATCATTGGTTGAAGGTGTTGCTTATCTTCTTCAGTTAAATACTTACCATCAACACCATAAGCAATTGTAACCATTGAAGGCTCTACTGTTACTGTTGCAGCTTGCACTGGCGGTGCAGTATCAACAACTGGTGCAACAACGGCAGGCGCAGCTCCCCAGCTGTATACAAGGCTCAAACCATAGAACTGTGTATCAAAGTTATAAGCTAGATTAGTATCACGAGGCTTAGACTGAATATCGTGGTAAAGCTGGTACTCTAAGCGGGTAGATAGATGGTTAGTCAATTTATACTCAACACCCACACCAGCAGTACCTAGTAAATGATCATCAAGATCTTTAATGCCATAACCATGGAAATCAGCGAGCATGTAACTGCCACCTAACT
Source organism: Photobacterium angustum (assembly GCF_003026365.1). Taxonomy (GTDB): domain Bacteria; phylum Pseudomonadota; class Gammaproteobacteria; order Enterobacterales; family Vibrionaceae; genus Photobacterium; species Photobacterium angustum. The sequence continues at coordinate 20,098 of NZ_PYOM01000012.1, read as the reverse complement.
TACCAAACACGCCCCATTGATCATTCAGGTTCCATGTCATTCTAGCAGCAAGATCAATAGCATGTTGCTTAATCTTATTGTTTTCAAACTTAGCTTCACCTAACCATGTATAACCCGTTTCAACCGCAAACCAAGGTGTAAAGTTGTAACCTGCAAATACACCAGCCGCGACATCATCTTTATTAAGGTTTATGCCAGTTATTTCTTGATAGTTCTGTTGAAAATTTGAATAGTGAGCACCGCCTAGTCGTGCACCAACATAAAAAGGATTAACAGAAGCAGCAGAAACAGCGGTTGATACAACTAATGCAAGCGGTAGTAATGCAATATATATTTTAGACATGTGAAATTCTTATTATTGTTTAATTATTACTCAAACATACCCTATAGGGATTAATGTTTTCCATCGAGAATAATATTCCATATTTATAATTTCAACTAGGTTATTCATAGATAAATTAGTTCATAAAGATAATTTTAATATTCTTTATTCGATATAAAGCAAAGAAGGTTAATAAATAGTAATCGCAATACCTATTTCATTAGCAAGTTGTTGCAATTGTTCATCCGAATCTAACTTTATAGACCAATTAATACCGCTACCGACAGCACTAACAACATTAGCGCCAGAAATAAGTGTTAGCTCATCAACTTGTGCTTGAAGATTAATTCTGCATTTACCATCAATTCTCACAACAACTTCTCGTTGAGTCGCGATAATACGACCTTGTTCAAAATGTATTATCATCGTTATCTTATTTCTTTTTATTATTAATGACGGCCATTGTTAAACGACTAGTACAAATTAGTCGCTGTCTTTCATCTTTTATTTCAATTTGCCAAACTTGTGTTGTTGCTCCTAAATGAAGAGCACTAGCACGCCCCGTTACTATCCCCTCTCTTATTGCGCGAATATGATTTGCGTTAATATCTAAGCCAACGCAATACTTATCATGATCAACACACAAATTAGCCGCTAATGACCCTAATGTTTCAGCTAAAACAACTGAGGCTCCACCATGTAACATACCCAGTGGTTGGTGTGTTCTATGATCAACGGGCATTGTTGCCGAGAGTGAATCTTCGTCAAAAGCTGAATAGGTAATACCTAAATGTTTGATTAATGTATTTTCTGAGGTTTTATTAAGGCTTGCTAAGCTAAACTCTCTTTTCCAAATAGTCATTTGACTCTCATATCAATAAACTACGATAAAGTAGTAGTTTAACATTGATTTTAAATTTTATTACAGACTGAATAGCCACCAAATTAGTAGACACTCTTTAACTTTATTTCATTTTGCTTTTCATACTCTACTGGCGACAACTGATTATTGGAACTATATCGGCGTTTAATTTTTAGAACATTTCAATATATTCGAAGGTGTCCATACGAAGTTACTCTCTCGTGGTGTAGCACTTCCGGTTAGTTATTTCTCTTTTGAGTAACAGGAAAAAACTTTCGGCAACAGCATTGTCGTGACAATTATCACGGCGACTCATACTTAATTCAAGACCATGCTGTTTCAAAAAACAGTCCCTGTCGTAACTGGTATACTGGCTTCCTTGATCTTAGTGGACGAGCACTTTTCCTATAGGTGAACGTCGCCAAACCACCATCAGCAAAGCATCTAGGACAAGTTCTTTAGTTATTAAGCTTTCATTGACCAACCAATTACTCGCCGAGAGAATAGATCTACAACTATCGCTAGATACAGCCAACCTTCGTGCGTTTTGATATAGGTAGATTGATTGGGCCTAGCGGGTTAAGCTCTCTTGAGAGTTTGTTAGGAACAATGATGTTTTCGACACCACCCTTGGAGCGTGGCTTTCGATAGCCTCTTTGCGTATGAATACCTTCTCGCTTGATTAAGCGATGAACTTAGTTAATTCCACAGGTTTACCCTTCATCTCACAGGTCACTGTAGATTTTTCGATAACCATACACACAGCCTGACTCCAGTCAAAATTGCTTTATCAGCTTGAGAAGGTATTTTCGCCGCTATTTTTGTCTACTGTCTGGATTTTTTAGCCAAGAATAGTAACCACTTGGGTAAATTCCAAAGACTTTACACATGCGTCAAACAGACCATGTGGCCTGATTCGCTTTAATAAAGGCATACCTCAGTCGGACGGGCTTGCGAACTACACTGTAGCTTTTTTTAGTATGTCTCGCTCTTCTGTTAACCGCTGCAATTCCTTTGAAGTCGACGAATTTCAGCACTTTCATCAAATTAAGCTTGGTATTGTGAGGAGTCGAGACCGTAGCGTTTAACCCACGCATACAAACTATGGCTTGTTGTTCCTAGTCGCACAGCAACATCAGGCACGCTATGACCTTTATCAGTCACTTGTTTGACTGCTTCAATTTTAAATTATCCTGGATATATCTTGCTACTCATAAGCACCTCTTTATTAGTCATTTTGTCTAACTGAAAGGTGTCTATCAAGTAGGTGGCCATTCACAAAAAACTTGCATAAAGGTGGATTAATATCACATTTTTATAACAAATATAATCATATTCATAGTTGTGTGATTTTATTTTTCAGTTATTGACCAAGCTTATATATCTACTTTTTATTCATATTTATGCTTAATCAAACAAATTGCCTATTTTGTGAGCCAAAAAAAATACAAGTGCGGCAGTTATAACTTTTGATCTAACTTTATATTTCTCTCGTAACTGTAACCTTGTAAAATACATTTGGCTTAAGATGCTTAATTAAAGCCATACAAATATTAACGTTATAACTACTATTGAATTTCACATTTAAGCCTAATCATTATGAATATTTCAGAACACCGCTCATCAGAAGGCATTCGCCATTCAACTGTTGGTATTATTGGTGGAGGGGTCGCAGGTGCTACAATTGCACTTCGTCTTGCTGAACTTGGAATTTCAATAAATTTATTCGAAGAAGGTATAAGTCTCGTTAACGGCCCACCTATCTGCCATCTTCATGCGGGCGGCAATTTATATCGTGAAATTTCCAATCAACAATGTCTCGACCTACTAGAGCAATCGATTGATACGCTTAGAGTGTTCAAGCATACTGCAAACATTCGCCCTACTGTTATCGCTGTGCCAATTGACGATAAGGGCTCAGCATTAGATTTAATACCTCGCTTAGATTTATTAAAAACCACTTATGAACAATTGGTAAAACGAGATAGTAAGAACAAAGTACTAGGTGAGCCTAGTGATTACTTCACTCTCTATTCGCAGCGAGATATAGAAAAATTAAAACAATTAGATAATCCAACACACCCGATCACACCTGATGATTGGATGATCCCTGTTGCCAAATCTCTTCAATTAGATCAATTCAAATACCCGATCGTCATGGTGCAAGAGTATGGTCTAAGTGTTTTTCGAATTGCAGCAACCGCATCCCTAGCATTGAAGCAAATGAATAACTGTCATGTATTACTTTCGAGTAAGGTGTGTGAGGTTGAATATGACCAAATAGCTCAACGATGGTTAATCACTTATCAAACTCAGGATAATCATAAGCAGCAATGTACTGTTGATTACTTAATCAATGCTTGTGGCTATCGTTCTGGCACAATCGATGATCTAGCTCATATTCCACGAGAGCGAATGGTAGAATTTAAAGCCGCTTATGTAACACGCTGGGAGAAATGTGAGGGGCACTGGCCAGAAGTGATTATTCATGGTGAGCGCGGTACGCCAAAAGGCATGGCTCAACTAACGCCTTACCCTAACGGCTACTTTCAATTACATGGAATGACAAAAGATATTACTCTATTTGAAAATGGGTTAGTAACCTCTGATCATTCCTCTGCTCAACCAAAACTTAGTGAAGCTTTTAAAGAAAAGTTAAACCGACAATGGTCTGAAGAGGAAGTGATTGAGCGTACAGAGAAAGCAATAAAACATGTCGCACAATATGTTGATACATTTAAAAGTGCTGTTGTAGGCGGAAAACCATTATTTGGTGCTCAGCAAATTCCAGGTGCTGATGCAACGCTTCGTGCTGCAGATATATCGTTCTCTGGTGACAACTATGCTCGTTCTGAAATTGTAAAAGCTTCATCAGCACTATCAGCAGCAGATGCTATTGTGAGTGAACTCACCACTAAAGGAATCATCACTTCGCATGATGACGTAAGTACAAGGGAGCAGCTTTTTTCAACAACTTTGCAGTTAGATAAACAAGATATACTTGCGAAGGCAGAAAAAATTGCCGTTCAGCGCGGTTTTCCTGCGTCACTAGCTCAGCCTATAGGCTAATAGCTAATAGCTAATAGCTAATAGCTAATAATAAAAAGCCGTAATGTTTAATATTATAGTGTCACTTCACTGTAAAATATCAACATTGCGGCTTTTTCACGCTATTATTCTCAACACCAAATAAAACCTTGATGAAGGTTAACTTATTTACCCATTAATTTTCTTATTAAGCGTAGCTAACGACTGTTTTAACTGGCTTTCTTTTGCTTTTAACTTATTAAGCTTCTTCTGAAGAGCCTCATAATTATCACAGTCTTTTTGTGATACCCAGTTCCAGCTATTACCGGATTTAAACTCAGCACACGCTTTTTTTGTTTTTTTTATTTCTGGACTTAGTGTCACTATTTGCTTTTGAACTACAGCTAAATCATGCTGTGTCTTTGATTTTTGTTCAAACAACACATTTGAATTATCGATCACTTCTTTTTGTTGCTTGGTTTTAGTCTTTAATGCTACCACTTCTTTATTGAGCTTCTTTTTTGTAACAACCAGTTTTTGGGTTGTCTCTTGCTGCTTTTGAATAGTAACTAATTGCTCCGTTAACTGTTTAAGCTGATCTTTTTGTTTATCTAACTGCAAATTCAGAGCATCTAACTTTTGATTAGAGCTTTCAACAAGTAACGCTTTCTCATCTGTTAACTGTTTAACAGATAACTTTTCTTTATTGAGTTCGTCAACCACTGACTGATAGTCACTTTTTAACGAACTATACGCTGTCGTAACAGGCACATTATTGTAATGCTGTATACCTGCGCCTAATACCCCACCAGCTAATAACCCAAGAAGTAACGATAATTTCCAGTTAAGTTTTGTAGTTTTTCCTGTAGTACTACTCGACATATTTTTCTCCCAAACGTACAGCAACAGCACATTTTTAATTTTTGTTATTATCTAAATGCGTAATTTAACACTTAACATGTAATCAATTGTCATATTTTTAGCAAGGTTTTGAACAGCTTCACTTAGTGAGCTCTAATTAATAACCTTATTTTTAAATCTAGATTACCGTCTCAAAAATAATAATGTGTATCACAAATAATAGATCTTGATGTTAGCTACATTTTGATTGCCATAAGCACTAGTGTTTAAAGTAGGAAGCAAAATGTTGTACTCGATTTACACTGATGTATGTCTATATGGTGCGCACTATGATTACACCACTACTTTTTCTAACTGTCTCTGCCTTTTCAACGCCTTTGCTTGAAAATTCAGTTTATATCCAAAACAATTTAGCTTGTACGTTACGTATAAAAGAAGAGCGGTATCAAGATAAGATTGTTTTGGCATTATCATCTAACTACCATAGTAAATTTGACATTAAAATATATCATTTCAATGATTTATCTGCACCTTCTCGAGGTAAGTTAACCCAAGAGCCCATCTTTAATAAAACTAAAGCAGATATAAAGTACTTAGTCGATCATAACCTATTTAAACGTATTGATAATAATAATGTCATCTATAGCACAACTATCGCTAATGATAATGTCAGCCCCAAATTATTCATCGATACTTTTCGCTCTTACGGCAACCGTTCGCGCATTTATATTGACGGACTTGATCAACCTCTTTCTTTTGTTGCCGATCATAAACAAGCACAAGCTTTCTATAATTGCACGGATAGCTATACAGCAAAGGCGGATGTAGTTGCTAAAAAAACGACACAATTATCGGTGTTTAACAACAACTAAATATACTCAATACACATTAAATTGTTAATGCTTGTATCGTCTCTAACAAAATTTAGAGTGACAACACAGTATCACCATATGAAATGATATTGATATTTTCCATTATCATGTGTGTCTAATACCTTATTATAACTGATTATAATTTGGAGGTTAGGCGATGATAAACAGACTTACTGCAGCTGAAATTACCTCAAAAAAACATCTTAATTATATAAATAAACCTCTCTCACCTATCGCAGCATTGGTCATGCTCACACTTTCCTTTTCTGCGCAATCGACTCCTGAATTAATGAGAGCTAAAGCATTAGATTTACAGCATCTTAATGACAAGAACCGTGTTGTTGATGATGTAGAATTTCCTGTCAGTGAATACCTTATTAGTGAAAAGCTTGATGGAATTAGAGCTTATTGGAATGGTACTCAACTTACGACAAAATCAGGTAAACAAATCCATGCACCACATTGGTTTATAAAAAACCTACCCGCAATAGCGCTTGATGGGGAATTATGGCTACAACGCGGTAAATTCCAAGCACTAACTCAAATCGTCATGGATCATGTCCCTAATGAACAGGCATGGCGTAGTGTCAAATATATGGTATTTGATTTACCAGCATCAGATTTACCTTTTGAACAACGCTATAACACCTTAGTCAAACTTATCGAGACTCATAGTACAGTTCCAAACAATGTTCTTTATCTGGTTGAACATAAGCGTATCAACGAAATCAGTATTCTTACGCAATGGCTTGATATTATCGTTAATAACCACGGTGAAGGCTTAATGCTTCAACATATTAATAACTATTATGTCGCCGGCAAAACAAATAAGTTACTTAAACTCAAACAACATCAAGATGCTGAAGCAATTATTATTGCTTACGAAAAGGGAAATGGAAAATATCAAGGATTAATGGGATCTGTTTGGGTAAAAACAGCCAATGATAAAACCTTTAAGATAGGAACAGGCTTTACCGAACAACAACGCAAAAACCCTCCCCCAGTTGGCACTACAATTCAGTTTCGTTACAACGGGTATACCGATCGAGGTATTCCACGGTTTGCACGTTTTAGCCGAGTAAGATTATCGCCAGACACATAGCAATATAAAAGATCGGCTACTACATCAAACAGAAGCATAATTCACTACTAGCTATAAATAAGAGCTCTCTTTTCCATTAATTTCGCTGTATTGTTTTGTTTACTGTTATATCAACGATAAAGCTCAAGCAAGTTGCTGTCTATTCGTTACACTTAAATTATCCAGTTCAAGCCGTTATAACGATTCACTTCTTAGCAGAAAATCAATAAAGAGGTGATAAAACACAAGGAGCTTGGGATGAATATACAGAAACAACCCATGCATCGTTATATAGATCACCGTGGTAATTTAGTCGCCCCTCTTCCTGAATGGGCTAATGATACATTACTACAGCAATTTTACCGCGATATGGTTTTAGTTCGTCACTATGATAAAAAAGCAATTGCCTTACAAAGAACAGGAAAGTTAGGTACTTATCCTTCACACCTTGGCGCAGAAGCAATTGGTATCGCGATTGGTTCTGCTATGCAATCAACCGATGTGCTTGCACCTTATTACCGTGATATGCCCGCATTATGGGCGCGTGGTATCAGTATGTTGCAGAACTTACAATACTGGGGTGGCGATGAATTAGGTAGCAATTTCCCCTCAACATCCCCCGATATTTCACATAATGACGATATGCCATTTTGCGTACCAATTTCAACACAATGCACTCATGCTGTTGGTATAGCAGCAGCAATGAAAATCAAAGGATTACATAGAGCAACCGTTGCTACTTGTGGTGACGGAGCTACCTCAAAAGGTGATTTCCTTGAGTCACTTAATTGCGCGGGTGTATGGAATATCCCCTTAGTGTTTGTAATCAACAATAATCAATGGGCGATCTCTGTACCACTGCATCTACAATGTCATGCCGAACACTTAGTCGATAAAGCCAAAGGCGCAGGAATAAAAGGTATCATGGTTGATGGCAATGATATTGTTGCCATGTACGATGCCCTTCTGCAAAGTTTAGATCAGGCACGAAAAGGCAAAGGTGCCACATTAATAGAGGCAGTTAGTTATCGCCTATGTGATCATACAACTGCTGACGATGCCTCTCGTTATCGTGAAGATGAAGAAGTCAAACAAGCATGGCAATTCGATCCTATTTCTCGATTAAAGACCTATTTAATCAATCAAAATTTATGGTCAGAAGCCGAAGAATCACAATGGTTAGATATTTGCCATCAGCGTATTAACCAAGCCGTTGAACAATACCTTGATCTTACTGTACAAGCGCCAGAATCAGCATTCGATTATCTTTACGAGAAAGCCGACCCCGATCTGCACTATCAACGTGACGCACTTATCAATAAAGCGATGCGAATGGAGAAGCAAAATTCAGGAGGGAATAATGGCTGATATTACATTAATAGAAGCAGTAAACCTCGCCCTTCACTATGAAATGCAACACGATCCTAATGTCGTTATTTTGGGTGAAGACATTGGTGAAAACGGTGGCGTTTTTCGCGCAACACTCGGTTTAAAACAAGCTTTTGGTTGTAAACGTGTTATTGATACACCACTAGCAGAATCGTTAATCGCCGGTGTCACTGTTGGTATGGCATCACAGGGGCTCCGCCCTATTGCTGAATTTCAGTTTCAAGGCTTTATTTTTCCAGCAATGGAGCATCTAGTCTGTCATGCAGCAAGAATAAGAAATCGTACTCGTGGCCGCTTAACCTGCCCTGCTGTTTTTAGAGCCCCTTTTGGTGGTGGTATACATGCGCCGGAGCATCATTCTGAAAGTATCGAAGCAATGTTTGCCCACATTCCGGGCTTAAAAATTGTGATCCCTTCTTCACCGCAACGAGCTTATGGATTATTGCTCGCCGCGATTCGCAGTAACGATCCGATCTTATTCTTTGAGCCCAAACGGATTTACCGAACCGTTAAATCACATGTCGAAAATAACGGTCTCGCTTTACCACTTGAGCAATGTTTTACGTTAAGAAAAGGAACTGATATCACCCTAGTTACTTGGGGTGCTTGTGTGGTCGAATCACTTCAAGCAGCAGAGACCTTATCTCATCATGGCATAAAACTTGAGGTGATTGACTTAGCCAGTATCAAACCTATCGATATGGCGACCATTACTGCATCACTCGAAAAAACAGGCCGCTTATTAGTGGTGCATGAAGCAGCAAAAACCTGCGGTGTTGGTGCAGAGATCATTACAAGAGTGGCAGAAAGCGCGATGTGCTTACTGAAAGCGCCGCCTAAACGTCTAACAGGCTTTGATACCATCATGCCTTATTATCGTAATGAAGATTATTTTATGATCCAACACGATGACATTGTAAATGCCGCTCGTGAACTCATGGAGGGTTGGCAATGAAAGCATTCACATTACCCGATCTTGGTGAAGGTCTGGCTGAATCAGAAATTGTGCAATGGCATATCAATATTGGCGATACCGTGAAAACCGATCAAGTGGTCGTCACTGTAGAGACAGCAAAAGCAACGGTTGATGTTCCTGCGCCTTATAGCGGAAAAATTGTGCATCGTTATGGAAAAGAAGGCGATGTTATTAATATTGGTCAATGCTTGCTAGAAATCGATGAATTACTCGCGAATACTTCAAAAATACAACCAGAGAAAATCAGTACAAGCTCTGAAAATCACGCATCCCCTTCGACTACTGTTGTTGGAAACATCTCCCAGCTTGATAAAAATGTTGATGTTGATCCTATCTATGATGATACAAATCAAACCGTTAATTTACATTCTATTGCTAATCAACATCATCCATTAATTGCGACCCCTTCTGCGCGGTTATTAGCACAGAAATTAGGTGTCAATATTAAAGAAATCACAGGCTCTGGGACTAACCACTTAATTCTTGATAATGATGTCTATCTTGCTTACCAACAACAAATACCAGGGACTGAACTCTTAAAAGGTTCGCGCCGCAATATGGCAAAAAATATGACGCGATCGCACCATGATGTCGCTTCTGCCACTATTACTGAAGAAGCACATTTATATCACTGGCAAAAAAATGACGACATAACGGTCAGCCTAGTTAAAGCGATCAATAACGCCTGCCATATAGAACCAGCACTTAATGCATGGTTTGATGCAGACACAATGACAAGGTGTTTACATAAAACCGTTAATATCGGTATTGCTGTGGATAGCAGTCATGGTCTGTATGTACCAGTGTTACATCATGCAGAGCAATATCATCAGGAAGGGATCCGACGCTGGATTGATCGCTCCGCAGCCAGTATTCGCAGCCGAAAAATAGATCGTCAGCAGTTACAAAAAGCAACCATAACACTTTCTAACTACGGTGCTATTGCCGGTATTTATGCCACTCCAGTTGTGACGCCACCACAAGTTGCCATTATTGGTGCAGGACGGATCATGGATAAAGTGGTTATGGAAGGTGAACGAGTAAAAACCATAAAGGTACTGCCACTTTCTATTACCTTTGATCATAGAGCATGTACGGGGGGAGAAGCCGCGCGATTTATTAAGGCACTGGTCAATAGCTTAGAAAGTCCACCTTGTGACAACATTGAATCTTCATAACGTGATAACACTTGCTTGAAATACACTCACTAACATATTGTTACATCAAACAATAACAATATATTGCATCGTATAAACAACAGCTTATGATAGTAGTTACCTCTCATTTTGCAGTTATATAAAAACTATGCGCTATCCTTTTTTTACAGCAAGTATCATCACTCTTCTCTTTTCAAGCTCACTTATGGCAATGCCTGATGGTGATGCCACTAAAGGTGAAATAAAAACGCCGAGCTGCCGTTTTTGTCACGGCAGCAACGGCATTGCACCACGCCCAGATTACCCTAACCTAAAAGGCCAACAAGCCGAGTATTTGTATAACTCGATGCAAGCATATTTAGATGGCAGTCGCACTGGCGGTATGTCATCAATGATGAAAGCCCAACTTAAAAATTTATCAGATCAAGATATCGCCGATATTTCTGAATACTATTCACAAATGAAATAATCGCGCTCAAAATCAGTCATTCTTCAATCTTAGAAGAACGACTGATTACTTATTGGTCATACAAATTAAGATGCCGTATTTTATAGCGGAAAAAACATCATAGAGAGACTATCTTTGTGGTAAGTTGAGATTACACCCTATAATGAGAAACTAAAAATGAAAATCTTCAGCAACTTTGAAAGTGGAAGTATTAACGTTGTTAAAGCTGATAGCAAAGACGACATTCAGTTAAGTATTCCTAACGATAATAACTCTGAACTTCATCAATGGTTCCATTTCCGTTTAGAAACAGAAGCTCAACAACCGCATAACTTTACAATCCTTGATCTAGCAAATTCAGCCTACCCTGAAGGCTGGAAAGGGTATGATGTTGTTGCTTCTTACGATCGTGAAGAATGGTTCCGCGTTCCAGCAGAGTTTGACGGTGACAAGTTAACCTTCAGCGTAATCCCTGAAAATGGATCAATGTATTTTGCTTACTTTGCACCATACAGCTATGACCGTCATCAAGATCTTCTTCACCTTGCACAAAGCCACTACAACTGCCGTCTAGAAACATTAGGCCACACACTTGATAACCGAGATATGAGTCTATTGGTTATTGGTGATGAATCAACCGCTGAAAATAAAAAGAAAGTATGGGTGATTGCACGTCAGCACCCAGGTGAGACAATGGCAGAGTGGTTTTCTGAAGGTCTTGTTCAACGCTTACTGGATGAAACAGATACCGTTGGTCGTGCTTTACTTGAAAAAGCCGTTTTCTACATTGTGCCTAATATGAACCCAGATGGTAGTACGCGTGGTCACCTTCGCCTAAATGCGATTGGTGTAAACCTTAACCGTGAATGGCAAACACCATCACTAGAAAACAGCCCAGAAGTTTTCTACGTGCGTGAAAAAATGTTTGAAACAGGTGTGGATCTCTTCCTTGATATTCATGGTGATGAAGCGATTCCTTATAACTTTGTTGCAGGTTCAGAAGGAATTCCATCTTATGATGCGCGCTTAGAAAATCTTGAAAATATGTTCAAGCAGGCACTGCTAACAATTACACCAGAGTTCCAAGTTGAGCATGGTTACGATAAAGATAAGCCAGGTGAAGCGAACCTAACTGTAGGCTCTAACTGGGTAGCAGAAGAATTTAAATGTCTTTCTTACACTATTGAAATGCCATTTAAAGATCACAATAACCAACCAGACAGCTTATACGGTTGGTCACCAGAGCGAAGTGTGGCATTTGGTAGCGACACACTTGCAGCGGTGTTAGTAGTAATGGATCACTTACGCTAATATCTCGTAATTAGTAAATATATAAAGCGGTCATCATGGTGACCGCTTTATTACTTATTTTGCTAACATCGGATAAGTAAAGAAAATCAAATGCGTCAAGTTAAACATAAAGTGTACTAATACAGCTACCCATAAACGCCCTGTCAGATAAAAAGCTAAGCCGTAACATAAACCGGCAAGACCTGCGAACACAACTAACAACATGCCACCAGCAATATGTGCAAATCCAAAAAGTAAGCTAGCAACAACAAGCCCGATTACCCAACCGAAACGCTTCGATAAACCTTGTTGGATAAAACCGCGAAAAAGTGCTTCTTCTGCTACACAGGTAAACAACAAGTTGTTTAGTACAAATAACCACAACCAATGTGGTGTCGAAAGAGAAAACTTTAACGCCCCTAACCCCGCAGCAATAGGTAATAACGACAAACATCCCATCACAACTAGAGCGAGTGCTTTAACGTTGCATGTTTTGTTACTCCCTAACAATGCCGGATAAGCCAGTAACAAACCAAAGAAAACCAACGGTTTATCAAGGTTTAAATACATAGTAAACGGTGTACTATCAAGGCTTGCGTAAACCTTATCTAATACCTGAAGATTATCAAAACCGGGAATCGCGTGAGCAAAAAGCGCTAAAGACCAAATCAGCATGAAGCTTAATCCAGCATAACGCCACTTCCCTTCTTGCTTAGCGGTGAAATACGCCACTAAAAAGCCAATGGCAATACCACCGATAGCAATGATTGATAATCGCTCTTGAAATACAGCAGCGAGCAAACCTAAAGTAACTAATACGGCAGTCAATAATGTTTTACGATAAAATCCACTAATGACAGCACAAGCTAGTAAACCCCATATCCAAACTGTTGGTTCCATTTACTATTTCCATTCCTAATAAGAGTTAGTAACATCTAAATTACCAGAAAACATATCATACCCTGAAGAAATATTTGCTAACATCATAATTTGAAAAGAAAATTAATGTTTTTTGATTTATTATTCGGTTATAGCCTCTGTTCCGTTCACCAATCGAGATTCACAATCAATGGCAAAAAGTAAACCTGTTGTACACCTTCACTCATACGGCATTTTCACCACTTGGGATGCAGAATCGAAAAAGCTTCCTAAAATCAAAGAGTTTACCTTAGACATTCCTGCTGAAATTGATATTGAATTTGGTTTTACCGTTAATATTAAGAAAGCCAAAGGTGAAAAGGTTCGTTACTGCATTTACCACCCTAATATCACTGATGACGACGGTGAAGTCTTAGAACCATTCGATGGTTATGTTTATGTTCGTAATAATGATTGGGATTTTTACCTTGGCGATACGATTTGGGCTCCCATCAGTAATAAAGTTGGCCCATGGCGTATGACATTAGAAATGAATAACAGCATAATTGCGGATAAAACCTTCAATGTTTTCAATCATGATGAAGGACAATTCTGGAAACGTCGCGGCTGTTAATCATTTTTGAAATGCTATCGTTTCATTATTGGAATCTAAACTTACTTCCTAATAATCTTTTTTGAAACAAACTTGTCACATAGTCACTTTAACTTAGTCAGCAAATAACTAAGCCCTTAAAGGATACACATGACTAAGTCACTTCTTGCACTTTCATTAATTTTAAGTTCTGCGGCAGTATCTACATCGGCTATGGCTGCAGAACACATCGCCGTATCAGGTTCAACTTCTGTTACAGAAGTAATGGAAGTTCTAGGTGAAACCTACCATAAGAGCCACCCTGACGTATTTATCGACATCAACGGTACTGGTTCAACTGCAGGCATTAAATCTTCAATCGAAGGTGTAAATGATCTAGGTATGGCTTCACGTAACCTATCAGCAGAAGAGAAAAAAGCCGGATTGGTTGAAACTGAAATTGCTCGTGACGGTATTGCTGTTGTTGTTAACCCAAAAAACCCAGTTAACAGCTTAACAAAATCGCAAATCGAGCAATTATTTAAAGGTGATATTACACAATGGTCTCAAGTCGGTGGTAACAGTGATCCTGTAGTTGTAACCACACGTGAAAATGGCTCTGGTACTCGAGGCGCATTTGAAGAGTTAATGGAACTGACCACTAAAATTAACGGTGTAAAAGTGTCAACTATCAGCCAACGCGCACAAGTTGCGAGTGGTAATGGTATTGAAAAAACAGTCGTTGCTAATAACAAAGATGCAATAGGCTTTGTATCATTAGGTTCTATTGATAACTCGTTAAAAGCAGTTGAGGTAGACGGTCACAAAGCCTCTGTTGCAGATGTACTGAACAAAACATACCCACTTTCACGTCCTTTCTTGGTACTAAACCAACCGGGTAAACTGAAACCTGCGGCTAAAGAGTTCCTAGCTTGGATCATGTCGCCAGAAGGGCAAAAAATAATTAAAGATAAAGGCTATATCGCAATGTCTTAATATATCAAAAAATCCACACTCCTTCTGTGGTAATGAATGAACTTTCCTCCCAGAGTACATCAGTACTCTGGGTTGAAATGTCCTCTCCTGCTGTATTTCCTTTCCCATTTTCTCGTATTATTATCCTTATCCCCAGACACCCAACAGTTCCTTAAAAAGTTTGCGAAACCAGTGAACACAAGTTTTGGTAGCTATATTCATAAGGATTCTTACTTCTATAAAAATATACTCATAAATTCATTATCGCTATCAAGAGCAGATAAGTATTTAAATATAGATGGCCTTTGAACTATTCAATGCACTCGCAGTCCAAAAGTGTCCGTATATTAGGTCTGTCACACCTTTAATTATCTTTGTGACAGAACCAAATATACGAATGTTTTATTTTTTAAATAAATAACAATAAGGATAGAAAATGAAAACCAAAATAGTATTAATTTGCTCTTTATTTTTTGCAAGCGTGATAGCTTTTGCAGGAACAATCAATCCATTCACTATAACGTCCCAACATGAACAACAGCATAAAGATTACCAAAGTTATAGCGGTGATGTCGTAATGCAAGTTAATAGCGGTACAGTAATTAACTTTGTCGGTGACTCAGAGCATGACGAACCGAATGGAATGGTTTATAAAGGGAATGTTGAAGCAAGCTTTCCTGTATCAAACATGAGTAAACAAACAGTTCTAGTGAGCACAGACAAGCTAACGGTAATACAAGAACATGATCATAGTATAAAACTAAAGGCAGATAATCTTACTGTGAAATATATAAACAAACCTGCTAATTAAGACAAGATCAATTAATTCGTTTACTTTTAAAAGACTGCTATTTAGGTTAACACTTATCAATTTTTAACTAATAGGTGTTAACCAAAAAAGACGTTCATTTAAGGAAAAAGTTATTTTTACGTACACCTTTGTGTAAACCCAATATAGTAATTTCACTTTTTATCAATATAGTAATGTCACATATTGGTATCGTTGGTGGTGCTTTCCACCAAGTATCTAGCTCTGCGCCGTATTATTTTCAATACGCTCAAAAGACCAAGTTGATTGAATACTACACAAAATTCAATTCTAGCCAGATAGGGCGAAAATAAGACAGCTTCCCTTAAAAATAAAAAGAGAGAAAAGTTAACAATGAATATCGCTCAACTCCCCACACCAGCTTTGATCGTTGACTTCGATAAAATGAAAAACAATATACACGAGATGCAACAACGTATTGATGCTCTACAGTTAAATCTCAGACCGCACACTAAAGCACATAAAAGCCCCACTATAGCGAAAATGCAGATTGATGCAGGAGCACAAGGAATATGTACTGCGAAACTTGGCGAAGCCGAAGTTATGGCTGCCGGGGGGATTAACGATATTCTAATAACAACCCCCATAGCAGGAAAAAATAAGATTCAACGTTTAGTCAAACTTTATCAGCAATACCCCGACTATCGCTTTATTCAGGTAATTGATCATAAGCAGCACATCATCGATATCTCAGAAGCAGCAACAGATGCGGGAATTTGTATTGAATTAATGATTGAAGTAGAAAGTGGTCAACAACGTTGTGGTGTGGAGATCGGTGATGACTTAATTTCATTAATAGAAACAATTAATTGTTCTGATGGTGTAAGTTATGTTGGATTGCAGGCATACAGTGGTCACTTGCAGCATATAAAAGGTTATCAAGAGCGAAATACTCAAGCAAGAACAGTCGTTGAAGATCTCTTTAATTACATTAATAACGTATTAACACCTAAAGGATTGGCACCGGAGATTGTGAGTGGTGGTGGAACAGGCACATATGAAGCCTATCAAGGGCTAGGGTTTAGTGAAATTCAAGCAGGCTCTTATTTGTTTATGGATACTACTTATCAAGATATTGGTGATGAAAATAATCAGTATCAAAATAACCAATTTGATGTCACTTTAAAAGTATTAAGTACTGTTATTAGCCACCCTACCCCACAGCGAGCGATCATTGATGCAGGTATGAAATGTCTTTCTATTGATCTTGGCATGCCTAAAGTAGAAAGTGACGACATGCTTAGTTACAAAACGGGAGGAGATGAACATGGTATTATTCACCTCATTGATAACCATGAACCACTACAAATAGGCCAACAACTCATATTGCTTCCAAGCCATTGCGATACAACGCTGAACAATTTCAACACCTTGTATGCCGTAAGAGGAAGTGAAGTCATAGATCAATTCCCAATTATTGGCCGTGGTCGTTCTGATTAAACCTCTATTTAAATATCATAGAACGCAGCGTTTCAATAACGCTGCGTTGTGAGCAGAAAGATAGCGCTAAAATATACTATTAACGTAAATGTCTTTTACTGTACCTTTACTTATCTGAAAACGAATTTACGCTCTCCCTCTATCTATGAAGTCAGTATCGAAGTTACCAATTGAAATAGGATACTCACAGCTCCACAAATGTTTAAAGGGAACATTTGCAAATCCATTAGGGTTTCCTTTATATCCAGTACTTTTCCAGACATTTAACGAAAAGCTTACCCAAACCTTGCCATCTTTCTGCTAGTGTAAAAAACACAATTCGATTAAAATCGAAAACAGTATATCGATAAATTAATGATTTAGTTATCAAGGATAAAAGGAAGAACACATGGGTCTTTTTAATGCACTGTTAGGCAACGCTGGTGAAATGAGTATCGCTGACGCGACTGAGGAGCTGTCAACCATCCTTGGTCCAAACGAAAATATTGAACTCGCATATAAACTTGTTCGCGATATGATCATTTTAACGGACTACCGCCTGATCCTTATTGATAAGCAAGGTATAACGGGTAAAAAAGTAGAGTACCGCTCTATCGCTTACAAATCGATCACCATGTATGCCGTAGAAACAAAAGGTCACTTCGATTTAGATGCAGAATTAAAATTATGGATTTCTGGTCAACATGAACCAACGACTCTTGAGTTCAATGGCAAAACCAACGTCTACGCAATGCAAGGTTTACTCGCGGCAAAAGTTGCAGGTAAATAACAGAATATAAATAAAAAAGCCTGCACTAATAAAAGATGCAGGCTTTATTATTAATCAATTGATTATCGTGACACGCTAACTAAAGCTTCTGCCAAGTGGTCGATATGCTTCTCTTGTAAGCCGGCAATATTAATTCGTCCATCTCCTACTGCATAAATACCATATTGTTCACGTAGCGTTAAAATTTGCTCAGGCGTTAAGCCTGTTACAGAGAACATACCTTTATGCTGCTCAATAAAATCAAACTGCTCACTACCACGTTGACGTATAGCTTGTGTTAGCCCTTGGCGTAACGTCAATATACGGCTATGCATGGCATCTAATTCATCTTTCCAGATATTTGTCAGTTTCTGATCATTTAAAATATCAGCAACTAATGCCGCGCCATGATCTGGTGGCATGGTATAACTTGAACGCGCTAAAGTAAGAATACGTCCTTTTGCTTTTTGTGCTTCTTGTTGACTATTACTAATAATAATCGCAGCACCCGTTCGTTCACGGTACAAACCAAAGTTCTTCGAACACGAAGTCGCAACAACCATCTCTTCTGTGTTGTCAGCCATATACTTAAGCCCAGCGCCATCTTGTTCTAAGCCATCACCAAAACCAAGATATGCCATATCGACAAACGGCATAAAACCATTTTTGTTTGCTAATGCCGTAATCGCTTGCCAATCAGCAAATGTAATATCAGCACCTGTTGGGTTATGGCAACAACCATGTAATAACACAACATCTTTAGGGCCTGCTTTAGCAAGTTCGTTGAGCATTGCCTCACTATTTACTTGCTTAGTTTCAGGGTCAAAATATGGGTAATACTTAACCTTTAAACCTGCTGCTTCCATCACTGGTTTATGGTTTACATAACTCGGATTAGTTAACCAAACAGTGGTGTCAGGTTGCGCAACATTAATAAGATCAGCGAGCATACGTAACGCGCCGCTCGCCCCTGGTGTTTGGACTGCTGAAGCACGAGAATGTGCAGATGTGCCTGAAAGTAAAAGATCCATCATCGACTGATTGAATACTTCACTACCCGCTAAAGCCACATATGATTTTGTTGTTTGTGTTTTAATTAAACGTTTCTCAGCAAGCTGAACAGCTTGCATGATCGGTGTTTCACCAAGGCTATTGCGGTAAACACCAACACCTAAATCTATTTTGTTGTCACGCGGATCTTCTCGATATGCAATCGATAAGGAAAGAATAGGATCTAATTGGACTGGAGAGAGCGATTTAAACATCAAATTAATTCCATTTATATAACAATGAAATTAAGTTATCACTTCATTTAATTAACGTCATTAGAAAAAATGAAATCAAACACTAATTAATTGATTAAGTTAAGTATCATAACTTAATCAATTATCGTGCTCGAGCACCAAATGACTTTAACATTTGGTTAGTTAAGTAACGCTTTCAGCGAAGGTGCTTTTTCAAGAATCTGGTACAAACGCTCACCATGCTCTTTTAATAACTGACAAGAGAGTTCAACATTACGCGATAATACCGCTTTCATCAGCGCTTCATGCTCACCATTGTCATGATATTGCTTCTCAGGTGATAGATTCGCGTTCAATAAGAAATGTCGATAACGTTCTTGCTGATCATAAACATTTGAGATCATATCAAGTATAAACTCAGAGCCTTCACACGCAACAAGCGATAAATGAAACTCTTTATGGCGCAGTTCCCATTCGTCATAATCAAACAATGCTGATTCAGGATCTAACCGATTAAGCTTGTGAAAGGCCGTTAAAACCTGTAATTCCCATGCTTCATCCCCCTTTTTAATGGCATCTTTTAACGCAACATGGCCTAAAGCTAAACGTGCCTTTAAAATTCCACGTAATTCATCGAGTGAAACATCGGCAACCCAAAAGCCTTTCTGAGGCTCCATCTTGACATATTTCTGCCAAGATAATTGCACCATTGCCTCTCTTAAAGGAGTACCGCCAACTTGATAGCGCTCTTTTAATTCACTGAGTATCAGCTTCTGGCCAGCTTCAAACTCACCACATAAGATATCATGCCTAATCTGGCACATTACTCTATCGCTTATGGTTGCAAAATTATCTTTAGTCATACCAACCATCTAATCTTAATCATAAATAACACAATACAAATTCGGAATAATCGAAGTAAGCCTATCTCTTACATCTTACCGAATATTTAACATATCCACATTACGAAACATGGGTTCTATCTGTTTTCGATGAAAACTTAATACAGTAATAGTGAATAACGATTCAAGTTTTATTCTATTCAAAAAATAATGCCAGAACACTTTATAATTAAATAAGATAAGGAATTTTTACTGACATTTAGTTTTTTGCCCTAAAGATAGAAC
>NZ_PYOM01000011.1 GCF_003026365.1 Photobacterium angustum | reverse complement strand
GGAATCGATAACCGCTGAAAGCATCTAAGCGGGAAGCGAGCCTCAAGATGAGTCATCCCTAGACCTTTAAGGTCTCTAAAGGGTTGTTGAAGACTACAACGTTGATAGGTCGGGTGTGTAAGTGCTGTGAGGCATTGAGCTAACCGATACTAATTGCCCGTGAGGCTTAACCATACAACACCCAAGGGGTTTTATACGGACTCCAAGTACACTTGAACGTGTAGAGAACACTAGTTAGATTTTCCCAGATTGCTATTTATTGTCGATGACAATAAATAAAACCGAATTTGCTTGGCGACCATAGCGTTATGGACCCACCTGATCCCATGCCGAACTCAGTAGTGAAACGTAATAGCGCCGATGGTAGTGTGGGGTCTCCCCATGTGAGAGTAGGACATCGCCAGGCTTTAAATTTTAGTTTTTGTTATTATAACGAGAACAGTAAAGAATTTACTTAGTAACCATAGCGCAGCAGAACCACCTGATCCCATGCCGAACTCAGAAGTGAAATGTTGTAGCGCCGATGGTAGTGTGGGGTCTCCCCATGTGAGAGTAGGACATTGCTAAGTTCTAAATTGCATTATGCTGAATAGACACGCTGCGGAGCGGTAGTTCAGTTGGTTAGAATACCGGCCTGTCACGCCGGGGGTCGCGGGTTCGAGTCCCGTCCGCTCCGCCACTTACATTAAGCCCTAGTCGAAAGACTGGGGCTTTTTTACATTTGGAATAAATGAGTTAAATGTATTTGAGTGAGTTGGCAGTTCAGTTGGTTAGCCTCTTTATTGGAGAGTTTAGCTGTCTGTCAGACCGGAGGTTTCGGGTTCGAATCCCGTCCGAACCACCACTTTTTAAGAAGCCTCGCTAGTCATAGCGGGGCTTTTTTTTCGTCTATAGTAAATATTACTTCCTATTCATGAAAAAGCCCTGCTTGAATTCACAGGGCTTTGGTTTTACTTAATTGTCATTGAAAATAGTTAAGATGATGTGATACCTCCTTTCCTACTTTATCTGAGCTTTAATAAGTGAAGCTTTGAGCGTTGGTAATACTATCGTTGTTGGTTATATTTACCTCCTTGCTCTTATTTCAATGTTATGCCTTAAATTTCTTCATAGAGACCTGTATGTAATATCTCCTTTTGTTGATTATCACTACGATCACGACGATATGCACGGTAACGTGATGCTAGGTAGGTAATGAGAGCTGAAAAAACCGTATAAGCCACTAAGAAAGTGATTGGTGAATGAATAACGTTGTTAGAAAAGACCCAAATAACGCCACTGATAGTGATAACTAATTTTGTAATTACAGCAAGTACAAGGTAGCTCATGACATATTGAGGTTGGCGAATTGCCTGATAAGCAATGAAATAGCTTATTCCTACAGCGACAATGGCAAGGCTAAAACCCACTGTAAATGAGT
The DNA here is from genome assembly GCF_003026365.1 of Photobacterium angustum. GTDB lineage: Bacteria > Pseudomonadota > Gammaproteobacteria > Enterobacterales > Vibrionaceae > Photobacterium > Photobacterium angustum. The sequence goes on along the minus strand of NZ_PYOM01000011.1, from coordinate 184,848 downwards.
GGAAATGTTCGGTGAAAAGTATGGCTAAAAGAATAGTGATGACACTAAAGATAATCTTTTTCATACCGATTTCCTTGATTGCGATAAATTTAACGCCTAATAATCATGGACCCAAAATCGATATTTTTATGTGATTGGGCTATCTATTTTTATTTTTAGATGGGGTTATTACTGTAAATGGGCTGGATATCAAATTTTTATATGGAAGAAAAGGGAATGACAAAAGAAAAGGGTAACTGAAAAGTTACCCTCTAGCAAAGATCAGCGATGTGATCTGCTAAAACAACAGCTATGTTTTTTAAACAGAAAGGAACGCTTTTAATTGAGCAAGTACTGCTTCTGCTTGCGGTTGATCTTCCATTTCAACAAAGATACGGAGTAATGGCTCAGTACCTGAGAAGCGTGCAATCGCCCAACCGCCATTTTTAAAGTAAACTTTAGCGCCATCGGCATAGCTTACTTTTTCGATTTCATAGTCAAAATCAGGCAATGCTTTTTCTACATAGATCTTGTTGTACAGACGCTCACGTTCAGCAGGTTTAAAGGTACAATCGCCTTCTGCTGTGTAGGCATAGCCAAAGCGTCCATAGATCTCACCAAGTAATTCAGACAACTTCTTACCTGTCACGCTGATCATTTCGACCAGTAAGCTTGATGCGAATACACCATCTTTACCTTTGATATGACCACGGATTGTTAAACCACCTGAGCTTTCTCCACCAATGAGAGAATCATCAGCTTCCATTTGTGAGCTAATGTGCTTAAAGCCTACCGGTACTTCAAATGATTTCTCACCATAAGCTTCTGCGACCTTATCTAAAAGGTGGGTGGTTGCGATATTACGTACTACCGATCCTTTCCAGCCTTTATATTCAAGCATGTAGTAATAAAGTAGAAGTAGTACTTCATTCGGGTGAATAAAGTTACCTTTCTCATCAATAATACCTAAACGATCAGCATCACCATCAGTACCAATACCTATGTCATAACCTTCGTGAGCGACAAGGTGCTTTAAACGGTAAAGTGTTGCAGCACTCGGAGATGGCATTAAACCACCAAATCCTGGGTTTTCACTGTCGTTGATCACGTCAACATCACAGCGAGCACTGATTAGTACCGTTTGTAGTGCATTTTTTGCCACCCCAAACATAGGATCGATAAGAACGCGAAGGTTTGCTTTTTTAATCGCTTCCATATCGATGAAATCAATAATTGAATCAACAAACTCGTTCATTGGATTGATGATTTCAACTAACTTATCGTTTTGTGCTTGTTCAAAATCAACACGTTTAACATCCGCATCGGTTAACACTGCGATTTGTTGTTCAATCTTTTTAGTAATGATTTCATCAGCATCACGACCGCCTTCAATGAAGACTTTGATGCCGTTGTAATCGGCTGGATTGTGAGACGCAGTAATACAAGCTGAATATGTCGCACCTGTTTGTTTAGCTTTAAACATCACTACAGGTGTTGGTACGAACTTATCGATGAAACTACATTTTATGTTGTTACCCGCTAAAACTTCAGCAAACCACGTTGCGGCTTTATCGGATAGAAAACGACGGTCGTAACCAATAATGAAACCATTTTCAGTTACTGACTCTTTGATCATGATGTTAGCAAGAGCCTGAGCCACTAAGCGTACATTTGCTTGAGTAAACTCTTCACCAATGAAGGCACGCCATCCACCTGTTCCAAACTGAATCATGGAGGAACTCCTATTTCTCTCTCAAATAAAAAGAGGGAGGTGAATTCACCTCCCTAACCGTTTTAGCCCATTACAACTGTAACAGTATTGGTTGTGCCTTCAGCTTGAGGAGCGATTGCGCCTTCGACTGTTTCACCGTTTAGCGTTATAGATTTAACGCCTTTACTTACACCATTTGGGTTTTCAACTTTAATGTTGTAAGTCGCGCCACGCCATTCACGAGTCACTTCAAAACCAGGCCAGCTTGTTGGAATACAAGGATTAACAGTTAGACCTGCAAAGCCTGTTTGTACACCTAGGATAAAGTTAGTCACGGCAAAATATGCCCAACCAGATGTACCTGTTAACCATGGGTGGTTTGCACGACCGTGATCTTGGTGATCACGTCCCATGATGAACTGAACGTATGAGTAAGGTTCTGCAATACGTTTTTCAATGATGTCGTTTTGGTTGTATGGGTTAAGTGCATCGTAGAACTTCATTGCACGATCACCACGACCTAGTTTCGCTTCAGCCACCCATGCCCATGGGTTTGGATGTGAGAAGATTGCACCGTTTTCTTTCACGCCTTGATATACGCGCGTAACGAAACCGATATCATCATTAGGGGTTGCGAATGATGGAGCATTTAGGTGTAGACCGTATTCAGAGAATAGGTTTTCATCAACGGCATCCATTGCTTTCTCACCACGATCTTGCGATGCCATACCAGAAAGCACAGCTAGGGTATTTGACTCTAAGTGAATACGACCTTCAGTCTGTTGCGCCGTACCGATCTTGTCACCGTCTTTAGTTAGACCACGGATGTACCAGCCACCTTCGTCATCCCAAAGGTGTTTTTCACACGCTTCACGCACGTTTGCTGCCATTTCAGTGTATTTAGCAACATCTGCGTCTTTACCTTGATGCTTAGCAAGCTCGATGAATTCTTGTAATGCCCAGAAGTGAAGGAATGACACCATTGCTGACTCACCGCCACCAAGGTTTAGACAGTCATTCCAGTCTGCACGAAGACCTTTACAGATACCGGTGCGACCTACATATTCCGCTGAGAAATCGAGTGCGGCTTTCATGTGGTCATAAACAGATGCATCACCGCCGTCAGCGTATGGGATCACTTCGTCAATGAAGCTCTCTTCACCTGTTTCTGTTACGTACTTACAGATTGTTGGTACTAGCCATAGGTGGTCATCAGAACAGGTATCTTCGATACCGTGGATCTTATCTGCATCACTTGGGGTCGGAACAACTGTTGGTGATTTTGATGGCTCAACATCAGCCATGTCTGGATCGAACCAATCTGGATCAAATAGGTGTAGGCCGTAACCTGCTTTAACTTGACCACGTAGTAAGTCAACAAGACGCTTGCGTGTCATCTCTGGGTTTGAGTGAGGAACAGAGATTGCATCTTGTGCGGTATCACGGTAACCAAGACCTGTACGACCACCCACTTCGATAAATGATGCGAAGCGTGACCAAACCACACATGTTTCAGCTTGGTATAGAGTCCAAGCGTTGATCATGGTATCTAGACCTTCGTTCGGTGATGTCACCTTGAACTTGTTACAACGGCTGTTCCAGTGTTCTTTAATTTCAGCAAATGCAGCATCGACGGCAGCGACATCTTGGTATTTTTGACGTAGGCGTTGACCTTCGTTTTTACCGACACCTAGGATGTAGCTAAAGCGTACTTCTTCACCCGGTTGGATAGTGAATTGCTTGTGTAGTGAGCCACAGTGGTTGTAACAGGTTTGTACGTGGTTAGAACAACGTCCTTTTTCAACCGCAATAGGATTAGCTTCATCACGGTAAGCACCAAGGAAAGTGTCACGTTGACCATCATAGCTATCAGGATCAAATGTAGAAGCTAGGTAGTAGAAACCTTCTTTCTCATTGGTGTTGTAGTAAAGATCATATTCAATCACGCCATCTTCATAAGATGTACCAGCTGAGTACAGGCTCATCTGGTGGTTTTGGTTATCAGATTGAATGTGGCTGAAAGAGAACTCAACAAATGAGAATGCACTAATGGTGCGCACTTCATCTGTCGTATTTTTAATTACAACATCCCAAACTTCAGCATCTTCGCCTTTTGGTACGAATAATGTTTTAGTTGCTTCAATGCCATTGTAGTCACACTTAAACTTAGAGTAAGACAGACCATGACGCACTTCATACGATGCTTCATCTAGGCTTTTTGCTACTGGTTGCCATGAGATTGACCAGTAATCGCCTGTCACATCATCACGAAGGTATACGTAGTGTCCTGGGCGATCAAATGTCGCGTTAGGACGGAATTTCGTTACGCGATTGTACTCTGGAGATTTGTAGAATGAGTAACCACCTGCGTTTTGTGAAATTACTGTACAGAATTTCTCTGTACCTAAGTAATTTGTCCATGGTGCTGGGACATCAGGACGAGTGATAACATATTCTCTGTTGTCGTTGTCAAAATAACCGTATTTCATTGCTTTTTAATCCTTAAAAAATGTCACTCTACTGTGCGTGGTTATTCACAGTGGCGGTAATTAATACCGGCCTTGTCCAGGTAGCTAAGTTGACCTTTTAAACGTGCTTTGAAGTCATCCCAGTTACGATGTTTAGGGTCGCTCCAGCAAATCTCCGAGACTGCCAGTAAGCGAGGGTAAATCATATATTCAAATCGGCTTTGGTTATTTACTAATTCTGACCAAAGGGCGGTTTGAATGCCTAAAATGTGCTTCCGCTCAGAGTTTTCCTCGGATAGATCACTGAGTGGGTAATAATTGTAAACTTTATCGAGGGGTAGCTTTCCAGCCCAATCAACACCTGCTTCATCTGCCGAGTAACCTTGAGCTAAATCTAAGTACGTCGCTTGTGCTGGTTGCATCACAATGTCGTAGCCTTTTTGGATACATTCCAATCCAGCCTGTTCACTTTGCCATGAGAAGATGATGGTATTTTTACTGACCTTCTCACCATGGGTTGCTTCTTCCCAACCCATCATGCGCTTACCTTTACCTTCTAGTACTTCTTCGGCAAAACGTAATAGGTGTCCTTGTAGCTCTTTGGGATCGCTATAGTCATGCTCTGCCATGAATTTTTGGCAAGCGGGACTATCAGTCCAAACACCAACAGGGACTTCATCTGCACCAATATGAACGAAAGGTGCGGGGAATAGATCGCAAATTTCAGAAAGTACATTGCTAATAAAGCTGTAAGTGCCTTTTAGTGCAGGCGATAAGATGTTATCGCTATAGTTTTGAATGCTGCGATAGACAGATTTATCATCTGGATCAATCAACAAATCAGGGAGTGATAAAATAGCGGCACGACAGTGGCCTGGGATATCAATCTCAGGAATGATCATGATCCCACGATCAGCGGCATACGCAATGACATCACGAATTTCTTGTTTTGAATAAAATCCACCATAGCGCTGAGCAATATGGCTAAATTGAGGAGCGATCACTTCATTTGGACCACGCCAAGCACCGATACGAGTGAGTTCAGGGTATGCATCAATTTCAACGCGCCAGCCTTCATCATCGGTTAAATGCCAATGAAAAGTATTAAATTTGTAGCGTGCTAGTTGATCAATAAGGTGCTTTATACGCTCAACAGGGTGAAAGTGGCGACCACAATCGAGCATCATACCGCGATAGCCAAAATGCGGTTTATCATTAATATCTACCATTGGGAGCTGGTAGGTGCTATCAGCTTGATGCGAGGGTTTACTTGGTATTAATTGAAGTAAACTTGAAGTCGCATAGACAAAACCAGATGCTGAATTGGCTTGGATCCAGACGTTATCGTTTTCAATTAGTAAGCGATAACCTTCATCTACAAGATCTTTATTTACAGCATAATGAATGTTGCCTTGCTGATTAACCGATACGTTTTCATTTAATAAGGTATTGAGCTCTGCTTGTAACCAATTTACTGCACCTTGCGCTAATGTGGGTGGTGTTGAAATTGCAGTATGTTGGTTTATATGAAAAGAGCCTTGTAATTGCGTTATCTTGTTAGGTTTAGGGATCAAAGCAATATCAGCCGCTTCTACTGGTAGCGGTGTGTTATAGCGCTCAACAGCAGGTTGATCGAGATTGATAGTACTGATGTCGACTTTTAATGGCTTAATGTATTCAGCTGTCGATGCTAATGAGATAAATGCATCTAGAATACCGTCGTTATAAAGCGTAAATGGTGCAGTACCGACCGTGAATTCGGTATAAAAAAGACCATTTGCAGGCAAATTGTCCGTTGCTGTTAATGTACAGTAACTCCCCGTTTGGCTGATAGTACCCTTGCTTAACGTCTCGGCTCTAACGAAACGATTAAACAAAAAGTGTAATGACCAATTTTGTAGTGGAGTATCGGTTAAATTATGTAAGCTTAATGCAAAACGAGATTCGTTTTCTTTTTTATCGATGACAGTTAAATCAAGGCGGTAACTCATCATTCCCCCTTAAAGCTTATATAAATCGTGATTACTACGTGCCATAGCAATCGCGCCATCCATAGCATCACCTTGTGGTGTTGCTATACGTTGCTGCATAGGTGGTACTAACCATGCATGAATACGTTCTGCAATGCTGCCCATGAGGCAAATTTTGTCAGCGCCACGCATAACTAATGCATTCATCCACATTTCTATATCGCGCGCTGTTTGCGATAGCATATTTATCGCGAGTTTATCGCCTTGTGCTGCATGGGCAAAAATGCTCGGTGAAAATTGACCATAATCACAAGGACGCGCTGCTTTTGACCACAATACGATATTGTCGATATCATGATTAAAATATTCGAGTACTGAACGAGCAAGTGGTGTTTGTTCAACAATACCATCAACACTTAATAGTACTTGTTGGATCAAACGCAGCCCCATAACAGCACCGCCGCCTTGATCTGAAATCGGGAATTCACGACCGCCAACCACATGCTGTTGACCATCTTTTAATAAGATCCCACAAGAGCCAGTACCAGCAATTAATATCGCGCCATCTTTACCTCCCCAAGCACCTAAACAAGCACCATACGCATCGGTATTTAATGTTATGGCACCGTAAGGGTGAGGCTGTTTCATGAAGTTATACCAAGCCTCTTGTTGTTCAGCGCCTGCGAGTGCTAGGCCTACTGACATATAACGAAAATGGCTATTATTAAGATTTGCTTGGCTGGCCGCAGTTGCTATCGCATCATTGATCGATGCCATAGCAATGCTACTGCCTAATAGAATATTCGCACTACCCGTTTTTGCTTCACCTAAAGTATTACCATCGAGATCACAGATGCGTGCACGGCAAGATGTACCACCGCCGTCAACGCCCACTAAGTAACGAATATCAGCCATGGCAACGCTCCTTAAATTGCATCGTAATTGCAAGTAAGTACCAGCCACCATGTGGGATCCATTGTTCACCCCAGCGCCAGTTTTGCAGCATATCGTCTTTTTGACCATTAGGGTTGAATGCGATGTCTTCTTCGTTTTCAAAGCCAGATGTGATGCCGTTACAAACACCGCCTTTGGCGTTACTGAATCCTAAGTGAGGTAAGTAATTTGGGTTATTATGACCATGACCATCTAACATACACATGTCATACGGGTTCAAACCAACTATCCAGTCAAGTGAGCGTTGACCAAATTGCATTAAGCCTTGGCGCAGAGTTGAGTCTTGAACATAGTCTTGTGCCATAAAAGCCATGGTTGCTAATGACGCGAGACGTGCATTTTCGCCTTGCCACCAGTAACCTGACTCATTGTTATGGGCAACAAAGAAAGCCGTTTTCTTTTCACCATCGACAGCTTTTGTGTATTGGCGAGGGTAGTGAAATGGGTTATTCACTTCTTTTGTAATCGCTAACTCAAAATTAAGCGCGTTACATAGCACTTGTTCAATTGGCTTTTTGAAATTGGAATCCGTTTCTGCACTTAAATATTGCATCAGAGCAATGGCAGGAAGGCCAGCTTCAGCGGCATGGAAATAAGGACGTTCCCCATTTTCAGTCGCAGACCAGAAATATTCAATATTCTCATCTGACATTTGACGCTTAGCCAAACGTGTAGCCCACTCTCGCATTTCAACTAAATAGCGATCTTGGGAAGTACTACGGAATAACTCAACGGCGGCTAATAAGGCACAATACTCATCAATAATATTTTCCGTACTATCATTTAAGTATTCAGTATTGTGTTGTTTTAAATGCCAATAGCCAAGTTCAGCCGCTTGAAGGTATCGCTCGGTCTCGATGCCAGTAAAAGCCCCTAAGCGAGTGCTTGATTCTAGTTGAGCAATACGAGAAAGCGCTGCTAATGCTGCAATGGTAACTCCACCACCTTGACGGAAGCCGGCTTGATAATCGTCTGACTTGATGCCTTCTTGAGTTGAATAAGCACAAATGTCACGTTGTTGCGGGGATTTGCTCCATTTGTCGAATACCGTCATATAGAAATAGCCCTGCGCGTGTTGCATGCGCAGTAAGAAATCGGCACCGAAAGTGGCTTCTTCAAGTAAACGTACACGAGTAAAGTCTGCAATATCGTCTTGCTGATCTAACTCTTCATAGGCTTTTAGCATGTTCCACACAATCATTGGGGTCTGTTGTGGATTTAAGAAATTACTAAAAGATAAGTGGCTTAGGTATTTGCTCACATCGCCTGATGCATCATACCAACCACCGTGAACGTCTACGGTTTTATCTGAATTGAGTACAACGGCATTTTTATCAGCTTGATCGAAAATACCGCTGCAACGTTGAGATTTAAAGTAGTGAAGAACATCACTAAAGGTTTGTTGCATTAACACACCTTCAGCAATGGTAAAAACAGTTGATTCGCTGTTTGCGTAGCGAATACGGAACTCACCAAGTTGTTGGCAAGAAGAGAAATCAATAAGGTAAATATTACCGGTATGCCATTGTGCTATGTTGTCATAGGCATGTAATGGCAGCTGCATGATAGTGGTGTTCGTCTGGTTACAAACAAGTTCCGCAGTACCGGTTAAGGTCTGAGAGTTGGTTTGCAATAAAGCATGTTTTACGTTGAAGCGCTCATAGCCCAGATGGTTAGTTAACAGCTGCATGGATCCTCCTAGTGTCGCCAAATAAAGGTGGTTTCAGCATTGTGAAACCACCATTTAACAGCTAAGGCGACCAATAACGCAGATAAGTCGTTTTTAGTAACGAGCTATTATTAATTTTCGTATAAGTAACAACGTACAAAGTGGTTGTCAGATAACTGAGTCACACCAGGTAGTTTTTCACGGCACTTATCGGTAACGTGAGTACAGCGACCTGCAAATGGGCAACCAGCACTTTCTGGTGTCCATAGTGGGATTTCGCCTTTATTACCTTTTAGTTTTTCATGAATAGACTTACTTGGATCTGGAACTGCTGACACAAGTAACTGGGTATACGGGTGTTGTGGATCGTGAATGATCTCTTCCGTATCGCCCCATTCAACCATGTGACCAACGTACATAACCGCTAGATCTTCAGCAATGTAACGTGCTGTTGCGATATCGTGGGTGATGTACAGCAATGCCATCTCACGTTCAAATTTCATTTCTTCCATCAGGTTTAGTACACCTGCACGGATAGAAACATCGAGCATTGATGTTGGTTCATCAGCAAGTACGACTTCAGCACCTACAGCAATGTTACGCGCTAAGTTAACACGTTGGCGTTGACCGCCAGACAGCTGGTGGGGGAACTTCGCAGCAGTCTCTTTTGGCGGGATCAAGCCAACCTGTTCAAGTAGGTTGTAAACCGTCTCTTCTAGCTCTTTTTTATTGCCTGACTTCACTTTGTTGTGGATCAGTAACGGACGAGCAATATGGTGAAAAATAGTATGAGTAGGGTTTAAAGAACCGAATGGGTCTTGCCATACCATTTGTACACCTTGGCGGTAATTCATTAAGTCATCATGTTTAGTGATTGACTGAATATCACGACCAAAATATTCAATTGTGCCATCTGTTGGCGCGTACATTTTTGCAATCATTTTCGCAGTCGTTGACTTACCAGAACCGGATTCACCAACAACAGAAAGACCACGACTTTTGTACATTTTGAAAGATACGTCGTTGATTGCACGCATCTTTGATTTCTTTAATGAATTACTGTTAACGGAAAAATCTTTAATTAGATTTTTACCTTCAATAATTGGATTTCCGACAGGTTTGCTCATAATGCCTCCTAAATACTGCCTATTATTTTATTAACCACGTTTAGTGAATAGGTGGCAGTTTGATAAACGTCCTGGTTCAATTTGTGTCAGTTGGGTTGGTGTTTTAAAACAAGCATCGGTTGTTTTGCTACAACGTGCTTGGAAACGACAACCTTGTGGTACTTCTAGTAAGTTCAATGGGTTACCAGGAATACCTGTTAACTTTGTTTTTGGACCAGTCAGAGGAGGGAATGAGCTACCCAAGCCCTCAGTATATGGGTGGAACGGTGTTTCTAGAATTTGCTTAGAAGGGGCAACTTCAATTAATTCACCTGAATACATGATGCCGATACGGTCAGAGAACTCGACCATTAATGACAAGTCATGGGTGATGAATAGGATTGAGAAACCAAACTCTTCTTTTAATGCATAAATCTTTTGTAGAATTTCACGTTGAACCACAACATCAAGGGCTGTTGTTGGCTCATCCATGATGATCATCTTAGGATTTAGCGCAAGAGCAATCGCGATAACCAAACGTTGACGCATACCACCAGAGAACTGGTGAGGGTAGTCACGTAAACGGCTAGGGTGGATATCAACGATTTCTAATAGTCCTTCTGCACGACGAACCGCTTGCTGACGAGACATATTAGTGTGGCGCATGATTACGTCACAAAATTGCTCTTCCATGGTTAATACAGGGTTCAAAGCGTTCATCGCACTTTGGAACACCATCGACATTTCGCTCCAACGGAAGGCTGACATTGCCATATCCGATTTCTTTAAAATGTCACCATGGCCTTCAAAAATTACTTCACCACCGGTAATGAATGCTGGCGGCTTATGCAGACGCATCAGTGAGAAGGCAACAGTGGATTTACCACAGCCTGATTCACCTGCAAGACCGAATATCTCACCTTTACCAATGTCAAAGCTGACATTATTTACTGCGCGAACATCACCGGCATCTGTAATGTAATCAACACACAAGTTACGAATTGAGATTTGTGGATTGGTCATTATTTATCTCCCCCTTGTAGGGCTGGCTGAGGAGTGTCCACAGCGTTTGCTTCTTTTTCTTCTTTTGCATTCTTAGCATTTTCTTTTGCTAAGTTTTTCCAGCGGCGCATGCCTTTGTGTGAACGTAACTGCGGGTTGGCAATTTCATCGACAGCAAAGTTAAGCATCGCAAGACCGATAGCAATTAATGTTAGTGCAATACATGGTGCTAATAGCTCCCACCAAGCGCCAACCAGCATTGAAGATGATGTTTGAACGTTGTACAGCATTACACCCCAGCTTACAGAGTTCGGGTCGCCTAAGCCTAAGAATGACAGTGTTGCTTCAGTCATGATGGCAAGCATTACCGAGCCGATGAAGCTTGCACCAACGATTGAGATTAGGTTCGGTAGAATCTCAACAAAGATAATACGCCATGAGGATTCACCTAAGACTTCCGCCGCTTTTACAAATTCTTTTTCACGCAGCGATAAGGTTTGCGCTCGAACAACACGTGCGCCCCATGCCCAGGAAGTCATGGCGATAACTACTGCTATTGTTAGGGGGCCTGCTTGACCGATAAATGCCGCGATAACAAACAGTAAGGGTAGTTGTGGCATAACTAGCATGATATTCATTGCCGCAGTTAATATTTCATCGACTTTACCGCCGAAGTAACCTGCTGAGATACCAATGATGGTTGCTAGGAAACACACCATTAAACCTGCACCAAAACCTACCGCAAGTGAAGTACGTGCGCCATATACTAACTGAGACCAAATATCACGGCCCATACGAGATGTACCCAATACATGCTCTGCATCTTTTGACATGAGCATGCGGCGTTTGTTATCAGCTAAGTTTTCAGCGATCCAACCGTCAGGGTTTTCTTGTGCTGCTTTTACTACAAACGCAGGGTATTCGTGAGGTTTACCTGTTCGTTTGTCTGGTGAGTACTGGGTAATCAATGGAGCAAAAATAGCCGCTAGAACAAATATAGTGATGATACTAAGGCCAAACATTGCCTTAGGGTTACTAGATAATAATTTAAATAAGGCTTTCATAATTATTTGCCTCCTTTACGTAGGCGAGGGTCTAGCACAACGATCAGGATGTCGGCCATGAAGTTAAAGAACAGCATGAACATGGTCATAATCAGTAATTGTCCCTGAAGAACTTGGTAGTCACGAGAGTGAATAGCATTAAGCATTACTGTGCCAAGGCCTGGGTAGTTAAAGATGATTTCAACAATTAGCTGACCACCGATAGCCATACCCAATGCCATAGAAAGTGCCGTTACACTTGGTAGCATTGCGTTACGTGCTGCGTAGTTAAATACCACACGGTTTTCACTTAAACCCTTACCTTTTGCCATAGTGATGTAATCTTCGTTTAGCAGGTTGATCATGTTATTACGCATATTGATCAAGAAACCGCCGATTTGAATGACTGTGGCACAGAATAGTGGCAGTGCTGCGTGGTAAAGTACGTCTTTGTAGAAAGCCCAACTTGACCAGTCAGGAATAACGCCCGGAGTATATGCATTGCCTGTAGGGAACCAACGCAAGCCGATCGCAAAGGTGAACATCACAAGCATTGCGATTACAACTGGTGGAACCGCTTGAATAACCAACATACCTGGAGAAATGAAAGCATCATAAGTACTGCCACGTTTCCATGCAGCGAAAATACCTAAGACCGAACCAATACAAAAAGAAAGGATTACAGCAGAGCCTGCTAAAAATAGTGACCAACCGATGGCACCGCCTAACAGTTCATTAACTGATAGTGGATAAAATTTGATTGAGGTACCTAGGTTCCAAGTAAATACATTAGATAGATACGTGAAATATTGCTCATACCAAGGGCCATCAACAAAGCCTAATAGCTTTTGCATTGCAGCAATACGCTCAGGGGTTACCTGCGCAGTTGCGTTGGCGAACATCATGGTAACTGGGTCACCAGGCATCGCACGCGGAAGAATAAAGTTTAGCGTTGCCGCGAAAATTAGCGCGATAAAATAAAACGATAAACGACGTAGAAAAAATCCCATAACTCACACCTTACACATCCAGCTTGCCTTCCTGAGCTGAATTCAGGACGTAAAACCCCCTGACGCAAGGCGCCATACCTTTTATAGAAGAAAGGATTTAGGGGAAGAGGCGGTGCACAAGGTGTGCACCGCAAATATTAAGCAGATATTATGCTTTTGGTTTTAGATCCAGTACTTGAAGTAGACGCTCAGGAACACCTGCCCATACCATTGGACGGCCTTGAGGGTTCTTCTCATTCCACCAACCAGTGAAGCGAGTTTCGTTGTATTGGAAGTTGTTCGCACCAGACATTACTGGAACCGTAACTTGGTTTTCAGCGATGATTTTCTGGATGCTATGAGCAATCTTAGTTTGCTCACCTTTATCAGCAGTCTTATAGAAGCTGTCTAATAGCGAGTCTAGCTCTGCATTCTTGAAGAAGTGCATTGCAAAACGAGGCATGCCATCACCAGACTGGTAGCGTGAGTTGTATGCGCTATCCCAGTATAGGTAAGGATCAGCACCGTTGAAGTAGTTTGTGTAAGCTACATCGTAAGTACCGTTTAGCATTGCTTCGTTGTAAACAGCGAAGTCAGGTGTACTTGCTTTCGCGTTAATACCTGCTTCTTGAAGCTGCTCTACACCTAGCTGTACAGTATTGTTGAAGTCAGTCCAACCGTTTGGAGATTGAACTGTAAGTTCGATCTTCTTGCCTGTTGGTGATTCTACAAAACCGTCGCCATCAGTATCTTTAAAGCCAGCTTTCGCTAGAAGTTCTTTAGCACCTTTCACATTGTATGTGTTAAATGCTTTGTACTTGTTGTGTACAGCTTCATCAGACCAAGTTTTGAAACCATCACCTAGGCCCGATGCGTAATCGTTCGGAGTACCCGCACCGTAGAATGCGATATCGATGATTGTTTGACGGTCGATAGCCATTGAGAACGCACGACGGAAATCAACGTTGTTGATTGCTTCTTTGTTACCCGCTTTTGGCGACTTGAAGTTCAACATGAATGACTGAGTACCTGCTGCTGGGTACCAGTATTTGTGATTTGGGTTCGCCGCAGCGTAAGTGCTATCGATGTCAGGAATGAACGATGAAGTCCAATCTAGCTCTGAGTTGATGATCTTCGTTAGCAACTGATCGTTGTTCGCGATCTGAGGAACACGTAGACAGTCAACTTCTAGGTTGTCGTTATCCCAGTAGTTAGGGTTACGACATTGAACGTATAGCTGAGGAGTAAATGTATCAATCTCAGTAAACGGACCTGTACCTACTGGGTTTTCGTTAGTGAAAGTTGATGGATTTTCAACTTTGCTCCAGATGTGTTTAGGCACTACTGGTACGAAAGAAATTTCGAAAGGAACGTTCGAGTTCGCTTCAGTTAGATCGAAGATAACCTTGTTACCGTCTTGCTTAACTGATTTAACCCACTTGTTGATACCACGTTGATCTAGTTCTGGGTTCTTTTTAATTAGATCAAAAGAATAAACTACATCATCAGCAGAAAACGCTTTACCGTCAGACCACTTAACACCATCACGGATTTCGAACGTAACTTGCATTAGGTCGTCAGACATGTAGTAGTCTTTCGCCAAACGCATAACTGGCTCATTACCTTTCATTTGGTTGAAAACAACCAATGGCTCGTAAACGAAGTCACTTGTAGTGTGTAGGTTTGTCGATAGGTACGGGTTAAAGTTGCGTACCATTGTAGGGTAGAAATTTGGTACGACTGTTAGTTCACTTTTTTCTGCTGCAGATACTACTGGTGCTGTAAAAGCGGTTGCTGCTGCAACAACGGCAAGTGCTAACTTAGTTTTGTTAATATTGGCAAGCATAGCTGTTCCTTACTCTTAGCTCTGTTTCACTTAATGGAAATTAAATTGCTCCATCATTGGAGCCCTTGAACTTACTTCATCGGAACTGAGTAACGCTGAACCGGTGAATGGCCTTGTAAGCTCTCAGTGGTTTAAATATTCGCTGTAATAGATAAATCGTCAATCAGGCTTCTCGTCAAAATCGTCAAAATAACTAATGACAACGTCAAAAACGTTAATTTCTGTTTTTGTTGTTATCGATAGGTAGATGTTAACTGTGTGTTACATCACATTTATTTCTTATGTTAACGAAATCATACTAAAAAGCACGGGCGGATTAAGTGATTGTTTTTGTTTGCTTTAATTTGCTTTAATTTGGTTTTTTTTGGTGTTGTCTATGTAATAAGAGTTTTTTAAGGCATTATTTCTGTGTGTAAAATTTATCGTCAATGTTTGTTGTGATTCGCTTCTCATAAACAAAAACTAATTACCTTTTCTATCGTTAAGAACCTAATTTAGCTAAAATTGCTTTAAAAATAGTCAGAAAATAGAGTGTGATTCATGTCATTTTATGGCTTTTAATGCGATATTTTTTTATTAAAAAAAACAGTTTCATCGGGTGAATCATAATAAAAAAGACCACATAGTTATGGTGCTAGATGAGGCTCATCTGACGTGAATATTTGCTTATGGATGTAATGCTAAAGAAGTAATAAGGGGACTAGTTTTCACATTTGTATCTTACAGGCATAAAAAAGGCTCCCGTAAGAGCCTTGATATTTAGTATTTAATAAACTTAATCAGCTGGTACTAATTGTATGGTGCAGTTTGTCTCGCATTGCTACAACATGTTGACGCTCTACTGTGGTTTGAGTACAACGCTCTAATACGTAATCCATTGTGTTGATCACTGTTCGCCAACGTGGGGTTTTAGGTAACGTATCGATATGTAGATATTTATCGAGGGTACGAGTTTGTAAGGTGCTGCGATCAAGATACACTCGCCATAATCCACTTTCCTCAGCTAATTCAAATTTGGTTTTCTTAGCGTCATTTTCCCATAATGAAAGCGTCATCGTCATCGACTCAACCATAAGTTGACGAATAAGATCCCCTTTATTTTGTCCGCTACCATCCAGCTTATCAGCCAAGCGTGTGAATTCACCACCAAGCTCTCTGAGTTGTTGTAAGTTATTCTTGTCGCCGTTAAAAGCAAACTCTGACAACATATCAACAGCATTTTCTAGTAAGCCTATACGATGATCTGCCGAAGGACCTTGGTTATCAAAAACAAACATTTGTTTAAGTCCTGATTCTTCAGGAAGGTTAATAATGTCGGTTGATAATGTTTGGATCTCATCATTAATAATGAAGCTCAACTTACCATTGTAATGGTGGCTGTCGTTGATACTTATCGGTAGCTCTGTAGCGATAATATCCGAAATGGTATGGCGCTCTAGTTGCTCTGGTGAGCGTTTAAATAACTTACCAGCGGCACTATTAACATAGCGAATACGACCTTCACTTTGTACACAGATAATCGCTTCATTGGTCGAGTCAAGAAGCCCTAGCAAGCGGCTTTGAGCTTCAATTAAGCTGATTTCTACTTGCTCTCGACGATGGATCTCTTGTTGTAAGCTTTGGTTCTTTTGCTTTTCATGTTCAGTCTTACTGGCTTGTAGATAAGCTTGAATACGAGCAATTAACTCTTCTTTATTAAAAGGTTTAGTTAAGTAGTCATTAGCCCCACACTCAAAGCCTTTAATGCGATCTTGAATTTGTCCAAGTGCAGACAACATCATTATTGGTAATTCAAAAATAGAGTACTGCTTTCTTAATAGGGTACAGACTTCGTAACCACTCATCTCCGGCATCATAATATCGAGTAAGATCAGATCTGGACGTTGTTGCTGCACAATATCTAATGCCTGATGACCGCTCTCCGCTGTTTTTACTCGATAGCCAGCAAGCCGTAGGAAATTATTTAAAATCTGAAGGTTTACGGGCTCATCATCCACTACAAGAATAAGATCACCTTCAGGGTTTTCAGGTAAATTGGTGCTTTCACAACTTCTAGAGTCTAGCGACGGTACTTGGAAGTGCTGGAGTATAGAGTCATTAGATATCGCATTGATCTGCTCATTGGTTGCAAGGTTTAAGGTAAAGCTAAAAGTAGTGCCAATCATAGGCTGACTACTTACATATAAGCGTCCGCCCATTAATTCAATAAGTTGACGACTAATCGATAAACCTAGACCAGCCCCTTGTCGGTAGTTTGCCGAATTTGAGTTTGCTTGAATGAGGGGTTCAAAAATATGCTCTAACTGTTCACTTGGAATACCTTGCCCCGTATCGACGACTTGTACACGTAATTGCTGTTCTAATACTGTGGCAGAGATAATGATCTTACCTTCAGATGTGTACTTAATCGCGTTACCAACAAGGTTGTAAAGAACTTGTTCTAAACGTTGTTCATCAGCATCAACGAGTGGCAAATTTGCTGGAATTTGATTAATGATCCTTACCGGTTTGTTACCAAGCAAATGACTAGAAAGCTCCAGTACTAATCTCACTGCTGCAGACAGATCAATCGCATGGCGATGAATGTCTAAATCACCATAACGCATTTTGTGGTAATCCAGCAGATCATCAACAAGGTTAGTTAAACGTTGTCCACTGTTGATGATCATTTCTAACTGACGACGTTGAGAATCTTTTACGGGTCCATTCGCTCCAGCAAGTAAAGATTCTGCAATCCCGACCATACCATGAAGTGGGGTGCGTAACTCATGGGATGTGGTTGCAAGGAACTCATCTTTAAGTTTATCTGCCGTCTGTAGTTCATTGTTTTTCTGCTTGATAATTTTAAGGCTTTGTTCTAACTCGTCATTTTGAGTTTTAATTAAACCTATTTTTTCGCGAATAGAGCGCTGCATACGTGAAAAGCTTATCGCAAGGCGACCAATTTCATCACTACGCTCAGTGCCTTCGATGACTTGGTCTAAATCGCCGCCAGAGGCTTTTTCTGCCGCCCAAGTTAACCGCAGTAAAGGTGCTGTAATTGAATTAGACAATAAGTGAGAAGCAAAGATCACCAAAATAATAGCGGTGATCATTGCTACACCGAATATTTTTTCTAATTCAGTAATACGAGCAAAGGCTTCTTTTTCTGGTAGTTCAACGACTAGTGCCCATTTATTGTTAAGGATATCGAGTGGTGAAAAGGCACTAAGTACTGAAATGTTATCGTAGTTTTTAAAGCTACCTACACCTGATTTGCCAGCCAGTGCTTCACTGATACTTTCACTTTTTAACGTTGTGGGAACCCCTGTTTCTGCAGAGAAACGCAGTTTGTGATCTTGACCAATCAATAAGGTTTGAACGTAGTTCGCATTATTACCAAGATCTTGAATAAGTTCAGAAATCGCCTTATTACTTAACTCCATAAAGACATAACTGTGCAAGTAGCCTTGCTGAATGATCGGTGCGGCGAACCATGCGGTTGTGTCGTCGGTGTTTGTGGATTGACTAAAATCGGTAAAAGTAACCGGTACCTGATCTGGTTTAGCCTGACTTTGTTTGGTTTTTTCAGTAATCGCTTCAAAGGTTTGTTTTAAAGCTGGCGATGCTTGGGCGTTGGTAAGTAAATTGACGCCAAATAACTGGTGATTGTGAACGGAGTAAACCACGTTTCCTGAACGATCAACTAACATGATATCTTTGAAGTCAGAGCGTTTTAAATACTCTTTATAAACAGCGTTGTAGCGCTTATACATCAAACGATAGCGCTCATGTCCTACATAAGTCGTTTTATTATGGGATTCATTTTTTTTGGTGAGGGTTTGCGAAAAATAATTAGCATGCCCTTGAGATGCAAGTTGCTGCTCTATATCACCGAGTTGATGGTAAGCACCGACTAAGCCATAAAAACGACCGCCACTGTTATTCGATAATTCAGAGCGAGCGAAACTCTTCACCTCGGATTCTTTGGCTGCGAAAAAGCTATAAAGTTGCTTTTGCTTATTATCACGTAAAGAAGCTAAGTGATTGATGCTTTGTTCAGCAAGATCTTTGGTATGAGAGTTAAGAAAATATAAGGCAGATAAAACCAAAGGTGTGATGCTAAGAACAATAAAAGCCAGCATTAACGTATGCTGGAGACGTTTAAATCGTTTAGTATTCTGCATTCCGGTGCCTGAATAAAATGATTATCGTTCGATTTGGATTGAGGGTCAGAGACTAACGTTAAATTATAAAACGTTTTAAAAGTAACGTTTTTGACAATTTTTCCGTTCGTTAGAAATCACTAAGTCCATATATATTAATATAATACTGCTTATACTGACTTATTTAAAGTGATCAAGCACAGCGATAATGAAGCGTGTTGTAAAACACAGAATTAACGGTTTTGACGGAGTTTTAATTATAAAAAAGGGACAATAATGTCCCTCTTTAGATAAATGTTCCGTTAAAATAAATTAACGGTTATTTGGTTGCGGCGTAAATATTAAATTTGTTTGTTTTAGCCGTAATATTGCACTCACCAAGGCTTGCTTCAATTAATGGCGGATATTGTAAGAAGCTGTTGGCTACAATGACGAGTTGACCATTATGGCTAAGGTATTGTGGTGCATCATTGATAAATAGCTCAGTTGCGGCATAAAACGTTTTTAACCCCGCATGGAACGGTGGGTTGCTGATCAAGAACTGGTAAGGGCCCGTTAACGTCTTATAGACATCGGTAGCAGTGAACTTGCTCGCTTCAAGGTTATTGACCTTAAATGTTTCTTTTGCCGATTCAATGGCTAGCGCACTGATATCACACAGCTCTAAATCAATAGTCTGGTATTTAGCTTTCATCACCGCGCCAATCACACCAGCACCACAGCCAAAATCTAATACTTTACCGTGTAATTTAGGTAGATTGTTAAGCAGTAATTCTGAGCCTTTATCAAACTCACCGTGGCTAAATACGCCAGGTAATGAGCGCACAGTAAGTTGTACGCCTGCAATATCGATAGGATAACTACGGAACCAATCTGATAGGTTGAAGGCTTTTGGCGTGTTATCACAACGCCCCCAGTAAAAACTGCAGCGACGTGCAGAATCATATTTTGTCAGTGGGCCATATTCTGCAAAGAGTTTTTCTGCACTGCGAACCCCTGAGCGGTTTTCACCAACGATACAAATTTCAATGCCTTTACCGAACTTATTCAGTAGCATAGTTAACAAGTAATCTGCTTCTGCTTTTGCTTTAGGCCAGTAAAGCAGGATCATATCGATATCTAATGTTTCTGTTAATTCAGCCCCGAAGTAACTACTTACATTGTTAAAACGTTTGATATCTGAGTAGAAGCCATAGTTTGTGGTAAATACCGATACCGTTTGAGCGGTTTGAGATAGCTCTGATGCGAAGGTATCACTTAATTCGCCAGCGATAAGGACTTTACGGTTTTCAAAAAACTCAGATTGACGAGCAACAACCTGGCTCGCGGCGCAATAAGACATGTAACTGGCCTCAATGTAGACATCATAAATTTGGGAGCGAATTGTTCCATAATTATGTGCCGTTGAAAAGAAATCAGCAGTAGAGAGGAAGATTGAATAGAAGAAAAATGCCGCCCTAGAATAGAGACGGCATTGTAATGACGGATTAGTTAGAATCTTGTTGTTCTAAGAAGTCTTTAAATTCAACTTCATACATTTTAAACAACACTAATGTTACGCCAAAAATGATTGGACCGTAAATCATACCGATCAAACCAAATAATTGGATCCCCCCAATGATTGAGAAGAAGATCAGTAGGGTATTCATGCTTGAACTGCCTTGCATCAGCAATGGACGGACAACGTTATCGATTGAACCGACGACAAGCACTCCCCAGCCAGCTAAGAATAATGCCCATTCCCATTGACCGACTAACAGTAAGTATAGAGATGCAGGTAGCCAGATAAGTGCGGTACCTACGACAGGGATTAATGAAGCAAAAGCCATCATTGAGCCCCAGAACAGCCCTGGGAATCCGCATAGCCACATTGCAAAACCACCGGCTAAACCTTGCGCAACGGCGGTTAGAAATGAACCAAGTACGGCAGATTTTGCGACTTGTTCAACTTCTTCCATAATCGCATCTTCTTGACTGCGAGATAGTGGGATCACATGGCGGATCGCGGCAATCATCTTGTCGTTATCACGTAGCAGGAAGAACAATACAAATAGCATCATCATAAAGTTAACCAATATGCTAGTGGCGTCTCCAAGAATACGTGCACTAATGTTTATTGCTTGAGAGCCCACTTGAGATGCTGTGGTTGCAATTTTCTGAATGATGACCTGAGGATCAAAATCATGGAACGGCGAGTACTTATCAATATAAAACAATACTTTTTGAGCGTAAGGATGAGCAAATAGTTCTTTCGGGCCACCGGATGTGATCCATTGATAGCTTTCTTTAGAAACGGTTGTACCTTGATGAACAATGGATGAAAACACCACAAGTAGTGGGATCACAATAATGACGGTAAGCACAAAGCAAGATAGCATGGCAGCAGTATTTGCACGGGTTGGCATTAACGCTAATAAACGTTTATGTAGCGGTGCAAAGAGTAATGAAATAATAAAGGCGAGAACAATCGGCCCTAAATAAGGTTCGATGAGTTTGTAACTGGCAAATGCAGCAACAAATAAAGCAATAATAAGGAGCCAATGGCGTGGCTCGATTTTAAATGGCTGTGGCACTGTATGTTTCCTTTAATTAATAAGCGTCTTCATTACTGCTTTTATTGATAAAGATTATCATTATAATCATTGTCGCTATAACTTATCGATTATACCCTTTATCGCGGAGATGGCTTATGGGATGTTGTAATTGTGGCTGTGATGACAAAAAAAAGCGCAGACCACCGATTGCACTAATTATTTTAGTCATCATGGTACTGCTTGCGTTATATTTTTGGCAATAACCTAGCTTTTATCTACGGCAGTAGTTAAATACAATTTCTGTGTTTTAGATACTAAAATAATGTCATAAAAAAAGGTCACTAATTGTGACCTTTTTTATTATTATTTATTTCAGCTTTCTGAATTATTCAGGGCTGTTTTCATGTGCAAGCGTTGCAAAAGCAAAGTCAGCTGCTTCAAGTGTTGCATCAATGACTTGATCTGTGTGTGCTAGCGAAGTAAAGCATGCTTCATATGCAGAAGGTGCAAGATATACCCCTTTTTCTAGCATTAAATTAAAGAAACGCTTGAAACGCTCTACATCGCATTTTGTTACATCTTCGTAGCACGTTACAGTTTCTTGCTCAGTAAAGAAGAAGCCAAACATCGCACCTACTTGATTAACGGCCAGTGGAACACCGTGCTTATCTGCTAATGCTTTAAAGCCATCAGCAAGACGTTTAGTGGTATTAGCAAGGCGTTTTTCATTACCGTCTTCAGTTAACACGCTTAAACACGCGTGACCTGCCGCCATTGCAACAGGGTTGCCTGATAGCGTACCCGCTTGGTAGACAGGACCTGTTGGTGCAACAAATTCCATCACTTCACTACGACCACCGAATGCACCGACTGGCATACCGCCGCCGATGATTTTACCTAGTGTTGTTAGGTCTGGTTTAATGTTGTAGTAGCCTTGAGCACCACCTTCTGATACGCGGAAGCCTGTCATTACTTCATCAAGAATTAATAGCGCGCCAAATTCATCACAGATGTCGCGTAGTCCTTCAAGGAAGCCAGGTACAGGCGGAATGCAGTTCATGTTACCTGCAACAGGTTCAACGATAATACAAGCAATCTCTTCTGGGTGAGTTGCAAACGCTTCACGGACAGAATCTAGGTCGTTATAGGTTGCTGTTAGAGTATGTTTTGCAAAATCTGCAGGTACACCAGGCGAGCTTGGTTGACCGAGGGTTAATGCGCCAGAGCCTGCTTTAACAAGTAGACAATCAGCATGGCCATGGTAACAACCTTCAAATTTTAAGATCTTATCGCGACCAGTAAACCCGCGTGCTAGACGAATAGCGCTCATGGTTGCTTCAGTACCAGAGCTCACCATGCGTACCATTTCCATCGATGGTACTAGCTTTGATACAAGATCAGCCATGGTGATTTCCATTGCTGTTGGCGCACCAAAACTTAAACCTTGTTGCGCTGCATCGATCACTGCATCACGAATAGCGGCATGGTTATGGCCTAAGATCATTGGACCCCAAGAGCCAACGAAATCGATGTATGCATTGCCATCAGCATCAAAAATATAAGCGCCATCGGCACGCTCAATAAAGAGTGGTGTGCCACCAACACCAGCGAACGCTCTCACTGGAGAATTAACGCCACCTGGAATTTTTTGTTTTGCTTTGGCAAATAAATCAGCCGATTTGCTCGTTTTGCTCATTGTGAGATCCTATATAAAATAATCAGGCGTAGATCCAATCCACATAGTTTTCTGTCCTAGGGATTGTAGGCCAGAGAAGTGTGTAGATTGTTATTAATCTATTGTACCTAAAAGGATGCAATTTAGGGAGGGCGATTTATGGTAGTTATTTGAGCGTATTGAACAATTAATTACAGCAATATTGCAACACAAGTCACAGTTGGAAAGCTATTTTTCAACATTAGCAGTATAATAAACGCCCATCTTGGATTACTCTTCTAAATCCAATAGTTTTATTTATCCTTCCTGCATTCTATATGCAATCTTTTAACAATACGGCCGAAAAATGACTGATAAAACGCATGGGATCCACATGCCTCCTCATCTTCAACCTCGCGTTTTTGTAAGGCAACTGCTTACTCGTGATAAAACGCCTGTCTCTGTTCTATTTTTATCAGCTCTTGTCGGTATTTTAGCGGGCTTTGTCGGAACCTTGTTTGAAATTGGTGTCAACTGGGTAACCGATCAGCGGACAGAGTGGTTACGTGATGAAATAACCAGTGTACTTCCTCTGTGGCTTGCAGCGTTCATTGTCAGTGCCTCGCTCGCTTTTGTTGGCTATTACCTTACAAGTCGTTTGGCCCCTGAAGCTGGTGGTTCTGGTATTCCTGAAATTGAGGGGGCGATGGAAGAAATGCGCCCTGTTCGCTGGTGGCGCGTGATCCCAGTTAAGTTTTTCGGTGGTTTAGGTGCGTTAGGCTCGGGTATGGTGCTGGGGCGTGAAGGTCCAACCGTGCAAATGGGCGGTAATATTGGACGAATGATCTCTGATATCTTTCGTTTAAAAGATAAAGAAGGCCGACACTCTTTACTCGCTGCAGGTGCTGCAGGAGGCTTAGCAGCAGCATTTAATGCCCCGATGGCGGGGATCATGTTTGTACTTGAGGAGATGCGTCCGCAGTTTCGTTACAGTTTAATTTCGGTAAAATGCGTAATGATCTCTGCGGTAATGTCAAATATCGTCTTTCGTCTGTTACGTGGTCAAGAAGCCGTAATTTCGATGCCGCAATATGATGCTCCGGCACTGAAATCATTATGGTTATTCTTAGTGTTAGGGATGCTATTTGGTGGTTTTGGTGTCCTATTTAATCGGATGATTATTTTTGCGTTAGATAGCTTTGTTAAAATTCACCGTAATGAGCATAAGCGTTACCTTATCACTGGCGCATTAATTGGTGGTTGTTTCGGTTTACTTCTGTTGTATTTTCCTGAGTTAACCGGTGGCGGCATTTTCCTTATTCCTCACGCGACTAACGGTGACTACGGTTTAGGTATGTTAATGCTGTTGTTTTTTGCGCGTATTGCAACAACATTACTGTGTTTTGGCTCTGGTGCACCTGGCGGTATTTTTGCTCCAATGTTGGCGTTAGGGACATTGTTTGGTACTTTCTATGGCATGATCACACAGGGCATTTATCCTGATTTAGGCATTGATCCTGGGCTATTTGCTATCGCTGGTATGGGAGCGCTTTTTGCTGCAACGGTACGTGCGCCTATTACGGGGATTTTGCTGGTTATTGAAATGACCAACAACTATCACCTTATTTTACCATTGATTGTTACCACTCTCGGTGCGACTATGCTTGCTCAGATGTTAGGCGGACAACCGATTTATTCGCAGTTGCTACACCGAACAATTAAAAAAGAGCGTTTACGCCATGATTCTCCAACAAGTGAGCCTAATACTTGAACAACATAGTCAGGTATTGGATAATCAGCGTAATTAACGGAAGTGTGTGAGAGGTTTTGTAATGAGCGATGCTAATTTGCCGCTAACTTTTTCTGATGTTGCAGCGAATAAAGTAAAAACACTGATCGCTGAAGAAGAAAACCCGAATCTAAAGCTACGTGTTTATATCACTGGTGGTGGCTGTAGTGGCTTTCAATATGGTTTTACTTTTGATGAAAAAGTAAATGATGGTGATATGACCATTGAAAATAGCGGTGTAACGCTAGTGGTTGATCCTATGAGTCTCCAGTACCTAATGGGTGGTACGGTTGATTACACTGAAGGTCTAGAAGGTTCGCGTTTCTTTGTAAACAACCCAAATGCAACAACGACTTGTGGTTGTGGCGCATCATTTAGTGTTTAATCTTAACTCAATAATTATTGAATTAAATAAAAGCCGACAATATTGATTGTCGGCTTTTTTGTATCTAAACAATGGCTTAGTTTAATAATATGTCATTGTTAGCAACCAAAGTGCTCAATTGCTGAATATGTTCAAGTTGTTGTTTAGCTTGCTTTTTAAACGTGACTTGCTCGTTGCCTGATAATGAATTGGCTTGTGGTAAATCTACCGTACGAGGGTTTTTATGCTGACCATTAACCAAGAATTCATAGTGTAGGTGGGGGCCTGTGACGCGACCAGTACCTCCTAAAGTACCGACGGTATCCCCTTGTTTTACTCGTTGCCCTTTTTTTACCGTACGCTTGGTTAAGTGAAGGTATTTGGTGACATATTTAGCACTATGCTTGATAAAAACGTAGTTACCATTGTATTTGTTATACGCCGACTCTAACACTACACCATCACCTGCCGCCCAAATTGGTGTGCCAACAGGAGCAACATAATCAGTGCCTCGGTGCGGCTTTACTTTTCCTGTAACAGGGTGGAGACGACGCGGATTGAAGTTTGAACTAACATAACGGAAGTTTACAGGAGAGCGTAAGAAAGCTTTACGCATCGCTAGCCCGTCTTTATCGT
Source organism: Photobacterium angustum (assembly GCF_003026365.1). Classification (GTDB taxonomy): domain Bacteria; phylum Pseudomonadota; class Gammaproteobacteria; order Enterobacterales; family Vibrionaceae; genus Photobacterium; species Photobacterium angustum. The sequence goes on along the minus strand of NZ_PYOM01000011.1, from coordinate 158,989 downwards.
AATATTTGCCGTCGTTATTGCGAACTGCGGTAAAAGTTTGCCCCATATTGGTAAAGGTTGCGGCTAAAATCTCACCGCGATCGACTGGATTACCATCTAAATAGTGCTGTTCAAATAACACTTCAAATTTATCACCAGCCCGAATATCGAGAGCAAAATCAATATCCCAACCAAATAGCGCGGCGATTTCCATGATCTGATTGGCGGTTAATCCTGCTTTATCTGCGGCATTCCAAAAACTGGTTTCAATGGTGGCATGAGAGAAATTGGTATGAGTTTTAATTTCTTTTTTATCCATCTCACTGGAAAAGGTATTGCCATCATGGCGTACAATCAAGGTTTCTAAATGATTGCGAGGTTGGCGAAGTTCAACTAATTTCCCTTCTTTATTAAAGCCAAATTTAAGGATATTGCCTGGACGAAGTCTTTCTAATTGTTTTGTATTGTCATCGGTATTGATAAGGGAATGTAGAGTTTTACTATTTAAGCCGATGTTATCAAATGCGATCGCTAAACTCTCTCCACTTTCAATAACGTGCTTTTTCCACGTAAGCTTATCTGTTTTATCCTTACCTGAAAGAGGTGTTGCCGAAGCGGTTGCAATGGAAATAGGGTAAGGTGTGCCAATTTTAAATTTACGCTCAGCTTGAGAAGTGGTTTCTTGCTCAGCACTCGGCATTAGCGCAAGCCCTAGCATTGCTATGCTGATCAATATGATAAAAAAGATGTTCTTCCGTGGAAAACGAGGTGATGAAGTTCCTTTCATACTGAATTTTTCACATATATTCCGAAAAAATAAACGACCTTCAGTCTAACTGGTTTCAAAAAAGCCTGCTATTCAAGTAAGATGGTCGGCTTATTATTTTTGCCAATTTTGTGGGAGCGAACAAGAATGGCCAGCATTGAACAAGCACTTATTGAGATAAAACGTGGGGTAGAAGAACTTATCCCGGAAGCTGAGCTAATTGCAAAGCTAAAAGAAAACCGTCCATTACGTATTAAATTAGGTGCCGATCCAACGGCGCCAGATATTCACCTTGGACACACGGTTATTCTTAATAAGTTGCGTACTTTTCAGGAATTAGGCCACGAAGTCACTTTCTTGATTGGCGATTTTACTGGTATGGTCGGCGACCCTACGGGTAAGAACGCGACACGCCCGCCACTTACGCGTGAAGATGTATTACGCAATGCGGAAACATATAAAGAGCAGGTATTTAAGATCCTTGATCCTGCTAAAACTACGATTGCGTTTAACTCTACATGGTTATCAGAGTTAGGTGCTGAGGGAATGATCCGTTTAGCGTCTAATCAAACCGTTGCTCGTATGCTAGAGCGAGACGATTTTAAAAAGCGTTACGGCGAGAATCGTCCAATCGCGATCCATGAATTCATGTATCCATTACTACAAGGTTACGATTCAGTAGCAATGGAAACAGATGTAGAGTTAGGTGGTACTGATCAGAAGTTCAACTTGTTAATGGGTCGTGAGTTACAAAAATCGCACGGTCAAAAACCACAGGTTGTACTGACGATGCCATTGCTGGTGGGTTTAGATGGCGTGAAGAAAATGTCTAAATCGGCGCATAACTACATTGGTGTTGCCGATGCGCCAAGCGACATGTTTGGTAAGATCATGTCTATCTCTGATGATCTGATGTGGAGCTACTTTGAATTGCTTTCATTCCGTCCATTGGATGAAATTGCTCAGTTTAAAGCTGATGTCGATGCAGGTAAAAACCCACGTGATGTGAAGTTCCTACTAGCAAAAGAGATCATTGCACGCTTCCATTCAGAAGAAGCGGCAGAAGCGGCATTGCAAGAATTTATCAGTCGCTTCCAAAAAGGTAACCTACCTGATGAAATGCCTGAGTTTGAATTCGAAGCAGGTCTTCCTATTGCGAACTTATTAAAAGAAGCAGCATTGGTTAATTCAACGTCTGATGCAATGCGTATGATCCGCCAAGGTGCTGTGAAGCAAGATGGTGAGAAAGTAGGAGATACTAAACTAGTACCGACTGCTGGCAACTATGTTTTCCAAGTGGGTAAACGTAAATTTGCTCGTGTGATGATTAAATAATCACATTTATCTCGCAGCGTTATTCAAATAAAAAAGGATGCATTTGCGTCCTTTTTTATTATCTATCAAATAGTCTTAATTAATAATAACTTGGCTTTAAATCTTAATGTTTGGTGGTTTATGAAAGCTTACTTTCTAGCTTTGATCATTATGCCGACGACAAGAGACAAGCTACTATAAAAAATTACTCTTCATTTTTATATCAACTGGCTATGGAATCGATTCAACATATTATTACTGATCTCACCCCGCTGCTGCAGCAATACGGGTACTATATTTTGGCATTGGCAATTGCTGTTGAAGGTATGGGGATCCCAGCGCCTGGTCAGTCGTTATTAATCGTCGCGAGTTTATTGGCTTCGTCAGGTAAAATGTCGTTACCTATGGTGCTATCTGTTGCTTGGGCAAGTAGCTTTATTGGTAACAGTATTGGCTACTTTATTGGACGCCAATTTGGTCATATCTTAACGAAGAAAGAATGGATTAAACCGCGAACGCTGACCAAGTTACATCAGTTTATTGACCGCTATGGCATGCTAGGGCTTGTGATCAGTCGCTTTGTTGAAGGCATTAAACAGTTCATGTGTATTGGCTGTGGTATTGCGCAAATGCCAGTTCAACTTTTCTTATTAGGTAACTTCTTAGCAGTAACGATCTGGCTATTGGTATTTGGCGTAGCTCCTGCTTATTTACATGACGAATTAGGGCCTATTTTAGCCTTCTATCATAAATATCAGATGCAATGTTGGTCTGTCGTCGTTGTACTTGCTTGTATACTTGGATGGTGGCTTGTCCGTCGATTCAAACGCCGTAAAATCTCGATTGAAGAATAAGTTAGCCTTGTTTGTATCACATTAAAAAACCGCCAGTGTTGGCGGTTTTTTTGTTAATTACGCAGTGCAAAAATAGGCAGAGACAGATTCCACTTAATGGCTGCAAGTCTTATGGTGAGTGTAGTAAAGATACCGATCACTGCAGCAACAGAAGGCAGTACGCCTAAAGATAAGCCTATGGTGTGTACCATACCACCTAGAATACAGGCTGTTGCATAAACCTCTGTACGTAATACCATTGGTATTTCTCGTCCGAGTACATCTCGGATTACGCCACCACCACAACCTGTTATTACACCCATGATCACAGCGACCATTGGCGATGCACCATAACGTAATGACTTTTCGACACCTATAGCAACAAAGACTGCTAATCCAATCGCATCAGCGACAGGAAGAAAATACCATGGCATCCGTTTGGGGCGTTGAGTGGCGAGCATAGTAATAATACAGGTAATAAAAATCACCCATAAGTAATTGGTATCTTTGATCCAAAACACAGGGGTAGCACCTAATGCCATATCACGAATAGTGCCGCCACCAATAGCTGTTACGCTGGCTAGCACGACAACGCCAAAAGGATCCATGCGTAATCGTCCAGCCATGAGTACTCCCGAGGCTGCAAAGATTGCAGTACCAAACATATCGAGAATATAGATGAGCATGTTTATCCCTATTTAATAGAAAAGGGGGGAAGTAGGCAGGCGATTGTACTGCCTACGTAGCTAGGTACAACTATAAAATCCACCTTTAGTGAGGTTATTCACAGCAAAGGTAGGGTTTTTCTTGCATTTTCCAGTAGTTGACACACTTGCTTTACGGCTTTAAGAGTGCGAAGTGTCGGGCGGTTTAACCAATCACTATTGAGTTGATAAAGCTGATGATTATCAACTGCAGGCAGTTTTCCTTGCCACTGTAACCATGGGCTATTTTCTTTTGATGTTGCATGACGTGAACCGAAAATGACGCTGGGTTGGCGAACAACAACTTGCTCTTGATTGACTTGTGGGTATGCCGCGGTGCTGGTGGCAAAAATATTTTCTCCACCGCAAATATCAAAGACAGGACTCGGCCAGTTGCCATCTGAAATCGTCAACATAGGGCTATCACTTAATTGATAAAAGTAACGTACAGGAGACTTGTTCTGATAGCGTGCTTTAATTTTGGCGAGTTGTGTTCTAAATGTTGTAGCTGCAGTAATCGATTGACTTGGATCATCAGCAAATTTACCCAGTTTGATAATCGTATCTGCAATATCGGTTAATTGCGTTGGATTTGAGTAAAAGATCTTAATCCCAAGTTGCTGTAAACGAGTCATTTCACGACTGGGGTTCCCTCCTTTCCATGCCAAAATTAAATCAGGCTTTAAAGTAATAATTCGTTCCATTTTGATGCCGCGATAATTTGCAACACGTTCTAATTTTTTCGCTTGCTCTGGGAAATCACTGTAGTCGCTAGCTGCGATGAGTTTGTTTCCCAAACCAGCGCTATAAGCGAGCTCCGTCATGTGTGGCGATAAGCTAATGATGCGTTGAACAGACTGTGATTGTTCAGCAAAGGCAGAGGTAAATGGGAATAGAACAACAATGAGAAGTAGGAAGCGCATTAAGCTAGTCCGTGAAAAATAATCAGTAAGCCACTTTCAATAATGATCCAACACCATAAACGACTTGTCATTAATTGCTGAATTTGTGCAAGGTGTAACGATGCGGGGGCAATTTTCCCTCCAATACGCGGTCGTTCCATTTTCACTTGGTTGTACATTGCAGGACCGCCAAGGGATAAAGACAGTTTGTGTCCGGTTGCGGCTAATAACCAACCCGGCCCTGGTAGTTGCCAATTCTCACCTTGCTGCATTAAACCATGAAAAGCATTTTTGGCATTTTGACCAAGAGTAATTAATAGAGCAAACAGGCGAAGCGGAACAATATCTAAAATAAGTGCGATGCGAATCGCGGGTAAACCAAAAAAGCGGAACTGTTCACGGCTTGGTGACCAAGATCGCGCAAGGCTAATGGCTAAACGATACATAATCGCCGCAATACCACCACCAATGGCATACCAGAATAAGACGCCAATGACATTACGGCCGTAACCAAGTAATAGGGTTTCAGCACCCGCTTTACCTAGTCCAAGTAATGATAAATTTTCAGTATTACGATTAACGTGATCGGCTAATAACTCACGGCATCTGCCTTTGTGTTCAAGGTTATAGGCTTGGTTAAATTGTTTGCCTAATTTAGCAGATGTTTGCCAGTCTATTGCCATCCACAACAGGGTCATCTGGAAAATCGTCTGATACCAAACCAGTTGGCTAAAAGCGAACAATAAGATCAGTACCGTGCCTGACATTAAAAACCAAGCAAGTGAGCCAGCGAGAATACGTTGAGAGGGATTTTCTTTCGGGTGATTAACACGCTCTGCAATGAGCAGTGCGAGACGTTGCCAAATAACAATGGGGTGAAGCGGGTAGGGAATGGGTAAAACCCAATGCAATAATAACGCTCCCCACAAAGCGAGTAGGGAGCTATTAGTTGTGAGTAACGCAACAAGTGATTCCATCATCCGTGACAGCTATTCTCGTTTTAGGCTAGATGCTAAGCAAGGCCACTTAAATTAGTTACTACAATGAGGTTACTTAAGTAACTCAACCATTTTCTCAACCATGATTGATGAGCTTTTTGCTGCAAGAGGCAGGAACTCATCAAAGCTCATTGGCGATTCTTTATCTGCAACATCAGAAATGGCACGAACCACAACAAATGGTACTTTGAATTGGTGACAAGCTTGAGCAATAGCCGCTGCTTCCATTTCAACTGCAACTACTGATGGGAAGTGAGTGCGAATGAATTTTTGTTTTTCAGTACTACATACAAATGCATCGCCAGTACAGATCAGTCCGCGAACAGCGTGTGGCTTTTCAGGTAAAGCAGATAGTGCTTGCTCTGCTACATCCATCAGTTTTTCGTCAGATAGGAAAGCGGCTGGCTGCTGTGCCATTTGACCGATCTCATAACCAAATGCTGTCACGTCTGCGTCGTGGTAGCGAACTTCCGTTGAGATCACAACATCACCAACGTTAAGGCTTGATTCAAAACCGCCTGCAGAGCCTGTATTGATCACAACATCAGGTTGGAACGTTTCAAGTAATACGGCTGTGCCTACTGCTGCTGCAACTTTACCAATACCAGATTGTAACAAGACAACATCAGCACCATTTAGCGTACCAGTGTAGAGAGTACAACCTGCTTTGTTGTGTGTTTCGCAGTTTTCTAGTTGTGATTTTAGGATCGCAACTTCTTGCTCCATTGCGCCAATAATGCCGATTTTCATTGATTCGTTCTCTTGTTGTTCAAGCTGTGCACCGAGGGTGCTGTCGTGTTAATTAGTGTACCATGAGCAATAGAATTTATACCAAAAGTTATCGAACGCTAATTTTTAATCAATAAAAAAGCGGAAGGTTGCCCATCCGCTTTAGTTTTTTTAATTAACGTATTTAAACGTTCAGATAGTCCAGTATGCCATCAGCTGCTTTACGGCCTTCATCAATGGCTGTTACCACTAAATCTGAACCACGAACTGCGTCACCGCCGGCAAAGATTTTCGGATTTGTGGTTTGATAGGCAAAGTGTGCATCGAATGAGGTTTTGATCCGTCCCCATTGATCCAGTTCAACATCATATGGTGTAAGCCATGGCATCGCATGAGGTTGGAAACCAAACGCCATGATCACAGCATCTGCACCTAATACGTGCTCACTACCAGAGACAGGTTCAGGGCGACGACGTCCAGCGCTGTCTGGCTCACCTAACGCTGTTTTCACTACTTTAACGCCAGTTACTTTGCCTGAATTATCCACTTCAATACCTAATGGCTGAAGGTTAAACATAAAGTTTACGCCTTCCTCGCGGGCATTTTTTACCTCACGTTTTGAACCCGGCATATTGGCTTCATCACGACGATAAGCACATACCACATCTTTTGCACCTTGGCGGATTGATGTACGCACACAGTCCATCGCGGTATCACCACCACCGAGTACGACCACGCGTTGATCTTTCATATCTAAGAATGTCGATGGACTTTCTAGTTCCATTACCTTGTAAGTATTAGAAATCAAAAATGGCAATGCGTCATATACGCCTGTTGCTTCTTCATTTTCCAATCCTGCACGCATGTTTTTATACGTGCCGACACCTAAGAACACCGCATCGTAGTCAGCTAGTAGAGATTCCATCGTGACGTCTTTACCGATTTCAGTATTGAGCTGAAACTCAACTCCCATTTCAGTAAAGATTTTACGACGGTTAATCATTACATCTTTTTCAAGCTTGAATGATGGGATACCAAAGGTCAGCAAGCCACCAATTTCAGGGTAGCGGTCAAATACCACGGGTTTTACGCCGTTACGAACAAGAATATCAGCACAAGATAATCCGGCAGGGCCTGCACCGATGATCGCAACTTTTTTATCTGTCCACTCTACCCCTGACATGTCAGGTTTCCAGCCCATCTCAAAGGCTTTATCGGTAATGTATTTTTCAACATTACCAATTGTCACCGCACCAAAGTCTTCGTTTAAGGTACAAGAACCTTCACATAGCCTGTCTTGAGGACAAACACGACCACATACTTCCGGTAAAGTATTCGTCTGATGAGAAAGCTCAACGGCTTCAATAATACGCCCCTCATTGGCCAATTTTAGCCATTGAGGAATATAGTTATGAACAGGACATTTCCATTCACAATAAGGGTTACCACAATCTAAACAACGATCCGCCTGCGCACCTGCCTGCTGTTTGGTAAACGGTTCGTATATTTCAACGAACTCGATTTTACGTACATTTAGCGGTTTCTTTGGTGGGTCGATACGTTCGACGTCAATAAATTGGTAAACATTCTGGCTCATTCGGTTTCCCTCCCTTATTGCGCCTGAAGACGTAGTTCAGAAGCTGAACGACTTTGGTGACCCAGCAGGGTGTTAATGTCTGCTGACTTCGGCTTCGCAAGATAGAATTTCGGGATCCATTGATCAAAGTTCGCCAAAATTTCTTGTGCTCGACTTGAACCTGTTTCTTGTAGGTGACGGTCGATTAAACCACGTAAATGTTCTTGGTGGATTTGTAGCTCGTCAAGAGGTAATGCTTCAACTAGCTCTGGATTCACGCGTCCTGCGAAATCGCCATCTTCATCAAGAATATAAGCAAAACCGCCCGTCATACCTGCGCCAAAGTTAACGCCTGTTTTACCTAAAATAGCAACGATACCGCCGGTCATATATTCACATGCGTTATCACCAGCACCTTCTACAACGGTAATGGTGCCAGAGTTACGCACAGCAAAACGCTCACCCGCTTTACCTGCAGCAAATAACTTACCGCCCGTTGCGCCATACAAACAAGTATTACCAATGATGGTCGCTTCACTTGATTTAAATGCAGAACCTTGTGGTGGACGAATAGTAATAATACCGCCCGTCATGCCTTTACCCACATAGTCGTTTGCATCACCTGTTAATTTCAGGTTTAGACCGCCTGCATTCCACACCCCGAAAGACTGACCCGCAGTACCGGTTAAGTGCAGTGTTACTGGACTTGCAGACATACCTTGGTTGCCATAACGCTGGGCGATTTCACCAGATAAACGTGCGCCAATAGAGCGGTCGGTATTACAGATATCAAAGTAGAAATCACCACCACTACGACTTTCAATCGCAGGTAAGATTTGATCGACTAAAGTCTGGCTTAGCTCTGCGTTATCAAATGGTGTGTTAGGCTCGCTGCAGTAAAGTGTTTTACCTTCTTTCGCTGTTGGAGCAACCAAAATTGGGCTTAAATCAAGCTTGGCTTGTTTCGCTGTAAAGCCTTCCAATGATTCAAGAAGGTTAGTACGACCAATCAGGTCAGTGAGCTTTTCTACGCCTAATTGCGCTAATAGTTCACGTACTTCTTGCCCAACACCGATGAAGTAATTCATAACTTGTTCAGGCAAGCCTTTAAAGAAATCACGACGCAGTTTTTCATCTTGGGTCGCAACACCTGTCGCACAGTTATTAAGGTGACAAATACGCAGGTATTTACAACCTAGAGCAACCATAGGTGCGGTACCAAAACCGAAGCTTTCCGCACCTAAAATTGCTGCTTTTACAACATCAAGGCCGGTTTTCAAACCACCATCGACTTGCAGACGGATTTTGTGACGTAAGCCATTACTCACAAGTGCTTGCTGAGTTTCAGCAAGACCAAGCTCCCATGGGCTACCGGCATATTTCACCGATGTTAGTGGACTTGCGCCTGTACCGCCGTCGTAACCTGAAATGGTAATTAAATCAGCATAGGCTTTAGCCACACCCGTTGCGATAGTGCCAACCCCAGGTTCTGATACCAGTTTGACCGATACCATGGCACTTGGGTTAACTTGTTTTAAATCGAAGATCAGCTGAGCTAAATCTTCAATCGAATAAATATCATGGTGAGGTGGTGGTGAGATCAGGGTTACACCCGGTACCGCATAACGCAGTTTCGCGATTTCGGTTGTTACTTTATGGCCGGGTAGTTGACCACCTTCCCCAGGTTTAGCTCCTTGTGCTACTTTGATCTGAATAACATCCGCATTCACAAGGTAGTGTGGAGTCACGCCAAATCGACCTGAAGCCACCTGCTTAATGCGTGAGTTACGTTCGTTACCAAAGCGACGAGGATCTTCACCGCCTTCACCGGAGTTTGAACAACCGCCTAAACGGTTCATGGCGATAGCTAATGCTTCGTGCGCTTCTGGGCTTAATGCACCAATCGACATTGCGGCTGAGTCAAAACGCTTATAAAGCTCAGTCGCAGCTTCAACCTGTTCAACCGGAATCGATGTTGTGTCATCTTTTAGCTTAAATAAGTCACGAATAGCAGCCACTGGGCGCTCATTTACTTCTTTAGCAAAGGCTAAGTAATCTTGATAATTACCTGATTTAACAGCTTTTTGTAGTGTGCCGACAACATCAGGGTTATAAGCATGGAATTCACCGCCGTGCACGTATTTCAGTAAACCGCCATGTTCAATCGGTTTACGTTTCAACCATGCTTTACGCGATAAGTTAAAGAGATCTTGTTGGAAGTCACTAAAGTCAGCGCCTGCAATACGGCTTGAAACACCTTTAAAGCAAAGCTCAACGACTTCATCACTTAAACCGACAGCTTCAAATAGCATTGAGCAACGGTATGAAGCAATGGTCGAGATCCCCATCTTCGACATGATCTTAAATAGACCTTTATTCATGCCGTTTTGGTAATTACTCATCACTTCACGGTAAGACTTATTAATTGCCCCCGCATCGATTAATTTACCGAGTGATTCATAAGCAAGGTAAGGGTAGATAGCGGTGGCACCAAAGCCGAGTAGTACGGCAAATTGGTGAGGATCGCGGGCAGTTGCTGTTTCAACCACGATGTTAGTGTCACAACGTAGGTTATTATCAACCAAACGTTTTTGAACCGCACCTACAGCCATTGCTGCTGGAATTGGCAACTTGTCTTTATTGATCCCGCGATCTGATAAAACAACCAGTACAGCACCATCTTTTACGACACGTTCAGCTTCATCGCACAGATCTATTAGTGCTTGTTTGAGATCTTTTTCATTTGGATTGTAGTTAATATCAATAATGCTGTTGGCATAATATTGATCATCTAACTCAAGTAATTGAACAAGATCAGAATACACTAATACTGGCGATCCAAACGCCACACGTTGTGCATGGCTATCGGTTTCACAGAACACGTTAATTTCGCGACCAATACAGGTAGCGAGTGACATGACATGCTTTTCACGCAGTGGATCGATAGGTGGGTTAGTGACCTGTGCAAACATTTGACGGAAGTAATCGGTGATCGGTCGTTCTTTTGATGACAATACTGCCATTGGCGCATCATCACCCATAGAGCCTGTGGCTTCTTGGCCATTTTCACCGACAACACGCAGTACTTGATCTAGTTCTTCACTGCTTACCCCAAATTGCTTGTGATAAACCGACAGTTCGTCATCAGTTAGCGAGCGGCAACCTACTTGCTCATCCCCTAATTGTTCAAAAGGGGTTAAGCGTTTAACGTGACTATCCATCCATGCTTTATAAGGATGACGTCCCATTAGCTCGTTATCGATATCTGATGAATGCCAAATTTTGCCAAACTTTGTATCAATAACTAATAATTCACCGGGACCAACACGACCTTTTTCAGCGACCTCATCTGGGGTGTAATCCCAAATGCCGACTTCAGACGCTAGGGTGATCAATTTATCTTTGGTGATCACATAACGAGCTGGACGAAGGCCGTTTCGGTCAAGGTTACAAGCAGCATAACGTCCATCAGACATTACGATACCAGCGGGGCCATCCCATGGTTCCATGTGCATCGAGTTAAAGTCGTAGAAAGCACGCAGTGCTGGATCCATATCAGGGTGGTTTTGCCAAGCAGGTGGAACAAGCATGCGCATGGCACGGAATAGATCCATACCTCCTGATAAAAATAGCTCTAGCATGTTATCAAGGCTAGAAGAATCAGAGCCTGTTTCGTTAACAAATGGCGCTGCTGTTTTTAAATCAGGCAGCAGTGGAGAGCTAAATTTATAGCCTCGTGCTCGTGCCCATTGGCGGTTACCTGTAATGGTATTGATTTCACCATTATGGGCTAAATAACGGAAAGGCTGTGCTAACGGCCAGCGTGGCTGAGTATTGGTTGAGAAACGCTGGTGGAATAAACAAATCGACGACTCTAATCGAATATCACCTAAATCTAAGTAGAATTTAGGTAGATCCGATGGCATGAATAAGCCTTTGTAGACAATTACTTGAGTTGAAAGGCTACAAATGTAGAAATCACTATCTTCGGTAATACGTTTTTCAATGCGACGACGAGCGATGTAGAGGCGGCGATCAATATCGCGAGGCTTCCAACCAGCAGGAGCATTGATAAAGACTTGCTCAATATTAGGTAGGGATTCTTGAGCAATAGGACCGAGAACAGCAGGATTAACAGGGACTTCACGCCAACCTGCTATCGATAATGTTTCTTTTGCCAGTTCTTCATTAATAATGGTTCGGGCTTGCTCGGCAAGTACCGGATCTTGGCTTAAGAAAATTTGTCCCACGGCAAATTCACGGGATAGGTTCCAGCCCTTTTCATCAGCAATAATACGGTAGAAATTATCTGGTTTTTTAATCAATAGACCACAGCCATCACCTGTTTTACCGTCAGCGGCGATACCACCACGGTGAGTCATGCGATCTAGTGCGGATATAGCGGTACGAACAAGTTTGTGGCTGGTTTGGCCTTCGATATGGGCAATCAGGCCAAACCCACAGTTATCTTTTTCCAGTGATGGGTCATACAGTGACATTGCAATTCTCCCTTGCACCTGTTTGGTATAAACAGGTTTACTGCATCAATATGATAATCATCCTGATCATCAGTATGCTTCCTGCGATTCATCAAAGTACCCATAATTTACAAAAAGGTCAAATAGACATAACAACTAGCGCTAAATATTATGATGCACATTAAAATAGTAATAACATCTTAAAGTTCAATTAAATATAGTGAATAGCAAGTGTTTATCCTGATTGGAAAGGCGTGATTAAAGTCTTAATATTAATAATTAAGTATAGGTTTTCAGGGATGTACGGGGAAATGTTGAGGCTAACATTGAATATTGAGAGTTATAATAGTAAAAAGCCAGCTCATTTGAGCTGGCTTTAGATTAAAGATTAACTTTACGTAGAAGTTAAGAAAGCATTAATGAATCAGCTTTTGCTTCAAGGTTTGTATTACCCATAAGGTAAGCATCAACTGCACGAGCAGACTCTCGACCTTCGTTAATACAACGTACAACCAATGATTGACCTGTACGCATATCACCTGCTGCAAATACACCAGCTTGGTTAGTTGCGAAATCTTCAGTTGCAACATTACCACGCTCGTCTAATGCGATATCAAGTTGAGCAAGAACGCCTGTTGGTTCTGGGTGTAAGAAGCCCATCGCTAAGAAAGCAAGATCACAGGCAATCACACGCTCTGAACCTTCAACTTCATCAAACCCTGGGCGCTCGCCTGGTTTTGCTTCTTGCCAAACGATATCAGCAATACGTAAGCCTTTCACATTACCGTTATCGTCAGAGATAAACTCTTTGGTTAAGATGTTCCAGTAACGATAACAACCTTCTTCATGTGAAGTTGATGTTTTCATGATCATTGGGTATGACGGCCATGGCTGATTAGCTGGACGCTTTTCAGGTGGAACAGGCATGATTTCAACTTGAGTAATACTTGCAGCGCCGTGACGGTTTGATGTACCTACACAGTCAGAACCGGTATCACCTCCACCAATAACCACAACATGTTTACCTTTGGCGTGAATCTCTTCGGTTTTTAAATCCATCTCGTTGGCACGACGGTTATTTTGCGCAAGAAATTCCATCGCAAAATGTACGCCATTTAGTTCACGACCTGGGATTGGCAGGTTACGAGGAACGGTTGAACCGCCTGTAAGTAATACGACATCAAAGTCTTGGCGTAATTGCTTAGCATTGATATCTACACCAATATGCGCGTTAACTTCAAATTTAACGCCAGCTTCAGCCATTAGGTTGATCTTACGATCAATGATATCCATACCTAGCTTAAAGTCAGGAATACCAAAACGAAGCAGACCACCAACTTTTTCATCACGCTCAAACACTGTCACAGTGTGACCTGCGCTGTTTAGCTGCTCTGCGGCTGATAAGCCTGCTGGGCCTGAACCGATAATTGCAATGGTTTTACCTGTTCGCGAACGTGGTGTTTTAGGTTTGGCATAACCTTCACGGTAAGCTGTTTCAACAATTGTTTTCTCGATATTACAAATCGTGATGGGATCTTGGTTGATACCTAATACACAGCCACTTTCACAAGGGGCAGGACACACACGACCCGTAAACTCTGGGAAGTTATTCGTTGAACTTAGGATGTTCCACGCTTCTTCCCAGCTATCGCGGTAAACCGCATCATTAAATTCAGGAATAATATTTCCAATTGGACAAGAGTTATGACAGAACGGTACACCACAATCCATGCAGCGTGATGACTGTTCATTGATCTTGTCACCAAATTCATCGTTTAGAACGAATTCTTTGTTATCTTGAATACGAACACTCGGATCCAATTTTTTTGGCAATTCACGGCCAAATTCTAAAAATCCAGTTGGCTTACCCATTGACTGCCTCCAACGCTTCCTTGTCTTGAGCTTCAGCTTTACGCTTTTGTAATACGGCTTTGTAATCCCTCGGCATAACTTTCACCATCTTCTTCAAGTTATCTTCGAAGTTAGATAGGAAAAGCTCTGCAACCGTACTACCTGTTAATGCAACATGTTTAGTTAGCATGTTCAGTAGCAGTGCTTGATCTTCTTTTTCGATTGGATCTAAATCGACTAACTCAGGGTTCAGTTTGGTTTCAAAGTCATCGAACTGATCCCAAACATAAGCAACACCACCACTCATACCAGCAGCAAAGTTACGGCCTGTTTGACCAAGAATAACGGCAACACCACCTGTCATGTACTCACAACCGTGGTCACCGACACCTTCAACCACAACTTGTGCGCCTGAGTTACGAACACAGAAACGCTCGCCAGCAAGACCGCGAATGTAAGATTCACCTGATGTTGCGCCGTAGAAACAAACGTTACCCACAACGATGTTATCTTCAGCAACGATGTCAGATTTCGCATCAGGGTAGAGTACTAGAGTACCGCCTGATAGACCTTTACCCCAGTAATCGTTCGCATCGCCTTCAACTTCAAATTTCACGCCTTTAGCAAGGAATGCACCGAAGCTTTGACCAGCTGAACCAAAGAACTTCACGTTCATCGGCTGTGGTAACCCGCTGTCTTTGTATACTTTCGATATTTCATTCGACAGCATAGTACCTGCACTTCGATCGGTATTGATGATAGGCAATTCAGCGTTGACTGCTTTACCTTCTGTCAGTGCTGGCTGTGCAAGTTCAATTAATTGACGGTCTAGTACGTTATCCAAACCATGATCTTGAGGACGTTGGTTGTAAATACCATCTTCAGCACGTGGCTTTTCAATGTAAAGTACAGGACTAAGATCTAGGTTCTTGTATTTCCAGTGACTGACATTATCACGGATTTTCAGCTTGTGAGATTGTCCTACCATTTCTTCAATAGTACGGAAGCCAAGCTCTGCCATTACTTCACGTAAACCTTCTGCCATGTATTGGAAGAAAGTCACAACGTCTTCTACGCGACCATCAAAGCGTTCACGTAATGTTTTGTTCTGTGTTGCGATACCGACAGGACAAGTATTCTTGTGACACTTACGCATCATGATACAGCCTTCAACAACCAGTGCAGCTGTTGCTACGCCCCATTCTTCAGCACCCAGAAGAGTTGCGATAGCAAGGTCACGAGGTGTTTTCATCTGACCATCAGACTGAACAACGATACGGTTACGTAAACCATTCTTCAGTAGCGTCTGGTGCGTTTCTGCCAGACCTAATTCCCACGGTAGACCTGTGTGGCGAATAGATGACATTGGTGATGCACCTGTACCGCCATCAAAACCAGCAATAAGAACAACATCTGCTTTGGCTTTAGCAACGCCTGATGCAATCGTACCTACTCCTGCTTCTGATACGAGTTTGACGTTGACACGACCTGCGCGGTTAGCATTTTTCAAATCGTAGATCAGCTGGGCTAAATCTTCGATTGAGTAAATATCATGGTGAGGAGGCGGAGAAATTAAGCCAACCCCTGGTGTTGAGTGGCGTGTTGCACCAATCCAGTCATCGACTTTATCACCTGGAAGCTGACCACCTTCACCCGGTTTCGCACCTTGAGCCATTTTGATTTGCAGCTCATCAGCGTTAGTTAGGTAGTAAGAGGTTACACCAAAACGACCTGATGCTACCTGCTTGATAGCAGAACGTTCCCAATCACCGTTGTCTTTCTTCTCAAAGCGAACTGGATCTTCACCACCTTCACCTGAGTTAGATTTTGCACCGATGCGGTTCATCGCAACAGCCAGTGTTGAGTGCGCTTCGTAAGAAATCGAACCAAAGCTCATTGCACCTGTGGCAAAACGCTTAAGGATATTCTCGATAGGTTCTACTTCTTCGAGTGGAATAGAGCCTGCAGGGTTTTTGATGAAATCAAGTTGGCTACGCAGTGTTGCAGCGTTATCACCTTGATCATCAACCGCTTTCGCATATTGCTTAAATTGCGCGTAATCTTTTTCACGGGTTGATTGTTGCAGTAGTGAAATAGTTTCAGGGTTAAACAAGTGTTTCTCACCACGTTGCTTCCACTGATATACACCACCGACATCAAGAACTTGTACTGGGATTTCACGAGTAGGGTAACCAACACGATGACGGACTAAGACTTCTTGCGCAATATCATCAATCGTTAGACCTTGAATACGCGTTACAGTACCGGTGAAGTACTTATCAACTACAGATTTACTGATACCAAGCGCCTCGAAAATTTGTGCACCGTGGTATGACTGTAGCGTTGAAATACCCATCTTAGAGAAGATTTTCAGCAGACCACCGTTAACCCCTTTACGGTAGTTATCAAATAAAGTGTCTGTCGGTAATTCAGGATCCAGTTTACGTTTGCGTTGTAAATCAACCAGTGTTTCAGTGACCAGATATGGATTAACTGCGTTAGCACCGTAACCAACTAGGGTTGCAAAATGGTGGGTTTCACGTGCATCACCGGTTTCAACTACGATGTCACACTTCGCACGAAGGCCTTTGCGGATCAGGTGGTGGTGAACCGCACCAACAGCCAGCATTGCAGGAATAGCCGCATGGTTAGAATTAACTGCACGGTCAGTTAGAATAATGATTGAATAACCATCAACGACTGCATCTTCTGAATATTGACAAATACGTTTAAGTGCACGTTCTAGCTTGCCTGGTTCGCCACTTGCATTAAACACAATATCCAATGTTTTCGATTGAAGATGTTCATTATCAATCTCACGGATTTTCTCAAGTTCAGCATTAGAAAGAATAGGAGATTCAAGTTCAACTTTTTGGCAATGAGCAGGTGTCTCAGCAAGCAGGTTTTGATCTTTACCGAGGTAAGTATTCAATGACATTACCATACGCTCACGAATTGGATCGATTGGCGGGTTAGTCACCTGTGCAAATAGCTGTTTAAAGTAGTTTGATAAGTGCTGAGATTGATGAGAAAGCACGGCTAGCGGCCAGTCTGCACCCATCGCACTTAGTGGCTCATAAGCGGTTTTCGCTAAGGGAACGATAATGTCGTTCACTTCTTCTGAGCTCACACCAAACGCTTGTTGATGATGTAATAAACGCTCAGGTGTTGGCTGATGATGCATATTATCAGCTTCAGGTAGCGTTTTTAGGCTTAATAGATTGTCTTTAACCCATTGCTCATACGGTTGTGCTGTCGCAATGCTGTCTTTTACTTCTTCATCAGAAATAATACGACCTTGCTCTAGATCAGCAACGAAGATACGACCCGGTTGCAGACGACCACGGAATTGGACATTCTCAGGCTCAATTTCAACCACGCCTGATTCAGATGCCATGACAAGGAAATCATCTTTGGTCACGGTATAACGGGATGGACGTAGACCGTTACGGTCAAGCGTTGCACCTACTTGAACACCATCGGTGAAACAAACAGAGGCAGGGCCATCCCATGGTTCCATGATATTGGCGTGGTACTGATAGAAAGCACGACGCTTAG
The DNA here is from genome assembly GCF_003026365.1 of Photobacterium angustum. Lineage (GTDB taxonomy): Bacteria > Pseudomonadota > Gammaproteobacteria > Enterobacterales > Vibrionaceae > Photobacterium > Photobacterium angustum. The sequence continues at coordinate 141,301 of NZ_PYOM01000011.1, read as the reverse complement.
GATCCATGTTTTTGTTTTCTTGCCACGCTTCAGGGATAAGCATCATTAATGCATGTGGCAAACTACGACCAGAAAGCACTAGCAGCTCTAGTGCCATATCGAAGTTAGATGAATCTGAGCTACCTTCCTGACAAATAGGCAGTAGCATATCGATTTCTTGCTGACTAAATAAATCAGATTCAAGAATCGCTTCACGGGCTTTCATCCAGTTCAAGTTACCACGAACGGTATTGATTTCACCGTTGTGAGCAATGTAACGGAAAGGCTGTGCTAAGCGCCAACGTGGGAATGTATTGGTTGAGAAACGAGAGTGAACTAATGCAAGTGCGGTCACCATCGTTGGATTTTGTAGATCTAGGAAGTACTGAGGTACTTGTTCTGTTGTTAACTGGCCTTTGTAAACCAAAGTTTTGTATGACAGAGAGTTGATGTAGAAGTCATCGCCAATATTCGATACGCTTTCCAGACAAACACGTACAGTATAATTACGTAATACATAAAGTTTACGCTCTAATACAGCTGGATCTAAGTTTGCACCACCGGTGATGAAGACATGCTCAAATTGTGGTTCTGTGCTCAATGGATCTTCTCCGATCATTGAGTTATCAACTGGAAGCACACGGTAGCCGATTACTTCAAGATCAAGACGTTTAGCGTTACGTTCTAAGATCTCACGACATTGCTGGCGTTTATGTTCATCTTTTGGAAATAGCACAACACCGACGCCATATTTATCGAAGGCGGGTAATTTAATACCGAGTGTCAGTGCTTCTTCTAATAAGAATTCGTGGGGCTTTTGCAGCAAAATACCTGCACCATCACCACTACATGGATCACAGCCTTGACCGCCACGGTGCTCCATACGCGCTAGCATATCGAGAGCCTGAGTAACAATCTGGTGAGACTTACGGTTTTTTAGGTGGGCGACAAAGCCGATACCACAGGCATCGTGCTCCATTTCAGGCACATAAAGTCCCTGATCGTTCAGCTCTTGATCTGTCATAGATACATCCTTCCAGTTGCATCAAGCCATATTCCTAAGGCTTGGTTATCCCTAATTTATTGTCACAACCATGCGGTATTGAAATGAACTATCCTGTTCTACCCAACATGATTGAGTGTCTGCACAAAGAGAAAATCGTCCTTTATTGGCAAACTTAATTTTGCTGTTTTCGCTTTGCTATGAACGAATACACTGTATTTCTTGAGAAAGGGCGACACAAAGCACTTTAAAGTAGGGTGATGGCGTCGCTTTTATTGTTCAGAAATTGCACACAAGTGTAACTATCCTACAATTTTGATACATTAATTACCAATAAAAATTAACATTTAGCCATCATAATATTGCCATTTTGTTGCATTGTTAAACATAAAAAAGTCTTTTTTACGGTGATAATCATTCGCAATTGCGTTTAAATGCAAAAAACGTTCGTTGAGTGATTATTTATAAGAAGACAACATTGTGTTGTAAGGGACTCTTTTTTGTATTTTATTTACGATTAAGTGTCTTTTTTGTTGAGGAAAGGAAAGGGCTTTGTTTGTTTTAGCACAAATTTATTACTTGTAATTGATGCTATCTTGCGACTCTTTTTCAATATTGCTCGCTATTCATCGCGGTGTTTACGGCTATTTATTTGCAATCAGGTAAAGCATGCAACTGCACGAACTCGTTAATACATTTGGTCAAGATTTACAGCGCCGTTATGGTGAAAAAGTTCATAAGTTAACTTTGCACGGCGGCTTTAGTTGTCCTAATCGTGATGGAACCATTGGTCGGGGGGGGTGTACATTTTGTAATGTGGCCTCTTTTGCAGATGAAAATACCCAGTTTTTACCCATTCAACAGCAATTAGCTGAGCGTGCCGATGAAATTCATCGTGCAAAACGTTATTTAGCCTATTTTCAGGCTTACACCAGTACTTATGCTGAAGTTCAAACGCTAAAGAAAATGTATGAAGAGGCGTTAAAAACGACGGAAATTGTAGGGTTATGTGTGGGGACTCGACCTGATTGTGTTCCTGATGCGGTATTAGAGTTACTGTCTGATTATGTTCAACAAGGCTATGAGATTTGGCTAGAGTTAGGTTTACAGACGGCGAATGAAAAGACATTAAAGCGGATTAACCGAGGTCACGATTTTGCTTGCTATGAAGCGATCACTCAGCGCGCTCGTGCGTTACGGATTAAAGTTTGTACCCACTTGATAGTGGGATTACCGGGCGATACAAAAGCAGACAATATCGATACTATTAACAAAGTGGTCGCAGCGGGTGTTGATGGTATTAAGTTACACCCATTACATATTGTTGAAGGCAGTAAAATGGGACAAGCATTTAAAGCCGAACGCTTAGAGCCCATTAGCCTTGAAGAATATACAAACATTGCAAGTGAAATGATTCGATTAACACCTGCTGATGTGATTTATCATCGTGTTTCAGCATCTGCACGAAGACCAACCCTGCTGGCGCCAATGTGGTGTGAAAATCGCTGGTTAGCGATGACGGAAATTGGACGTAATTTAGATATTCACGGTGGGCAAGGAAGTCTAATTAATGATGCTTTTGTATATCAACGGCCACAATTAAAATAGAATACAAAACAAAGCCTACGTGATGTGGGCTTTTTTACATGTAAAGGTTACAGTTTCAGCCTTTTATTTTGGCGCAATTGACATCAGCGCTTATGATTAACAGGCTTATACGTCGCCTTGACGGCATCTTTCTTCTTTTGGTATTCAGTGATGAAACAAGTCAAAATATTAGCTCAGTATTATGTCGATCTTATGGTTAAGTTGGGGATCGTTCGTTTTAGCCTACTCCTTGCATTAGCCTTGGTTGCATTAGCCGTTGTTGTTCAGGTTAGTGTGACGTTAGTGCTACATGGCACCGTGAATGATATTGATATCGTGCGCTCGGTGACATTTGGTTTATTAATAACACCTTGGGCTGTTTATTTTTTATCTGTTGTAGTCGATCAGTTAGAAGATTCACGTCAACGCTTATCGAAGTTAGTCACTAAACTAGAAGAGATGCGCTCGCGAGACATGGAGTTAAATAAACAGCTTCAAGACAATATTGCGCAGTTAAATTTAGAAATAGAAGAAAGAGAAAAAGCGGAAGAAGCACGTGAAGAAGCGATGCATGATCTCGAAAATGAGGTGTATCAGCGAGAAAATGCCCAAGTAGCTGTGGCAGAGCAAAGTGCATTATTAAAGTCTTTCTTAGATGCGTCGCCTGATTTGATTTACTACCGCAATGAAAAAAACCAATTCTCAGGCTGTAATCGTGCAATGTCGGAGCTAGTGGGTAAAACAGAAAAAGAGCTAGTGGGATTAACACCATGGGATGTTTACCCTGAAGAAGTTGCTAAGAAAATCATTAAAACAGACGAAGAGTTGTTTAGCGAAGATAGTGCCATGACAGATGAGCAGTGGTTAGTTTATCCAAATGGTAAACGTGCGTTATTTGAGCTTCGTAAAGTGCCATTTTATAACCGCAATGGACGTCGTCTTGGTCTAATGGGCTTTGGTCGTGATATTACCGAACGTAAAAAATATGAAGATGCGTTAGAAAAAGCCAGTAGCGATAAAACCTCATTTATTTCGACTATTAGTCATGAATTACGCACTCCACTTAATGGTATTGTTGGCTTAAGTCGTATGTTACTAGATACAGATCTTACTGATGAGCAACGTGGTTATTTACGTACCGTACATGTTAGTGCGATCACCTTAGGAAATATCTTTAACGATATTATTGATTTAGATAAATCAGATCGACGTCGTTTAGAGTTGATGCCAAAACCATTGGATTTCAACGAGTTCATTGATGAAATGGGGAATATTTCTCAGTTAATGGCAGAGCAGAAAGGATTGCGTTTTGACCTAGAGTGCCTAACTGAACTGCCAAAAAATATTGAAGTCGATAGTACGCGATTGCGTCAAGTGTTGTGGAATCTTATCGGTAATGCGACCAAGTTTACTAAACAAGGTGGCGTGATTTTATCGGTTAGCAGCGAAATTCATGAGCACGATGCTGATATTATCTTTGAAGTAGAAGATAGCGGTGTTGGTATTCCTAAATCTGAAATCGATAATATTTTTGCCATGTATTATCAGGTAAAACAAGGTGACGATAATATTCATGCTGTAGGTACAGGGATTGGACTTGCCGTGTCTCGCCAACTCGTTCAGTTAATGGGAGGAGACATCACTGTCCATTCTGAAGTGGGGGAAGGTAGTACTTTTACGGTTAAAATTCGCGTTCCGTTAGTGGAAGATGTTATTGAAGAAGAAATCGTGACCGAAGTAAAACCAGAGCTTACAGGTTTAAGTATCTTCATGGTGGAAGATATTGAGTTAAATATCACGGTTGCTAAATCCTTGCTTGAAAGTTTAGGTCATGAAGTTACGGTGGCAATGCGAGGTGATGAAGCCTTAGCGATGTTTAAACCAGAAGACTATGATTTGGTCTTGTTAGATATTCAATTACCCGATATGACAGGCTTTGATATTGCGCAGAAACTACGAGAAAAATACCAAGATTTGCCAGCATTGGTTGCTCTAACTGCTAATGTTATCAGTGATAAAAGCGAATACCTTGAAAAAGGGATGGATGAAGCGATTAGTAAACCATTAAGTGTGAAAGCTATCACTAGCGTGATTGAAAACCTCGTTCTAAGTTGTAGTTATGAGGAAGATGAAATTAACGATTTAACAGATACTAACAGTGATGGAACAGGGCCTAGTGATAAAATGATCGACAAGTTGCTCGACTTGGAGATGTTGACCTCTTACGTTGATATTGTAGGAACAAAACCTGTTTATGCGAGCATCGAAATGTTTGAAAAAATGATGCCAGATTACATTGCAATTTTAGATTCGAATATGGTCGCGAAAGATCAAGATGGGATTAAGTTTGAAGCGCATAAAATTAAAGGTGCAGCAGGCTCTATCGGTTTGAAACACATTCAGCAAGTCGCACAAAAAGCACAGTCTCCTGAACTTCCTGCTTGGTGGGAAAACATTAATGACTGGGTTGATGAAATTAAAAATGGTTACCCTAACGATATTGATGTGCTGAAAACATGGTTAAAGCAGTACGAGAAATAGAGTGGTGGTATTACATTAAATATAAAAAAGGCTCCTTAGGAGCCTTTTTTATTATGGTCTGAACTTAACGAATTACTCTTCGCCAAGATCACCACAGAAACGGTAACCTTCACCGTGAATTGTTGCAATGATCTCTGGCGTATCAGCAACAGATTCGAAGTGTTTACGGATACGACGAATAGTTACATCAACTGTACGGTCATGTGGCTTAAGCTCACGACCTGTCATCTTCTTAAGAAGATCTGCACGAGTTTGGATCTTGCCTGGGTTTTCACAGAAGTGAAGTAGTGCGCGGAATTCAGAACGTGGAAGCTTGAATTGATCACCGCTTGGGCTTACTAGTGAACGACTGTTGATTTCAAGAGACCAACCGTTGAACTCGTAACGCTCAACCAATTTCTTATCTTCAGTAGGAAGACCTTGGTTCATAGCACGAGTCAGTAAGTTACGTGCACGGATAGTTAATTCACGAGGGTTGAAAGGTTTTGTGATGTAATCATCAGCACCAATTTCAAGACCTAGGATCTTATCTACTTCGTTGTCACGACCTGTTAAGAACATTAGCGCCATATCGCCTTGTTCACGAAGCTCACGAGCAAGTAGAAGACCATTTTTACCTGGCAGATTAATATCCATGATCACAAGGTGAACAGGATTCTCAGAAAGCATTTGGTGCATTTCTGCGCCATCGTTAGCTTCAAAAACTGTGTAACCTTCCGCTTCAAAAATACTTTTTAGGGTGTTACGTGTTACGTGCTCGTCTTCTACGATAAGAATGTGAGGGGTTTGCATTGGCAGTACCTAATATCAAAAACCAAATCTGCATGAACAGAGTAAGTTAAATTCTATAAAAAAAATTCACATATAGGCAAAGTATTAACAAGAATACTTATTTGTTACGAAATCGCTGCCTATGTTGGTACACCATCCTTTTCCCGATAATTAAAACTATCGAAATACCTCATATATTGAGGTGTTGGCTACACTCTCCCTAATTGATGCAGCGATTGTATTCACTTAACAGCTCTCTAACAATGTTGTGTGTTTGTTTAGTATAGCTATTTATATCTTTGTTGATTTATATCAAACAGAATGAGCAAAGATAGATTATTCACTCTTATTTTTAACAATATCGACAAAACTATCGTGGGTAGATTACCCCCAAGTTAAATCTTCATGAAAAACATACCGATTGTGTGTTTTTCGAGCTATAACTTACATTAACTACAACATGTTATTTACGTTATGTTTTTAATTGTAACATTGACGTCGTTATGTTGCATGTTTTATGTGTGATGAATTTAAACCTGATTTTTTATTAGATTGGCGCTAAAAGCTGTTAATACGTCTTCTATATAGCTATTTTGTTTATAACGTTACCTTTGTTCTGAGCGGTGTTGTTTTTTTGCGTTTAACCATTAAGAGGTAGGTAACATTGTTAATTTACTTTTTGATGTTAGAGAAGATGAGTATTGATCAAGTTAACTGATACTAAGGAGAGTGAGTGATGAAAGATTTACTACCGGATTTATGCGATCACTATGAACAAGATATCCATCTTTTGCCAATTGGATGTCATGATTATGGTGGAAAAAACATTTTTTACGGACAATGTGTCACGCTTCGATGTTTTGAAGATAATAGTTTAGTACGTGACATATTATCTCAAGACGGCACTGGTAAAGTGTTATTTATTGACGGGCATGGTAGTTGTCGACGTGCGTTACTTGGTGATCAATTAGCATTGTTGGCAATTAAAAATAATTGGCAAGGAATCATTGTTAATGGTGCGGTTCGTGATATATCAACATTAGCGACATTAAATTTAGGTGTAAAAGCATTAGGGGGGTGTCCGATTAAGACAGTGAAACGTCAAATGGGAGAGCTTAATGTGACATTAAATATCAGTGAAAAACTAGTTTATCCTGGTGATTATATTTATGCGGATTTAAATGGAATTATCTTGTCTAAGCAGGCGTTGGATTTATCTGTTTTAAGTGGCTAATAGCTAAATTTTACTTAAAAGCTAAACCCTAATCCAAACTCTATGACTTGTTCGAGTTCTTCATAATCAACCGTTGCTCTAAGGTTCAGTTGGTCAGATACATCATATTGACTACTGACCTCTATCCCTAACTTTGTATTCTCCTTAGTCGTTGCAGTATTTATTTCACTTTGTAGGCTGACTTTGGGCGTAAAATTATATTTAACACCTGATGCAATACCTCTCGATCCTCGCTGGGTTGCTGTGCCTGATGTTAATTGGGTACTTAAATAAAGTTGAGTATTTTTAGTAATGGTATAGGCGTATCCGCTGTCAATTTGCCAAACATCAAATGCTTGTTGATGACGTGACTGTGACGATAGAAACCATCCTGATGATTGTTCTTTATTGCTATTATAAGTGGGTTCGAAGTCATCGAATTCAGAGGCAAATACAGGCTGAATACCTAATAATAAAATCGTCCCTAATAATAATCTCGCCATACCATTATCTCTAATTATTATTTTATGTTACTAACTTTAGGGTATTGGTAGATAAAATGGCATTTCAGATTTGAGAAATAGACATCCTGTTTTACATTGTATGAGCCAGTACACTTATTTTATGTAACTAGTGTTTTAATTGTTACAATATGATGGCGTTTTTGTAATATTCATTAGTACTGATGGAATCGATATTCCGATGGATAAGGGATCACATCGGGATAATTTTCCTCAGAAATATTCTGTTGTAACTTTTGCCAATAGCTTGCTTCAAACAAATCACTATGCAGTTCGTCAAATAATGTGCGTACTTTAGGGTTTATTAATAAAAAAGTACGAAACTCTTCGGGAAAGACATCATTGATCCCTACGCTATACCAAGGCTCTGCTGCTAGTTCATCTTCTGGGTATCTCGGCGGTGGAATTTTACGAAAATTCATCTCTGTCATGTAGGTGATTTCGTCATAATCGTAAAATACCACACGTTTATGCCGAGTCACGCCAAAGTTTTTAAATAGCATATCACCAGGAAAAATGTTGGCTGCGGCTAACTGCTTTATAGCTTCGCCGTATTCATTAATGGCATAGCGTAGCTCATCATCGTCTGCTTTTTCGATATAGAGATTGAACGGCACCATGCGTCGTTCCATATATAAATGCTCAATCATAATCGTATCATCAGTCAGCGTAACGATTGAGGGAGCGATCGACTGTAGCTCTTGGATTAATGCTTCGCTAAAACGCTCTCGAGGAAAACAGAAATTACGATACTCCTGTGTATCCGCCATACGACCCACACGATCATGTTCTTTTACTAGCTGATATTTTTCTTTGACAGTGTTGTGGCTTATATCCTTTTGAGGTGCAAATTTATCTTTAATGATCTTAAAGACAAAATCATAAGATGGGAGGGTAAATACCGACATCACCATGCCTTTTATGCCAGGCGCTACGACAAATTGATCGTCAGTTGTCGCTAAATGGGCTAAAAATTCACGGTAAAACTCTGTTTTTCCATGTTTTTGGCAGCCAATCGCAGTATAAAGTTCAGCAAGGGTTTTATTGGGAATTAACTGTGAAAGGAAACGTACTAATGCGGCTGGTGCTGGTGCATAAACCATAAAATATGATCGCGCAAAACCAAAAATAATACTGACATCGTTGACATCACAAATACACGCATCAAGATAAATTTCATGATTATTATCGTTTAAAATCGGAACAACAAAGGGACAGAAATCTCCATTAGAGAATGTGAGTTTTCCGATTAAATAGGCGGCTTTATTACGATAAAAAGGCTCACGAATAAGCTCTAACGTTGTATCTTGATTGAACTTATTACCTAGATCCCGTTGTAAGTGTTTAAGTAATAGTTGGATATCTCTCGATTTATCTTGCCAAGTTAACGTAAAGGGCGTGTCGTCGAGCATTCTTTCAAACATCGCACTCAGCGTCGTTTTAACACGATAGTGGCGAGTTAGTGATGTTGGGTAGGGGGGAACACGATCTTCTTGTGAAGTATGAACGAACAATTTATCGCGATTAATATTTCGGTGTTTAAATATACGGCAATATACCGAATTGAAGAAGCTCTCAGCAATATCGTAACGAGGATAGTCTAAGAGTAAATCTTGGTAGGCCACTTTTACAGCCATTAAAAAATCATGATTGGCGTAACGTTCACCTAGCATAATTTGAATTTGGTTTGTGACTAATTCAACATGATGGTCATAAAAGCTGATCCGCTTCTTTAAAGCATTATGAACAAGCCCCCAATGTTGTTTTTCAAAACGTTCTTGTGCTTCAGCTGTTACATCGAGAAAGCGACCGTACATGGCATCAAAGCCTTGTAAGATGGTATGGGCAATTAATGATTCCATGGCAGCGCTCATTTGGTACTCCTCCCGATGCAATATATTCACGCCTAACTATGCAACGTAGTCCGCATGACTGCAAATAGAATAGCCATTTTTGTTAATTAAAATGACTGATAATTGATTAATTTCACTGTCTATTGTGTTGTGCAATTGTAAAGAGGTTATTGACTCTAATGTATGATTGCTGTAAACGTAAGCTATTAGCAAAAAAGAATTTGTAGACCAATGAAAAATGTATTCAGCTCTCACGCCATTACACGCATTATTATTACCATTAACATCTTCGGTGTTGGTGCGGGCTGATATACGCAAAGATTAACAATAAGCCCGCAACTCATAATGAGCTGCGGGTTTTTTTTTACGATTTTAAATTCACATATTTGAGTATATCTAGATGCGATAACTAGATAGATCAGGATAGTCACTCGGGAGTAGGGAATGCGAGTATTTAAATTTGGCGGTTCATCATTAGCCGATGCAGAGCGATTTTTAAGAGCAGCAGATATTATTGCGAGTAATGCTCAGCAAGGTGATGTTTCTGTTGTGCTATCAGCACCAGGGAAAGTAACAAATAAATTAGTTTCAGTGATTGATAACACCGTGAAAACGGGTGAATCATCACTACAGTTGGCTGATCTTGAAAAGGTATTTACTGAATTGTTCAGTGGCTTAAAAGCTTTAGAGCCTCAGTTTGATAAAGCCGCTTTAGATGCCAAACTGGCGAGCTCTTTAGGACAACTAAAAGAGTATGTTCACGGTATTAAATTATTAGGTTTATGTCCTGATAATGTGTATGCGACAATCATCAGTAAAGGTGAACATCTTTCTATTGCAGCGATGAAAGCTTTACTTGAAGCGAAAGGTCAGCCTGCAAGTCTTATCGATCCGGTTAAATATCTCTATGCTGAAGGTGATTACCTTGAAGCTCATGTCGATATTGAAATTTCAACGCAGAATTTCCGACGAGATCCATTACCTGCAGGGCATGTTTGTATTATGCCGGGCTTTACCGCAGGTAACAGCAAAGGTGAGCTAGTAACACTGGGTCGTAATGGTTCTGATTATTCTGCAGCAGTACTTGCCGCATGTCTGCGCGCGGATTGTTGTGAAATTTGGACTGATGTTGATGGTGTCTACAGCTGTGATCCTCGCTTAGTCCCTGATGCGCGCTTGTTGAAATCTTTAAGCTATCAAGAAGCAATGGAACTGTCTTACTTTGGCGCTTCGGTACTTCACCCTAAAACTATCGCTCCTATCGCCCAGTTTCAAATTCCATGCTTAATTAAAAATAGTTTTAGTCCACAAGCACCTGGGACATTGATTGGTCAAGATACAGGTGAAGATCAATTAGCCATTAAAGGTATTACCACCCTAAAAGATCTTACGATGGTGAACGTATCAGGCCCTGGTATGAAGGGGATGGTAGGTATGGCTGCACGCGTATTTGGCGCTATGTCATCTGCGGGGGTATCTATTGTGTTGATCACTCAATCATCGTCTGAATACAGCATTAGTTTCTGTATTGAATCGGTAGATCACGTTCAAGCTGAAAAAGCACTAAACGAAAGTTTTGAATTGGAATTAAAAGAAGGTCTGCTTGAGCCTGTTGAGTTTTCTGATGACGTATCTATTGTTACTTTAGTTGGCGATGGTATGCGTACTTCTCACGGCGTCGCATCGCGTTTCTTTACCTCTTTGGCTGAAGTAGATGTCAATATTGTTGCGATTGCACAAGGATCATCTGAGCGTGCTATTTCAGCCGTTATTCCACAAAATAAAGTGCCAGAAGCTGTTAAAGCGTGCCATGAGAACTTATTTAATAGTCAGCATTTCTTAGATGTTTTTATAATTGGTGTCGGTGGTGTTGGTGGTGAGTTGATCGATCAGATCCAGCGTCAGCAAAGTAAACTTGCTGATGACGGTATTGTTATTCGAGTTTGTGGTATGGCGAACAGCAAAGGATTACTCCTTAGCAGTGAGGGCTTTGACTTAGATAACTGGCGCGATCAAATGGGGGCGGTGAATGAGCCACTCAATCTTGCTCGTATGATCCAGCTTGTTCAGCGTAATCACATTATCAACCCAGTGATCATTGATTGTACGTCGGATCAAACTATTGCTGAGCAATATGCCGATTACCTTGCTGCAGGCTTCCATGTTATTACACCGAATAAGAAAGCAAACACGGCTAGCATGGCTTATTACCAGCAATTACGCCAAGCGGCACGTTTAAGCCGTCGTAAATTTATGTATGACACTACGGTAGGTGCAGGTTTACCCGTTATTGAAAACTTGCAGAACCTATTGGCCGCAGGTGATGAACTACAGCGCTTCTCAGGCATTTTATCGGGCTCAATGTCATATATCTTCGGTAAATTGGATGAAGGCATGAGCTTTAGCGAAGCGACAACCGTTGCGCGTAATAATGGCTTTACTGAGCCCGATCCTCGTGATGATTTATCAGGTATGGATGTTGCACGTAAGCTACTTATTCTGGCACGTGAATCAGGGCTTGAATTAGAACTTTCAGACGTTGATGTTGAACAAGCACTACCACCAGGCTTTGATGCTTCAGGCTCTGTCGATGATTTCATGGCGCGTTTATCACAAGCGGATGCATACTTTACTCAATTAGCTCAAGAAGCGGCAAAAGAGGACAAAGTACTGCGTTATGTTGGTGAAATCGATAACGGCCATTGCTCGGTGAAAATTGTTGCGGTGAACCCTGATGATCCAATGTTTAAAATTAAAGATGGTGAGAATGCTTTAGCTTTCTACAGCCGTTACTACCAACCTATCCCACTTGTATTACGTGGTTACGGTGCGGGTACGGAAGTAACGGCGGCGGGTGTATTTGCCGATCTAATGCGTACATTAGGCTGGAAGCGAGGAGTATAAGATGAGTGTTGTTGTTTATGCTCCGGCATCAATTGGTAATGTGAGTGTTGGTTTTGATGTTTTAGGCGCGGCAGTATCACCAATTGATGGCACCTTATTGGGCGATCGAGTAAAAGTGGCTGCGGGGCAAACATCTTTTAGTTTGCAATGCGTTGGAGCCTTTGTTGATAAACTGCCGCAACAGGCTGAAGAGAATATTGTCTATCGTTGCTGGCAAGTGTTTGCACGAGAGCTGGATAAAAAAGGGGGCGCGTTACTCCCTGTTGATGTGACATTAGAAAAAAATATGCCGATTGGATCTGGCTTAGGTTCAAGTGCTTGTTCGATTGTTGCAGCATTAGATGCACTTAACCGTTTCCATGATCAACCGCTTAATGAAACAGAGTTATTAGCGCTCATGGGGGAAATGGAAGGTGAGATCTCAGGAAGTCTTCACTATGATAACGTTGCACCGTGCTTTCTTGGTGGATTGCAGTTCATGGTGGAAGAATTAGGGATCATAAGTCAGAAAGTCCCTTGTTTTGATGATTGGTATTGGGTAATGGCTTACCCAGGGATTAAAGTTCCAACCGCTGAAGCGCGTGCAATTTTACCTGCACAATATCGTCGCCAAGATGTGATCACTCATGGTCGTCATTTAGGTGGTTTTATTCATGCTTGTCACTCAAACCAGCCACTGTTAGCGGCGAAGATGATCAAAGATGTCGTGGCTGAACCTTACCGTGAAAAGCTGTTACCTGGCTTTGCGCAAGCACGTCAGCATGCGTTAGATGCAGGGGCGATTGCGAGTGGTATTTCAGGCTCTGGACCAACCATGTTTAGTGTTTGCACCGATTTAGAGGTCGCTAAACGACTTGCACGTTGGCTCGAAGAACATTATGTTCAGAATGATGAAGGATTTGTTCATGTTTGTCGATTAGACAACTTGGGCGCAAAAGTAACAGGAAGTGAGCTATAACAATGAAATTGTATAATCTAAAAGAACATCAAGAGCAGGTTTCATTTGGTCAGGCTGTACGTCAAGGATTAGGACGTAACCAAGGTCTATTCTTTCCATCAGAACTCCCTCAATTTAGCGATATTGATGCATTGCTAGAGATGGATTTTGTCACTCGTAGTAGTAAGATCCTTTCCGCGTTTATCGGTGATGAGCTAAGTGAAGAAACTGTTAGCCAAATGGTTGATAGCGCATTCCAATTCCCAGCACCTATCAATAAAGTAAAAGACGGCGTGTATGCATTAGAATTGTTCCATGGCCCAACCTTAGCATTCAAAGATTTTGGTGGTCGCTTTATGGCGCAATCACTAGCAGCAGTAACGGCTGATAGTGAAAGTGATATCACGATTTTAACCGCGACATCAGGCGATACAGGTGCCGCTGTTGCGCATGCTTTCTATGGTATGGATAACATCAAGGTTGTGATTTTGTACCCGAAGGGGAAGATCAGTCCATTACAAGAAAAGATGTTCTGTACTTTAGGGAAGAACATTACAACGGTTGCGGTGAATGGCACGTTTGATGATTGCCAAGCGCTAGTGAAACAAGCATTTGATGATGCTGAGTTACGCAAAGAAGTGGGTTTAAACTCTGCAAACTCGATCAATATTAGCCGATTAATGGCGCAGATCTGTTATTACTTTGAAGCTGTTGCTCAACTGCCTAAAGCGGAACGTGAGCAATTAGTTATTTCAGTACCAAGTGGTAATTTTGGTAATTTGACGGCAGGCTTATTAGCTAAATCGCTAGGTTTACCCGTTAAACGCTTTATTGCGGCAACGAATGAAAATGATACGGTTCCACGTTATTTACAAACGGGTGAGTGGTCTCCAAAAGTAACCGTTCCAACTATTTCAAATGCGATGGATGTTAGCCAACCGAATAACTGGCCACGTATCGAAGAGCTTTGTCAGTTAAAAGGTTGGGGCTTAAATGAATTAGGTTATGGCGCGGTGACAGATGAGCAAACAGCTGAAACCTTAAAGCAAATGACTGCAGAAGGTTATTTATGTGAGCCTCATGGTGCGATTGCTTATCGTATTCTTAACGAGCAATTAAATGATGGCGAAACAGGTTTGTTCCTTTGTACTGCGCATCCGGCGAAATTTAAAGAAGTCGTGGATGAGATCTTAGATAAAGATATTCCATTACCCGCACCGTTAGCGAAGCATAATGCGATGGAATTATTGTCTTTAGAACGTGATAATGATTTTGAAGCAGTGAAGGCGGTATTACGTTCAGTACAGTCATAGCGAATAGTATATAGGCTAAAAAAGGAGCTGAGGTTCCTTTTTTATTCTGTTATTACAGATAATAAAAAACGGCACATTAAACGTGCCGTTTTTTTATTGCTACGTACCTAATAAGGCAAGCTAACAGGAAATTATAGGCTGCTAGTGAAAGTACGTGCGATAACGTCTTGTTGTTGCTCACGAGTTAGTGAGTTGAAACGAACAGCGTAACCAGAAACACGGATTGTTAGCTGTGGGTATTTTTCTGGGTGCTTAGCAGCATCTTCTAATGTTTCACGCTTAAGAACGTTTACGTTTAGGTGCTGACCGCCTTCGATTTTTGCTGGAGCTTCGATAGCAAGCTCACGGTACTCGATGTCACCTAGATCTGCTTGAGCAACAACTTGGTCAGCTTCAAAACCAGATAGAGCACATACACAACGAGCTTCGTTTGTTTCGCTGTCTAGGATCCAGATAGTGTTTAGTAGATCATCGTTTGCAGCTTTAGTAATTTGAATACCAGTAATCATAACTTATCTCCGAGAAAGTGGTGTTAATTTACTCTTTTTTGCTGAGTTATTTACTCTTAACTCAGCACGGCTACTTGTGCATTGACTTAGATCAAATTACAACAAAAAACCTTAAATAAAGTAGGGCTGTTTTATTGAGCTAAGTCAATCTAACGCCATTTTAAGGGGGAATCAAGAATAAATTTTAATCGATAAAAAATATTTTAGCGTCCAAATGTTGTTATTTTACAACATATTTGATTTTTAATTGTGATTGTAATGTTTATTAAATGTTTATGTTTGGCTTGAAATGCCAAGTGATATAAGTGAGGTAAAAATTGCTATGAAACTGATTGGTGCTCATGTTTCTGCTGCTGGTGGGGTATTTAATGCGCCAGTAAATGCTGAAAAAATTGGTGCGAATGCTTTTGCTCTATTTACTAAAAATCAGCGTCAGTGGGTGGCTAAGCCGTTAGAGGCGGATGTTATTGCTGCGTTTAAAGCGCGTTGTTCTCAATTAGAGTTTAATGCCAATGCTATTTTGCCACATGACTCTTATTTGATTAATTTAGGTGCACCAGAGGCTGAAAAGTTAGAAAAATCGCGTGCTGCTTTTATTGATGAAATGTCGCGTTGTAAACAGCTTGGATTGCACCTTTTGAACTTCCATCCGGGGAGTCATTTAAAAAAAATTTCTGAAAAAGAGTGTTTAAAGCTGATTGCTGAGTCAATAAATCTTGCGCATGAACAAGTAAGTGATGTGGTTGCAGTGATCGAAAATACGGCGGGACAAGGTTCAAATTTAGGTTGGCAGTTTGAACATTTAGCGGAAATCATCGATCAAGTTAAAGATAAAACGCGGGTAGGTGTCTGTATTGATACCTGCCATACCTTTGCGGCTGGATATGATTTACGTACTGAAACTGCTGCAGATCGAACGTTTGCTGAATTTGATGATGTTGTTGGAATGCAATATCTCCGAGGTATGCACTTAAATGATTCCAAAGGTGATTTAGGGAGTCATTTAGATCGCCACCATAGTCTAGGTGAAGGAGTGATTGGCTGGGATTGTTTCCGCTATATCATGCAAGATGATCGTTTTAATCATATGCCTCTTATTTTAGAAACGATTAATCCTGATATTTGGCATCAAGAAATTGCGACATTACGTGATTTTGCCGCTAAAAAATAAGTGGCTATAAATGAAGGCGTCGACTATTTGTCTCGCCTGTGAGCTGATTTTGATATTCTTACTGAGTAAATTCTATTGATGAGGAAGTACTTATGACCGCTAGCTGGTCTACATTTATCGAGCAACAACGAGCACAAGCGTATTTTTCTGAGATTGAACAGGCGGTTGACGCTGCTCGTGCATCAGGAAAAGTGGTATTTCCTCCTCAAGAAGATATTTTTAATGCATTTATCTCGACGCCATTAGAGCAAACCAAGGTCGTGATTTTAGGACAAGATCCTTACCATGGGCCAAAGCAAGCTCATGGTTTAAGTTTCTCTGTACTCCCGGGTGTTAAAACGCCACCGTCATTGGCGAATATGTATAAAGAATTAGCCACTGATATTGAAGGTTTTGTAGTGCCTGAACATGGTTATTTGCAGCCGTGGGCAGAGCAAGGTGTTTTATTACTTAATACCGTCCTAACAGTAGAACAAGGGAACGCGCATTCCCACGCTAAGATTGGTTGGGAAACATTTACCGATCGTGCGATTGAGTACATTAACGATAATACAGAAGGAGTGATCTTCTTACTGTGGGGTGCACATGCTCAGAAAAAAGGTAAAAAGATAAATACCGAGCGTCATCATGTTTTACATTCTGCGCATCCATCACCGTTATCTGCATATCGGGGTTTCTTTGGTTGTCAGCATTTTTCTAAAACCAATCAGTTACTCGCTGAAATGGGAAAATCAGCGATTAATTGGCAGTTATAAACGAATTTATTTCGGTAAACAAAACGCCAGCAAAATGCTGGCGTTTAATTTTTTCGTCTGGAACGGTTTGTTAAAAGTCGAATTCATCGGCATTGTAACTGCCGCACATATCCATATCTTGAAGCTCACGGCGAAGTCGTTGACGATCTTTTAAGGCTTCAATTTCACGCCATTTACGTTTTTCAGGTTTTGCTCGAGAGCGACGAGAGACGGTTTCTGTTGTGAACATATCATCAAATGCAAAGCTATCCATAAAGCACCTCTTCCTATGATATAGCTAACTATAAGCTACAAGGTCATTAATTATCACAATATGGGGTAGAGTAAAATTGAAGTGTTTCTCATTTGTTGCTTAAAGATGAAATTTTTATGTGCTAAAAGTCAAATATATCCTTTTTATGACCGAAAATGTAAGAAAACAACTCGCGGTAAGGCTTTATTTATGTTTGGATTTAGTGGGAGGGTTTTAGATATTTACTTAAAAAATATACCCTTAGTGTATTTCATGTGATAATGAATGAAATTTTTTGATATATCCCATCATAATAGGTCTATACAAATAAAAGAGGAAATATCAATGTGCAATTGCTTTATTTGGTTACTAAATTGTAATGATTTAGTTTGAGTTGGTGAAGATGAATACCACATCCACTGCCATTATTTATTCAATACGTACTGCGTTGTAGAAGGAACCCACTTGTCCAGCCAAATTACCTTTTTAAATGACTTACTCTGGGGCTCGGTATTAATTTATTTACTGATAGGAGTCGGTATTTACTTCACCTACCGTTTGAGCTTTATCCAGTTCCGTCATTTTGGCCATATGTTTAAGGTGATGAAAAACAGTCGCAAATCAGACAGTGCAGGCATTTCTTCCTTCCAAGCATTATGTACGAGCTTAGCGGCTAGAGTCGGCACTGGTAATATGGCGGGAGTAGCCGTAGCTTTAACTTTGGGTGGCCCTGGCGCGATCTTTTGGATGTGGCTGATCGCTATGCTTGGTATGGCGACCGCTTTTGCAGAAAGTGCATTAGCTCAGCTTTATAAAACCCGTGATGATGATGGTAATTATCGTGGTGGTCCTGCGTATTATATGGAAAAAGGATTAGGCATGCGCTGGATGGGCGTTATGTTCTCGGTCTTTTTGATCATTGCTTTTGGCTTAGTGTTTAACTCGGTTCAAGCTAACTCGATAAGTCAGGCTGCTCACGTCGCTTTTGGCTGGTCACCGATATATGTTGGTATTGGACTTGTGATCATGACGGGAGTCATCATTTTTGGTGGTTTGCGTACTATTGCAAGAACCGCGGAAATTTTAGTTCCTGCCATGGCATTATGTTATCTGTTGCTTGCCCTTTATATTATGGCGATCAACATTGAAAAACTGCCCGAAATTATCATGATGATTTTTCGCAGTGCTTTCGGTCTAGAAGAAGCCGCATCGGGCGCATTGGGATATACCATCGCTCAAGGAATGATTAATGGATTAAAGCGTGGTTTATTTTCGAATGAAGCTGGCATGGGATCAGCACCGAATGCGGCAGCATCTGCAACACCTTATCCGCCTCATCCCGCCTCGCAAGGATATGTGCAAATGCTTGGTGTGTTTATGGATACAATGGTGATCTGTTCATCTACTGTCGCGATTATTTTGATGTCAGGCGAATATGTCCCTCATAGTGAGGTGACAGGGATTGAGTTAACTCAGCGCGCTTTGAGTTCACAAGTCGGTGACTGGGGCTCTGTGTTTATCGCTATTGCAATTTTCTTCTTTGCGTTTACATCGCTCGTTGCTAATTATTCCTATGCTGAAACCAACCTTATTTTTCTTGAGCATAACCATAAAATCGGATTGAATATTTTTCGTGTTGTGGTGCTATTTATGGTGATGTTTGGGGCGTTAGCTGATCTTCCAACGGTATGGGCAATGGCGGATGTATCAATGGGGATGATGGCACTGATTAACTTAGTCGCGATAGTTTTACTGTCAGGCACTGTGGTGAAGTTGGCAACTGATTATAATAAACAGTTATCGCTTGGTAAGGTACCGACGTTTGATAGCAATGATTATCCAGAGCTACATGCACAACTGGAAGAAGGGATCTGGGATAAGCAGAAATCCTAATCATTGTTAAAGCCTATTATTGAAATAACTAAAGCCACTTAGTTTCTAAGTGGCTTTTTTATTGTTTAGTGGTAGTCTTTTTGTGTCAGACTTTAAAGGAAAAAGCCTTATGTTAATTGTGGTTTCCCCCGCTAAAACCCTTGATTATGAATCGCCATTGGCAACATCAACCTATACTTTGCCAGAGCTTACGGATCACTCTGCTGAACTGATTGATGTATGTCGTGAGCTTACGCCAATGGATATTGCAAGCTTGATGAAAGTAAGCGATAAAATTGCAGGTTTAAATGCTGCTCGTTTTGCTGAGTGGCAGCCACAATTTACGCAAGACAATGCCCGTCAGGCAATATTGGCTTTTAAAGGTGATGTGTATACCGGCCTTGCGGCTGAAACCATGACAGAAGAACAGTTTGCTTATGCTCAACAGCATTTACGTATGCTTTCTGGTTTATATGGTTTATTGCGTCCATTAGATTTGATGCAACCTTACCGCTTAGAGATGGGTACGAAATTGGCGAACCCTCGCGGCACTAACTTATATCAATTTTGGGGTGATATTATTACCGATAAATTGAACCAAGCATTAGTAGAGCAGGGCGATGATATTCTGATCAACCTTGCATCTAACGAATATTTTAAATCGGTCAAACCGAAGAAATTGAATGCTCAACTGATCACGCCAGTTTTTAAAGACTGTAAGAACGGTAATTATAAAGTGATCAGCTTTTACGCCAAAAAAGCTCGTGGCATGATGGCGCGTTACATTCTTGATAATCAAATCACATCGATTGAAGCGTTAAAAGAATTTGATACCGCAGGTTATTACTTTGTAGAATCGGAATCAACGGCGAAAGAATTCGTATTTAAGCGAGAAGAACAATAGTTCTTTAATATTGTTTTGAAAAAAGGCCAACTCCTGAGAGTTGGCCTTTTTATTTTATCTATATAGTAAAAGAGAAAATTATGATTTGGCTTGGCCTTTTTTTGCCGCTTGTTTGATTTTCTTTTTCGCTTTCGCTTCTTTTACTTTTTTACTCACTTTTTTCTTTTTCTTGGCCGTGTTTGCTTTTTTGGTCTGTGGACGTAGGCCAGGAATAAAGCGTTCTTGCACTTCTTCTTTCATGTAGCGGCTGATACGTTCAATCATGCTTTGGTCATGTGCTTCCACCAATGAGATTGCCGTTCCTTTCTTACCAGCTCGCGCAGTACGACCAATACGGTGTACATAAACTTCAGCTGTTCGTGGTAGATCAAAGTTGATCACATGGCTAACATCAGGTAAATCAATACCACGTGCTGCAACGTCTGTCGCAATCAGTACGTTAACAACACCATCACGAAAACGAGTGATCATGTTTGTACGTGCAGCCTGTGCCATTTCACCTTGGATCCAGTTACAAGGGATCCCCATGGCTTCTAGTTGACCACGAAGGATACCTAGACGCTCACGTGTTTTCACAAAGATAATCGTACGTTCTGCTTGTTCTTTAATGATGTTTTCTAACAGAGCAAGCTTGTGATCCATGTTGTCACAACGAAGGTACATTTGATGGATCTTTTTACGTTCGCGGCGAGAAGGATCTGCATTAACTTCAACAGGTTCATTTAAAATTGTTTCTGAAAACTCACGTACACCTTTACCTTCTAAGGTAGCGGAGAACAATAAGCTTTGACGACGCCAGCGACACTCATGGTTAAGACGCTCAACAATTTTACCAAAGCCCATGTCTAGCATGCGATCGGCTTCATCAAGGATCAAACATTCGATAGCACGACAGTCAAACTTTTCAGCTTCAATGTACTCCATAAGACGACCCGGTGTTGCTACCACGATATCCTGAGTTTTACCCAGCATTTCGGCATGTTCGTCATATGAGATACCGCCGGTGATGGTAAATACTTTTAGTGTTGTATATTTTGCTAATGCTCTTGCTTGATCGGCAACTTGAATAGCAAGTTCACGCGTTGGCGTTAAGATCAGAATACGTGCAGGTCCTGGTCTTTTGCGTGGAAAATCTTGCAAGTGTTGGATCATCGGTAGAAGAAAGGCTGCTGTTTTTCCGGTCCCTGTTGGCGCAGAAGCCATTACATCTTTACCGTCAAGGGCATGAGGGATAGCCTGCGCTTGAACCACTGTTGGGCGGCTATAGCCGATTTCTTCAATTGCTCGTAACAGCTCGCTATCTAACTCTAATTCGGAAAAGTCTTTCACCAGTTATCTCTCCCAAGACAAATGCTATGTGTCGTTATCGTATGCCAATTGCAAAGAATAACAACAAGGGTATTAAATATTTAAGGGGCGGCATTATAGCCACTCTTGGCGTAAGTGACACCGATTAAAACATAAAAACTTCAATCATTGATGATTATTACAACGTCTACATGGTATATAAATGTCCTTTTAGGTTACATTTTTAGATAGAACCCTTTCGTTAATGCTTTGAATTCAATTGAATAATCACCATCTTTATGAATACAAAGGTGAGATGAAGTACAGATTTGTTTCTTTTTACTTAATTGTAGAAGTAGTCGAATAGGTGCTTTTTTCTCGGTGCTTTGGACATCGCAACTTTCGATACAGTGTAAATGATATTCAGCCGCGGCTTCAATTAAGCGCTGTCCTTCGTAACTTGGCAAGATAATACTGGCGATCCCTTCTTCTGTGAGTAGCCATTGAAGCGTTTTAAGTAGCTGTTGATGGCTAAATGTATCGGTATGTCGAGCAGTGGCACGGTGTGATTGTTCTGCTTGCTGACCAAAGTTGAAATAGGGGGGATTACAAACAATCGCATTAACACTGTTAGGGGGCTGTGTATGTCGCCATTCAGTGACATCTTGTTCAATACACTGTAAGCGTTGATGCCAAGGTGAATTTATGAAATTTTGGCGTGCTGCCGCTGCGGCTTGTGGATCTATTTCGATAGCTTCGATAGTAATAGGTAAAGTTAACGTGCTTGTTCGCTGTGCGGCCATAAGTGCTAATAAACCACTGCCGGTACCAATATCAACCACTCTACCTTGTTGAGGCATGGCAGCCCATGCTCCTAGCAATACACCATCGGTACTGATTGGCATTCCGCAGCCTAAATCATTGACGTGAAATTGTTTAAAGCTAAAGCCGCGTGACATGGCTATTTCTTCCTGTGTTTTGAACTAAATAATGGAATAAACGATTAATCGTAATGGTTATAACGCTAACCATCACAGTTGCTTGGTTATTGAACGTTTTTTGTTTCGATATGGTTAACTGTTATGTTTGAATTTTGTTTATATATTAATCTTTTGTTTTTAATTGGTGTTATGTTCTTATTTATTGGCTCTTGATGGTTCTTTGTTTTGCGTTTAACCCTTTATGTATGGATTATGTGGTGTTTATTTCTACACTATTGCCAAGAATGCTGTTTTTATCCATTATGTTTTCGTTGGTTATATATGTTTAATTTTGTAGTCAACGCAGATAATTATAAAAACACAACACATAACCCATAGAAGAGTGGAAGGTGCAGTTTGAAAAAGACACTCAAAGTAACAGACATTATAGCGTTAGGTTTTATGACTTTCGCTTTCTTTCTTGGTGCTGGGAATATTATTTTTCCACCATTAGCGGGTCAACTTGCCGGTGAAAATATGCTTTCGGCTATGTTTGGCTTTTTAGTCACAGCCGTTGGTCTACCTTTAATTGGTATTATTGCCGTTGCAATGGCGGGTGGGGGCTGGCAGGGGTTAACACGTGATTTACCCTCAAAAATCGCAACATTAATGGCGGTGTTGATTTTTATTATTATTGGTCCTGCTTTTGCTGCGCCGCGTACAGGTTTAGTCGCTTATGAAATGGCAGTAAAACCATTTATGGCTGCAGACGCTGGTCAAGCAAGCTTAACGACTTTTTCTGTGATCTTTTTTGCAGTAGCCCTATTTTTTGCTTGGTCTCGTGGCAAGCTGATCGACATGATTGGTAAGTTCTTAACACCTGCACTGTTTATCGTATTGGCTGTA
The DNA here is from genome assembly GCF_003026365.1 of Photobacterium angustum. Taxonomy (GTDB): domain Bacteria; phylum Pseudomonadota; class Gammaproteobacteria; order Enterobacterales; family Vibrionaceae; genus Photobacterium; species Photobacterium angustum. The sequence goes on along the minus strand of NZ_PYOM01000011.1, from coordinate 118,123 downwards.
CTGGCCATTGCGGTATTTGTAAATCCACAAGGTTTGATTGTTGCAGCACAGGGTGAGTATGTAACACAGGCATTTACTAAAGGTTTCCTTGAAGGCTATAACACCATGGATACTTTCGCAGCCTTGATGTTTGGTATGCTGATTGTTGATGTGATCCGCAGTAAAGGTGTTAGTGATGAAAAGACAACCTGTACCTACCTGATCTACGCCGGTCTTATTGCTGCAGCAGGCTTAGCCTTTGTATATATCTCATTATTTTACTTAGGCGCGACAAGTACAGCGATTACACCTAATGCGGGTAATGGTGGCGTTATCTTAACGGGCTATGTGATGGCATTATTTGGTGCGCCGGGTCAGGTAATCCTATCTGCAATTGTATTACTTGCCTGTTTAACAACTGCGATCGGTTTGATCAGTGCATGTGCAGATTACTTCAGCTCTTTAACATCATTGTCTTACAAAAAGTGGGCGGTGATCTTAGCGGTAATATGTGCAGTAGTAGCCAATGTGGGCTTAAACCAGTTGATTGCGTTATCAGTACCTGTGTTATTTGCTTTGTATCCTGTTGCTATTGCACTGGTCGCATTAACCTTAGTACGTAAATGGTTACCGAATCCACGTTTAGCATACCGTGTTGTGCTGTTGGTTTCTTTTATCTTTAGCATGATTGATGTGGCGAAGTACCTGAAGTTTGATGTATCAATGTTCAGTGATTTACCACTATTTAATTATGGTATGGGTTGGGTGTTACCTACTTTGATTGCGCTTGCGATCACGCGCTTTATCGGTGGCAAATCGATGGGGCCACAAGATAAGTTAGCGTAAGTTCACTGTTGAAATAAACATAGAAAAGGGATGTCATGTGCATCCCTTTTTATCGATATACGATTTGTGATTGCTCACAGGGTCTCGGCGTACTCAAGCATAATTTGCTCACACCATTGGGTGATTCGCTGGTCGGAGAGTTCATATTGACCATCTTCATCTAACGCTAAACCAACAAAAAATTGTTTATCTTCTGTAAGGGCTTTTGATGCTTCAAATTGGTAGCTATCATCATTAGGCCAATAGCCAATAAATTGAACGTCTGCTTCTAATAGTTTGTCATGCAGCATTCCCATCGCATCAAGGTACCACTCGGTGTAGCCTTCTTGATCGCCTAAGCCAAACAATGCAATGGTTTTATTGGTTAAACGTAATCCATCAAGCTGCTGCCACACGGCTTCCCAATCTTCTTGCAGTTCACCAAAGTCCCAAGTTGAGATACCTAAAATAAGCATATCAAACTGGTTCATCTCACTGATGTCTGCTTCTTTTATATTACGCAGTTCAATCAGTTCAGTACCAATACAATCACGGATCTTTTCTGCTGCCATTTCGGTATAGCAGGTGGTTGAGCCATAAAACAAACCGATTTTCATGCTGAGTATCCTAGTATTTTTATTTATTGTTTGAGTGTACCTGTAATGACCTTACAAGCTCAATAAAGTGAATAAAAGCATCCAACATTTTTTCGCTTATTATCTGTTGTAATAAGCCTCGTTACTTTTGGTTTAAAATACCCTATGATGAATAAAGTACTGTGTTTTTATCCATGTGTTCAAGCTTTGCTAACACAGGTTTTGGAGTGATAAATGGAAAACGATGACGTTATTATCGAACGTTTTCTGGATGCGATGTGGATGGAGCGAGGATTATCTGAAAATACCTTGTCGTCTTACCGCAATGATTTAACCAAGCTATTACGCTGGTTAAAACAAGAGTCACGTAATGTCATCAGTGTTTCAGTTGATGATTTACAGCGTTATCAACAATGGCTATTTGATAAAGATTATAAGCAAACCTCACGTGCACGTATGGTTTCTGCGATTCGTCGTTTATTTCAATATTTACATCGTGAAAAGATGCGCGACGATGATCCGAGTGCGATGCTAGTGACACCTAAGTTACCTAAACGTTTACCCAAAGATTTAAGTGAAGCGCAAGTCGATGCGTTATTAGAAGCGCCCGATGTTAATGATCCGATTGAACTACGCGATAAAGCGATGCTTGAATTATTGTATGCAACAGGCTTGCGTGTAACCGAGCTCGTGACATTAACAATGGAAAATATTAGTTTGCGCCAAGGTGTTGTGCGGATCACTGGTAAAGGTGATAAAGAGCGATTAGTCCCGATGGGAGAAAATGCCGTCGATTGGATTGAACAATTTATTGAAACAGGGCGTCCGCAACTACTGGGAGAAAAAAGCTCTGATGTGTTATTTCCTAGTCGCCGAGCAAGACAAATGACCCGTCAAACCTTTTGGCATCGGATTAAACACTATGCTGTTTTAGCTGGAATTGACGCAGATACATTATCACCTCACGTGATGCGTCACGCCTTTGCAACGCACTTATTAAATTACGGTGCGGATCTTCGTGTGGTACAAATGTTGCTAGGACATAGTGACCTATCAACCACACAAATTTATACCCATGTTGCAACGGAAAGGTTAAAACAATTACACCAAACTCACCATCCTCGCGCATAATTGTGAGAGAGTGTTAGGTAAATTAGTGAATACTATTTGCGTTCCGTTAGAGTTAACTTATTCTTGCCTAACAAATGATAGTAGAAAATTTGAAACTATTTTACGATGGATTAGGTCTCATAAATATTGAGAATATCATCATTAATTAAGGATAAATTAAATGCACTTTATCAGCCGAACAATTGTGGCAACAGCGGTTGCTTTAACGGCTTTTTCAGCGGCAGCGAAGCCAGATGAAGCGGCGATTAGTCAGCAACTTGCTAAAATAGGCTTAACCCCTTCATCGATTGAAGCGTCTCCGATTTCTGGATTAAATGAAATCATGACAGAGCGTGGCATTGTTTATGCTTCTGATGATGGTAAGTATTTTGTCGTTGGCCACTTATACGAAAATAATGGTGCGCAGCCTGTTAACTTAACAGAGCAAAAAATGGCAAAAATGAACAAGGATAAAATTGCAGCGATGGAAAAAGACATGATTGTCTATCCTGCAAAGAACGAAAAATATGTCGTTACCGTGTTCACCGATACAAGCTGTGGTTACTGTCGTAAGTTGCATAATGAGATCAAAGGATATAATGACGAAGGCATTACTGTTCGTTATTTAGCTTTCCCTCGTGGTGGTGAGCGTTCTAGCAACTTTAATCAAATGAGTGCGATCTGGGGTGCTAAAGATCGTGCAAAAGCGATGGATGATGCGAAGAGTGGCAACTTTGATACAAGTAAGATCACACCTCGTCCTGATTTAGTGCGTGCACAATACGAGCTTGGTGTCGCAATGGGTGTGAACGGTACGCCTGCTATTGTTCTCGCTGATGGTACGATGATCCCTGGTTATCAGCCGCCTGCGGCATTACGTCAGCTACTTGATAGCCAACCAAAAAGCTAATTTATCGTAGCCGATGATGGAATAATAGAAAGCCTGAGCATTATGTTCAGGCTTTTTTGTTATAGGCTATTTCGTTACTATGAAAAGATAATAATACTGATAAGAAGCCTGATTATGATTGAAATTAAACGTCGCCCTTTAGCAGATACTGAGGGGTTCTCAGATCAAATCCCTCCGATCTTACAACGTATTTATGCTAGCCGTGGGATCAAAAATGATGCTGAGTTAGAGCGTAGTGCCAAGGGGCTACTTAATTACAATCAGCTTCATGGTATGGCTAGTGCAGTTCAGTTGTTAGTGGATGCACTTTCGCAAAACACACGAATTATCATTGTTGGTGATTTTGATGCTGATGGTGCAACAAGTTCAGCATTATCTGTGTTAGCGCTTCGTATGCTCGGCTGTAAAAATGTTGATTATTTAGTGCCTAACCGTTTCGACGATGGATATGGCCTGAGTCCTGAAGTGGTTGAACAAGCCATTGAACGTGGCGCAGAGCTAATTATGACCGTGGATAACGGGGTATCTTCGATTGCTGGCGTTGCGGTAGCGAAAGAAAAAGGCTTGACCGTATTAGTTACCGATCACCATTTGCCAGGTGATTGTTTACCGATCGCTGATGCGATTGTTAATCCAAATTTGAATGAGTGTGGGTTTCCATCTAAAGCGCTATGTGGTGTCGGGGTTGCTTTCTACCTCATGTTGGCACTACGCGCTGAATTGCGTCAGAGAGGCTGGTTTGAACAGCAAGGCATCGCCATGCCTAATTTGGCTGAATTACTCGATTTAGTCGCACTGGGAACTGTAGCTGATGTCGTTGCACTTGATGGCAATAACCGTATTTTAGTACATCAAGGCTTACAACGTATTCGTGCGGGTAAGTGTCGTCCTGGTATTCAAGCGCTAATTGAGGTTGCCAATCGCGATCCAGCACGTTTAGTGACTAGTGACTTAGGGTTTGCTTTAGGGCCTCGTATTAATGCCGCAGGACGATTAGATGATATGTCGTTTGGGGTTGAACTCCTGTTGTGTGACAACATTCAATCAGCGCGTCGTATGGCATCAGAGCTAGATGGCTTAAATCAGACTCGAAAAGAAATAGAGCAGGGCATGAAAGATGAGGCCTTAGCGATTTGTGAGCGTTTGAAGTTTAATCAGCAAGATATGCCTTATGGTTTAGTGCTATTCCAGCGCGATTGGCACCAAGGTGTGATTGGTATTTTAGCCTCACGTATTAAAGATAAATATCATCGCCCAGTGATCGCATTTGCCGATGCGGGTAACGGTGAGATTAAAGGCTCATGTCGCTCAATTCCAGGATTACATATGCGTGATGCGCTAGATCTTGTCGATACTCAAAATCCTGGGATGATTTTGAAATTTGGTGGTCACGCGATGGCAGCTGGGCTTACTATCCCTGAAGATAAACTAGATGCTTTTAGTAAAGCTTTTGATGCGGTGGTACGCAATGTACTTGATGAAGAAGCGCTAAAAGGGGTATTGATGACAGATGGTGAGTTAGGCTGTCATGAATTAAACCTAGATGTCGCTGAAATTCTTCGTGCTGGTGGTCCTTGGGGGCAACAATTCCCTGAGCCAACCTTTGATGGCACTTTTCGATTATTACACCAAAAGTTAGTGGGCGGTAAACACCTTAAAATGATGGTAGAGCCTCTAGGTGGCGGTACTGTGATTGATGCGATTGCCTTTAATGTGGATGTGAAACGTTGGCCTGATGCATCGGTTCAACAAGTTGAATTGGTTTACCGTTTAGATGTTAATGAATACCGAGGTAATCGCAGTGTGCAACTGATGGTTGAAGATTTAATCGCGAAATAAGTATTATTTTCAACTTTTGACGGTCAATACCATAATGGCGAGATGTTCAAGGCAGATAAAGTCTAGAATCTCGCCATTTTATTATTAATTTTCTTATAACCTTTCTCTCCCTCTGTATATTCTATCTACAATTCGATAGAATCTTTCGGTTATGTCCATTTCGACAATGAAGAGTGGCAATGTTCGAGATTAATCCTATTAAAAACCGACTTGAGGATGTGTCAGCACGTACTGATACCCTTAGGGGGTACCTTTGACTACGATGCTAAGAAAGAGCGTCTAGAAGAGGTAAACGCAGAATTAGAGCAACCAGATGTATGGAATGAACCTGATCGAGCGCAAGCGTTAGGTAAAGAGCGTGCATCACTGGAAGCTGTAGTTGAAACCATTGACCTACTAGATCAAGGCGTTGAAGACGTTGAAGGTTTATTAGAGCTGGCGGTGGAAGAAAACGATCAAGAAACATTTGATGAGATTGAACCTGAGTTAGCTGAGCTTGAAGCTAAGTTAGCTAAGTTAGAGTTTCGTCGTATGTTTGCAGGCGATCACGATGCTTCTGATTGTTACCTTGACCTTCAGGCAGGATCTGGTGGTACAGAAGCACAAGATTGGACTTCAATGATGCTACGCATGTATTTGCGTTGGGCTGATGCCAAAGGTTTTAAAACCGAAATCATTGAAATCTCTGATGGTGATGTTGCTGGTCTGAAATCGGTTACCGTTCGAATCAGCGGAGAGTATGCTTATGGCTGGTTACGTACTGAAACAGGCGTTCACCGTTTAGTGCGTAAGTCGCCATTTGATTCAGGTGGTCGTCGTCATACTTCTTTTGCTTCAGCATTCGTTTATCCTGAAATTGATGACAATATCGTGATTGATATTAACCCATCAGATTTACGTATTGACGTATACCGTGCATCAGGCGCGGGTGGTCAGCACGTTAACACCACGGAATCTGCGGTACGTATTACCCACCTTCCAACTAACATTGTGGTGCAGTGTCAGAACGATCGCTCTCAGCATAAAAACAAAGATCAGGCAATGAAGCAGTTAAAAGCGAAATTGTTTGAATATGAAATGCAGAAGCAAAATGCTGAAAAGCAAGCCAGTGAAGATACCAAATCCGACATTGGTTGGGGTAGTCAAATTCGTTCATACGTATTAGATGACTCCCGCATTAAAGATTTACGTACTGGGGTGGAAAATCGTAACACCCAAGCAGTACTGGACGGTGATTTAGACCGTTTTATAGAAGCAAGCCTGAAATCAGGTCTTTAACCGAATTCCGGTAAAAATTTAAGGGTTACCCCATGACTGATCAATTACAAGATGAGAATAAGCTGATTGCTGAGCGTCGCGCTAAATTAGATATGATCCGCGAGAACTGCAAAGCAAATGGCCACCCCAATGATTTCCGTCGCGATAGCTTAGCGGCAGATCTAAATGCAAAATACGGCGAAATGACCAAAGAAGAGCTTGAAGATGCGGGTCATGTATTTGCAATCGCGGGTCGTATTATGGCTAAGCGTGGTCCTTTCTTAGCTATTCAAGATGTATCTGGTCGTATTCAAGCTTACGCATCAAAAGATGTGCAGAAAGAGCTAAAAGAGAAGTATTCAGGCTTAGATATCGGTGACATTATCGGTATTAAAGGTGCCCTTCATAAGTCAGGTAAAGGTGATCTTTACGTGAATATGGATGAGTACGAGCTGCTTACAAAAGCACTGCGTCCTTTACCTGAAAAATTCCATGGCTTAACTGACCAAGAAATGCGTTACCGTCAGCGTTACGTTGATCTTATTGTTAACGACGATTCACGTCATGCATTTGTGGTTCGTTCAAAAGTGGTATCTGCGATTCGTAGCTTCATGGTAACGAAAGGCTTCATGGAAGTTGAAACACCAATGATGCATGTGATCCCTGGTGGTGCAACAGCACGTCCATTTATCACACACCATAACGCACTAGATATCGATATGTACCTACGCGTTGCCCCAGAGCTTTACCTTAAGCGTCTAGTGGTTGGTGGTTTTGAGCGTGTATTCGAAATCAACCGTAACTTCCGTAACGAAGGTCTATCTCCTCGTCATAACCCTGAATTCACTATGATGGAATTCTACATGGCGTACGCAGATTACAACGATCTGATGGATCTGACAGAAGAAATGCTAAGTAGCATCGCGATTGACGTTCTTGGTTCTTCTAAAATGCCATACGGTGAGTTTGAAGTTGAATTTGCAGGTCCATACACACGTATGAGCATGCTAGATGCTATCAAACAGTACAACCCTGAGCACGCAGAGATCCAAGCATTAACTTATGAAGGAGTTGCTGATCGTGAGCTAATGGTGAAGATTGCTAAATCTGTACACGTTGATGTTGAAGATTTCTGGACTTGTGGTCAGCTGCTAGAAGAGATCTTCGGTGAAACTGCTGAACCTCAACTAATGCAACCAACTTTCATTACTGAGTACCCAGCAGATATTTCTCCACTTGCTCGTCGTAATGATGAAAACCCATTCATTACTGACCGTTTTGAATTCTTCATCGGTGGTCGTGAAGTGGCGAATGGTTTCTCTGAGCTTAATGATGCACAAGATCAAGACCAACGCTTTAAAGCGCAGGTTGATGCTAAAGATGCGGGTGATGATGAAGCAATGTACTACGATGCAGATTACATTACTGCGCTAGAGCACGGCTTACCACCAACAGCAGGTCAAGGTATTGGTATCGATCGCCTAGTGATGTTATTTACCAATACACACACTATCCGTGACGTGATCCTATTCCCTGCAATGCGTCCTCAAAGCAACTAATTCTATGCTTTGATATAAAAAACCACCGTTTAGCGGTGGTTTTTTTTGCTAAAAACAAACTTGATTAACAGTTTACTTACATTTAATGGTGCTATTTTTTAATTTGTTGCATTAAAAGTGAATGTGATTTTTAGAATAATTCATTAAGATTGTGATGTATTTCGACAAAATGTAACTTTAAAGATAAAAAATAGATGCATACTTTGAATTTGATAGTAAACATGTTGCGCACTGGTGTGGCGTGCATATAGTATTGTTAAGTATTTGGTGCGGTTACTATTAATACACATTACAACAACAGTCGTGCTACGTAATAACGTTATCAAGGGCGATTAGGGATGGATAAACGAAATAAGATCGGGGCAGCGAATTCAATTGTTGTCTTTGGCGGAGTGAATCAAAAGTGGCTTCCATCAATGGAGGCGGCTGGATGGTCATGTCACCGTTGTTATGATTTACGCGCAGCAGAATCTTTATTGTTAGAAATGGGCCCCTGTGTAGGTGTTGTTGATCTAAGTAATGATGATTTCAGTTTGCATAGCTTAGCTGCACTTGTGAATCGTAATAAGCAAGTACGCTGGATAGCGATTGTGCGTGATGAACAATTAAATAATGAAGCAATAAGCCAATTTATTGTGAATTTTTGCTTAGATTATTTTTCTACTCCTGTTCCTTGTGAGCGACTAAAACAAACTATTGGTCACCAAAGTGGAATGCTAGCATTAGAGCGTCAAGTTTGGCCTCAGTTAGGCCAGTTTGGGCAACAAGGTTTGCAAGGTAATACGCCGGTGATGAAGAAACTTCGTGATCAAGTTAAGCGTGTTGCATTAAGTGACGTACCTGTTTTAATCAATGGTGAAATTGGGACTGGAAAATTAGTAGTAGCAGAAGCATTACATCAAGCTTCGGTTCGAGCCAAAAAGCCGCTAGTACGTGTTAATTGTGAAAATTTACAAGCCGGGTGGATAAATGAGGTTGGACAAAATTCTTATCTCGATTATGCCAATAACGGTGTGTTAGTACTTAATGAGTTTACTTTACTTGCAGATGATCGAAAAAAAGAAGTACTGAAAATACTCAGTGATGGTGTCTATTATCATCCTGATGGCAGTATTTTAACGTTAGATATCCGTTTTATAGCCACCAGTAGCCATAACTTTGAAGATCTATCAGAGTTAGATACATTAACTCGAGATTTGTATTTTAGATTAAATGTAGTGTCACTAACGGTGCCTGCTTTACGTGAAAGAGGCGGTGATATTGTATTACTAGCAGAGTTTTTACTCTTAAAATATGCAAGGCAATATAATAGTGTTGCTAAAACGTTTTCTGAACAAGCTAAAGCGATGTTGCTTCAATATCAATGGCCTGGCAATGTCCGTGAATTAATTAGTCAAATCAAGCGTTCAGTATTACTGGTTGAAACTAAGTGTATAGAAGCGGATCATTTAGATATTCCCCGGGTTACTGAAGATAAGCAAAGTTTAAAGAAAATTCGTGAAGAATCGGAACGAACGGCGCTATTAACCGTATTAGAAAATAATAAAGGTCAAATATCAGCAGCAGCGAGAGAGCTAGGTGTATCTCGCGCCACTATGTATCGATTACTGAATAAGCATGACTTGATCCCACCTCCTCGTTGTTTCCGCCAAGGTTAATATCATTTAGCTTTTATTGATTAATACAACAGCGACCGAAAGGTGGCTGTTTTTGTTTTAGAGCTAAATATCATTCTCTCTACCAATATTATATAAACGTTTATGCTGATATTTAATGAAAATGTTGGTTTTAAATTAGTCTATAGCGAATAAAAATAGAATCTTATAGCATAAAAACATGTAGTTACAGTGATGGCGTAAATTTACTTGTTATGTGTTAACGATTAGTTAATATTGGTTTTAAGCATATCTTACCGATTTGAAAATGTCGGACTCTTTAGCAAAGAAGAATGACATGGTTAGAGTGCGAATCTTAATTTAAAACCAAGGAGAATGTCATTATGCGCCAGTCTGTGTATATCCGATTTGCTATTTTTTAAATCCAACAAGATGTTAAACGAGAAGAGGCGTTATGGCGACATCAGCAACGTCGAGTTAGTGTCTATTTACCTGTTTTTTCTCCTCACTTACTGCGTGATGTGGGTGTTGAGAGTGATGGACGTATTGCATTGAGTCATCTTGTTCATGCCGAGCGTAAAGTTCGTCATCTTAGACGAACATTAAGATTTAGACACAACACGTAAGGAGTAAGGCCAGCAAGTATCTTTACTTGCTGGCCAACCTTTACGTGATATTCAAAACCTAAGGGCAAGGGTTTGAGTATTGAATACCAACTTGCTCTAAATCTGTCATGACTTCTTCAGAAAGCATGAGATCAATACTGTTTATATTGTTTTCTAGTTGCTCCAGTGTAGTGGCACCTATGATATTTGCCGCAACAAAAGGACGTTGGTTAACAAACGCGAGTGCCATTTGGGCGGGATCAAGTCCGTGCTTATTAGCGACATCAATATAAGCTTGTGTAGCTTGAATACCTTGCTGATTAAAATAGCGTGAAAAGCGAGGAAACTCAGTGCATCGCGCCCCTTTAGGCTTGGCATTATTTAAGTATTTACCGCTTAATGCGCCAAAAGCTAATGGGGAATAGGCGAGTAGCTCTACACCTTCATGATGGCTAATTTCAGAAAGTCCCACTTCAAAACTACGGTTAAGTAAATTGTAGGGATTTTGAATAGATACGATTCTTGGTAGATTGTGTTTTTCTGCGAGTTGCAGGTAAGACATAACTCCCCAAGGGGTTTCATTGGAAACGCCGATATATCTAATTTTTCCTGCTGTGACTAACTCACTTAATGCCTCTAGTGTTTCAATTAACGTAACACCAGAATGATCTTCTTCATAATGGTAGTTTAACTTACCAAAACAATTGGTTTGTCGTTGAGGCCAGTGCAGCTGGTAGAGATCGATATAATCGGTTTTTAACCGTATTAAACTATCATTCACTGCATCATGAATATGACGTCGATTAAGCGACATATTGTCACGAATATAGGGAACATTGCGTGGGCCTGCCACTTTGGTTGCAATAACAACTCTATCTCGTAATTGCGTTTTTTCTAGCCAATTACCAATATAACTTTCTGTTAAGCCTTGGGTACTAGCATTCGGTGGAACGGGATACATTTCAGCGGTATCAATAAAATTAATACCGTGCTCGAAAGCCAGATCTAATTGGCTATGGGCTTCATCCTCATTATTTTGTTCACCAAATGTCATGGTACCGAGGCAGATCTTACTGATCTCTAAATTAGAATGCGGGATCGTATGGTATTTCATTCGCTGTCCATGCCATTAATGTCTTTTATTTGACTATAGCTTGAAGCATTTGGACTGAGAAGTGCAATTAAATATAAAATGAATATTATATTACGAACTTGATAGAAGGAGAAAACTGACACATAGTTAATATTAGATCTTTTTTTAGTGTGGATAAACAATGAAGCTATCTCAATTAAAGCCATGGCTTAAAGCGTCGCCAGATAAAATCCCACATTGTGTACTAACCTGTTATGCGGGGTATTCTGATTATCTGATGGAAATTGAATATAAGCATCAGTTACACCCCCTTAAAGATGAGCAAGATAATTTACTGCATTTTAAGACGATTGAGCAGGCGCAAGTATTACTGAAATCTATTGGGATAAGTAATATGACGTTACGTTTAACTGATCCCTATGATGAATTCTTACCAGAAGGGATCACGGCTGCTTGTGAAGAAGATATGGTACTGTATTTTTAGTCCAGTGCTGTAACGCAGCACATAGCTTAAATAAAGTATCGAGCTAAAATTTCTGCGGTGAAGTGTGTTTTTAAATAAAAACCACGAGGTAATGTTTTGATAGGCTGTCCATTTTCGCCGTAAGCTTCTGTGAGTACTTTACTATTTGCCGCTTTTGGTCGTAATTGCAGTACCTCGCCATGGCGTGCTGTGATGTGCTCGACTTGGCCGAGTACGATCATATCCATCAATTCTTCCCAGTCTTGTTTTAACTGCGCATCTTCGTCTATCGATGGACTCCATATTAACGGTGATCCAACATGGCGTTCAGCTATGGGAATATCACGTTCACCTTCGACTGGGATCCATAATACCCGTGAGAGCTTATGACGAATATGGCTCGTTTCCCATCGTAATCCTTGTACCCCAATTAAAGGGGCGACACAGACAAATGTGGTTTCTAATGGTTTACCATTATAGCCAATAGGGATTGTTTTAAGCTCAATACCAAGATCGATAAAGTCAGGAACGGGTTTACTTCCCGCTGTTGCACCTAAATGCCATTCCAACAATTGCCCAACCCATCCTTTGTCTCTTTTTAGATCTGCTGGTGGAATAATGCCAGCAAGATCGGCTAATTCTCCAAGCGTTAATCCTGCTAGTTGTTGGGCACGATTGAGTAGTTCTTGTTCAGTGAGGGGGGCCGATGGTTGCTCAGGTTTTGGCATAGTGCTAGGTGATGATCATGATCTAAAATAAGAAGAGTAAAGATCATAACATAGCTTTTTCCTGTTTGAGTGGGTAAATATAGAGAAAAGGATCATTTAAAAAGATATCCACAGAATATTTTTATGAAATATTTTTTTTGATGTGAACTGTTTAAATAGACAGGCTTAAGTTGCTGTTTTATTCACCTTGGTTATCTTATGCTCGATCCTTTTTTTTGTATGGTGTGGATAAAACCAAAATTGATTGATCTTTAACCGATCGTTTTTTTGAGATGTGAATATTCTATTTATTTAAATTTATTATGAATCTTAAATTCTGTTAAAGTCTTGATTTTTAAGTTTTTTAAATTTTAATTTTTGGTGTTTTATTGCTATTCATTAAATGATAATTATATATAAAATCGAGGTTTTTTTATTTTCTGCACAAATCTATCCACAGAAAGAGTGAATAAATGTGGGGGATGTCTCATTTAGATGTTTATAACCTCTAGTGTGGAGAGGAGTTATCCCAAATTTGAGGTTTAGTTAGGAAAATATCACGATCTGATCGAATCTTTGTTTACCGATCACCTCTACTATGAAAAAATCACTATTAATAGATATTTATACTTGAGGTCGTCCAGTGATTGATGGCGATGGATACCGCCCTAATGTAGGGATCGTTATCTGCAATAGCCATGGCCAGGTATTTTGGGCTCGACGATATGGACAACATTCTTGGCAGTTTCCGCAAGGTGGTATTGATGATGGTGAAACACCAGAGCAAGCCATGTTCCGTGAATTGTACGAAGAAGTAGGATTAACCAAAAAAGATGTCAGGATAATTGCGTCAAGCCGTCATTGGCTTCGTTATAAATTACCTAAACGTTTAGTGCGGTGGGATTCGAAACCTGTTTGTATCGGGCAGAAACAGAAATGGTTTTTGTTGAGCTTGGAGTGCGATGAGTCCAAGGTCAATATGCAGCGAGGTGCTACTCCTGAATTTGATGGGTGGCGATGGGTAAGTTATTGGTATCCAGTTCGACAGGTCGTTTCGTTTAAGCGTGATGTTTACCGTCGCGCACTTAAAGAATTTGCACCTGTAGCCATGCCTTTTAAAGAATGGAAAGAGCGAAAATTCAAGCGTAATAATAAAAAGTAAATAAGGTAATACGGTAATATAGAGGTTATTGGCAATATAGAAGGATAATAAGGCTCGTTATGCTGACACAGCTTAGAGAGATAGTTGACAAGGTTGTCAGCGCCCAGACCTTGATAGAAGCGCTAGATCAATTAGTGATGAGCACTTGTCAGGCAATGAAAACAGATTGTTGTTCGGTCTATATTGCTAATCATGAGCGTCAGCTTTATACATTGATGGCAACGCAAGGGCTGCATAAATCACAGCGGCGTGTAAGTTTACGCTTTAACCAAGGTCTAGTTGGTCTTGTGGGGCGTAGTGCTGAGCTCGTTAATGTTGCTGATGCTCGTGTACACCCTCATTTTAAACATCTCCCAGGGATCGGAGAAGAATCCTTTCGATCGTTCTTTGGCACGCCTATCATTCATCAGCGCCAAGTACTTGGTGTCCTTGTTGTACAGCAACGAGAAAAGCGGGAATTTAATGAAAGTGAAGAATCTTTCTTAGTTACCCTTGCTGCTCAATTATCAGGTATTTTAGCTCACGCGAAAGCACAAGGAATGTGGTTTGATCAAGGTAATAAATTGCACCTTACTGGATCAGCTGCTTCTGCTGGTGTTGCTGTTGCTAAAGCATGGTGGGACGATACCCAACCACTATTAGAACACGTTGCTCCCACGTCTTGTCTTGATGTTAATTTTGAGCAAGAACGTTTAACTATCGCGATAGAAGCGGCCAGTACAGAGTTTCGACGTTTACGTAAACGTTTTGATAGTGAACTGCAAAAAGAAACCCTCGCCATTTTTGATTTATTCAGCCATTTACTCAATGATCCTATGCTGCGCAAAGATCTGAAAGCCCGTATTGCTTGTGGTGATCAGGCTGAATGGGCTGTGCGTCAAGTGGTTGAATCCTATTCCGCTCGTTTTGCGAATATGAAAGATCAATATCTCAAAGAGCGTGCACAAGATATTCGCGAGTTAGGCCAGCGCTTATTGTTCTTTTTACGTGATGAAGAAGTCGATGAGTTGCAGTGGGATGAACCTGTGGTGTTATTAACCCGAGAGTTAACAGCAGCGATGCTTGCAACAGTTCCTTTAGGAAAGTTAGCAGCGGTTGTTGCTCAAGAGGGGGCCGCCAACTCACACGCTGCTATTTTGTCTAGAGCACTCGGTATCCCTGCTATTATGGGGGTCGACTTTGTTCCTCATATGGTACATAACAATTTAGTTATTGTTGATGGTTACCGTGGTGATTTTCTTGTTAACCCTAATCGTCATGTATTAATTGAATATCGCCGTTTATTGCGGGAAGAGCAAGAGCTAGCCAAAACGGTTGAAGGTGATTTAGATAAAGAAGCCTATACCAAAGATAATCAACGGATCATGGTCCACTTAAATGCAGGTTTAAGTGCTGATACCAGTATTGCGGTTAATAAAGGGGTTGACGGGGTTGGCTTATATCGCACCGAAGTGCCTTTTTTACTGCAACGTAGTTTTCCTTCAGAAGATGAACAAATTAATCAATATCGTTCTATTTTACAGACCTATCCCGACCAAACCGTTGTGATGCGAACGCTCGATATTGGAGGCGATAAACCGTTACCGTATTTAACGATAGAGGAAGATAATCCTTTTTTAGGTTGGCGTGGGATCCGTTTTACCTTAGATCATCCCGAGATTTTTTTAATTCAAGTCAGAGCGATGTTACGTGCCAGTATCGGCCTGAATAATATGGATATATTGCTTCCGATGATCTCCGGGATAGCAGAACTTGATGAAGCCAAAATATTAATTGAGCGCGCCTATCAGGAAGTGGCTGCTCAATATGATGGTGAGTTAAGAAAACCACGTTTAGGTATCATGATTGAAGTACCGTCAATGCTTTATCAGCTCCATACGTTAGCCGATAAAGTTGATTTTATTTCAGTCGGTAGTAATGATTTAACTCAATATTTGCTTGCCGTTGATCGTAATAACTCTCGTGTCGCCAATGTTTATGATGCGCTTCATCCTGCTGTTTTAAATGCGTTAAAACATATTATCGATAGTGCAGAGCGTTACCAAATTCCAGTGTGTGTTTGTGGTGAGTTAGCTGGAGATCCGGTTGGTGCAATTTTATTAGTCGGAATGGGGTATCGATCATTGAGTATGAATACCCGTAATGTAGCCAAAATAAAATATATATTACGTCATGTCTCAGCACTTGATATGGCGCAATTGGCGGATGATGTTCTCGCGGTACATTTATCTTGTGAAGTAAGGGATAGAACAACGTTGTTTGTCGAGCAGCATGGTTTAGGTGGATTTATCCGCGCGGGTAAGTAGAACACTTTTTTATATTGGTTACGTATTATGTATGAAACAACACTTTGGCTATTTAGCATGTGTTTGCTATTGGGGTCTGTCGTCGGCCTATTGGCTGGTTTATTAGGCATCGGCGGAGGCTTATTGGTTGTACCTGCTCTAGTTTGGTTATTACCGAAAGCTGGAATTGCATCGCATCTTGTGATGCATATTGCGTTAGCGACCTCACTTGCCAGTATTGTTATGACGTCAATGGCCTCAGCTCGTAACCACTTTAAACTTGGAAATATTGATTTTTCAGTAGTAAAAACATTAGCCCCAGGGATCATTGCTGGTGGATTGGGGGGAAGTGTTGTTGCTGAGATCATCCCTTCACATTATTTACCTAAAATTTTTGCTGTCATCGTATTATGCCTAGCAATTCAGATGTTGCTCTCAATGAAAGTGATAAATAATAAGCCTTTGCCAAACTCACTAGCATGTGTATCAAGTGGTGGCATCATTGGTTTGATTTCAAGTCTCGCTGGCATTGGGGGAGGATCATTAACCGTACCGTATTTAAGTTATTATGGTATTGAGATGCGACGTGCTATCGGTACCGCTTCGCTCGTTGGTTTCTTAATTGCTGTTTCTGGAATGATTGGGTTTATTTACGCAGGTGTTGGCAGTGAATCGTTACCAGCGTTTAGTGCGGGTTATGTATATTTACCTGCTTTATTTGGTATTGCAGCAACATCAATGATCGCAACTCGTTACGGCGCGGCGTTGGTGAGTCGACTACCGACCCCGACACTGAAAAAGCTATTTGCGGTGTTATTGTTAGTGATCAGTATAAAAATGTTTTTAAGTTAACAGCAGGGCCAACAGGCTTCTGATAGAATAACAATTACTAATTTTCGCGCCTAGCTTTTGCTGGGCGTATTCAATTTACGAGTAGGACTATGAAACAATATTTAGCCTTATGCCAACGCATCGTTGATGACGGTGTATGGATTGAAAATGAACGTACAGGTAAGCGTTGTTTAACGGTTATCAATGCTGATCTGACTTATGATGTTGCTAATAATCAGTTTCCGTTGATCACTACTCGTAAAAGTTTCTGGAAAGCGGCAATAGCAGAGCTTCTCGGTTACTTACGTGGCTATGATAATGCAGCGCAATTTCGTGCGATTGGCTGTAACACATGGAATGCTAACGCCAATGATAACCAAGCATGGCTGAACAATCCTCATCGTAAAGGTGAAGATGACATGGGACGTGTTTATGGTGTTCAAGGTCGTCGTTGGCAAAAATCAGACGGTACGCCAATTGATCAATTAAAGAAGATTGTCGATGATTTAACCAAAGGTATTGATGATCGCGGTGAAATATTAACGTTTTATAACCCAGGTGAGTTTGATATGGGGTGTCTGCGTCCTTGCATGCATACACATACATTTTCACTACTGGGTGATACGTTATATTTAACGAGCTATCAACGCTCATGTGATGTACCGTTAGGGTTAAACTTCAACCAAGTACAAGTATTCACCTTACTAGCACTAATGGCGCAAATAACAGGTCATAAAGCGGGTCAGGCTTACCACAAAATTATCAACGCACATATCTATGAAGATCAGTTAGAGCTTATGCGTGATGTACAATTAAAGCGTACTCCATTTGCTTCACCACAACTTAAAATCAACCCGAAGATCAAGTCATTAGAAGATTTAGAAACATGGGTAACGTTAGATGATTTTGAAGTGGTGGGTTATGAGCATCATGATGCGATTCAATACCCATTTTCTGTTTAGATTCATCAATAACATATACTAAAAAGTAAATGTAATCAGAATGGTAAGAAATAAAAAAGCCCAGCATAAGCTGGGCTTTTTCGTAGCGCGGTATTAATTAAGCAGTTAATGCTAAAATTGCACCTGGGATAGCGATGAATACTAAGCCAAGGTAACCTGCGACTGCTACTTTGTTCTTAGTTGCTAAGTCACTTAAGAAGAATGCGCACTTCAACGGAATTTCACGTAAGAATGGAATACCGTAAATCAGTACTGTTGCCATTACATTGAAACATAAGTGTACCAGTGCAATCTGTAATGCAAATACTGCGTTATCACCTGATACTGCTGTTGCTGCTAATAGTGCAGTGATACATGTACCGATGTTTGCACCAAGCGTGAATGGGTATACATCACGTACTTTTAATACACCTGTACCTACTAGCGGTACCATCAAGCTTGTTGTTGTTGATGATGATTGTACTAAAATCGTTACTGCTGTACCTGACGCAATGCCATGCAGTGGACCACGACCAATTGCACTTTTTAGAATATCACGAGCACGACCAACCATTAGGCTACGCATTAGCTTACCCATAACCGTAATCGCGAAGAAGATTAATGCGATACCGATGAAGCTAAGCGCGACACCACCCATAGAACCAAATGCTTCTAGAGGACCTTTTACTAGCTCTACTGCAGGTTTAGTTAATGGCTTCATAAAGTCCATTCCCTTCATGCTCATATCACCCGCACTTAAGAATGGAGACACTAACCAACTAGACATTTTATCTAGCAGACCAAACATCATCTCTAGCGGCAAGAAAATTGCTACAGCTAGTAGGTTGAAGAAATCATGGACGGTTGCACTGGCAAAAGCACGACGGAATTCATCCTTACAACGCGCATGCCCTAAGCTCACTAACGTATTGGTTAGTGTAGTACCAATATTTGCACCCATTACCATTGGGATTGCTGTTTCAACAGGCAAGCCACCGGCAACAAGACCAACAATGATTGACGTTACCGTACTTGAAGACTGAATTAATGCTGTTGCGATTAAACCAATCATAAGCCCTGCTACAGGGTGAGAGGCAAATTCGAATAAGGTTTTAGCTTGTTCGCCAACAGACCATTTAAAACCGCTGCTGATCATAGATACAGCAACAAGTAAAAGATAAAGCATGAACGCTAGATTGGCCCAGCGGACCCAACGCATAGAGCTGAACTTAGATACAGCAGTAGTGGCTTGGGTAGTCATAATCATTTCTCCATGACAATAGTATGTCGTTTTGGTGTCATTTTGTTGAAATCTGTGTGGATAGTAGATTGCTTTTATTTCAGAAATATTACACTGATTGTCACAAACATGATTTGTCGCTTTTTTGTGATAGCAAGCGATTAACTGACACTATTTTATTTTTGTTTTTATATAATTAACTATCTGTTATATATGGATTATTAAGAGAATTTTGATGAAAAAGGAAATTTGATTTTTTTTTAATGTGGTATATAGAAAGGTTGTCTTTTTTTACGATAAGTCGTAAAAATCGGTCAATTATGACAGTTTGCCTATATTTAATAGGGAAGCACATGACAGGGAAATGCGCGCTAATGTCAAACGTTCGTTAGTACAGCACGGTTATTATATTGTTATAGCTCTAATTATTCGGTATTTCCGAGTTATTGCATCTAAACAAACGATTTCACAAGTGCTGAGAATGACGTTTACACTGCATTTAATTGATTAATTCATATTGTTTTATAGGAGTGACGGTCGATGACCGATGCTATTCGTAAGTTTCTTAAATTAGAATCAGCTGGTGGAATTGTGCTGATTATTGCTGCGCTTATTGCGATGATCATTGCTAATTCACCGCTAGCATCAGTGTATACCGATACATTGCACAGTTATGTTGCTGGCTTATCTGTTTCTCATTGGATCAATGATGGTCTAATGGCTGTTTTCTTTTTGCTTATTGGCTTAGAAGTAAAGCGTGAGCTAATTGAAGGAGCGCTAAATACTAAAGAGAAAGCGATTTTCCCTGCTATTGCGGCAGTGGGCGGTATGGTTGCACCAGCATTAATTTATGTTGCGTTTAACTATAACGATCCAATGGCTATTAAAGGCTGGGCAATTCCTGCTGCGACAGATATCGCATTTGCATTAGGTGTGATGGCACTACTGGGTAATCGTGTACCGGTAAGCTTGAAAGTGTTCTTGCTTGCACTTGCGATTATTGATGATTTAGGTGTGATTATCATTATCGCGCTGTTCTATAGCTCTGATCTATCAACGATTGCTCTTGCGGTTGCTTTTGTTGCTACAGCGACCTTGTTCATCATGAATGCGAAGAATGTTACTAAGCTTTCTTGGTACTTAATTGTCGGTGCTATTTTGTGGTTTAGTGTATTGCAATCAGGCGTTCACGCTACATTAGCTGGTGTTATCCTTGGTTTTACTATTCCACTAACGGGCAAAGATGGTCGTTCAGATAAACACTCACCATTGAAGCATTTAGAGCATGTACTACACCCGTATGTTGCTTTCTTGATTCTACCTATCTTTGCTTTCGCTAATGCAGGGATCTCATTAGATGGCGTGTCTTTAGAAAGTTTGTCATCAATGTTACCTGCAGGTATCGCAGCAGGTCTGTTTATTGGTAAACCATTAGGTATCTTTACGGCATGTATTATCGCTGTGAAATGTGGTTTTGCGAAATTACCTGATGATATTAACTTTAAGCATATTTTTGCGGTATCGGTACTGTGTGGTATCGGCTTTACGATGTCGATTTTCATCTCATCATTAGCATTTGTTGGGGCAGGTGAAAGCTTTGCAACATACTCACGATTAGGAATATTGTTAGGCTCAACAGTAGCGGCAGTTGTGGGTTACGTGTTACTGAGTCGTTCTCTTCCAAAGGAAGCACAAAAAGTAGAGGCGTAATATGTATAAATACCTATTAGCTATACTGTTTTCAACTTTCGCAACCTCAAGTGTTGCAGCAATGAACTACCAACATTGTACAACGACTAACAGAACTGAGGTTTGTCAGGCTTATCTGCAAGGTTTAAATGATGGGAAAGAAGAGGTAAAAAAAGTAATCACCTCTAAACCATCTTTCCAAGATCGAGCACTTGAGCAGCGAAGCGGTGAGCTATATCGCAATCTTGAACGATTTAATCGTCAACCTGCGAGTTAATAGGTTTCTATTACGCGCTTATTAGAAATAATAAGATAAAGATTGAAGACCCCAGTGGCACTGCGTAAGCTTTGTCGTTGGGGTTTTTTTATGGGTTCGTAATGGTATGTCTCACTTAAACTATAATCACTTATATTATTTTTGGATGGTGTGTAAACAAGGCTCTGTGACCAAAGCAGCGGATGCTTTATTTCTGGCACCACAGACAGTTACTGGGCAGATCCGTGCTTTAGAAGATCGTTTAAAAGGGCGATTAACTAAACGCGTAGGGCGACAGATTGAGCCAACTGAATTAGGACAAATGGTGTTTAAGTATGCCGATAAAATGTTTGATTTAAGTTATCAAATGCTAGACCGGATCAATTATACCCAGCGAGATAATCAGCTTTTTGAAGTAGGGGTTGCTGATGCGTTGTCTAAACGGTTAGTTAGCCAAGTGTTATTAGAAGGCATGCCTGATGATCAGCGAATTCATTTTAGCTGTTTTGAATCAACCCATGAGATGCTGTTAGAACAATTATCCCAGCATAAGCTTGATATGATCCTTTCTGATTGCCCCGTTGATTCCACTCAAAGCCCTGGTTTATACAGTAAGAAATTAGGGGAATCTGGAATGAGCTTTTTCTGCTCAGATAAACTACCAGAATCGACGTTTCCTGCATGTATTGAAGATTATAAATTATTAGTACCAAGCCGCCGCTCTGCGATGGGGAGAAAACTGCACCAATGGTTTGATCAACAAGGGATCACGCCTAATATTTTAGGTGAATTTGATGATTCAGCTCTAATGAAAGCCTTTTCGTCTTATCAACAATCTATGTTTATTGCTCCCTCTAACTATGCTGATGAGTTAAAGGAATCGTGCCAAGTGCATGAGGTAAAACGAGTGAATGATATTTCAGAAGAGTACTATGTTATTTTTGCGGAGCGGATGATTATGCACCCATCGGTCACACGTATCTGTGAGGCGGATTTTAGTCGGTTATTTGTTTAAGTAGCCTCATACCCATTTATGAGGCTACTAAAGTTGCAGGCTGATGGATAGCGCGCTTATGAGGGGCTTATTTATCAGCTATCAGAAAGTATGTCTGTTTCTTCTTTTGTGTTTTTATCACTCTTTCCCTTGGGTGTAGAGATCCCTGCTGTTAGGTTGTAGCGCATCGCTTCTTCGAAAGACCAATCAACAAGTGTTAAGTCTTCACGCTTAACTAAGGTTGTCACTCCAGCAATTTGATAGCTCAGTGGGAACAATACGGGAACCCAATCTCCCTCTGGGAGTGCATTAGCGAGCGGTTCTGGCATGTCATCAGACATAATAAAACCTATTACATAACTATCATTGGCTTGATGCACTAAAACCGTTTGTTGGCCTTTGTTTTTATTATCGCTACTCATGAGTGATGCAATGTCATTGATGCTGCTGTATACCGTTTTAAAGAACGGAAAACGCATTAATTGGCGAATAATGAAATCATACAGCCAAGCAATAGGGCTAACAGAGAAAAGAAGGCCAGCAATAAACAATAAAGTCAGGATCAATAAAAATCCTGCGCCTTTGAATAACTCGGTGATATGGAATAAACCAAATAAAAAGTTACCGACTTTGTCTAATGACTCAAATAATGACCAAAATAGCCATATGCTCAAGACTAAAGGTAGGACGTTGAGCAAACCTCGTAACAACGTTTTTTTCATGTTTTGCTCTTAATGAAGATAAGAATGAGAAGACAGTGTGCCACAAAGATGGCAGCAGAGAGTCAGAGGAATATAAATTTCAGATATAAAAAAACCGACTCGAGGTCGGTTTTTTTAAATCTAAACTCAATAATTAAAAATTAAAGAGCTTTGATTTTAGCAGCTAGACGAGCTTTATGACGTGCAGCTTTGTTTTTGTGGATCAGGCCTTTAGTAGCCATGCGATCCATAACAGGTTGCATTTCAACGAAAGCTTGTGTTGCAGCTTCTTTATTACCAGCTTCAATAGCGATAATTACTTTCTTGAAGAAAGTGCGCATCATAGAACGACGGCTAGCGTTGTGCTGGCGACGTTTTTCTGAAGTTAGTGCACGTTTCTTAGCAGATTTGATATTTGCCAAGGGTGTAACTCCCAAATCTTGGTACGGTGACAATTTAAGGCCGAGGACTATGCCTTGGTTCTTTGTAATTGTCAAATGATTTGTGCGAATAACCGCCAGACCAATCAAGTTGGCACTTGCGGATTAACACGGTTAATATGGCGGCAGATTTTACCAGCATTTGGAATCAGAAGTCACCTTTCTGAGCCATCTTTTATGAGGTTTTTTTGTGAGTAAGCGTCTTTTACGCTCTGGAATGATAGTTAGCGCCATGACTTTGGTCTCTCGCGTACTCGGTTTAGTCCGAGATGTGGTGGTTGCTAACCTTATGGGAGCAGGGGCTGCGGCCGATGTTTTTTTCTTTGCAAATAAAATTCCCAACTTTCTGCGTCGTCTTTTTGCCGAAGGGGCTTTTTCGCAAGCATTTGTACCTGTATTGACTGAATACCATGCAGCAGGTGATGTTGATCGAACACGAGAGTTGATTGCAAAAGCGGCAGGTACGCTAGGCGGCATTGTGACGCTCGTTACATTGTTTGGGGTGTTAGGCTCCGGCGCTGTGACGGCGTTATTCGGTTTTGGTTGGTTCTGGGATTGGCTTCACGGTGGGGCTGATGCAGAAAAATTTGAACTTGCAAGCTTGTTACTAAAAATCACTTTCCCATATTTGTGGTTTATCACCTTTGTTGCTTTATCTGGCGCGATATTAAATACGTTAGGTAAATTTGCGATATCGTCGTTTACCCCGGTTTTTTTAAACATATCTATTATTGGTTGTGCGTGGTTTGTTTCTCCACATCTTGCTCAACCTGAGATTGGTTTAGCTATCGGTGTTTTCGTTGGTGGCTTAGTGCAGTTTGGCTTTCAATTGCCATTTTTGTATCGTGAAGGATATTTAGTTCGCCCTAAATGGGGCTGGAATGATCCGGGTGTGACAAAAATTCGCAAACTGATGTTACCTGCGCTATTTGGTGTGTCTGTTACCCAAATTAACTTATTGCTTGATACCTTCATTGCTAGTTTCTTAATGACGGGTTCTATCAGTTGGCTGTATTACTCTGATCGTTTATTAGAGTTTCCTCTTGGTTTATTTGGTATTGCTATTGCAACGGTGATATTACCTGCGCTTTCACGTAAACACGTTGATAAATCGCCAGAACAATTCGCCCAAACGATGGACTGGGGAGTTAGAATGGTGCTACTGCTTGGCATTCCCGCCATGCTTGGCATGATCACATTGGCGAAACCTATGTTGATGGTAATGTTTATGCGCGGCGAATTTAGCGTTTACGATGTGAATCAAACTGCAGCATCATTATGGGTTGTATCAGCTGGTCTATTAAATTACATGCTGATTAAAGTCTTTGCGCCCGGCTATTACGCACGTCAAGATACTAAAACACCTGTAAAAATTGGTATTATTGCGATGGTGAGTAATATGGTGTTTAACGGTATGTTTGCACCATTTTACGGTTATGTGGGTTTATCTATTGCCAGTGTTTTATCGGCATTGTTAAACGCTACGCTATTGTACCGAGGCTTGCATGTAGGCAATATTTATCGCATTAGCCGTCAAACATTATTTTTTGTTCTGCGACTTGCTGTGGCTGGCGTTTTAATGGTGGCAAGCTTGTTATGGTTAAGCCCAACAATGGAACAGTGGTTAGGTTTTCATTTGCTTGAACGTGTCGGCTGGTTGTTTGGTTTAATTGCAATAGGCAGTGGTGTTTATCTAATAATTGCGATGATTTTAGGCATTCGCCCACGACATCTGCGTACAGATAGCTGATTGCAAGCGTTGAGTAGTATATAATCCGCCAGCTTTACTGTAGAAAGGCAACATTTTCCGCAATAATAGCGGCGGAGTTTTTAGCTTTAAAGACGGATTTTGATTGTTTGCATCTTTTAGCGTGTGAATATTGATGAGTGGTAAGTAACAGAGCGCATGGAATTAATTCGAGGTATACATAATATTCAACCCCAGCATCATGGCTGTGTGTTGACTATCGGCAACTTTGATGGTGTTCATTTAGGGCATCAAGCATTGCTACGTCAAGTGGTAGCTAAAGCCCATGCGATGCAACTTACCGCAACGGTAATGACATTTGAGCCTCAGCCGTTAGAATTGTTCGCAGGTGATAAAGCGCCAGCACGCTTAACCCGTTTTAGAGATAAATATTTACAGCTAAAAAAGGTCGGTATTGATCGTTTATTATGTGTGAATTTTAATCATCATTTTGCCACCATGAGTGCTGAAGATTTCGTCGAGTGCTTGTTGGTTAAGCAATTGGGTGTTAAGTTTCTTGTTATTGGCGATGATTTTCGCTTTGGACAAGGCCGTAATGGTGATTTTTCCATGCTAGTGGAAGCGGGACGAAAACATGGCTTTGAGGTAGTAAGCACCCAAAGTTTTTGTGTTTCAGAGCAGCGAGTAAGCAGCACTGCCATTCGTCAAGCACTAGCAAATAACGAACTTGAACAAGCTGAAATGATGCTCGGTCGACCTTACAGTATTCGCGGACGTGTCTCTCATGGACG
Source organism: Photobacterium angustum (assembly GCF_003026365.1). Taxonomy (GTDB): domain Bacteria; phylum Pseudomonadota; class Gammaproteobacteria; order Enterobacterales; family Vibrionaceae; genus Photobacterium; species Photobacterium angustum. Next base: position 92,526 of record NZ_PYOM01000011.1, on the reverse strand, counting down.
AAAGCTAGGTCGAACGATTGGTTTTCCTACTGCCAATATACCTTTAAAACGACGTGTAACGCCGGTAGCTGGTGTTTATGCTGTTGAAGTGTATGGTGCAGATAGTCGCCCTGTGATGGGGGTGGCTAATGTTGGTCATCGACCAACCGTAAAAGGTGTACGTCAACAACTGGAAGTACACTTATTTGATTTTCACGCTGATCTCTACGGACATCAGCTAGAAGTCGTGTTGCGCCATAAATTGCGTGACGAAAAGAAATTTGAATCCTTCGATGCGCTTAAACGCCAAATCGAGCGAGATGCTCAAACAGCACGGGTGTGGCTGTCTGAGCGTAATAATGTCCAACTTCGCCCAAGTAACGGAATCTAGAATCAATGAGCGACTATAAAGATACCCTGAACCTGCCTGAAACAGGGTTTCCGATGCGAGGCAACCTAGCTCAGCGTGAGCCTGCAATGCTTAAGCGTTGGTATGATGAAGATCTTTACGGTGAAATCCGTAAAGCAAAGAAAGGTAAAAAATCTTTCGTATTACACGATGGCCCTCCATACGCTAACGGTGATATTCACATTGGTCACGCACTAAACAAGATTCTTAAAGACATTATTATTAAGTCAAAGACTCTGTCTGGTTTTGACTCACCGTATATCCCTGGTTGGGACTGCCATGGTCTACCTATCGAATTGATGGTAGAGAAAAAAGTTGGTAAGCCAGGTCAAAAAGTGACAGCAGCTGAATTCCGTGAAAAGTGTCGTGAATATGCTGCGGGTCAAGTTAACGGTCAAAAAGAAAGTTTCATTCGTCTAGGTGTACTAGGTGAATGGGACAAGCCTTACCGCACAATGGACTTCGATACCGAAGCCAACATTATTCGTGCGTTAGGTAAAATCGCTGATAACGATCACTTGTTGAAGGGTTTTAAACCTGTTCACTGGTGTACTGACTGTGGTTCAGCACTGGCTGAAGCTGAAGTTGAATACCAAGATAAAGTATCTCTATCTATCGATGTGAAATTTAAAGCGGTAGATGAAGCGGCGGTATTAGCTAAATTTGGTTGTGTGGCTGATCAAGGTCAAGGCGATGTGTCTATTGTTATTTGGACAACAACGCCTTGGACAATGCCTGCTAACCGCGCAGTAGCTGTAAGTGCTGATCTTGAGTACGCATTAGTACAAACACCAGTTACAGAAGCACATCCTCAGCCTCAACGTTTAATCGTAGCGGCAGAGCTTGTAAAAGATGTAATGGGTCGTGTTGGTTTTGAAGAATCAGAAATCCTTGGTTTCTGTAAAGGTGAAGAGCTTGAGCTACTTCGCTTTAACCACCCATTCTACAGCTTTGATGTGCCTGTTATCTTAGGTGAGCACGTAACGACTGAATCAGGTACCGGTTGTGTACATACCGCTCCTGGTCACGGTCAAGAAGACTTCGTGGTAGGCCAAAAATACAATCTTGAAATTGCAAACCCTGTGGGCAGCAATGGTGTTTACCTACCAGATACTGAGATCTTTGCAGGTCAACACGTATTTAAAGCAAATGAAGCGGTTGTTGAAGTACTACGTGAGCACGGCTCACTGCTGAATTTCTCAAAAATCACGCACAGCTACCCACACTGCTGGCGTCATAAAACGCCAATTATCTTCCGTGCTACGCCGCAATGGTTCATCTCTATGGACAAAGCAGGTCTACGTACGAAAGCATTGGGTGAAATCAAAAATGTTCAATGGATGCCTGAGTGGGGTCAAAGCCGTATTGAAGGTATGATCGAAGGTCGTCCTGAGTGGTGTATCTCGCGTCAGCGTACGTGGGGCGTGCCAATTGCACTATTCATCCATAAAGAAACGCAAGAGCTTCACCCTCAAACGTCTGAGCTAATTGAAAAAGTAGCACAGCTTGTTGAGCAAAAAGGCATTCAAGCTTGGTGGGATCTAGAACTAGCAGATGTGATGAGCGCAGAAGATGCTGCAAATTACGAAAAAGTACTAGATACACTAGACGTATGGTTTGACTCTGGTGTTACGCACTTCTCAGTGGTTGATAGCCGTCCAGAATTTAACGGTCACTCAGCGGATCTTTACCTTGAAGGTTCAGACCAACACCGCGGTTGGTTCCAGTCTTCATTGATTTCATCGGTAGCGATGAAAGATAAAGCACCGTACAAGCAAGTGTTAACACACGGCTTCGTTGTTGATGGTCAAGGCCGTAAGATGTCTAAATCTATCGGTAACGTCGTTGCACCAAAAGATGTAACGAATAAGCTTGGTGCTGATATTTTACGTCTATGGGTTGCTTCGACTGATTACACTGGCGAAGTTGCTGTATCTGATGAGATCTTAAAGCGTTCAGCCGATGCTTACCGTCGTATTCGTAACACGGCACGTTTCTTCTTAGCTAACTTAAGCGGTTTCAACCCTGAAACTGACTGTGTTCCAGCTGAAGAAATGGTCGCACTTGATCGTTGGGCTGTTGGTCGTGCAATGGCAGCTCAAGAAGAAATCATCAAAGATTACGAAGATTACAACCTACACGCAGTAACACAGCGCTTAATGCAGTTCTGTTCTATTGAAATGGGTTCATTCTACTTAGATGTAATCAAAGATCGTCAATACACAGCAAAACGTGGAAGCCATGCTCAACGTAGCTGTCAGACTGCGCTTTACTACATTGTAGAGGCATTAGTTCGTTGGATGGCACCTATCATGTCATTCACAGCTGATGAAATTTGGAACGAAATGCCAGGTCAACGTGACAAGTTCGTGTTTACTGGTGAGTGGTTCGATGGTCTATTTGGTCTTGCTGATAACGAAGAGCTAAGCAATGAGTTTTGGGCTGAAATCCAACAAGTTCGTGGCGCGGTGAACAAGTTACTTGAAACGGCGCGTAGCGAAAAAGTGATCGGTGGCTCACTACAGGCTGAGGTTATTCTTTCTGCTAATGCCGAATTGGCTGAGAAGCTGAATAAGTTAGAAGACGAACTACGTTTTGTTCTATTAACATCTAAAGCTCAAGTTGTTGTTGCTGATAGCAAACCTGAAAATGCGCAAGAAACCGATATTGAAGGTTTATTCGTAACGGTTAAAGCATCTGAAGCAGCGAAGTGTGAGCGTTGTTGGCACCATGTTGCGGATGTTGGCACAATTGCAGGTCATGAAGAAATTTGTGGTCGCTGTGCAACTAACATCGATGGCGAAGGCGAAAAGAGAAAGTTTGCATAATGACAAGTACAGCACTGAAGCAATCGCTAACAGTTAAACAATCTGGCATCCGCTGGCTATGGTTAGCGGTTCTGGTATTTATCATCGATAACGGTACCAAACTGTTAGTGATGGACATGATGGGCTATGGCTGGCCAAACCGGATCGAAGTACTGCCGTTTTTTAATTTACTTTATGTGCACAATACTGGTGCAGCGTTTAGTTTTTTAAGTGACGCAAGTGGTTGGCAGCGTTGGTTATTTGCAGCTATTGCCTTTGGTGTTTGTGGCTTATTAATGTATTGGATGCGTCGTACACCAGCGACAAATAAAATCGCTAATATTGCTTATGCATTAATTATTGGTGGCGCATTAGGTAACTTATTTGATCGTATGTATCATGGTTTTGTGGTTGATTTTCTAGACCTTTACTATGGTAGCTACCATTGGCCTGCATTTAATATTGCTGATAGTGCAATATGTGTTGGTGCGGTTTTGCTGATACTTGATGGTTTTAAGTCAGATAAGCAAGCGAAATCGTAATTAGTTACTTTTATCGGAATTAATAACACGTCAATATTAAACGCAGCTCATTTTATGAGCTGCGTTTTTTTATCTGTGCGTGTTAACGTCTTATTCTTAATTTAACAAATCGAGTGGTACAAATGTAAAACCTTAGTGCCTGTCCGTTGATACGCACGATGGTTTATTGTTAAATGGGAACATTAAAATAAAGTGATCGACTTGTTGTTAGAACAATAAGACGATCATACAAAAGGATGTGCTATGTCGGTGATTAAAGATAACAGCGAAGTGCTGATGCATTTTGCCATTAAACTTGATGATGGATCGGTTGCGGAATCTACTTATGCCGCAGGTAAGCCTGCAATGTTTCGCATGGGAGATGGCAGTTTAACTGACAATTTTGAAAAGTGTTTATTAGGGTTAACTATTGGTGAAAAAGGTACATTTGAACTATCACCAGAAGATGCATTTGGTTTACCTAACCCCGATAATATCCACCATCTTGATTTAGCTAAATTTGGTGCTGATGCTCCTGCTGAAGTGGGTAACATTATCGCCTTTGCTGGTCCCGATGGGCACGATATTCCCGGAATAATTACAGCCGTTGTGGGTGATTCTGTTACTGTTGATTTCAATCATCCACTTGCAGGGCAAGCTGTCACCTTTGAGGTGGAGGTTGTCTCCATTGAAAGTTAAGAGCAATTGTTGATGAAAATCTTACTCGCAAACCCACGTGGTTTTTGTGCTGGTGTTGATCGTGCGATCAGCATTGTAGAGCGTGCGTTGGAAATGTACCAACCGCCTATTTATGTTCGTCACGAAGTCGTACATAACCGTTTTGTTGTTGAAGGGCTAAAGCAGCGAGGTGCGATTTTTGTTGAGGAACTCAGTGAAGTACCTGACGACAATATCGTTATTTTTTCCGCTCATGGTGTTTCACAAGCGGTGCGTAATGAATCTAAACAACGTCAATTAACCGTGTTTGATGCAACGTGTCCATTGGTGACAAAAGTACATATGGAAGTGGCTCGTGCTAGTCGAAAAGCGATGGAAGTAGTACTGATTGGGCACGCAGGGCATCCCGAAGTTGAAGGCACAATGGGGCAATATGCTAATCAAGATGGTGGTATGTACCTTGTTGAAACACCGGATGATGTTGATAAGTTAAAAACAATTGTTAAAGATCCAAGCAATTTACACTATGTCAGTCAAACAACCCTGTCAGTTGATGAAACAGCAGATGTGATTGATCGCTTGCGTATCGTGTTCCCTGAGATCCAAGGGCCGCGTAAAGATGATATTTGTTACGCAACTCAGAACCGCCAAGATGCTGTGCGTGAAATGGCTGAAACGGTTGATGTAATGATTGTTGTTGGCTCAAAAAATTCCTCCAACTCTAACCGTTTGCGAGAGTTGTCGGAAAAGTTAGGAACACCTGGCTATCTGACCGATTGTGTTGAAGATATAGAAGCAAGCTGGTTTGAAAATAAAACCAAGGTTGGAGTCACCGCTGGTGCATCTGCGCCTGAAGAGCTTGTGAATCAAATTATTCAACAAATTCAGACAATCACAGGTTCTGATGTTGAAGAGTTATCAGGTCGTGAAGAAAACATGTTCTTTGAAGTACCAAAAGAGTTACAAGTTAAGAATATCTAATAGCATATTGATTTGTGCAGAATAAGCCTCAGTGAAAGCTGGGGCTTTTTTATCGTCTGTAAAACCGCTACAGTATTGAGATAATTATATATTCATCAAGGGAGAAGCACGCAATGGTAAGAATTGCGATAGCCGGAGCTGCTGGCCGAATGGGGCGTCAGCTATTAAAAGCAACACAATTATCAGAGAAAGCAGAATTAGGTGCCGCGACTGAGCGTGCAGGCTCTACATTAGTAGGTGCTGATGCTGGTGAGTTAGCAGGAACGGGTATTGCCAATGTGATCATTGTTGATGATCTTAACAAGGCTCTTGATGATTTTGATGTGTTAATTGACTTTACTGCACCTGTAGCAACATTGGCAAATATTGAGTTTTGTCAGCAACATAATAAAAAAATTGTAATTGGTACAACCGGGTTTACAGAGCAAGAGCGAGAGTTAATTGATCTTGCTGCACGTGATATTTCTATTGTGATGGCACCAAATTACAGTGTGGGTGTAAACCTAGTATTTAAGTTGCTAGAAAAAGCAGCCAAAGTGATGGGCGATTACTCTGATATTGAAATTATCGAAGCGCACCATCGTCATAAAGTGGATGCCCCATCAGGCACTGCAATTGGTATGGGCGAAGCGATTGCGGGCGCAATGGGCAATAAACTCAGTGATGTTGCAGTCTATGCTCGAGAGGGAATCACGGGTGAGCGTACTCGTGATGAGATTGGTTTTGCGACAATTCGTGCTGGTGACATAGTAGGTGAACACACAGCCATGTTTGCTGATATCGGTGAGCGTGTAGAGATCACGCATAAAGCAACAGACAGAATGACATTTGCTAATGGTGCGGTGAGAGCGGCGGTATGGCTTAACGATAAATCGCCAGGTTTCTACACCATGGAAGATGTCTTAGGGCTTGATTCATTATAAGCGAGAGAAAAACCTGCTGATTAGCAGGTTTTTTTATACCTGAATAAAGTGCGAATAAATATTGTAAATACAAATAGAGATAAATTTATCTGTGTTTTATGGGAATATTTTAACGCTGGTTAAATAACGCTCTGAGTTTGAGGTTTTTGTTGTGTAAAACGTGGCTTTGGGTGTTTTTTTTTAATGAGTTGATTGTTTTTGTTTGCTTTGTTGGTTTTTTGCGCCTTTTTTTTGATTGTTTAGGTTTGTTAATGGTTTGGTTTTAATTGCAAACGGTTGCGCTTTGGATCGATTTGATGTTGATACTGAAAAATACAACTAAACATGTTATTTTCGCATTTTGGATGCTTAATTGCATTGAAATAGTTATTTTTTGATTTTATTTTTGGTCTTATGTTGACAGGTTGCTAACAGATCAATAGAATTTGCGCAATTTGTCAAAAATCAGTAAGACGTGGTTTTTGATATGAAAAAGAATGGGTAATTGCAAGTTTATCTGTTTTAATTGCATTTTTATTTTATTGGAGGTTGTCTTGAGCAAATCTGCGCTATTAGTCCTTGAAGATGGGACTGTGTTCCGCGGCGTGTCCATTGGAGCAGATGGTTCGGCCGTTGGTGAAGTCGTTTTTAATACTTCGATGACGGGGTATCAGGAAATTCTCACTGACCCTTCCTACTCACAACAGATCGTTACCCTAACTTATCCCCACATTGGCAATACCGGTACTAATACCGAAGACGAAGAATCCACGGCAATTCATGCACAAGGTTTGGTTATTCGTGATCTCCCTCTTATCGCTTCAAACTTCCGCTCTGAACAATCTCTTTCTGACTATCTAAAATCACAAAACATCGTTGGTATCGCTGATATCGATACTCGTAAGCTAACCCGTATTCTGCGAGAAAAGGGCGCGCAAAACGGTTGTATCATCGCAGGCAACAACATCGATGAAGGTTTTGCTCTTGAGCAAGCGAAAGCGTTTCCAGGTCTGAAAGGCATGGATTTAGCGAAAGAAGTAACGACGAGCGAAACTTACAGCTGGAAGCAAGGTTCTTGGACACTAGAAAATGGTTTACCAGAAGCAAAAGAAGATAAAGAGCTGCCTTACCATGTCGTGGCTTATGACTTTGGTGCAAAACGTAACATCTTACGTATGCTGGTTGACCGTGGTTGCCGTTTAACAGTTGTTCCTGCACAAACGTCATCAGAAGACGTGCTTGCGTTAAATCCCGATGGCGTATTTTTATCAAATGGCCCTGGCGACCCAGAGCCATGTACTTACGCTATTGAAGCAACCAAAACATTCCTCGATAAAAATATTCCAATCTTTGGTATTTGTTTAGGTCACCAAATTCTTGCCTTAGCAAGTGGTGCAAAAACAGTAAAAATGAAGTTTGGTCACCACGGTGCTAACCACCCAGTTAAAGATTTAGATCGTGAAGTTGTAATGATCACCAGCCAGAACCACGGTTTTGCTGCAGACGAAACAACGTTACCTGAAAATTTACGTGCGACACACAAATCCCTGTTTGATGGCTCGCTACAAGGTATCCATCGTACCGACAAGCCTGCATTCAGTTTCCAAGGCCACCCAGAAGCGAGCCCTGGTCCACATGATGCAGCACCATTATTTGATCACTTTATCGAATTAATTAAGAAACACAGCGCCTAAGCCGGGAGTAGTAAGAAATGCCAAAACGTACTGACATAAAAAGTGTACTAATTCTAGGTGCTGGACCGATCGTTATCGGTCAGGCCTGTGAGTTCGATTACTCTGGTGCACAAGCTTGTAAAGCACTTCGTGAAGAGGGTTACCGCGTTATTCTGGTAAACTCTAACCCTGCCACTATCATGACTGATCCAGACATGGCTGATGCAACATACATCGAGCCAATTCACTGGGAAGTGGTACGTAATATCATTGCTAAAGAGCGCCCTGATGCGGTACTACCAACCATGGGTGGTCAAACAGCACTAAACTGTGCACTTGATCTTGAGCGTCATGGTGTACTAGAAGAGTTCGGTGTTGAGATGATCGGTGCAACAGCCGATGCAATCGATAAAGCAGAAGACCGCTCTCGCTTTGATAAAGCAATGAAATCTATTGGCTTAGAGTGTCCTCGCGCCGATACTGCTAAAACTATGGAAGAAGCTTACAAAGTTCTCGATATGGTTGGCTTCCCATGTATCATTCGCCCATCCTTTACTATGGGTGGTACGGGTGGCGGTATTGCTTACAATAAAGAAGAATTCGAAGAGATCTGTTCTCGCGGTCTTGATCTTTCACCAACTAATGAACTCCTTATTGATGAGTCATTAATTGGTTGGAAAGAATATGAGATGGAAGTGGTTCGTGATAAGAACGACAACTGTATCATTGTGTGTGCGATTGAAAACTTTGACCCAATGGGTATCCATACCGGTGACTCAATTACAGTTGCACCTGCGCAAACGCTAACAGATAAAGAATATCAATTAATGCGTAATGCATCGCTTGCAGTACTACGTGAAATTGGTGTTGAAACAGGTGGTTCAAACGTCCAGTTTGGTATTAATCCGAAAGATGGCCGTATGGTTATCATCGAGATGAACCCGCGTGTATCTCGCTCATCAGCACTTGCATCAAAAGCAACAGGCTTCCCGATTGCAAAAATCGCGGCAAAACTAGCGATTGGTTTCACCCTTGATGAACTAATGAATGACATCACGGGTGGTGCAACACCAGCATCATTCGAACCAACTATCGATTACGTAGTCACGAAAATCCCTCGCTTTAACTTCGAGAAATTTGCTGGCGCTAACGATCGTCTAACGACACAGATGAAGTCGGTAGGTGAGGTTATGGCGATTGGCCGTAACCAACAAGAATCATTACATAAAGCACTACGTGGCCTAGAAGTTGGCGCAAACGGCTTTGATGAAATGGTTGATCTTGATGATCCAAATGCGATGAGCAAGATCCGACATGAACTGAAAGAAGCCGGTGCTGAGCGTATTTGGTACATCGGTGATGCTTTCCGTGCTGGTATGTCGGTTGACGGTATCTTCAACCTAACTAACATTGACCGTTGGTTCTTGGTTCAAATCGAAGAAATCATCAAACTTGAAGAGCAAGTTAAAGCGGCAGGTTTTGCAGGTCTAAATGCTGAAGTATTACGCAAGCTTAAGCGTAAAGGTTTTGCTGATGCGCGTCTTGCTAAGTTATTGGGTGTTAGCGAAAGTGAAATTCGTAAACTACGTGATCAGTTTGACATTCATCCTGTCTACAAGCGTGTAGATACGTGTGCGGCTGAATTCTCATCAGATACGGCTTACATGTACTCATCGTACGATGAAGAGTGTGAAGCAAACCCAACAGACAAAGACAAAATCATGGTACTGGGCGGTGGTCCAAACCGTATTGGTCAAGGTATTGAATTCGACTACTGTTGTGTTCATGCATCACTGGCGCTGCGTGAAGATGGTTATGAAACTATCATGGTTAACTGTAACCCAGAGACAGTATCAACTGACTATGACACATCAGATCGTCTGTACTTCGAGCCTGTAACACTTGAAGATGTACTGGCTATCGCACGTGTTGAAAAGCCAAAAGGTGTGATTGTTCAGTACGGTGGTCAAACACCACTGAAACTCGCTCGTGCACTTGAAGCGGCAGGTGTGCCAATTATCGGTACAAGCCCAGATGCGATTGACCGCGCAGAAGATCGTGAGCGTTTCCAACAAGCGGTTGACCGTTTAGGTTTACTGCAACCAGAAAATGCAACAGTAACCACCATGGAGCAAGCGATTGAGAAGTCGCGTGACATTGGTTATCCATTAGTGGTGCGTCCATCTTACGTTCTTGGCGGTCGAGCAATGGAAATTGTTTACGACGAGCAAGATCTACGTCGCTACTTCAATGAAGCGGTAAGCGTTTCAAATGAATCACCAGTACTACTCGATCGTTTCTTAGATGATGCGGTGGAAGTAGACGTTGATGCAATTTGCGACGGTGAGCTAGTTGTGATTGGCGGTATCATGGAGCATATCGAGCAAGCGGGTGTTCACTCAGGTGACTCTGCATGTTCACTGCCTGCTTATACTCTAAGCAAAGAAATCCAAGATGTGATGCGTGAGCAGGTGAAAAACCTAGCGTTTGAATTAGGTGTTCGCGGATTGATGAATACCCAGTTCGCCGTAAAAGATAACGAAGTGTACCTTATCGAGGTTAACCCTCGTGCAGCACGTACCGTACCGTTCGTATCTAAAGCAACAGGTGCACCGCTGGCGAAAATTGCTGCGCGTGTAATGGCTGGTCAATCACTTGAGTCACAAGGTTTTACCAAGGAAATTATTCCACCGTATTACTCAGTGAAAGAAGTAGTACTACCGTTTAACAAGTTCCCTGGCGTTGATCCATTGTTAGGCCCTGAAATGCGCTCAACAGGTGAAGTTATGGGTATCGGTAATACGTTTGCCGAAGCATTCGCTAAAGCTGAATTAGGTTGTGGTAAAGAATACCCTGAAGGTGGTCGTGCGCTATTATCTGTTCGTGAAGGTGATAAGCAACGCGTGGTTGATTTAGCGTCTAAGCTAATTAAGCTTGGCTACCAATTAGATGCAACACACGGTACAGCAGTTATTCTTGGTGAAGCTGGCATTAACCCACGTCTAGTGAACAAAGTACATGAAGGTCGTCCTCATATTCTTGACCGTATCAAGAATAATGAATACACCTACATTGTAAATACTGCATCGGGTCGTCAAGCGATTGAAGATTCAAAAGTACTTCGTCGTGGTGCGCTAGCTGAAAAAGTTAACTACACTACAACCCTAAATGCGGGATTTGCAACTTGTATGGGACATACTGCGGATGACCGTAATACAGTGTCTTCAGTTCAAGAGCTTCACGCACGTATTAAATAAGTAATACTAGCGACTAAATGAAAAGCCGAACATTAACGTTCGGCTTTTTTTATTGTTAAAAACATAATCACATATAACTCATGGGAATTTTATATCATAAGTCTAATCAGTTGCTGTTCAGATTTATTAACGTAAGATACTGGCGTCGCAGTAAGCGATGCATTCTTCTTGGATATTTTAATGAACAATACCGACCATCCCCCCAGTATGAAGCTGGAAAATTAGCCTAGGTAACGGTATTAAATAGTATATTCCGTGCTGCCAGGCTCGGAGTCATGTCTCGTAACCCTCTTTTTGAAATTATTCATCTTTGACACATCTCCTGTAATTTTCCTCCTATTACTTATCCATAATATATGCTGTAAATCCACGTTGCGCATGATGGCGCGGTTGTATCGTTATGTGGTGCGCTAGGATTTATTGTAAATGTTAATGTGGTGGTCGTTACCTTTTCTCTATAGAGAAACAGCTAGTCGGGAGATTCGCCATGGCGGTAATGAACTATGCAGCTTATGCTGCAACAATCCATATTGCTCAAAAAGAGGCGTTAGCAGTACGTAATGCTTTTTTGAAATATGATCTAGATGAACAAGCGCAATTATTGGCAAAAATGCCAGTCGCAGATGCTTTAGCTATGTTGCATGAATGTCCATTGCGGCATGTGCAAATTTTATTAGATCGTTTAGATGAATTAAAAGAAGACATACGAGCACGTCAGTTAGCCAGTGGTTTAGGGTTGATTTGCTCAGAGGTTGAACCGACTGGGCATTATTTAGAAAATAGTGTCTTAAACCATGTCAAAGAACGTATTGGTTGGGTTGTAGGGCTGGCTTTAATGGGCATTGTCTCAGGCTTAATTATCTCTCACTATGAAGATACCTTGAGTCAATTAGTCCTACTTGCGATTTATATGCCGGTGATTGCAGCAGCAGGAGGGAATACTGGCTCGCAGGCTGCAACACTGGTTGTGCGAGCATTGGCAATGGAAGAAATACGCTCAAAAGATTGGCTATTAGTTCTTTGGAAAGAATTTAGAGTTGCGATTATTATCGCGCTGAGTCTTGCAGCAGTGATCATTGGCCGGGTGATTTTCTTTAGCGGGGATGTGGTGTTACCTGCAGGAATGACACTAGACTCGATCGCATTTGCTATTGGGATCGCCATTGCTATTCAGGTGGTTATTTCTACTAGCGTTGGTGGGATTTTACCTATGCTAGCGCGATCATTAAATCTCGATCCTGCGGTATTAGTCAGCCCTGTATTAGCTTCCATGGTCGATATCACAGGGATGGTGATTTACTTCAAGACAGTCAATTGGATGCTAGGTTTCGGTTAGTAAGACTGCTTGGATTAAAAAAGCCGCTATTTCTCGAATCTTTCAAGTTGAAAGTATTTAATAGCGGCTTTTATCTATCTAGTCTCTTATTTAGTAGTTTTTATAGAGTGAGTTATAAAGCTGCTTTTCAAATTGGTAAATCGGCGGTAGTGCTGCTTTTTTGCCATCATGCATATGTGGATAGTAATTTGTCACTAACTGCACAAATAATAGCGGTTTGCCGTTGTGGGTCTTAATCACACCTGCAAGGTTATAGGTTCCGAATAAAGAGCCACTTTTAGCAATAATCTTTCCTTTTAACGGAACATCATGAAGACTGCGACGGTACTGTAACGTGCCACTTTTACCTGATACTGGTAGATCGTTCATCAACCCAAGCTGTGGATGACGGTAAATGTAAGTCACCACTTTCATTAAATCATTTGCCGTTAAACGGTTATTACGCGATAAGCCTGAACCATCCACCATCACAGTATCAGAAAGATCGATACCGGCTTTATCTTTTAGTATCGCTTTAATCGCTTCAATGCCATTGGTGTAACTACCTGCTTGGTTGTAGTACTTTGCACCAATGGTTTTGGCAATGTTATCGGCAAATAAGTTATCAGAGCGCTTCAGCATAATATCAAGAAGCGTTGATAGTGGAGCTGAGCGATGCGTTGCGATGATTTTACCGCTGATTTTATCGTTACGAAGTACCTTACCGTTTAATTTTATCCCTGCACGCTTAAGCTCTTGTTGAATAACTGCGGTTGAATACAAAGTGGTGTTCTGTACTGCAAATTTAAGTGGTAGAGGATCTCTACGAGGTTGGATACAGCCACTAATTTGATACATATTACGATCATTAGATGTCATTGAAAGCTGACAGTGCTGCTCTTTCTGCTGTGCTTTCGAGACCACAATCGCAGATGTTTTGGCTTGAATTGGCTGGTGGCTAGGCACATTTACACGTGTAACATCGCCAAAAGATTTATTGCTGTATAGCGCACCTTGAACACAGTTGTGCTCTAAGCTGATACTACTTGATGGTGCACTATAGCAAGAGCCTAAAATATCCCAAGGCCAACCAATAGCACGCTCGTAACCAGTAAAGTGACTCCCGTTTAGATATAGGTTGCCTTTAATTATGCTACCCCCTCGCTGTTTTAGTTGGCGAAGTAAATTGGCAATATCACTGCGTTTCAGTGTTGGATCGCCATTAAATTTCAAAATGATATCATTACCTTTCGTTTCAAGGTAAGTATCAAAGCGGAAGTTATTACCAAGATATAGTTTTGCAGCAAGGGCGGTGATCGTTTTTTGGGTACTTGCTGGGGCTTGCAATTCATCTGCGCGTTTATCGTATATAACTTTGTTAGTGGCTGGGTTAACAATAAGAAGTGCGACATCACTCCCTTTTGGGAGGTGTTCGATAGCTTGCTGAGGTGAGAACGCAGCGAAAGAATAGAAGCTGGTAGTAATTAATGCGGAGCAAAGCAGTTTTTTAAACATATCAAGGCATAATCTTGGTTAAAAGGTAGGCCTTAATCATAACGTTTATATGGGGTAGGGTAAAAAGAGAGAGGAAATAAATACTAAAAATGACACAAAACTAATAAAAAAAGCGCCGACCTAAGTCGACGCTTCATCTGTTCTACTTTAATCACAAGGATTAGAAGTCGTAACGAGCACCTAGAACGAATTGGTCAGATGCTGCAACTTTACCTACTTTGTCCTTATCAAGCATGTTGAATGTGTAAGAAGCGTAAGTGCGGAAGTTGCTGTTGAAGTAGTAAGTAGCATCAACTGCAGCTGCATTTTGTAGCTCATCGTATACGTTGTGAGCGTTTTCATCTTTCATGAAGCCGTAAGTAGTCGTGAATACAGTTTTACCCATAGTGTAAGCTGCTGCTACTTCGTAACCTTGAGTATCAGTTAGTTTATTATCGTTGCTAAGAGCATCACGACGACCTGACTTGTAAAGACCACCGAAGTATAGGTCGCCCATTGTGTAAGATGCTACAGCGAAAGTTTGTTCTGAACGAGCGCTGTGTGAATCAGAAATAACTACACCTTTGGCATCTTTGATTTGACCACGTTGTTCGCCGTAACCAGCACCTAGAGCAAGACCAGTATCACCTACGTTATATACCGCACCTGTTGAGAAACCGTGAGCATCATTAACGTCTTGGCCGCCTTGGTCAATCGCGCCGCCAAATACGTAGTTTGCTTTGAATGTTAGATCACCAAAGTTACCTGTGTATGCTAAGTTGTTAGATGTACGGTCAGCTACTGCTAGCTTAGTACCACCAACTACAGAACCTGCGTATGCCATGATATCAGTGAAATCAGTTAGCATACCTAGAGAGCCGTCAGCCTTACCGTAAACGATTTGGCCGTATTGGTCGCTGTTTACACCAGCGTAAACGTAGCGAGTTTCGTTCTGTTGAGCGTCACCCTTAGTGCTTTTAATTTCTTCTTCTAGAAAACCAATACCTTGTACGCCATCTGCAATTTGTGTTTTCGCATCGATGTTTACACGTGCACGTGATTGATCAGTAACTTCGTCAGATACTTTACCGTTTGAGTCTGCTTGATCAGAAAGAAGAGCACGCGCTTCTACACGGCCGCCGATAGCAAGAGAAGATGTGTCGTCTGAGTAAACTTGTGCTGCTGATGCTGCGCCAGATAGAGTTGCTGCTGTTACTGCTAGAGCAATAAGATGCTTGTTCATTACCGAATCCTTTTAAATTTTTTATGTGTTGCATTTCTATGCCAAATGCATGCTGTTCTTTTTACTTGTGTCTACTGATTTATGTTAGTAAAAAAAACTGAAAAATACCTCACGAGCATTCATTTTTTGTTTTTTTTAGCTTTTATCTTTAATTTAATCAGTGTGTTATACCAATCAATAAAAGTTCTAAATTAATTTTGTTTTTTAGTTGTATTTAGGTAATCAGCGAAAAATATCTGAGTGAATATTTGTATAAATATTGTTGAAGTGTGAGGTTATAACTTTTCTCAATGAAAAAAAGGTGGTACATGAAATGGTTATTCTTGTGGTAAATATTTTAACTATTGATTTGTTACTATGAATTATTGATATAGTATTTTTAGCATATTCATTGTTTTTGACTGTTATTAAAACGAAAAACAGATTAATGACGCAACGAGGATGATCTCTTGTTCATCTTTGTTTAAAATGATAAACATCGTGACATATACCCTGTTAGCCTAATCACTATTGGGCTAGCTTTTTTATTACCTGAAATTGGCGTGCGCTATCAGGTTATTGAGGTAATTTATTTATGGAAAAAGTGCCAATGACTGTACGTGGCGAACAAAAGCTACGTAGTGAACTTGAAGTATTGTTGAAGCGTCGCCCTCTTATTTCTCAGGCGATCGCAGAAGCACGTGAGCTTGGCGACTTAAAAGAAAATGCGGAATATCATGCGGCTCGTGAAGAGCAAGGTATTTGTGAAGCGCAAATTCGTGATATTGAGTACAAGTTATCTGTAGCTCAAATTATCGATGTAAAAACAATGCCAAATACAGGCAAAGTGATTTTTGGTACAACAATCACGTTATTAGATTTAGATACTGATAATGAAGTGACTTACTGTATTGTTGGTGATGATGAAGCGAACATTAAGGAAAACTTAATTTCAGTGAACTCGCCTATTGCGCGTGGTTTGATTGGTAAGATGGAAGGTGATGAAGTTGCGATTACCACACCAGGTGGCCAAAAAGAGTTTGAAATTGTAGAAGTGAAATATATCTAGTAATTTCAACGATAATTATCTTCATCAGAAAATATAATTATTTAAATAGGCAATATCGATTAGCGGTTAATGCGCGATTGTGTATTAATAGTTGATATAAAAAAGGCCGCTAGGCGGCCTTTTTTATTTGCGAGGAAGCTCGATTTTACGATCTTCACTCTGGCGGTAAAGAACCAATGTTTTACCGATAACCTGCACTTTTTCAGCTTTAGTTTCGCGAACAATAGCGTCGACGATTAAAACTTTAGTTTCACGATCTTCAGTAGCAACTTTAACTTTGATCAATTCATGATGGTTAAGTGCAATTTCAATTTCAGCTAATACTGCTTCTGTTAGGCCGTTTGCACCCATAAGTACAACTGGTTTTAGATTGTGAGCAAGACCTTTTAGGAATTGCTTTTGTTTGGTGCTTAGATTCATGATGACTCTATTTTTTTAGTTATTAGGGTTGAAAACGTGACATTCTACCGCCATCTAGACTAGAAGACTAATTTGTTTGCGTTATGGCAGCATGAAAATTTGTAGTGTTTGAGTTGTACTGCACATTTTGATCGTACATTTTAATGAATTAGATGCGATAAAGCCTTTGGCAGACGTATACTTAACAAGTATCTCAACTCATTAGGTTAGACATGAGTAGAAAAAAACAATCCGGCAGTTCTGGCCGTTGGCTAAAAGAGCATTTCGACGATAAATACGTTCAGGAAGCACAGAAGCGTGGTTATCGTTCACGTGCTTTCTTTAAAATTGAAGAAATTCAGAACAAAGATAAGTTATTAAAACCGGGCATGACAGTGGTTGACCTTGGTGCTGCACCAGGTGGTTGGTCACAATATGCGGCAGAAATTGTAGGCAGTGAAGGGCAAGTCATTGCTTGTGATATTTTGCCAATGGATTCCCTTCCAGGCGTTAGTTTCCTGCAAGGTGATTTCCGAGAAGAGGCAGTGTTAGATGCACTATTGGACCGCATTCAACCAGATATGGTTGACGTGGTGATGTCTGATATGGCACCTAATATGAGTGGTAATCTTGCATCCGACCAACCGAGAGCGATGTATCTTGTTGAGCTTGCACTAGATATGTGTCGACAAGTACTTGCACCGAATGGCAGTTTTACGGTAAAAGTTTTCCAAGGCGAAGGTTTTGACCAATATCTAGCTGAGATTCGTAGTATGTTCAAAGTGGTTAAAATTCGTAAACCAGATTCCTCGCGAGATCGCTCGCGTGAAGTCTATATTGTGGCTACAGGTTACAAACTGTAGTAATCTACATTCATCTTTTAGTTATCGCGAGGTTAACACCTTGAGTGACATGGCAAAAAACTTGATTTTATGGTTAGTCATTGCTGTTGTTCTTATGTCTGTATTCCAAAGTTTTGGAACTAACAGTAGTAAAGCAAGTGGTCAAGTAGACTATACAACATTTGTCCGTCAAATCGGTCAGGATCAGATAAAGGAAGTGCGATTCAATGATCGTGAAATCACTGTAACCAAACGTGATAATGCGAGCTATGTAACATACTTACCTGTCGCGAATGATCCTAAGCTGTTAGACGATTTAATTAACGCTAACGTAGCTGTTGCAGGTACACCACCTGAAGAGCCTAGCCTATTGGCTTCAATCTTCATTTCGTGGTTCCCAATGCTTCTATTAATTGGTGTTTGGATATTCTTTATGCGTCAGATGCAGGGCGGCGGTGGCAAAGGTGCCATGTCGTTCGGTAAATCTAAAGCGCGTATGATGAGCGAAGACCAAATCAAAACAACGTTCGCCGATGTGGCTGGTTGTGATGAAGCGAAAGAAGACGTTAAAGAACTGGTTGATTACTTACGTGATCCAAGCCGTTTCCAAAAGCTAGGTGGTAAAATCCCAACAGGTGTGTTGATGGTTGGTCCTCCTGGTACTGGTAAAACCTTACTTGCAAAAGCGATTGCAGGTGAAGCGAAAGTACCGTTCTTTACTATTTCTGGTTCTGACTTTGTTGAAATGTTTGTTGGTGTTGGTGCATCTCGTGTGCGTGACATGTTCGAACAAGCAAAAAAGGCTGCGCCTTGTATCATCTTTATCGATGAAATCGATGCGGTAGGTCGTCAACGTGGTGCTGGTGTAGGTGGTGGTCATGATGAGCGTGAGCAAACACTTAACCAGATGCTAGTTGAGATGGATGGCTTTGAAGGCAATGAGGGTATTATCGTTATTGCTGCAACAAACCGTCCTGACGTACTAGACCCTGCGTTACTTCGTCCCGGTCGTTTTGACCGTCAAGTAGTAGTAGGTCTTCCTGATGTACGCGGTCGTGAGCAGATCCTTAAAGTTCATATGCGTAAAGTACCACTAGATGGTGATGTAAATCCGTCATTGATTGCTCGTGGTACACCAGGTTTCTCTGGTGCTGATTTAGCAAACCTTGTTAACGAAGCGGCATTATTTGCAGCTCGTGGTAACAAGCGTACTGTTTCGATGGTTGAGTTCGAATTAGCGAAAGATAAGATCATGATGGGCGCAGAGCGTAAATCAATGGTTATGTCTGAAGAGCAAAAAGAATCAACTGCGTATCACGAAGCAGGTCACGCAATTATTGGTCGTTTAGTGCCGGATCATGATCCTGTATATAAAGTATCGATTATTCCACGTGGTCGTGCGCTAGGTGTAACTATGTACTTACCTGAGCAAGATCGTGTAAGTCACTCTCGTGAGTTCTTGGAGTCAATGATTTCAAGTCTTTACGGTGGTCGTTTAGCTGAAGAATTGATTTACGGCGTAGATAAAGTATCAACAGGTGCATCAAATGACATCGAACGCGCAACTGATATTGCACGTAAGATGGTGACTCAGTGGGGCTTCTCTGAGAAGTTAGGTCCATTACTTTATGCTGAAGATGAAGGTGAAGTATTCCTTGGTCGTTCAGTTACACAAAGTAAGCATATGTCTGATGACACTGCAAAACTGATTGATACTGAAGTTCGTACCTTAATTGATCGTAACTATCAACGTGCTCGTCAAATTCTAGTTGATAATATGGATATCATGCATGCAATGAAAGATGCATTGATGAAATATGAAACTATTGACGCAGGTCAGATTGATGACTTGATGGAACGTAAAGCAGAAATCCGTGCACCGAAAGGTTGGGTGGATGATGAAGATACGATGAAACCATCAGGTAAAGAAGCACCTGAAACTGAATTAGCACCTGATGAGCCAATTGGCGATGGTATTGATGCGTTGACGAAAGAAGACGATACCGATACAAAACCTCAGGCTTAATTTAGCGTTGAATAAAAACCCTGGCCTTGGTCAGGGTTTTTTTTATCTTAATTAAATGGAATAGTAGATGCAGTTAACCAGTCGTAATAAAAATTTAGATCTATCTACCCCACAGGTCATGGGTATTTTAAATGTTACGCCAGATTCATTTTCAGATGGTGGGAAGTTTAATCGTCTTGATTATGCGCTAAATCATGTGGAAAGCATGCTGCAAGCTGGCACATCCATTATTGATATCGGTGGTGAGTCAACCCGACCAGGTGCTAAAGAGGTGGCACTTAATGAAGAGTTAGATCGCGTGGTACCGATTATTGAAGCTATCCGTCAACGTTTTGATTGTTGGATTTCAATTGATACCAGTAAAGCTCAGGTCATGAAAGAGGCGGTAAATGCAGGGGCTGATTTGATTAATGATGTACGTGCGTTGCAAGAGCCTAATGCATTAGAGGTTGCCGCAAAAGCCAATGTACCGATTTGCTTGATGCATATGCAAGGCCAACCTCGTACAATGCAGCACCAACCGAATTATAATCATCTTATTCAAGATGTTTCCGATTTTCTGAGTGAGCGAATTTCAGCGTGTGAAAATGTTGGTATTTCACGTCAGCAGTTAATCCTAGATCCTGGTTTTGGGTTTGGTAAAACGCTTGAACATAATTATCAAATGTTGGCCAAATTTGAACAATTTCATCAATTTGGTTTACCTGTATTAGCCGGGATGTCGCGTAAATCAATGATATTCAATTTATTAGGTAAGCCAGCGGCTGAATGTCTCGCAGGAAGTTTAGCTTGTGCTACCATTGCAGCAATGAAAGGTGCGCATATTATTCGTGTTCATGATGCTAGAGAAACAGCAGAAGTCGTGAAAATTTATAATATGGTACTGCAACAATCGAAATAAAAGTGAATTGTGATGTGTCATTAATTTGTGCGTCACTGAAGTATTCAATATAGCTAGGAGCAAAACATGTCTGAACGTAAGTTCTTTGGTACTGATGGTATTCGTGGTTTAGTCGGTGAAGCACCAATTACACCTGACTTTGTAATGAAGTTAGGTTGGGCTGCTGGCCGCGTATTATCACAAACGGGGACAAAAAAAGTCTTAATTGGTAAAGATACCCGTATTTCTGGCTATATGTTGGAGTCGGCTTTAGAAGCTGGCTTAGCTGCTGCAGGTTTAAAAGCCGCATTCACTGGACCAATGCCAACACCAGCAGTTGCTTACCTCACTCGTACGTTCCGAGCAGAAGCTGGTATTGTTATTTCCGCTTCTCACAATCCTTATTATGATAATGGTATTAAATTCTTTTCAGCTCAAGGTACTAAATTACCTGATGATATTGAACTTGCAATTGAAGCTGAAATGGAAAAACCATTAACCTGTGTTGAATCAGCATTGCTTGGTAAAGCTTATCGTATCGATGATGCAGCTGGACGTTACATTGAATTTTGTAAAGGTACTTTTCCAACACATTTAAGCCTTGAAGGTTTTAAGATTGTTGTTGATTGTGCTCATGGCGCAACTTATCACATTGCGCCCAAAGTATTTTCAGAGTTAGGGGCCGAAGTGATTGCTATCGGTTGTGAGCCTAATGGCGTGAACATTAACGACAAAGTAGGAGCAACTGATGTTGCTGCGCTTCAGGCTAAGGTATTAGAAGAAAAAGCTGACTTTGGTATTGCACTGGATGGTGATGGCGATCGTGTGATCATGGTTGATGAGCTAGGTAATAAAGTTGATGGTGACCAAATTGCCTACATTATTGCTCGTGATGCATTACGTCGTGGCGAGCTAAAAGGTGGTGTTGTTGGTACATTAATGACAAATATGGGCATGGAAGTTGCTCTTAAGAACTTAGGTATTCCATTTGTTCGCGCCAAAGTAGGCGATCGTTATGTAATGGAAGAGCTGCAGAAGCATGATTGGTTGATTGGTGCAGAGAACTCTGGTCATGTCATTTTGCTTGATAAAGTGACAACCGGCGATGGTATTGTAGCTGGTCTTCAAGTAATGGCATCAATCGTTGCAAGTAAGATGAGCTTAAAAGAACTTTGTGATGGTATGGTTATGTTCCCTCAAGTACTTGAAAATGTACGTTTCAAAGGGACATCTGATCCACTAAAGTCTGATGCAGTTATTATTGCAACTAAATTAGTTGAAGAAAAGTTAGGTGATAATGGTCGCGTATTGCTACGTAAGTCGGGCACTGAGCCATTAATTCGTGTTATGGTTGAAGGCCAAGATGCGGCTGATGTTCAGCAATATGCTCTTGATATTGCAAAAGCAGTAAAAGAAAACTGTTAATTTGCATTCAGCGATAAATTTCAACTAAGAATTTTATCGAATAAAGAAGAAGGCAGGGTAGCGGATACTCTGCCTATATTTTTATGTCGACTTCGTTTTGGCTAAATGTTGTGCAAGTGGTGTGGTGTAAAGCATTTTTCATCAAATATTACTTGTCACTACGATAGGGTTTCGCTAGTATTCAGTCGCTCCTTGGAAGATGGAGTGCGCTGGCCCTGCCTAGAGCAAAGCTGGCATAGCAATTTAACCATAGGTGGAAGCCATGTACGAAATTCTACTTGTGATTTATCTTGTCGCCGCGCTTGGTGTAATTGGCCTGGTTTTGGTACAGCAAGGTAAAGGCGCAGATATGGGAGCCTCATTTGGGGCTGGGGCATCAGGCACATTGTTTGGCTCTAGCGGTTCCGGTAACTTTTTAACCCGAATGACAACAGTTTTGGCTGCAATTTTCTTTGTTATCAGCCTTGTTCTTGGCAACATGAGCGCAAAACAAGCAACAGAGGGAAGTGGTTGGGATAACCTAACTGCACCAGCAACAACACAACCTGTTGTTGAAAAAACAAAAACTGAGAAGGCTCCATCAACAGATGAGATCCCTCAGTAATTAAAGATTTAGCCGAGATGGTGAAATTGGTAGACACGCTAGCATGAGGTGCTAGTGCCGCAAGGTGTAGGGGTTCAAGTCCCCTTCTCGGCACCATTATACTGGTTACTTGAAAAAGTAACGCCCGAACGATATAATCGTTGAATTCGGACGCGGGGTGGAGCAGCTTGGTAGCTCGTCGGGCTCATAACCCGAAGGTCGTTGGTTCAAATCCAGCCCCCGCAACCACTTTCCTGAAAATAGACTATTCTTAAATGCGAATGTTTGTTTTCTTACTGAGGCAAATTTATAGAGCCTCGGTAATCAGGGTCCAGTAATAAAAAACCCCGTAATTCGGGGTTTTTTATTATCTGAAACATGACCATTCAGGTATCTACTGGGCTTTATGCCCTTTTTTTGTTTCCAGGGGGGTTGTTTTGACAGCTTTAGAGACACAATTAACCGAAATGCTTGAGCCATCAGTATTAGCTTTAGGCTATGAACTGGTAGGTTTAGAGTTCATTCGTGCTGGTGAGCACTCCACACTTCGCGTATTTATTGACCATGAAAATGGTATCAATGTTGATGATTGCGCTGAAGTTAGTCGCCAAATTAGTGCAGTAATGGACGTTGAAGATCCAATTACTGTTGCTTATAACTTGGAAGTATCTTCCCCTGGATTGGAAAGACCACTATTCAAAGCAGCACATTATCAACAGTTTGTTGGCCACGAAGCTAACATAGTGTTAAAAATGGCGATGGGTAACCGTCGTAAGTGGAAAGGTGACATTGTCGCAGTTGAAGGCGAATTGATCACACTTAAAGTAGATGGCAATGAAGAGTCCTTTGCACTGAGCAATATCTCTAAGGCCAACCTGGTTCCAAAATTCTAACCGCTAAATTGGGGCATTAGAAATGAACAAAGAAATTTTGGCTGTCGTAGAAGCGGTATCCAACGAAAAAGCTGTTCCTCGTGAGCGTATTTTTGAAGCATTAGAAATCGCACTTGCAACAGCAACTAAAAAGAAACATGAAGCAGAAATTGATGTACGTGTTGCAATTGATCGTAAAACGGGTGAGTTTGAAACTTTCCGTCGCTGGAAAGCGGTAGAAGAAGTAACTCAACCAACGCTTGAGATCACTCTTGAAGCGGCACAGTTTGAAGATTCGACAATTGTTGCTGGCGATTACGTTGAAGATGATATTGAATCTGTAACGTTTGACCGTATTACGACACAAACTGCAAAACAAGTTATCGTACAAAAAGTACGTGAAGCTGAACGTGCTCAAATTGTTGAGCAATTTATCGATAATGAAGGTGAGTTAATCACTGGTATCGTTAAAAAAGTAAACCGTGATGCGGTTATTATCGATCTAGGTAATAATGCTGAAGCTGTTATCCAACGTGATGATCAGCTTCCACGTGAAAACTTCCGTCCGGGTGACCGTGTACGTGGTCTGCTATACAAAGTTGCGCCAGAAGCGCGCGGCTTCCAGTTATTCATGACACGTTCTAAGCCAGAAATGCTTTCTGAGCTATTCCGTATTGAAGTGCCAGAAATGGGCGAAGAGCTTATTGAACTAATGGGCGCTGCACGCGATCCTGGTTCTCGTGCAAAAATCGCAGTAAAAACTAACGATAAGCGTATTGACCCTGTGGGTGCGTGTGTTGGTATGCGTGGTGCACGTGTTCAAGCGGTTTCTGGTGAGCTTGGCGGCGAGCGTATTGATATCGTGCTTTGGGATGAGAATCCAGCGCAATACGTGATCAATGCTATGGCTCCTGCTGAAGTTGATTCAATTATTGTTGATGAAGATAACCATACGATGGATATCGCAGTGCAGAAAGATAATCTAGCACAAGCGATTGGTCGCAGTGGTCAGAACGTACGTCTAGCCTCTCAACTTACTGGTTGGGAACTAAACGTAATGACGGTTGAAGATCTTCAGAAGAAACACCAAGAAGAAGCGAAAGAGTCAATTGAAGTGTTTACTAAGCACCTAGATATTGATGAAGAGTTCGCAACGGTATTGGTTGAAGAAGGTTTCACTACATTAGAAGAAATTGCTTACGTTCCAGTAAGTGAGCTAATGGATGTTGATGGTCTTGATGAAGAGACTATCGATCAACTACGTAGTCGTGCAAAAGCTGCATTAACTACGCTTGCGCTTGCTAAAGAAGAAACGCTTGACGGTGCTGAGCCAGCTGAAGACTTACTAGGTCTTGAAGGTTTAGAGCGTGAATTGGCGTTCAAATTTGCAGCGAAAGGTATTTGTACGCTTGAAGATCTTGCTGATCAGGGAACTGATGACTTGACCGACATTGAAGGCGTGGACGATGCAAAAGCGGGTGAGCTAATTATGGCTGCGCGTAATATTTGCTGGTTCAGTGACGAAGCGTAATAAAAAATAAAGCAAGGGAGGAGCATTATGTCAGAGGTTACCGTTAAAACATTGGCGGAAGAAATTGGTACGCCAATTGACCGTTTACTTCAACAGCTCTCAGAGGCAGGTATTGCTAAGAAAGCTGATGAAAATGTAAGCCAAACCGAAAAGCAGGCGTTACTTAACCATCTCCAAAAAGAGCATGGAGGTAACAGCAATACTGACGGCGCTCCAAATCGTCTTACTTTGCAACGCAAGACACGCAGTACGCTTAGTGTGTCTGGTAGCGGCGGCAAGAACAAAAATGTTCAAGTAGAAGTGCGTAAAAAACGTACTTACGTAAAACGTTCAGCTTTGGAAGAGGAACAACGCGCAGCGGAAGAAGCTGTGAAGCGTGAAGCCGAAGAAGCCGCAAAACGTGAAGCGGATGCTATTGCCAAAAAAGCAGCTGAAGAAGCTGCAAAACGTGAAGCTGAAGAAGCAGCTAAGCGTGCCAAAGAAGAGCAGAGTAAAGCAGAAGAATCTGCAAAACGAGAAGCGGAAGAAAAAGCAAAGCGAGACGCAGAGGAAAAGGCGAATCGTACCAAACAGGATAAGCGTAAAGCTGAAGAGAAAGCTTTACGCGCTGTTGCTGACAAACAGGCTAAACTAGATGCTGAGGCACTACAGCGTCGTCTGGAAGAGGAAGCCAAGCGAAAAGCCGAAGAAGAAAGTCAGCGCCAGCTAGAAGAGGCTCGCAAGATGGCAGAACAGAATGAAAAGAACGGGGTAAAACCTGATCAAAACGTAAGTATGGAAAAATCTGATTACCATACAACGACATCAACTTACGCACGTGCTGCGGAAGATGAACAAGACCGCAAAGAAGAAACTTCTCGCCGTCGTAAGAAGAAAAAGCCAGCTGCTAAGCAAGATGAGCGCGGTGGCCGTGGTGGCCGTAACCAACGTGGTCGCGGTAAACCTCAAATGAACAAGCCAAGCTCAATGCAACATGGCTTCGACAAAACAGCGCAAGTTGCTAAGCAAGACGTTGTTATTGGCGAAACAATTGTTGTTTCTGAACTTGCTAACAAGATGTCTGTAAAAGGCGTTGAAGTTATCAAGGTGATGATGAAGATGGGCGCTATGGCGACTATCAACCAAGTTATCGACCAAGAAACAGCAGCACTTGTTGCTGAAGAAATGGGTCACAAAGTTGTTCTGCGTAAAGAAAACGAGCTAGAAGAGTCAGTGCTTTCTGATCGTAACGCGGATGACCTAGCAAAAGTTTCTCGTGCTCCTGTTGTAACTATCATGGGTCACGTTGACCACGGTAAAACATCAACACTTGACTACATCCGTAAAGCGCACGTAGCTTCTGGCGAAGCGGGTGGTATTACTCAGCACATCGGTGCATACCACGTTGAAACTGACAACGGCATGATTACTTTCCTTGATACTCCCGGACACGCAGCGTTTACTGCTATGCGTGCTCGTGGTGCTCAAGCGACAGATATCGTTGTACTTGTGGTAGCAGCTGACGATGGTGTGATGCCTCAAACAATCGAAGCAATCCAGCACGCGAAAGCAGCAGGTGTGCCTTTGATCGTCGCGGTAAACAAGATCGATAAAGAAGATGCTAACCCAGATAACGTTAAAAACGAGCTTGCTCAATATGACGTTATTCCTGAGGAGTGGGGCGGTGAGAACATGTTTGTTCACATCTCTGCGAAACAGGGTACTAATATCGATGGCTTACTAGAAGCTATTCTACTTCAGTCAGAAGTACTTGAACTAACAGCAGCTTCTGAAGGTATGGCTAAAGGTGTGGTTGTAGAATCACGTCTAGATAAAGGTCGTGGTCCTGTAGCGACTATCCTTGTTCAAGAAGGTACGCTTCGTAAGGGCGATATTGTTCTTTGTGGTCTAGAGTACGGTCGTGTTCGTGCGATGCGTAACGAACTGGGTCAAGAAATCGAAGAAGCGGGTCCATCTATCCCTGTAGAGATCTTAGGTCTTTCAGGCGTACCAGCATCTGGTGATGAAGCGACAGTTGTACGTGACGAGCGTAAAGCACGTGAAGTTGCACTTTACCGTCAAGGTAAATTCCGTGATGTTAAACTAGCTCGCCAGCAGAAAGCGAAACTTGAGAACATGTTCTCTAACATGGCTGCAGGTGAAGTTGCAGAGCTTAACGTTGTACTTAAGGCTGACGTTCAAGGTTCTGTAGAAGCTATCGCAGATTCTCTACGTAAACTTTCAACTGATGAAGTTAAAGTGAACATCGTCGGTTCTGGTGTTGGTGGTATTACTGAAACTGATGCAGTACTTGCAGCAGCTTCTAACGCTATCATGCTTGGCTTCAATGTTCGTGCTGATGCGTCTGCGCGCCGTACTATCGAAAATGAAAACCTAGACTTACGTTACTACTCAATCATTTATCAGTTAATTGACGAAGTTAAAGCGGCAATGGGCGGTATGCTTGCTCCAGAATTTAAGCAAGAGATCATTGGTCTTGCTGAAGTTCGTGACGTATTTAAGTCACCTAAGATCGGCGCAATCGCTGGTTGTTTGGTAACTGAAGGTACTATCAAGCGTAATAATCCTATCCGTGTTCTACGTGATAACGTAGTAATCTACGAAGGTGAGCTTGAGTCGCTACGTCGCTTTAAAGATGACGTTAATGAAGTTAAGAACGGCTACGAATGTGGTATCGGCGTTAAGAACTACAATGATGTTCGCGTTGGTGACCAGATCGAAGTTTACGAAATTGTTGAAATTCAGCGTACTCTTGATTAATTATCAACGTCGCTAACTGATTCAATAATATGATTATGGGGAGCTTCGGCTCCCCATTCTTTCAAGAGCCCTATTCTTAGAGAGAGCAACAAAATGGCAAAAGAATTTAGCCGTACCCAACGTGTAGCACAGCAGCTACAAAAAGAATTAGCATTAATCCTACAGCGCGAATTAAAAGAGCCTCGTCTAGCAATGACTACTATCTCTAGCGTAGACGTATCTCGTGACATGGGTTACGCAAAGGTATACATCACGTTCCTAACGATTGGTGATCAAACGGAAGAAGAAAGCCTAGCTATTCTTCGTGAAAAAGCACCATACATTCGTTCCCTATTGGGTAAGCAAATTCGCCTGCGTGTAACCCCTGAGCTGAACTTTATTTTTGATCAGTCTCTAACAGAAGGTATGCGTATTTCAAACCTAGTATCGAAAGCGGTACGTGACGATGAAGATCGTCGTGGTGATGAAGACGAAGAGAAAGGCGAGGAGTAAGCATGGCACGTCGTCGTAAAGGTCGCCCAATTAATGGTGTCATTTTAGTTGATAAGCCTACGGGAATTAGTTCAAACGATACCTTACAGAAAGTAAAACGTATCTTTTTTGCTCAAAAAGCGGGCCATACTGGTGCGCTTGATCCTTTGGCGACGGGTATGCTGCCCATCTGTTTTGGTGAAGCAACAAAGTTCTCTCAGTTCTTGTTAGATTCTGATAAACGCTATCGTGTGATCGCAAAGCTGGGCGAACGTACAGATACTTCTGATTCTGATGGTGAAGTGGTAGAAACACGTGATGTAAACGTTAATCGTGAGCAACTTGAAGCGTGTATTGATAAGTTCCGCGGTACAACTGATCAGATCCCATCGATGTATTCTGCGCTGAAGTACAAAGGGCGTAAATTATACGAATATGCACGTGAAGGCGTCGAGGTTCCTCGTGAATCGCGAAAAATCACTGTTTATTCTGTTGATTTACTGCGTTTTGATAATAATGAAGTTGAAATGGAGCTTCATGTATCAAAAGGCACTTATATTCGTACTATTGTTGATGATCTTGGCGAAATGCTAGGTTGTGGTGCTCACGTTATCATGTTACGTCGTACAGGGGTTT
The DNA here is from genome assembly GCF_003026365.1 of Photobacterium angustum. Classification (GTDB taxonomy): domain Bacteria; phylum Pseudomonadota; class Gammaproteobacteria; order Enterobacterales; family Vibrionaceae; genus Photobacterium; species Photobacterium angustum. Next base: position 63,794 of record NZ_PYOM01000011.1, on the reverse strand, counting down.
CTAACTTCCCGTATGAGCGAATGGTTACTATTGAGCAGTTACAAGCGATGCTTGATGATGCAAAAGCCAATGAGATAGAGACAGGCTCTGTGCTGGATGCGTTATTGTTACCAACCGACACCGCAGTGCAAGATTTGCCTGAAGTGAATATCAGTGCTGAGGTTGCGGTGCATGTGCTTAATGGTAATCCAGTACATGCTGACAATGTTCCTGCAAAAGGGACATTAGTACGTATTTCTGTCGGCTCTGAGCGTGAGTTTATTGGTGTGGGCACTATCGATCTTAAAGGTATGCTAGCGCCAAAACGCGTTATGGCGAATGAACATCAGCAAGATTAATCGACAATTGTAGAATTATTCACTGCTTTGTTTTTAATGAATGCAATGAAGATTTCTATTTATTGTTTATTATTGTCGTGGTTACTAATTATTCGCTTGTAGTTATCTATATCGATCAGTATAATCCGCGGCTTGGGTGCCGGCTGAATCAGAGATTGGCGGCACAAATTAAAACATCTTTGTATTAGGAATGAGTTATGTCTCTGAATGCAGAAACTAAAGCAGCAATCGTTGCAGAATACGCACAATGTGAAAATGATACTGGTTCTCCTGAAGTTCAGGTTGCACTTTTAACAGCGCAAATCAACCACCTTCAAGGTCACTTTGCTAACCACAAACACGACCACCACAGCCGTCGCGGTCTGCTACGTATGGTTTCTCGTCGTCGTAAACTTCTAGATTACCTAAAAGGTAAGAACCTAGATCGTTACCAAGACCTAATCAAGCGTCTAGGCCTACGTCGCTAAGATTGCTTTTAGAAAGGAGCCTCATGGCTCCTTTCTTTTTGTTTTAAAAAAGATAATACATACCGCAGTTTATATTTTTCCTTCTGTTATTTTCCTCAATTTCGTCTACTATCTGTACCGAAGTTAATCTTATGTTTGTTGTATGCATGCTAAGGCAGGAATATGATGGATAAAAAGAGATGCTGTAGTTAATCCCATTTTTATGTATCACGAGTCGTTTTCGTCGACCTTTAGGTCGCGGCTAATAAAATACCTCATCATGATGAGATATTTCCTTAGTCGCGATACGTGAAATTACATGAAAGTGAATATCATCACATGACGCTGTTGTTTGTCTTAGTTATAATTAGCAGGCAAATAGAAAGCGGAATATATTTAAGGAAATTCACGTGAATCCTATCGTAAAGACTTTCCAGTACGGTAACCACACGGTTACTCTAGAAACTGGTGTTATGGCACGTCAAGCGACTGCTGCAGTAATGATTAGCATGGACGACACTTCTGTGTTCGTTTCTGTTGTTGGTAAAAAAACAGCAGTAGAAGGTCAAGACTTCTTCCCACTAACAGTGAACTACCAAGAGCGTACTTACGCTGCAGGTAAAATCCCTGGTGGTTTCTTCAAGCGCGAAGGTCGCCCTTCTGAAGGAGAAACTCTAACTGCACGTCTAATTGACCGTCCAATCCGCCCACTATTCCCTGACGATTTCAAAAACGAAGTTCAAGTTATCGCTACTGTGGTTTCTGTTAACCCTGCAGTAAGCCCTGACATTGTAACTATGATCGGTACATCTGCAGCACTGGCTATTTCTGGTATTCCATTTAATGGTCCTATCGGTGCAGCACGTGTTGGTTACATCAACGATCAATTCGTACTTAACCCAAGCAATGTTGAGCTAGAAGAAAGCCGTCTAGATCTTGTTGTTGCTGGTACGAAAGATGCTGTACTAATGGTTGAGTCAGAAGCTGACCGTCTATCTGAAGAGCAAATGCTACAAGCGGTTGTATTTGGCCATGACCAACAACAAGTTGCTATCAATGCAATCAACGAGTTTGCTGCTGAAGTAGCAACGCCAGCTTGGGATTGGGTTGCTCCTCAAGAGAATACTGCACTTAAAAATAAGATCGCAGAACTTGCCGAAGCTAAGCTTGTTGATGCTTACCAAATCACTGAGAAAATGGCTCGTTACGACCGCATTCATGAGATTGCTGGTGAAGTTAACGACGCAATTCTTGCTGAAGATGCAGAAGCAAATACAAAAGAAATCCACACTATCTTCCACGATCTAGAGAAGACAGTTGTACGTGGTCGCATCATTGCGGGGAACCCACGTATCGATGGTCGTGAAAAAGACATGGTTCGTGCGTTAGACGTACGTACTGGTGTGCTTCCACGTACTCACGGTTCTTCACTATTTACTCGTGGTGAAACTCAGGCACTTGTTACTGCAACACTGGGTACACAACGTGACGCACAGATCATTGATGGTCTAACAGGTGAGACGAAAGATCACTTCCTTCTACACTACAACTTCCCTCCATACTGTGTTGGTGAGACGGGTTTTGTAGGTTCGCCTAAGCGTCGTGAAATTGGTCACGGTAAACTGGCTAAGCGTGGTATTGCTGCTGTAATGCCATCTGTAGATGAATTCCCATACACAGTACGTGTAGTATCAGAAATCACTGAATCTAACGGTTCATCTTCAATGGCTTCTGTATGTGGTACGTCTCTTGCTCTTATGGACGCTGGTGTGCCAATTAAAGCGTCTGTTGCGGGTATCGCAATGGGTCTTGTTAAAGAAGGCGACGATTTCGTTGTTCTTTCTGACATCCTTGGTGATGAAGATCACCTAGGTGATATGGACTTTAAAGTAGCAGGTACTGATGACGGTATTACTGCACTTCAAATGGATATCAAGATCGAAGGTATCACTAAAGAGATCATGCAGATTGCTCTTAACCAAGCTAAAGGCGCGCGTAAGCACATCCTTAGCGTAATGGATAACGCAATCAATACTCCACGTGAAGATATCTCTGAGTTCGCTCCTCGTATCCACACAATGAAGATCAACCCAGAGAAGATCAAAGATGTTATCGGTAAAGGTGGTGCTGTTATTCGTGCACTTACTGAAGAAACTGGTACTACAATCGAGATCGAAGACGATGGTACAGTGAAGATTGCTGCGACTGAAGGTACTGCCGCGAAAGAAGCAATCCGTCGTATCGAAGAAATCACAGCTGACGTTGAAGTAGGTCGTATCTACACAGGTAAAGTAATGCGTATCGTTGATTTCGGTGCGTTTGTATCTGTGATTGGTACTAAAGAAGGTCTAGTACACATTTCTCAAATCTCACAAGATCGTGTAGAGAAAGTGTCTGATTACCTACAAATGGGTCAAGAAGTTCAAGTTAAAGTGCTAGAAATCGACCGTCAAGGCCGTATCCGTCTAAGCATGAAAGAAGCTGTTGAAACACCAGCAGCTGAAGCGCCAGCTCAAAACGAACAGCCTCAAGGCTAAGTTTTTTGCTAAAAGCATGATATAAAGGGGCTATCTAGCCCCTTTTTGTTATCTAAAAAACATCATGCAGTGTTCTATGATGTAGAGTAATACAATAGGACCGTGATTATTAAGCCTTAGGGAGAAGTGCTTTGATAGCAACTCGCTTTACATTTGCCGTTATGACTGTAGCGATGATGCTAACAGGCTGTTCGGCTATGCCAACCAAGTGGACCCATCCACCGATGGCTATTCCATTCCAACCAACGTTACAGCAGCAAATTCAATTAGCTCGCATTGATCAAATTTTGCAGCGAGACGATATTCCACAGGCAACATTAGCGAAAATATATTACGAGCGTGGGCTAGTTAATGACAGCTTAGGACTGCGTGATTTAGCGCGATTAGATTTTAATAAATCCCTCACTTTAGAACCAAATCAACCCGATTTATATAATGTTTTAGGGGTCTATTTTACCCAAATGGCACATTTTGATGCGGCTTATGAAGCGTTTGATTCTACCTTAGAGTTAGCACCTAACCATCTTTATGCTCAACGTAATCGCGGTATTGCCTTGTATTACGGTGAGCGCTATGAATTAGCGAATCAAGATCTATTACCTCATTACGAACAAGATCATAATGATCCGTATCGCGTGATCTGGCTATACCTAAATGATGTTGAATTAACCCCAGATAAGGCTCAAGCTCAATTAAAACAGCGTTATGATGCCAGTGATAAAAAAGCGTGGGGATGGCAGTTGGTACGTTTGTTTTTAGGACAAATTACAGAGCGGCAGTTACTCAGTGATATTGCAGAGCAGAGCGAAAATAACGATCAACTTGCAGAGCATTTAACAGAAGCGTATTTTTATCTAGGTAAGCTACATCAAAACAATCAGGATTATTCTACCGCGGTAATGCTCTATAAATTGGCGTTAGCAGGTAATGTGTATGAGTTTATTGAACACCGATTGTCGCTCCTTGAGCTCAGTCGATTATACTCTGCGTATCAAGATCAATCCCCTGATACACAAAATGAAGAAACCGTCCCAGTAGTCCCTGGGGGATAAAAGAAAAGCCGCATTAGCGGCTTTTTTTGTATTTAAGCAATTATTCGCTGATGTTCAATCCAGCCAAGCTATGCCAATAACCATTACATTGATGACTATTCTCTAGGTGATGACGAGTTGCACTTTGTTCATTAGCACGGAAATCATCAACCAAAGATAATGTATCAAGGCCAAGTGGGCTCAAACGCACGACATCAACAATATCTGCCATACCTTTAAGATCGTTTATCAGGTTATAGCAGTAGCCTGATTGGGTCTGAATACCATTTAGAGTAAAGACTTTTTGATTTTCTTGGCTATTTACCGTGATCCCTTGTGGGTACTTAATACAGCAGGTTTCACAGTCATCTTTGGCGCGATTCTCTGCGCGAGCAGTAAAGCAACGGGCAGAATACGCTAACGGTAGATAGCCATAGCTAAACACTTCCGTTTCAAATTTATTCCGAATGCCAAGTTTTTCACACTCGATTAAGGTGTTATTTAACCATTCACGCGATAACTCAACTGGCATACACCAACGGGTCATACCTTGTTTTAAAAACAGGTTTAATGTTTGGGCGTTATAACAGTTAACTGCAGGGCCAACGACAAAAGGGATTTTTGCTTCAGAGGCTAATTGAATCGCAGAAACGTCGTTAGCTTCAATGATAAAATCACCGTTATCGATGTATTTTTTCATGATGTTCACTTCGCTTGGCGCTTCGAGTAGAGCCATGGTCGATAACACCACTTGTTTTCCACTATCGGCAATATCTTTTGCGATATCTAACCATTGTGCAGGCTTTAGCTCACGACGCTTTGAACACACACTTTCGCCTAAATAAATGATATCAACATTACTGCTTTTTGCTTGTTGGTAAAACGCTTCAACATCATTTTTAGGCCAGAAGTAAAGTAATGGGCCAAGAGAATATTTCATGGTTTGGCTCCTATTGCCATTTACGGTGATAAGCACCGAGAGTCGTTTGTTTACCTTCTGATACATTACCAAGACATGCATTCCAAGCCGGATTTACTTGATAGCCTTCTGGATTAGCTAAATAGTGATCAATCGCTGCACGCCATGTGCGGGTGACCTGTTCAACATAAGCAGGGCTACGCTGACGACCTTCAATTTTTACTGAGGCGATATTGGCCTTAAATAGCTCAGGAAGAATCTCAAGGGTGTTTAGGCTCGTTGGCTCTTCAAGGGCATGATAGCGTTTGTTTTCACCATCGATGTTGATATCAAAGCGACCTTTACACAATGTAGGGTAGCCAGCGTTTTCACCATGGCCATAGCGATCAATGAGTACTTCGTTTAGGCGAGACTCCAAGCCTTGTGGCGTTTCTTGCCAACGGACAAATTTGGCCGGTGAACAAGCGCCTACAGTATTAGGGGATTCACCTGTCATATAAGACGATAAGTAGCAACGTCCTTCTGACATAATACATAGGCTACCAAAAGCAAAGACTTCTAGCTCCATATCCGTATTACGTGCCAGTTGTTTTACTTGGTGGATAGATAAAACGCGTGGTAATACAACGCGTTTTATATTGAAATTTTGTTTATAAAAATCAATCGCCGCAGTGTTAGTTGCTGAAGCTTGTACTGATAGGTGAAGTTCTAAGTCAGGGTACGTTGTTGCGGCATATTCTAGTACTGCAATATCAGCGACAATCAGCGCATCAACCCCCATAGCGGCTGCATTATCTACCGCTTTTGTCCAGCGGTTGAAACCATCGGGATGGGCAAAGGTGTTGAGTGCAACATGTAATTTACGGTCGTGATCTTTTACGTACTGTACGGCTTTTTCGAGTTTACGGCCTGTAAAGTTTAAACCAGCAAAATGGCGGGCGTTAGTATCATCCTTGAAACCGATATAAACGGCATCTGCACCATTATCAATTGCGGTTTTTAAGGCTGGAAGGTTACCAGCGGGGCAGAGAAGCTCCATTATTTTTTATCATCCAGTCTTTGAATAAAATTATGACCTTTGATACTAAAATTCTTTATCTTATGGTGCTTTGATTTTAGGCAGGTTTTCGTTGTTTTTATTAATAAAAAGGAGCGTTATCGCTCCTTTTTTGTGGTTTTTTTGACTCATTTGTTTTGCAATAAAATGGCTTCCAATTCATGCTTTGGCATGGGGCGATAGAAGTGAAAACCTTGGATATAATCACAATTTAAATTAGATAGCAGTGTGGCTTGTTGACGTGTTTCAATCCCTTCGGCGACAACACTCATTTTTAGTGATTTACCTAAGTTGATGATGTTTTCAATCAAGGTTACCTGTTTGGGGATAGTGTCGATATCTTGGATAAACGCGCGATCCACTTTAAGTTCATCTAAGGGAAAACGCGCAAGATAAGAGAGCGATGAATACCCAGTACCAAAGTCATCAATCGACAAAGCAAAGCCTAGTTGCTTAATAGCATTGAGCATTTGGATGGTATGTTCACCATCACTCATTACCGCACTTTCTGTCAGCTCAAAGGTAATATCGGCAGGGTTGATATCTGTTGATAAACGTAATTTATCAACAAAGTTTATTAAGCCAGAATTACCAAACTGTTGCGGCGATAAGTTAATTGCGACTCGTCCTGTTAGCAGTTTACGTTTTTTCCACTGACTGACGGTGCTGAATACTTCACGCATGACCGCGCAGCCTAATTGTTCAATTAAGCCAGAGCTTTCTGCGACAGGAATAAATTGAGCTGGGCTAATATAGCCTTCTACAGGGTGCTTCCAACGCACTAACGCTTCTGCGCCGTCAATTGCAAAGTCACGGGCATTAACTTTTGGTTGATACCAGACTTCAAGACCATTATTTTGCAGTGCTTTTTGTAACTCTATTTCCAGCCATAAACGCATTCGCGCTTCTTTGCTCATGGCATCATTAAATTCAACTAAGCGGTTTCGACCTCGATGTTTCGCTTCATACATGGCGGTATCGGCATTTTGTAGCATCATGCGGGCATCATTACCGTGCCCCGGGGAGGTGACCATTCCAATTGAGCAGGCTAAGTGCTTTCTAAAGTGACGCAGTTCAAACGGTTGATTAACCAGTGCTATGATTTGCTCTGAGATAATCTCGCCAGTGCGTTCATGCTCAGGGTTTGGTAATAGGATCGCAAATTCATCACCGCTTAAATAGCCCAAAATGGCCGTTTCAGGCAGCAATCGACGTAAGCGTTGTGCAATTTCTTGTAGCACTTTATCGCCAATGTGGTGACCAAGTGAATCATTGATATTTTTAAAGTTATCAATATCAATATAAAGCATCACGACAGGCGTTTCTGCTTTCATCAGTTGGTCTAATTGACGAGTAAAACCGTGACGATTGAGCAAACCAGTTAATGGATCCATTTGTACTAGCTGTTCAATTTGCCCTTGCTGGCGCTTATTGTCTTTTTCTTGGATGCTTTCGAGCTTTACCAGTAACGCTTCAGTACCCATTTGTTTAACAGGAGAGATAGTCAGCTTTAAAGGCTTAGTCTGTTCGTTATGAATAATCGGAAAGTAGTTTATGGTCTCTTTATTATCATTATTTTTTAAACGATGACTGGTGCAAGGCTGTTTCTGATTATCTTGCAGGAGTTGATCTAGTGGGCACCCAAGTAATTCTTTTTTTGATTGTAAACCAAGTTGTATTGCGGCTTGATCATTCGCATTAATAATAATGTTATTTTCAACTAAACAAATGCCTTCAGTGATCAAGTTATTCAATTGTGTTAACTGATGTTCTGTCTCTTCTAATGAATGGATTAAGATCTGACGTTCAGAGGTATCAATTGAATGTAGAATAATATGCTGGATAGCGCCGTTGCTATCTAATAATGGAGCAAGACTAAAATGTAGACTTGATTCATGTCGGCTATCGTTAAGCACGACTTCAGCCTCAATACTTTCACCATTAAATGCACGTTCATAGTAAGGTTTAAGGGAGTGATAATAATGTTGACCTAGGACATTGGTGTCGTTATTGCCGAGTAATTCTTCTCGCTCAAGACCACTGATTTCACTAAAGCGATTATTTACCGCGTGATAGTTATGTTGGCGATCAAGGATGGCAAAAAAGAAGGGGCTATTATCCGTCAGCAAAGGAAACCAATAATCTAGTTGCTCTGTTGGCATGTCGTCACCATTCTCCATAATTTGTGCAGATATGTGCATTGCTGAATAGTAGGCAATCGTATTTTTATTTATCTCTGTACTCTAACTCGAATCTACCCAACATAGCGAAAATTATTATCAACTTTGCTGAAACAGAAGCATTTTTTTTGACTCAAGGCATAAAACGAAATAGCGATCTTGCCATACAATCGAAGAATAAGTGCGATTTTAAACAGGAATAAATCATAGTGATTGCTCAACTTCGAAAACAACTAGTTCAACATGGTCCTTCATTACTGCGTGTACCTGCCAAACTGACACCTTTTTCGCTTCAGAAAAAAGTGATGTTGGATGGCTTAGCTATGGTTTTCAAAGAGGCACTAGAGGATGGTGATTTTGAGTTTTTAGAAGATCGTTGGCTTAAAGTTGAAGTGCGTGATTTAGGCTTACAGTGGTTTATAAGTTACGAAGATGAAAAGTTAGTTGTAGCAGAGTCTTGTGAACAAGAAGATGTGAGTTTCAGTGGTGAGTGTAATGATTTAGTACTTATTGCTGCACGTAAGGAAGATCCTGATACACTGTTCTTCCAACGTCGTCTTCGAATTGAAGGTGATACTGAGCTAGGGCTAGAAGTTAAAAACTTGATGGATAGTATCGATCTTGATTCTTTACCTGCTCCTGTGAAATTTATTTTGCAGCAATCTGCCGATTTCATTCATCAAGGTATGCATGATCGCAGTGCTGCCCAAGAGGCCTTAAATGCTCATTAGATCCGAAGCTCCCGCTGATATCTTAACTATTGATACGCTATTAAAAGCTGTATTTCCCACAGATGCTGAAGCTAAACTTGTTATGGCGTTACGCGAAAATGGAAATCGAACTTTATCGCTGGTGGCGTGTAATGATGAAGGTGAAGTGGTGGGGTATGCCTTTTTTAGTCCTGTAACAGTTAATGGTGTTGACACTAATTGGCAAGGCCTTGCGCCTTTAGCGGTTCGTGACGATTACCAAAATCAGGGAATTGCTTTAACGTTGCTTGAAGAAGCTAAAAGTGTACTCGCAGATTTTGACTATCCCGTTATAGTGGCTGTGGGGGATCCTGAATATTATGAAAAAGCGGGTTTTAAAAAAGCCGTTGATCATCAACTAACCGCTACTTTGCCTGATACAGAAAATACGTTTATGGTTTATGAAGTTCTTCCTGAATCTGTCGCACAATATCAAGGTAAGGTTGAATACTGTAACGAATTCAACTCACTATAAATACAGTTCGTACGTATTTAATGCTTTAACATCTTACAATGAAAGCACAGCTATACCACGCTGTGCTTTTTATATTGAAAAATCATTAGTATTGAGAAGTAAGATATCTAATTTCTACATATAGCTAATTACTACATCGTGATAGTTTGTTACTTATATAAATATAATTAGGACTGTCACCGATGATCCCTCGCAGCATCACATCGCCAAAAAAATTCATTATTGGTCAAGATTTACTTTCTCAACTTGATGTTTTTATAAAAGATTTTGGCAATAATGCCTTATTGATTTGTGATGATTTTATTTTAGAACGCGTTCAACAAGAAGCGGTGCCTTGTTTAGAGCTTGCGGGGATCAAGACATATTGCGAGAAATTTCAGTATGAATGTACTGATAATGAAATTGAACGTTTACGTAAGATAGTAACAACACAAAATGCAAATGTTGTTGTTGGTATTGGTGGCGGTAAAACCATGGATGTGGCAAAAGCCGTTGCGCATTATAGCAATGCATCTGTGGTGATCTTCCCAACAATAGCCTCAAGTGATGCACCTTGTACCGCTGTGTCTGTTATTTATAAAGAGAGTGGTGAATTTGATCGTTACTTATTATTACCGCAAAACCCTGATGTGGTATTAGCTGATACTCGTATTATTGCGCAAGCGCCTGAAAAATATTTTGCTGCGGGTATTGGTGATGCGCTAGCGACCTTTTTTGAAACGCGTGCTTGTTGTTATGCTGCAGGACTCAATCTGGTACAAAAACGTGTGTCACGTACCGGACTTGGTATGGCTCTGATGTGTTATGAGCTGATTGTAGATAACGTTGAAATGGCGATGGAAGCCTTACGTCGTCAGGAAGTTACACCGGCGTTAGAAGAGATGGTAGAAGCCATTGTGTATTTAAGTGGTGTAGCGGCAGAATCTGGCGGTATTGCGTGTGCACATGCGATTTGTAATGGCATGTCGTCACTTGAGAAATTTAAACATATTCAACATGGTGAAAAAGTAGCATTTGGCCTATTGGTACAATTGGTACTAGAGAAAGCTGATATTGAAGAAATCGAGAATGTTATTTACGTGATCAAAATGGCAGGGTTACCACTTACATTGGCTGATTTTGGTATTGATGAATGGGTTGAAGATGATTGGCGTCAGATTGTTGATATTGCATGTTCTCCAAGTAACTCAATGAGTAATATGCCTGTTGCTGTGAGTGCAGAGCAAGTATACCAAGCGGTAGTTGCGGCCAATGAATTAGCACAGCGTTATCACGATTAAGTTGATTTTATGTGATAGAAATACCGGCCTTGAGTCGGTATTTTTTTATCTCTGCTTTGAGTAAGACTTTATGAGTACAACCGATACGTAATTTGGTAGGATCTGCGCTCATTGATCCTCATAGCGTGCTCAAGACATGCTGTGATTGATAGAAAAGATAGCAGGTGTGGAATGAAACAACGTGATATTCAGGTTCTACAAGAAATGGGGCTCACTTATTGGCAGGTTAGAAAGCCTGAAATATTTCCCAATCAAGAGATCCCAGTTATCGATTTACCTGAACATTGCAAGTTACTATTGATAACCAATGATGAGCTTAATGAGCATGACGCTTGGCTTTTCGGACGGATCCTGAGCAGTATGAAACTAACGCCAGAACAAGCATTATGTTTACCGCTTGAAGCCGTTGAGCAAGTCGGTGAGCATCACTTAACATGGTGTTGGTTTGCTGGTTGCCAAGGGGCTCACCCGACGGGCTGTCAGGTATTAAATTCCGTATCTTTACACTTAATGCATAATGATCCTTCATCGAAGAAAGTATTATGGCAACAGATCTGTAGTTATGACGTATAAAATTATTCCACTAGACACCCAGCATGTTGATGATGTTTGGCGTATTGAACAAGCGGCTCATGCTTTTCCATGGGCTGAGTCGATGATCCGTAAAGAGCCAAATCGCATTGCAGCAAATTATGTGTTAGTCGTTGATGATCAGGTAGTGGGTTACTGCTTTGGTCAATTAGTGGCGGGTGAAGGAACACTGTTAAATATCGCGATTGATCCTGCTCATCAACGAAAGGGATATGGCAAAGTGTTACTCAATGGCTTTATTGATGCGTTAGAAGCCAAGCAAGCGGAAGAGATTTGGCTAGAAGTCCGTGAAAGCAATACTGGTGCGTATAAACTTTATGAAGCTACAGGCTTTAATGAAACCAATCGTCGTGTTGATTACTACCCAACGGAAAATGGTCGTGAAGATGCCTTGATCATGGCATATATGTTTATGCCTTTTGGCTAAGCATAGAATCCTTGAGTAAGTGATATAAAAAAGCCGAGCGTGATGCTCGGCTTTGTTCTATATAGCTGAGGTGATTAGTGCTCACGCGTTGCACGGAAATCAACTTCAGGGAAACGCTCTTTTGCAAGGTTTAAGTTAACCATCGTTGGGGCAATATAAGAGAGGTTATCGCCACCATCTAGTGCAAGGTTAGATTGGTTTTTACGCTTAAACTCTTCGAGTTTTTTCACGTCATTACACTCAACCCAACGTGCAGTTGCGACGTTAACGCCTTCATAGATCGCTTCAACGTTATATTCAGCTTTAAGACGGGCAACAACCACATCAAACTGAAGTACACCAACCGCACCAACGATCAAATCGTTGTTTTGCAGTGGGCGGAATACCTGTACTGCGCCTTCTTCTGAAAGCTGTACCAGACCTTTTAATAGCTGCTTTTGCTTTAGTGGATCTTTCAGGCGAATACGACGGAACAATTCTGGTGCGAAGTTAGGAATACCAGCGAACTTCAGGTTTTCACCTTGAGTGAAGGTATCACCAATTTGAATCGTACCGTGGTTATGTAGACCGATAATATCACCAGCATAAGCCGTTTCTGCGCGAGAACGATCACCTGCCATAAACGTTACCGCATCAGAGATACTTACATTTTTTCCAGTACGAACATGGTTCATTTTCATACCTTGGGTGTAAGTACCCGATACAATACGCATAAAGGCAATACGGTCACGGTGTTTAGGATCCATGTTTGCTTGGATCTTAAATACGAAGCCAGAAAATTTCTCTTCCGTTGCTTCAACTTCACGCTCATTAGCTTGGCGAGAAAGTGGTGCAGGTGCCCATGCCGTTAGGCCATCAAGCATATGATCAACACCAAAGTTACCCAGTGCTGTACCGAAAAATACAGGTGTTAGCTCACCGGCTAAAAATAGCTCTTCATCAAATTCATTTGATGCGCCCATTACAAGCTCAAGCTCTTCACGAAGTTGTTCGGCAAGCTCTGTACCAACAGCTTCATCAAGCTCTGAGTTTTCTAACCCTTTAATGATGCGTTGATCTTGAATTGTGTGGCCTTGACCTGTGCTGTATAAGATCGTTTCATCACGATGGATATGGTAAACACCTTTGAATTCTTTACCACAACCGATAGGCCATGAAATAGGGGCACAAGCCATACCTAATTCATTTTCCACTTCATCAAGAAGCTCCATTGGATCACGAATATCACGGTCCAATTTGTTCATGAAAGTAACAATCGGTGTATCACGTAGACGTGTAACTTCCATTAACTTACGAGTACGATCCTCGACACCTTTTGCCGCATCGATAACCATTAAACATGAGTCAACAGCGGTTAGGGTACGGTAAGTATCTTCAGAGAAGTCTTCGTGTCCTGGAGTATCAAGAAGGTTTACTAGGCACTCGTTATATGGGAACTGCATTACAGATGTAGTTACCGAGATACCACGTTCTTTTTCCATCTCCATCCAGTCTGACTTGGCGTGTTGGTTTGAACCACGGCCTTTTACTGTACCGGCTTTTTGGATAGCGTTTCCGAATAACAGTACTTTTTCAGTAATGGTGGTCTTACCCGCATCGGGGTGAGAGATGATAGCGAAAGTACGACGTTTTGATACTTCGCCCTGAAACTGAGTTTGCGACATTAGCGTGTTCTTTTTTAATAAAAGTACTCCGTTGCTGCCGTATTACATCAAGCAAAGCAACAGAACAGAATGAATGGAGTGAGTTGCTTCTTATTGTCGCTGATTTTAGCGCGAGACTCAATCTAGGTGTATAAGAATCATTGAGAGTAGGTAGAAATAATCATTAAGCTTATATTGAATAATCACTATCTACGTATTAGTTACTACAGGAATAGTTATGATAGATACCCACTGCCATTTTGATTTTCCACCCTTTAATAATGACCCAAAGCGAGCATTGATGTTGGCGCAAGAGGGAGGGGTGAAAAAGATAGTGATCCCAACAGTAGGGCAATCGAATTGGAGTAAAGTACAGCGTTTATGTCAGCGTTATCCCGCACTTTATTACGGTTTAGGTATTCATCCTTTCTTTAGTGCTGAGCATACGAGTGATGTTTGTCAGCGTTTAAATATCGAGTTGAAAGAGGCTGTTCAACAACCGCATTCAAAATGTGTTGCTGTGGGTGAGTGTGGACTAGATTTTGCCATTGAAATCGTTGATAGAGAATTACAACAAACATGGTTACAAGCACAATTACAGTTAGCGAATATCTATCGACTGCCGATTATTTTGCATTGTCGTAAAGCTTTTCCTGAATTAGTGCGAGCGATAAAAGCGGAAACACCATCTCAAGGTGGGGTTTACCATGGGTTTAGTGGCAGTTATCAGCAAGCGGTTCAATTAATAGATCTAGGTTTAAAAATTGGTGTTGGCGGTACTATTACTTATGAGCGTGCAAAAAAAACGCGAGAGGCTATCGCGAAACTACCCCTTTCTGAGATTGTGCTAGAAACCGATGCGCCAGATATGCCTGTATGTGGTTTCCAAGGTCAGCCGAACAGACCGGAAAGAATTGCTCACATTATGAATGCTATCGCACTTCTTAAAGGAATCAGTATCGAGTCTGTAACTGAAGCGACAACCTTAACTGCACATGAACTTTTTAAAATCCCATCGTGATCTTGGTGCAAAAGGCAACCGATTGCGTAAAACGTTTGCTTTTTGGTTTGGTTAGTTTGTGAGAAAGATCACAGACCAAGAAACTCTTGCATGGTTGTGGCCATAAAACTGTGATGATGGCATTACTTTGTTAGCGGTTGCATGCGTATAATGCGCCGGACTCTTAAAGAGCCGAATTGTCGAGACGCCAAAATTAACTTAATAGGATAGACATAAACCATGAGCATGTTTATGAGCCTGGTTGGGATGGTTGTACTGCTACTTATTGCGGTACTACTATCAGACAACCGTAAAGCAATTAATCTACGTACTGTTGGAGGCGCGTTCGCTATCCAATTTTTATTAGGTGCATTTGTTCTTTATGTACCAGTTGGTCGTGATGTGCTGTATGGCATGTCTCAGGCAGTTGCTAACGTTATTGCTTATGGTAATGACGGCATCAATTTCCTATTTGGCGGTCTAACATCGGACAAAATGTTTGAAGTGTTCGGTGGTGGCGGCTTCGTATTCGCACTGCGCGTTCTTCCTGTTATCGTTTTCTTCTCTGCGTTGATCAGTGTTCTTTACTACCTTGGTGTGATGCAAGTTGTTATCAACATTCTTGGTGGTGGTCTACGTAAAGTATTGGGTACTTCTCACGCTGAATCTATGTCAGCGACAGCAAATATTTTTGTTGGTCAAACAGAAGCGCCATTGGTTGTTCGTCCATTCATTCCTAAAATGACTCAGTCTGAACTATTTGCAGTAATGTGTGGTGGTTTGGCGTCAGTTGCTGGTGGTGTACTTGCAGGTTACGCACAAATGGGTGTTCCTCTAGAATACCTAATTGCAGCATCATTCATGGCAGCCCCTGGCGGTCTATTGTTTGCTAAAATCATTAAGCCAGAAACAGAGCAACCTGTAGAGCAAATTGCAGGTGTCGACGAAGAAGGCGTTGAAAAGCCAGCTAACGTTATTGATGCAGCAGCAGCAGGTGCATCATCTGGTATGCAGCTTGCGCTAAACGTAGGTGCGATGCTTTTAGCATTCATTGGTCTAATCGCACTAATCAACGGTATGCTAGGTGGCATTGGTGGATGGTTCGGTATGCCTGAGCTAACACTAGAACTTATCCTAGGCTACATCTTCGCACCACTTGCGTACCTAATCGGTGTGCCATGGGGTGAAGCTCAAGTGGCAGGTTCATTCATCGGTCAGAAGATTGTTGTTAACGAATTCGTGGCTTACTTAAACTTTGCACCGTACCTAAAAGACGTGGCTGACGGTGGCATGATTGTGGCTCAAACCGGTGTTGAGATGAGTGAGAAGACGAAAGCTATCATCTCATTCGCACTATGTGGTTTCGCAAACCTTTCATCGGTTGCAATCCTACTTGGTGGTCTAGGTGGCCTTGCTCCAAGTCGCCGTGCAGAGATTGCTCGCTTTGGTATGAAAGCAGTAGCAGCAGGTACATTATCTAACCTAATGTCTGCAACGATTGCTGGTCTGTTTATCTCTTTAGCAGCAATGTAATTGTAGAGATAACCAAATAAAAGTAGAACGCCTCAATGAAAATTGGGGCGTTTTTTTATGCCTGATATTTTTGTTGATAGAAGGTAATCAACAGTAAAAGTAAACATTATGGCTATTGTTCTAAATTAACTTCATAAAATCGATTGCGTTCCCTTTTCTTATATTCCACTCTGCTATTCTTATGCCACAGATTATGAGTGTGTGGATACAAGTAGCATCAGGCTCAGAAGTAATATAATGACGTAAAAAGTGCTCATTAACTGTTTCTGATTCTCTATTTTAGTAAACACATTATCCACTGGTGGAAACATAAGTTTGATAGGCTAAAGACGGCGGTCTTGCTATTATTGAGTCTAACAAATATAGCGATTTGTAAGAGCAGACGAGTTGTCGGCTCTTGCGCGGGAATAGGGATAAGTTATTTGGTAAGTATTTACTTACTGAAACTTCAAGGAATCAAGTCCGCTCATTTGTTGCAGTAGTTCTTACTGCATTCGGTAGCCTAATGAATAATCATTAGCGCTTTACCTTCGTTTATACTGATATTTAGAGTCTTATAGCTAAGCGCTTTAAATGTAATATTACGACTGGAGATAGTCATGAGCGATTTAAAAACTGCTGCACTACGTGCACTTAAATTAATGGATTTAACAACACTGAACGATGACGACACTGACGCAAAAGTGATCGAGCTTTGTAAGAATGCAAAAACAGTGGTTGGTAATACTGCAGCAGTGTGTATTTACCCTCGCTTTATCCCAGTAGCGAAAAAGCAACTACGTGAGCAAGGTACGCCAGATGTACGTATTGCAACGGTAACTAACTTCCCACACGGTAATGATGATATCGAGATTGCTGTTGCAGAAACCAAAGCGGCAGTGGCTTACGGTGCTGACGAAGTTGACGTAGTATTCCCGTACCGCGCACTTATGGCTGGTAATGCTGATGTTGGCTTTGAACTTGTGAAGCAATGTAAAGCAGCATGTGGCGATAACGTACTGCTTAAAGTTATTATCGAAACGGGTGAGCTAAAAACTGAAGCGCTAATTAAACAAGCATCTGAAATTTCAATTAAAGCAGGTGCTGATTTTATTAAAACATCAACCGGTAAAGTGCCTGTTAATGCAACACCTGAATACGCACAAACCATGCTTAACGTGATCAAAGATATGGGCGTTGCTAAAACTGTTGGCTTTAAGCCTGCTGGTGGTGTTCGTACCGCTGAAGATGCACAGCAATACCTAGCAATGGCTGATGATATTCTTGGTGCAGAGTGGGCTGATAGTCGTCACTACCGTTTTGGTGCATCGAGCTTACTTGCTAATCTGTTACACACATTAGGTGAAGGTGAAGAAGCGGCGCAAGGCGGCTACTAATCCTTTATAAACAAGGTGGTGAAATGCCACCTTGTTTTTAACTCTCTGGCGGCATGATTAATGTCGTACTAATTCTTTAATTGGCTTTTTCAGCACTGCACTTTCGTGGTTGTTGCCTTTTTTGCACCTAAAATTTAGAAATAAAGCAAAATGAAAAATAATTAAAGCATTGGTAATCCCTACTTCGCTGAATTAAAAAAAGAGGAACAGCATGTACTTACCTCAAGAAATCATTCGTAAAAAACGTGACAATATTGAATTAAGCGCCGATGAAATTAACTTTTTCATTCAAGGTGTAGCGAAAAATACCGTTTCTGAAGGCCAAATCGCCGCATTTGCAATGGCGATTTATTTTAATGATATGACGATGGATGAGCGTGTTGCCTTAACTTGTGCGATGCGTGATTCAGGCATGGTGATTGATTGGGGATACATGCACTTTGATGGTCCTATTGTTGATAAGCACTCAACCGGTGGTGTAGGTGATGTCACTTCGCTGATGCTAGGTGCAATGGTTGCTGCATGTGGTGGTTACGTGCCAATGATCTCAGGTCGTGGCTTAGGTCATACGGGTGGCACATTAGATAAATTAGAAGCTATTCCAGGTTATAACATCACACCAACCAATGAAGTATTCGGTAAAGTAACTAAAGAAGCCGGTGTGGCGATTATTGGCCAGACAGGTGATTTAGCGCCAGCGGATAAACGTGTGTACGCAACTCGTGATGTAACAGCGACGGTTGATAATATCTCGCTTATTACCGCCTCTATTTTGTCGAAGAAATTGGCGGCTGGTTTAGATTATCTTGTAATGGATGTCAAAGTTGGCTCTGGCGCTTTCATGCCAACGTACCAAGCATCTGAAGATCTTGCGAAATCAATTGTTGCTGTCGCAAATGGTGCTGGCACTTGTACTTCTGCATTACTAACTGACATGAACCAAGTATTAGCATCAAGCGCTGGTAACGCAGTTGAAGTACGTGAAGCGGTACAGTTTCTAACTGGTGAGTACCGTAACCCTCGTCTGTTCGAAGTAACCATGGCACTGTGTGCAGAAATGTTAGTGATCAGTAAATTAGCTGCTGATACCCAACAAGCGCGTGCAAAACTACAGGCTGTATTAGATAACGGTCAAGCGGCTGAGCGATTTGGTAAAATGGTAGCAGGCTTAGGTGGCCCTACTGATTTTATTGAAAACTATGACAACTACTTAGAGAAAGCTGAGATTGTAAAACCAGTATTTGCAGAAACAACGGGTTTTGCTCATGCTATGGACACCCGTGGCTTAGGTATGGCGGTTGTTGGTATGGGCGGTGGTCGTCGTGTTGCTAGCGATAATATTGACTATGCTGTTGGTTTTAGTGACATGATCCGTTTAGGTGATGAAGTTTACGCTGATACCCCTCTTGCAATGGTACATGCTCATACTGAAGCGCAATGGGAAGAAGCTGCGAAAGCGATTCGCAGTAATATTACGGTGAATGAGAATAAACCTGAAGCGACCCCTGAAGTTTACCGTCGTATCGGCAAACAAGATGTGTAATGGAGTAACAATGAAACGTTCAATTATTTTAGTGCTAGATTCCTTTGGTATTGGTGCCTCTGCAGACGCAGATAAATTTGGTGATGTAGGTGCAAATACCTTAGGTCATATAGCACAAGCGTGTGCGCGTGGCGAAGCCAATAACGGCGATCGCAACGGCCCATTACACTTACCTAATTTAACCAAACTCGGGCTAGCGAAAGCGTGTGAAGAATCATGCGGTAACTTCCCTGAAGGCATGGATCCAAACTCAGAGATCACTGGTGCTTATGGTCATGCGCAAGAGCTTTCTTCAGGTAAGGACACACCGTCTGGTCACTGGGAAATTGCGGGTGTACCTGTATTGTTTGAATGGGGTTACTTTAGCGATAAAGAAAACAGTTTCCCTAAAGAACTGACTGATCGCATTCTTGCTCGTGCAGGCTTAGAGGACTTCTTAGGTAACTGCCATGCATCAGGTACACAAGTACTTGATGATTTGGGTGAAGAGCACATGAAGACGGGTATGCCTATCTTCTATACGTCTGCCGACTCAGTATTCCAAATTGCGTGCCATGAAGAAACATTCGGTTTAGAGCGTCTATTAGAGCTTTGCCAAATTGCTCGTGAAGAGCTAGAAGATTACAACATCGGTCGTGTTATCGCGCGTCCATTTATCGGTGCAGGTAAAGGTCAATTTGAGCGTACGGGTAACCGCCGTGACTTGTCACTTGAGCCGCCTGCAGCAACGATTTTGCAAAAGCTTGTTGATGAAAAACAAGGCGAAGTAGTATCGATTGGTAAAATTTCCGATATCTATGCAGGCTGTGGTATTTCAAGCAAAGTAAAAGCGACAGGTATTCCTGCTTTATTTGATGCGACACTTGAACAAATTAAACAAGCGGGTGACAACACAATCGTATTTACTAACTTTGTTGATTTTGATTCAGCCTACGGTCACCGTCGTAATGTTGCGGGTTATGCGGCAGCGCTTGAGTACTTCGACCGCCGTCTTCCTGAGATTTTAGCGTTACTTCAAGGTGACGATGTACTTATCATTACCGCCGATCACGGTTGTGATCCAACATGGCCAGGCACAGATCATACTCGCGAACATATTCCAGTATTGGTATCTGGCCCTAAAGTGAAGCCCGGCTCATTAGGTTTACGTGAAAGCTTTGCTGATATTGGTCAGAGCCTAGCTGAGTACTTCGGTACAACAGATATGGAATATGGTAAGTCGTTTCTATAACTCAAATTAAACATAAGGGTAAATCTTATATACCCTTATTTATTATAAAAAAGACATGATTGTTTAGCATTTTCCACTTTATAATGCCAAGCAATCACAGCAAGTTTAGCTTAACGTTAGTGATTAATTTTTAACACTGACAGCTAACTAAAAATAGGAAAAGGATACAACTATGGCTACTCCACATATTAATGCTGAAATGGGTGATTTTGCAGATGTAGTTTTAATGCCGGGCGATCCGCTACGTGCTAAATACATCGCTGAAACTTTCCTAGAAGATGCTAAAGAAGTATGTAATGTACGTAGTATGTTAGGCTTCACTGGCACATATAAAGGTCGCAAGATCTCAGTTATGGGTCATGGTATGGGTATCCCATCATGTTCTATCTACGCAACAGAATTAATTAAAGATTTTGGTGTGAAGAAGATCATTCGTGTGGGTAGTTGTGGTGCTGTACGTGATGACGTTAAGTTACGTGATGTTGTTATCGGTATGGGCGCATCAACAGATTCAAAAGTAAACCGCATTCGTTTTGGCGGTCATGACTTTGCAGCGATTGCTGATTTCGGCATGGTACAAAATGCGGTAGATGCAGCAAAAGCAAAAGGTATTCCTGTTAAAGTGGGGAATATCTTCTCTGCTGATCTATTCTACAACCCTGATTTTGAATTCTTCAAAACAATGGATAAGTACGGCATCGTTGGTGTTGAGATGGAAGCGGCTGGTATCTATGGTGTTGCAGCTGAGTTTGGTGCTAAAGCACTAACTATTTGTACTGTTTCTGATCATATCCTACGTGGCGAAGCAACAACATCGGAAGAGCGTCAATTGACATTCAACGAGATGATCGAAATCGCGTTAGATTCTGTGATCCTAGGTGATGCAGAAGCATAATCTTTACTGATTACGCACAAAAAAACGGAAACAGTTCGCGCTGTTTCCGTTTTTTTATATTATTAATTTTTCTGTGATTAATAACCGTTTTTAGTCTTTCGCGTTTGCCGTAAGAAAAAACGGAAAGTGCCAGATGTCCTTTCTGCGACCGAAGGTAAAAGCAAGCAACAACCCAATCATCAATGAAGCCAGTGTTAAGCCTCGAATAATGCGGGTCATATAATGAATTTGGTCTTTGGCATTGGCTAACAATTTATTGTGCTCAAGCGTAATACGAATAAAACCAATCACATGCTTATTAGCAAAAATAGGCTCAACAATTTGCTGACGACCAATACTTGCCATCGCAAGCGGTGTTGATAGCCCAGTTAGTTGTGGCAATGGCATAGAGTTATCGGTTTTCGCCAAGGTCACACCTTCAATATTGTAGATAGTAGCATCTAAAATTAAAGACTCACCGGATAAGTTATTCACCAACTTTTGCAGTTTATCTTGGTTATTATCCGTAATATCACTAGCTGCATTTTCTGCCGCTTGTCGTACTAACATGCGTGATAATGTTTGAGTTTGCTCACTTAGCATTTGGTAATTACGCTGGGTTAAGAGCGCGCCGTATTCCAGCATTCCAATTAATGCCAAGCCACATAATAGGAGAACAGAAAGCCGTCCTAGATGTTGCCAGCGTTTCTTTTTCCACTTTATCATCGAGTTAACCTTTGCTGTGTTCTGGTGGTATTTTACACGATAATGGAGTTGTTAAGAATATCCCTGTTTATTCGCTTTATTATCAATAAAAACAAGTGGTTAAATATCATCGCTAATTTTTAGTCATAAATAATTACTCTTTTTATTGCATTTATTTAAGATAAAAAAGTGAAAATTAACTATGTTTCATTACAGTTTAGTAACATTTAGGTTGCTCTTCACTATTAGTATCGGTAGTTTGTAAAGAAGTAGCGACAAGTTGCCCCATTATTATGATCTTGCCATTTAAATCATCGTAATATAGCAATAAGTTACTTTTAGGATAAATAATATGGATATTGAGTACGTGCTGAAAATAAAAAAACACCCCACGCTGTATAAACGTTTCCCACAACTATTAACAGTAACCAATGGTGATAAACGCCAAGCACAATGGTTATTTTATGGGAAAAATATTAGCCATTATGATGTTGAATTATTAAATAGTGCGGTACACGGTGATCTTCAATTGCTGGCTGGCTGGAAAGTAGGATCTTATGATGTTTTCACGATCGCTAATGATCTTACTGAGCAAGCAGAGCAAACACTGGCTGAATTACAATTAGATTACTTCCAACTTTCCGATCTTCCTGAGTTAGCGGAGCCTGGCTTAGTTGTTTTCGATATGGACTCTACCGCGATTCAAATTGAATGTATTGATGAAATCGCTAAGTTAGCCGGCGTTGGAGAGCAAGTCGCTGAAGTAACAGAGCGCGCGATGCAAGGTGAACTCGATTTTGAACAGAGCTTGCGCCAACGTGTTGGTACACTCGCAGGTGCCGATGAAGCGATCTTGGCTCAAGTAAAAGAAAATTTACCTTTTATGCCTGAGATGCGTGAAGTCGTGGCAACATTGCATGCCTATGGTTGGAAAGTCGCGATAGCTTCTGGTGGCTTTACTTATTTCTCTGATTATTTACAGCAAGAGTTAGACTTAGTTGGGGCGTTCTCAAATCAATTAGAAATCGTTGATGGTAAATTAACGGGGAATGTTCTTGGTGATGTGGTGGATGCGCAAGCAAAAGCGAATATCTTACAAAGTCTTGCTGAGCAATATGATATCGAACCACATAATACGGTGGCTGTAGGTGATGGAGCAAATGATCTGGTGATGATGAAAGCGGCAGGTTTAGGGATTGCTTATCATGCGAAACCGAAAGTTGAACAACAAGCACCAGCAGTGATCCGCCATGCTGATCTTGGTGGTATTTTATGTATCTTATCAGCATCACTCGTGCCACAACGACTAAGCTGGTAAGTCACTTGTATATAGATAAAAAGCCGTTGATTGTCTCTATTGAATATAGAAACCATCAACGGCTTTTTTAATGGATAAAGAGTCGCGTTATTAGCTGATCTCTAATCGAACTAACACTTCATCTGTTATATCAAATATTTCACCGCAACCGATCAAAGAAATAAACTCTGCTTCTAAAGCTCGTGCTCGATGGAGAGTTAAACGGGCTAATTCACTGAGCTTTTCACCAATTAACGCCGTCAAAGGATTAAAAACAGGTAAAGCTGTGACACGAATAGCGATAAAGCTACCGCTTTTACGTGCAAATGAGATAAAGCGAATACGCTCTTCAACGCTCTCAAACTCATAACTGGCTTTGACTGCTATCTGTTTTATCTTGCCATCTATTTGCTCAAAAGCGATGTAGAGTTCATGAACATAAGGCTCACGTAGATTCTCGATAGGACGCATTGGATACGCTAACATTTCTTTTACTCGACGCTTAAACAGTAAGCCAAGTTCAAAATGTTTTTGCTCGCCTAGTTGATAAAAAATATCAGCGAGTGGCGACAATGGAAAGTTAGATCCAACAGCTTTGACTTTTATTTTGTGATCTATTTTTTCGGCAAAATAAGGAATGCTATTTAAACGCGTTAATAGCATTTGGTGCATAGCAAGCAACATAGCAGGCGAGGGAAGTTGTTCCTCACAAAGAGCAAACCTTTCTTCATTATTTTGAATAAGTTTACGTAAAAACTTTTCACCTACACGTGATTCTTGACTATCGCGTATCGTAAGTTGGATATTTTTTCCGTTAGGGCTCGTACGAATCACTTGATAAGGCATTCTGCCCAAGATATCGAGCTTAGCTAAGCGTTGTAGCTGCTCAAATTTAATTGTAACGGGATCATCTTTTTTACATCGAAATGGCGTATCAAGATTAATATTGAGTCCACGGCTCGAAAAGTCGATCGAATGACCATGGCTAATTAATTGCCCTTGTTGATATAACGAGATCGTTGTTTTATAGCTAAAACGTGATTCACTGCGTTGAGGTTTGGGATCAAAATGGATCGCTTCAGCTAAACAAACCGGATTTTTCGGATGCCTAAATGGATTGATCGCTTTGCTTGATAATGTTGATTTTTGCGTTAAACGGTAATCTGACTGGGTATTTTTATGGGTGATATCTTGCAGAACCCCTACATGGGTGAGATCTTGAAATTTCTCAATCATTTCGGGAGCAACATCATTGAGCTTTTCAAGCTCTTGTTGACGTAAAGGGTAAACCGTTAACCGCATTACTCGCCAGCTATCGCGGTGCGAGCCTAATTGCCAAAAAATACGGCGCTGCTCTTGGTCCATTTCAGGTAAGGCGGCAGAATAAAAATAACGGTGACCTTGATGATCATGATGGAAACAATAAATTAAGGTGCTAGATTGCTTTAGCCCTTTATGCCCTAGTGAAGCAATACGTTGCTCTGATAATAATTGATTGATCACGGGCTGATTACGTTCATCGTGCCAGTATTGCCATAAATAACGGTTGTGATCTGTCAATAAAGCGTATTTAAGTTCAGTGCCAGAGAAAAAAAGAGGTAGCCCGACAGTATGCTTAAGAAAGCAATGTTCATAGCCTTGGGTACGCGCCTGAATAATTTTATCTTCATGATTATTTCGATGGCGGAGTATGCCTTTATTTTGACTTGTGACGATCAGTTTTTTTAACGCTTCATTTTCACTTAGCGCAATAAGACGAAGCCATTTAAAGCTAGCGTCTTCAGGGTTATCATCAATGCCTAATACACGGTAGCGATGAGGTTGCTCTAAAAGAGGCTCATTGTGTATTTCTGCCAATTGTGGGAAGTAGGCATCAATTGTTTGCCCTAATCGATAGCTAAAGGCTGAGGGGACTTTAAACTTCGCTCCGGATGATGAAAGATCTGTCGTCATTCCCCAGATCTGTTGATTAAAAGGAATACTGATAGTCACGGGAGTGCTAATTTGTAATCGGTTTTCTTCTCGATGGAGATAATGACCAAAACGGATCAAATTAGCAGTAAATAACTCTGTGGTTGCTTTTTTATCCGTCGATGTTGCACGCTCACCTTGTTGATGTAATTCTCTAAAATTATTCTGCGTATTCACCAAGGCCTCATAGAGACCAATGCAATATTGATTATTGAAGACTTTACTACGACGGTGAAGAATATTAATAGCAACATCATCGAGCCAATGGGTTTGACCATTAAAAGTATAAGAGCGGCACTGACCTTTTACGCGACCACGTAAATCAATGATTTTTTTACACGGGGTCATTAACCGATTAATCTCCATTTTGATACGGAGTTTGATCGGCCCTGATTCATTACTGGTTAAACTATCAAAAACTTGGTGGAAATCTTCACTTCCATAAGCAGGTAGTAGTTGCTCTATGAGTGCTTTGTAATCGTCCAACTGCATTTTATTTTCTGTTAAAAGATTCACTGATAGTATTATCTGCTGATGGTGATAAAAGTTTAATGTAAAGTAACAAAAACTCACATTTAAGTTGAGGTTTACATTGAATAATATTGGTTTATTCGATGGATTAGACATTTAGGGTAAAGAATGGCGAAAGCAGCAAAACGAGCATATGTTTGTAGTGATTGTGGGATGGACTTTGCTCGTTGGCAAGGTCAGTGCTCTGGATGTAAATCGTGGAATACGATCACTGAATTTACGATTCCTAACACCAAGTCAGGGTTAACCAGTAGCTCGGCACGTTCAAGTATTGGCGGCTATGCGGGTGTTGTGGGGGGCGGTTCGAAAAAGCTTAATGAAGTTGAAACCGTTGAAGCTGAAAAAATGCTAACGGGCATTGGCGAGCTTGATCGTGTGTTATGTGGTGGTTTAACGACGGGATCAGTGAATATTATTTCTGGTGATCCAGGGGCAGGTAAAACAACGCTATTGTCAGATCTGGTTTCTCGGATGTCACAGCTGATGCCATCACTTTACTGTACTGCAGAAGAATCACTGTCGCAGTTTAAGAATCGTGTAAATCGCCTCAAGCTAAATTGCAATGAAGATAATTTATATCTGATGGCGGAAACCAGTGTTGAAGCGATCATCGCAGAGCTTGAAGTAAAGCAAATCAAGTTTGCGGTGATTGACTCCATTCAGGCGGTATCAACAGAGTTGGCCAATGGTAGCCCGGGTTCACCTTCGCAAGTAAAGGCGGCAGCGCAAGCATTAACTCAGTACTGTAAACAAAATAATGTGACGATGTTTTTGATCGCGCATGTGAATAAAAACAATGAAATTGCCGGTCCTCAGACGCTTGTTCACATTGTCGATTCTCTGCTGCACATTGATACTAATGATGGTCAAGTACGTACTCTGCGAGCCAATAAAAACCGTTTTGGTGATGTTGATACGGTAGGTATCTTCCGTATGACAGAGCGCGGTATGCTCAGTGTTGATAACCCAAGTGAGATCTTTTTATCTGGCTCAACAACGGAATCTTCAGGCTCTGCTATTACCTGTATTCGAAAAGGTAATCGTAATCTATTGTTAGAGATCCAGTGTTTAACCACTGAAACTGAAGGTGAGTTTCCACAGCGTGTTTGTGTTGGTTTGAATATGAACCGGATTAAGATGCTAACGGGGATCTTACGTAAACATGCGAAGACCAAGATTTACCACGATACTTTTTTCAATATTGTTGGCGGCTTGAAAATTGACGAGTCAGAAACCTGTATTGATTTGGCGTTGGTGGCGGCGTTGTTAAGTAGCCTTAACGAATTTGTGGTGCCGCGTACTACGTGCATTATGGGTGAGCTCAGTCTTAACGGTGATGTGCGCCCAATTGATAGTGGTGTACCTCGAGTAAAAGAAGCTGCGCAGCATGGTTTTACCGAAATTTTTATCCCTTTTCGTAATTACCATAAATCAATGGAAGGCTTAGGGGCGAAAATCACGCCAGTCAAAACCATCCATGAACTGTTAGATCTGATCAATTAATGAAAAAGCGAGAGGTGTTTCTTTTGAGTAAAGAGTTGTGCCTCTCGTTTTTCGTTATAGTTCACCGCTAAGGTGTGTTGGCTTGTTTGGGATTTGATTTAGCCTGATTAACGGTTTGAAATGTTGCTTCATGATTTTGAGAAGCAAGCTGTACCTGCATCTCAACCATACTGCCAACCGTGTTGAGTAAGGAGGCCCATTGCACATTGGGTTCTTTTTTAAAGATAGTATCGAAGTTTTTAATATCCCAATCGACGAAGGGACGTGGATTTAATGGTTTACCTAAAAAGTGGATCTCATAATGGAGATGAGGGCCTGTTGAAAGACCTGAATTTCCCGTCCAGCCAATCAATTCTCCTTTATTAACAAATTGCCCAGCTTTGACATTAAATTTGCTCATGTGGGAGTAAGTCGATACAAATCCCATAGCGTGATTTAAGATCAGCTGATTACCATAACCATGTTGGCTGCTTTTCACTTTTTCTATTACCGCATCGGCTGGGGCATAAATAGGTGTCCCCTTACTTGCACCGAAGTCTAATCCATCATGGTTTTTACGTTGTTTTGTAATGGGATGCACACGAGTACCAAAGCCTGAAGTTAATGGTGCATCTGGTGTTGGTTTACCATTAGGGATAAGTTGAAATAGCGTTGCTTTGACTGCGGAATTAATTGCGGCAGTATCAACCCGTTGTTTGATCGTTTGAGGTGGATTGTCATCACTCAATCCTAGAATGTTTTCCATGTCATCAATACGCTGATTTAACTTTTCTAGCGATTGTGTTTTTTTCTCTAAGGAATCATTAAGGGTTTTGTTTAGTGCTGTCTCTTCTGATAGTGATGCACTAAGCTCTAACGCTTTATTGCGCAGTTTAGAGACTTGCTGGTGGGAGCTTTGGGCTGAGACATAAAGCTCAAATATAGCATGTGTACTATAGGTAAGCGCGCCACAAAGTAGAAATAGTGCCCCATAACGAAAACTATTAGTCAGTAATGCTTTTTTATTACCTTTACGTAGTTTTGTAGTAAGCGATTTTATATTAAACATCATGAAAGAAGACACATTGAGCAATTTCTGAAGCTAGAGTCTATGTGCTTAAGTTAATTATTGCTAGTTACCTTTCTCTCATTTGTGCAACAGCCTTGTGGTTTTATGGTCTTATCTCCCTTGTTTTTATTAATAAATAAAAAAGAGCAACCGAAGTTGCTCTTTATATTTTTGTCATTGGTTTAGCGATTATTTAGCAATACGCTTGTACTTAATACGGTGTGGTTCCGCCGCATCAGCGCCTAGCGTTTTCTTCAACCAATCGGTGTATTCAGTAAAGTTACCTTCAAAGAAGCTAACCTGACCTTCATCACGGTAGTCAAGAATATGGGTTGCCACACGGTCAAGGAACCAACGGTCGTGCGAGATCACCATTGCACAGCCAGGGAACTCGAGTAGTGCTTCTTCAAGTGCACGTAGCGTTTCAACGTCAAGGTCGTTGGTTGGTTCATCGAGTAGTAATACGTTACCGCCCGCTTTAAGTAATTTCGCAAGGTGAACACGATTTCGCTCACCACCAGATAGATCGCCAATGCGCTTCTGATGATCACTGCCTTTGAAATTAAAGCGAGAAACGTAAGCACGTGCAGGAATTTCGAAGTTGTTGATCTTGATGATATCAGCGCCTTCAGAAATTTCTTGGTAAACCGTGTTGTTGTCGTTCATGCTATCGCGGAACTGATCAACCGATGCCAATTTAACTGTTTCACCCAACT
The DNA here is from genome assembly GCF_003026365.1 of Photobacterium angustum. Classification (GTDB taxonomy): domain Bacteria; phylum Pseudomonadota; class Gammaproteobacteria; order Enterobacterales; family Vibrionaceae; genus Photobacterium; species Photobacterium angustum. The sequence goes on along the minus strand of NZ_PYOM01000011.1, from coordinate 34,793 downwards.
CAATAGTGCCTGAATCAGGTTGTTCTGTACCACTTAGCATCTTAAATAGTGTTGATTTACCTGCACCGTTAGCACCGATGATACCGACGATAGCACCTTTAGGCATGCTGAATGATAAGTCATCAATTAATACGCGATCACCGAACGATTTAGTCAGGTTTTTCACTTCGATAACTTTATCACCTAGACGCTCACCTGGTGGAATGAATAGCTCGTTAGTTTCATTACGCTTTTGGTGTTCGTTCGTATTTAGCTCTTCAAAGCGCGCCATACGTGCTTTCGATTTCGCTTGGCGACCTTTAGGGTTTTGACGAACCCACTCTAGCTCTTTCTCGATGGTTTTTTGTAGCGCACGCTCTTGAGAAGCTTCTTGCTTTAGACGTGCGTCTTTTTGCTCAAGCCAAGAGGTGTAGTTACCTTGCCATGGAATACCTTCACCACGGTCAAGCTCTAAAATCCAACCAGCTGCATTATCAAGGAAGTAACGGTCGTGCGTAATAGCAACAACAGTACCGTTGTAATCAACCAAGAAGTGCTCAAGCCATGCCACTGATTCTGCATCTAAGTGGTTGGTTGGTTCGTCAAGGAGTAGCATGTCAGGCTTATCAAGCAGTAGACGACAAATTGCCACACGGCGACGCTCACCACCCGATAGGTTCTTAACTACAGCGTCCCAATCAGGTAGGCGTAGGGCGTCAGCTGCACGCTCAAGTTGCATACCAAGGTTGTGACCATCTTTAGTTTCGATCAGCGCTTCAAGCTCGCCTTGCTCTTTTGCTAGTGCATCAAAATCAGCATCAGGCTCTGCGTAAGCTGCGTATACTTGATCTAAGCGGATCAGTGCTTCTTTTACATCTGACACTGATTCTTCTACGATTTCACGTACCGTTTTGCTTTCATCTAAAATTGGTTCCTGAGGTAGGTAACCGATTTTTAGACCAGCTTGAGGGCGTGCTTCACCTTCGATATCGGTATCGATACCCGCCATGATGCGTAGTAGTGTTGATTTACCGGCACCGTTTAAACCTAGGACACCGATCTTAGCGCCAGGGAAAAAGCTCAGTGAAATATCTTTTAAAATTTGACGCTTAGGTGGGACGATTTTTCCCACTCGCGACATGGTATAGACGTAATCAGCCATATCCGTGTGTGATCTCTACTTAAAAAATGAAAGGGAATATTTTACCTGTTCTGGACTGAAGTTTAACAGAATTGTTTATATTTGGTGGTGAGAGCCATAAAAAAACTGACTCAAAAAAGCAGGCTGATTTCGCTTTAATGTTACAAAAGGCTATTCCATTATGTGAATAGGCTTATGAATTATTTGCTAATATGATTGTCTCAGATGTAGTTGCTGGTACCGTTTAGCCTAAGCAACAGGGATTCTACTTTCATCTATTTGATATGGAGCTTCTAGTGCCACGCATTCCAACTTCCCCCAATATTTTTTCAATTGCACTGTTATCACTGGGCATAGCAAGTACCTTTAGTGTACATGCAGCCTCGTTAGAGCAACAGCGTACTTGGTATGATCAGGCGCAAACAGCGTTTGATAACAACAACATGGCGGTATTTAACGCTAACAAAAGTAAATTAGGTGGGTATCCGCTATACCCTTACTTGGAATACCGTCTATTTAATAAAGACTTAGATAATAAAACACCTAGCCAAGTAAAAACTTTTGTTAACAAATATAAGGCATTACCTTTTAGCCAAACCATTCAGCGTAACTACCTGTCTGATCTTGCAGGGGCTGACAGATGGCGAGATTTCCTAGCGGTGCAGCCAACAGAGCCAAGTCGCACTTCTCTAAAATGTTCTTACTACTATGCTAAGAGCCAAACGGGTCATGCAAGCCAAGCGTGGGCGGGAGCAGAGAAACTGTGGGAGACGGGGAGTTCATTACCTTCGGTTTGTGATCCATTATTAGATGTATGGACTGCTGCGGGTAAACGTACTAATACCTTGATCCTTGATCGCATGTTACTAGCGTTTGAAAAAGGGAATAAGAGTTTAGTTAGCTATCTTGATAAGCAACTAACAGGCAGTTCACAAGCCACTGGCGATAAAATCCTTGCGCTATTAAATAAGCCTCAAGGTGTTGCTGATTTTGCTAAACAGAGCAAAGTGACCAAGTTCAACCAAGCGTTAACTAAAGCTGCATACTATCGTTTAGCCCGTGCTGATGTTAAACAAGCTGTTGCTTCATATAATCAAGTGGTTTCAGGTCAGCACTTTGATAAAGCTACAAAACAGGCGTTAGCTGATGCTGTTGCATCACGACTCATGTCAACCAGTGATCCTGCGTTAGCGAAATGGCGTGATAGCAAACTGAAAACGAGCCAGAACGTGAGTATTTTAGAGCGTCGTATTCGTAATTCGATCCGTGAAGCGGATTGGAGCGGCGTACAAACGTGGATCAATCGCCTGCCAAAAGAAGCGAAAGACAGCTCTCGTTGGACATTCTGGCAAGCGCAGCTACTTGCGAAAAAAGGGCAAAAGAAGCAAGCCGATAAAATTTATCAATCACTGTTAGGTGAGCGTGATTTTTATAGTGCTGCTGCCGCAACAATCTTACACAAGCCGATTGTATACCCTAATCAAAAAGGGCCAACTTCGACGAAGTTGATCCAGCCATATATGACGACATTAAAGCGTATTGGCGAGTTGATTGATACTGATAGGTTGGTAGCAGCTAACCGTGAATGGGGCTATTTGTTATCGAAAGTACAAGGGGTACAAACTAAACGTCAGTTAGCGGTTTATGCGGAAAAACACAAGTGGCATCACTTGGCGGTTCAGGCGACTATTTCTGGTAAATTGTGGGATCATATGGCACTTCGTTTTCCACTCGCTCATAAATGGTGGTTTGACTTCTTTAGTAAAAAACGGGGTATACCGACATCTACCATGATGGCGCTAGCTCGACAAGAAAGTGCCTTAAATATTCATGCACAATCACATGTTGGTGCGCGTGGCTTAATGCAATTAATGCCAGCAACAGCAGCGCATACGGCGAAGAAATTAGGTCGAGATTATGCCGGTAAAGAAAGCTTATTTGATCCCGGTGTTAATATTCGTTTAGGCAGTGGCTATCTAAAAATGATGCTAGATAAAAACGACGATAATCGTATTTATTCTTTTGCCTCGTATAACGCAGGACCAGGTCGTGTAAGACAGTGGAAAAAACAGACCGACGGTAAATTAGATGTGTATAGCTTTATTGAGCAAATTCCATTTAATGAAACCCGAGGTTATGTGCAAAATGTGCTTATGTTTGATGTGTACTACAACGAACTGATGGGTAAAAAGGCACCGTTATTAACGCAGAAAGAGTTAAAAGCACGTTATTAATAACAGCGACTTACTATCGCGATTAACCATAAAAGCCGAGTGCTGTGACACTCGGCTTTTTATTATTTGTAATATCGAGAATTACTGGCTGATATCTTGGTGTCGATAGATTATCAAGGTACACTGCAGCAAGATGACATACCTGATGAGGTAACTATGACAACAACTTCTGACAGTCCTGACTTCACCGAGTGGCAGAATGTACTTGATTTGATCCGCCATGCTTCTGCAGAGGAGCGAGATGCGTTGTTATTCCAAGTATTATTAACCCATGATGAGCGAGAAGCATTAATTGCACGTGTGAATATCGTCCATGAATTACTTAATGGTGAGCGTAGTCAGCGTAAGATCAGTGAATTATTAGGGGTCGGTGTCGCTACAATCACCCGAGGCTCTAATGAGTTAAAACATCAGGATGATGAAACAAAAGCATGGTTAGCGAATTTTCTTGCGCAGAATAAACCAGAGCAATAATCGTGTTGAAAATAGGATATTGTTGTTTAAACAATATCCTATTTTTTATTAGAACAATTGTGGATTAAGGAAAGGGATCAAAGCCAAGATTAACGCTTGCTGATAAACCGAACTTCGCGTTAATAAATGATTCGTGAGCATCGCAATCGCTCCGCCTTTTTGTTTCACATTTTGTTGGTTAAACATTTCATCCATAACGTCACCTAATTCCATTCCTTGTTGTATTTTCTCAAGTGCTAATGGCGGTAACGGTAATGATGCTGAGCGTGACTCACTATATTGCCCGTTATGCTCAATCACCATCCATGCAAACGTAAATTTATCGTCAATCCCTGCTTCTAATCCCACAATGTAATCAGCATCAGGACATTGTTCACGACAGTGTTTTACCCTATTTCGTGCGCCCAATAAGGTTTCTTCACTGGTAAGGGGCTGATCTCGCACACCACTTTGAGCTGAAATACCTTCAACATTAAAAGAAAGCATTGGAAAGGCGAGAGAAAAAGCATCGCGTACTGCAGCAACTTTTGCAGGGTTAGTTGAAGCGACCATAACTGTTTGCATGAATGAATACCTAAATGACATCGAATGCGTCTCAGTGTACTGGAAAGATATTGAGTCGGTAAACTATTGAAATAATATTGGGAGAAGGAAAATAAAAAAGCCTGCTATTTCTAGCAGGCTTTCGTATATTCGATTATCTCTGATGATTACAGGCGATCGTAAGCCCAATCAGATTGGATGATGTAACCGTGAATTTGAAACTCATCGTTATTAACGAACAAGTTAGGAAAATCAGGTTGCGATGTAGAGAATACAACACCATCAGCGAGTTGCGTCATATGGTAAAAGTCAGGCTCACTACCACGAACAGAAGCAAAAACAGGTTGCTTAGGACGGTACTCGGCTTTCTTTGTCGCTAGTGCATAGCTACCAACAGGTGCACATTGTGAAATATTTTCGTTATCGATTAATAGGCCTAAACACTCTTCACGTTCTAGGTGCTGGGGGATCGCGCGTTTGCTGATCACCTCGACAGAGCTACCGTCGTTATATGCTGAAAAGTCTTTACGGTGAATTACAGGGATATAAGTGCATGTCGCGGCACTGTCTAACTCAGTACTGATTGTTGTTGTTGCTTGAGTACCAGTATCGACCTGACCCGTTAAAATATAACCAATAGAGGTATTTAATGTATCTGCAATTTTCTCTAGTTCACGAACTTCAATGCCGTATTTACCGGATAGTTTACGGCTCATCGTGCCTTGTTGAAGATCTAGAGCTTCGCCAAGTTGTTTCTGGCTGATACCTTGAACCTTAGCTAAACGCTTAATTCTCTCTAAATATTCCATAAAATTAGCTTCCTGCTTTAAAAAAGGGGGGGAATGCAAAGGGCATTCTTAAAAGTCATAACTGAGTTTACTGATAATTGTAATAAAGGAATCCCTTAAGCAACAAAAGTGCGATTGATCTAGGCAAAGAAATATACCCTGAGGGAAAGATGGGTAAAAAAAGGGACAAAATATGCGATAAAAAATAACTAATGAGTAAAGAATAGTAGTTAGGCTCTTAATATAAGAGTGTGTCATTTGGATGAATAATAATAATCAGAAATAAGATCTTGATTAACAGTAAGTTATAAATCAACCTGACTGATAGGTAGGGGGTTGATTATGGCTTCTTATTATGAATATTGATGCACTTTATAATTGAGAGAGATATTAATAGCCGCAATAGCTAATGTTTATAGGTATTTAATTCACTACTAACGGTATTGACAATAATTGATTGTTATTTTTATTGTAAATTAGATTTTAATTCCAAATAAGAATAATTTTCAAGTGTACATATTGAATACAACTTTAATGCTAAGTTGTGATGCGATAAGTTGTTTTTTCCATAATAAAAAAGCCCATTCTCACTGAGAACGGGCTTAAATGATTAATTATATTATTACTTAGCGATTGGAGCTGGGGTGCGAATTAAGTAATCAAATGCCCCTAAGCTAGCTTTTGCACCTTCACCCATTGCAATAATGATTTGCTTGTAAGGTACAGTTGTAACATCACCGGCTGCAAAAATACCGTTAACATTAGTATTACCGTGAGCACCAATTTCAATCTCACCACGTGGTGTTAATGCAACTGCTGATTCTTTTAGCCACTCAGTGTTTGGCACTAAACCAATCTGAACAAAAATACCTGCAAGTTCGATGTGTTTGATTTCATCCGTGTTACGATCTTTGTAGCTGATACCTGTAACGCGAGTACCATCGCCAACTACTTCTGTCGTTTGTGCCATTTTAATAATGTCGATGTTAGGCATACTTTCTGCTTTATTGATCAACACTTGGTCTGCACGTAATGTGTCAGCAAATTCAAGAACAGTCACATGTTCAACAATACCAGCAAGATCAATCGCCGCTTCAATACCTGAGTTACCACCACCAATAACGGCTGTGCGCTTGCCTTTGAATAATGGACCGTCACAGTGAGGACAGTAAGCCACACCTTTATTACGGTACTCTTGCTCACCAGGAACGTTCATCTCACGCCAGCGAGCACCAGTACTGATGATCACACTACGCGCTTTTAGCATTGCGCCGCTTTCTAGATAAACGTGTGTATAACCATCTTCAGTATCAGCAGCTTCAACAATGTTATTAACACGCTGCTCGCTCATAATATCAACGTTGTATTGTTTTACGTGCTCTTCAAGGCTTGCCGCTAAACGAGGGCCTTGGGTTTCTTTAACAGAAATAAAGTTCTCGATAGACATAGTATCCATCACTTGACCACCGAAGCGCTCAGCAACAACACCGGTACGGATACCTTTACGTGCAGCGTAGATTGCAGCAGATGCACCAGCAGGGCCACCACCGACAACTAATACATCAAATGGGGCTTTTTCGTTTAGGCTTGCCGCTACTTTTGTAGCTGCACCTGTGTCTAACTTATTTAAAATTTCAGTTAGTGACATACGGCCTTGACCAAAGACTTCACCGTTCACATAAACAGTCGGTACTGCCATGATATTACGTTCAGTTACTTCGTCTTGGAAAGCTGCGCCATCAATCATGGTTGCTTTAATGCGTGGGTTAATCGCTGCCATCATGTTGAACGCTTGCACAACATCAGGACAGTTTTGGCAAGATAATGAAATAAAGGTTTCAACAACAATATCTTGATCTAAAGCCGCGATTTGGTCGATAACCGCTTGCTCGAGTTTCATTGGGTGACCACCACTGTGTAGTAGCGCTAATACCAATGAAGTAAATTCGTGTCCCATTGGAAGACCTGCAAAGCTCATTGAGGTCTGTTTGGTTGGGTTAACCACTTGCATTACAGGCTTACGTACACTGGCATTATTATCTTCAATAACACTAACTTTATCATTTAGTTCTGCGATCTCGTGAGCAAGCTCATGCAGTTTTTGTGCAGTGTCACTATCATCTAAACTTAATACCAGTTGGATATCTGTTTTTAAATTTTCTAAATACGCTTTTAATTGCTGCTTCATGCTTTGTTCTAACATAATCTTGCCTTTTTAATTTATTTACGGCTTAACAGCAGATAATGAATGCGGATCTACTGTTATACGACATATCGCCTATATAAAAAGGCTTAAATATGTTTGAAGGTATTTGAATGAATAAGGCACCAAACATGACGTTTATGCTTGATGCCTTATTACTTTTAAATAAGTGAATTATTTAAAAGTAGGATAAGTAATAAGTGAATCTATATAGAGAATAAAATCACTCATTATTATCAAAGGTAAATAAGATTAGATCTTACCTACTAAGTCTAGAGAAGGAGTTAGTGTTGCTTCGCCTTCTTTCCATTTTGCAGGACAAACTTCACCTGGGTGTGCTGCAACATATTGTGCTGCTTTCACTTTACGCATTAGATCATCAGCTTCACGACCGATACCTTCAGCAGTGATTTCCATTGCTTGGATAACACCTTGTGGATCGATTAGGAAAGTAGCACGGTCTGCAAGACCTTGACCTTCACGCATAACATTGAAGTTATTAGTGATGTTACCAGTTTGGTCGCCTACCATGTAGTAGTTGATTTTACCGATAGTGTCAGAGCTGTCGTGCCATGCTTTGTGAGTAAAGTGAGTATCTGTAGATACAGAGAATACTTCAACGCCGCGCTCTTGAAGCTCTGCGTAATGGTCCGCTAGATCGCCAAGCTCAGTTGGACAAACAAAAGTAAAGTCAGCAGGGTAGAAGAAGAATACCGCCCACTTACCTAAAACGTCTTGCTCAGTAATTTCTACGAATTTGCCTTCTTTGTATGCTGTTGCGCTAAATGGCTTGATTTCTGTGTTGATCATGATGGAATCCTTTTAAATATAATTTTAAGTTTTTATGCTGTAGTGCAAATCAAATCTCTGAAGCCATTATTGTTAAAACAGCAAAATTTAGGAAATCGTTATAGCCGATACATTCAATAGCTAAAACCTATTAGGTTGAACGATTATTTTTAAACAGGTGTTTTGATCGAAGCTAACGCAAGAAGATAAAAGGTAGGTATCGTTTAGGGAGACGAGATTTGGTTCTGTTTATTGATAGTAGAATGTCTATGGTAAGGATCTTTAATACTCAGGTGTTAAAGTTTCGATGTTTTTTTGCGTTAAGCAATTACGAAAAAGAAATGGCGAATTCAGATACAAAAAAGGCCACTTTCTAAGAAGTAGCCTTTTAAATATTTGTAATTAGTTTACGTTGGTCTTATGAAGTAATTATCTGTTTTTATTATTTATTTTAAAGAGCTATCCCAACAGAAGAGAACGATGTGTTCTCTATTATTGCAGTACGAGTTACATGTCTAGCTGCATCAAAGTGTCTAAGTTTCTGGAACCGTTCATCTTCTAGATAGGCATTAACAATTTCTAATGGTTCGTCTAATTTTAGTCCAGAAGCGTCGAATTTATTCGAATCTTCAGCGCGATAGCTTCCTCCATCGTACACGTCTAAAATCGCCGTTCTGCCAGTTAATGCTCTTACAAACGTCGGTATGTCGTATAGCCAAATATTTGAATGAAGTTTAATCATATCCATACTACCGCAGTTATGAAGGAGAATAGGCACAATATGAGGGATTTCATTCTCAAGGATTCCATGCTTTATTAAACGATCTCTAATCTTCTGATCTACTTTGCACAGCTCTCCAAGGCTTTCTAGTTGTGCAACCCCCTTTCCAAGCTTTATTTTAGGGTTGCCTAGTAGATCGAGCCATAGTGCTAAGTTAGCCTTGGAATTCGATTGAATGTGCTTGAGTTGTACGGCGTAAACCTTTTTAGTTCGCTTGTCGCGAATGAAGAAGTCAATGTCTAAGCTTATTTTATCCCAGCTTGGCAAGCTAATATGCTCTTGTTTAAGTTCAAAGTCTAATAAGTCGATATGTTCGTATTTTTTCAAGCTACCAAAAAGCTCTTCTAGTTGTTCTTTTTCAAGATTCCCATGCCATTTATTACCAAATTGAATTTCAGCAAAATATTCAACTTGTCTTATAAGTCCTCTAACAACTTCCGTATTTCCTAAAACTAGGCCATCATTCACGATATTAAATAATCTATCTTCAGAAGGTAGGGTCTGTTGAAAGGCTTTTACAGCATCATAGGTTTTAAGTAGCGAATGATGATTTGGTGAATGCTGTACTAATGTTTCTACTTTTTGGCGAGTTATATTTGTTAAGGGTTCGTAGAATAAGTGGTTCTGATATGCTGCATTCAGTAGCATTATCAAATCAGCTTTTTGGTGGAATACTTTTTCAAAAACAGTGGAAGACTTTAGCTTCCAGTGTTGTTCTACCAAGCTCAAAACTCGAGCCTGTAGCATTTGTAGTGAGAGACTATTAGCATTAGAGGCATAACTAGATTCAGCTAGTTTTGCGATAGCGTAACTTCCTGCTTGTAGGGAGCCTTGTTCTAGTGCATTTCCAAACCAGAGTGGGATAAATTGATCTTCATGCGTAGGCTTAAAAATGAAATTGCCGCTTGCATCTTCTGATAAATTGACGGCTCCTACAAGATACATAGCAAAATGGTCAACAAGCCATGCTGAATTGAGAAGCTCTGCAATAAATATACTGTTATCTGATAAGTCGCTTCTGACACCAATTCCATTTAATGACTCGGCCAAGTTCAAGTTCATCCTCGAAACTATATTGTTAACTCCTAGTTCTAAAAGCTCGTGCGGAGCATTAGGGCATAGTTCGGATTTTATGCTAACGTATTGGTCTGATTGACTTTCGATGACATTGTTGATGAGCTTGTGTTCGCTCGTCGATGGTTGTGAAAAGTTCAAGTAACTAAAAAATTGTGTTTGTTGTTGTTTTAGAATGTTGATAACTTTCAAAGCACATTCGTCACCTTCGATAATGGATTCAAGATTCTTAATATTTTTTGTGTTTGCAAAGTACTTTAGAGGGTAATCAAGCATTGACTTCGCTGCTTTTGTTGCCTTGTAGCGGCGAATGTTAATCAGGCATGTATTCATGTGAACTCTCCCTATAACTGGTTATAAATACATATGTGTATTTATAACCAGTGTTTCAAGGGTGGGGGAAGATAAATTATTCAATTTTAAATCGTTTATTTAATAAATTGCTTTTCTAAAAATATTGGTACAAATGTTGATTTTATCTATATAACCTTCAATTGCTTAGTTCCTGTTACAGAGAGGCTGCCTTGTGCAGCCTCTTCTATGTGACCGCTCCACCAAATCATCATTGGTATACGTCTTTCTAAGTAATCAGTACGGTTATAAGCACTACGGACTTGGTTATCATCAACGTGTGCTAATGCCGCTTCAATTAAGTCAGACTCAAAACCTTGTTCATTGAGTGTGGTACTAGCAAGTGAACGTAACCCATGACTGACTAACCTTCCTGCAAATCCCATTCTCCTTAATGCCATATTTGCCGTTTGGCTATTACAGGGCTTTTTAGGATTTCTATCTGAAGGGAAGACAAACTCTCGATTTCCACTAATCGGCTGCATAGTTTCGAGTAGTAAGAGTGCTTGTTCTGTCAAAGGAATACGGTGTTCTCTGCGTTTCTTCATATGTTCAGGCGAGAGCCGTTAGTACAGATTCGGAGTTGTAAGCTACCACCATCATAGAGAATGTACTCTTTATCTTTTGCTTTCGAATTTGTTACCCCATGAATGTGTTGAGATCAGTATAGGGTATTAAATTGGGTACTAAAAACGTGAGACAGTATGGAAAAGTAAATTAAGGTAAGGCTATGAATTTAATATTTTTTTGAGATACAAAAAAGGCCACTTCCTGAGAAGTGGCCTTTTCCAAACGTTTGGTGGAGCTGGCGGAAGTTGAACTTGATTTTTAAGATTTTGTTTTACAGTATTTATTCTTTTAAAATAATTCATGTGGAATACTTTTTGGAATACAGAAAAACAAAGCTATGAAGATTTATTTAAATGGATATTAGAAACCAGCTTACAATTCAAATCGGCCACCTGGATTATAGATTTAGTAATCATCAAGTATTTTTTCACATTTCTTGTGAAAAAACTTAAAGCGTTTATGAGGAATCAATTTAACTTTCTAAGTTAGATATCATTTTTGGCTGCTGTGTTAGCTCTAAATTATCAGCTTAACCTTAAGTATCATTAGATATTACTAGTGCTCAAACTCTTTAGTGCGGTTATTTGAAAAATATTGCTACTTATGAAAACTATATTGATTTAAATAATTAATATGTATTTGTGTTGAAGGTCATTAAGGTTAGTTAATTCTAATTTGTTTGATGACTTCTGGACTATGCCTAGTTATACAGCAAAAGCTGGATTGAAAACTCCCCCCTTAAATATAATGGTTAAGTAACCATTAATATCGTATTAAGACTATTTTTGATTGTTAATTTTTAAAAATTATATTACTCAGAATAAAAAACCACCCCTTGGTGCATTTTTAGGGAGGGAATTGCTACCGATGTCACGAATTACTGTACATTTTTGTGGTACTTTTGCCCAGCTTTCAAGTCAGTGCGACGTGGTGTTAATCATTGTTATTATACAGTTTAATGTTATTAAATTTGGCTAATTTTAGTATATACATGGAAAATTCAAACTTTAACTAAAATGACCCAATTATATTTAAAGCTTTATAGAACATAGCTTAATCTGTAGTGGTTTGATAATTTCAATACTATTAAAGTTGTATAGTTACTACTTACTTTCTAAGTTTTTCGATGATAAATCCTATCGCACTTCTCTGTTTGGCTGAAAAAATTAATAGATTGCCCTAAATCAGAGGATGTGTTGTCTTTAGAAAGCCTTTCGATGATTTTTTGGCAATCTGGTACCTCAAAGATTTAGGTTGTTAAAAGTGCATATTTCAAAAGTTAGAATTGAAAACTTTCGCAATTTCCAAGAATTGGAAATCAAAACAGATAGAAACATGGTGATTGTAGGAGAAAATAAGGTTGGTAAGAGTAACTTCCTCTTCTCACTCAGACTTGTTTTAGATCCCTCTTTATCTGACCTAGACCGTTTCCTAAGTTTAGATGACTTTTGGGATGGATTAGGAGCAGACAAGTTAGGAAGTACCATAAAGATATCCTTAGAAATTAGCGGAATTGACCAGTCACCAACGACCTTAGCCGCTTTGGCTGATGGCTTAATTGATATAACAACCCACACCGCGAAAATCACCTACGTTTATCAACCTAAAAGCGGGGTGACGATAAGCTCTCTTAATGATTATGAGTACAATATATACCTTGGGAATACTGAAGATATTCCTATAAATCGTTCTCTGCGTCGCTGCATACAAATGGAACTATTTCATGCACTTCGTGATTGTGAAAGGGAGTTGAGTAACAGTAAGAGAACGCCTTTAAGAACATTTTTGGAGCACGTTGGTGATAACCTTACTGAACCACAAAAGGCTTCAATCCTTGCTGGATTTGAACAAACGCAGATGGTACTTTCCGGTGTTCAAGATTTAGAACAAATAGAACAAAGTATCAACTCTATGCTCCAAACAATGGTTGGAACCAGACACGTATCTCCTGTTCAGTTGAAACTAGCTCCTCAAGACATCAACAAATTAATTAAGTCTCTTCAATTGCTGGTAGATGAAGGAACTAGGGCAATTAATCAATCTAGTACTGGTAGCTCCAATATACTATTTTTGACGTTAAAGTTACTCGAGCTTCAGCACTCAATGAGTATTGGTGGACAAGAGTTTACTTTCTTAGCAATTGAAGAACCTGAAGCCCACCTTCACCCTCATGTTCAAAGATTATTGTTTGAATATTTCTACAACTCAGATGCAAATGTAAACACCTTCCTTACAACACACTCACCACATATAGCAAGCTCAGCTCCAATTAATTCTCTTATCATACTCAAAGAGTCAAGAGAGAGGGGGGTGCTATCAACAAAAGGATATTCTTTGGTTAACTCTGCATTATCCTTTGAAGATATAGAGGACATGAGTAGGTACTTAACTGTCACACGGGGGGAGGTTTTATTCGCTCGTGGTGTAATTTTGGTAGAGGGAGATGCAGAGGAGTTTTTATTCCCTGAGCTGGCAAGAAAGTTAGGGTATGAGTTGGACAAGAAAGGAATATCTATATGCTCAGTGGCAGGAACAAACTTTGAACCGTACGTAAAGTTCCTATTGACTATCGGTACACCCTTTGTAGTTATAACCGATCGCGATCCACTAGACCTAGAAATACCATTAGGTGTAACTAGAATTGATAAGTTACTGGGTATTATTTTACCACACCACACACTGAACAGTTCTGAAGCAACAATCTTAGCTCAGGGGCGAGTTAACGGAATATTTTCCAACACTCAAACGTTGGAAACTGAATTGGTAAGCTCACAAGTAATGAAAAATACAGTTTGTGATATTTTACTGGAAGAGCATGGTTCCCGCCCGCGAGTAAGCTTAACAATCAATTCGTGGAGACAAGACAGAGAACCTGTAGATATGAAGGCTATGCTTCGGTATATCGGTGAAATAGGTAAAGGAAGGTTTGCTAAGCGCTTGAGTAACCGACTTCCTGAAGGGCAATGTCCAGAATACATAACTGCTGCTTTCGAGTATATTTATGAACGCACATAATATTTCCAGTAAATATAAAGAGGAAGCAGAAGAACTGAATACATTAGGTCAAAGAGATGTGTTCGATTCGACTGGAAATTGTGCAGTCATGGCTGGTCCTGGTAGTGGAAAGACGAAAACACTTGTCTTAAAAGTTGCTAAAATCATAGATGAAGATATTTCTGATTATGAAAGAGTTTCCTGTCTTACGTATAGTCGACAATGTTGCAAAGAGCTTCACAACCGTTTTAAAAAAATTGGATTATCTTCAAGTGAGAACTTGTATATTGGGACGGTACACAGTTTTTGCCTGAGTCAAATTGTTGCTCCATTATCACATTTGACTGACTCAACATTGCCTATATCTTATAGCGTGGCTACTGAAGAACAGAGAAATGAAGCCTTTAACTTAGCTAAAGAACTGGTTGGAGAAAGTGTTCAATATTATAGCCAAGCTTGTATGGCAAGCTATCGTATGACTAACCTCGAAAGAGGGCCTATATTTAGAGCAACTGATTTCAATTGTGCACGTTTGATAGAGGTATATGAGAGGCTTTTAAGAGAAAGATGTTTAGTAGATTTTGATGATCTAATACTTATTAGTAGACGCCTTATTCTTGAACATAGCTGGATTCGAGATATTTTAAAAGCCAAATTCCCAGTTATCGTTATTGATGAGTATCAGGATCTAGGCAAACCACTCCATGACATGGTTATAGCTCTTTCCGAGCATGGTATACGAATTATAGCTGTTGGAGATATAGATCAGTCTATATATGGATTTACAGGAGCTCAACCTGAGCTCCTTGAGCATTTAAGTAAACGTGATGATTTCGAAAAAGTTGAGATGAAACTTAACTATAGATCGGCTCAAAATATCGTTAGCTTATCGGATGGATTTGTAAGTCAAGCAAAAGGAGTAATAGCCCATCACCAAGATAGAGTAGCAAGCATTACTTGTCATTTATGCCCAGATGGTCTTGAGCAACAAATTGAACAAGCTTTAACGCAAGCTCTAACTATCGCTTCCGAAACGACTGATAGAGCACTTAGTGACATAGCTATTTTGTATCCTGATGCAAAAACAGGAGATCTTGTTGCAGCTCAAGCCTCACAACTTGGCATTGTTTATAACCGTACAGACAACAACGCTCCTTACAGAAAGAATCCACTTACAAACTTTATTGAAGATTGTGCTTCATGGGTTAGTTACGACTGGCGAGTAACATCAAACAAACTTTTATTATCAGAGTTAATTTCGACATTGATTAGTTTCGTTAAAAGCTACATTGATGATACAGATGCTTTAGTTCAAGGCTTTGTATCCTATCTATGGAGAGTAAGAGACAATGTGGAAGAAATATCAGCTTATAGCTTTGTTAACGAGTTAGTTAGTATTTGCTTTCCTTTTTCAGTACATCTATCCCACATTTCAGATGATTATAAAGAAGTAGTAAAGATGATTCAGGCACTATCAAGTGAAGGGGCATTGCGTAATATAAGTATTACAGTGTTGGGTAATAACAGAGAGAAGTCTGACAAGTTAAATTTGATCACTTATCATTCATGCAAAGGTTGTGAATACGATATTGTTATTGCTATAGGCTTAGATAATGGCGTTTTTCCTAAGTTGAAGTGGGATCAAAGTACTTACCAGTGGTTTTATCCAGATGATAGGAAGATGCAAGAAAGTAGACGACTTTTTTTCGTTGCATTAACGCGAGCAAAATATGACGTACACTTTTACAAGTCTGAATTCTTTTTGACTAGCCGAGGTGTCAGAAAATATTTTGGTCAAAGTAAGTTTTTAGATGAATTAGCTATCCGAATGGGTGTTAAGTAATGTTCATTTATTAAGTAGCTGAGCGCTATATATGCATATAAAGGAAATAGCGGATTTTAATGTACTTCTACATAGTAAAAAATAAAGAAGGATACGCTTGAAACATTACAGGTTGAAAGTGAAATTTTTCTGATTATCAACATGAGTTTTTTTAATAATATTGGAAGGCTATTAAGGAAAAGAGCTATTTCCTTTTTCAAAAAAGTAATCACGCTAAAGATGAAGCTTTTAGAGGGGCTGCTGAACTAACGAATAATACGATCAAGTTCATTTATGCCCCTTTATCATTTTTATTCATAATTTTTCCTGATATAAGCGTTTTTGGACATTAGCGAGAGTGTTACCTCTTTTTCAAAAACGCTATCATTACTTTTATATATTTTGCCTTTTTCTTCTGGCGATGTGTCTCTTGCAAAGTTAGGCAATAGTGTCAAAGTAATTTTATTAACTACGTTTTTTCTTCAGCTCAAAAAAAAATGACAAATTTAACTTAATTCAGGATGTTAATCTGGACTAGCCAAGTCAGGCATTTTATTTATTACACGGAATATAAATATGATGATAAACCAGAAAGCATCAAGGATTTTACGATTACCAGAGGTTAGAGATAAGGTTGGCTTATCTAGAAGTAGTATCTACGCATTAATGAGCAAAGGTGATTTTCCACGATCAGTTCCGTTGGGCGAAAGGTCTGTTGGTTGGTTTGAAGATACGATTGATTCGTGGTTATTAGAGCGAGAAAAAAAAAGAAATAATAAATGATGTATGAATTATTAACTCTAATTTTCAAAAGCCTTTGAATTAAATTCAAAGGCTTTTATTGTTAAAGGTGTCATTAATGATTTTTGAGAAGAAAGAAATACTCTTTTAAATAGCTCTTTATTTTTATGAGATAAATAAATTTAGATTGATTAGGTATATCTTATAACCAAATTTGCAATTTAGTATACTATATATAGTGTCTAATTTTTAATTTAGACACTATATAAAATATGAAACTTTAAATTTAACCTTTAAAATCAATACCTTATACTTCGCACATTCCATATTTAATGAATTTTAGAGCTTTATCCTTATTTTTCTCTAATTTGTAATTTTTATACTTTTAATTTGTTTTTTGTTGTTATTTATTGCTGTACTTTTTTATCAATTTTTAATTTTAATTTTAAGTTGTTGATTTATATAGGGTGGTAAGTGGATTAGTATGTTTTTGAATTATAGTTCTGGGGATTGAATTAATTAGCAATTTAAATTCTATTTATTTGCTTTTTTATTGTGGTATTCACTGTATGAAAAAACAAATTGTAAATTTTGTTTTTATGATTAGCCCTCTAAAAAAGCAATTTTTAAAGTGAAATCCTCGAAAGATCTCTTCTGGTGTGGGGGGGGGCTCTAACTGTTAACTGTTAACAGATAATAACAGTTACGATTTCTGATATTGAAATCGTAATTGTTCAACCAGTTAAACTGTTACCATTTTTTAGTAAGGTTGATAAAAAATTTAAAATGACTATATTTTATTAGGTACTTTAAATTTATGGTTGGTATTTTTTCTTTACTCTACTTTTCCATATTCTTTGATTCAAATTATTTTATATAAATATCTTATATCTGGATGTTATGTAAGCTTTTGTTATGAGAGGAATGACTCTAGTTAATAATCAGCTGGTCGCTGTTGTAATTATCCTCCAAGAAATAATTTCTTAAGCTGGTATAAATAATTGCAGTAATGCTTTCTGAGACTTTGCGTGCTCACCGTATCACGATAAGAGCAATAGTTAATGGTAAGACATATGCCCATGTTATTATTTTTAGCTTCAGCCTTTGGAAAATAATCATCGGTATGTACTCGACCATTCGTAATAGTAAATATTAATCTTAAATAGTCGAAAAAGGGTCTGATATTATTTGTAGTATGCAAGAGAGTTTTCTTTTTTATCTTAGATTGGCGTTACTATTTCTTAGATCCTTCAAATATATCTAACCCTTAATCACGCTTAAAAATTAGCCTTTTTCCACATGTAAATGTTTGAGCGCATCAGATTGTGGGTATTTTTGAGATAATGAGTCAATCACAGTATTAAGTTGTTTATAAGCTTTCTTATCTACAGAAGATGCAAAGGCTAACCATCCATTTACAAAATTATAATTATGACTTCGTCCAACAAAAAGTCGATGTAGTGCTGAACGTAACTCTCTGTACTTTTTCTGGCCGATACCTACACTATTTCCAGATAGTACCAAACCAGTAATTTTTTTTTGTCGTTTAGTCCCGCATATCTTGGTTTTGTTTTTGTTAAGGTTTAAGCCCTCTTCTCGCACTATAGTGCCAATAAAAGCTTTTGCCTTTTCAATTTTTAAGGGAGTATTACCTGACAAAGTAATATCATCGGCATACCTGGTATATGTTATTCCTTTAGGTCCAGCATAGCCGTGAATTCTAGCATCTAGTCTCGAACAAGTAAGATTGGCTAATTTAGGCGATGATGGGGCTCCTTGGGGAAGATAACCATGATAGGTACACAAGTTTGTCAGCAATTTGGACATTTCCTTGTTGTAACCGATTGATCTAAAAATACCGTATACTTTATACGATCCTATAGATGGAAAGAAATCTTCTAAATCCAATGATAGTAAATAGCTAGCCCCAACGTGTGGTTGTGCATTATCAAGAATTGACTTACCTTTTTCGAATCCTTTTGAGTAAGGAGAGCTGTTCAACTTATCTAAAATATTTCTTAGTATCCAGGATTGAATAGCTTTTAGCTCTCGACATGGTTGAGCAATTTCTCGAAAGCCACCACTTTTTTTAGGTTCTTTATATGTTCTATATAGTGAATTTGAAGATATTGAGAGAGATCTTACTGTATTTGAACCTAGTTTCATTGCATGAGCAAATTCATCCAAAGACGTTAATGCTGGCAACCCTAGGTTTTTTAGATGATATATACTGTTGGAGGTCATTAGGCGAGATACCCTTACGTCTAAAATTACGGATTTAACTGTGCCGTTCAAGAAACGGATGTCTTCTTGCTCGGCACAGTTAAATACGATATTGAACTGGATTTAGTACAGGACAGCGAAGCGCTATCCAGTGAACAAGATATGTACACTATATGCTAAGGGTATCCGCCTTAGCGTATTCTAACACTATTGACAGAGGCATTTCTACGGTTTTCTGCATTTAAAACCTCTAGTCTAACTTTATCTAATGCTGTGTTATTAAAAGTATTTCTAACATAACTAGAACCTTCGGGAGTCACGTTATATCCATCAGAAGTTCGTGAAATATAGCGTTTGGCTGCTAGCCTTCCTAATGATGATTTAATAGCAATCTCACAGAACTTTGAATCTTCACCCGTAGCGAAAGAAATTAACTTTGTAAGTGTGTGAAAATTCGAGTCATCAATTAAATAGATGCAGGGCAGTATAAAATGTTCTACTTCTAAGATATTAGTAATATCTTTTTTTACTGGGTTTTCTTTTTTGATTTTAGAGACCCTAGAACTTACTTTTTTATATAGCTTTTTACCTAGGACGTCACTATCTAATTCTTTATAATTAATGTGAAAAACAGCACCGGTCTTGGACTCTTTAATTAATCGATAAGGTCCATAATTGATGAAGCTCTTATTGCTTTTATAAATCTTGTTGGATAACACTATTAATTTTTGAGCTAGTCGAGGATCATTAGAGAATGCTCCTATTTCAGCAAAAGATCCCGGGCTTTCAGGAAAAAGAACAATAGCGTCTACACAGTCAGCTAAAATATTTTCAAGGTGTAGTAAACTATGCTGGCCTGGACCTGCGAGCAAGTCATCAAAAATATCTTCAGGATAAAGTAATTCATACTTTGAATACTCATTAAAGATAGTTGCCATTTTAGAACGTCCGTTATCTTTATTATCAATTGCTCCTCCACATAGAAAAATAGTAGTTTTCTTTGCTGTTAGTGGAACAAAAATACGGCTTTTGATTACTTCTGCGATATCTTTTAGATGATTGTCATTAAAAGACTTTTTCATGTTGATATATCCTCAATCTCGATCTGTAAAGTACATGAAAAAATGAAGCTTGGTCAATAAACTTCATAAATAAATGTGGGGAGAGAGGAGGTTATTTTTGTTGTTCAACCAAAATTCTTATTTGGAATTATTTATTTTGATTAAAATGAGTTAACAAATGTAGCCATTAATTATCATTAACTAATAGCTAAGTATCACAACCAAGAATTGATGGTGGTTCATAGGTTGTTCACTTGTTAGTGAGTATCAATATTATTGATAACTAAAATTTTTATGTAAGGCTCTAATTTTTTATGTTGATAGTTATACTTTGACTAGTAGCTACGTTCAAAGTAACGCTTAAAGATATTAAGATTATCTTTCGATAAAAACTGATTTTGAATTTTATTAAAGTATATTTAATTGCTTGCTTCCTGTTATAGAAAGGCTACCAAGAGATGCTTTGATAATATGTTCGCTCCACCATACCATCATCGGAATACGCCTCTCTAAGTAATCAGTTCGGTTATATGCACTTCTAACTTGATTTCTATCGACATGAGCAAGTGCAGCTTCTATTAAATCAGAATCAAAGCCTTGTTCGTTGAGCGTAGTACTTGCCAATGAACGCAATCCATGGCTAACCAGTCTCTTCTCAAAGCCCATACGTCTGAGGGCCATATTTGCCGTTTGGTTATTATAAGGCTTGAGTGGAGATCTATCTGAAGGAAAGACAAATTCTCGCTGCTGACTGATTGGTTTCATCACTTCTAATAAAGCAACTGTATGATCGGTCAAAGGAATACGGTGTTCACGCTTTTTTTTCATTCGCTCAGCTGGAATAGTCCAAACCTTTTGATTTAAATCTATCTCATCCCATCGAGCTCCTGCTGCTTCACAAGGGCGGGTCATTGTATGTAATTGCCATTCAATTAAGCAGCGAGTTGTACGTTTAATATTGGCATTTGCTATCGCATTCATTAGTTCAGGCAATCCATTAGGGAGAATCGAAGGCATATTTTTTTTATTCGGTTTTTTGAAAGCAGCTTTAATACCGGATAAAGGGTTAGAGAATATCAGTCCACAATTAACAGCATAATTCATAATTTCGTTAAGACGCTGAGCTAATCTTTTAACTGTCTCTAAGTTACCTTTTGCTTCTATAGGCCTGAGGGTAGTGATAACGATTGGAGCCGTGATTTTAGATATGGCTTTGTTAGCGATGTGAGGGAAAATATGTATTTCTAATGATCGCCACATATCTTCGGCGTAATCAGGTGATATCGTGTCTTTTTTTAATTTAAACCACTCGGAAGATACATTGATAAGAGTGTGCTCATTTTGGTTTTGTTTATCAATTTTCTGTTGTTCTCTAAACTCTTTCGGATCTATTCCTTGAGCAACGAGAGAGCGGGCACTCATTGTGTATTTGCGGGCTTGAGCTAATGGTAATTCAGGAAAAGTACCTAAGCCCATATTGATTCGTTTTTTCGTTATAGGGTGACGATAGTTGAAGTTCCATAAACGTGAACCATTTTTACGAATGCGAAGTTGTAAGCCGTCACCATCAGAGAGCACATAATCTTTCTCTTTAGGTTTAGCATTCTCTATTTGCTTTTGGTTTAGCCTCGTTGCTTTTGTACCCATGGAAACCAGCCTTTGTGACTTATGGTATTCCAAAAGTGTAGTTCAACGAGCTTGGAATACCATGTGGCATACCAAAGAGGATGGAAACTACTAGACGTCTTTGTATATTACAAATACAAGAAAGCCCGCTAAGTCAGTAACCTAGCGGGCTCTCTGGACGTCCTAGGACGTCTTCGTATACGAATTTGGTGGAGCTGGCGGGATTTGAACCCGCGTCCAAAACCAGTCTAACCAATGGCGCTACATGCTTAGTCAGTCTTTAATCTCGTAAGTGCACTGCGAACTGACACGCTATGCAAATACATACCAGAATTCTATTTCGCGGTTCATCTCTCTAGTCAAAGATTCCCTCGCTATCTCGTTTGGGTTTGAACCCCTGTTATTCCCCGTCTTACAAGCGGAAGCTAGGGCAGGAGCGCTCTTAGCAGGGTATTAAGCTGCTAGTGCGTAGTTTTCGTCGTTTGCGACTATTTTTTTGCGGCTTTTTTACGAGGCCAACCGCACCTCGGCATGCTCCACAAGCCTTCGTGATCCTGTCGAATCCTAAATCAGCCCCAGAGTTCGAACGATGTTAGCAGATTCTTTCAGTCGGTCAATACTTATATGTACTTCCGAGTATCAACCGTCTGATTAGTAATCAATTGCTAATGCATTGTTGCAATTGGTGCTTTAGCGGTTACTACTTTTAAGTATACGTGCTTTATCTCGTTGCCAGTCTTTTGATTTACTATCTGCACGTTTGTCGTGAAGTTTTTTACCACGCGCAGTACCGATCTTTATCTTCACGAAAGATGCCTTCCAGTACATATTGAGCGCCACAATGGTTTCACCATCACGGTTTACAGCACCAGCTAACTTATCGATTTCACGACGATTAAGCAGTAGCTTACGTACACGTGTAGGGTCGGCAACTACGTGTGTTGAAGCTGCATTTAATGGTGTAATGGTCAAGCCTGAGATAAATGCTTCACCATTACGTAAGAAAACATAACTTTCAGTCATGTTTACTTTACCGTCACGGATAGCCTTAACTTCCCACCCTTGTAGTTGCATGCCTGCTTCGTATTCGTCATTAATTGCAAATTCAAAGCGAGCCGTTTTATTTTTGGCAATAGTGTTACTGCCTGGCTTTTTGTTTGGTTTTTTAGCCATGATGACCTCTTAAAGTCGGTGTTGCTGTCCCAAATATGCACAAATAATGCTGTATTTGGTCGAATAAGCTATTGAACTTAACATAATTAATCTTTCAAACAATAGTAATTTTGGAAGAATGAAAACTAATGATATTATATGGCCATCTATTTTAGCTTCTAGATACAGGCTTTATAGAGAAATTTGTTCTTTGAAGGAGATTCTATGGCGCAAATTAGCCGCTCTGCACTTGTTCCATTTAGTGCTCAACAAATGTTTGAATTAGTGAATGATGTAGAGTCATATCCAACATTCCTACCAGGCTGTTCTGGAAGTAAAATTATTGAATCTTCTCAAGAACATATGATGGCATCTGTCGATGTAGCAAAAGCCGGTATTCGTAAAACATTTGTTACGCATAATAAATTAGTCGATTTTAATCAAATTGATATGCAGTTGGTGGATGGCCCATTCCGAAAGCTTGTTGGTGGATGGACGTTTACAGAATTAGATTCAACAGCATGTAAAATTGAGTTTAATCTGGAATTTGAATTTACTAGTAGTTTGATAGATGCGGCTTTTGGCAAAATTTTCCGCGATTTAACTGGTAGTATGGTTCAGGCTTTTACTCAGCGAGCAAAAGAAGTTTATGCATTCTGATCAACCATTAATCCATGTTGAGGTTGTTTACGCATTACCCAATATGCAGCGCGTATTAAAATTAGCAGTTGTTGCTGATACGCCCATTCAAGAAATAATCGAACAATCTGGCATTTTAGCCATGTATCCTGATATTGACTTAAAGAAGAATAAAGTTGGGATTTATAGCCGAAATGTGAAGCTAGATGGCACGGCAAGAGAAGGGGATAGAATTGAAATTTATCGTCCACTGGTTGCTGATCCCCGTGAGATCCGCCGTAAGCGTGCAGAGCAGGCTAAAATAGAAGCTGATAAAAATAAATAAACCTTAAAATAGCGGTTTATTAGATATAAAAAAGCTCGCATCAGCGAGCTTTTTTGTTATGTGTATACCAAGGTTATTAATTCATAGGATCCATGAAATTAGCGCCTTGTTTGAAGTCTCCTTTCATACTAACAAGCTGGGCTTGTGGGTTGAAAGTTAAGAACAGATTCTTCTGGATCGGCTTATCATGGCCGTTCTTTTCGTAGAAGATATAGTTCCATCTGTCTGGGTAACTTGGGTCTACCAACATAGGTGTGCCCAGAACATATTGAACTTGCGCTTTTGTCATACCGACACGAAGCATATCAACGCTTTTTTGTTCTACGTAGTTGCCTTGGTCTATATCAGGGTGATAGACCAAACGTTCAGCGACTGAACAGCCACTAAGTAAGCCTAACGCTAGGGTTAGGGCTGCAATGTTTTTCCAAGTCATAACATCCTGGCTTTTTAGCTTTAACTGCTGCGATGATAAACAAGGTCTATGCAGAAGTAAAAAGCGGTAAAGAAAAAAAGTAAATAATTTTGATATTCGACTACTACTTCTCGTAATAGTTGCATCCGTGTCTTAGTTTATTTCATAACCGCTAAATAAGCGAAACATAATCAAGCTGCAATGAGTAACTCTTTTGCATTGGCTAATGTTCGTTCAGTAATTTCGCTGCCACCGAGTAGACGCGCTAATTCTGCAATACGATCCTCTTCTGTTAGCGGGCGCATATTCGTTTCTGTCTGCCCTTCCGAGGTTTTTTTCGCCACAAACATTTGTTGATGACCACAACCTGCGACTTGCGGTAAGTGTGTGACACACATTACTTGGGTTGATTCACCTAAGGTTCTTAGCATTTTTCCGACAATCGCAGCGGTTGGTCCACTGATACCCACATCGACTTCATCGAAAATTAGACTTGGTGTTTCTACTTTTTGCGCTGTGATCACTTGAATTGCGAGCGATATACGTGAAAGCTCACCACCTGATGCGACTTTACCTAGCGGCTGTAAAGGCTGACCTGGGTTGGTTGAAACTAAAAAGCTAATACTGTCATAACCAATAGGACTTAGCATACGTTCAGGATCGCTGGCGATATTAATAGAGAACTTACCGTGCTCCATACTAAGCGTATGCATACTTTCTGAGATCTTTTGATCTAGCTCTTTAGCATAACGTTGGCGACTTTTGCTTAGCTTTTCGGCAGCAAGAAGGCACTTTTGGCGTAATGCTTCTACATTTTCTGCCATTTCTTCTAAACGTTCATCACTACAATCAAGATTGTCTAATTCTTTAAGTAGATCTTGATGCTTTTGGTATAACTCGTTTGGCATTACGTAGTGTTTACGCGCCATCGACATGATTTTAGCTAAGCGCTCTTCTAAATAGATCAAGCGATGTGGATCCATATCTAAGTTATCAAGATAGCTGCGGAGCTCTTGGCTTGCTTCTTGAACTTGAATAATGGCTTCTTCAAGCATTTGCGGGATCACATTCAGGTTATTGTCATATTCACCTAAATTACACACTTGTTGAGATGCCATTTGCAGCAGTTGCAGAGCGTTACCATCATCATTGTCATAAAGCATTGATAATGCCGTTTGGCTTGCACCTGCTAATTCACCACTATTTGATAAGCGTTTGTGCTCTTCTTCAATCTCGTTGAACTCTTCTTCACCGAGTGCGAGTTCATCTAGTTCTTTTACTTGATATTGTAATAGCTGTTTTTGTGCTTCGTTTTCTTCGCGGCTTTGGGTTAAGCGCTTTAATTCATTATGCGCTTGACGCCAGCGTTGATAAGTTTCACGGGTTTTATCAAGTAACGAATGATGGCCTGCATATTGATCTAGCATGTGTTGCTGATATTCAGGACGCATTAATTGCTGGTGGGCATGTTGTCCGTGAATGTTGATCAGCAATTGCCCTAATGCCTTTTGCTGTGAAGCAGGGACTGGGCTGCCATTAATAAAGCCACGAGAGCGACCTTCTTTGGTGATCACACGACGTAAGATACATTCTTCGCCATCCATTAAATCGTTATCTTCTAGCCAACGTCGAGCGGCTTGGTTATTAGCCAATAAAAAAGCGGCAGATATTTCTGCTTTATCTTCATTAGGACGAACCATAGTCGCTTCTGCACGATCACCAAGGCATAAGCCAAGTGCATCGATAGCGATGGATTTACCTGCGCCCGTTTCACCTGTAATAGTGGTCATACCGGGTTTGAGTTCAAATTGAAGCGTTTTAACAATGGCAAAATTAGAGATAGTCATGTGTGCCAGCATGTGTTCACCTGTTTAAATCAACACCTGTTTTTAAATACAGTATATACTGTATCTATAACCAGTAAAGTGCTGAGTAAGAAAATATGCTGAAAAATTTGATTTAAGTTAAGTTTATGAAATGCAGATAGAAATAAAGCCAGTACGTGACTGGCTTTATGAAAGTTTTTATTCTGATAGAAGGTGATTGAGGATCAGAAAAGGCGGCTTGACCAACCTAGCTTTCCTCTTAGCACGTTGTAGTAACTGTAATCTTTAGGATGGATGAGCTGTAATCTGTCTTTACTTTGGTAAATGAGGATTTCATCACCAGGGCTAACTGGTAAAGAGACTTGCCCATCACAGCTGACTTCAAGCGTACTACCATTATTAGGTGAAACCAGCAGCTTAATACAGCGATCGCCGTCAACCACTAATGGGCGGCAAGAAAGCGTATGCGGGAACATTGGCACGAGAGCAATGGCATTCAAACTTGGTGACAAGATTGGACCACCGCCTGATAATGAATAAGCAGTAGAGCCTGTTGGTGTCGCAATTATTAACCCATCAGAACGCTGTGAGAAAGCAAAGCAATCATCAATGTAAACTTCAAACTCGATCATATGAGCGATTTTATCTGGGTGAAGTACGGCTTCATTTAATGCGGCATTTCGACTTTTTACTTGCCCATGACGGTGCACTTCTGCTTCAAGCAAAAAGCGATCTTCTTTTCTAAACTCGCCTTTGAGTACACGACTAAGCGGCTCTTCAAAATTATCAGGATCAAGATCGGTCAGAAAACCAAGGTTACCGCGGTTAACACCAATGACGGAAATATCAAAACGAGAGAGAACACGTGCTGCGCCCAGCATATTACCGTCACCACCTACAACAATAGCAAGGTCGGCTTTTTCACCTAGTGTGAGCAAATCACAAAAACACTGTTCAGGGATCTCAAGATCATCAGAAAGACGGTGATCGAGTAATACGGTGTAGTTTTGTGCCACTAACCATTGATATAGGCTCATGTGAGTCTGTAATGCATCTGGGTTGCGTGGTTTACCTATTAACGCAATGGTGTCAAAAATTCGCGTCATCTCTTTGTTCCAACATCTAATAGTGAGGGCAGTATAGCCTTAGAAAAAATAACTTGTCGCTGTTTGTTATCAATATTGGGTTGAATCATTGAACTTCATCCCCATAATATGCCCAAGACTGTTGAAAAGTAGTGGCGTAGAATAGCCTACTACTGATTATACATACCCAATTATCTTGGCGGAGAACCAACGCATGACTAACAAAAACCACAATGTACAGGATGAGCAGCTAAATGATGCAGTTGAAGCTGTTGAAGTAGAAGCTGTAGAGGGTGAGTTTGTTGAATCAGAACAAGAATTATACGAATCTCGTATTGCAGAGCTAGAAGCAGCGTTACTGTCGAGTGAAGCACAAGCTAATGAAGCTAAAGATGCGGCACTACGTGCACGCGCAGAAGGCGAAAATGTACGTCGTCGTTCAGAGCAAGAAATTGATAAAGCACGTAAGTACGCATTAAACAAATTTGCAGAAGAATTATTACCTGTTATTGATAACCTTGAGCGCGCACTTGAGATGGCAGACAAGACTGATGAATCATCAAAAGCGATGATGGAAGGTGTTGAGCTAACGTTAAAAACAATGACAGACACCGTTGCTAAATTCGGTTTAACGCAAATCAACCCACAAGGTGAAGCGTTTAACCCTGAATTCCACCAAGCGATGGCAATTCAAGAAAGTACTGATTTTGCGCCAAACACTGTAATGATGGTGATGCAAAAAGGTTATGAGCTAAATGGCCGTGTGATCCGTCCTGCAATGGTGATGGTATCTAAAGCTGCGGCAGGTAACGTAAATACTCAAGCGTAATACCGTTTATCGGCTAGAGTATAAAAGCCCACTTCGGTGGGTTTTTTTATTTTTTTTGAAAATATTTTTGTTTTGCCCTTGAAAAGCATTCTGGCGGCCTTATTTAGTAGTCATAAGACATTAAACATATTTGTCACGGGTAAAGCCCGAACCGCTAACTTTAGAATCCGTTCTAAGTGTAGCAAGTAAATATAACGAATTTCGGAGATAGTCTGATGGGTAAAATCATTGGTATTGACTTAGGTACTACAAACTCTTGTGTAGCAGTACTTGACGGCGACAAACCACGTGTAATCGAAAACGCAGAAGGCGAGCGTACAACAGCATCAATTGTTGCCTACACTCAAGATGGTGAAACGCTAGTTGGTCAACCAGCAAAACGTCAGGCAGTAACAAACCCTGAAAACACATTATTCGCAATCAAGCGTCTAATCGGTCGTCGTTTTGAAGACGAAGAAGTTCAGCGTGATATCGAAATCATGCCTTACAAAATTGTTAAGGCTGATAACGGTGATGCATGGGTAGAAGCAAAAGGCCAAAAAATGGCTGCTCCTCAAGTATCTGCTGAAATTCTTAAGAAAATGAAGAAAACAGCTGAAGATTACCTTGGTGAACCAGTTACTGGCGCAGTAATCACAGTTCCTGCTTACTTCAACGATGCACAGCGTCAAGCAACAAAAGATGCTGGCCGTATCGCAGGTTTAGATGTTAAACGTATCATTAACGAACCAACAGCTGCTGCATTAGCTTACGGCTTAGACAAGCAAGGTGGTGATCGCACTATCGCTGTTTACGACCTTGGTGGTGGTACATTTGATATTTCAATCATCGAGATCGATGAAGTTGAAGGTGAGAAAACATTTGAAGTTCTAGCAACTAACGGTGACACACACCTAGGTGGTGAAGACTTCGATACTCGTCTAATCAACTACTTAGTAGAAGAATTCAAGAAAGAGCAAGGTATCGATCTTAAGAACGATCCTCTTGCAATGCAGCGTCTAAAAGAAGCAGCAGAAAAAGCGAAAATCGAACTATCATCTGCACAACAAACTGATGTAAACCTACCTTACATCACAGCAGATGCAACTGGTCCTAAGCACATGAACATCAAAGTGACTCGTGCAAAACTAGAATCTCTAGTTGAAGACCTAGTTCAACGCTCTCTAGACCCACTAAAAGTTGCGCTAGCTGATGCTGACCTAACTGTTGGTGACATCACTGATGTTATCCTTGTTGGTGGTCAAACTCGTATGCCTATGGTTCAAGCTAAAGTAACTGAGTTCTTTGGTAAAGAGCCACGTAAAGACGTTAACCCTGATGAAGCGGTTGCTGTAGGTGCTGCTGTTCAAGGCGGCGTACTTGCTGGTGATGTTAAAGACGTTCTACTTCTAGACGTTACTCCACTATCTCTTGGTATTGAAACCATGGGTGGCGTGATGACTAAGCTTATCGAGAAGAACACAACTATCCCAACAAAAGCGAACCAAGTGTTCTCTACTGCTGAAGATAACCAAAGCGCGGTAACTATCCACGTAATCCAAGGTGAGCGTAAGCAAGCAAGCTTCAATAAGTCTCTAGGTCAATTCAACCTAGAAGGCATTCAGCCTGCACCTCGTGGTATGCCACAAATCGAAGTAACATTCGACCTTGATGCTGATGGTATCCTAAACGTATCTGCAAAAGATAAGACTACGGGTAAAGAGCAGAAGATCACTATCCAAGCGTCTGGTGGTCTAAGCGATGCTGATATCGAGAAAATGGTTCAAGAAGCTGAAGCTAACAAAGAAAACGACAAAAAGTTTGAAGAGTTAGTAACTGCTCGTAACCAAGCTGACCAGCTAATTCACGGTACTCGTAAGCAAATCGAAGAAGCGGGTGACGCACTTCCTGCTGATGAGAAAACAAAAATCGAAGCTGCTGTTGCTGAACTAGAAGAAGCACGTAAAGGCGAAGATAAAGAAGCAATTGATGCGAAAGTTCAAGCTGTAGTTGCTGCTTCTCAAAAGCTAATGGAAATCGCTCAACAGAAAGCACAAGCTCAACAAGCTGATGGCGCTGGTGAGCAACAAGCTAAGCAAGACGACGACGTTGTTGATGCTGAGTTTGAAGAAGTTAAAGACAACAAATAAGAACGTTATTAATATCTATTAATTAACATCTTATTTAAATTACGGGCGTTTGAGGTTACTCTAACGCCCGTAACTATATCTAGCCAGGTGACAATCAAGTTATGTCTAAACGTGATTTATATGAAGTGCTAGGCGTAGCCCGTGACGCAGGTGAGCGTGACATTAAAAAGGCTTATAAGCGCTTAGCAATGAAGTTCCACCCCGACCGTAACCAGGGTGACGACGAGTCAGCAGAGAAATTCAAAGAAGTTAAATATGCTTATGAAATTCTAACTGATGGCCAAAAACGCGCAGCTTACGATCAGTACGGCCATGCAGCCTTTGAACAAGGTGGAATGGGCGGCGGTGGCGGCGGCTTCGGCGGCGGTGCAGACTTTAGCGACATCTTTGGTGATGTGTTCGGCGATATCTTTGGTGGTGGCGGTGGTCGTCGTCAACAACGCGCACAGCGTGGCTCAGATCTTCGTTACAACATGGAACTGACGTTAGAAGAAGCTGTTCGCGGTTGTTCAAAAGAAATCCGTGTACCTACCTTAGTAGGTTGTGACTCTTGTGATGGTTCTGGTGCAAAAAAAGGTTCATCAGCAACAACATGTGGTACTTGTCACGGTGCTGGCCAAGTACAAATGCGTCAAGGTTTCTTTGCGGTTCAGCAAACTTGTCCACACTGTCATGGTCGTGGTCAAATCATCAAAGATCCATGTAATAAATGTCATGGCGAAGGCCGTGTAGAAGAAACCAAAACGTTATCAGTTAAAATTCCTGCAGGTGTTGATACTGGCGACCGTATTCGTCTTACTGGCGAAGGGGAAGCGGGTGAATTTGGCGCTCCAGCAGGTGACTTGTACGTACAAGTACATGTAAAAGAACACAACATTTTCCAACGTGATGGCAATAACCTACATTGTGAAGTACCTGTAAGCTTTACAATGGCGGCATTAGGTGGGGAAGTTGAAGTTCCGACCCTTGATGGTCGTGTAAGCTTAAAAGTACCAGCCGAAATGCAAACGGGTCGTATGTTCCGTATGCGTGGAAAAGGTGTTGATTCTGTTCGTGGCGGTATGACGGGCGATCTTATTTGTAAGTTAGTGGTGGAAACGCCTGTTAACTTAAGCTCACGCCAAAAAGAATTGCTTCAAGAGCTTGAAGAAACGTTTGGTGGCAAAGCTGCAAGTAAGCATAAACCAAAATCGGAAGGTTTCTTCAAAGGTGTGAAGAAGTTTTTTGATGATTTAACGAACTAAAAGTAGTTAAACTCTGAATTTTAAAAGCCGACGTGATGTCGGCTTTTTTGTATCCATTAATTTTACCGACTTACCAACAAGAAGCAGGAGTACCTGTACCATTTTGATTCAGGGTTAAATTGCCACACTCATCTTGATTCTGCCCTTTATCTGACTTTGCTGTAGCCGTGATTGTATAAGAGCCTGTGGCACTCGATATACTAAATGCGTAACGATTACTGTCTGTATCGCAAATGGTGCAATTACTACCACTAATAACTGGCGAATTGTAGTTACTATTTTGGGTGAAATGCTCTTCGAGATTGAGCTGTACTTTTATCATATCTCCCATTGCTTGCGTTCTATGTCCTTTCAAAACATAAGATTGGTAAGAAGGGTAGGCTATCGCTGTCAGTACACCAATAATCGCAATGACGATTAACATCTCGATCAGAGTCACGCCTTTTTGTTTAGTCATCATCCTTAATCTCTTTATTTTACGAGTTCTATCGATATCTGATTTTTATCTTATCCTTGCTATTTTGCGTTGATGTTAATCTATGAATCAAGGTGCTCTTAAGGATCGAGAGCCGTATTAAAAGGGATTTGAGGAATGGCTCGCGAAAAGACTTCCTATTTTCATTACATACATCGGCATGATAGACGACAGCAAGGATTTACCTTGTTGGAGTTGGTGATCGCAGTCTCTGTAATGAGTGTCCTTCTGGCAATGGCAGCGCCCAGTTTTAGCCAATTAATTGAAACCAATAAGATTAAGCGATTAGCAACAGAAGTTGAGTGGTTTTTAGTTCAAGCGAAATCGGAAGCAGTGATGAGAGGTCGTAATGTATATATCCACAAAGTTACTTCTCCTGCTCCCCAATGGTGTTTATTTTCATCACTTAGTGCTGCTATTGGTAGTAGTGATTGTTCTAATCCCCCTAATAATTTATTAGGTTTAGTCGCAAGTTCTAATTTTGAATTAGCAACATTAGATTCATCTTCAACTTTAACTAATTTTTATTTTGATCCTATTTATGGAAAACCTGAATCTGCAGCAATTGGCGGTAATTATATATATTCTTTAGGAGATTATACTTTTAAAACCGTTTTATATAGTCCAACAGGGAGAATATATAGTTGCATCATAGCACCTACGACGTCAGGTAAGGTGGGTATTTATGAACAATGCTAAAGGTTTTAGTTTAATTGAATTATTAATATCATCAGCGGTTGGGTTATTAGCTATAGGAATTGTAGGCTCTGTCTTTTTATCTGGACATAATGCTGCGAATAAACGTTCTTTAGAACTGATGTTACAGCAAGATGTGAATGATGCTTTACGTTCTATCAAAGAAGATGTGTTAAGGGCGGGTTATGTATCAGGTGGTTCATCGAGCTTAAAAATCTCAGGTGCAAGTGAAACAGTATATATAAATCCATCAAATAATTGTCTTGCTTATACATATCAAGATAAAACAGGCACACAGAAATACTATTCAATTTATTATAAAGATGAAAATAAAATTGTTTATAAAGAATTAAGCTCCGCTATTGATACAACAACAGCATGTTCTGTTAGTTATGCTAACTCACTTATTTATGAAAAGATTATAAAAGTCATAGATTTTAATATTAGTAGTAAAGTTGTAAGTTCGTCCTCTGCAACTAGTCAATATATTACAATGACACTTAAGGCTGAAGTGAAAAATAATACGTTAATAAATACTGAAAAATTCACAAACGTTAAAGTTAGGAATTGGCAATGAGCAATAAATATCAGCAGTCAGGAATGACTACATTATTAATTACAAGCTTATTGTTAATTGTCGCCTTATTGTTTTCATTAGCATCATATAAGAATTTATTTTATCAAATAAAGCGTACACAAAATGAAGTATTAGCAAGACAGGCTCATTGGGCTACAGAAGGTGGCCTAGATTGCGGATTTTCTTATATTAAAGAACTTGGTAGTATCTCAGCAGCAAAAGCTTCATTTAGTAATTGTGAATTATTATTAAATTTAAGTGATGTTGATATTTACCCAAATAATTATATAAGTAGTGTTTATTTACAATCGGCTAAAAAAGAAATTAAAAAGAAAATACGTTTTTTGCCTGAGTCTTATGGAGCAATACAAACAAGATCTGATTTGAAACTTTTAGGTGGGATAGTTATTGCTCCTGATGTAATAGGTCATATAGAGGATAATTATTATCAGTGTACAAGTGTTAGATATTCTAGCCGAGTATATGTTTTCGGATCTGTGGTAACTAACCCTCCAGGAGGTTCTTTACCTAATGTTACATATTCATACCCTAATGTCGTAACTGGAGGGCTATGTGCTGATGGTTATAATACTGTATCAGGGGGAGGGTTTGATACAGATATAACACCACCTGATTTTTATGGGCCAGTTGAAAATGATTTTGAGTATGATCAATTTTTAGATCCATTTGAAAGTTTTTTTAATAAAAAACGCAGTGAAAAGGCATTATTAAAATCTGAGTTTGAAGTAATTACCGGCTCTATAGCCGGTTCAACTGATAATAATAGATGTGCAAAAAAAATTAATGAAGCTTTTATAATATCAAATAAAGTTTGGGTGATTGGTGATTGTGATTTACATGGTGATTTATTAGGTGCATCACCAACGATAGTTAATCAAGCAAAAATATTGGTCTTTGAAAATGGAATTGTTGGGACATCTGGCTCTGGTTCTTATAACGGCGCGGTTTATCATTTAATTGATGAACCAAATTTCTATAATAATAGTTTAATTCCAAAATGGGAGGCCATGTCTAGTTCTGATGATTATGATCATCTACTAGATACTAATTCAGTTTTCTTTGCAAACGGTGCTTTTGTTCCGACAGGAGGTATTATTTTCGACACTCCTGGTGGAGTTACAACGTATAACGTTGGACTAAATCTTACATATAATCGTAGTTTTAACCCTTATGCTCCAAAATACAAAGTTCAATGGCTAAAAGGATCTTGGCATGACTTCTAATGTGAGATTGGTGAAAGGTTTTAGCCTACTAGAAGTCGTCATTTCACTTGCTGTACTTTCAGTTGGAGTATTAGGTCTTGTTAAAATGCAGGCTTATATGGAGGTGAAGTCTGAAAATGCATTGAAAACGTTAGATGCGCTGTATATAGCTGAGTCACAAATGGAGCGTTATTACTCTAGACATTCAGAAGTTATAGTCAGTGGAGATATACAAATGCAAAAAGTTAATTTCTTGAGTATGGCTGACTCCACTTATTGCATAGATTCAGTGGCTATAAGTAAAGGTTATTCTCTTACTTGTAACGTATCTGATCCCATCACGGCGCTATCTGGCGCATTAAGAACAATTGATGTCACAGTGAGTTGGGCTGATCGCCGTGGTATATCTCAAGCGGTTTCTCTTAAAACAGCGCTTTCTAAATACAGTGAATTTGATTGAGCAGCCTAAATTTTTGTCAAAAAATACTTTTAAAAGTCGTTTTGAATAAAAAATATTCAAACGATTTTTTTTTATCAAAAAAATATTGTCAGCAAATAAAATCTCCCTATAATGCCACCTCACTGACACGGAGCAAGCCACTGGCTAGCAACGAAATCAGTATTGTTCTTTAACAATTTGACCATGCAATCTGTGTGGGCACTCGTTGAAAAGTTAAGTCGAAAGATTTATCAATGATACTAGTGACCAATACAAATAACTTCGGTTATTTGGCACAGTCAATTCAAATATCCTAACTAGCTTCTAGTTAGCGGTATTTTAACAGTA
>NZ_PYOM01000010.1 GCF_003026365.1 Photobacterium angustum | reverse complement strand
CATTCGCACAAATAAATTCGGATATGGCATATTATAAAGTTAAAAATACATATAAACGCGCTAAACGACCTATTTATTACCATAATATTTAGAAATAACAGCTCTTCTTCATTTTATGCGCGGTGTAGCGGTATTGATTCAAACAGATCAATATAATCTTGTCCATAAATATCTAATTTCTCTTTTAAAACGATGACTTACCGAACATATTCAATTATTAGCATCTTTATTATTAATATACTTATGTTTAATTGGCACCCACAGCATAGTGTCTTTAGTTTTGCGCTTATTTTTTGGTCACTTCTACCTCTGTTATGTTTATATATTATCATTAAGCACTATGAATATTTTCATAACAAAACACTCATCACTGTCCAATCATATTCTGCATGGTTGTTATTCTTCACATGGGTTTCTATAGCTTTTCTATCTATTACAATACCTTATGCTTTACACCTAATTAGCGCATCGCACGAATACTATATTTCCCTCTACATTTTTTCTCCTGCTGTAATGTTCTTCATGGCGGCAATAACAGGTCTGTTAGCCAGCCTATTAACATGGATTGTTAATCATTTTGCTCATTAAAAACCAAAAATAGCCACTAGGTGCACAGGAGCATATCAAATTTATTCATTATACAATTATTCCTAATTCGTAAATTGCTTAAAAATGCAAATTAAACAATCGGAATTTGGAACTAAATTCGCTTCACAAAATTACATTTGGTCACTACCATAAAAATCGATTTTTGAACGCGGTAACTAAAAATATCGATATTTACTATAATTTATAGAATTGGATGTTTTTATATCATTACTGCTTAACTGATAGATTTTGAGGTCTACAATGGCTAGCTCCACCAACGCTTCTCCCGCTAAAATTGGCGTATTCAGTTTCGTCATGATTACCGCTGCGGTTGTTATGAGTGTTCGTACACTCCCTATGACAGCGCAGCCAGGAATGATGACGATCTTCTTAACATTAGCTGCTGCAATCTGTTTTATGATTCCAACAGCACTTGTCTCCGCTGAACTTGCAACGGCATTCCCAGAAGATGGTGGTATCTTCATCTGGGTTCGCGAAGCATTTGGTGAACGTATGGGATTTGTTGCAGTCTGGATGCAATGGATTCAAATGGTTTTTGGCATGACATCCATTTTGATGATTGTCGGTGCAATTTTTGCCTACGCCTTTGACCCTGCGTTAGCACAAAATAAAATGTACATTCTTGCTGTTATATTAGTGGTTTACTGGGCATGTACATTGGGTAATATGCGTGGTGTTAAAACACTCGGTTGGGTATCCACACTATGTGTGATTTTAGGTGTATTCTTACCTTTCTTTGTACTTGTAGCCTGTGCTATCGCTTACCTAGTCGGTGGTCATCCAATTGTTACTGACCTTTCATTAACAACTGCAAACCTTATTCCTGATTTATCAAATAAGGGTACTTGGGCACTATTCATTGGCTTCGTATTCGTTGTTATGGGTATGGAAGTATCAGCATCTAACGTTTCTCACGTTAAAAACGCTGAACGTAACTACCCTATCGCAGTGTTCTTAGTTGCATTATTTGTGGTTATCGTTTCTGTTGTAGGTTCTTTTGCAATCTTCATCGGTATTCCAACTAAGCACATTTCAATGACAGCAGGTCTTATTCAAGCATTCCAGACTTACTTTGATATGTGGGGTCTAGACTGGTTAACACCTATTATGGCTGTATGTATGGCTATCGGTCTTGCAGGTCAAGTTAACTCTTGGGTTTTAGGTCCTGTTCGTGGTCTTCAAGCAACAGCAAACGCTGGTGCACTACCTAAAGTACTTCAAAAGACAAATAAAGAAGGTGTACCTGTTAACCTTATTTACTTACAAGCTATCCTAATCTCAATCGTGGGTGTGCTTATTTGTGTAATGCCTAACGTAGATTCCTTCTACTTTATGCTTCTAGGTCTAACATCTCTTGTTTATATCGTTGCTTACCTACTTATGTTCTCTGCTGCGATTTACCTACGCTACAAGCGTCCAGACGCACAACGTAGTTTTACAGTTCCTGGCGGTAACATTGGTATGTGGATCTGTTCAGGTCTAGGTATTGCAACATGTCTACTTGCAGGTTACTTCGGCTTCAAAGCACCATCAAGCTATGACGGTACTGCAAACAGTTACTTTAACTTCCAGTTCTTTGGTTTAGTTATCATGATTATTATTCCACTTGTTGTTTACGCTTGGGGTAAATATTCAAACCGAGCTAAAGCGGATAATGCAACGCCAGTAACTCACGCAAACTAAGTCTTATTTTTCATCAAATAAAAAGACAAAACAAATAAACAGGAGAAGTAGTGGTTCCCTATTCTACTTCTGCTTCTCCTGATGGTTACACTTTTATTTACAGCCCAGTTTTAAACCATTATTTGTTAAAACTAATTTAATTTTCTTTCTGACATATTCTTCTCTGAAGAGAAAAAATATAAGCAGAAATAGTATTTCAATATTAAAGATAAAATAGGTTTTATTATGAGCGAAAAAATGAATGTGGATGCACTGTTCCTAGGTCCAAAATCAGAAAACCAAGTATTCTTCAAAGAAATGATGGATTACGCAATTAGTGAACACATGCACTGGCGCTCAGACTTCCACCCAGAAGATGCACCTATGCTTAACCCTGTAATGCAACACCAACCAGATTTCCGCGATACACTTTATCGTACAGAAGGTATCTTACAGGGGCTATCTGCACGCCTTAAAACTAAATCAGTGCCTTGGTTCTCTCCTCGCTATTTAGGCCACATGAACGCAGATACGCTAATGGTATCAAACCTTGCATACGTGATGACCATGCTTTACAACCCAAACAACTGTGCACATGAAGCCTCTCCTGTGACTACAGAGCTTGAGTTAGAAGCAGGTCATGACCTATGCCGCATGTTTGGTTACGATGTGAATAAATCATGGGCGCACATTACTTCTGGCGGTACTGTTGCAAACTATGAAGGTGTTTGGGTTGCTCGTAACCTTAAAACAATGCCTCTAGCAATCGCTGCATGTGACAAGTCAAAAGACCTTGTAGAAGGCATGACTGAGCATCAACTTTTAAACATGAAATCTAAAGATATTTTAGATCTTACTGATGAGTTGAAAAAACGCGGTATCTTTGAAGAAGTTCGTGCATTAACAGCACGTGGCGTAGGTGTTGATGCGGGTAAACTTGGTAAATTCCTTGTTCCACGTTCTAAACACTATTCATGGATGAAAGCAATGGACGTACTTGGCCTAGGTCAAGAGCACATTGTTCCACTAGACGTTGATGGTAACTACCGTACAGACGTTGAAAAAATGCGTGAAGTAACCTTCAAATTAATGGAAGAAGGTACACCTATCTTAGGTATGGTATCTGTTGTTGGTACTACCGAGGAAGGTTCTATCGATGCCGTTCATGAAGTAATGAAACTTCGTAAAGAGTGTGAAGAGAAATACGGTTCATCTTTCTACGTTCACGTTGATGCTGCTTACGGTGGCTATGTACGTTCAATGTTCCTTGATGACAACAACGAATTCATGGAATACGACGCATTAATCGAACGTTATCGTAACGACGACATCATTCCTGAAGGTGTTATCTGGCCAAAACGTGAAGTGTATGACGCATTCCACGCTATGTCAGAAGCTGACTCTATCACTGTCGATCCACATAAAGTGGGCTTCATCCAGTACGCAGCTGGCGCAGTAGCAATGAAAGACAAGCGTATTGTTGACTTGATTTCATACCACGCCGCTTACGTATTCGAAGAAGCGGATGATGAGAACGAAGCTGATAAGCAAGTTGTTCTAGGTTCTTCTATCATGGAAGGTTCAAAAGCAGGTGCAACTGCCGCTGCGGTATGGGCTGCACATCGCCTAGTACCACTAAACGTAAGTGGTTATGGTCATGTGATTGGTCGTGGTATTGTGACTGCTGACTGGTTTGCGAAGAAACTCGCAACGGCTGAACCATTTGTTATTGACGGTCGTCGCTTTGAGGTTCGTCCTCTAATGCACCCTGACTTCCACATGGTTGACTTTACTTTCAAAGAAATCGACAACGATAGTCTTGATGCACACAACCACCTAAACCAACGTATCTACGAGCTATGCTCTTACGCAACAGGCCGTACTTACACTAAAGACTTCCTAACTTCTTCTACTTCTCTATCAGAAGAAGAATACGGTCAAACTCCTCGTCTATACGCTGAAAGCCGTGGCTTTAGTGAAGACGAATGGAATACTGTAGGTTCTGTTTACATTCTTCGTTCAGCGGTAATGACTCACTTCCTACGTGATGAAATCCGTTTCAATAATTACTGGAATAACCTTCGTGATGTATTCACAAATCTTCTAAGTGAAATTATTGATGAAGAAAATAAACAAAAATTAGCACATACCGCTGCTTAAAAAGGAAAATAAACGCCAGCCTTTAAAGGCTGGCGTTCTTCTATATACGATGAAAGATATTAATATATCGATTAATTATCGCCGCCTTTTTGTTATTGATGGCTAGTTAATTACGTCCTAATAAAAATATTTATTAGGTATTTTTTCAGGGTACACGTCATGAATAAAAAAGCTATTGGTGCGACACTGCTTATTTCTGGCACAATGCTTGGCGCAGGAATGCTTGCACTCCCTCTAATTTCTGCAGGCTTAGGTATTTATAATGCAATAATCTTATTAACCGTTTTATGGGCGGTAATGACTTATACCGGATTAATGTTATTAGAAGTATGCCTTAATTACCCAACCGGTACAGGGTTTGAAGAGATTGCTTATGATCTGTTTGGTAAACCTGGTAAATGGGTAATACATTTATCATTATTATTGCTACTTTATGCTTTATCTTGTGCCTATATTGCAGGTGCATCCTCTATTTACAAGAGTGATTTAACCGATTATTTCCATATTTCGGTCCCCTCTCATGTCATTGCGATTATATTTACCTTGATAATTGCAACCATTGTATTTATTAGTACCAAAGCTGTTGATATGGCTAACCGCGTATTATTTAGTACGAACATTGTTATCTTTTTCACTCTTGTTATTACTACTATCCCATTCATCCATGGTCGATTTTTAGTCAATATCAACGATTCATCAAAATATGCTTTTGCTGCTATTCCTGTTTTCATTACTGCCTTTGGTTTTCATGGCAGTGTTCCAAGCATGGTTAAATATATTGGCCGTGAAAATCCTAAAACATTACGGAATATATTTATTGCTGGCGGTTTAATTCCCCTCGTGGTTTACATTGTTTGGGAAATAACCATGCTCGGATCGTTACCTCGATTTGGTAACCATAGTTTTCAATATATTGCACAGCATGGATCAAATGTTGGGGTTATGCTTCAACAAATGCAGATATTCATTCAAGAAAAGAACATAATTTATCTAATTGGTGCTTTCTCATCCATCGCAATGTTCACTTCTTATCTATGTGTTTCATTGGGACTATTTGATTCATTGGCAAGTACCTTTAAACATGGTAATAATACCAAAGATAGATTAATCACTGCGGTACTATGCTACTTGCCACCATTGGTTTTCACTCTTGTGTACCCTAATGGCTTTGTTCCAGCTTTAGGTGCTGCAGCAATTTTCTTGACTATATTAGCAATTCTGTTTCCTGTTCTTGCCCTTAGAAAACTTCGTGGTAAACAACATCAAATTGAATATAATGTCGCAACAAATAATATCGCATTATTTGTTGTGGGGTTAATTGGCCTACAAGTCATAATAAACCAGATACTGACATTGAATAATGCCGTACCTATTTTTAATTAAACGTAAATAAAATGATTATTGGAGAACACATGAATCATTTGAATTTAATTCAAGAGCTTAAAGATCGCGGTCTGATCGCTCAAATTACGGATGAAGAAGCTTTAAGCGAACGTTTAGCAAAAGGTCCGATTACATTATATTGCGGCTTTGATCCAACGGCTGATAGTTTACACCTAGGTCATCTGGTTCCTCTACTTTGCCTTAAGCGCTTCCAAGAAGCGGGTCATAATCCAGTAGCTTTGGTTGGCGGCGCTACTGGTATGATTGGAGATCCAAGCTTCAAAGCGACTGAGCGTTCGCTTAACACTTTAGATACAGTTGCAGGTTGGGTGACAAAAATCCAACGCCAAGTTTCTCCTTTCTTGGATTTTGACAATGCAACAAACCCTGCCCGTATGGTAAATAACCATGACTGGTTCGGTAATATGGATGTTCTAACATTCTTACGTGATATTGGTAAACACTTCTCTGTAAACCAAATGATCAGCAAAGAATCTGTTAAGCAACGAATTAACCGTGATGAAGTAGGTATCTCTTTTACTGAGTTCGCATACAGCTTGCTGCAATCTTACGACTTCGCAAGTATGAACAAAGAAATGGGTATGGAACTACAAATCGGTGGTTCTGATCAATGGGGTAACATCACAGCGGGTATCGACCTTACTCGCCGTATGAACCAGCAGCAAGTGTTCGGTATGACAGTACCGCTAATCACGAAATCTGACGGTACTAAATTTGGTAAAACTGAAGGTGGTGCGGTTTGGTTAGATCCTTCGAAAACAAGCCCATACAAGTTCTACCAATTCTGGATGAACACTGCAGATGCTGACGTATATCGTTTCCTACGCTTTTTCACTTTCCTTTCTGAAGAAGAAATTCAACAGATTGAAGAAGCGGATCGTAACAGTGGTAAAGCACCTGAAGCGCAACGTATTCTTGCAGAGCAAGCAACGCGTTTAGTTCACGGTCAAGAGCAATTAGAAGCGGCACAGAACATCACTCGTTGCCTATTTGAAAACGATTTAGCGCACTTATCTGAATCTGATTTTGCTCAACTAGCACAAGATGGTATGCCAAGTGCTGAAGCTGAAAATGGCGATGATTTACAACAAGTGCTAGTTAAATCTGGTCTTGCAAGTTCTCGTGGTCAAGCTAAAACACACATCAGCTCAAATGCAATCATGGTTAATGGCGAGAAAGTAAGCGAACCATTCTATGAGTTTACAGACGCTGACAAACTATTTGGTCGCTACACTCTGATCCGCCGTGGTAAAAAGAACTACAGCCTGATCGTTTGGGGCTAATTAGTATTAAGTTAGCTGATAACATCAGCTAACTTATCGATTTATGCCAAATAAGCGATATGTAGATTCACAATCGGTTCGCTCCCGCATTCATGTGAATCTATGTCTTATTTGGCATTTTCATTTCTATAACCCAGTTCAAACTTCTTTCATTTCACTTACTCCCCCACTTTTATATCTCTACTTTTATTGATTTAGCCCCTCATCATCTCGCCATTATTCCTATTAGAGTACTGTGTATTCCTCCTATTTAGTGGTTAAAGCAATATGACAACAATTAATCAAGAACGTCTTATTTCTCATTTTATTGATCTCATCAAAATCGATAGCGAATCAAAAAACGAAAAAGCGATTTCAGAAGCCTTAGCAGAACAACTCGGAAAGTTAGGTTTTAACGTTTCTAAATTACCTGTGCCTGAAAGCATTTCTAATGGTTTTAACCTTTTTGCAAAGCTTGATGGTGAACTTGAAGATAGTATTGTTTTAAGCTGCCACATGGACACCGTAACACCAGGAAATAGTATTGAGCCTATTATCGAAGCTGGTGTTATTCGCTCAAAAGGCGACACAATTCTTGGTGGTGATGATAAATCAGGTATTGCTGCCATCATCGAAGCGGTGCGTACCATCAAAGAAAACAACAAAGCTCATAAAACAATTGAGCTGGCTTTTACTGTTCATGAAGAAGGTGGATTACATGGTTCGAAGCACTTTGATATGTCGTATATCACCGCAGATAAAGCAATTGTGCTGGATTCAGGCGGTGCAATTGGTGCGATTGTAACGAGTGCGCCCGGCCAACAAAGCCTTAAAGTGACGATTAAAGGTAAACCCGCTCATGCAGGGCTTGCACCTGAAGAAGGTATTAATGCACTAACAGTCGCATCTGATGCTGTAATGAATATGAAATTAGCACGTATAGATCATGAAACAACCGCTAACATTGGCATAGTCTCTGGTGGTCAAGCTACAAACATCGTAATGCCTGAATTGTATCTTGCCGCTGAAGCACGTTCACTTAACGAT
Organism: Photobacterium angustum; assembly: GCF_003026365.1. Classification (GTDB taxonomy): domain Bacteria; phylum Pseudomonadota; class Gammaproteobacteria; order Enterobacterales; family Vibrionaceae; genus Photobacterium; species Photobacterium angustum. The sequence continues at coordinate 187,043 of NZ_PYOM01000010.1, read as the reverse complement.
GATAAGCTTGCTGCTCAAGTTCAGCATATGATTAATGTATTCAGCACAACAGCAAACAAGCATAACGCGCAAATAGATATTCAATCTACACGCTCTTATAACGCCTACTCTATTGCTGATAACGACCCACATGTTATTGATATAATGACTAGTTTTAAAGAAATGGGATTAGCACCATTTACCAAGTCTACCGGAGGCGGTAGTGATGCAAATATCTTTAATGAGAAAGGGTTAAAAACCGTTAATTTATCTACAGGTATGAGCAAAGTGCATACTACGGAAGAATTTATTACCGTCGAAGATATGACCAATATTACTGAGTTTTTATATTGTTACTTAACCAATAAATAACCTTATCGAGGTTTAGTTGCACAAAAATAGGCATTAAGATCACCTTAATGCCTATTTTTTTAGACGCAAAAGTAAATTTAATGTCAATTACTTGCAAGTACGCATTCTCATTCAGTTTTTATTCAAGTTTCTTATGTAAGGATTCAGCAAGTTTGGATTAGATATGACCTAGGGTGAAGAAAATGAAATCAACAAAAAATAACGCCATTGACAAAGAACTCTTCATTACCGCACTGAATGAGTGCTACCGCCGCTTGAATGAAACAGGCTTGACTGTAAAAGACCTTTCAAAAGAGGGTTTTACACTACTATTCCAATCGGCTTATAAAGCAGTCACTGCACGATAAGAAATAAGCAAGACGTAACGAAAACGTCTTGCCATAATCATTCAGTCAAAATGCCTATTTAACCACGATAGTAACGTTGGGGTACAAATGGCATTTTCTCGATCGTCATAGGCAACTTCTTACCTCGAACCTCAGCGTATACCGTTTCACCAAGCTTATTAGCTTCTGTTGCAATATACCCCATTGCAACAGGAATACCTTTCGTTGGGCCAAATGTTCCACTCGTTACAATGCCAATTTCATTGTCTTCAGCATCAAATAACTTTGTCCCTTCTCGTACAGGCGCTTTTGATTGCCCCACTAACCCAACACGTTTTCTTGAAACTTGTTTAGTTTGTAGTTGCTCCAAAATAATATCAGCACCGGGAAAACCACCTTCACGCACACCACCAGCACGACGACTTGGCGTAATTGCCCACATTAAGCTTGCTTCAAATGGCGTAGTCGTAGGATCTAGATCGTGCCCATATAAACATAATCCGCACTCTAAACGTAATGAATCTCTCGCCCCAAGACCAATCCATTCCACTTCATTAAACGCTAGCAACGCGCGTGCTAATTCTTCGGCTTTATCATTAGGTACTGAGATTTCATAACCATCTTCACCCGTATACCCTGAACGGCTGACGTAACATTCAACGCCCAATAACGTCACTTTAGCCGCATCCATAAACACCATATCACTAACCGCAGGGTTTAACTCAGCGAGTACCAACGCAGCCTTAGGACCTTGTAAGGCTAGTAGTGCGCGATCTTCAATCACTTCTAATTCAACGCCATCTTTTAAATGGGCTTTTAAATGGGCAATATCTTGTTCTTTACAGGCCGCATTCACAACAAGGAAAAGATGATCACCAAAATTTGTCACCATTAGATCATCTTCAATACCGCCATTTTCATTAGTAAATACGGCATAACGCTGTTTACCTTCAGGTAAATCAACAATATCAACAGGTACTAATGTTTCTAATAATGTAGCGGCATGTTGCCCTTTTAAGCGCACTTGCCCCATGTGTGATACATCGAACAACCCAGCAGAATCACGACAATGTATATGCTCTTTTTTTACCCCTAAGCCATATTGCACAGGCATATCATAGCCAGCAAATGGCACCATTTTCGCTCCCATTTCAATGTGTAAGCCATGTAATGGGGTCTGCTTAAGTTGTTGAGACATAGTTGCACTCCGTTATCTAGTTGGTGTCCATGTAAATGGTAACGTAATTGTAAAACTGGTTGATGCTATAAACCGTTCGATGACATTAAGATGCTGTCACCCAAAGAATTAACGCATCCTCTTCACTAACAGATGTCAGCATGTGACCCATTGTCGCGTCGTAATAGGCTGAATCCCCTTCGACTAAATGAATCGGCTCATAAAATTCAGAGAAAAAAGTGATTTCGCCTTTTAGTACCAATAAGAACTCCTCGCCGTCATGGCGGATCCACTCACTATAATCATCAAAAGATCGTGCGCGCACATGTGATTTAAACGGCATCATCCTTTTATTAGTTAATTGGGTGGCAAGCAGTTCATGTTCATAGGTTGAAGTGGGATGAGGTCGACCTTCACCATAGCGCGTAATATCACGTCTGCCCGAGGCTGTAATGGTTTTAGGTGGTTCAAAAAGTTGGGGAATATCGATAGCCAATCCCGTAGCAAGTTTCTGCATCGCTTGAAACGTAGGTGATATTTGCTCGTTTTCAATCTTTGACAAGGTTGAACGTGCAAGTCCTGTACGTTTACTGGCTTCTTCAAGGGTTAGACCTAAAGAAACACGAATTTCTTTTAGCCTCTCACCTAACTTTAAAGGCGCAATATGCTCTGCGGCTTGAGTTTTTTCGATCCGCATCGATGGATAAACATCGTGGATATATTCATCTGTCATATCACTTCCTTCTTCAACTCAATCCCCATAACCCTCGACCTTCATCATAGTTTCTTATAGGAAACTTAATAAAACTCACATCACAAAGTCATGATCTTTTTTAAAAAAATGTTACCTATGAGGCATACATTATCGTTAAATCCATTTATAAATAGGTAATATTATGGATTTAGTGATGAAAATCAGCGTTTATTAACTAAATTTAAACTTAGTATAACTATGTTAGCAACAAATCAACATGACAAATAGCAAACGTTTGCGTAGAATCACATAATAGATATTGAAAACGTGTTCCACTATAAGAAACTTTTATCAAATAACCATATAACCGGTGGGTTAAGGAGTACAAACATGGAATCAACATTAAAGTTTACCAGTAGCCACGAATGGATCCGTGATAACGGTGATGGAACAGTGACGGTTGGTATTTCTGCTCATGCGCAGGGTTTATTAGGCGATGTGGTATTTGTTGATTTACCTGAAGTTGGTGACACAACAGATGCGGGTGATGCCTTCTCTTTAGTGGAATCAGTAAAAGCCGCTTCCGACATTTACGCCCCTATCACAGGTGAAATTGTTGCGATCAATGAAGATTTAGAAGACAGCCCTGAACTGGTTAATGAAGAACCTTATGAAGGCGGTTGGATTGCAACCATCAAGCTTAACGATTCTGATGAATTGGCAACATTAATTGATGCTGAAACCTATCTTGCTTCAATTGAAGAAGACTAAATTATAAAAACAAAGATCGGGTACAACACTCGATCTTTGTTGCTTTGCCATTTACAGCATTACCGATGAATATCCCTAAAGCCAGACAATGGTAATTAGGACAACGTTCAGGAAAGAACCATGACCAATACTACTTTTCTTCAAGCTCTCAGTGACGATAACGATTTTTCACATCGCCATAATGGCCCTAATGCACTCGAACAACAGCGAATGTTAGAAACTATAGGTGTCGGTAGTATTGACCAGCTTATAGCGCAAACCGTTCCCGCTTCCATTCGTTTAACAGAGCCGATGACATTACCACAGGCACAAAGTGAAGCGGCAATGCTGGCAGAACTTAAGCAGATCGCTGGCAAAAATATCATCAATAAAAGTTATATTGGTCAGGGTTATTACAACACGTTTACCCCAAATGTTATTCTTCGTAATGTATTAGAAAACCCAGGCTGGTATACCGCTTATACCCCTTACCAACCAGAAATCTCTCAGGGCCGTTTAGAATCTCTGCTTAACTATCAGCAAATGATCATGGATCTAACCGCCATGGAGCTGGCTAATGCATCACTGCTTGATGAAGCCACTGCCGCAGCAGAAGCGATGACGCTATGTAAGCGCGCGGGTAAAAACAAAAGCAATGCGTTTTTCATTTCAACCGATCTTCACCCTCAAACCATTGATGTTGTTACTACACGTGCAAAATACGTTGGCTTTGAGATCATTACAGGCAGTGCAGAAGATCTTGCGAAACACGATGTATTCGGTGCTTTACTGCAATACCCTGCCAGCAACGGCGAATTAGTCGATCTTACTGACATCATTGACGCGGCACATGATAAGAAAACATTAGTGGCGGTGGCATCTGATCTACTAGCATTGACTGTACTAAAAGCACCGGGTGAAATGGGCGCAGATGTGGTTATTGGTAGTGCTCAACGCTTTGGTGTACCTATGGGCTTTGGTGGTCCACATGCTGGCTTTATGGCAACCAAAGATAAACACAAGCGTACGATGCCGGGTCGTGTAATTGGCGTATCTAAAGATGCCAAAGGCAATCAAGCCCTACGTATGGCAATGCAAACCCGTGAACAACATATCCGCCGTGAAAAAGCGACATCTAACATTTGTACAGCGCAGGCACTGCTTGCCAACATGGCTGCGTTTTACGCCCTGTACCATGGTCCTGAAGGCTTAAAGAAAATTGGTCGTCGCGTTCACCACTTTACAGCAGTTTTAGCTGCTGGTTTACGCAATAATGGTTTTGAACTAGAAAACCAACACTTCTTCGACACGCTAACAATCAAAACAGGCAATAAAACCAACGCGTTATATCAAAAAGCACTTGATGCAGGTATTAACCTTCGTAAATACAGCAATAAGTTGGGTATCAGTATTGATGAAACCACCCTTGCTGAAGATATCGAGCAGCTACTTGGCTTATTTACCAATCAAGATCTTAAAGTGTCGATGTTCAGTGATGACATTGCCGCGGATGAGTTCGCAGCTATTCCACCAGCGTGTCGCCGAAGCAGTGCATACCTAACCCACTCTGTGTTTAACCGCTACCATAGCGAAACACAAATGATGCGTTACATGAAGCAGCTAGAAAACAAAGACTACTCATTAACTCACGGCATGATCCCATTGGGTAGCTGTACCATGAAGCTTAATGCAGTAGCAGAAATGATCCCTGTCACTTGGCCTGAGTTTGGACAACTGCACCCATTTGCGCCACAAGCACAAACATCAGGTTATCAAGAATTAGCTAAAAACCTATCTGAAATGCTGTGCTCAATCACAGGTTATGATGCGTTCTCGCTACAACCAAACTCTGGTGCACAAGGTGAATATGCAGGTCTAATCGCTATTCAGCGTTACCATGAAGCCAATGGCGATAGCCACCGTAATGTTTGTTTGATCCCAAGCTCTGCGCACGGTACTAACCCAGCGTCTGCGGCAATGGTTTCGATGAAAGTAGTGGTGGTTGGCTGTGATGAGTTAGGTAATATCGATATTGATGATCTAAAAGCCAAAATCGAAAAACACCGTGATGCGCTGTCATGTATCATGATCACCTACCCGTCTACCCATGGCGTGTATGAAGAAGCAGTACAAGAAGTGTGTGATCTTGTCCATGAAGCTGGCGGTCAGGTTTACCTTGATGGTGCCAACATGAACGCGCAAGTTGGTTTAACTAGCCCAGGCTTTATTGGTTCAGATGTTTCTCACTTAAACCTACACAAAACCTTCTGTATTCCTCACGGAGGCGGCGGCCCAGGTATGGGACCTATTGGTGTTAAGTCGCACCTTACACCGTTCTTACCGGGACATGTTGAAGATACAAATAGCGATGAACTACAATATGCCGTATCTGCGGCAGCATTAGGTTCAGCATCTATTTTACCGATCTCTTACGCTTACATTGCGATGATGGGAGAACAAGGTTTAACCCAAGCCACTGAACTTGCGATCTTAAATGCAAACTACGTGATGGAACGCCTTCGCCCACACTACCCTGTTTTATACCGTGGTACTGAAGGCCGTATTGCACACGAATGTATTATTGATTTACGTCCAATCAAAGATGCCTCTGGTATTTCAGAAGAAGATATCGCAAAACGATTAATGGATTATGGCTTCCATGCGCCAACCATGTCGTTCCCTGTTGCTGGTACATTAATGATTGAGCCTACTGAATCTGAAAACATTACAGAGCTTGATCGCTTCTGTGACGCGATGATTGCGATTAAAGAAGAAATCAACCTTGTTCAATCTGGCGAGTGGCCATTAGACGATAATCCACTGGTTAACGCACCGCACAGCCAAGTAGATATGATGGAATCAGAGTGGAACCACGCTTATAGCCGTGAAGTCGCTTGTTTCCCATCAGCACACACCAAAGCAGCGAAATACTGGCCGAGTGTTAACCGTGTTGATAACGTATTTGGCGACCGTAATCTTGTATGTTCTTGCCCAAGTATTGAGAACTATATAGAAGACTAAAGCCTATTGTCATGTCACAATTTAGTTTGTGAGTAGCTTAATTAAGTCTGTGACTGAAATTAAGTTTGTGACTTAACACTAAATAGATAAAGCGAGCCTTATAGCTCGCTTTTTGATCACAGATAACCGAGTTGGAAACATCACTTGAATAACAAAAGGCGAGCCGTGTGGTTCGCCTTTTCTATATGCACCGTATGTTATTGCATCCAACGCTGACTGCAACATAATCAAAGATGATTATGACTACGAGAATGAGGTGTTTTATGACCGAAAACACCATAAATAATAAGGGTGAATGGATAAGCTTGCTCATAAACGATTAACAACAATTATCACACTTCTAAATAAGTTAACGCTAATTCCAGAAGAAAAGTTACCCGTAGATAATTCTGGCGCGCTTTACATCAATGTAAATGGCTGGAATTACTATCCTGCTTTTCAATTCGATGAGCTGTTGAAGCTTGACCATCACATTCTTCCCCACAGACATCGCAGATTCTATCGATTTCGGTATTAACGAATTTTTCTTCAAAGATATTCATTTAAGATCTCCCTATTACCTAAGTTTGATTTTAGCAATGGAGAAGATAATTGGTCTGTCAGGCTGTAAGCTTCATTTTCAAATTCAATCCTATCCTTTTTCTGTATTAGAAAACTGCGACGTAGTTCGAATACGCGTCTCCAATAGATGTCAAATTCACATTACTGAAATTAGAAAAAGTAGATCAGAGACATATCAGCCGACTCCACTAACACGTTATTGGACAAAAGCTTGTTAGACTTTCAACTCAATCTGGGTTGATAGGTGTTAGGATAAATATGGGACAACGCATTAACTAATTGCCTAATGAGCTGTCAAAACATCAGCTAGTAATATTAATTTCCCCGCCTTTGAATTGTCACGCAAAATAAAATGAAATGTTACTTCTTATTTCATTAGATTGATTTTTCACTATAAAAGCACGATTGCAGATGTTAAAAAAGCGAAAGTAAAGCTGTATTTTGCACGCAAGGAATTAATAGCAACGGAGAGGCAGATGAAAAATTACATTAATAAATCCCTGTTAATTGCGACAACTGCAATGTTAGTTAATCCAATGGCAATAGCTAGTGTTGAAGTAGGAAATGGTTTAGGTGTTGAGTTAATTTTGAATGAGAAGTTTAAAGGGACACCTGATTCTTCACTGTATACTGTAAGTCATTACAATAATGTTAAAAGTGCAAATGAAATTTACAAGGGTAACGGTTTAACTATCGATTTATTTGCTGATAAAGTTGTTTACGAGTCTTATGATGACAGCGTAAATACAAATAGTTTACCGTTAGTGATGTTTAGTAATCTTGAAGATTTAGCTTGGCAACAGAAACCATTTTTTTCGGTTGTAATTTCTCAAGCTGAGGGTAATTATTATGGTGGTGCGCCTCAACCTAAAACAGATGCTAAATTCAATCCAAATGAAGATCCATTGTACCAATATGGTCAACATCGCTTTATTGCTATGAGTTATAAAACGATGTACGGTGCTCAATTCCCTGAAAGCGATTATCATATTTTTGCTCACGAAGCTGGTCATGCACTAGGTGCATTGCATGAGGTAGATGAATTCACTATTGTCGATCCAAACGATGATCCATATTATATAAATGCTCGCGCTGCTGCTGTTTGTGCTGATGGGTCTAAACCACTCATGGTGGCTGGTGCTTGGAAACGAGATAAATTGCCATTAATTACAGGTACGGCTAACTGTCCTTTACTTGATGAAAGTAAAAATCCCAATGGTGAAGTAATGCAGCGTTACTACAACAGTACGCAGCAAGACGGTTACACTATGAAAGACCGCACACCTAGCACGTTAGAATTAGCGGTAACTGAAAATATTAATACACAGCAATTTGATTTTACCGTAACTCGAACGGGTAAAACCGAAGATACAGGTACATTATTTATTGCTGGTAACGGTATTGGTTTAACACCTATTGATTTTTCTCTTGGTGAAAATGAAACAAGTAAAACAATCAGTGTGGACTTTGCCAAATTACACGAATTAATGACTACTTCTGACCAAAACTTCCAAAACGGTTTAGATGTGAAAAATACCGTGTATGCGGTAGCACAAACAACGAACGAAGTGCTAAAAGGTGCGTTCAATGTGAGTGACGTTAATACACAATGGAAGTCTGTACCTAAAGATAATGAGCCACAGCCAGAGCCAGAACCAGAATCAGAATCACAGCCTGATAACGGTGGCAGCGGTGGTGGTAGTTCATCGCTTGGCTTTCTAGCTTTGATTACTATTTTTGCGTATTGGCGTAGAAAGAAGTAAACAGATAGAAAATATATAAATCGAAAGCTAAACCCGTTACATACCATAAAGAATGTAACGGGTTTATTATTATCTGATGTTGTTAGAAACAGTTACCTTAAATTAGATATAAACGATCTTATTTGATTGGAAACTAAATTAAAGAGCAGAGACAAGTATTAATACAAATCCGTAGAGTTAACTTGTCCATTATACGAGCTAGTCAAAATAACAAACTCGTTATTGGACAAAACTTTGTTAGATAGCCAGCTCTATTCAGGCTGTTTGATATTAGGAAAAGTATTGGTAACTTCTTCACAAAGTACCTTTAGGGTACAAAAAGACCGCCACTGTGGGCGGTCATTTAACATGAAAGCTATTTATGCGTACTGGCGAATTATTTAAGTTTATCTCTAAGAGTGTTTAGTCTTTCTTCTGTTTCTAAATATTTAGTTTGATATTCCGCAGCTTCATTTTTACATTCATCTAAATATCTTTGCGAGAAGTCTTTATTGTTTTCAGCATTAATAAATGCATTTCTGTAACGCTCAACAAAATTATCATAATCTTTTTGGAGGATAGCTATTTCATTAATCAGGTTAGATCTTTTTGATTCCTTATACGTCTTGTATGTAAAACATCCAGAAATGATTGAAATAAATATTGCAATTGAAGCTAACCAATCGGAAACCTCCATTTCATAAATCTCGTTGGCAACAAGGACAAACAACAGCTTTTTTACTTATTTTTTCAGCGCAATATTTACAGCTAATTCTTGTTTTGTCTCCGCTAAATATAGCTAAAACTATACCAATGGGACCTAAAATTAGACCGACAATAAATCCTGAAACAGGGTTTCCTTTCTTTGAACCTATAGCCGTACAAACTAAAATCGAAACAATCCAAATAGCAAACAACATAGATTTATCCTAAAAATATAAACGAACTTCGTGATCGAATCTCAAGATAATTGTATAGAAAAGCAGGCACTTTTAAAAGAAAAAGTATATAAAACAAGTCCAAATTTGACGTTGTAATTTTGTTAATGATGTTACTGGTTTCAGAATATTCAATCAGGACGGTGTTTGCGCATGAAAGCCCCAAACGTGATATTTTACTAACAGATAAATTTAGAGTGACTTGCTTAATAAGGCGATTCCAAAATCACGTTAATAAGATATGAATGAGTATTTAATCTAACAAGTTTTGGGGTAGATATGAGCTAGCCAAGAGAGCTAGCTCGTTGTTGGGCTGAAATGAGTTAGGCAACTTGCTTTATTTTGATATGTAGATATTAGAAAAAATAAGTGTAACTCCGTCATAAACGGTTGGCTACAATTGAGCGAAATGAAAAGCCAACCGTTTGAAATCCGACTTGATGGCTTTGTTAGCTGTAACCTAGCAACTTCGGAACTATCGCTATTGCAGTACCAACCAATACTTCCCTTGAAATTGACTTAGTTTCACTAAACATAGTTTTTATGGCTGTTATATATGATTTACTTTGTTCATTTATGGAAGCTTCTTCGAAGGTTTTATTTAAGTGAGAGAATGACTTAGAGGTTAAACGATATCCTTTGTTGGGCACCAATAAAATTAAGTCCTCATCAACTAGAAAATCTAGTGTGCCATCAAAAATAGCTGCTTGAGCAACCTTATCATGACGCTTTTCATCTTCTAGGCCTTTCAACTTAGCTTTTGTTATTTCATTATTCTTTTGCTCATTAGCGCCCCAAAAACCTAACTCAGGATTTTGAGCATTTACCATCTCACAAAAATCACCAACCTCACTCTTTAATCTATATTGACGCATTTCCTCGTGACTATCGAACTTTAAGTACATAGCTATCATTCTGTCTCTATCAATAAAAACTGGCACTGGAAACTGAGAATACAAGTCCTCAAATATTTTTGCGGTATAAATACTGAACTGCTCAATGTTTTTCATATAGATGCTCATTGTTGGACAAAAACGTGTTAGGCAATTTGCTTATTTAGGCTGGTAGTATTAAAAAAAGCAAGGGCAACACCCTGTTAAGGTGAACAACGTAACCACTGAGACTAACCTTACTACCTTAAACACTAAAACTAACACATAGTAAAAATGCCAAGCGTTGCGAATCACTCTTAAACAGTTGTTAGGCGCTTTCTTGATCTGCTCGTTTGATTAACTCTGCAACTTCTTCATCAAGTTCAGAGAAAAACTTAATAAGAGTCTGGATATAGAATTCTACGAAATCACTTGATATCTGTACTTTATGAGCCGGTTTACCTGAGAGTAACTTATTAGAGGATATAAATTTATTAACTGCATCATTTGCGCCTTCTGGAAGATAACCTCCGTTGTGAACTAATTGGTTCCGTAGCTTATTTACTTGTTTCATCACGGACCAAGTGCAGTTAAGGCTCTCGAAGTCGAACTTTCCAACTTTAATAAAATACAAACGAGCCCTCTCTATGCCAGAGCCTTTTAGGTCTTTGTAAGTAACTTCTGAATCAAGTAATGGTGCCACTAAGTCGGCTAGTTGATTTAGGGTGTCTTCTAAGTAACTATGAAGAGCAATTACTGTCGAAGTACGATGAATACTAGGGAACAGAGTTTGGTTGAGATGAAGATCACTGCCATGGTCTGAGATAAATTCGTCGTGATGCTTTTTCGGAATTTTCTTTAACCGTTCATTCAAGTCAACTTGTAGCTCTGCATCACTTCTTTCCCATAACTTTTCAGTCTGTTCGTTAAACATCGACATTTCTTTCAACTCAACTTGAACGTCATGGCAAAAAGTAAGCAACCCAGTTTCAAAGAGTTCAATATCCATTAATATCTCCAAATTCTAATTGGCGCCTAACGCCCTATTAAGGTGTGAATGACGCAATGCCGAAGCTTCGCATACTTCCTAAATCACTAAAATCAACGCATGGTAAAAATGCCAAGCGTTGCGAATCCGTCTCGAGGCTTTTGTTAGGCTTGTTCCCAACCATTTTCTATAAACTCAAGAAATTGAAAGCCAAAAACTGTCATACGTGTTTGATAGTTGTGCTCGAATTCTGTTAGTTCGTCGACTGGAATTGTTAAACCAATAACAGTGGAGTCTGTATTTTTATGGCTACCAGAGTTAACTTCATTTTGTCCAGGAATCTTGATTAGTTTGATATCGTGAATAAACCTATTATCTGATAACTCTCTAACAATTTGTTCTAAAAAAGAATGATTTCCTACAAAACTCGGAAACTTCTTTATCAAGACTTTACTAACAAAGTATGGGTATCGTGACTCTGTTGTATCTTTCGAAGAGCCCCAAATTACGCCATCAGAAAGAGCTTTTAGAACCATTATGTGAGACAAAGTTAAGCGGTCTAAAAGTTGAAAAAAACTGTGTTTGAGATCATACGTAAGTTGTTCATTAACAAGAGAGTTCATCACGGAGTTTTTGAGGTGTTCTCGCTTTTCTGTTTCATGAGTACGCAATACAATTTGATTTGCATGAGCAAATATACTTAAGAATTCCTCGTTGCTGTGTAGGTTTGAGATTAATATTTCATGACGAGATTGCAACTCAATCAGTGAGTTGGTAATCGCCTCCATCCATATCTCAGCTCGTTTTTGAGCAGGATCTTGCCATATGACATTGAATGCTTCTAGCACCGTACCGCTACCGACCGGCACAACACCTATAATAGAGCGGATCAAACGGTGAATTTTATCCTCGACAGGCTCCACTGAAGGATTGTACTTTTCTATGTCCATTTTTACTCCCAAAGCCTAACAGTATATAAATAAGCATTTTTACTTTGCGAAGTGCGAAGCCTAATATATTGGGCAATAATACATAAAAACCGTATATAAGTTAGTACAATATCAGCCTTTTTTTACTACCTGATAATTGTTTGAAGAAAATACAAACGAGATGGGAGTTAATCAACCAGTTGGATTACGTTGATTATAAGAACTAATCCCAAATCACGTTAATACAGTAAGAATGAGCATTTAATCTACGTTTTGGTGCAGATATAAATTAACTAAAATATGAAGCTAACCATCACAGCTAGCTCATTGTTGGACATAACCTTATTAGGTAGGTTGCTCTATTTGGTTTCGTAGTTGTTAGAATAAGTAAGGGTAGCAGTAACACTCGAAACCACCCTCCTAATCTTTTCAATATTTACTTAAAGAAGACGGCTGGACTTGTCCAACAATTTGGATAGATATCTTCTGCGCGAAATATATCTTTATTGATTAGTTTTATCCCTAAGTATTTCAGCTATTACGGGTATTTTCCGACCTTTGGCTTCATACTCCGCAATATCCTCCTTTATTTTATCCATTTTCAAAACATTTTTTGAAGTGAGTGTAACCATAACTCCTAATGTAGCAAAATGAACAGCTTTTCTACTAGGCTTGAGAGTTATCATAAATTCTGCAAGTGACATTGCACAAGCCTGATATGCAGAGAAGAATGGTAAACTCCAAAGGTCTTGACCATATTCAGATACAAAATCTTCAGGTGCTGCTGTGTAATCAATATCTAATTTATTAATCGCAATAAAATAAACTTGTGCAGCACTTTTGATACCTTTCAATAATTCGATTGCTGGAGTTTCTCTTTTATGCCATAAGCTTAAGCTCGCTTGAACAACCTTGGGATCGCTTGATTTGAGAATATCTTTTAGCTCGATTAAATCGATATAGTTATGATAAATTTGCTCTACTGAAGATAAATCACTATTTACAGCTAATGCTCGTTTTTCAGCTGTGAGTAGGATCTCTTTGGCTAATAGTAAAGCATTTCGTCTACTTTCCTCATTTGATCTATCAAACTCTTTTTGGAACTGCTCTCTTTGCTCTTTTAGTTGTTGGGCTTGGTATCTTAAGCTACCCATAAACCAAATAACTGCAATAAAGCTTCCGCTAGCTGCTAAAATGCTTCCATATGCAGATAAATGTTGAGCATCAATAAATATGATCATAATCGTAGCAACCAAAAGAGTTACAATCGTTAATACTATTAAAATAATTTGATTCTTCATGATATCTAATTGTGGAATGAAAAAGAGCAAACGTTGGGATTCCGTCTAAACCGCTTTGTATGATTAAATTTCACAATATTCCTTCACATATTCAAGAGAATCTTTATTTGACCCTACAACTCGCTCTTCTGCTTGAAGAACAATCTGGGAGTTGAATTTATCAACAGTGAAACCATTATTAAAAGAACTAGACGCAATTATGATATTCTTCGTTAATGGAAAAGCGAATGATTTAAAACAAAATAGTTGATCTAAATCTTGGTAAATAACTGGGTTATCGCAAGTCAAAACATGACCGCCATCCTTCTCTGCAACAAAGAAACTAAAGTCTATAAATGTGTCGTCGTACATACGAAACGTTAATAGAGGTAGAAGCATATTCTGTATTAGTTTTCGATGCGATACATCCCTTCTATTTTGATAAAGATAATCAATAAAGGACGAATCTAGTCCGATTTTTTGACCAGCTTCATTTGGCAAACTACAAAAAATTGATGGCAATTTCTCGGACATTTTAATAGCTAATTCTTCTTGTTTTGGAGAACGCCAGAATTGAAAAGCTATAACCGATTTAACTAATTGATGAAATGATATTTCTTGTTTTAGAGCTACATATTCTCTCGGATCTCTTCTAAGTTCATTGAAAATTTCAAACACATTAGAAAGTTCGTTTTCAACCTCTTGGTAAAAGTCTTCGATCATTTGAGGGTTATCAAAACCTTTAATAGTGTATAGATGCTTTCTATACATCATCTGGGCAGGATGCATTCGACTAATATTTCCGTAAGGTTTCCTCAAAACAAACAACTCATCATCATTTTCAGGCGCAAAGCCTTTTAGATATACTTCAGGTAAAAAGTGATGCTTAACTTTTTGTTGTTTTGTCAAATGTAACTCCTTTAATCAAAAGTGTATCAATAAACATTCTTATTTTTAACAGTGTAATGCCTAAAAAACCAGACCATAATACTAGCTTTTTACATTGAATTTAATAGTATTAAAAACACTTTGTTGCTTATGAAAAGTTCATTAACAAAATATCAATGAACTTTTTCTCTGAATGGAGGAGGGTTATTTTGAGCTATCTTTGATATCTAGCTCATTGTTCGACAAAAGTAAGTTAGGCACTTTGCTTTATTTGAACTGATAGGTATTAGGAAAAATAGGGGTAACGTTCGAATAACGCCCTGTTAAGGGGTGAGCAACGCAATACCGAAGCCGCCACATTCCACCTTAAACACTAAAACCAACGCATAGTAAAAATGCCACGCGCTGCGAATCCCTCTTGAACAGTTTGTATGTGCATCCGTATTTATCTTGCCACTATATGTATTCATGAAGTGTACGAGCAGTGAGAAGCCTTGCACCATGGTCAACGAACTCTCTGATATTGAGTTCGGCTTTCCAGCCATTTTTTCCTTGTGAACCATATAAATAAACGACAGGTTTTAGATATTTATAGTCACCTAACTCTTCAATATCAAAGTTAATCTTTTGACCATGGATAATCTTATTACACGCTTCCCTTAGAGATAACTTTTGTACACAACTTTTTGACGACAACCTCCCACAATAAAATGGATTTTTTTCATCCTTATCCGCTTCAGACTCGTCATCTAATATGCGCAAGATAATAGCACTTTGCAATAAAGTACGACTTACTTCATCTTCCATAAACTCAAGAGGCAACCTGTTGATAAACAGATTATTATTACTAGCTGAACTTTGCTCGGCAAAAGATCTGCTTGCCTCGAAATAACATGCGAGCCTATACACATCTAGACGAATTTGTTTTAAGTCTAAGTTATGTCCTTTCAAGAAGTTAGGATTTTCTATTTCCGCCATTTATCCTCCAAGCACATAACAGTATATTAATAAGCATTCTTACTTTCGCGCAAAAACACACGCATAAAAAACCTTTATCATGCTTCCAATCTTTACTTATATAAGGTGTCTTGGGCTTGTCCAACACTTCGGATAGATGTCGGCTAAGCGACACATATCCTTATTTATTAGATTACATAACCATTTGCACTATTTATAAATTCCACCAATTTCCCCATACGTTCTTTTAAATCTAAAGTATCTAAGTCAACAGGATTGTTCTCTACATAGTGACGAGCAACTTTCACTTTATTTGCTGTTTTTTCTTCACTATTTCGCCCTTTATGATACTTAAGGAGGTTTTCCCACTCACCTTTATTTACTAATTTGCTTGCAGATGGATGAACTGCCTTAACACTTTCTTCAACTTTATCGAAGTCAAGGTAATTCTCGACTTCTCGTCCCTTAGTTACCCACGCAAATCCTGGACCTAAATTAAACTCATCTTTCAACCTTTGTTTAGTAGCATTGATACGCGCTCGAGGCTTATCTTTATCGCTATCAAACATTATCACCGTATTTCGATTCAGCTTTCTTACAGAAATTAAATCATCAACCGCTTCGTTCTCAGCATCCTGATCAAGAGCTGTTAGGTGGCTGAACAATCTACCACCATAAAACATAATTGAATAATGCACGCCCTCAACTAAATCTGGCGATTGGGCGCCAAGCCAATAGTTTAGATATATTCGGTCAGACGGTCCCTCAACCCAAATCACACAATTTGCTTGTAATATGTCTGAGGCTTTATATCCAAGATCATTACATATATTTGAACGCTGCTTAGTACTCGAAATAGCTTCTACACAGGAAACTCCATCAATTTGTGTGATATGGAAAATTTCAGATTCCACTGCGTCTAATAAATGAGCTGAATGCGTTGTAAAGAAATACTGATTTTCTGTCTTTTCTGACAAATATTTTATCAGCTTTCGCTGTAATAGAGGATGCAAATGAAGCTCTGGCTCTTCTACACAAACAATTGTTTCATCAAGTAATGTCGCAGCTGCTGCTAGAATCACTACTTCATGAACGCCAGTACCTAGTGACTCTAATGGAAGTGTTTTACCATCCATATGTATGAGTACCATATTTCTTTCATATGGTATTTCAATTTTTGCAGTCTCATTCTCCAGAACCTCTTGTATAAAGCCATTAATAGAGAGAAACTTTTCTTTTAGTTTTTGTTGGGCAAGAGGCGGGTTTTGAATTTTTGCAATTCTCTCGATTATTCCTTCGCCACTATAATCATTTGCTTCACTTCCAGCCGCTCCAATTTTTCTAATCGCAGGTATTACTTCAACGTTAGGTGTAGGGCCAGGTAAATAGGAAAGAGCCTTCAGAGACTCTGGTATCCAATCCGTTCTAATATCTCCCCCTGAACTACGAGTCAGTCCACTCCATAATTTTTTCCACTCATTATGATCAAGTTTTTGAAAGACCTCATCAAAATTAACCTCTAGTTCAAACTGACCGTTAGGGTTTTCAGCTTTATATGTAAACCAAACTGCTCCATTATGCATAAAGCTCTCAGAGCATAAAACTTTCCTTGCAAGCTGACGGTGAACAATGTGGTGCCTATCATTAGGCAGTTTTTGCTGGATGTAGTTTTCAATATCCTCCTCAAACAATGGGAATGAAACACGATGCTGAGCCCTTTCATTTGATAGGTGGCGATCAATATCTTTAAAAGGATTCTCTTTCTTACTTCCTCCAAAATTTTGTTTATTCTTTGCTTTGTCGACAAAGTAGGCATACTGATCATTTAAAAAATTGACAATATTTGATTTCCCAACATTGTTCTGGCCAATAATTAAATTAACTTTTTTTAGTGGTCCTATCCTGACCAATTTATCGCCGATACTTCGATACCCAGAAAAACCAAAACCTTTAAGTAGCACAAAATTATCCTTGTAAATCTAGCTGAATGTTAATAAGTATTATTACTTTTATACGAAATAATCTCCCTAAAGCCTCACAATCATAATCAATTTAATTTATAAATATCATGAGCTTGATTGCATTATTTTGTTTCAAAATATTTATTGTGTACGTTGAAGGTAGGAAATGTATTTAATCAGTCTTATTAAAACAGAACTCAAGCGATAAAATTACCACCTTTCATTATAACTGTTCATATAAACACACAATAAAACTAATCCAAATTCACGTTAATGCGATATGAATGAGTATTTGCTCTGAATGATAATGGGGCAAATTTGAGCTAGCTATGGAAGCTAGCTCGATATTGGAGAGATACGTTTTAAAACTGATACTCTAAAGAGCTTCTGTCAGATTAGGAAAAGTATGTTGAGATCTTAGAGGCTTGTTATATGTCGCCTATAAGTTGCTTTTCTCATATTAATAAAGCCCAAACCCATGTTCTTTATCTCGCTTCAACTCTTCTATTATTTGCCGGTTTATATATGCAATATGATCTTTAACCCAGTGCCTTACATTAAAATTATCATGTTCAATCAGTGGGCTTAGTGCTGCTTTCTCTGATTCTAAGTAGGGCACTAGAGAGCCTGACCAACCACGGGTTCCCATATTGGCGCTCAGTTCATTCGCTACTCGTTGATCATTTCCAAAGTTCTCAAGCAAGGCGATAAACAAAGCCGAAGGCTGTTGCATGTCATCAACTATTTCGATGACATTTAAGCAACGGGCAACAAAAACTGGGCCAGTATCTGGTTGCTTTAAGCACCATTCCATAACATTCTCAACTGGAATAACAGAAAATACACTTGGCACATTTCCCACCAAACTTGTTTCCCTATCTAAGAGCTGCTGTAACCAATATTTATCCATTCCTTCAGCTTGAACGATAGCCTCACCAAATATCGGCCAAATTACGTCACCATAGTCACTCATTAAACTCAGCATTAAAGGTTTGGTGTAAGACCAAATATCACTATGATTTAAGCCGAATTTACTGGCTGCAATTAATTGATTAGTTAGTGCAATCGCAAGCTCTTCATCTCGCTCTTTTAATAACTTTTCAGCCATATCATGCCAATGATGTGTATCTTTTGTGCTGTTCTCTTTCCCCTTATGTAAAGGTACAGCTGTGACTAAATACTTAAGCGGATCTCTTAGCTCTTTGATACTATCCTTATTGCTAAAACAATACATATAAATCACATTGAGCGCAGACCAGCTTGCCTGTTCGCCCAGAGCAGCCAAATGCAAGCAAAATACAGCCACCACATCCGGCTCAATGCTGTCAGTGACACTGCCATAACTCAGTGCATTCGCACTATTTGGCGATAGCACACCTCGCTGAATGAGATCCAACAGATTATCCAAATGTGTCTTGCTGATATCACCAGTCCGTATAAAATCTGGATAAAGATGAACCAATTTCTCATCTACTATTAAACGGTCAATATTCTCTTGCCAAAGCTCTTGCGACTGCTCAAACAAACCTCGATATAAACCTAAAACTAAACTAGGGTTAGGCTTTTCAATAGCGGATAAGCACTCTAGAGCAAAACCAAGTATCGGCATAACATCAGTTAAGTCATGAGCCAGTTGGCGGCCAAAAGCATAGGACTGCTTTTGCTCTCCCTGTAACAATAAGCTGAGGTGAGGGAGTAGTTCTTCAATATCATGGGAAAGTTCTGTCGCAAGTGCTTTTGCATTCTCTGCTGCCACATCGACGTAGTGACCATCTTCACCTTTATGATGCTCCCAGGGAGGATTGGTTACCAAAATCTTTAACTTCTCGGGTATTTCTGCTTTATCGGGGCTTAGTAACTTTAACCAGCTATTCAGTGCATCAGTCGCTTCTTGCTTGATATCTTCTGAATCATACTCAAAAGTGCTTTTGATGCTGTCTAGAGCTTCTGGCCAATAGCAGCCATTGATAGATACAACCGTCCTAATCGCCGAATCCAACATTTCAATCCGGCCACGAGCAACAAAGCCTCGAATTGAATGGCCTATATCTGACAGGACCTTTTCTCTTTGTGCATCGCCTCGTTTAAAAAGAACCAGCATTAAATCAATAGCTTGTTGCCAGAAATCAAAAATATCTTGCCATAGCGCGGGCTGCCACTCTTCAAGTGGTGCTTTAGTCCCCTGATATTCTGCCCCAATAGTTCGTGTGCCTCCATAAGTACTGATTGCTTCACCTAAAGCCTCAAGAACCACAATATCTATATGAGTTTGATTCACTGCAATAGCTCGCCTTAAAATATCAAAGCGAATATTAGGCCGCGCTTGCGTTCCAGATAGATGTACTCGAAACAACTGAGAAAACATACCTGTTGCATTGTTGCTCCAACTTTCATTTTCAGCAGATGCCAGCAATAACATACACCATGCTGATTTTTCAAATACGTCCGCATGAAAGCATAGCTTTTCCAATGCCCATACTAGGTTTCTTCGCGTATCACCATCTATAGCTTGAAGTTGTTCAAGACTGTACTCAGACAAAACTCGGTATAAAGCATCACTAGTTGACTCGGGGTTCACCTCTACAAATGCGCGGAAGAGTTTCGAACCCCTTTCTGTAAGCAGTTCCTCCGCTTGGACAAAAGGGCTTTGCCCCCCAAATAATCGTCCTGAAAATCTTTGAACACTTTGCTGTTCATCAAGATACGAAGCCTGAATACAAAAACTCTGCATTAAAGAATCTGGAAGGGAATCAATTAGCTGCTTTTGACGATCGTATGACGCCTCCTCCCACCATTCTGACGCCAGTGTCAGTGCCAGTGGCTTAGGTACCAGTCTCGCGTACCGGCCCGCACGATTTATGATTTGCCGACTGGTGAATGTTCTTAATACTCTGTCAAACGTTTTTAAGTCGGACCCTGCAACATCTTCTGCAATATATTTAGCCTCTTCGCCAGCTGTCCCTTCAGCCGTACCAAAGACATCGAACAGGGAACAAGCAGATAACATTCCCTTCTCAACATCTGTTATACCGCCATCACCATCGATTAGTTTTCTTACGACAGAACTACTTTCTATCGAACCAAGCAACCTACCCTCTTTCTGATACTGTACTGCGATTAGAGTAGCCATAAGAGGATAGCCTTGAGCAAACCGAGCTACACGATCAACGTCACTCGAATCCATTCCAACTAATATTGGGGACAGGACCTGCTTTATGGCCTCATCTGACAATGGAGAAAGTTGAATATGAATAGATTCATCAACTTGTTCATCTGAATAGCCAACTGTAACAAGTTTTAATAGGCAATCTGTTTTATTGACCTCCTTGACCAAATGGTTGTGCAAGTCAATATTACAATTTTCAATTACTACTAGGCCATGAACACGGTCTTCAACCATTGCCCGAATACTTTCTTTAATGATTTTTTCGTAACCAGGTGCATTAAAAATAAGGACACATGAATCATCAATAGAAGTAGATACATCAATAGCTTCTAATAATAAGCGTGTCTTACCTAACCCAGATGCTCCTGTTAGCCTAATCACAGCTCTTTCTAAATTCAAAGCAGCAACACACGACTCAAAATCTTTTGTTCGATTTTCATCAGTCGCATAATGGTAACTATGATTTCTTTCTACACTTTTCCAGTCTTCGAGATCTCGTGAGGCAGTATTTTTATATCTATTTACGGTATGTTCTTCCAAAATAAATTTTTTAAAAACAATATATGAAGATGATTCCATACTTTCCGGTTTAACAATTGAGCTGTGATTAACATCGTTAATTGTTTCAACCTGATGATGCCTGAAGATACTCTTGGAACTAGAAGAAGATACAATATCATCATTTGCAGCGATAATGCTCATAATCTCCAGAGCATTGTCCAGCTCACTATCTATCCACTGATCATTTAAATCATCGAGTTCGCTGGAGTCACGACACAGACTTTGAAGATGCCTATTTCTGAATGAAATATACTTGCCAACATTTGCGAACCCTGACCCATCATGTGGGACGTCAAAAAAGCATACTTTTCTGATTTTATGGTTTATTTTTTTATCCTTCATGCGAAGGAGAAGTTTTTTCACCACTAGGCCACCCAAACTATGGCCAGCAAGAATAATTTCATCGTTGTCCAAGTCGCACCGAGCTTTTATATCGGTGAGTAGGCCATTTGCTATATTCAAAATACTGGGGGCACGCTGTAAAAATTGTTTAATTATATGGGGCGACTGATAGCCATATGAAACAATGTTATAATCAAGGTCTGCATCCTGCTCAAGAAACTCTGGAAATTTTCCCCATGTTCCGTCAGAGGAACCGCCCAGACCGTGGACGAGTATTATTTTTTTTCCCATTTTAAAACTCTAATTTAGTGAATTCGAAGGAAACGATAGAACAAAATAACTCTTCGTTTTCCAATACACAGACTTGACTGCCACCGTCGATATCCATGGTGCTAAAGGCATATAACAGTGTATTTTCAGCAGGTATTGCCTTTATAATATTTTTAGAAAACACAGACACCATATCAACAACATACTGCTCTATAGGTCTTATCCTTCCACTAATAAATTGCAAAACATGTCTGTTTAATTATAAGTAATCAACTAGACTCATAATCTGCTATTAGTATTTTTAGGTCAAGGGGTTACATGAGAAAGTAGTAAGGTATTGATGTTTGAGAATACTGAGTAGCAAGCGCCATACTTTCTGTGTGGACACCCGGTTCGTGAGCACATAGCAATCATGAACTTATCTGAGCGCTACTGTATAAGTTTGGTCTCATACCCCTGTTGACCATTAGAAAATATGAAAAGCATCCAATTAGCTTTATTTGGGTAAACTACGAATAATTGAAACAGAGAATTCATCCGACGAAACTAGCAAATAGGCTTATATAAGCTAGCCAAGATAGCTAGCTCATTTGTTGGACATAAACGAAGATCTAAATCGTTTAGAACAGATTAGAAATAATATGAATAGGAGTCTAATACCCAGCACTCATGAGTAAGGGGTCTCGAAACTGCTATTTTTTCTAAACCAACAATCTAGATTATCGCAACGATATTCTCCGTCTTTTTCTGTGGCATGTAATAGAGTTAACGGTCGAAAATTGGAGTTACTGTCTAGGTTTAGATTTACGAAATCATACATGTGCCAAAGAATTTCTGATTGCTCAATTTCTTCTTTATCACCGCCAACAATTACTACACACCATTCATCAACGATATATTCTAATTCTTTGAACCTGTTCTCTATATTGTCGATAACCGACTGGTTCAACAAACCTTTCTTGATTAAGTTTTGCATCCAAAAGTAGTTTTCATTATCTTGAAAATACTGTGTTTCGGTCAGAAATGTATATAACTGAAGTTGCCCCAAAACAGCCCATTTATTGAACTCAGAGCTTCCCCACTTTTTAACCTCTATTATACTTATACTGCCCTCTGGAGATATTCTGAGGATATCAGGTCTAGCTAACTTGTCATTAATGGCATCTGTCCCGTAAGGTGTATACGCTTCTTCGATGTATGTATCTTCGGACCATGCAGATCTCATCCAGTTACATATTATCTCTCGCCATTTTGTCTCATGCATATAATTGTGCGTTCTAATATTTCATTGTATTTGTAATTACAGCCTCAATTAACCTCAACTCGCTATTGTGAATAAAGTCAATCCTGATAACCCAATAGCAATGTTTCCTTCTAACTCACCAAGAAACTTACATGGTATATCTGTACTGTACACTTCATTAATATCAATTCTATAAATAGGAGAACCATTACCATTTAAGACAAACTCACCATCAAAAGAACCAATAACAGAACCGTTTACATCTAATACTTGCTTCACTAACCTCTCCGATAAACATAATTATTTTAAGGTAAAGCCTAAAAAACTAGACAATTATACTTTAACTGCATTTATAATGTCATGTTCTTAGTGATATTTATTTAATAAGGCAAGTTAGGAAAACTAAGGTTAAAGATATAACTAATTTAAAAATACATTAATACGATATGAATGAGTATTTGATCTAACACAAAATGGGGCATAAACGAGCCAGAACAGAACGCCCTGACACATGATAGCTAGCTCGTTGTGAGCAAAATACACTCTTCAAAATTAAATCAGGAACGACATAGCAGCTTAACTCACCGTCGATTATTGATGGTGCATATCACTCTAACTGCTGCACCATGTTTTGCTCAAAACCATCAATAAATTCAATTTTTAAGGCCGTTAATTCTTAAACATTACGTTCCCTTCTGAACTTCACAGAAAAGATCACCAATGCACAGTAAACGTAGAGCATATAAATTGAAATAGAGGAATTTATTCAAAGCATTTTAAAGTCATGTGGTAACGCCACTGGTCACTTCCTTCGCATCATCTTAAGATGAAATTATTCTTGTATGAGTTACATAAATGCACTATTTCTATGACATTTTTTGATGTTTATTTCTATTATCACACCCCAATCAATAGCCTTTGCCTATCAACAATAATATATCAATAATTAGCACCTACTAATAATCCTAATATAATTCCATGATTTACATAGCTCGGAGAAATTCAGGAATATCAAATTATTAGCATTTTAATATATTATTGCAATAATATCATACGCTTACAAGGTTTTCGCTTTGTTGTAAATTAGACTATTGTGAAATCATAAAATGATCATCAAAGAGTCTTTATGCTAACAAAAATTGTTCAACAGCCTTTCATGCCCAATGAAATCATCCGGTCTCTTAATTTATGGAAACGAGAGATAGCAAAGTCACATCAGTACCTACCATTCGTCACTGTTCGTCAGGTCAACAAAGTAGGTCGCCGTCATTGGATTTATTGCCCACGCCAAGGAAGAGATGTACACCTCCTTTCCGACGGTGAACTTAGCGCATACAAAATTTTATTGTGGCAACCTGAGACCATCAGCGTCGAAGAACAGTATGCGTTGGATATTGATGAAACCTTGGATATCGCAGTCTCAAGCAACATTATCCACCCCCGCGATTGGAAAACGAATTTTGCTCACATTATGACCACGGATTTTGTGCGAACAAAACGAACAGAATCAGGAGCTAAGCAGCGAGTCGCTTACACCTTTAAGTATTGGAACCAGCTTTACGAACACTGTGCTGATGGGAGCATTAAGCAAATAAATCCGCGTACCTGGCAGAAATTCGCGATTGAGCGGGAGTATTGGCGTCGTCGAGGAGTAGCCTATCGCGTCATCACAGAGCGAGACACAACTAAAACACGAGTTTGGAATATTAACTATTTCGAGCTAGCGTATGATTTGGTTACTAATAAAAATGAGCTTGTTGAATTTGGCGAGGCATTTATTGAGTCCTGGTCTTTAAGCCCTCGAGCAGAACTTCAAAACCATTTGAGTAATATATCAAAACAACTAGGAACCACCTATCGGCGCAGCCAGTCGCTGTTTCAATACAGCGGGCTTCATCACTTGCTTCCTATCGACACCACAAACTATATCCGTCTCTTTCGTCCGGTGGGGCTCAATTTATGATTTACGCTGGACTTCAAATTTTATCAGAGGATGGCGAAACCAATTTATTAGTCTGCCATGTCCTGTTTCATCATCAACTAGCAGCTGTTGCTGATATGAAATTAGCGATGACCAGCGCCAATATATCTAAGCCGAAAATATGGGAATTCAAGCAGCTAATCAAACTCATCCATAAGACCGGTATACAATCTCATCACTTTAAAAATCCAGCTGAAATGACTTTCAGTGATGAAGAGCTTAAGAGACAAAAGCGACATACTTGGTTAATTAAACGCGATGCTAAATACGACCGTATTAAGTCGGTTATTTGTGAGCAGCACATCAGTCAGTACCTCTATGGAAAAGGCCTAGCGGACGAAATCTACCAGCTCAAACAACGCAATTTAGAAAAGGACCCAGAAACTGCCTGGACAACAGTCGGTGCTTACTACAACGCCCTTAATCGCTATATAGTGTTTGGTTGCACACCCAATGCGCTACTTCCAGTAAGGCTCAAGGCCTGCGGCTCAAATTACCTGCATATCGAAAAACCTGGCGAAAGAAATGTAAAGCGAGGACGCGGAGGCGCAGATAATCGAAAAAGTCGTTCAAAAAGCTGCGGTGTCACTAAGCATCACAAGCAAAATATGAGGAAAGTTATTGCCTTTGTGAAAAAAGCCTTTGATAAATTCACCTTTTCAAAAGCTCGTGAGATTTTCCAACTCAATTTCGAATGTCATGTCGTTGAGCGAGAAACCGAAGGAGTCGTTCAGCGAACTTATTTCCCTTATAAAGAGGAAGATAGCTTATCTGATGAGCAGCTTCGGTATCACTTCAATCAGATCCTAACAAAAGCCGAATACCTCAAGATCAAGTTCGGCAACCTCGTTTATGAGAAAGACTACGCCGACAAGCAAGGCGATGCGCACGACGGAGTCATCGGTGCGACACATCGCTATGAAATCGACGCTACTGTGTTGGATGTCTATGTTCGTTACCCTTATGACACTACTGGACAATACTCTATGGGAAGACCTGTCCTGTATCTGGTTATTGATGTCTTTTCTACCATGATTGTAGGCATGTACCTTGGATTTGATGGGCCAAACTGGCAAGGGTCTGCGCAGGCATTAGTCAATGCCTGTATGGATAAAACCGAGTTCTGTGCGCGGTATGGGGTGCCGCCCGAAAAGGTTAACTGGCCAGCGGCTCATATCCCAGTTCAAGTGACGGTGGATAATGGGCGCGAGCATACTGATGGGGTCATTAGCTCTGTTCTTAAACATGAAATCGGCATTCGAGCCTATAACTTCACAGCAGTCTTTCGAGGTGATGCAAAGGGAATTGTTGAGAGAAAATTCGGGGTTCTAAATGATCAGGTTTTTCACTTTATTGCTGGAGCTATTCCCAAGACTGCCGACAGAGGTGAACAACACCAATCGAACCAATCTGAATATGATTATGATGCACTGGTATATCGGATCATTTTGGAGATCCAATTCCATAATAACTCGGCAGAGCGCATAAAAAAGTTAGATATCAACGCCATCCGAGCGGGTATTGAAATTACGCCACAAGCGCTGTTTTTGCACTCTCTAAGTCAGGAAATGAACGGGGGGCGTCCATCAAATGATGAAGAGCCAGGACGGATCCACTGGGCATTTTTACCGGAGGAAACAGCCACTGTACGCAGTGATGGGATCTACCTTGAGGGCCTAATATATAACAGCGAGTTTGCCAGAAAGGCTGGTTGGTATACCCGAGCACGTCACCATGGTTCGTTTAAAATAGCCGTAAAGCGCCCACGAGATTGGAGTTCTCAGCTCTGGCACAAGACCCCTGATGGTGAGTATGTTTGCCTTTATCTAAAGAACACAAACGCCGAAAGCCCGTTCATTGATATGCATTGGGAGCCTCTGCTGCACTTACTGGAACAGTTTAAAGATAAGAAAAATCAAAATCGCCTAGACCAAAGAAAACTGCTCGCCCTCAAGCAAGGCTTGATTGACCAAATCGAGGCACATAATCAAGCACAAATCGGTGACGCTCCAGAGAACACTCGTGTATCAATTCAACCTGGCATTAAAAGCCGCCAAGCCGTGCAAAAAGCCTTGGAAAAATTACTTAACGCCGTTGAATTTCATGAAGCAATCATGCAGGAATCCATCCCTGAGGCTCCTCGCCGGAATCAGTTTGATGATCTTGACACAGAACTCAATATGTAAGGAGCCAACATGATTGAAATCGAAGCAAATTATCAGCCACACCTAGACGAAAATCTCAATGGTAACCCTCTAACCGAAGCCATTACAGTAGAGCTGGATAAGAAGGCGTTCCTCCGAGAAATTACTTGCACTCCGAAAATTCAGCAAAACTTTTGGTCTCTGCCACCGATTTATCAAATGACTCAGCTTCGCCAGTTAACGGATGTACATCAGCCCCTACCCCAGGCCTGGAACCTTTACAACAAACTGTTAGGATTGATCCTCTACTCATACACTCGACGCAATCCGTTTTCACGCGAGATGATCCTCCAGAAAACGAATATTGCAGAGGAACTCCGCAAAGGTCGATTTACTAAAGGAGTACCAGTTGGGCTGACAACCGCACCATCGGTACTGATTTCAGGCGATTCTGGAACAGGGAAAACCACAACGATTCGCACCTTATTGAGGAAAATCCCTCAAGTCATTCATCACATAAACTACAGAGGGCGACACTTTGCCAATAAGCAACTAACTTGGGTGAGCTTTGACTTACCACCAAATGGTGCGCCAAAAGCTATGGCTGCAAACTTTTTTCGCGCCGTGGATATCGCACTTGGGACTGATTATGCTGCTGAATGGGATGAACGTCAAAAAGACTCCATTGATAAGCATCTGTCTGGTATGCAGCAAGTGGCCGCCGAGCACAATCTTGGGCTTGCGCACGTGGATGAACTCCAGTTCATGCTGGCCTACGCCAAAACCCCCAACTCGCCTTCACTTCAGATCCTCGAAAGCCTATTCAATAAAATCGGTGTTCCAATTGTGCAGAGCAGTACCGCAGAAGGTGTGGCTCTTTTTGATACCTTAGAGACAGGTGATCACCGCATCGGTCCAGATATGACGACCGTACGAAGGATGCTAAACGATAGAGCATTTCAGTTTTCTAACCACGGCGTCAATTCTGAGTATTTTAATACGTTATTCGACACCCTATTCCCTACGGGGCTGATTTACGATGTCAATGGAAGTGATGTTATGGCATTCCGTAATAGGTTTCACCAATTGAGCTGTGGGCTGCCTGCGGTAATGATCCGCTTGGCACTACTTCACCACGAAACCCTTTTAACCTTACTCAGCAAAACAGTGGCTGGAGCGAGTGGATATCAAACCTATGATGTGAACCTACTAAATCGTGTCTATAAAAACCAATTTAATTTGATTGATCCGGCGCTAGCACAATACCGACGAGGGGATAAGTTGGGATATGAAGATTCGATTCGAGCTGAGACCCAAAAAACTGTCTATAGCAACCAGGATATGAAGAAGGAGCAAAAGAAACTCTCTAAAAAGACACCCAACGTAATTAAGACGGAGCATGCTGAACGCTTAATCATGGGTGTCAATGAGCACATGTCGCAGAAAGACTTTCTTCAGGGTTTCGACGAGGGTTTGAATGACTAGGCATTGTTTACCAGCTCCCTTCCCCAATGAGCATCTGCTGAGTGTGCTCGCTCGTTGGTTTGACTTCACTGGTCGCAACGATTTTCTTATGACGGCAAGGGCGTTGTCGGCCAATGTGGGAAATCTTACGCCTGCGGCGATTTGGCGGCCTATCTATCATGATTTGGCCAGTCACTATGCTGCGACGATCAATTGGGAAAAATTGTTACAGCACCATACACTGGTACCCTACTATGCCCCTTTTTTGCAATATTCAGAAATAGCACTGATTAGGAAAAGATGCGAGGAGTTAGGTACTACTAAAGTACAGCCAATGCAACAAAACCGCGTGCGCCATGCTCACCGTTGGCGTTGGTGCTTACACTGCGCCGAATCCGATTTTGAAGAGTTTGGAGTGGCCTACTGGCATACCTTTCACCAGATACCCTCGATGGTTTGCTGTTATCGCCACAATACACCATTACTAACTCATTGTGAAAATTGTGGTTTTTCGTATCAGCACTTTCAGAAACACTGGCTTCCTCCTATTAATGGTCGTTGTCGTACATGCCATAGCGAAGTAATACAGCTAGAACCAAAGCAATCCCCCCTAACCCAATGGTTGGACGGTGTGAGCTTTGGGTTACAAACCCACGGACTTAAGATTAACCGGCAGCATTTACTTAAGCTAATGAGACAACAGATTGGCTTCGAATCGCTCCCCTCAAATTTGCCGGTTGCGACAAGAGCTCAAGTCGCCGCTATTCAACGGGATTTTCAAACATGGCTATCTGATGACGTCTTATCGCAATATTTCATGCTAAGTCGAGAAGATACATTTAAGCAGGGAAATCAAATGCTAAAACTTGTTTCTGTCGCTTTTCGTGACAGACAAGTGCCTCCTATAAATATGCTATTGATGTTGAAGTTTCTGGGACTCGATAGTGATTTGATAAGGCAGATAAATTAACCAAACAGATAATAACAGCGAGGTTGTTATGTTGGTCTTTAGCCCCGAACTTTTTGACGATGAATCCCTATATAGCTGGTTAGCTCGTTGGGGGCTTCGCTCGGGCATGCCGTCAAACCGCGTTGCACTAAAACACCTGATTGGCGATGGTTATAGGCAGTTAACCTCATTATTGCCCAGCTATGCTGAACCTCTCTCCAGACTATCACACCAGCCTGTTGTTGAACTGATTGGAAAACACACAGCAATTGGCTACTTCCGGCTTTTCACTGATATTAGTGTTTTCGAACAAGTTGTGGCAGATATGGTAAGTGGGGATACACACAGTGTTTACGCCCGATTATCAATTGTGGCCAACCGAGTGGTTGAGCCAACAGATATAAGATTCTGCCCCATATGTGCCGCTCGTGATTACAAATACCATGGCGTAACCATATGGCACATGGAACATCAGCTTCCCGGCGTTGTTGCCTGTGCACATCATCGCGTTCTTCTTTGCAGTATGGTCAGAACACGAAGTCGATTGCTGCTCCCGCCACAAACGGACAAGACCACTCATCTATCTATCGCTCCTCTGGCCGCAGTTCGCTTGGCACAACTCAGTACAGAGTTGCTCTACTCAAACATGAAAGCACTTGATAGTGGCAAAGTGGCATACTGTTATCGTGTTCGCCTTGCAGAAAAAGGCTATGCCTCTATTGGGTTAAAGGTACGACAAGATGCCTGGAGAAAAGAACTAGAAAATTATTGGCTACCAGTGCTTAAAGAACCTTCAATAAAGTCCGTGTTTGACCTTGGCAATGGTCTACAATTTCCGTCCTGCATGGTAAGGGGCATCGCAGCTCAGCACCATCCACTGAAACATCTGCTGATGATAGGAGCGCTATTCAATTCGGTGTCTGAATTCGCGAACTATTACCAAACAGCAGACGCGATACATAAAAAGCTTAACGAACTCCACAAAAGAAAACCAAACAAATCAAAAGACTTAGCTGAGTTAGATTATCAGCAACAAGTTCTTTTTCAGCTTCATAATGGAAAAAGCCTTCGCCAAGTCACGCAAACGCTTGGCGGGAGCGTGACAACAGTAAAACGCATTGCTCTAAGGCATGGCATAGAGATCAACCGTCGAGCTCAAAAACTATTTGAAGCACAAAGATGCGCTATCCGGCAACTGTTGGTGATAGGAAAATCCACACAGGACATAGCCAAAGCTATTGGATGCTCCGTAGGTGCGGTAGAACAAGAGTTGGGAGCTTACCCTGAATTGAAAGAATTGCGAAGGAAGATACGATTCTACCGCAAACGTGGTGAACACAGAACTAACCTACTTCAAACAATAGAAGACCTCGAAGTACCAACAAGAAAACAGGTACAAACTGTTGCTCGGGCTAGTTATACATGGTTGTTTAAGCACGATAAGGAATGGTTGTATGAGCATTTGCCGGTTGCCACTAATTCACATGGTAGAAGCCAATTAAAGGTGCCATTAACTCAACGAAAATGACCAACCCACTTAGCCTGAACTGACAATCCGACCAAAGCTTGATAGCAAGTCAGCCACTCTTCGTTATAGGTTGCCCGATTAGGCCAAGTTATTCATCCTAACTTGTTCGATCGAGTATGAGTCAGCATACCTGTATATATATCGCCAATTCAGCAAGTTGCATCTCATGGTGTGCTGCAACCTAATCAAATTTGACACACAATTGATTTGAGACAACATATCTCTGTATCAGTACCACAACCTGAGCAAACTTGTTTTTTAACAATATTTCCTTTCTTCATCTCGCGGTCACATGGATTTGTCACAAACTTCATTAACATAACGACCTTCATAAGCTAATACGTTTTGCTTGATAGTCACAAACTTTATTGCCAAATCATTTATTGTAACCTTATGATTTTGCTTGAACGGTTGTCACAATCTTTATTCACTTATAACACCTATTTGAGATACGAATTACGTCCGTTAGCTTATAGCAAAATCAAAAAGCGAACCCATAAGGTTCGCTTTTTTGTCTATGAGCGAGATAAATATACAGCTTGAAACATTCGTTTGATGGTTAGCGTAATGATAATAATCATAACAATATCGTAGAATCGCTAACTCACATTTGGACATTAACTAGTTTACTGATAAGTCCGTTTAACTCATTTTTCTCAATTTAGGTTTACTTGAAGTATTAATTGATTAAAAAGGCAAGCTCAGGAGCTGTCTTGCTTGGTACAAACTCTGTTAGTTCGTAATTGGCTAGATTATAAATTTTAAAAGGGTCATTGTTTAGTATTGTCTCTAGTTCACTGCGATTTTCAGCTTGTGCAAGAATAATCCCACCAGTGCGGGGAACTTTTCTACCTGAAGCTATGAAAATACCTAACTCGTAGTACTTGTTTAGGTACTCAATATGATCTTCAAGGTACTTATCAACTTCAGACATTTCACTAATATAAGTTAAAGATACAATAAACATTGTTAGTCCTCGTTTAAATTATCGTTGGCCATAGTAAGAAGTTTTCAACTAATATACGCAATTTTTCTTTCACTTAAATGATATTGTTCATGCAAGAATCTCTCTAAATTATCTCCATTAAACTTTTTATCACACTTAGTAACTATGAAAGAATGTCGTTGTACGCCTTTGACAAGCACAAGAAGTATAACGCCATAAGCTATGCCTTTTTTAGACAATTCATAACGTTTATTACTTGATAAACACCCCGCGTTAAAAGCAGCATACATATCTGTTAAATTAAATACTTTATCTCTATCATCCAAGAATAAGAATTTTGATTATTTATATATCTAGGTAGTCCCATAAATTAACTCTTAATATGTTGTTTACGATAGATATAACATTAGATTGCTTTCGAGTGGCAAACTAAACGCTATACCCGTTTTCTATCGATAATATCTTAATAGATAACATCGTACTCGAATTAAATTATTCACTTTTTAGTAAATAAACCCAATCCATATAAGAACAAAGCTATATTTATTTCATCCACATTACTTTAAATATTAACGACTATAGTTAACGTTACACTTTTAGGTATTCATAAAATAATAAATCCGTTTCTAACGCAAAAAATTTGAATTAACTTAAGGATAGGGATATTTAACAACACAAACATCAATCATAACAACTAATATATTTAATTTTCAAATTAAATTAACAAAGTGAAATAAAATTTTAACCGATTGTTATATTTATATAACCATTATCTTAACCGTAAAAAGAATTTTAAAGCTCAGAAACCCTAAAATCCACTCAATTATATTTAATGATAATAGGTATAAATATTTTCATATAAAATTACTCTATGTGATATTTTGCGCAAATCATTTATTTCCTCTGAAATATTATTATGGAGAATATTTATAGGGAGTAATAAATGAAAATTAAATTAATCAGCATCCTTACTGCTGCTTGTATGACATCTTCAACATTTGCTTGTACAACTATCTTAGTTGGTAGTGAAGCATCTTCTGATGGTAGTTTTATAATTGCAAGAAATGCGGATCATAGTTCACTTGTTAATCAGCACTGGTTTTATCATCAGCCACAAACTAATGAAGGTGGTGAATTTAAATCGACTAGTAACGGATTTACTTATGCTTTGCCGAAGAATAGTCTTGGATTTAGTAGCTTCTCTAAAGCTAAAACAAACGATAAATCTTTTGGTTCTGCAGGTTTTAATGAACTTGGCATTGGCATGTCAGCAACAGAAACAATTTATAATAACCCTAAGTTACTGAAAGTTGACCCTTATAATGAAGCAACAGGAATTAATGAAGATTCTATAGTAAACGTAATCTTACCTCGTATTCACTCAGCTAAAGAAGGAGTAGAAATTCTAGGCAAAATTATAGAAGATAAAGGTGCAGCAGAAGGGTTTGGTGTTGCTTTTGTTGATCGAGACGGCATTTGGTATTTAGAAACAGGCAGTGGTCATCAATGGATGGCTACAAAAATAGAAAATGATAAGTATTTTGTTTCAGCAAATCAGGGGCGTCTGCAAAAAATAGATCTTAATGATAAAGATAATTATCTATCTAGCCCTGACTTGGTCAAGTTTGCTCAAAAAAATGGATTATACGATCCTGATAAAGATAATGAATTTAATTTTCATAAAATATACTCTGTTGATGATGTAAATGATATTAATTATAACTACCCTCGTGTTTATGAACTCCAGCATCTCTATAACGATCAAATAAAAACAACCTTAGATAAGCCGTTACAGTTTCCTGTATTTAAGTCACCAAGTGAGAAGCTTAGTGTTAATGATGTAAAAAAAGGGCTAAGAGATCATTATCAAGGTTCGAGTCATGATCCTTATGCTAATAGCAATCCTAAAGAGTTATATCGACCAATTTCAGTATTTCGTGCATATCAGTCCCATATTTTACAAGTAAGACCAAATTTACCTAAGTCAATTGGTGAAGTTGCTTATATTGGCTGGGGGATGACGGATTTAACACCTTATATTGCATTCTATCAAGGGGCTGAAATTCCAGCCATATACAAAACAGGGGTTGGTACAAAGGCAGATAATATCTCTGCTTATTGGCAATTGCGGAAAGTACAGACATTAACGATGACTAATTACAATGAATTTGCACCAATAGTAAAAGCTGCTTATAAAAATTTCGAGGAAAAACAAGCTAATTTAATGAAAGATACAGAAAATCAATATTTGGAATTAGTAAAAACGGACCCTAAACAGGCCCAGATACTATTAAATAATTTCGAACAACAAGTTACACAGCAAGCTATGGCTACGGCTCGTGAGCTTGAAAATACATTATTTACCAAGCTGACATATAATATTGATGAGACATACCATTTCAGTGGCGCATAAAATATAGTCGCAAATGACATATTAAAAGCGGCGTTTCACGCTGCTTTTTTTATGCCGCGTTAATTAATAAATTTTATCTTTTTTAAATCGATTTTCTCGCTTGAGAGTAAGGTATATTAATCAGGCAGTTTTAAAGAGAATATGTTCCATGTGGCTAAAAGTGTAACATTAACAATTAATATCTAAGTTTATGTGGATGAACAGAAAGAAAGTTATGTTCTTATATAGCACGTTGTTTCTCTACTGATAGAAATTGAATAATGCAGTGTTATCAAACTCATTTCTGTCCAAAGTTAGTTAGAACGTTTGCTCTATTCAGGTTGCTTATATTAGGAAAAGTAATCAACTTTATTTTTTGAACAACGCTTCTATATACTTTAGAGCCTAAAGCGAAAAGTTTAGCTGATGTTTAATAACAGGGGGAGTCTATTAGCAGCGTTAAGTGGTGAGCACCGTAACCACCCTACCTAAACCATTGTGATATAAGGTTAAATTGAAGTAAGCCGAAAACACTATGAGTTGGGTATCCGTCTTAAACACTTTGTTAAGTTACTATATTTTGAAGAACATGAACGTGCTAAGTCTCTTGACTAACCTAACTAGCGTTCAAGAGACAGCCGAAAAGGCAGCCTCTTAATTACTTTGTCAAAGGGACAATATCAAGCAAATTCACCAGCACCATGAATAGAACGCTCACTATTCTCGACAAGGAACACTGTGGCGGTTTGTTTTAAGATTTCCCACTCTGCATCCTCAACAAAAATGCCCTCTTCCCATGATACTTTTTGTGCACGCCTTAGCTCTTCACTTTCGATATGAATAGCGTAACCTTGCGCACTCTCGTCAAGGTTAAAGTCGTTGGTCGAGATCTCTATAATCATGTTATGGTAATCCGCAGCATACCCTTCTATAACATCAGAGAAGTAGACTTCCGGTGCGATATGACCTCGGTTTAACACATACAAGGTACGTTTCGGACTGGTGCCATTCACCCATTGTGTACGACAGGCTATCCCCTTGGAAGACAGTCGAGCTAACTCACTAAATGCTAACCAACGGTTGTGGCATTGTTTTAGCGTAATGGTGACAGACTTACTCTTCACCATTTTTTCTAACGCAAAGTCCAACACCGCAGGTAAATGACATGCAACACTGCCATTATGCAAGTCAACTTCAATGGATGAGTCTGTATTGACAACGAAGGTCACTGCGCAGTCCAAATCTAGATTAAGGAACAAACTGGCGTTGTTGAAGTGACGTACACCGTGTAAACCAACCATTTGCAGATCCGCCACCATATTAGCAATCACATCCGCCTCACCACAATGGCGACGCATACCAAGAAAGGCTTTGTTTACCGCAGAAACTAGTTCATTGTGAGAAACGATCATAATGCAAAACCTCCATCGATTTTTTGATTGTCGCTTCGCGCGATATTTTCACGCTCAGGCATGGTTGGAAAAATCCACGTATCTGTATACTCAGGATCGTTGATTTCATCTAACAGTGGTGCGCCTTGATAAAAGGTCACACGCACCCACCGATCCGACCTCGGGTCAAACTTTGTAGCACCAAACATCGCTAGCTTACAGCGCAGCAAATGCATTGGTAGTGCATCCTTACGAAGTACGTTCATTTGGATATCACCCATTTCTCTATTGCCAAGCGTCCACACACGACGAGTGATTGCACGATACTGAGGATGTTCTAATAAGAACTCTGCCAATGATGTGTCTGACTGGCACGACCGCAGTACATGATAGAGGCGGTTTACTTGTCGCCCGATATCAAGCGGCAACTCACGTTCTTCGCCAATCTCATCGCCACGAACACCTAACCTCGGTTCCTCTTTATCTTGCGAGCGATACCAGAACCAATAGTTGTTCTCTGGTAACGAATAGTCCGTATCAATCGACCAACGGTATTTACCCTCTAGTATTTGCGAAACATCTTGAACGCTTTTGCCACCAGGAATGGACAGCGATTCATCGCTGTTCATTTGGTTTTCAAATTCGTCAACTAAAGCAGGGTAAAGCTCTATCAAACATGACGTTAGAATTTCTTGAGCTTCCAAACTCATCGTTGTTGTTTGTTTTATCAAGCTTGCCCAGTTCACGTGTTTCGTCATCAAGGCGCTCAGGTTTGTTTGCAATGCTTGAATGTCTTCTATCGCTTTGTGATTCAGTTGGTCTTGATGTTCATTAATGGTGATTACCTGCTCTAGGTGGCGCTGCGCTTTTGCCAATAATGATGTCAGTGGTGCTTCTTGTCGGATCTCACAAGGCATCGCCAATACTTGAGCAATAGCACGTTCACGGGACGTCATCCATTGGTCAACGATACAAGGGTGATTGATAAGATAAGGCGCCATCCCTAATCCTGTTGCATTCCCTATACCAAGATAACGTTGTAGCCCTTTGTGCAGAGCAATAGCTTTATCTCCACCTTTTTGTTGAGCTAGATAATGTACCCAATCGAGGCTGAACCCTCTAAGTATGTACACCGCACACATTTGCGCACTAAAGGATTGGTTAAAATCGGGATTGTTCTCTAACAGCTTAAAATCTGCGATACCAAACTTACCGTTTCCGTATACGGCTGTCGTTCTCAGTATGTAGCCAACCTCTGCAAGTACATTAGGATCTGGCTGCTCACCTTTTGCCAATTCAGTAACTAGGTGCTCAAACACACGAGTGCTTTTGTTAGCACGAGCAAGAACAAGTACGTTGTTAGGATTACGTCCTGCTTCTTGTAATGGCACATTGGCTCTCAGCCGCTCTAAAAGCTCAACATGGACATCCCCTTTTACAAAAGCAAAAGTAACGTCCCATTTCTCGGCTATAACGCGATCATTACGATCTTCATCGGCAATCTCATCGCAAAAGACAACTAAGTGATACACATGTTCAGGCGTTTCGATTTTATAAATAACATAACCAAAGCCACGTGGGCATAATTGCCATTCATGTTTACTGACTTGCCATTCTTGGTTTGCCATCTTTCGAATCAAACTTCTCACAAAGCTGATTCGGTTTTGATGCATAGCCCCTAACCTATCTGGCGCCATCACAATAGCAGCGTTGCGAAGCGTTGTTTCAGTGTAAGTAGTACGATGTGCATCCATTTCGCTCACCACCTATTTTTATTGTAAGAATATAGACTTTTACGGGTCAGCAGGATTAACCCGCACAAGCTCCACGTTATTGTTTTTTTTAAAACATTTTTTAAGTACTGTTTCTAAATCACTGGTTATCGCTTTCTAGCGACTTATAACCCCTGTTCCTTTGCCATATTGATGGCGATCTGCGGTGCATTCCAAAGTGACGGCAGTAAGATTAAGGAGACAGGCACGGCAGTGATCACAATGAAAGATTGCAAGGCCGAAATGCCCCCCGAGCCTAGAGAAATCAGAATCAGCGCGGTTACACCCATCGCTACCCCCCAGAATGCACGAATGAAGGCATTGGGTTCTGTTTCACCACTTATCACGACACTGATGGTGTAAGTCATCGAGTCTCCTGTGGTCACGATGAAAATAGTCGTTAACACAAGGAATAAAATAGAAATTAACATCGGCATCGGCAGTTGTTGCGTTACAGCAAGTAAAGCCCCAGGTAAGTTAAAGCCTTCAAATGCCGAACTCACGCTACCAGGGTTCGCGATTTCAAACGCCAGACCTGAACCTCCAACAATCGTGAACCAGAAGCATGTAGTCAGTGGTGCAACGATGCTAATGGTTGTAATTATTTGGCGAATAGTCCGTCCACGCGAAATGCGAGCAATAAAAATTGCCATCATTGGGCCATAGCCGAGGAACCAGCCCCAGAAGAATACCGTCCACCAGCTCAACCAACCTTCATCACCGCGGTAAGTCGCCATAGGGATAAAGTTATCCAGCATGGTGCCCACACCTTGGATGTAAACGTTGAAAATAAAGCCTGTTGGGCCAAACAGTAGGATGTAAGCCATTAGAGCAACCGCTAAGATAACGTTGTAACGACTCAACATTTGCATACCGCGGTTCAGACCGCTCAGCGCAGAAACGGTATAAAGCACGATAGCAAAGAGAGTAATGATTAGCTGTGTTGTGAAACCATCAGGAATATCAAACAATGCATTTAACGCATAACTAACCTGTAGTCCTAAGAAGCCAATTGGGCCAATAGTACCTGCTGCAACTGCAATGATGCAGCACGCGTCAATCAAAGCACCTATTTGGCCTTTCAATGCACGCTCGCCCAGCACTGGATATAGTAGAATTCGTGGCTTGAGTGGCAAACCTTTGTCGTAATGTAAGTGCATAACCACGATAGAAGTTAAGCTACCAACAATGGACCAAGCGAGAAAACCCCAGTGCATAAAAGATTGTGATAGTGCGTTTACTGCTCCCTGCTGAGGATTATCTTGTACACCATACAAAGGCGGAGGACTGACGTAATGAGCGATTGGCTCAGCTGCCGCCCAAAACACACCACCACCGGCGAGTAAAGTACAGAAAATAATCGCCACCCAACGAAAACCGTCCAACTCAGGTTTAGTCGTGCCACCTAAAATCACCTTGCCTGTTCGCCCAGCAGCCAAACCAAGACCAATAAGAAAAGTTAGAAGAAGTAATAA
Organism: Photobacterium angustum; assembly: GCF_003026365.1. Taxonomy (GTDB): domain Bacteria; phylum Pseudomonadota; class Gammaproteobacteria; order Enterobacterales; family Vibrionaceae; genus Photobacterium; species Photobacterium angustum. The sequence continues at coordinate 147,984 of NZ_PYOM01000010.1, read as the reverse complement.
CTGCCAATATGGCCCCAAGATTTTTACTGACCACGCAAATCCTGTGTTCACCAACATGGATAACAACTCACCATCATAAAGTGCAATTGCTACAAAAAGTGCTATAAAGCCGCCACTGTACCAAAGTGCTGGATTGCTCAACCCCAACTTATCCATTGGGTTTTCTTTTGCTGAAATGCCGTTGCGTTTAGCTTGTGGTTTCTTTGGTGACACGCTCAGCGAAGAAGCTTTCGTGCTATTGGTTATATTGGACATGCTCTGACTCCAGAAGTTTATTGCAGCTGCCTTAACGGCGACACAAAGTGACTTTACGCCCGCTTTATTATTGTATTGGTGGCGGGTAATTCTTTGATACGGTTACAACCTATAGCTTGGCCTCTAGACCTTTTTCCAAGAAGTTAAACCAGTTCTCACCCAGTATTTTTCCTGCCTCAGATTCACTGAATCCATTACGCATCAGTCCGTTATAGATATTCTCCATCCCCTTACTACCGCAAAACCAAGGCAGTGCATCGGGCCAACCAGAATTACTTGCCGAACCTTCACCATAATCCATCGTTTTTGACCAACGACCATTACGCATCCACTCAAGGACTTTTTGCGGCTGATTTAGACATAGATCACTCCCAATACCCAGATGCTCCACGCCAAACAAATCGGCGGCTTTGGCGACCATTTGACAAAAATCTTCAAGCGTACATTGGCTACCATTTGGCAAATGGAAAGGGTACAAACTAAAGCCAATCAAACCATCGCGTTCCGTTAGTGCTTTGATAACGTCGTTAGATTTATTACGCAGAGCATCATGGGCAAACGTTGGGTTTGCATGGCTAATGCAAATTGGACGGGAAGAGAGGTCAATCGCTTCCAATGTCGAGCGCTCCGCACTGTGTGACATATCGATGATCATCCCGACACGGTTCATCTCTTCGATAGCTTGCTTACCAAAGCGAGTCACACCGGAATCATTTTGCTCATAGCACCCTGTCGCTAACAAACTTTGATTGTTGTAGGTCAGCTGCATAATCAACAAACCTTGACGACGCATCACTTCAATCAGACCAATTTCATCATCAATTGGAGAACAGTTTTGCGCACCAAAGAAAATCCCTACTTTTCCTTCTGCCTTCGCTTTCTCTACATCGGCCATGGAATAGATTGGCATAATGAGGTCTGCGTGTTGCTCGAAGCGAAGGTTCCATTCAGCAAAGCGAGTTAACGTTTCTCGTGCATTTTCGTGATAAACGATCGTTGCATGCACGGCGGTGATACCACTGGCTTTTAGTGTCTGAAAGTATTCTCTATCCCAATTGCAATACTGCAATCCATCAATCACAATCCGTTGTTGATACATAACCACTCCTTAAACATTAGTTTGTCTTTAAGGTGGAAGCGCATACTTGGCTGCGCTATGTCACTTAGTAAGGGCGTTGATAAGCGGTTTTCACCACGGTGTAGAATTCTTTTGCGTATTGACCTTGCTCGCGTGGACCAAAACTTGATTCTTTTCGACCGCCAAACGGTACGTGATAATCCGTCCCCGCAGTTGGAAGGTTGACCATCACACAGCCAGTTTGTACTTGTTGTTTAAAAATAGCGCTGCTGCGGAGACTTTGTGTGATAATGCCGCCCGTCAAACCAAAGCGAGTATCGTTCGCCACGGCAATAGCTTCATCGAGATCCGACACGCGAATTACACTTGCCATAGGTGCGAATACTTCTTCTTGGTTCACTTCCCAGCTATTTTGCGTGTTGAGGAACAGGGTTGGCGACATATAAAAGCCTTCATTTTTGAGGTTTAATCGCTCGCCACCAAATGCCAATTCCGCACCACTTTTGCATGCCTTATCTATCCACACAAAGTTAGCTTCCAATTGGTTACCATCCACCACAGGTCCCATGAAGATACCTTCTTCTAATGCATGGCCGACTTTTAGTTCGCTCATTCTCTTAATCAGTGCTTCAACGTACGCATCATGAATTCCATCCATTACAACTAAACGGGATGAAGCCGTACACTTTTGACCTGCACCAGAGAAAGAGCCTGCAATAGTCGCTTCAACTGCGATGTGAATATCAGCATCATCGGCAACTACGAGTGCATTTTTGCTTCCCATCTCAAGTTGGCAGCGGACAAAGTTTGGCGCTGTTGCCGCCGCGACTTTACGCCCCGTATCAACAGAACCTGTAAAGCTCACTCCGTTGACATCTTTCGAATGGATTAGGGTGTTACCTACTTGCGTACCACTGCCTAACACCAGGTTGAATGTACCTGCTGGTAAGCCTTGTCGATGGATAATCTCAGTCAGTGCAACCGCACTTGCTGGTGTTAAGTTCGCCGGCTTCCAGACTACACTGTTACCAAACGCAAGAGCTGGTGCGATTTTCCAAGCGGCAGTCGCTGTTGGGAAGTTCCAAGGGGAAATGATGGCGATAACGCCGACAGCTTCACGAGTCACCTCAACGGAAACACCTGGACGGACAGAAGCTGCGTTATCGCCAATTTGACGAAGCACTTCAGCCGCAAAGTATTGGAAGAATTGTCCAGCACGGTAGATTTCGCCTCGACCTTCTGCAAATGGTTTGCCTTCTTCGCGTGAAAGCAATGTACCAAGCTCGTCACAACGAGCAATCAGCTCATCACCAATCGCTTGTAGTACTGCTTGTTTTCGTTCAATCGGTGTTTTTTCCCATTCAGGCTGCGCAACTTTCGCGGCCTGAATCGCTTGTTCAACTTGCGCTTCACTCGCCTGAGCAAAGTTACCTAAATTTTCACTGATGTCTGAAGGGTTAATATTCGCAATCGTGTTGATGCCAGATTGCCATTCACCGGCAATGTAGAGGGATTTTTCTGATTGAACATTATTGATAAAAGTCATTGCTCTGTCCTTGTTCTTCCTGACGTCTAGTGGTCTTCCACCAGCTCATTCATCTCACTTAATAAGCCAAACTGGCTGTGTTTTTTTGTTCTTTACTCTGGCTTGTTTACTGAGGCATAAACTACAAATTCCACTAACATTTCTTCACGGGCCAGACCTGCGACAACCATGGCTGCGCGGTTTGGATAAGGCGCTTCAAAGTATTCCGCATACACTTGGTTTACCGTTTTAAGGTACTCGCGTTCCGTCACGTAGATAAGTACTTGTAGGACAGAATCAAGCGACTCGCCCGCGCACTCAAGGGTGTGAATGAGATTGTTAAAAGTTTGGTGTGTTTGCGCTTCAATACCGCCTGCAACTACCGCACCAGTATTATCGATTGGGATTTGCGCCGTGTATAACGTGCCATTGTTAAGGATGGCCCATTCCAGTGGTGCTTTAGAAGCAAATAATGCCGTTTCAACTGGGTATTTTTTCGTAGATGTATTCACGTGCCCTTCAATCTTTGTTACAACCTTGTTTCAACATAGTTAAATAATGCACATTGACACGCGATAAATCTAACGGTAAATTTCTTACATTTGATAAATAAAACCTATCAGCTTATGACAGATCCTATAAATAAAGGGATTGCAGGGGTTTCAAGATGAGTATCAAGCTTCAACAATTAAAGCATTTTGTGATGGTGGTCGAGGAAGGCGGTTTTAGAGCGGCCTCACATAGGGCAAACCGCTCTCAAGCTGCGCTGTCAACGTCGATTAAAGAACTAGAAAAAAATCTCGGTCAAACCTTGTTTGAAGTAGGGAATAAATCCAAACTCACGCCCTTCGGTGAGATCTGTTTGCCCAAGATCATGCAGTTTCTCAATATCTATAACGGGTTGAATAACGACTTAAAAGCAGCCGCCGCTGGGCAGCAAGGTCGAGTACGAATTGCCAGTGTCCCCTCTGTTGCAGCAAAACTCATTCCGAGCGTTTTAGGTGCATTTTGTGAACAATATCCTAACGTAGAGGTCAGTTTAATTGATGATAATGCAGCAGGGGTCGAAGCCCGCTTGTTATCAGGAGAGGTCGACCTAGCGCTTGGTAACCCCTACCATTTGGATGAAGGTGGCATCGAATTTACCCCCTTAATATCTGATCCCATTGGCGTGGTGTGTTTAAGAGATAACCCTATTGCTCAACAAACAGAAGGAATTAAATGGCAGACCTTGTTAGAACAGCCATTTATTCGAAACGGAACCTGTACCCTACTCGATCCGACGCCTGCACGTACGCTCAGCGAACTAGCTTTATATTCCGTTGAGAACATCACTTCTTTGTTTTCTGTTCTGGAACTCGGTATTGGTGTCACTACACTGCCTAAGTTGGCATTCCCAACCAACGAGACACGCTTGGTTTGGATTCCGCTGATCGATCCACCGTTAGAGAGACAAGTAGGTATTTTTACTCTGACGGACAGAACTATTTCCCCTCAAGCCAAAGCGTTTCATGATCTATGTATTCATTATTTGAATTACCAATAAGAAGCAGAGCTCACATGAGTAGTAATCAAAGTCAAAAAAAACGATACAATACAGCGACTATGAAGGCTTTTATTAAACTAAATAACTAGAGAATGTTACTTTGTACGCTTATAAACGATACAAAAGTTACCACGCTTGGTCCGACACTTAGATCAACGTTTGCAATCCACTTCCGTAGGGTTGCAGTCTTTTCAGCACTTGCTCAATAGTAACTCTGCCAATAACTGACAAAAAACGTGAATAACTGAATGATGGTATTTGTAAGGCTTAATTGCTATAAAAAGCCGTTACATTTGTTCAGTATTGCTAATCATCAGAGTTGATTATTCACTCGTCGTTTCTCGTCATGTTTGGCATCTGACCCAACATGCCAGACTCCCCAAAATGGAACGTTTCAAGCTGGGCTCGTGGCGTTGAACTAGGCTTGATAGAGCTTGTATGCAGAGCATCATCTTTCGTGCTAGCGGCATAAAGCTGACCTGAGAATGGGATACTTGTGTCGTAATTTTCAAACCAAATCCCCATCGCTTCCGTTAACTCTTTATCTGATTTATCTACATGTGCCAAAAATGCATTGTGGTTGGCAAAGAGTCTTAAGTCATGGACTAAATTAGGGGTATTTTCATCAGGAAATGCAGCGGCCATCAAGATACCTGGGATTTTTTCATACCACAAATTACAGACTGTCTGAAAAGAAGCACCCAACTCTTTCATCTGGTTCGGTTTAACATAGCGCATTGTAAATCCAAATAATGCAGGGCCCGCTTCTCCCCCACCATCAGCTTTAATAAAACCAGCCATGCATTTCTTAAAATCGTAACGCACACCTTGAATATTCTGAGTCTTATCAAGCGTGTCCTTGTCCCAACCACCATACACAATCAATGTATCAGGATCTTCTGTTGTACTTTTATAAGAGGCCCATAACGGCTCACTCTCACTTGGTCGCCCCCAATCGTTCGCGAAAGCATTTGCACTCTTAACCCAGATAACATGCCAGTAAACTAATGGGTCTTCTTTATCTGGAAATGCAAAGATAGCCTTAACGTCTGGATTGCTCTCGTAGACAGACTTGGAAAACACTTGATACTGGCTCTTAAACTCTTCTAACATGTCATCTTTGATACGACGCTTACCGTAAATGATGACTGGCGTTGTTTCAGTTGCCCCTGTAGGCGCTTTTTCTTCACTAGCTAACTGCGATGCCGAATTATCTACCTTTTCATTCTTTGATAATGTCATCTTTACTCCTAGTAAAATTTGCCCTATTTAGATCAACTCAGAAAATATTAATATTCTAAAATCAAGTTAATATATTAGGTGTTAGAAAACTACCCAATCAAGTAAACCTCTGAGCTCTTAATTCTTCATTTGGGAGAGCCTCTTGCGCAGCTCTTTTTGTAGCGCATTAACAGCATAAGGCTTCATCGAGTTCCACTGGCTGCACTCTTGCCGAGTTCTGCCGCATCCTTGGCACCAACCTTTTTGGCTAGAGAAATCACACAAATCGATACACGGACTCTTGCGTTTCTTCATAATCTATTCCTTCAGCTTGTTGCTGAGTTGAGCGTGTTAGAGATCAAGCAATACTTTATCGATACTCGATTCCAATGCTCTGAGTCTATTAAACTCTTCATAAATGCGCTGTTCGAGATTTTTAAAGTTCAATTGCAGGGTGCGCTGACACACGCCATAGCTAGACTCGGAAATTTTATAACCCTTCCAGCTATTAATTCGTTCGCGTTCAAGCTGTTTAAATCGACGAATGAATTCAGATTGCTCAGGACAATCTTCTTCTGCATGCATGCATACGAGAAACGCCTTTTGCTTGATTTGAGGCGCTTCAATATAGGTCTCAAAGTGGACGCCACCTTGTCGATGATTAAACCAATTTTCCTTGTAGAGTTGGAGATAGTTGCCGCGGTTGTATATCTCCCAGTCGTCATCGAACCAACTCGCTTTTCTTAGCATGCTTTCAAGGTTTCGAAAAACACCTTTTATATCTTTCATATCATCTCACTTTACAAGTGGAAGCTACTACCCATCTTGTAATTATCAATTTTTTATATCAGTAACCCGTTTTCAAGCAATATACCCACCGTAATATATTTTTCTACCATAAGATTAGTATGGTTTTAGGCTTTAGATGAGACGTATAAATCACGATTGGACAAAGATGAATTAGCAAACATGCTGGCTTTTTGTTAGATAAAAAGTATTTCTACTGGACTTGGTGAATGCCTGTAAATGGTACAGAATTAGCGCCTTTAGCAACGAAATCTCTACTACACTCTGCCACTGATAATGATAGAATCTGCACATCAGAATTACCGAGAAACTCTATGTTTATCCATCACGTTAACGACATCGACTGGCTGGTGATTACAGCTTTTGAAGAATTCAAAACCATGTTTATCGAAGAAGCCGGTAAGATACCTAATTGCTTTTCTACCACCAGCGAATTGAGCCTGATTGATCAAGCCAAGCGTACTTATGGATATTTGCCTTCACTCAACGGTGTTATCACCGATACAGGTACGTTTCAAAGCAAAGATAACGAAGAAGGTTTGAACCCACAACTTGCCTGCCTAGTTGAAGGACGTGGTCGAGTGTTCATCTATCATGGTGGCTTCGTAGCTTTTGTTGATGACGAGCAAACCTTTATTACCCGAATAGACTGAAAACGATACACTAAGTCGTAATCGGAAAATGGGTATCCCTACCCGCTCATCCGTCAGCATTTCATTTATTAACAGGCAGCGTATAAATATTGCCTGATTAAATACAGCAAAGGCTAAGTGTATTGCACTTAGCCTTTTTCATACGCTTAATAAGCGCTTTATTCTACGAATCTAAAACGTTATTTCGAATTAGCTACTTTGCCCATTCAACGCCAGTGTCATACGTTGATGAGTGCGGTAATTTGGAATCGAAATAAATTGATTCTGAATCGGTTTAGCACGAGGGTTATCGTAACCGTATATATCAGGACGCATCGCTAACTGACCATTCGGTGTTACCCAAGCCGTTAAGTAAGCCACATCAAGATTAACATGTGTATTTAAGCCAATCTCACGGTGCTTGTTGGTATTAATCATATCGTCAACAGAAGGCAAATTCGGCATATTTTGGTAAGACAAAATAAGTGTCGCCATTTTACGTGGTTGTTGTACGCGCATACAGCCAGAGCTTAAATCGCGATGATGACGTTGAAACAATGGATACTCTGATTGCGATTCATCGTGCATATACACAGAGAATGAATCAGGCATCAAAAATGCTACCCGACCTAACGCATTTTCAGGACCGGGATCTTGACGAAACTCATGAGTAAATGTTTTTGGGTTTACTGTTGCCCAGTCTATAGAGCTCGGTGGCACAACAGAGCGATCACTCCAGCTATTAATCACATCCATACGATTATTCGCTAAGAAATTAGGGTTTGCTTTAGCCGATGGGATCGTATTCTGCACTTTAATGGTTTCAGGCACATACCAGTAAGGGTTAATCACAACCGTATTAATATATGACTGGAACAAATTGGTTGGACGTTTTGGCATCCCATCAATAATTTTCGATTCAAAGACTGGCTTTTGGTTATCGTATAGCGTCATTTTGTAATCAGGAATGTTCACAATAATTTGTGGGCCATCCCCTTCTAATTGGGCAAAACGCTCACGTTGTATGTTTAATGCGGCAAGACGTACCAAACTGGAATATGGGCGTGTTAATTGACTCACAACGTCAGGCCCTATAATACCGTCCGCTTTCAAGCCATAATTCCCTTCAAAAGCTTTGATAGCTTGGTTTATAGCACCGGTATTTGTAATTTTTGCTTGAGCAACAATTTGCTGATATTGAGGCTGAGTTAAATAACCCAAATTCCAAAGCACTGTTGCGACTTTGTCACCATAAGGGATCGGCTCACCGATATTAATAACCTTACCAAAGTGAACGTCACTTGAATCCAGTGGATTAGCTGGCAAACTTAATAAATGGTTAATCACCCCCACTGTTGGAACAAACTGCGAAGAAGGAATAAGAGAATTGATTTTTTGAACCGTTAATGGGAAATATTGCTGAGCCATTGTTAACGATAAAGACGTTAATTTTACTGGCTGCGAATTATATAACGGTCGAGGATCTTGCATTAACTGGTGCACATAATCCACGTACACCAAATAGGTATCCGTTAATAGCAAATCAAAGCCACGCTCATCTCGCCTTGTCTCTAATTTCTTCAACTCTTGTATACGCTGTTTCATACCGGGTAATGTATTGGAATCTGCCAACGCTTGTAATTGCGGCATGATCGCACTGACAAGCGCTGGATTTAACCAATACGGCATAAAGTTATTATCAGCGTATAGCGCATCTAAAATGTTATCGTTGCATACTTTTACTGATGATTGCGGACATAAAGACGCAGTGCTATTTACTTTAACACCATCTAACACATGCCAATCTAGATCTGGCCGCGCCACATTATTAGCAGCGAAAGCCGAGGTACCAGTCAATAAAGCCGAAACCGCCATTACCGAACCAATGAATGTACTTATTTTTTTTCGACTAAACTTCATCCAACATTCCTTAACAAAAACTAAGCAAGTAAATATTTACCCCTTAGCATTTGAATCATTCATCATTAAAAGTGACAAAGATTTCAAAGTAACTAATAGTGAGTAATTTATGCTAAAAAGCGATAAGTGGAAATAACACTTTCGGAATATTAAATTTTAAGCTGAACTTTGTTCAATTACGGTTGATAAAAATGATGCAATAAAGATCATTTATTGATTGTTTTGTTAAAATAAATTTCTCATCAGTGGTAATGAATCATTATTAATAAATAGTGAATAAATAAAAACGAAAGAATTTGAGCGATATTCGGTAATTTAAAACTAAAAGCAAACCAATAATAAAAGTGAACTGATTATTTTTTTGTAAACATGAATGCCGCTAGTTATTCTAGCTCATTTCTGCCCCATTTCTTGTTAGAACAATTACTCATTCATATTGTATTAACGTGATTTTTGATTAGTTTTATTGTTTATTTTTTATCTCATATAACGAATTATGCTGATTTTATCTATTGAATTTCGTTTTTAATAAGACTGAATAAAGGCATTTCTTAATTTCAAAAAGCGTTATGAGCCGAAAATAACATCGAGCTTATATTTAAAAGGAATTAATTGTTGCTGATAGTTATGAGCTCATGTAAAAAATAACTCAAATTATAATATGGAGTTGAGTTATATGGGATTAGTTGTACGTCAGGTGACTTTGGATGATGCTGAAGGGATCACAAATGTTCTCAACCCAATCATTGTTGAAGGTTTATACACTGTATTGGATACGACCTTTACACCTGAAGAAGAGAAAGATTTTATTACTCACTTCCCAGAGAATGGAGTGTTTACAGTTGCTTTTTCCGAGAGTGACTCAAAGGTTATTGGATTTCAAAATATCGAGCCGTTCGCACAATATACAAAAGCTTTTGATCACGTAGGCATTATTGGTACTTTTGTTTGTGAAAGTGCTCGTGGTAAAGGTATCTCTAAACAGCTTTTTAACTCGACTTTCGAAGTTGCAAAACAAAAGGGTTATGAAAAGCTATTCGCGTACGTTCGTAGCGATAATGAGCGAGCTTTAACTGCTTACCTTAAACAAGGGTTTGAAGTTGTTGGTACTGCAAAAAAACATGCAAAAGTTCGTGGGGAGTATGTAGATGAAATCCTTATTGAAAAGTTTCTTTAGGCTTTGAGTAGTAAAGAAAAAGAGAAGGATATGTGTCGCTCAGCGGCACATATTCGAAGTGAAATGTAAGCCTAAATAGAGCAAATCACCTAAGCAGTTTCTGTCCACATTCGAGCTAGCTTCCACGGCTAGCTCAGAAATGCCCCAAACTTTGTTATAGAGTGGTTTACTGCGTTTTTCAGGTAACAGGGACTCAATGATCTCACCCCTGATGAAGCCTACTTTGGTAGGCAGAGATACGCTGCATGAGCTGGATCAACCACTTAAGAAGTTAGCTTATGTGTCCAACCATTGGGGTCCACTTCTATCTTCAAATTTGTTAGCTCTAAGATGAATAAGGTATTTACTGTAGAATCAAGATTAGAGCTTGATACTTGTTTCCATCTTGAATATTCGCCAGATATTTCTTTTATAGAAGCGTAGCCAGAGGGCTACACTATCTTTACGTTTAAAAATGATGAATGAATATCAATAGTTATGATTCATAGGGCTCGATGTAGTACTGCAATAAAATTTCGTTATTAGCCTCTCCTCGTTTCTTGAACATAATACAGTAAGAGTCGTCTTTAGGTATTCTAAAGTTACTTTTTTTCGTCTTGATGGAAACAATTTCTTCTAGGAAGTAAATGCTTTTTTTTTATGCCAGTGAATATTAAGATCAATATCTTCTAAGCTGATGAATTTAACATGTAGGATTTCATTAGTATGTGCTTCGAAACACTCTTCTATAATGCCGATTTTTTTCTTTAAAGTTAAAGGTCTCTTTAATCATGTCATTTTAAAATGAAGCTAAAGAAAATAAAATTAAATAAAGAAAAATAAACCTCATAAATATCCTTATAAAAAGTAGAAATATTGTTAAGACTAGCCTAATTATAAGTATTATAAAGGTACCTTTAATAAATATTTCCAAATTGAGAGGCTTATATTACCGTTTATCATAATTATCGTACATATTTTCTCATTGCTCTGAAGTAAAAAGACTATTGTATATATCTTGAAGTTCAGATAAGAAAGTTAAACTATTATATATTTCTTGAATCTCATACAAGGCCGTTAATGATTCTTCCGACGTTGGCTCTTTATATACAGTATCTTTGTATGTAGAACAGTTAATTAACTGGTTGTAGTCTATATCAGCCTTTTTCATATAGATCCAAGAATTGTTATCTCGACGATCTGTTGGGATATTTTTTGTTATATTCTTAATATTAGGAGAAATGAGTTTGAATAGTTCTAGTTCACCACTTTCTGGATTGTCATAAAGAAAAATATCTCCCATAACTAAGTCTTGCTTATTATGTTCAAAAAATGGACCTCTGAACTGCCAATTTGAATTATCATTATTAGAGTTAGGTAGATTTTGATAGCTATCATTCGTTATTTGAGAGAGTTCATAATAATTATTACAACCATCTTGTTTTTTTACTTGATAATAATCTCCAACTTCTCCTGCATTACTGTCTTCTTTTATGGTTAGAAATGTTCTGCTTAAAAGTTTTACATCGTTATAAATGCTTTTAATCCAAGTGATTTTCTTTGATAGACTTGCTCCTACGACAAGGCTATTATCGCCTTTAGAAGTAATGGCTACAATAACATCTAAGCCTTTATGTTTATACCACCAAGCGGAACCACTATCACCTTTGGTTGGCAGGGCCCATTTGTTATTATTGTTTTCTACTAGCCATATCAGAAAGGCATGTTGAGACATGATACGCGTTATAATGTTTTCACCATATAAACGACGTTGATGTCCAAATGCCGGACTATAATCGTCTGATATATCATTACCAACTCCCCATGAACCGTGACCGACAAAGCTGACTTCAGTATTTACCCTCAGATGTTTGTCGTTAAGTATTGGAAAGGGAACAGGAAAACCAAATTGATCTAATAAAACGTCAACAGTCGGTAACTTCAATATTGCCATATCATAATAGACGCGATCATTTTTGTGTAATAATGGTTTTCTAATTAGTTGTTTAGGAACGAAAGCTTTGCCCCTTCCCTTTGCAATAATCTCTCTATTCCAAGATATAAATGTTGCATTAATATCTGATTCTGATTTTTCCTTATTGTAATTAATACAATGTGCAGCGGTAAATATATATGAAAATCCATTATTGTCTTGCCCTAACAATGTTGCAGTACATACAGCATATGAAGAGTTTATAGTTCCGACAGCTAAGTATTCTGGGTGAAGACTCATTTCTCTCAATATCTCATTGTTTAATCTGATACTATTGGGAATATTATTAATATCTCCACCAATTTCTTGAAATTTGCTTTCAGAGAGAACAATTGAATGAGATGTTGAAATAGCAAAAAGCATTGATAGGAAAATTATAAATTTCATTTTTCTTAACCTTTTGGGGATATCATAAATATGACCGTGCCTTTCAACTTATAATTTCAAAAAATATTTTTATTTTTTCATCTAATAAAATTAGATATTTATAACGTTTGTTTTTTTTAATATAGAAGTGGCCCCCAATTTTCGGATATTGCTTTAAGTGATTGATCTGTTTGTATAGTAACTAAAAATACTGGAACAGATTATGACTAGAAAACGTAGAAACCACTCACCCGAATTTAAAGCTAAGGTGGCGCTTGATGCTGCTAGAGGTGATAAAACTGTCGCTGAGTTAGCTCAGAAATACAACCTTCACGCTAACCAAATCTCTACATGAAAAAAAAGCTGCTCGAAAATGCAGCCATGATTTTTACCTCTGAAAGCCAGTCAGGCAAGGACAGCTCTGAAGAAGTGGATAAACTGCACGCCAAGATTGCTCAATTGACCATGGAAAATGATTTTTTGGCCAAAGTGCTCGGTCGTTAGACCGAGCCCAGCTAAAGAGCTCGCTGGTTAAATCCACCCAATTGCCAATAAAACGCCAGTGTGAGCTTCTCAGTATTGCTCGCTCTACTACTTAATCAACCCATAGGACTCTCTGCTGAAGAGATTAAACTACGCCGCATGATTGACGAAATTCACTTTCAGTATCCGTTCATGGGGAGTAGACGCATTCGAAATGAGTTGGCTAAAAAAGACCATAACGTTAATCGTAAACGTGTCGTTCGGCTCATGCGAGACATGGGCATTGGGGCTATTTACCCCAAGCCTCGAACGACCCTAGCGAACAAAGCACACAAGTTTTATCCCTACCTTTTGCGAGATATCAAAGTCACTTACCCGAACCAAGCTTGGGCGATTGACATCACGTATATCCCGATGGCTAAGGGATTCCTGTATTTAGTCGCCATTATCGACTGGTATAGCCGGAAGGTGCTGTCTTGGCGGCTATCCAACACGATGGACACGAGCTTTTGTATCGAAGCTCTTGAAGACGCGCTTAAACATTATGGGCCGCCAGATATCTTCAACTCAGATCAAGGCTGTCAGTTTACCAGCACCGAATTCACACAGAAGCTACTCGACCATGGAGTCAGGATAAGTATGGATGGGAAAGGACGCTGGGTCGACAATGTTTTCATCGAGCGATTATGGAGAAGCCTGAAATATGAGGAGGTTTACTTAAAAGCTTACACACGCCCCGAGAAGCAGAGCTTGAAATCGGCCACTACATGGTGTTTTATAATGAGAAGTGTAACCATTAGGGACTCAAATGACCTCCCCCCTGATGAAGCCTACTTTGGTAGGCAGAGATACGCTGCATGAGCTGGATCAACCACTTTAGAAGTTAGCTTATGTGTCCAACCATTGGGTCCACTTCTGGCTATCTAACAAAATTTTGTCCACGAATGAGTTTGCTATTCAGCAAGCTCATAATTGCCCCAAAACTTGTTAGATTAAATACTCATTCATATCTTATTAACGTGATTTTGGATTAGCCTTATTAAGCAAGTCACTATAAATTTATCTGTTAGTAAAATATCACGTTTGGGGCTTTCATGCGCAAACACCTTCCTGATTGAATATTCTGAAATCAGTAACATCATTAACAAAATAATAACGTCTATCTTGTTGTTTTTTCTATACTCTACGTTGCTGGTATGCATTGTTTTCTGTACAGTTGCCTTGGGTTTTAATCATGAAAGATTTTTATTTTTAAATAGAAGTGCTTTCAAGAGAATTTACTCATATTTTGTATTTTATTTTAGATTATTCGGAGAGTTAGATGAAAAAGCTAATTGTTGTTTTATTGGCTAGTCTTTTTGTTGCGGGTGCAGCTAATGCATGCCCTAAAGGACAACATCCTTACGGGGGAACTGGCTCTCATCACAAGGGCGGATATTGCGCATAAATAGCTTTGTCTTGGAAAGACCGTGCATATAGACGGTTTTTTGTACCCTAAAAGGTACTTTATGGAAGAGTTATCCATACTTTTTATAATATTGACCAGTTTTGATAGGGTAAAATATCTAACACGCTTTTGCCCCATTTCTTGTTAGAACTATCACTCATTCATATTGTATTAACGTGATATTGGATTAGCTTTATTTACTGTGTATATAAACAGATATAATGAAACGTAGTTATTTTATCGCTTGAGTTCTGTTTTTAATAAGAAATATTTCTCGTTAAAAGCAGAGATAAAGATATAAATAATTGATAATTAAAAGATTTAATATTTCACTTTGTAGTTAATAACACTGATTAAATACATTTCTTACTTTTTACATCCTCTTTTAAATCTATAAATGTAAAAAAATGCTACCAACCTCATAATATGTAACGATTATATCGAGTATGGTAAAGGTATTTCATGAGTATATTTTGCGCGAAAGTAAGAATGCTTATTTATACTGTTAGGTTTTAGAGTTTATCCAGAGTAAATAATGGAAATAGTGTTTGTTTATAGGACGTATTCAATATTTGGCGGTAACGCAACTCTAAATATTGCAGGAAAGTGGCTGAGCAAACAGTTAAAAGAAAATTATGGTGGAACTATTACCTCAATTACCATTGAGTTTTGCGCCAAGAATGTTTCGCCTCCTAGAAAATCATTAGAGAAAAATAATGACAAGTTTGAAGAATTTTTCCTACAGCTTCCTATTGTCGAGGTTCAACAAAAGGGAACAGAGCTTCGAATTTGCTCGAGGTTAGTGAAACACTATCACGATGATATTGAACGTGACTCTCAGGTATTGTCGCTAAAAGTATTTAAAACAACTCTGGGTAAGAGCGCTAGCTTGATAGAGTCGTCAGGGACGAAGAACAGCAACCTGAAAGGGCTAGATACTGAAGCTTTATCTAGGGATATTAGAAGCGTAATAGAGAAGGCACCTCAAACGCTACGTGAGCTAGCAATGTTATACCTTGAACAACAAACCTAACAAAGCGTTTAAGACAGATTCCCAACGCTTGGCGTTTTGCACTCTAGGTTGGGTTAAGTATTTACGGTGTAAAGGTTTAGGTAAGATTGCTGGTGTTGCTCACTACTTAACGCGGCGTTTGGCTTACAGAGCGAGAAACGATGAAAATATTATATTCGGGCGGTCTACAGATCCGCTCTTATGATGCACTTGAACGCTTGTTAAATGTTAATACCTTCTTTGAAGGTGAGTTGGCTTTCCACAATTTATATCGAGAAGTTAGAGCAAGTGATTTTCCTATTGCTCAGGATTGCTTTGGTGATCAATTTCTTATTCGAGATAACTTGGTAGTTAAATTGAATGCTGAAACCGGTGATATCGCTGAATTTGGTTGTACTTGGGATCAGTTTTTGGCTTGGGTTGACGAGGACCCAATTGAAAGATTGGATATTCCAAGCGACTTGGAGTTAAAGGTTGGCCAGTTATTATTCGCGTATCCACCTTTCTGCACTGCTGAAGGTAATAATGCATCTATAAAAGCAATTGATGGTTTTGAGCTAATCAGTTTTCACGCTGATTTTGCAAAGCAGATAAATTGTGAATAGTAAGCCTAACAATCAGTTTAAGAGGTTTCGCAACGCGTAGTATTTTCACTATGCATTTTACCCCTTAACAAGGCGTTACCCTTACTTTTCCTAATACCTGCCAACCGAAATAGAGCAAATAATCTAAGCAGTTTTTGTCCACATTTGAGTTAGCTGATGTGGCTAGCTCACATTTGCCCCAAAACTTGTTAGATCAAATACTCATTCATTTTTTATTAACGTGGTTTTGGATTAGTTTTATTTACTGTTTATATGAACAGTTATAATGAAACGTGGTGATTTTATCGCTTTAGTTCTGTTTTTAATAAGAAATATTTCTTGTTAAAAACAGAAGTGAAATCATAACTGATTGAAAATCATATCATTTAATATTTCAGTTTGTATTTAATAAGACTGATTAAATACAATTCTTACTTTTCACATCCTCTCATTGGCGTCAGGCGTGAAAAATTGTTATCAACTTCATGATATATATAGATTATATCTAGTATGATAAAGGTCTTTTATGCGTGTATTTTTGCGCGAAAGTAAGAATGCTTATTAATATACTGTTATACGCCCCGAGAGTTGAACATTCATAATAGGTGCTAGATGGAATTTGAAGATTGGATTGTTAAAAATACCCGAGCAGGTAAGGCATCAGCGATTAAATATTCAGGCGCTATAACTGGGCGACTATCTAGCATGGCAATAGAGCATGGGTTGTCTAAAGTCGATTTATTTGAGTCAACTTGCCCTAAAGTTGTATCGATGAACCTGAAAGAACTAGATGAGTTTGCAGACCTAAATTCAACTGGTAATTCAATGTATAGTCGTGCATTAGATTTATTTCTTATGTATGTGGACTCACATAACCCAACCGTTGAAGCAGAACTTGAAGCTATAATCCTCGATTCATCAACTACACCAACGGAAAAATCTAGCTTAGTTCAATCTCGTCTTGGTCAAGGTAAGTTTAGGCAAAAGCTTATCGAAATCTGGGGCTGTTGTGCTGTCACTGGTTGCAATGAATCTAAGCTGCTTATTGCTAGTCATATTAAACCGTGGTCTCACTGCTCGGACAAAGAGCGATTAGATCCATCAAATGGTTTATTGCTTATAGCTACTTTAGATAAGGCATTTGATGCAGGTCTCATCAGCTTTGACAGTGAAGGGGTGATTATGATTTCCTCACTTTTTCAAGAACATAAGCTTGCAGGTGTTAGTAATACTATGCGGATAGAGCTTCAAGGTAAAAATAGAGAGTATCTCGAATACCATAGAAAGTACGTGTTTAAAGGCGCATAACAAGGCATTTAAGGCGGATTCCCAACGCTTCGCATTTTCGGTTTGATTCGGCTTAAGTGTTTACGGCACAATGGTTTAGGTTCAGTGGTCTGCGTTGCTCACCACTTAATGCGGCGTTATAACTCATGAACTCACTCGAAGTCTGAGTCAGAAGATTTGATGTTTCTTTAGTTTGGTAGTTTCATATCAGCTTAGGTTAATATTACGAGGCTATTATGAAATCTAGACAATGTCCCAAGTGCCAGAAAAATGTTGCATGTAGCTGGTTTTTTTTCAGTGCTCATTGACAAAGTATCGCTGTGTTAAATGTGGTTCGCTAATGAAATGGAGTGGAAGGCGAGCTTATGTAGGGGCTATATGTGGTGGTTTTGCTGGTCCATTTATCATTTCTACACAATCTATCATTCCATCTACGTTTATTAGAATTTCAATCGCCGTTATTTTTTTAATAGTTGTAGCAACTTCTGTGAATAAGCAAATCGAGTACATCGATGAAACTGAGTTATAACAAATAAGGATATGTGTCGCGAAGCCGACACCTATCCGAAGTGTTGGACAAGCCTAAGCCGCCTTATATAAGTAAATATTGAAATATCATTTAGGGTAATGCCGAACATTACCCTTACTTTTCCTAATACCTACCAGCCTTAATAGAGCAACTTATCTAACAAGCTTTTGTCCAAAAGTGAGTTAGCTATTCGGCTAATTCATATGTGTTAATCTTTATTACCCTTTGGTAGCTCTACTTTTATATTCTTTTTTATACATATATAAAAAAGTGAATCTGGTAAGTGCATGTAAGACATACCAAATTCACTCATCCGTTCACTTTTATATTTTCTTTAACGAGAAAGAACTTAAAGTCTGCGCTTTCGATAAGCCCTTTACATCATTAGACTTTAGTTTGTGTAGAAAGCGCGCTTCAATGCCATTTCAAGGCCTCGAACTTCAGCTAAGCCTTTCAAGCGCCCAATTGCAGAATAACCAGGATTGGTCTTCTTTTTCAGATCGTCCAATATTTGATGACCATGATCAGGACGCATGGGAATTAAACGATTATCGCCCACTTCTGCACGGCGTTTTTCTTCATCCAGAATCGCCATCACCACGTTGTACATATCCACATCGCCATCTAAGTGCGCCGCTTCGTGGAATGTCATCGGGTTGTTTTCTTCACGCTTGGTTGAACGCAAGTGAGTGAAGTAAACACGGTCACCGTACTTTTTGATCATCTTCACGAGGTCGTTATCACCACGCACACCGTAAGACCCCGTACACATGGTTAAGCCGTTCATTTTACTCGGTACTTTTTCGGTCAACCAATCAATATCTTCAATAGTTGAAACAATGCGTGGCAAGCCAAGAATTGGGCGCGGAGGATCATCTGGGTGTACCGCCAATTTCAAACCATGCGCTTCACAAACAGGCATGAGCTCTGCTAAGAAGTAAGCCATATGCTCACGTAGCTTGTCTTTGCTAATGCCCGAATAACGGTCCAATTGTGCTTGGAACTCTTCTAGCGTGTAACCTTCTTCAGCACCCGGTAAACCAGCAATGATGTTGCTTGTCAGTTGTTGGATTTGCTCCGTCGTCATGTTGTTGAAGTATTCAAGCGCCAGTGCTTGCTCTGCTTCGGTGTAATCCGCTTCTGCGCCCGGACGCTTAAGAATATGTAGCTCAAATGCCGCAAAAGCGATTTGGTCAAAACGCAGCGCTTTAGAGCCATCCGGCATTTCAAATTCGAGGTCTGTACGTGTCCAGTCGAGTACTGGCATGAAGTTGTAGCAGACCGTATCTACGCCGCACTCTGCAAGATTACGCAGCGTTTCTTTGTAGTTGTCGATCCATTGTTGGAAGTTGCCCGTCTGAGTTTTGATATCCTCATGAACAGGGACACTTTCAACCACCGACCACGTTAAGCCTTTCTCTTCGATAATAGCTTTACGTTCTAAAATCTCTTCTTTTGACCACACATCACCATTGGGTATGTGATGTAAGGCATTCACAATGCCTGTTGCGCCAGCTTGACGAATATCGTCTAGCGACACAGGATCATTCGGACCGTACCAACGCCAAGTTTGTTCCATGACACTCACCTTTTTTAAGACACACTCAGCCCGCTCGAATTTATCAAGCTAAGTGCACAATGACTTCTTAATATGCAGCTACGATAATGCAGCTGCGCTGATTAGAGCCGACCGAAGTCGGTAATATAGTTAACTGTTTTCAGTACCCTGCAGAACAACAGGGTTAGAACTGAATAAGTAACCATCAAAATTCGGGTCATCAATGTCAGACAGCTCCAACAGACGCTGTTTAACGTTTTCAAAGTGTTGCCACATGGCATTTTTTGCAGCAATAGGATCTTTACGCTGCAATGCGGCGAGGATTTTGGCGTGATCGTCTAACCACTCTTCACGATACTCTTGACCAGCAATGTGAGAATGAAGTTTACTCCACATAGGGCTGCTCTCGCGTCGATCCCAAGTTTGCTTCAGCATGTCTACCAGAACAGAGTTTTGAGTTGCCTCTGCAATGCAAATATGAAACTTCTCATCACCGTTACAATCTGCGGTGCCACTGGCGAGTTCTTCTCGTTCTAACTTAAGGGCGGCGCGCATTTTCACGATGTCGCCTGGCGTTACTTGCATTGCTGCAAATTCAGCAATGTTACTTTCAAGCAACTGGCGAGCTTGGAGCATTTCAAACGGACCAGCATCATCGCTGATCACGTTCTCACGGGAGTTCGGTTGAGATGGAATATTGATGACATACACTCCAGAACCTTTCTTCACTTCGACAAGGTTTTCCAGCTCCAGCATGATGATCGCTTCACGCACAACTGTGCGACTAACGTCGAGACGTTCTGCGATATCGCGTTCAGGCGGCAGTCTATCTCCGACCACGTAACGGCCATTGATAAGTTCTTGTCTAAGGACTAAACCGATCTCTTGATACGGTCTTTTCGGTTCAAAAGGCATCATGATGATATTGTCACTATATTCCATCTACTTCTCACGCCATCATAACGACCAATCAAAATTGGTCAACCTCTATATACCAGAATGTGGTAACACTATGTTTTCGAATATTTATTACTAATAACTTTATGAATTACTTAACGGCTTTGATCTTCTCAACCAATTCATTTAATTCAGGATTTGTTTTTTCTAAGTCCGCATACATAGGTTTAACAGCTTCAACAAATGCAGCCTTATTTGGCTCTACAAACGTCACGCCAGCCTTCTCTGCTTTCGCGCGCTCTTTCGCTTCAGACTCAGCCCATAGCTTCTTCATGTACTCCGAAGAGTCTGCAGCTGCTTTCATCAATGCTTTTTGCTGCTCTGGCGTTAGTTTGTCGTAGCTCTTGGTTGAGATAACCAAGACATCAGGAACCATAGTGTGCTCATCTAAGCTGAAGTATTTCGATACTTCACTGTGACGGCTCAAGCTGAACGATGGGATATTGTTTTCCGCAGCATCGACTACGCCTTGTTGCAATGCTGTGTATAGCTCACCGTATGCCAATGGTGTCGGATTACCACCTAATGCTTTTACCATCGCAATCGCAGATGGGCTCGGTTGTACGCGTACTTTCAGACCTTTCAGGTCTTTAGGCGTATTGATTGGTTTACTGGTGTAGAAGCTACGTGCACCTGCATCGTAATAAGTCACACCAATAAAACCGCTGTCCGCTGAAGAATTCAGGATTTCACGCCCCACTTCACCGTCTGTCACTTTGTAGTAGTGGTCTTTATCACGGAACAAGTAAGGCATGTTGAATGCTGCGTAAGCTGGGGAGAAAGCTTCCAGTTCTGCTGCGTTGCTCTTCACCATATCTAAAGCACCGTTTTGCATTAGCTCCATCGATTCACGCTGTGTACCTAGCTGTGCATCAGGGTAAATACGGATACGAACCTCACCGTCTGTCATTTCACTAACTTCTTTTGCCATAAAGTCCATTGCTTTATGTACGGCATGGTCACGAGGGTGGTTATGACTCAGCTTTAAAGTGGTCGTCGCAAAAGCAGAAGCTGTGGCGCCGAAGGCCAGTGCAGTACCTACTACAGCGCTTAAAAGAGTCTTACGCGTCATCATTGTTCTGTTCTCCTTGGATTGGTTATCCAATATGTAGGGTAGTTTTAATTATCAAGAGTGTATCTTGTTGATACGGGCCATTATTGGCGATAAAAAAATCTACCGTCAAAACAAAAATGCAAATTGATTGACCAAAATCACAATTAACCCCCTTAAATTGGTTAACCAATTTAATTGTGAGCCGACTCACGGACAACCAAATCGGCTAATTTATAATCCAACCAGACAAATTAGCGTGTATCACTGCCCTTAAAAGAAAAAAACCTCACATTGGTTAACCAGTCGATGTGAGGGACGCATATTTACTTAAAGGAAATAAAAATGAAGAAATTGGTCGAATACATAAACAGGGGGCTGGCTGCCTTTACAGTCTCTCTCTCGAGCTTCCTCGTCATTTGCGTAGTCTGGCAAGTGTTATCACGTTATGTGATTGGCAAACCAAGTACCGTTACCGACGAACTTGCTCGTTATCTCTTTATGTGGGTGGCGTTAATTGGGGCTGCATACACTACTGGTCTTAAACGTCACCTTGCTATCGACTTGCTCACAATGAAGTTGCAAGGCAGACGCAAACTCATCAATGAAATCATTATTCAAATCGCTATTGCCATCTTTTCTTATGTAGTTTTAGTCCATGGCGGTACCCAACTCGCACTAAAAACATTGGCAACTGGCCAGTTGACACCCGCGCTTGGCTTAGAAATGGGCTACATCTATTTTTGCCTACCAATCAGTGGCGCGCTAATGATCTTCTACTCTGCGGTATTTGCTTTCGACCGTGTAAAACAATTGACGTCTGGTGAAACCCTACTCACCGACATACAACTTGATTAATAGAGGCTTCCACAATGGAATGGCAATTAATTCTCACCCTATTCGGTAGCTTCGCAGTCTTATTGACGATTGGCGTACCGGTTTCTTTCTCTATCGGTTTATCATCGCTAGCCACTATTTTAATGAGCTTACCGTTAGAGCCTGCTATAGCCGTTGTCGCGCAACGAATGGCGGCAGGCCTTGATAACTTCGCCTTACTGGCAATCCCGTTCTTTATCTTAGCGGGTAACATCATGAATCAAGGTGGTATCGCACTACGTCTTATCAATTTTGCAAAAGTGCTCGGTGGTCGCCTTCCAGGATCACTTGCACACGTAAACGTAATGGCGAACATGATGTTTGGTTCGATATCTGGCTCTGCGGTAGCGTCTGCAGCAGCAGTTGGCGGCACCATGTCTCCTCTACAAAAGAAAGATGGCTACGATGAAAACTTCTCTGCGGCAGTGAACATCACCTCTTGCCCATCAGGCTTGTTGATCCCGCCAAGTAACACGTTGATCGTATTCTCATTAGTGTCTGGTGGTACATCTATTGCAGCATTGTTCCTAGCGGGCTACATTCCAGGCATCTTAATGGGTCTGAGCATCATGATAGTAGCCGGCATCATTGCGAAACGTCGAGGCTACCCAGTGGCAGCACGTCCTTCTCTTGCATTGGTATGGACTACCTTCTTGAAAGCAGCTCCATCTCTTTCACTGATTGTGATCATCATGGGTGGCATCATTGGCGGTATCTTCACCGCAACAGAGGCTTCAGCTATCGCGGTGGTTTATACCTTTGTGCTTGCGGTGCTGATTTACCGCGAAGTGAAATGGCGTGATATTCCAAAGATCATCCTAGAGTCTGCGGTTACCACTTCTATCGTATTGCTACTGGTTGGCGCATCAATGGGCATGTCTTGGGCGATGGCGAACGCCGACATTCCTTACATGATTGCAGATGCCCTACTGGCTATCTCTGACAACCCAATGATGATTCTACTGATCATTAACGTCATTCTGCTGATTGTCGGTATCTTCATGGACATGACCCCTGCGGTGCTGATCTTTACGCCTATCTTCCTGCCGATCGCGCTGGATATGGGTATCGACCCAGTACACTTCGGTATCATCATGACCTTCAACTTGGCTATCGGTATCTGTACCCCACCAGTCGGTAGCGCGTTGTTCATCGGTTGTTCTGTGGCGAACGTTGCCATCGACAAAGTGATTAAGCCTCTACTTCCATTTTACGTTGCACTGATTGCCGCACTAATGGCCGTGACCTTTATTCCTCAGCTAAGTCTGTTCTTACCTCACCTTGTTCTTGGTTACTAAGCGCTGAGTTATAAGTTCTAGATTACGAATTATTAAAATACACCATTCCGCAGGTTCGCCTGCGGGAAAAGGAAAACCACAATGAAAACTATTTCGAATTCAACGTTGAATAACAACGTTCTACTTCCGGACTACGACCGCTCAACGCTTAAAAGCCGTATTGTTCACCTTGGTTTCGGTGCTTTCCACCGCGCACACCAAGCACTATTCACTAATGAAATGTTGAGCAAAACAGGTTCGGATTGGGGCATTTGCGAAATCAACCTATTTGGTGGTGAAGACTTAATTCAATCGCTGCGCGCACAAGACCATCTATATACAGTTGCAGAAAAAGGCGCAGAGTCGACCGAGGTAAAAGTGATTGGCTCAGTCACCGAATCATGCCATCCAAGCCTCGATAGCATTCAAGCGGTGTTAGAAAAAATGGCAGAGCCACAAGTGGCGATCGTTTCAATGACGATTACCGAGAAAGGCTACTGCGCCGACCCAGCGACGGGCACGCTTGATAAAAACAACCCGTTAGTCATTGCTGATCTTGCCAACCCAACGGAGCCAAAATCAGCACTGGGTTACATCGTCCAAGCACTGAAAATGCGTCGTGAACGCGGTCTGACACCATTTTCCGTTATGTCTTGCGACAACGTGCAAGAGAACGGTCATGTTGCAAAAGCAGCTGTAATTGAGTTCGCTCAACTGCTTGATCCAGAATTACGCGACTGGATTGAAACCAACGTCACCTTCCCCTGCACCATGGTTGACCGCATAGTGCCAGCTGCAACCGAAGAGACGCTGACCGAAATCGCTGAGCTGCTTGGTTGTGAAGATCTATGTGGCATCGCTTGTGAACCTTTCCGTCAATGGGTTATCGAGGATAACTTCGTGGCAGGTCGTCCAGATTGGAACGTGGCTGGCGCAGAATTTGTTGCTGACGTTGTGCCTTACGAGGAAATGAAACTACGCATGTTAAATGGTAGCCACTCGTTCCTAGCGTACCTAGGTTACCTTGGCGGTTACGCGCACATCTCTGACACTATGACAGATGAAGGCTACCGCAAAGCGGCCTTCGACATGATGATGCAAGCACAAGCGCCTTCGCTGGATATGCCAGAAGGCACCGATTTAGAAGGCTACGCTAAGCTGCTTATCGAGCGCTTCACTAACCCAAGCTTAAAACACAAAACATGGCAAATCGCGATGGATGGCAGCCAGAAGATCCCACAACGCATGGGCGGCAGCTTACGATTCCATCTTGCTCAAGGTTCTAACTTCTCATGGTTGGCAACGGCGATTGCAGGTTGGATGCGCTATGTATCCGGTGTTGACGAGCAAGGCAACGACATTGAAGTTCGCGATCCAATGGCAGAGACACTACGTCAAATTTGCGACCAACACGGCTTGAACGTTTCTGTTGTGCCTGCGTTGCTTGCTGTTGAAGCAATCTTCCCTGCAGAGCTTGGTCAAAACCCACAAGTGATTGATGCGGTGAGCAGCGCTTACCAATCGCTAATTGATAACGGTGCTCGTGCCACTGTCGCTGCGCTGTAATCGGAGTTAACAATGAAGAATTTCTTGTGTGAAGACTTTTTACTCTCAAATGAAACTGCACGTCGCTTGTACCATGAGCATGCGAACCATCAGCCAATCTATGATTACCACAGCCACCTAAACCCAGCGGAAGTGGCACAAAATCGTCAGTTCGATAACTTGGGTCAAATCTGGCTTGAAAGCGATCACTACAAATGGCGTGGTATGCGCTCGGCAGGTATTGAAGAGCGTTTAATTACGGGGGATGCAAGCGATTACGACAAATACATGGCGTGGGCAAAGACGGTTCCTCAAACTTTGGGCAACCCGCTTTACCACTGGACGCACTTAGAACTGCGTCGCCCATTCGGCATTACCAATACGCTGTTTAGCCCAGACACCGCTGATCAAATTTGGCATCAATGTAATGAGCTACTGGCGACACCTGAATTTTCTGCTCGCGGCATCATGCAGCAAATGAACGTCGTAATGACGGGCACGACCGATGATCCTATCGATTCACTAGAACACCACAAAGCGATCGCAAATGACGATACCTTTGACGTCAAAGTGCTGCCGAGCTGGCGTCCGGATAAAGTGTTCAAGATCGAACTGGATATGTTTGCGGATTACGTGCAAAAACTGGGCGAAGCAGCAGACATAGAGATCCGCCGCTTTGATGATTTATTGAGTGCACTCGATAAACGTTTGGCACACTTCGATGCACATGGTTGTCGTGCGGCAGACCACGGTATTGAGATCGTCCGTTACGCGCCAATTCCAAGCGAAACGGATTTAGATGCGTTGCTGGCTCGTCGTTTGAATGGTGAAGTATTGTCAGAGCTTGAATGTGCGCAGTTCTCTACCGCGGTTCAAGTTTGGCTCGGCAAACGCTACGCGCAGTTGGGCTGGGTCATGCAGCTCCATATTGGCGCTCAACGTAACAACAGCACACGCATGTTCCAATTATTAGGTGCCGACGCTGGCTTTGATTCGATTGGCGATCGCCCCTTTGCTTTTGAACTGGCACATCTATTAGATGAAATGGACCAAACCAACGAGCTGCCTCGCACCATTCTTTACTGTTTGAATCCTCGTGATAACGAAATGATGGCGACCATGATTGGTAATTTCCAGGGTGGCGGCATCGCGGGCAAAGTGCAGCTTGGCTCCGGTTGGTGGTTCAACGATCAGAAAGACGGCATGCAACGCCAAATGGAGCAGCTTTCTCAACTTGGTTTACTCAGCCAATTTGTCGGTATGCTGACAGACTCGCGCAGCTTCTTGTCATACACCCGCCACGAATACTTCCGTCGCATCCTGTGTAACATCGTCGGTCGCTGGGCTGAGAACGGTGAAGTTCCTAATGACTTATCGTTGCTTGGTCCTATGGTAGAAGACATCTGTTTTGGTAACGCAAAATGCTACTTTGAAGAGAGGGCGTAATCCATGAAGCACATCGCTATTATAGGTGAATGTATGATTGAGCTGAATGGCAAACCGTTTGGCTCAATGCATCAAACATTTGGTGGAGATACGCTGAATGCTGCGGTTTATTTAAGCCGTGGCTGTGAAGCCAATCGCAAATCTGATGAGGTTAAGATCTCTTACGTTACAGCGCTTGGCAATGACCCAATCAGTACGGGCATGCTGACTCGCTGGGAAGAGGAAGGCGTTTCGACAGACTTAGTACTGCGTGATGAGACTCGTACACCGGGCTTATACTTGATTCAACTTGATGACCAAGGCGAACGTACGTTTCTATATTGGCGTAACCAATCAGCAGCACGTTACCTACTTCAACATCCTAACTTTGAACTAGTTAAGCAGGCATTAACCCAAGTGGATACTGTGTTTCTCAGCGGTATCTCTTTAGCCATCTTGCCAGAAGAAGACCAAATTTCACTACTCAATTTATTGGTTGAGCTTAAAGCCCAAGGCGTTGAAATCGCGTTTGATAGTAATTTCCGCCCTGCACTGTGGCCTGAAGACAATAATCAAGCCGTCAAAAACGTTTACCAAGCCATGTATCAACTGACAGACGTTGCTTTGGTCACTTTTGATGATGAGCATTTGCTCTGGGGAGACGAAACACCAGAACAAACGATTGAACGCCTTACGACTCTTGGCGTGGGAAAATGTATCGTCAAACTAGGTGCAGATGGCTGTTTGATTCAAGACTCGAAAAATCAGGGGTCGAGCGCGTCTCTGGC
This sequence comes from Photobacterium angustum, assembly GCF_003026365.1. Lineage (GTDB taxonomy): Bacteria > Pseudomonadota > Gammaproteobacteria > Enterobacterales > Vibrionaceae > Photobacterium > Photobacterium angustum. The sequence goes on along the minus strand of NZ_PYOM01000010.1, from coordinate 120,666 downwards.
TCCACAAGCTGTGCCAACCCAATCCGTCGCTCAAGTAGTGGACACCACATCAGCGGGCGACTCATTCAATGGTGGTTTTTTATCTGCATACCTCACTGGTGCAAATCTAGTGACCTCATGTCAAAGAGGCAATGCACTGGCAAGAACTGTGATTCAACATCGCGGTGCCATCATTCCTAAAGCATTAACACAACCGGCGCTTGACGTCGTTTAAGGAACATTCATGTCTAGCATTAAAGAACAATTGAAAGCTCTGAAAGTTATCCCTGTTATCGCCATCGATAAAGCAGAAGATATTATCCCATTGGGTAAAGTACTTACGGAGAACGGATTACCTGCTGCTGAAATCACCTTCCGTTCAGCAGCGGCTGAACAAGCAATTCGTCTACTAAGTGAAACCCAGCCAGATATGCTGATTGGCGCTGGCACTGTACTGAACCGTGAACAAGCTATCGCCGCAAAAGAAGCAGGAGCAACCTTTATCGTATCACCTGGCTTTAATCCAAATACCGTTAAAGCATGCCAAGAAATCGGGATTGATATCGTACCGGGTGTGAACAACCCAAGCACAGTTGAAGCCGCGCTGGAAATGGGATTGACCACCTTGAAGTTCTTCCCTGCAGAAGCCTCTGGCGGCATCAACATGGTGAAATCACTGCTTGCGCCATACACCGACATCGAACTAATGCCTACTGGTGGCATTAACCCAGCGAACATCAAAGACTACTTAGCTATCCCACGCGTATTGGCATGTGGTGGTACATGGATGGTAGACAAGAAACTGATCGAAGCTGGTAACTGGGAAGAGCTTGCACGCCTAACTCGCGAAGCAGTAACGCTCGTGAATGAGTAATGATTCTTAAGTCATTTCAGAGCTCTTAGGTAACCCCTTAGCGATTTAGATAAAGTGCCCAGCCCTCCCTTTGTGGAGGGCTGATTCGTTCAAAGCATGACTCAACTGATTGCGTTATCGCGACTGGAACAGTTATCGTTGATAGTCAAACGCTATGTTAACCAATGACATCAAAGAGTAGATCAATATGAGAAGGTTCTCTTCGGGAAAATATAGTGGCATTAAATGACCGCCCATAGAGGCGGTCTTTTTGTATCTGGGACGTTACCGCGTATCGGATCGCGATAGATTGAATATGTTAAATGGGACATATTTAGGCAAAAAAAAACACCGGCGGCCAAGCAAGAGTTTTTTTTGAGTAAGGAAGCTTATATCTTTTGAAGTTTAGGGGGAGCCAAACTTCAAGTTTTGTATTATGCCTCATGGGTATTATTTGTTTTGTGATATCGCTCTAAGAATAACTTTGTCAATACGTTACAGCGTATCTGTATCGGATCGCTTTAGATGCATATTGTTAAATAGGACTGATTTAAGGCAATTTAGGATCCTAACTAACATTAGATTTTTATAGGAAGATATATGGATAGTTTTGTTACTTTAGTAACGGCATTCGGTCTCGGCGGAGTAATTGTAAAATTAATAGATATTTTTCTTTTACAAAGATTTCTAAAAAAGAAAGAGTTAGATAATTGGTTAAGAGAAAAACGGTATATTGCATATTCTGAGGCAACAAAAAATCTAATATCTATGGGCTTTAATTCAGAAGATGATTCGCCTTTCATTCATTTGACATCGCTATCTGAAACTTTGCTTTTAGTAGACAATGAAGATTTACATAGCAAAATTCGAGAACACATCTTTGATCGTAATGAATTGAATAAGGCTCACGATCAAAATCCTGATTCTGCAGAGTTTAAACGTCTCTTTAGTAAAGTTGACAAAGATTCAAACGATATAATCTTATCTTTAAAGTCTGACTTGCGTGGCCAAATCTACCAATCATTCAAACAATGAATTAAACCAATCAGTCAGCATAAATAGTTTTACTGTTAAATGACCGCCCATCGAGGCGGTCTTTTTGTATCTGGGACGTTACCGCGTATCGGATCGCTTTAGATTAGACGAAATAATTAAGATTACCAGTCACTATGTTATGTGAGTTCTTACACATACACAGCTAATATTAATGACAGCCAAGTTAATACAAACATAATGATACTCGTATCTTCCATTTCGTTGTTAATGTGTAAGAACAATAACGTAAAGAAAAATGTAATTGAGGTATTAGACATTAAGGAAATATCTGGAGTAATTTCGTGTCCAGTAAGGCCTAAGATGCCTCGCATCGAAATTACAATTACCGATACCGCAAAAGCCATGCGAATCATCCATATCCTTAAATGATGATCTGACTTCATCGGTTTTACGAAATTTAATTGGAATACATCCTTTAAAATAGCAATGATTTCTCGATCTTGTTTACCCATTTAGTTCCTCAATATAGCCTAACGTTTTCCATACTGCGATAAACCGCTTTTGTACATAGGTTAATGTTTCATAGTCAATATTAATTTAAAGTCTTAAATAATGGTTTGTATGTTACATAGCAGCATCTTTGTACGCATAAATAGCTTTATTGTTAAATGACCGTCCACAGTGGCGGTCTTTTTGTACCCTAAAGGTACTTTGTGAAGTAGTTACCAATACCTACCAGCTCAAATAGAGCAGAGTGTCTAACACGTTTTTGTCCAAAAATGAGTTAGCTATTCAGCTAACTTCAAAGAGAATATATCTAGAAAGTACTAAGAAAAATACCAACAACCTCCCCCTCAAACCTGACAACTACCTGACATAACCCCACAAATATAGCTACTTTTGTCATAACCCTGTAAAAAGTAAGTTATTCACACTGCAAATGATTGCTTTTAATTCATTCACAACCTAACATCTTCTGCAATATTTATTCATATTATAAAAAAGGGTTTTACATGAAGAAGTTATGTTTAGCAGCAATGGTAGCTACAGTTCTTGTTGGTTGTAATGCAGGTGACGAAGTTGTAGAACACGGCGGTATCGACATCAATAATTTATCTCAAACCCAAAAACAAGAATACGCAGAGTTAACTGCCGATGCATTAGCAGTCATCGCACATGCGGCTGATGATTTTTCAAATGCTATGGCTGTTGGCGAGACAAAACAGTTTGACCTTAGCGCTAACAATACAACTACAACTATTCTTGTAGCAAAAGGTCAAATTGAAATTGAAAAACAGGAAAACCAAAAAGTCATTGTTCATACAACAAAAGCAATGGAGTTTACCTCTCCAAATGCAGTGACAAACGGTGAAGTAATTTCACTCAATTTCAGTGAAAACCTGGATAAAGATTACAACATGACCATTGAAACTCGACCAGGCAGTATTGATAACGTCAGCTTTAAGGGAATGCTCATTAATACCGCTGACAGCGATGCAAAATATTGGTCTACTGAGTCTACAAATGGGCTAGAGCTTAAATATAATGAAAATTCCAAAATTCCGTCTTTTATCAGCGGTGATGCCGTAATCACTGGTAAAGATAACCAGAAATTTAATTGGTCTGCTGATAGCAATGGCGATATTATCGCTAAATAGGTTTACACCTAGCATTCATTTATCCAGCACTATAACCTAGTGCTGGATTTTTTATATTCAACCAATTGTTAATTAAACAATAAATTTTTTCCATCTGCGATAATAGTAATAAGTAGTAACCTTTATTTTTCTAGTCCCAGTTAACATCATTCAATATCTTAGTTGCTTTATTAGATTAGTGTTATGAAAATCATTTAAAACAACCATTACTGTCATCTCTTTGTTAAAACCAATCCATTAACACTGCGAATGATTGCTTTCAATTTATTAACAACCTACCATCGCTCGCAGTATTTATTCATATATTGAAAAAGGTCTTGCATGAAGAAGTTATGTGTAGCGGCAATGGTAGCAGCAACATTATTGGGTTGTAATGTTGGTGATGACGTTGTTGAGCACGGCGGGATTGACGTTGATAACTTGAGCCAAGCTGATTTACAGAATTATGCAAACATAACTGCAGACGCCTTAACTGTTGTTGCAAAAGCAGCAAAGGACTGCGCTGAAAACCTACCGGTTGGTAATTCTAATGAGTGTTATATCCCTGAAATTCAGGGAAATATTGATGTTGATGTTGCAAAAGGTCTTATCAAGGTAGAAAAACAAACTGACAGAGTAGTTATTCATACCATTGAAGCTATGCAGTTTACTACCCACAACGCGATTACAAATGGCGAAATAATATCATTAACTCTGAATGAAAAAACAGATGATGATTACATCATGACGATGAACAATAGTAATCAAATCACATTTAAAGGCATGTTCGTTAATACTGCGGAAAACGATGCTAAATACTGGTCTACAGAATCTAAATCACCTCTGACATACCAATACAATATCAATGAAGTTCATCCGTATATCACAAATGGTAGCGCGATTATTTCAGGTAAAGATAACCAGCACTTTACTTGGTCTGCTGATGCAGATGGCTACATTTCTATTAGTCGATAAATGATTGATCGCCCAGCGCGTCACTATGAATGGGTATGTGCTGGGCGATTAATAGAACGCGTTTAATTACTATAATGAATCACGTTCTATTTTAAATTAGCTGCAACACTTGCTTGATTAACGTCACCCCTTCTGGTGTAAACGATAGAATAAACACCGCACAGTTAAGTATGATCATTAGCCACAATATAGTTTTAAATGGCTGTTTTTGAGATTTATGACGCAATATTTTTTGTGCCCACAACGCACCAGGCCATCCCCCCACTAACGCTAATACATGCAAGCTTGCTTCTTTGGTTCGCCATTTATCTAACTTAGCAGCACGTTTATCATGCGCATACACCGCAAACGTCACAACGCTTAATACTAAATATCCAATCAGTACTTGATAAGGGGTATTAAAAAGCGACACAGATATCGCAACAAAAGCCAAAAAGATAACACTAAACCACTGTGCTTTTGAAAAAGGCGCGGTGTATTTGTCTAAACCTGAATGTGCTTTGGTAAATGTCACCGTTGTTGCTAACATGCGCCCTTTTTTATCTTTACCTATACAAAATGTTACGGCCTCATTGATTCGAGGACGACACTGTTTATCTGGCAAGGCAGATACGTGAAAAAAAACATCTTGCTCGCAGTTATCTGGGGCAATAAATCCAAAACCTTTTTGCTGATTCCAGCTAATAATTTTTCCCTGTTGGGTCATGTTTGTTCCTAGCTTAAAAAATGTCGTCTATCGCAACGATAGACGTTGTTTTAAATGTTGATGGGCTGAATCAGAGATATCGCTACCCCATGCTTGGCGTGATAACTTATCGGCCGCCACTAACGTTGAGCCTGAACCAAAAAACGGATCGGCAATAACATCACCTTCAACACTACTTTGCTCTATTAATATCTCTAATAGTGGGACGGGTTTTTCTGTCGGATAACCACGATAAACACGTTTACATTCCAATACATCTGGAATCGATAAGTTATTCAGTTTTCGCTTACCTTTTTCGAAAAACAAAATAAATTCATAACGCGCTCGATAATGGTATCCCATCCCTATCGCAACTTTATCCCACACAATGGGTTTCCAAAACTTAAAACCCACCTGCTCTGCAATGGGTTTAATGTGAAACATTGTTTCTTGATCACAGAACAAATAGAAGTGACTGTTTTGTTTTAAAACGCGATAGGCTTGCGTCAATAAACTTTCAAATCGTTCATTTGGGAAGATATCAAACCATTGGTTACTCGATCCTTTACTTTGTTTTAGTCGCGTTGTTGTTCCCACTGAGCGGTGTTTTTCAAGCGATTCATAAGGTGGATCGGTGATCATCAAGTCGATACTTTGATCGGGCAAAGCTGTTAACCACTCAATCGCATCTTTTTGGAAAATTTGCATCAAAAAACCTAATCTAATATGTGGGAGAAGAAACACGCAAAATAATGCCCGTCATCATACGTCAAATAACAAAAATCTCATAAAAACGTGATCTAGATTTAAATTAGTGGATATTCTTAAAGGTACTATCGCCTGATTCCAATATGGAATAATTGAATCCCTGTGGATAAGGAACAGTAATGAGTAAACGCGCTTTGGTTGTTGAAGGTGGGGCAATGCGTGGTATTTTTGCCACAGGTGTATTAGATGCATTTATTGAACGTAGTTATAACCCATTTGATTTTACTATCGGCGTATCAGCAGGCTCTGTGGTACTCATGGGGTATCTTTGTGAAAGTTATCAACGTAACTATAAAGTTATTACCGAATACGCACGCAGTAAAGAGTTCATTAATTACAGGCGTTTTGTGAAAGGTGGCAACTTAATTGATATTGATTGGCTATGGAACACCAGTATCAGTAACCTTCCTTTAGAGCTAAACAAATACGAAAGTCGTAATGTGCCGCTATATGCCACGACAACTGTTGTTGATACGGGCGAACCTAACTACGTTGAAGTGACACGTAACAACCTAAATGAAGTGATGACTGCAACATGCGCCCTACCGATCATTTATCGTCAATTTCCACAAATTGATGGTATTGAAATGAGCGATGGCGGTATTGCCGATCCTATCCCTGTGATCGAGGCTTACAATAAAGGCGCACGTGATATCACTGTTATTTTATCTCATGCTCAAGGCTTGTTTGCTAAAAATCGACAAGTGCCATGGTTAACACGTCGCTTATTCCGTACAAATCCCGTGTTTGGGCAAGAATTTTTAACCAAAGAGTCTCGCTATAACAAGGCACTATATTTTATTCATAATCCACCAAAGGATTGTAAAATCACCGCTATCGCACCTGATAAAACGTTTATGATCAAAAGATTAACCAAAGATATCATTAAATTAGATCAAGGTTATCAACAAGGTAGAGAAGCAGGATTAAGACTCGTCAATAGTGATCTTCAATTTAAGCCATGATCTTTAGTGCACGATCTTTAATGACTTTTTTACTACAAAAATTATAACTATTACGTATACTGCCCGATTCAATTTACACCACGGTTAGTTTTAGATGATTATTTTTACCACCAATGTTGGCGATATTACGATTGAGCTGAACAAGCAAAAAGCGCCTGTCACGGTTAAGAACTTCTTAAAATATTGCCAAGACGGTTTTTACAACGGCACAATTTTTCACCGTGTGATCAAAGGCTTTATGATCCAAGGTGGTGGTTACACTGTGAAAATGAAAGAAAAACCAACACGCGCACCCATTGTTAATGAAGCCAACCGTGGTCTGAAAAATGTGATTGGTACTATTGCTATGGCAAGAACCGATGCACCACATTCAGCAACAGCTGAGTTTTTTATTAATGTTGCTGACAATGATTTTCTTGATCACACAGCAACAACGAATGTGGGCTGGGGATATACTGTTTTTGGTCAAGTAACGGCAGGAATGGATGTCGTAAACAAAATTTCAAAAGTCAAAACATTATCTATTCGCGATCATGAAGATGTACCTCGTGATCCGATTGTGATTGAAAAAGTCACTATTGTTGAATAACAAAAAGCCCGTATACGTTTTAATTGATATGCTCTACTAAGAGTGATCACTTAATACGGGCTTTATCGTTAAATTTATACTCAATAAAATATTGCTATTAACCCAATGTGAGCTTTCTTGCTTCTCGTCTAGCTTGCGGCGTTAATATTCCAATATTCGATATAAGAAAATGATCAACGAAAGGAAAATCGGTTTCACTGTAATTTCGCAATACTAACCCTATCGCTTGCTGTACCTCATAATCACTATCATCGGCTAATAGCAGTACTGTCTCGCACAGTAAGTCGACATTAGTTTGCTTTTTGTGATTACAATGCGCCAATAATGACGCTCGTCTTAACCATTTATTATCAGACTCTCGCCATTCAATCAGTTTTGATTCAAATTCGCGATGCGCTAACACGACAGGACTGATTAAATGCTCGACTAAGCGATCAGCAATATCAATCCCATCAACGGTTTCCAACATTTCTTCATAAGTATGAAAAGCATGCTCATTTATAAATGCATGATAATACTCACCAGCATCAAGTGCTAAATAACGCTCTTCACGATAAACACCTGACCATAGCCAAAGCAATAAGCGACGATAATTTTCTGCGTTATCAATCTTTGTATGTGCTCTCGCATCTTTAAAAATATTACTTCGTTGCTCAGCATTTACCCCATAGCAAGGCTGCTTTACCTTGAGTGTTTGTTGCATATTGGCAGCAAGCGCTTTATCTGCAACTTTGGCTAAGTGCTGCTGAATATAAATAACCATAGGTATAACAAGTGACATTGGGGGACTCTTTCCTTTTGCAATGTGTAATGAGGCTTATCAGCACTACACATTATGGTCAATTAGCTGACTTTTATTATATAAACGAACCAAATGGAACGCTGTTCGTTTTACTGTTCCATATTCAAACTAAAATCACAATAAATTTATAAAACAACTTTGATCCGCAGGTAAAAAGAAATTGTTTTATTATTTTTAGACTATCAATAGAAAGCTAATTTTCAGCATAATCTTTCACTTTTTTATAAATAGATTAATTGAACGGCGCACAAAAACAAAAAGTGTAAACCTCAAATAACACTTCTAAATTTTTTCCAGAAATTAACTAATTCATTACAATTAATGATTTTCAACCCCACCAATGCGTGATAAAAATGTTAATTATGTAAACACAATCAGCTTAAATATCTTTTTATTTTACGATTTATGGTCAAAGATTTGCATATTTCTGATGGTAAAAAGGATATTTAAGACTAAATATTTATAACAATTATGACTCACAACAATCATTAACAGGATGTTTTATGGACACATCAACTTCTCCAACCGCTGATCGTGGAAACTGGAGTTCACGAATTGGCTTTGTTATGGCCGCAGCAGGATCTGCTGTTGGTTTAGGAAACATTTGGAAGTTTCCTTATACTGCTGGCGAAAATGGCGGCGGCGCGTTTGTTGCTATTTACCTATTTTTCGTTATTTTTATTGGCTTTAGCGTCATGCTAACCGAATTTGCGGTGGGACGTAAAACAGGTTTGTCTGCCGTTGGCGCTTTTAAAACTACCGATCGTCGCTGGACGTTTGTAGGCATCATGGGGGTATTAAGTGGCTTACTGATTATGGGCTTCTACCCTGTTGTTGGTGGTTGGGCCATTGCTTACATCTATAAAATTTCAACAGGATTATTAAGTACGCCAACGGCTATTAACGATAGTTTTGGTAGCTTTATTTCTGATCCTATACAACCGCTTTTCTGGATGGGACTTTACCTTTTATTTAATATTTTTGTCGTTATCCGAGGCGTTTCTGGTGGTATAGAAAAAGCAGGTAAAGTGTTAATGCCACTGCTTTTTATCATCTTAATCATTGTTTCAATCAAGGGCCTTACCTTACCTGGCGCAATGGCGGGTTTAGAGTTTTTGTTCAAACCTGATTTTTCAAAAATTGATAGCTCAGTTGTACTTGCAGCATTGGGACAGGCATTCTTCTCTCTAAGTTTAGGTATGGGCTGTATGCTGACATACGGTAGTTACTTACGCAGAAAAGAGAATATTGTACAAACCACCGCTATGGTTACGGCAATGGATACTGGGGTAGCATTACTAGCCGGTATCGCTATGTTCCCTGCAATGTTTGCGTTCAGCATGGAACCTTCAGCAGGTCCAGGTTTGGTATTTGTTGTTGTACCGCAATTGTTTGCTGAAATGGGCGGCATTGGTTTTATATTAGCACTTCTATTCTTCGTTGGTTTAAGTGTGGCTGCATTAACCTCATCTGTTTCATTACTAGAAGTGGTTGTTGCTTACTTAATTGACGAGAAAGGTTTAAGCCGTGTAACTGCTGTGATCAGCGCAAGTATTGTGATGGCTCTACTTTGTATCTTAGCTTCACTATCTATTGGTGGCTTTGGTCCTAAACTATTCGACACTGGGGCATTTGATGTCTTCGACTTACTTACTGACAAAATCTTCCTTGCTGTTGGTGGTATGTTGGTGTGTCTATTTGCTGGCTGGCGTTTAGATCGAAGTGAGCTGAAAAAAGAAATTACCAATGATGGCAAAGTGTCTTTCCCACTTTTCAACCTTTGGTATGTATTGATTAAATATATCATTCCAGTTGCTATCGCTATTGTTGCTATTTCAGGTGTGAAAGCTGGATTTGATAGTGATAAAGGCGACATCATGTTATTAGGTTTAGCGATTATTGCACTGTGTGGAATTTTCTCTAAAAAGCTATAATTTCGACTAATCACAACATAAATGCAAAGGCTTGCCATGAGGCAAGCCTTTTTTATATAACTTACAAACAAAAATATAGACAGTTTATCCATTAGAAGCATAAAACTGATAAAATCAAAATAATCGGATACTCAACACCAAGGATATGAAATGAAAACAACAACTCAGCTCGGTTTATTCGTTGTTGCTTTAACAACAGTGCAACCAGTTTGGGCAGCAGATCAAACGGTCACGTTAGAAGATGGTCGCCAAGTTATACTGCATGATGATTTCACTTGGCAATATCACCAGCCATCTACCAAGACACTAACATCTGAACATTCTCATTCTAAAACTTCGGTTACCTCTCAAGCAGTGCCTTTAAAAGCAAATTCTGAGACACAAAATGCAATCCCGCTAGTAACCGCATCTAAAACAGTAGACGTATCACTTAACAAACCCAAAAATATCCAGCAATTAAGTAACAGCGGCGTTGATATCCTTTTACAAGCACCTCAATACAAAGATGGGCAGCTGATTATTCCGACCATGTTGACAAATCAAGGCTCTAAATCTGTGATGTCTATTGCTTTGCGCGTAACACTAAACAATGCTGATAATCAAAAAATTGAATCACAAGATGTGACCCTTTGGCGCTCAATTAAGCGAATGCCTGATACTTACTTCCGAGCGAAAACCCAGCAAAAAGGTAAAGATATTATTTTTACCGTACCAAAAATGAATGATTACAAAATCCAAACGGAAATCATTGAAGTAGAGCTGTGGTAATCAAGTATAAACAGCGCTTAGATGCTAATTTTCTAAGCGCCATCTTTTCACTCTAATTACCGACCTGTTTCTATTTTATAAACTGCAATTATCACATTGATTGAATTGAATAAAAAACGTACACTCCAATTGTTATCATAATTGTTAACAATCAGATAAAGCTTAATATTAACTCTGCACTACTCATCCTGCTTTCTCTTCTATTGAGTTAATACATAGCGCTAAATCACACATACTCGATTACTACCAATTCTTAGGTGAACTATGTTCAAACGCTTCGAAGGTTTCACTAACGCTTTTCCAAAGCAAGAGCCCACACAACCACCCCAAGGTATTTTTGCATTTTGTCGTTATTACACTCGTGGGTTTGAGAAACCGCTACTTTGCATGGCATTACTCAGTGCCATTATTGCAATCGTTGAAGTTGTGCTATTTGGTTTTATGGGTAAGTTAGTCGATTGGCTAGCAGCAAGTGATCCTAAAACATTCTTAGCTGAAAACGGGACAACCTTGATTTGGTTATCTTTAGTAGTGCTTATTGTCATGCCATTATTAGTCTTGATCTCATCATTGCTATCACACCAAACGTTACTGGGTAACTACCCAATGTCCATTCGTTGGCAAGCCCACCGTTATCTGCTTAAACAAAGCCTTTCGTTTTACCAAGATGACTTTGCTGGACGCATTGCAACGAAAGTAATGCAAACTTCTCTTGCAGTAAGAGAAACAGTAATGAAAACGGCTGATGTTTTCGTTTACGTCTCTGTTTATTTTACTTCGATGCTAGTGATCCTTGCTCAAGCTGATTGGCTATTGATGTTACCTATGTTGGCTTGGTTAATCGCCTATATTGGTATTCAAATTCACTTTGTTCCTAAGTTAAAGAAGGTCGCAGCAGAGCAAGCTGATGCCCGCTCTACCATGACAGGACGAATTGTTGACAGTTATACCAATATTGCAACAGTCAAATTATTCTCCCACAGTAAACGTGAAACTGATTATGCAGAAAAAGGGATGAAAGGATTCCTTGCAACGGTTCATCATCAAATGCGCTTGGTTACTGGGTTTGATATTTGCGTTCAATTAGCTAACTACTTGTTACTTTTTTCTATTTCAGCCCTCTCTATTTACCTATGGATGCACAGTGCAATCCAAGTGGGGTCGATTGCAATTGCGATTAGTTTGGCGCTGCGTATTAATGGCATGTCGATGTGGATCATGTGGGAAGTTGGTGCGCTATTTGAAAATATGGGTACCGTTGTCGACGGTATGAAAACGCTGTCTAAACCGGTTGAAATTGAAGATGAGCCTAACGCTAAACCATTAGCGGTGCAAAATGGCGGCATTGAGTTTGATAACGTGAGTTTTAACTATGGCGAAAATAAAGATGTTATCAATCATCTTTCGTTGAATATTAAACCCGGTGAAAAAGTCGGTTTGGTTGGTCGCTCTGGCGCAGGTAAATCAACGTTGGTTAACTTGCTATTACGTTTTCATAATTTAGAAGGAGGAAGTATTCGCATAGATGGTCAAGATATTGCGAAAGTTACGCAAGATTCATTACGCAGTAAAATTGGCATGGTAACGCAAGATACATCTTTGCTTCACCGCTCTATTAAAGACAACATTCTTTATGGTGATCCTGAAGCCAGTGACGAGCAACTACTTTCCGCAACCAAACAAGCACATGCCCATGAGTTCATCGAAACGTTGACAGACCCGTTTGGTAATATTGGTTACGATGCTCAAGTTGGTGAACGTGGCGTTAAACTATCAGGAGGACAGCGTCAGCGTATTGCTATCTCCCGTGTATTACTGAAGAACGCACCAATTTTAATTTTAGATGAAGCAACCTCAGCGTTAGATTCTGAAGTTGAAGCGGCGATTCAAGAAAGTTTGGTTGAATTAATGGAAGGCAAAACAGTTATCGCGATTGCCCACCGTTTATCCACTATTGCAGCGATGGATCGTCTTATCGTATTAGATAAAGGCCAAATTATTGAGCAAGGTACACACCAAGAACTCATTAATCAGAGAGGCATTTATGCTCAGTTATGGGCTCATCAAACCGGTGGCTTCATTGGCGAAGAAAATAATCACCTTGCCACTGAAAGTTAACTATTAACTTAAACCGTGCGTTATTGATATTAAAAGAGGTCGCTAACTTAGCGATCTCTTTTTTATAATTAATATTATCAGCATTCATAAACACTACCGCCTTCATACAACTCTTCCTCAGGTAACGTTTAAACGCCTACCAACAACTATTCTCTATAAAAATAACCAATTAAAAACAGCATCTTATATAGGTTACATCTTGTTACACAAGAATATTTGTTGGTTATTTAATTAGCTACTATCATCCCTCTCCCTTTGCAAAATTTTAATGCATTTTCCCTTTTCTGAGCTTATATGGTTAATAGTCAATCAATTCTAATTGTCGATGACAGTGTAATTATTCAGCAAACAACTAAATTAACTCTGTTGAAAGCGAAATTTGAAGCACAACGAATTTATTTTGCATCAAATGCGCAAGATGCAATAAAACTGTGCCAGCGTAATGTATTCGATATCATTTTTATTGATTTTAATTTAGGTCTTGGTAGCACAGGTCTTCAATTACTTGAACGCCTACATCACAATCAATTGATCACTCATCATCCTTTAATTTTTATTGTTACAGCAGATGATTCAGAATCAATTTTAATGGGTTTTTCTGAATACCAACCTACAGACTATTTAATTAAGCCATTTCGTTTAGAAACACTGACATCACGAATAAATGTCCATTTTAATAAGCACAAGTTTGAAGATACTGTATTTAATACATACCAATCAAAAGGTTGGTTAGGCGTACAAGAGTTTATTGAAAACTACTCTTATTGTGATAAATATTGGTCGAGTGTAACAACCTTGGCAAAACGATTATTGCTTAATAAAGTGACGGCAAGTTATGACGATATTGACGTCATGCTAAATAGTTTACTTCAACAAAATGACTATGTGCCTGCTAAATTATTATTAGCGCAATTGTGGTTAGAGCAAAATAAATTTGACCAGCTTACTCCATTGCTAACGTCAATTAATTCTTCTAGCCCACAACAACACTTAACACTTTTAGATCTTAAAGCTCGCTCTGCATTAAAACAGAACCGTATAAGCATCGGCTATGAATTTTGGTTAGCGGCGCATAAAGTAAGCCGTAATAATCTCTACCGCTTGTTTGGTTTAATATGGATTGAGTTTTGTCTTCAACACGATACTGAAATTGAACGTCATATCAGAGAAGCCTGTTTTTCACTGCGTTTTTCCATTTGGGATAAACCTCAAAACTACGCATTTTTAGTGTGGGTACAACTACAACTGCACAACAAAAAGCACCAGTCGATTGAGAAGCTATGGAGCGCTATTAATCAGCAACAGAAGATCACTAAGCACGAGCGCGCTTATGTCTATCTATTACAGGCTTATCAGGCCGCTGAAAATAATTCAAATTTGATTGCGTATCGTGAATTTATGAATGCTTTAAATTATGTAGAGCACCATGAATATAATGAATTACCAAGCGAATTTCTTATTATTGCGCTAAGTACTGCCATTAAGCTTTCAATGCATACTTATATCATTAAGTTTGTAAAACAGTTAACCGAAATTTTTAATTTACAACCTAATGAACCACATAATGTCATTAAGCAGATGTGGCTAAAAGCACAGACTGCAAAAATTAATGAGAACAAATGTGCTGAGTATAGTTACGCCTTACAGTTAGTGAAGCAAAAACAATTTGTGACGGCCGGTCAGTCACTTTTTACATTATGGCCACTGTACCGTTTTGATATCACTTTAGCACGCTGCATAGTCGAACTATTTGCCCGCGGATACCTCGATTTATATGTTAGTGAAAAAAATACTGTCAACGAAGCAAGATGGGTATTTGAGTCACAAGATATTAAACCTGAATGGTATAAAACATTAAAAAGTAAGCATAGCGTACTCAACAAGCCACTTTACTAAACGTTAATGAGAATTTAATAATGCGTCACTTTACTTTACTAATAATTTTATTTATTAGCTCATTAACTTGGGCTAATGACAATGTTCAAAAATCAACATTAAAAGTTGGATACCTTTCATTAGATTGGTCGCCGTTATCCTCACTCAATGAAGAAAAACAAGTCGTAGGACTATTACCTGACTATATGTCGATTATCAGTCATAACGCTGGATATAATGTTGAGAATATTGTTTACGATACGCCTACTGAAATTCTAACAGCATTAGCCCGCAATGAACTTGATATTGCCATAGGGGTAAGCAACAGCGTTGAAAGAGAAAAGATCTTCGCATTTAGTAAGCCTTTATTGGCTTTTCCTTACGCAATGATCAGCTATTCGTCTTCCAATATTCTCTTAAATTTTAATGACAAGATAATTGCTATTGAAAAAAACAGTGTACTTGATGGTTTATTACCCCAAATAAACAAAAGTATTTCTTCTATTTCTGTACCTAATTCAGAAACAGCACTCAACTCTGTCAAAACAGGTGTGACTGACGCTTATATCGGCAACTCAATTCTTTTAAACAGGCTACTAGAAAATAACGATCCATCAATCCCACTTCAAGTAACAATACTTGAACAATTACCTTTAGAGCAGTTACACCTTGCTAGTTCAAAACAAAATAGAGCAATAATAAAACAACTCAATAACGCTATCATTGCCCTATCCAAAACAGAAATAAATTGGCTTCATAATAAATGGCTAAAAAGCAATCAAATCGATCTACTTGATTATCCCAGCAAGATTAAACTTACCGGTAATGAAAGGCACTTTCTTCAATCTATGCCTACGCTAAAGATTGGTTACCAATTTGATGATAATCGTCATAAAGATGAAGATCTTCTGTACCTGCAAGTTAAAGATATTGCGCAAAAAATGACGATTGAACTTGGTATTAATTATGAAATTATTGATATTCGTGATTACCCCCAAGCAAAAGCGATGCTTAAATCAGGGGAAATAGATATTCTCAGTGCGGTTGCATCCTCTTCATTACGAAAAAAAGAACTGCTTTTTAGCATGCCTTACGGGCAGGAAGGCTGGGTTATTGTTAATAAAATTTCAAATAAAAATAGTTACGGCATTACAGCTAAAAATAGTATTGGTGTAATTCAATCAAGCTTTGTTAAAAATCTTGCTTTAAACTTGTACCCGAATAACAGAATAATAAGTTTTGATTCAAAGAATGAAATGCTAACAGCATTGCTCAATGATCAACTCGATTATGCTGTTATTTCACTCAGCCAAGCGCATGTATTATTACAAAATGAATTTCTTGGCCAGTTAAAAATTGTACCTAGCAAGTTAGATAAACACCAACGTTCAATTAAATTTGCGGTAGATAATAACAATCTTCAGTTAAGAAATATCATCAATAAAGTGATTACAGCATTGCCGCCAGAAAATCTAACGAATAGCTTTAGAAAGTGGCATTCTATAACCATAAAATCTGACGTTAATTACAGCCAAATCATTGGCTGGGCGATCATTGTTACAACAGTAATTTTTAGTATTATTACTGTGATTATCTATTGGAATCGCCGATTAAGTAGAGAGATCACCCAAAGAAAAAATGCAGAGCAAAAACTGACATATCTCACCAACAATTTTGATGGGGTATTAATTCAGCACTTACAAAAAAGCCACGACCCATACGATATCGAATTTTTGTTTATCAGTGAAAAGATTAATCATTTCATCGATTATGAAGCATCAATGATTTATAAAAGTCCATCGCTACTATTCAACATTTTAAAGCAACGTGACGACTTTACATCGCTATATTTAGCAATGCAGCAAGCGGTTTCTGTAGGTTACTGGAGTACTAATTTACAAATTCATTCCAATGCACTTAAACCACGCTGGATAGAACTCCGTTGTCAAATATCGGAAGTTGAAAATGGTTGGCAGTGGAATACTATCATTCTAGATATTACGCAAACGAAAGAGCAGCAAGTCGCATTAATGGAAGCTAACGAGAAATCACTAGCCGCCACTGAATCTAAATCACGCTTCTTGGCAATGATGAGCCACGAGATCCGCACACCAATCAGCGGTATTCTGAGTTTATTAGAGCTAATGGAACCACATGTAAAAACAACCGAATTACGTCAAATTCATCATAACTTGTCGCAATCAGGACGTAACTTGCTAAACATTGTTAATGATGTACTAGATTTTTCGAAAATTGAAGCCGGTAAGCTCAGTATTAGCCCAAGTGAAAATAATATTTCTGATCTTATTCATGAATTAGTTCAGCCCCACTCTATTCATGCTCAGCAAAAAGAGATTACATTCACCTTGTGGCTAGATCCCGCTATCGCACACTGTTTACTGTTTGATGATGTACGTTTAACACAAATTCTTAATAATCTTATCAACAATGCGATTAAGTTTACCGTGCAAGGAAACATTCATCTTGCTGTTGATATGATCCAAGAATCAGCATCACAACAACGACTGACATTCTCAATCACTGATACAGGTATAGGTATTAAACCAGAAGATTTACAGCGTTTATTTCAACCATTTGTTCAAGTTGAGCAAAACAGTAACCGCCGATTTAGTGGTACAGGGCTAGGTTTATCCATTTGCCATCAATTAGCACAACTAATGGGCGGGGAAATTGTGGCAAAAAGTGACATCGATATTGGCACTACATTTAGTGTGACAATACCCTTCCCTGTTGTAGAAAAGAAATCGGTCAAGCCTTTACATAAACATTGTGGCCTGCTGGGCGATATTGACGATCAATATTTAGAGTTATATTTACAATCATGGCAATGCTCATACACAAAAATTGCAATTTCAAACAATGCCAAATTACCAGCATTCATACTAACAAATAAAATCAATACGATTATCGTAAAAGATACGTGGCTTGCTGATCACAATATTGATTCAGCATGGTTTAAGGCTAATTTACCCTCAATAAACGTTATTACAATTAGCTCTCCTAGCCATTTTTTCACTCAAAACACCTCGGATGGTTATAACGTTTCTTGTAATCCATTATTGCCGGATGTGTTTTACCAAGCGTTAGCAAAACAGACGTGTAAAAATACCCTATTCCCTGAAATAACCAGCATGGAAAAGCGTGCATATACCTATGAGCAGGCTGTTGCAAAAGGGCGTTACATTCTGGTTGCAGAAGATCACCCCATTAACCAGCAGATCCTTAAACAACAACTAGAGCAACTTAACTATGCGGTTGATATTGTAGATAACGGTCAAAAAGCACTAGATGCATTAAGCAAGAATTCATATGACCTCTTAATTACAGATTGCCATATGCCTGAGCTTGATGGTTTTGAACTGGTTAAAGCTATTCGTAAAAAAGAACAGAAACTAGATGCTAAGCCTCTTCCTGTATTGGCGTTAACAGCAGATGCGCTATCTAACGAACAATTTTTTAAAGAGATTGGGTTTGATGCGTATTTAATTAAGCCAATTACATTAGATGAATTAAATACCGTATTAAACCCATGGCTACCGAGTATCGATTGTGACAATGTCACGTCAACATATGATCACATCGTGCCTGATAACCTAATAAATAGTGACAACACAATTGATTTGGTTAATATCAACGAGCTTATTGATATCTTCGGTGATAGTGAAACAACCTATACATTGCTCGATCAATATCTTGCATCATGTTTTGAAGACCAGCATGACTTAAATATCGCTATTAACGAAAATAATATTGAATTAGTGAGCTTAATTATCCATAGAATTAAAGGTGCAGCTCGTGTCATGACGTTCCACCAGCTTGATGCACTTTGCATCGATGTGGAAAAGGATATTCAACAGCATAGAATCGATACTTTGCAGCACCACTATGAATCATTAATAGCTTTAGTTAGTCAGCTCACTCAACAAATCGATAATTTAAAGGGTAACTAGAATGCGCATACTATTGATAGAAGATCATGATTTTCAGCGCCAAGTACTAACAACACAGTTAGCTCGTATTATCGATCCTGTTAATGATGAAATTCATTGCGCGGTTAACGGTGCCGAAGCATTAAAAATTATGCAGCAATATCAACCACAGCTATTGTTATGTGATTTAAATATGCCAGAGATGGATGGCATCAGTTTTCTTGGTCATATTGCAAAACAACAGTTTAAAGGTGCAATTATTATCACTAGTGCCTTGAAGCAAGATATCTTAGCCAGTGTTGAGAAGATGTGTCTTAACTATAAACTTAACTTATTAGGCACATTGGCTAAACCCACCTGCTTAAAGCAAATTAGTGTTTTAATTGAAACAGCAAAGCAAACTAATGCACTACCTGAACGTCTACAGACTTGCGATATAAAATTGGATGAAGCATTTATCGATCTTGCTTTTGAACAATACTGGTTTGTTCCTCACTTTCAGCCTATAGTATCGCTTGAAACTGGGGAATGGGTTGCTTGTGAAGCGTTAATACGTTTAGTTCATCCTGAATATGGTACGGTTCCAGCTTACCAGTTTATTGATCAAATAATGGCACATAATAAAGAAAAACAATTAGCTCTTTACATTATTAATTACGTAATTTGTTATCGTTCATATTTCCATAACCGAAAAATTGCGATAAATATTTCATCTAAAACATTGGCTGATCCACATTTCATCAACTGTGTACTTAAATTAAAAGAACAATATTACGATTTAAATCAATGGTTATATTTTGAACTAACAGAATCAGATATATTTGAATCGGTTGGTGAAGCTATTGAGTCAGCATCACGCTTAAGTATGCACGAATTTGTTTTATCCATTGATGATTTTGGTACTGGCTATTCGTCACTTAAACAGTTAGAAACATTGACGTTTAATTCCCTTAAACTTGATCTTGGGTTTATTCAGGCATTACCAACAAGTATTACCGCAGAAGCCATTGTAGAATCATGTTTATTGCTCACTAAACGCTTAAATTTAATTGCAATTGCTGAAGGTGTTGAAAACCTAGGTCTATGGAAGCAATTACAGGAAATGCATTGTCAACAAGCACAAGGGTACTTTATATCTCCCCCTATGCCATATGACAGCATTGACCAATGGTATCAGCAGTGGCAAGTAAAACAGCAAGATCTGGCAATAAAATAACAAAGTAAAGAGTTAGCCATTTAAGCCAGGGCTAACTCTTTATATGTCTCTTAAAATTATAATGCTGCAATCTCAGCTTTTCTCGTTTTAGAGGTCACACAAAAATTACCACGGCGGGTTCGACATTTTGAGCATCTTTCACACTCAACATCAATACGATCACCCTCTTTCCAACGTTTGATCAGTTGTGGCTCCGTCAGTAACGGACGTGAAAACGCAAATAATTCAATATTTGTATTATCAGCAAGAGCTTCAATTGCACAGTAATTACTTAGGCCACCAACTGTCATTACTGGTACATTAACTTCTTCACTTATCACACGGCCATATTCGCTAAAGTAACCTTCAGCTTGAATCTCATAACCATCATGCACTTCACCAACCATAGTATCGGCTTTACCATGAATATTGCCTGAGATAATAATGGCATCAACACCAATCGCTTCCAGTTTTTTACAAATAACACGCGTTTCTTCAAAAGTTAATCCACCTTCAAAAAACTCTGTTGCGGTTAATTTCACTAAAATCGGAAAATCGTTACCTACTAACTTTCTGATCGCATCGTAAATTTCAATTAAGAAACGCATACGGTTTTCAAGGCTGCCGCCGTACTGATCTTCACGTTGATTGTAGTAAGGGCTTAAAAACTGATTAATTAAATAAGTGTGCGCTGCATGAATTTCAACACCGTCAAAACCTGATTGTTGAGCACGTAAGCTTGCTTGTGCAAATGCATTAACGATGTAATCAATTTCTTCTTGTGTCATTGCTTTACCCAATGTTTGGGTACTTTTTTCACACACTGCACTTGGCGCAAAAATAACACGTTCGCCAAGGTTATACGTTGTTTTCGTACCACCATAGGCTAACTGCATGACAATTTTTGAATCATACTGATGTACAAGCTCTGTTAGCTTCTTGTATTCTTCAATAAAAGAATCGTTATACATCCCCATCATGCCCGCATTCGGCTTTTCTTCTTCTACAATATTGGCATAACCCGTGACAATTAAGCCAACCTCACCTTTGGCAAGCTCTTCATAGATAGCATAAAGCTTATCTGTCATATGCCCTTCTTCTGTCGCCATATTTTCCCACGTTGCACTGCGTACAAAGCGGTTTTTTAACGTCATCGAACCAATGTGAGTTGCAGAAAACAAATTACTCAAGGTGAAGCCTCTTACATCTTTTTATGATTTATCATCAGATTGAAGAACAAAAAGAACGGTGACACGATTAGGGTATCGGTTCTTTTTTCTAATACCTGTCAATTTTGAACAGATGGAGGGAATATTACTGATAAAGAAAGGTGAAAACTTTAATCTGGATTAAGTTAAAGGCAGTTCTGTAGCACGTAAAAGAAATAATTTGACTTAAAAACGCAATATACCCAAATACTCTCAGTGCATAGAGTACAGCCTTGCTAGCGATGTAGGCACATCGTAATGCTTTTACTTAACCGTTAGTTGCAATGGTCTGGGTTAAATGATGTCCCTTCAATGCTAGCAACCCATTGCTGTAACTGCAGCTCTGTAAATAACGGCGTCTTAAATGTGTGAATATAATGCATCATTGCACTTACTGATTTAACTACATTATCAGGCATCTCGGTTTTAAAAGTACAATCACCGACAAAGACCACTGCTGAATGAAATGCCGTTTCATCAACCCCCAATAAATATTGAAGCGTCTTAATATGTTTTTCATTTTGATGTAAAGGGTTTTTAAATACTGATGAGCGATTAAACAATGCTTGCTGCCATATTGGCTGATAGGTTCCACCAAAAATCCACCCTTTAATATTTATCGTTTCCACAACGAAAATACCGTATTGAGAAACAACAAGATGGTCAATTTGAGTTGTGCCATTTTCATTGGGTAAGGTTACATTAGTTAATACTTTGTAATGTTTTGCTGGCAAAAGTTTTAGACGGTAATGAACAATTAATTCACCTGCACGACCTTTAAACCACGGTGATCTAACTAAAAACAGAATAAAAACAACCGGAATAATCCAACATAAAGGCTGTAGAGCATTAAATATTATTGATGTCATATCCATGAATTAGGTTATCCATTCCAGTAAGAACGATTGCGCCTCTGTCTAACATTATTTAATTGAAAAAATTAACGTTTTTAGAGATAAAATACTAAGTCAAAAATATGGCAGTATATTTACTGTTTTAAAAGATCAAAAATGTAACGTTTTAATACACATGAAATTATATTGAAAAATACATATGGCGTTACATATATAGCTATTATACAAATCATGAAATACAACTATTTGAGTATCGTTTAATTTTTACTTCTATTACTGCAAATGGAATTTAATTATACCGCTGTTCCGTAGTAAAACATTTGCATTATGAATGCTTAACAGGCATGTTATTAGGCTTTGATTGAAATCGAGTTTCGTGGAGTTATATCAGTGTTTAAGCGTTCTACCTCACTAGTTGCACTTACTTTTTCTATTTTTAGTATTTCTAATGCTTTTGCTGACACCACTCAACATAATACTTATCAAGCTGTCCCATCAAAAAATGAATTGATCACTCAAACTGATTTTGGCAATCAAACCTACGTTTTTCATTTTAGCAGTGACTCACATCAACTCACGCGTATCGACTTTATCGACCATATGCCTACTAGCCAAAGTGTGTGTAACAGCTGGAAATATGTTTCGGCACTAGATAATTACAATGTTGCTAAACAAACCTTATTACATGTATCTACTAGCTTCGACCCCACTAATAACACATGTACAGCCTATGCTTATGCCAGCAATAATGGTGCGGAAATGTCACAAGTTTTCGACCTATTTCAAACTAAAAACTACGTTGATATCGCAGGTTTTAACTTATCAGCTGATGGTTTTAGTGCTGCAGTAGACGCTTTGTAATCATAGTCTTAATATTAATATGAGATCCAAGTACTTATAGTGCTACTCAAATAATCGCTTTCTTGGATCCATACTCTCCTCTACGTTTCACAGCCATTCTCCCTCTAAATAATCTAACTCTGCTACAGCAAAATATAGTAATGAGTCTCATTACCTTTCACAAATGGATCCTTATCTCTCAATAAAAAACATTTATAACGATAATTATTATCATTATTATTTCGAAAAATTTTTTAAGGATAGCCATTTTGAAAACGCCTATTAAAACGTTACTTTCTCTTACTGTTGGTTTAACAGTCTCTAATATCGCTTTAGCAAACACCTATCCCATTACAGTAACTGATGTTGCCGGTAGACATGTTACCTTTGATCATCAACCTCAGAACATTGCACTTTCAACCAGTCGTATTTTTCCATTGCTAGAAATTATTTATCAAAAAGAGGCAGCAAAACACCTTGTTGCAGCAAGAGATGATATGCGAGTTTCGGCACCGAGCATGTATGCTAGTTATATTAAGCAATACCCCTCACTAAAAAATGTTCCGACTATCGGTCTTATTAAATCTGGTGAATTTGATGTTGAACGTTTTATTAACCTAAAACCAAAGCCCGATCTTTTTATCGTTGACCTCTCAAATATTAAATTGGCAGAAGATAAAGGCTTATTGAAAAAGCTCAATGATGCTGGAATTAAAGTATTAACTGTCGATTTCCGTGAAAAGCCACTCAAAAACACAGTGAAATCAGTACAGGTTATCGCTGATGCTGTTAACCGCTCAAAGCAAGGCGATGCATTCGCCAATTACTATACAAGTCACTTGAATGCGATAAAAGATACACTTGCACAGCACCCAAACGCACCGACTCCGCGTGTGTTTATTGAACGAGCTGCGGGTTACAGTGATTCATGCTGCCGTACTTTCGCTAATGGTAATATGGGCGCTTACATCCCAATGCTTAAGGCTGAAAATATTGCGATAGCGCCGCTTGACGGTTCTGAAACTGGGCAGATGTCACCAGAGACAGTCATCACCTCACAGCCTAATGTTTATATTATGCAAACGACCGGTTGGATCACCAATGATGGTCAGGCAACAAATGGTATTCCACTGGGTTACTCTCCTAACCACGCCGCAATTAAAAAAGCGACAACCAGTTTGATGAATCGACCATGGCTACAAGCACTAACAGCTTACCAACAGAAGAATGTTTATTCGATTTATATGCCATTTTACAACTCGCCTTACAACTTAGTGGCGATTGAGTATTTTGCAAAATGGTTACACCCTTCACTTTTTTCAAAGCTACAACCAGAAAAGACATTTGAAGAGATGAACCTTAAGTTTGGTAATCGTCATCTAAGTGGTCAGTTTGGTCAAAATAACTTTAAGGCAATGAGTCAGTGAACAGCATTACATTCGAATTGAGAGCTCACCATATTCGTTCTCGTAATAAAAGAATTGCACTGATCAGCCTTGCCATTTTAAGTGTGTTATTTGTTATTATTGATGTTCTTATTGGCTCACAAGGTCTCTCTTTTTCACAAGTGATCCAAGCGATTTTTACACCAAGCCAAAGTGCTATCGCCAGTCGAGTCATTGTGTGGGATATACGCATGCCAATGTCACTCATGGCCCCTTTTATTGGGGGAGCATTAGCCTTGGCTGGCGCACAAATGCAAACAACATTGCATAACCCGCTAGCGGATCCTTATACCTTTGGTGTTTCAGCGGCAGCCGGATTCGGGGCGTCTTTAGTTATCACTAATGTCGTTGCTCTGCCCTTTATCCCTGCACAATATCAAATAGCCGTGATGGCGTTCATTATGTGTTTATTAACGACGTTATTGATCGCAGGGATTTCATCGATAAAGCGTATCTCAATTGAAGGTGTGATGTTATTTGGTGTTGCCGTTATGTTTGCATACGATAGTTTGCTGATCATGATGCAATACATTGCCAGCGAAACCCAATTGCAAACTTTAGTCTTCTGGCAAATGGGGTCACTGGATCGCGGTAGTTGGGAAAAAATTGTTTTCTTACTGATTTTGTTACCCATTGTATTAATCATTATGATGAAAGATGCTTGGCGATTATCTTCATTAAAAATGGGACAAGAACGTGCCGAATCGATGGGAATTAACGTCAAGCGTCTACGCATGAAAACCTTGGTGTTAGTTTCAATTATTACTTCAATCTCGGTTTCATTTGTTGGCGCAGTCGGGTTTGTTGGTCTAGTTGCTCCGCATATTGCACGGATGGTTTTAGGTGAAGATCAACGCTTCTTCTTGCCCGCATCATTCTTAGTTGGAGCGGTATTATTAGAGTTAGCCTCTATTGCGAGTAAAGCAATTATGCCTGGGATCATTTTGCCCCTCACCGTTGTAATGTCTATTGTTGGGATCCCTTTCTTTATCTTTCTTGTGATTAAAAAAGGGGGGCGCTAGCATGAGCCTTGATATCAACAATATCACAGTGACATTTGGCAAGCAGTCGGTCTTAAATAACTTAACACTGCCCACTATCCACGACGGCGAAATGGTAGCCTTAATAGGAAAAAACGGTGCCGGTAAATCGACACTCTTACGCCAAATGACAGCGCTGCTTAAACAATACCCTGACCAAATTCAATACGTTAAAAAACCGCTGTCGTTAAAAGATATTGGCTATTTACCGCAGGAGCATCGCATTCACGCTAACGTTACGGTACTCGAGTTATTGATCACGACAATGAACATTCACTCAACGTCTTTGATCGCGAAAAAAGAAAGTGCAGAGCAAGGGTTATTCTTATTAAAAGATATGGGGATTTTACACCTCGCTAATAAACAATGTTTTGCACTCTCTGGTGGTGAAAGCCAAATGGTAGGGCTTGCGCAAGCGTTAATAAACGCCCCTAAAGTATTGCTGTTAGATGAGCCAACTTCAGCACTTGATATGCAAAACCAATTACGATTGCTCAATTATGTTCGATCCTATACTAAGCGCACTGGGGCATGCGTGATTATGGTGATCCACGATCTTAACTTGGCACTTCAATATGCCGACCATATTGCGGTACTACATAACGGCAAATTATTCGACTATGGGTCGCCTAAAACTACAGTAACAAGTGAACTTATCTCTGCTGTATTTAATGTTGATTCGCATATCATTATGGTTGATCACAACCCTATTGTAGTAATGAAAACAACGCATTAACTAATAATAGTAACAACTAAAAAGCCCGTAACAGAACAATGTACGTCTGTTACGGGCTATTATTTGATTACTAATGATATGGGCTAAATATTAGTTTGTTGATACCACGATTTTCTTGCCTAATGACATCGCAAGATTATTATCATAATAAGCGGCTTCATTAATAAAGTGAGGATACGCTTCATAATCCCCTTCCCAGAAAATCTCTGTACCATCAAACAAGGTGAAAATAGGGTCGCCTGAGCGCAGTGGTTCAAAATCATTATCTTGAACAGATTGATGAACCATGCCAATTCGCTCCCCCTGTTCATCTACTGGAAGCTTGAGGGTTTCTTCATAACGGTAAGCGTCATAACTTGCAGGTAAGTCAGGCACTTCATTAGTGTTATTTAAATGAACAAAATCCAAAATATGTTTTGTCATCGCTTCCATCCAATCTAATACATCTTGACGTATAACCGATTGTGGTTGCGGCCCTATTTCAACAATCACACCTTGCTTCGCAATTGAGCAAAGAAATAAATGCTCATCAACAGAGGTATGATCTTCAAATACCACCACAGCTTTTGGCATTTTAGACTTAACATACGCCCCTAACTGACGATTAAACAGATCTGACTGAAGTAAGATTAATGAAGGCCCCATGTTACTGGTCGTATTATGCAAATCGATAATAAAATCACTATTTGCTTTTCCTTTTGGTCCAATTTGCTGATTAATTGCTTTAGCGCGAGTTTGTTCATAACTCGTCAACTCATTATTCGCAAGATCATCAATACCAAATTGGCGATTCAAATCATGATCAACATACCGCTTATTTTCACCGTATGCTTTTGGGTTAGCAAATACAGTATCGACAGAAAAACTCTCACGCGCTAATTGCAGGGGATCACTTTGCCACTTTTTGAGTAAGTAAATACCACTAAATTCATTACCGTGAGTACCACCAACAACTGCAACTTTATTTATCTTACTCATCCTTGACCTTCCTAATATCCAAACCTTTTATCAGTGTACTGATAATATACATCGATACCAGTCTATTTTATCAACCAAAAAGCTATAGATTAGAATTTAATAGGTCGTGTTTGCGCTAATTTAAGATACGAATGCAGCTCGCCATTTTTGTACTCGATAGCAGAATGGATATTAGCGTGACGGTTAGCAAAGACAGCAAAACGATAGGTATTCTCTGCTTTTTTAATTTCTATTTCGATCGCTCCATCTACTAGCTCCCAATAGCCTGTGGTGTGTAGACGATTGAATAACGTGTATTCATCAAGCGTACCGTCATCATGTAGCCTTAATTCTGTTATGTATCCTGCACTACAAGTTTTTAACCATACCTGTTCCACAATCTCATTGCGTTCAAAATTGCGTTTTGTTTCTAACCACAGATTCATTTGTTGTTGCTGTTCAACAGCTAATGGAGGGAGATCGTCTAAAGTGAATAAACGTACACGCTCTGTTTCACGATAAAACAATTGTAAAAGTTGAAGTGTTTTTTTCTCGAACATCCCTGCCACCCAATAATGAATAAATGCAAATAAAGAATTTACACAGCTATTGATAGCAAAGATATTCGGTTAGGTATCACAATGTCACTTCTTTACAGCAACTTATGCCATAAAGGTCACATTAATTTTGATTAAAAATTCACTTTACCTCTGAGGTTTTTGGTTTTCCCTCGCTGGGTTTTCTTATCGACACGACGTACCTGTGAGTTTTTAGTCGGACGTGTCGCTTTACGTGCTTTCTGCGTTGTCATAACACTTTGAATAAGCGTTTTTAGTCGTGTTAATGCTTCCTCGCGGTTCATCTCTTGAGTACGATGTTGCTGGCTTTTGATAACAATGACACCATCTTTTGTGATACGGCTATCAGATAGTTTTAAAAGGCGTTCTTTGTAAAAGCCCGGTAATGATGAACGGTTGATATCAAACCGTAAATGGATTGCGCTCGACACTTTGTTGACGTTCTGACCACCAGCACCTTGAGCTCGGATAGCGGTAAGCTCTATTTCCCAATCGGCAAGTTGGACTGAATTTGAAATAACTAACATGTGTTTACTCTCTGCATTTCTTACGTCAATTTTACCATAGAGAGCGTTAAATCGTTATATAGCAATATGGAAAGAAATAGTTATGCCTTCTTCGTACTCAGATCCACGACAAGATTCTAAATACTGTAATCGAAGCCAGTTAAGTATATCTCTGTATGCCGTGATCTTCTTGGCAAGTTTGTACTACTGCACTAGTTTTTTATCAACAACACAACTACTCTCAAACGTCATTATTTAGCAGAAATAGTATACTTACATGGATCTCATTATTCGTCTTTTATCTGATTTAGGACACGATATACGTCCTTGGTTAGATGATATTTCAACCGCGATTGTCGCTTGTTCATTGGTTGTTTTCGGTGGGGATTTTAATCGCTTTTTACGTAGGCATTTGTCCCATTACAATTTTATTATTAGGACTATTGTATTTATTTTTGTTAATGCCTTTGGTTATGGCTTTTTAATTATCAATTTATCACCTTTGGTATATCGTGAGCTGTTAAATCTTCCTAATTATTTGTCAGTTTGTATTATAAGCATCTTTTTTATCTTTATTGGCTGTTGGGCACAACGAAATAAACATATATAAAAAAGCGACCATAACGGTCGCTTTTTTTATTCATTAACGACTAGTACTGTGAATTAGTAACGACTTCTTCACCGTATACGCCATTTTTAGCAATTGGTCGGTTACTTGAGTTGGCAGCTCGCATAATACGAATACCTTCTGCTCCAGCTTTGCGAGCAGAAATAATATCACCGTCAGAATCACCATAGTATAACTTAATATTATTTTCTTTTATGTAAGGCGTTTTAGTAAATTCTGTTTTACTTGAACCTGCAAATATAACCTTATGCATATTTTTAATACCAAACACATCTTTTAAATATTGTGTGGTAATTTCACATTTTGATGCTGTACGACCTGTAATAAAATAAATTTGATCGCCACGTTTTTGGTGCATAGCAATCAGCTCTTTACCTATTTGCTTCGGTAGACTGAATTTTTCCCACTCACAGTTCATTTTATCCCAGAACTTCTGCTCATGTAGGTATGAAAAACCATTAGGAGAAAACTCCTGCTTACCACGATAGAAACCCGGCGTACTAAATAACACCGTGTCATCAATATCAAAGCCGACAGCCATTGGTGGCTTACCTTTTAATTTTTCAGCAATTTGCTTAACTGAGATCCAATGAACATCTTTTGGTTGTCCCATTTCCATTATTTGGATCGAACTATAACCAGGATCTGTCGCCGGTACTTTGGGATCCGCAAAAGCCGCTGTAGAAATTGTCGATAAAGCAAATAATGAGCTAACGGCTAATAATGTAAATTTTTTATTCATAATAAGATCTCTGTTCATTCGTTATGAATAATTTACAACAAAAGCATTCATAATTATGCGCAACTCATCACAATGAAATTTTCGAATAATGGAAAATAAGATCTACGTTTTATATAACACTTTAATTAGCTATCCCTTTTTTCTATTGAATCTTTTATTTGAAAATAAATATTTAATAAATTGATTCAGGTTACATTCATACTCTATATCATTTAATTGTTGATAATTAATACGCTATCTAACGTATAGAGATAAAATGAAAAAACTAATTCTACCGCTTATGGTGACAGCACTATTAGCTGGCTGTAATGAAACAACTGCAGTTAATAATAAAGACTTTAGCCCTGAGCAAAAAGCGCAAATTGAAAAAATTGCAAGCCAATATATTATTGAGCACCCTGAAGTTTTGGTAAAAGCATCAGAAACACTGCAAAAGCAACAGATGGAAAAGCAGATACAGTCAGCGAAGCAAACTGTCGTGACTTATGCTGACCAACTTATTAAAGATGCTAAAACGCCATATATTGGCCCTAAAGATGCCAAAGTAAACGTTATTGAGTTTTTTGATTACCAATGCATGTTCTGCTCAAAGATTTCACCTACTGTGAAACAACTTGAAGCTGAAAACCCTGATGTTAAATTCATTTTCAAAGAAACGCCAATCTTTGCGTCACGTTGGGAAGCATCAAAATATGCGGCAGATATGGGTAACTGGATTTTTGCCCATAAAGGCAGTGACCTTTACAGTAAATACCATAATGCCGTATTTGCCTCTGGTAAAGATGAAGGCAAATTAACAAAACAAGATATTAATGATATCGCAACTAAGTTGGGCATTGATATCAGTAAGTTTGATGCGAATAATAGTTTTGAAGGCAACTTCCAACTATTTAGTCAATTAGGTTTTCAAGGAACACCGGCATTAATTGTTATGCCAACAGATAATGTAACTACAGACAATGTTCACATTATCAATGGCTACGATCCTCAGGGGCTTAAAGATGCCATTGCGGAAGTAAAGAGCAACGCTAAATAATTCAGTACGTTATTAAGCGAGTATCAAGCCAGTCAGGAAGACTGGCTTTTTACTATACAAAACTACGTTTATGAGAAACTCGATCCTAGAAAAAACAGCCTAGTAATACTGAAACATCTTTTGTACATCACGATAATTATTTGTTTGTGTTAATGACAACATTAATAGAATACGGGCTTTTTGGGGATTTAGAGTTCCGGATGCAACAAAACCATATTTACTATCATCGATTTCTGCCGCAAGTGTTGTCGCGCCAGTAGGCACACGAGAGCTTCGAACTACCATGATCCCGTCTTTACTTGCTTTAGCGAGTTGTTCGAAAATACCTTTATAGATATTACCATTGCCGACACCAGCACTCACAATACCATCAAATTTTGCATCAATTAGCGCTTTAACAGGTAAATCAGAGGCGTTGGAATAGTTATAAACGATCCCAACTTTAGGTAAGGCTTTCACTTTCGATATATCAAACTTAGAATCTTTCGTATTATGACGCTCTGGGCTACGTTGATACACAGCATCGCCATTATGGATGTAACCTAACTCACCAAAATTAGGTGATTTAAATGTATCGACAGCTGTCGTACTGGTCTTAGTGACATCACGCGCATCCAAGATCACATCATTCATCGCCATTAAAACACCACGACCTTTTGAATCAGTGTCAGCAGCGGTGATCACTGCGTTGTATAAGTTAACAGGTCCATCTGCACTCATAGCCGTTGATGGACGCATTGCACCCACTAATACGACAGGTTTGTCACTCTTCACGGTTAAGTTTAAGAAGTATGCTGTCTCTTCCATGGTGTCAGTACCATGTGTAATGACAATACCGTCAACATCATCTTTCGCTAAGAGTTCATTGACACGTTTAGCTAACGTCAGCCATACCTGATCGTTCATGTCTTGCGAACCAATATTCGCAACTTGCTCGCCACTGATATCTGCAATTTTTGCCATTTCAGGTACAGCATTAATAAGGGCATCAATACCAACTTGTCCTGAAGTATACGCACTGCCGGTTGCTGATTGACCTGCACCGGCTATTGTGCCTCCCGTTGCTAAGATCTTAATATTAGGCAGTTCTGTGCCTTGAGCAAAAGAGGATGATTGAAAACTTAAACCAGCAACTAAGATACCTAAGCAAATTAAATTCTTTTTCATTAATACTTCTCTCGATATTTATTACAAAATATTTATAGGCTGAGAGTAGTTATTAATAGAAATCATTTTTGCGCAGAGAATCACTCTTCATATAAATGATAATTCGATATTCATCACACAAAGGAATAACGCAATACAAGCATTAACAATAATAAGACGTTATATTTTAATCCATCACATCAGAACAACATATTAATTATATTAATAACAAATTTTTAGGCGCCAATAGCCGAGAATGGATCAACTTCAAAATAGTGACTTTGACAACAATCTGCTAATTGAGCTTCTACATAATCCTCGACCATTTCAAGGGATTCTGCTTCCCAAACACATTGAAACGTTTGATTATCAACATAAATTAAAGAAAGGTGTAATTGTAAATTAGATGGCAGATTACGCCCCATATGCTGCGACTTAATGAAAAATTGCTCTTCATTTGTCATTTTATGTTCACTGGTAAAGAACATCACTGACCCTCCTTAACCGTTAAATTAACAATAAGTATAGGTCAGCTTTTTACATAATTAATTATGGGAGATATCTTTAACTGCACGTAAATAGGCTTTTTCAGATTCTATATACTCTAAAGACTTTTTGGCTCTTAACCATTCAGGATACAATAAATCTCTTTTTATCAATAAGTTATTTAAAAATGTTTGTTGTTGTTCTGAAGCTGGGTATTTGGTCTTAATTCGTTGAATTTCAAACATCACATGTACTTTATTACTAACAATTTCCTTACAACTTTGAAAACCAAACTTTTTCAATTGAGGCCAAGTATCATAAAAAGCACTTAGACACTTTTGCTCTATGAGCGATAATTCATCGTCCATAATTTTGTACCACGCGTAGGACTGTCCTAAGCGCTCATACATTACGCGTTCTCTTTCAGTGTAATAAATCGGTGTTGTGTTATCCCTAACCTGTTGATCGATACTTCCCATCACATTCGATTGAGGTTGATATTTCACAAAACTACCTGTGGTTATTTTATTGCTTGTATTATTCAAATAATGCTAGATATTTTTGTCAGTATAATGACAATTTATCTCATTCCGTATTAATTAGTTTACATAAAAGGTTGATAAAGACTCACAGATTTAGCAATAAATGACCACCAAACATCATGTTAGATATTCCCTCCTCGACACATCAATCTTATTTAACCTTCGATTATGTTTAGTTTGTAATCACCCGGTGGTGGCATTTTAAACAGCAATGAAAGCGGTGTGTAAATTTTCATCGAAAAAACACAACACGCTAGGTTTTATAAGGGATGGCAACAATTTTAAGGTATCCTATAGACCCTTTTTTTGCTTGGCGTTAATAACGACAAGCGAGCAAACGCTCATTACTCAGACTTAATTTATGCTTTACGATCAGAAAAGTCACATCCGCTACCCGAAAGGATTTTTTGCGATGTGGACAGTTTATAGTTTCACAGGTGCAGCGATTCTCGCCTCTATCATCTTCTCGCTGCTATTATTCCTTTCTATTGATGATGATCCATTAATGAAGTTTCTCTTTGGTGGATTGGCGGTTATTTTCGAACTAGGAAAATTCTTCGCATGGTACGAAGTTGGGGAACGCAAAGCACGTCGTAACTATACAGGTACTCTGTCTGCTTTTACCTTTTACGCCGTTCTTGCTGCAATTTCGATTGGTGGCTCTATTGGCGGTATTAACAGCGCAACGAATAAAGCGCAAAGTGAAGTTAACGTTCAAAAAAGTAAAATCAATGCTTTCAACATGCAGATTGAAGCAATTGAAAAACAAATTGACCTCAATAACGTCGCGGCTGAAAAATACATTCAGATGGAACGCATTGCTTCTGGTGTTGCACGTATTCAAAAACAAAATGATGAATTACGTAAGCAACAACAAAAACTTGCAATGGAGCGTGATAGCATTCCTGTCGTTAGCCAAGGCTCAGTTTTAGGATTGATCGATAGTCTTGCGGAATCGTTACATGTAACTCCTCAAGCTGCGCAGCTAGGTTTAGTGGTATTCCTATCAGTATTATTAGATTTCTTTGCTGCATTCTTTGTGGGGTTAATCGGTGAAGAAAATCGTTTCCGTCATCAGTTCCGCCATAACAAAGTGTTAGAAATGGCAGGATACAATGAATATGAACAACCTAAACTGCTAGAGCATTTTGACCCTTCAACGGTTGGAACGTCAGAAGTCAATGTTCACGAGCAAGAGCAAGAGCAAGAAGAAATAATTGTCGAACCTGAGCTGCCTAAAACACCTTATGAGTTAACCATTGATGCGCTTAGCCATAATAAAGTAAATTGCAGTAAACGCGCAGTAAGTAAGTTTTTAAATATATCAACCGATGAGGTGGATAGTATTTTCAAACAATTATTGGATGAAGGTATTGTGAGTAAAAAGCCTAACAATCATTACCAATGGCATGGACTTACAACCACGACGAGTTAATACATCACGTGGTAAATTAACCAAAATACTAGCCCGAAATAATCAATTATTTCGGGCTTTTTTTGCCCCAAGATAATAATAAATTCTTACTTTGTTACACTTCTTATAAGTTAGTTTTCTAAAAGCAGAAAATGATCACATAATGTATTTTTAATTACAGCTTACCCAATTATTCCTCTGTAGAATCCAGTCACATTTATTTTCAATGCCCTAGCCATGATTCGTATTAAAGATTATAAGAAACGGTTATCACGTACTATTATCGCAACAAGTATTCTCACGCTTGTTGGTTGTGCTCAACCGTTATCAACAGAAAAGCAAGCAAGCTATTCAAATGTTGATAATTTCAACACTAGCTTGTACCAAAGCTCTCTGCCTTATACCAGCGCTCACCCTCATAAAACAGGTTTCTACCCTCTTGGTGACGGTCAAGCCGCATTGCTTGCACGTTTAGCTATTATTGAACATGCACAAAAAACACTGGATGTTCAGTATTATATTTACCGTGATGATGCGACAAGTGGATTGCTAACATGGTATTTATACCAAGCTGCTGAACGTGGTGTACGTGTTCGTTTATTACTTGATGATATGCAAAATCGTGACGATCAAGCATTAGCAAGCCTCTCTGCTCATCCTAATGTTGAAGTACGCTTATTTAACCCATTTTCAAACCGTACTATTAAGCCATTAAGTTTCTTAACTGACTTTGATCGCTTAAATCGCCGTATGCACAATAAATCTATTATTGCAGATGGTGTTTTTGCCATAACCGGTGGACGTAATATCGGCGACGAGTATTTCTCAGCCAATAGTGATGTAGAATTCGGTGACTTCGACCTCATTATGCTAGGTAAAGTGATACCGCAATTCGCACGTCAATTTGATGAATACTGGAACAGTAAACCAGCGACCCCGATTGAAGCTTTAGTTTCATCAGCACATGAGCCTACAAAAGAACAACTGGCACAGTGGAAAGATGCTCAGCTTAAGTATATGACGTCAGACTATGCAAGTTCGCTGAAAAACCACCCGATGATACAGCAGTTAATGGAAGAGACATTACCGCTATACTGGACAGATGCAGAGCTGCTGTACGATACACCGTATAAAATTGCTAATAGTAAAGATGATTTATTGTTACATAAGCTATCAGAGATGATTGCGAAAGCAGAACATGATTTCTTCTTAGTTTCACCGTATTTTGTCCCTACAGAAGAAGGTGCAAAAGAGCTGGCTAAAGCGGCAAAGAACGGCAAAAACATTACTATTGTTACCAACTCATTAGCTTCTAATGATGTTTTCGCTGTGCATGGCTGGTATGCCAAATACCGCAAAATCATGCTAGAAGGTGGTGTTAGGCTATATGAAGTAAAAGTAGAGCCCGGCCATAAAACAAAACACAAATGGCTAAGTCGCTCTCGTACAAGTTTGCACGCGAAAACCTTTATTCTTGATAAATCTAAAATTTTCGTCGGTTCATTTAACTTTGATCCACGCTCTGCATACTTAAATACAGAGTTAGGGGTGATTGTTGATTCACCTAAATTCTCAGGTGAAGTTTACAACACGATCAGTAACTCCCTAGCTAAAGATGCTTACCGTCTATCATTGGACGAAAACGGCGACATCGTATGGAATGATGATACAACGGGCAAGCAGTATACATCAGAGCCAGACAGCAGCATCTGGCTTAAAATTGGCGCTTGGGCGGCCGGTGTATTACCAATAGAGAAGCAGCTATAACTCAGTAAGATAACCATAGAATAGTGACAAAAAAGGCGCTCAATGAGCGCCTTTTTCATGCTTAATTTTTCAATTAGCCTTTGTTGCGAAGTGAAGACTTTTTCACTGCATTTTTTTCGATGTAATCGATGATCATGCCTGCAATATCTTTACCTGTTGCTTTCTCAATACCTTCAAGGCCAGGTGAAGAGTTAACTTCCATAACAAGTGGACCACGCTCTGAACGTAACAGGTCAACACCAGCAACACCTAATCCCATAATTTTTGCAGCTGCAACTGCTGTTTTACGTTCTTCAGGTGTGATCTTAACCAGTGCTGCGCTACCACCGCGGTGTAGGTTTGAACGGAACTCACCTTCTGCACCTTGGCGTTTCATTGCTGCAATCACTTTATCGCCAATAACGAAACAACGGATATCTGCGCCGCCTGCTTCCTTAATGTATTCTTGAACCATGATATTCGCTTTAAGACCCATGAAAGCTTCAATAACACTTTCAGCGGCTTTACGTGTTTCAGCAAGAACCACACCAATGCCTTGTGTGCCTTCTAATAGCTTAATAACGACTGGCGCACCACCAACCATATCAAGTAAATCTTTAACGTCATCAGGCTTACTTGCAAAACCAGTCACAGGCATACCGATACACTTACGCGATAGTAACTGCATTGAACGTAATTTATCACGTGAGCGGCTGATCGCTACAGATTCATTAACGGTATATACACCCATCATTTCAAACTGACGCAAAACAGCAGTACCGTAAAATGTTACTGATGCACCGATACGTGGAATAATCGCATCAAAATCCACTAAATCTTCACCTTTAAAGTGAATCTGAGGTTTTTGCGAGTTAATGTTCATATAACAACGCAGTGCATCGATCACTTTAATTTCATGACCACGTTGTTCAGCGGCTTCAATCAAACGAGCTGTCGAATACAGTGAACGGTTGCGAGATAAAATTCCAATTTTCATGACAACTAGCCTTGATTTTCAATAAGATAAGATGCTTCTGGATCAACAATAATACGCTCATGCATTGCCGTACGCCCTAGTAGCATACGGAAAGCCATATTGTCACGACTGGTTAGCGAAATTTCAATCGGCCACTGTTGACCATTAAAATCAATTGTAGAAACGATAAAGTAGCGCAGTTGCTCATCACCGCCTGAGTTTCTTACAACACGTTTATCAGCCACTTTTGCTTCACAGATTTGTTCAATGTCGGTGTTGTTATGGATTGGGTGAATCCAAAACTTAACCCACTCTTCACCGTCACGGATAAATTCTTCAATTTTGAAAGTATGCAGGCACGAACTTCGTGCACCAGTATCAATTTTCACATGAATATTATTGATACCCAGATCAGGTAATGCAGCGACTTCACGCCACCCAACAAGAAACTTATTATTTTTATTCACTATTGTATCTTTACTAATCATATCAGACGTCCAATATACTATAGAGGCATTAAATCAAATACCTTGAAATGATACTACTACAGTATAGAGAACATTAACCAGACCCTCTGGTATAAATTTTACATTGAGGAAATGTACAATTTATAGCTAACAGAAGGGAAACAAATTGCTTATTTTCATTAAGCTAAGATTTTGCGCTCAGGACACCTCGACGTATTTGATCAAGTTCAATTGATTCGAATAAAGCTTGAAAATTACCCTCACCGAATCCTTGATTTCCTTTACGTTGAATAATCTCAAAAAATACGGGACCAATCACGGTTCCCGTGAAAATTTGCAACAAAATACCATGTTCATCGCTATCGATCAGTATTTTGTCATGCTGCAATGATGAGATGTTTTCATCGTGACAATCAATTCTTTTGCTGACCAGTTCGTAATAAGTATCCGGTGTATCCATGAAGGTAACACCTAATTGACGTAGCTTTTTCACTGATGAAAGAATGTCATTAGTACTTAAAGCGATATGCTGAATACCTTCGCCATTATATTGTTTTAAATATTCTGCGATTTGAGAATGTTCGTCACTTGATTCATTGATGGGAATGCGGATTTTGCCACAAGGTGATGTCATTGCGCGAGATTTTAAACCCGTTAATTTCCCTTTGATATCAAAGTATTTAATCTGTTGAAAATTTGCAATTTTTTCATAAAAATCAGACCATTTATCCATATGTCCGATAGCAACATTATGAGTTAAGTGATCAATCGTTAATAACCCAGTATCTATAGCTGCTAAACGCTGCTGTGCATCTGGGTAATACTCAAAATCAACTTCGTAAATATCATGTTCACCATAACGATCGACAAAATATAATAATGCGCCACCAATACCTTCAATAGCGGGAATATTTAGTTCCATAAGCCCAACATTATTTTCACACCTCTTTGCGCCATGGTTAATAGCATAGTCTAACGCCTTGTTTACATCTTTAACCCGAAATGCCATCGCATTAACACTTGCGCCATGCTGCAATGCAAACGAACTTGCTTGCGAAGCTGACTCACCATTAACAATGAAGTTAATGTCCCCCTGACGATAAAGCCACACCATTTTATGTTTATGTTTCGCTATTTCCGCAAAACCCATTTGTCTAAATAAATTTTTAAGTTTAGTGATCCCAACTTTTGTTGGAGCAGTGTATTCAACAAATTCAAAACCATCAGTACCTAATGGATTACATACCTTTGACATACAATGACTCCTATTAAACTTATAGATAACTCTCTTTAAGCTTTAGCAGTAGTTTGAAATAACGGGCAGTTTTCTCTTTCTTCGTTGTTGATTTAATTTTTTCTCCCTTGTAACGCACTGTTTCCATGTGATTTACATATACAAATAAACCTTATGTTTCAGCCATAAGCATCCAATTGTTCTATATTTAGAATTTAAAATGAATTTTATTAGTAAGGCTCAGTTATGCATAAACGAGACACTTTTCAGCTTCCCCGAAAAACGTCAGGTGTTTATCCTATTAATTCTACTTTGCCACTAGCTAAAATTATTCGCTCTCACGTATTACAGAACTTTTCTTTTTGTGAAAACTATCAACAAGGCATTATAAAAGATGATGATCCTGAATTTCTTCATCAATATCGCGTTACGATGCGTCGTATACGCGCCATACTTAGCCTTCATCAATCGCTATTCATCCCAGATCAGCTAAAAGAAACTAACTTAGCTATCAAAAATTTAATGCAACCTACTAATTTACAACGCGATCTCGATGTTTACCTCATGCAAATAGAACATTACTTTAATTCGGTCGAACATAAACATCATCAAGGACTAGCACGTTTTTTTGACGATCTTCAGCACCAGCGCCAAAAAGCATATAAGAAAAATAAACAATGGTTAAAAAGCGAGGAATATAAACTGCAATATAAGCACATTAAAACACAGTTGAAGCAACTGTCGCCTCGCGAAGAAGAGTTATCGACACCATCAAAAGAAATGATAAATACGCTATTAATGAACTTAAATAATCGTATTACCACCTCAATGAACGCTATTGACTCACAAACGCCTGACGCGAAGCTTCATCGCTTGAGAATAAAATGCAAAAAATTACGTTATAGTTTGGAGTATTACCGTCCATTAATTGAACAGTTATCACTTAGTTTGAAGATAAAAACATTGAAGCTTCTACAAGCTAAGTTAGGTGACTTCAATGATAGCTCGGTGCAAATTGACTTTCTTAATCACTATTTACAGCAATACAAAAAAACGGGGAGACGTGCGAAAGCGATTGGCTTATTACTTCAAAAAATACAGCAAGATCATTTAGAGAATAAGCAGCAATTGATTATTGAAGTTGTCCAATGTAGTCAAAATACTGCTAATTAATCATTATGATAGCAGTTTAATAATGTCATCTTCTATAGCAAATGGCTTTGTAGTGGGCGCATAACGTTTCATTGGTTCACCCTCTCTTGAAATCAAAAACTTGGTGAAATTCCATTTAATATCCTTGCCAAGCAGACCTGGTAATTGTTTTACGAGATAAGAAAATACCGGTTCAGCGTCACGCCCTTTCACATCTACTTTGCTAAACATCGGAAATGTTACGCCATAGTTTATCAAACATTCCTGCTTAATTTGGCTCTCTCCATCTGGCTCTTGTCCACCAAACTGATTGCATGGAAACCCAAGTATCACTAACCCTTGATCACGATACTTTTCATATAATGCCTGTAATGCTTCATATTGAGGCGTAAAACCGCACTTGCTGGCTGTATTTACAACGAGTATAACTTTCCCTTCATAATCACTTAATGAAAGCTCTTCACCTGAAAGTGCTTTAACGTCGAAGTCATATATTTTTGTCATTATCATTCCTATTTATTATTACTCGCTAATTGTCCATGTTATTCTGTAAACGTCCTTTTGTACGAAGTTAATAGCATGACAGATCTCAAACACTTATTTTTTTCTCTTGGCCTTGAACAACTTGATTTATCTGAAAAAGAAAAAAATATTATCAATGCCTTTATTGAGCAATCAACACCTCGATTTAATGATATTTGCCACCAGCGACAAGATAAAGAACCTTTAGCGTTACTATTAGGCTATATGACGCAACAACACCACATTGCCTCGTCTCGCTGGATTGAACAACAGACTGCCTATCATCAAATGCAATCGGTATTTCAATCAACCGTAGGGACTGAACACGCTAGCAAGTTTATTAATCAAGATGTCGATGAATATATTCTGATCACTCTATTATGGTTGCTTGTTCAGGGCGCAAATAAAATTGATTATAGTTATGCCAATGAACAAGCTGAAACGCTGTTAGCTCATATTCATGAAGAGACAAAAGAGTCTAATGACAGTAAAGAAGATGAACAACTTCGACAACGGCTAATGCAAGCATTCTATCAAGGAAAAAAAACGACGCAGCAAAGCCTTTTCACAAAACTAAAGCGTATGTTCAGGTTATCGCAACAACAATAGGAAAAGACAGCGTAACTTATCGCTATAATACGCGAACCAAAACGTAAAAATACTGTCACCTAATAATCTGAATATTTTGCTAACTCGATGAAATAGAATCATTATTTTACCGTTCTATATTATCACCAAGACCATAGTATAAAATTTATACGCTCATGATCGTTGCAATGACATGTGCATTGTTAAAACGGAGTTCTAGATTGAAAAAATTATACCTCAATACTTATTTCATCTGTGCCATGCTCGGTGCATTACTCAGTATCACTTTTTCCAGTCAAACCTTTGCAGCTACTGAGATTACAACTGGATGGGTAACAAACCCACAACATCCTCCTGTACAAGTTAGGTTAGTACTAACGGGTGAAAAAGACACGGCTAATCATACTGTTCAAGGACTTCTAGAAGTTAAACTTGATAAAGATTGGAAAACCTATTGGCGATCGCCTGGTGAAGGTGGCGTTGCACCATCTATAAACTGGGATATGTCTAGTAATGTTGAAAGTGTTGACTGGCAGTGGCCGATGCCAAAACGTTATGAGTTCTTAGGTGTTGAAACGCTTGGCTATAAACATGATGTTATTTTCCCGCTTTCAATTCATGTAAAAGACATGAATAAGCCTGTATTTCTTGCAGGTAAATTAACCATGTCTTCCTGTACCAGTATTTGTGTACTGACTGACTATGAATTAGCACTTGATTTTAATCCTGAAAAACTCAGCTTATCGACCGATGCGATGTTTTTATACAACAAAGGTTATAGCCAAGTACCTAAATCGTCTCA
Source organism: Photobacterium angustum (assembly GCF_003026365.1). Taxonomy (GTDB): domain Bacteria; phylum Pseudomonadota; class Gammaproteobacteria; order Enterobacterales; family Vibrionaceae; genus Photobacterium; species Photobacterium angustum. Next base: position 78,932 of record NZ_PYOM01000010.1, on the reverse strand, counting down.
AGCAGTAACATTGGATACTGTCTCTTATGACAAAGACAAAAAAGCAATTACAGTTGTTGCAACAAATAAAGCAGGTTGGGTGAAACCAGATGTGTTGATTGACGGACATAATAAAGCCGTTAAAGACACCTCATTCTTAGCGCCGAATGTTACGATTAAAGATCAAACACTGTATGCGGTATTACCCGTGACCAGTTGGTTTGGTACACCAAAGCTTGTTGGTGAACCACTTCAAATCACAATCGGTGATAATAATCTCGCCGTTGAGATCCCTGCAACAGCAACAGACACTCCTGTTATTGTGCCGAGCTCTAATAGTAACTTATTAGAAATAATTTGCATTGCGCTATTAGGCGGTTTAATTCTTAATATCATGCCATGCGTATTGCCGGTATTAGGCATGAAGTTGAGTAGCGTTGTTTCAGCGAAGGGCTTAGAGAAACGCCAAATCCGTACCCAGTTTATCGCTTCTGCTGCAGGTATTATCACCTCATTTTGGCTATTGGCTGGCTTTTTAGCATTAATGAAATTATCAGGCCAAGCGCTTGGCTGGGGAATCCAATTCCAGAGCCCTTGGTTTATTGGTGCAATGATTGCGATCACCGCTCTGTTTGGCGCGAATATGTTAGGCTTATTTGAAATTCGCTTATCAAGTAACACCAATACTTGGATGGCAACCAAAGGGGATAACTCACACCTTGGTCACTTTATTCAAGGTATGTTTGCAACCTTACTTGCAACGCCATGTAGTGCCCCATTCTTAGGCACAGCTGTCGCATTCGCATTAGGTGCTAGTTATGTGACACTCTTTGCCATTTTCACCGCGTTAGCGATTGGTATGGCTGCACCATGGTTGCTGATTGCTCTCTTCCCACAATTGGCAAACGCATTACCTAAACCTGGTTTATGGATGGATCGGGTTAAAACGCTGTTTGGTTTGATGATGCTTGCAACCAGTGTTTGGTTATTAAGCTTAATGACCAGCTTCTATAGTGCCACTGTTGTTTGGGTTATTGGTCTATTCATTATGCTCGTTATCTTATGGCAATTAGGTCGTAAGAAAGGACGCAAAGCCGTTATCATCACCACTGCGGTTCTTTTACTGGGTGTTGCTGGTAGCCTTATCGTGGGTAGCTTAACCTCAAACCATTGGGCGAAGCCGCTCGCTGATGACCACCACTGGGAAACGCTAAACGTTGATAACATTGCAAAACAAGTCGCTGAAGGAAAAACAGTCTTTGTTGATGTTACAGCTGAATGGTGTATCACTTGTAAAGCCAATAAAGTCGGTGTGTTACTGCAAGAGCCCGTATATTCGGCCTTATCTGCAGATAACATCGAGTTAATGCGCGGTGATTGGACGAAACCTTCTGACTACGTCACAGGCTTCCTACAATCACATGGACGTTTTGGTGTTCCATTTAATATTGTATATGGTCCTAATGCGCCTCAAGGTATCCCATTGCCCGTGATTTTAACAAGTGACGAAGTACTTAACGCAATTAAAAAAGCAAGTAAGTAACAAAGGAATAACATAAATGACAAGGACGTCTGCCAAAGGGTGGCTTAAAAATATACTTATCACTGCTATATTAATAACGGCAGTAAGTATTGTTGTTGATATCTGGCGAAATAAAGATCTAACGGTTTCTGTTGATAACCATTCGATAGAAAAAACAATTAACCAGCATGATGTTGATTGGCTAACTCTCAGTTATCAACAACCTGTTGTACTTTATTTATGGGCAACATGGTGTCCAAGTTGCCGTTTTGTAAGTCCATCAATCAATTGGCTACAACAATATCAAAACGATCTGAATATAAAAGTATTTAGTGTTGCTATTCGCTCTGGAGATGATCGTTTATTGCAAGCATACATGAACAGCAAAGAATATCGCTTTCCTGTTACTAATGACCAAAATGGTCATATTAGCCAACAATTAGGGATAAGTGCTACACCCACTATTATTATTGTTAAAAATGGCAAAGTCTTTAATTCCACGACAGGTGTGACTACTCCTGTTGGTTTATTCGCTAGAGTAATGGCGGCAACCTACTTATAAATAAAAAGCCCAGCTAATTTTAGCTGGGCTTTTTAATATTTAATTGTTATTGCGATTTAGGCATACGTCTAATTTGCCAAAAATGTCGCTTCCAATAAGGGTTATCTAAGCGTGAAATCATCACACCTTTTGATTGTGATGCGTGCATAAACTCTGAATTGCCTAAGTATATTCCGACATGGCGTGTATTACGTCCCGTACGGAAAAAGACTAAATCCCCTTCTTTTGCACTATTTCGTGAAACTTTACGCCCCTTTTTCACCAATTGTAATGTCGTTCTTGGCAGCATCATTTGGTAAACACTGGAATAACCTACTTGCACAAATGCTGAGCAATCAATGCCTTTCTTTGTTGTTCCACCAAGACGATAAGGTGTTCCTTTCCATGAATGGTAAACGCCATCAAACATACCGGTATCTACAGAAGCGTTCTTTTTTAAACCTTCTTTCAGCATATCATTGCTAAATGCAATTTCTTTGCCTACTAATGTTGTTTCAGCAGCTTTATTGTTTGATGTTTTATCATTTACAGAGTCAGTCGAAGAACACCCAATCATTGACACAAGCGCCAATGCAAATAATGCGTGTTTATTATATTTAAATCCGTTCTTCAAAATTTACCCTGTACTGCTCGTTTGATAATAACTTTATTGATTATGGCCTAAAATAGTACCAATAATAAGGACGAAGTGCACACTATCAGAATAAATTTTACATATTCTAAACAATAATAATTCTCATATCTTAAAGTTAGATACAAAACACTAAACGTATACGCTCAACAATATGACATCAATACAATTTCGTAATTATAATCCACGCTATGAACAAGAGTTGTCTCAGCTTTACTATGACGCAATTACAAAGCTTGCTCCTGCTTATTATCATCCACAGCAAGTCAAAATATGGGCTGATTATCCACGAAAACATCCAAACGAATTTGCTAAATTATTAACACAAGGTACTGTGATAATGGCTATTAATAGTAAAGGGAAAGTGATGGGATTCGGTCAACTTCATCCGAAAAATTATATTGCTTTACTCTATACCCTGCCTAAATTTAATCGCTTGGGTGTCGCGAGTGCTATTTATAGTAAACTCGAACAGTTAGCATATATAAGCCATCAAACAACACTGAGTGCTACAGCCAGTAAACTCTCTCTGCCATTGTTTAGAAAGCTAGGTTTTAAATTAATAGATACAGAAGTTGCTGTCCGTGACAACATTACGTTCGAACGCTATAACATGGTAAAATTATTGTAAGGAAGGAAAAAAAAAGCTTACAGTTAAGTAAGCTAAAAAATCTATACAACAGAAGAGATAATCATTACGTCTATAACGTATTGGCTATCTGTTTGTAATTCTTACTTTTATCCTATTTAAGATCCAGTCATTTACTTATCTATAAATACATATGCGATTATCTTCACGTCAGGATTGAAAATGTAATTGTTAATTTTATTAACAAGCAATATATCATCCGACCAGATACAGTATATTTTTATAAATCGTGATAGTGCGCTATAAAATGTTAATTATTTGTAAAGCCAGACTACCACAATAATGACTATTTAGGTAATGTATAAAGATGTAGTCATGCGACATAACTTAAACAGCATAAGGAGTATATGTGCTGGCTTTTATTCGAATTATCATCGCAACCCTTTTTATTATAATTACAACCTTTTGTGCACTACTTTACTGCCTAATAAACCGACCGCGAGCACCTAAACATGTCTATACCTTTTGTCGTTGGTTTAACCAATTACAAAAAATCACAGGTGTTCGTGTTGAACAACGTGGGCTCGTTAACAGCACTAATATTGCTAATGCCGTCTATATTTCCAACCACCAAAGTGTTTATGACTTTGTTACTACCCCTGGTATGTTGCAACCAAATACCGTGTCACTAGGGAAAAAAAGCTTATTATGGATCCCTTTCTTTGGACAGCTTTACTGGATCACGGGAAATATACTGATTGATCGTGAGAATAAAGCCAAAGCGCGTAATACCATTCAGCAAGTTGCTGATGCTATCCACCAGCGAAATTTATCTGTCTGGGTTTACCCTGAAGGCACTCGAAGTAAAGGACGTGGATTACTGCCTTTTAAGACAGGAGCTTTTAGAATGGCGATAGAAGCAGGTGTACCTATTATTCCTGTCGTGATCAGCACAACACACAATAAGATTGATTTAAATAAACTTGATAACGGTACAGTAATAGCTGAAATGCTAGCCCCAATCAACACTCAAACATTTAAGTCTACTGACGCTAGACAGTTGGCAGAGCAATGCCATCAACTTATGGCAGAAAAGATCGCCCAACTTGATAATGAATTAAAACAAGATTCTTATTTGGTGAGTGAAGAGACATCAAAAGAAAATAAAGCCTAAAATAATTACACCCAATGACTTTCATTGGGTGTAATTTGTATCAACGATCTAAAGCTTAGATGTAAAGCTTAGCAACATCGCTAGGCTCAACTTCCACACCTTCAAGATTTTCGTTCCAGTTCAAACCAACAAGAACACCGTCTTCAGCTAATGTGATCATCCAATCTTCTAAGAAAATATCTAGTGGCAATTCACTTGGTTGGAACTCAGCCCACTCATCAGCACATTGCGCTTTCGCATCTTCTTCATTTGACCAGAATGGCATTACTTCCGAATCTTCAAACTCAGATGAAGCAACAGATAGCCAATCACCTTCTTCATTACGAAGGCTCCAAACAATACGTGTATTTTGTGTATCTTCAACAAACATTAATTTGTTAGCTTGGATATCTGACGTTAATTTAGTCATCTATTTTCTCTCAGTTGTAAACCTAAATGGCAAGCAACCATAGCTTATATCACCACAGCACTCTAACCCATGAAGTTTAACAAAAAACAGAATAAACAGTGATTAAATATTGTTTATATTTTTATGCTATATAGAGATAAAATAATATTGACATATACCCAAACAATGACAAAATGTCGCGATTATCGTCTAGGTTCATTCTGTTCCGCCCGATATAGCAAAATCTTGCCAACACAATACATCAAACATTTACACTTTACTGTTAGGTCAATCAATGCAATCTCGTCGTGCTGGAAATATGCTGGCGGCATTTTCTTTTGTACTTTGGGGAATCCTCCCTCTGTATTATCAGTTCTTGCCACAAGCCAATATTAATGAATTACTCGCACTAAGACTTATTTTTTCAGTCCCTGTAATGTTATTAGTCATGCTACTGCTTAAACGCCCTTTACCTAACGTTACTGAGCTATTAGCAGATAAAAAGTCATTCTTCATGTGCGGTATCGCTGGCTGTATTATGAGTGTGTCTTGGTATGCTTTTACCTGGGCGATTACCCACGGTGAAGTGCTTGCCGCTAGTCTTGGTTATTTTATTAATCCATTATTTGCTATTGCCTTAGGTATGTTTTTCTTAAGAGAAAAACTCACTAAAGCTCAAGTAATCGCAGTGGTTCTGGCTATCTTAGGCATTGCTTATCAAGTCTGGCAGTACGGAGAATTACCTTGGTTATCTCTTCTTATGGGAAGTTTTTTTGCTATCTATGGATTAACCAAAAAGTATATAAAATATGATGCATTAACCTCTGTGACTATTGAAGCAGCAATCCTTACTCCCTTTGCTGTAATTTATATGCTGTGGCTTTACTTCTCTGGTGATAGTGTCTCGTTAACAGCAGGTACGACTACATTCCTATTATATGTAGGCTCTGCGCCAGTCACGGTAGCACCGTTAATCTTCTTCGCTTTAGCACTGAATCGTACTAGCTTAACAATGGTTGGGTTAATGCAATATATTGAGCCAACATTACAGTTCTTATTGGCGGTGTTCTTGTTTGGTGAGGTCTTTGATCATACTAAGGCGATCAGTTTTAGCCTTATTTGGGCAGGTTTGATCTTTTGCACTCTTGAAGCATTGCCTAACTTATTCCATAAAAAACGTAAAGTTGCCCTGCCTAACTAGCAATTATCTTAAATGTAAACACCGTGCGTTGTGCGGTGTTTTTGTTTATCCTTCAATTATTGCCTAAATAAGAACGTGTTATCATGTCATCAAACCCATCATCTGAGCTACACCAACTACAAGAGCAACTCCGTCAATTTGCAATACAGCGCAATTGGGATCAGTTCCATACCCCTAAAAACTTAGTGATGGCCTTAAGTGGTGAAGTGGGTGAATTAACAGAAATTTTTCAATGGTTAACACCTGAGCAAAGCCAACACCTTTCAGTAGAAAAAAAGCGCCAATTAGAAGAAGAAATTGCTGATGTGATGATGTATCTAGTTCGACTAGCGGATAAGTGCGACGTGGATATTTTAGAAGCTTGTCAGAAAAAGATAATCAAAAATGCTGATAAATATCCAATTGAGAAATGTTATGGATCAGCGAAAAAATATAATGAGCTATAACAACAATCAGTAAAAACAAAAAAGCTGGCGATTATAGCCAGCTTTTTTCGTTTACTTGTTTCGTTTACTTGCCAACTATTTTTGGCCAACACCACGATTTTCTTTTTTCGCTAAAGCGATTTTACCAAAGCCTAGCTTACGAAAATAACTATCACGATAGTCACGGGCAGCTTTACTTGAATTTGAAACTGCTTCAACTTGCAATTCCATTTTTAGAAATGACGTTAAGTCGATACCTTCTGCAGCAGCTACCGCTTCATGAATATTACGGTATTGATCAAATGAAAAAATAAGCTCTTTTTCTTCATTTTTGTAGGTATAGATAATAGTGCGTGACATAACGTCCCCAGTAGAGCATAAAAATGGATACGAAATTTACCGTATATCCTTTTAAGATGGAAGCTTAAACAACACGGTATTATTTAAAAATCCGTCACCACTAAACTATGCCTCGGTAGTTGTTACCTTCTTGATTGTCAGATCAGTATTTATATCGTTATTGGAAACAAAGTCTTGTAATAAGTCATTAGCAAAAATATCTTGTTGCGACATTGGTCGGTAGTAATAAAAACCTTGAATATAACGCACACCCACAGACTGAATAAATTCAACTTCTTTTAGATGCTCTACCCCTTCAACAACAATCTCAGCATTGGTGATCTTACCAAGTTGTACAGCTAAGCTAAACAGATCTTTGCCTCGCTGTGTTTCCAGATTCAGTACCAGTGTTCGATCTATTTTTACTTTATCAAAATCAAAACGCGATAAATAAGCCAGTGATGAATAGCCTGTACCAAAATCATCTAATGCTACAGCAATGCCTAATTCATGTAATTGATCGATGACTTTAGCAACATCGGCTTCATTTTGAACCAATAACTCTTCAGTGATCTCAATTTCAATTTGAGAGAATGACAGTGAGCTCTCTTCAATATGTGTTTTAATCGTTTGGACAAAATTTTTCGATAACACAGTATCTGGTGAGATATTTATCGATAATCTAATGTTCTCATTCACTTTCGCAAATCGTTCGCCAGCACGTAATGCTTTGTCAAAAACCCAATAATCTAAATCAGGCATTAACCCTAATTGATTAAAGGCGGCTAAAAACGTCGGCGGTAAAATTTTCCCATCATTATTTTGATACCGAATAAGTGTTTCAAAACTAATGATCTTATTCGTATTCACATCAACCTGAGGTTGAAAATAGAGTAAAAACTCCCCTTCTGCTTGCAGCCGTTCGATCTCTTTTTGTGCTTTTAAATTTTGATGTAAAGACGGTATAAAACTTGTTAAACGTGTTTTAACTTCAATCTCATCACTGGTAAATAAGCGGTTCGAGAAGACATCAGAGACACCAATACCAAGATTACGCTTATCCATTAGTTTAAAGAATGGGTAATAGATCGCGACACCAATTAAGATGATAACAGCCTGTAATATTGCGCCAGAAATAGCACCTCCTGTTGCAACATAGCCGCTTAATAAAGGAGGCATTAACCAGCTTTGAATTTCACTTAATGGTGGCACAATTCCCCAATACATCGCTCCATAAGCCACCACAAAACCAATTGCTGGCGCAATCAGAAAAGGAATAATCATGATTGGGTTAAAAATAACAGGCACACCGAAAAGCACTGGCTCATTGACGTTAAAAATACACAAGACGAGGGACGCTTTTGCTAATACTTTATAACCTTCACTTTTTGCAAATAACAGCATACAGATTACTAAGCTCAATAAGTTGCCGCTACCACCGATCCCTGTAAAGAAATCATAAAAATTGGTGCTGATAATATTAAGATCCACACCAAAATTATGCCATGCTGAAATATTCACCATAGTGATATCGTAAAGTTCAGCTTTGTACATATGAAGTACATTATGGCCATTGATCCCTACGGACCAAAAAGCCCCGCGTAATAACTCATAAATAAGGCCATCAACAAAAGAGGTCGGATCAAGCGAGGGTAATAATGAAGATGGAATACTTACCGAATTAACAACAAAGTAAATAAGCTGACTAAATGTTATCAATGCACCAATAGAAACTATCGCGCCTAATAGCATGTTTGCTGAACTATCGATGACTGAATCGCGATCACTGCCCCTAAAAATACGAAATTTCTTTAATCGAGAAATGAGTTCACAAGTGATATATGCCGTTAATAAAGACAATGGAAAACTATTAGGTAATGGCATAATTTGCGATAAAAAGCCCCATTGGTAGGACACAACAAAATATACAGTTAATGCACTGGCTATTGAGACCCCTTTAGGAATACGTTTTACAGAAGAGAGGTATGTAACAAGATAAAAGTTGATCAATATAGGAAACATCAACCCCGTTGATTCACCTACATATCTTATCGTGCCAGTTAATGAGTCATAGCCGTAATTTTCGCAGAATATAGCTATAAGTTCACAAAACGTCGAAATTAATGCCAGCGGTAAGGCCATGATAAAGACATTCGAAACCGCAACAAGATATTTATTCGCCGAGAGCTCTGACATTACTCTGTAAACAGTCATAACTATTTTCTTATTTAATTATGATAAATACTATCAGCTCGATGCTGCCTGTATTTCACTATTCAATACCAACATTCGTATTGATAACATCATATGAATCATCACGAACAACGCTAACTTATTATTATATTTCAGTAAATTATACTATCAATCATATCAGCTTATCATAAATGAAAATTTATAAAATACTGTGCTACCTATCACTTCACACTAAACATGTAAGAGATTGTTGAGAAATTATGATTTTTGCACTCTTTAGAGTGGTATTTCAAAGAAATAAGAGGCAAACAATACTATGCAATAAAGAGAATAACAATTTAGATGTGAAATACGCAGGCATGTTTTAAACGAATTCTCGCTAATAAGGCATGGGGAAAATCATGCACTGCCTTTTCCCATACTTATACACAGAAACAGTGGATAACTTTACTAACACTGTGAAAAAACACACTTTTCGTGTGCTTTTCATACAGTGAAATTTGTAAAAATCCGTGAATTACGACATTACTTCAAATTATTATGAAATTCTCGTTATACTTCTTTTTTAGTTAAATAGTGGATAACTTGATTCTCACTACCTCGCCATACCAAAGAAGGATCTCGTTTGGTTTCTTCGTATTTCCCATCAACAAGAACGTCGATAAGATCAACAATTTCCTGCTGCTGCTCAGTTAACTCAGCGAACGTGTATCCCGTCCATAACCAAATATCTTTACCAATGCATTCACTACGGACACGTTTTACCAACTTTAAAATATCAGGCACGTTATTTGGGTGTAATGGATCGCCTCCAGATAAAGACAAACCTCGGCGTTTAATTCTAGTATCGTTCAAATCATTAATAATCTGATCTTCCATCTCTTGGCTAAAGAAATGGCCTGCATCTAGTCGCCAGGTACTCTGGTTATAACAACCTCTGCATTGATGAATACAGCCAGAAACAAACAAACTTGCGCGAGTGCCCGGTCCATTAACAATATCGACAGGATAATAGTTGTGATAATTCATATTGGTCACCTACACTCTCTAGTTATTTATTAAATAATAATCTTAAAAAGAAAAAGTGCCCTCTCAGGCACTTTTATCTCGTTACACTATGCACTCAAATAGAGATTACATGTGTTTAACACGACGCTTCACTTCTTCTTGTTTACCGAAGTTAAACGGACGTGCGTCAGGGCTACCTAAGTAACCACATACACGGCGTGTTACTGATACCTTTGATTGCTCGTGGTTACCACACTTAGGACATGTAAAACCTTTACTTGTACAGTCAAACTCACCAGTAAAGCCACACTCATAACACTCATCAATTGGTGTATTAGTACCGTAATAAGGAACACGCGAATAACTGTAATCCCACACATCTTCTAGTGCTTCAAGGTTATGCTGAATATTTGGGTATTCACCGTAACAGATGAAGCCACCATTCGCGATGTCAGGGTATGCCATCTCAAAGTCAATTTTGTCGTATGGGTTTACTTTCTTTTCAACATCTAGGTGGAAGCTATTTGTGTAGTAGCCTTTGTCTGTCACACCTGCAACCACACCAAATTCTTTAGTATCAATTGCACAAAAACGACTACATAGGTTTTCACTTGGCGTACTGTATAAACTAAAGCCATACCCAGTTTCTTTCTTCCATGCATCTGTTGCATCGCGTAAACGCTGAACAATGGCAATCGCTTTTTGGCGAAGCTCATCACTGTCGTATACATGTGTGTCGTTGCCATAAAGTGCATTAACTGTTTCATGAATACCAATGTAGCCAAGCGAGATTGAAGCACGACCATTTTTGAAGATTTCTGATACGTCATCATCTTCTTTTAGACGTACACCACATGCTCCTTCCATATATAAAATAGGAGCAACGCGTGCTTTCACACCGTCAAGGCGAGAAATACGAGCATCAAGTGCGCGACGTGATAAAGCCAAACGCTCATCTAATAATACAAAGAAACGCGCTTCATCACCTTTTGCTTCTAATGCAATACGAGGAAGGTTGATACTTACAACACCAAGGTTATTACGACCTTCGTGGATCAACTCACCATTTTCTTCATACGGACCAAGGAAGCTACGACAACCCATCGGCGTTTTGAATGAACCCGTTACTTCAACTAACTTGTCATAGTTCAAAATGTCTGGGTACATGCGCTTAGAAGCACACTCTAACGCCAATTGCTTAATATCGTAGTTTGCGTCATCTTGTTTATGGTTTAAGCCATCTTTAATGGCAAACACAAGCTTAGGAAATACTGCCGTCTTATGGTTTTTACCCAAACCTGCAATACGGTTTTTCAAGATAGACTCTTGGATCATACGTGATTCCCAAGATGTACCTAAACCAAAACCGAACGTAACAAATGGTGTTTGACCATTTGCGGTATGTAATGTGTTTACTTCATACTCTAGTGATTGGAATGCGTCATAACATTCTTTTTCAGTACGTGCATTAGCAAAAGCAACTGGGTCTTCAATGCCCCACTCTTTTGCTACTTCTAAATGCTTTTCATAACTAACAGTAACGTAAGGTGCTAATACCTCATCAATACGGTTGATGGTTGTTCCACCGTAGATGTGGCTTGCTACTTGCGCAATGATCTGAGCTGTAACTGCTGTTGCGGTAGAAATAGATTTAGGAGTATCAATCTCTGCGTTACCCATTTTAAAACCATGGGTCAACATGCCGTTTAAATCAATCAGCATACAGTTAAACATAGGGAAGAAAGGAGAATAGTCCAGATCATGGAAGTGAATATCACCACACTCATGTGCTTTAACAATGTCACGCGGCAACAAATGTTGAGTCGCGTAGTGTTTAGCAACAATACCAGCCAGTAAATCACGCTGAGTTGGGATCACTTTACTGTCTTTATTCGCATTCTCATTAAGTAAAGATGCATTGCTTTGCTCAATCAAACCACGAATTTCATTATTTAGGCGGCTTTTCTTTTCACGTGCAATATCGCGATCATGGCGATATTCAATATAGGCACGGGCAACTGTTTTGTGAGGACCAACCATCAATTGATTCTCTACAGCGTCCTGGATAGCGTGAATATCTACTTCTTCAGCATGCTGGAATTGAGCTAATGTCGCTTCAGCAACAAACATTGCATCCACTTCACTCATATCCATGTCATTGATTGACTGAGCTGCACCCATTACCGCTTCTTTAATGCGTTGCATTTCGAAAGGTACACGGCAGCCATCACGCTTAATCACAACAAGTTTCACACCAGGCTCCTAAATATACAATATTCATTACAGTGTCACGTAAACACAAAATATAGGCATTCGGTATACACGTAACAACAAGATGTGGGTATTAGGCGAGATTTTCGAAAAACAAACATTGATCCAAATCAATTTATTTTTAAGAGAGATTACGATCCGAGCTATGCGTTTAATGCGTCACAAAATTCTTTATAAAAGCAAATTTACATATACAATTGTCAATAAAATTATTTTGTATTTAACTAAAAAAATTGAGAAAAAATTCTTGCTTTTCTGCTGAATGAAGTAGACTGCTTAAACACTTTTTACAAGGCTGATTTGAATATTTAATGGATGGCTTAACACTTACGCAGCGTATCAATAAAGTAACCTATAAAAACCTCCGTATTGGTTTTTTATGGTCATCTAAGATATCTCTGATGATCTTATCTTTAATGTTAGTCACATTATGGCTCAATCATTTTACTAATGACTCTGATATATCATTCTTATTAACAGCACAGTTTACTTGGCAAATGGTACTTTCTGTTTTTGGGATCATTTATTTTAATCGCAGTGCTGAACCATCAAATTATCGCTTTGTGAGTGCCTTTTATAGCTTCACCTATGGATTGAGCTGGGGAGCAACTATCTTAATCTTAGGGCTTTATGCACAATTCACTTTACTCTCTGAAGTATTAGCCAACCTGACAACTATGGTGGCATTACTTGGATTTTACACCTACCGAAATGCCTTATATTTAGCGATTACACCAATACTTGTTTTGAGTACTTGGATAACAATCAAAGATGAACACTTAACATTACTGTTCTCGTTTGAAAAGTTTATGATCACTCTCATCATCATTGAATCTGGACGTCGCGTGCTATATCGCTGGTTCAGTAATCGTATTCAACAAGAACATGAGAATAAACGTTTATTAAAAGAGTTAAATCAACTCGCTTCTCGTGATCAATTGACCCAAATTAAAAATCGTCGTTTTTTCCAAATAGAACTTGAGAAACAAATTAAAAATACCCAACGCTTAAATATCCCTTTGTCTCTGATTTTAATTGACATTGATCACTTTAAAGCATTTAACGACAGCCAAGGGCATATTGCGGGGGATGAGTGTTTAAAATTAGTCGCAAAAGTGATTGATGCAAGCTTGCTTCGAGGCACCGATAGTGTTTCTCGTTTCGGTGGAGAAGAATTTGTTGTTTTGTTACCAAATACCAATCTTGATGGTGCTATTTTAGTTGCACAACGTATTCAAGAGAACTTAGCAAAAGTTGCTATTGCTCATCCCGCCTCTCAAACCAGTCATGTCGTGACAATTAGCCAAGGTATAACGACTTATGAGGAAAGCCAACGTTCAACTCAATTTATAGAAAAAGCAGATCACAATTTATACGATGCAAAAAAATCAGGACGCAATTGTTATATTGCTGCTTAGTAAAAAGTAATAACCTATACATTTTGTTTGATATAACACACTGCATACGATAATAAGAAGAACTTTCAAATGGTGTGATAAATTACGTTTACCAGTAATTGTAAAACTGAATTTTCAGCATAAATATTATAATAAGGATGTAAAATTTAACGTAAAAATAAGGAGTATATATCCCGTATTTACTCTTTTTTGCGATTCAATTAATACTCACAAGTGTTTGTCAGGCAAATGCATTCACGTTAATGACATGGAATTTGCAATGGCTTTCAGAGCAGCAGCAAGAGGTAAAACGCACCGAGCAAGATTACACTATCTTAAAATAGATTTTTTTAACCTATGAACCTGATATTCTTGCCTTTCAAGAAGTCGATAGTGCCACAAGCCTTCATCGCATTGTTCCTAATGACCGATATCAAATATTCATGTCATCAAGAATCAAAAATAAAGAAGATATCTTTAATGGGGTAAACCAATTCACCGGTTTTGCCATTAAAAATCACCTTACCATTAAAAACCACCCAGATATAACAACCTTGAGTTTTCCTGCTCTAGCATTAGGAGAAAAGCAGTATTACCAACAAAAGTTACGATATGGTTCAGCGATTACAGTCAGCCTTAATCAACATGATATTATCGTTGTGAATGTACACTTAAAATCAGGTTACTTTACTCCTAAACAGCTAAAGAACAACCGTAAAAAGTCCTGTCGCACATTAAATTTTCAACGAACATTACTGCAACAGTGGATAAAATAGCAACAAATAAATAAGCGATCTTTTATCTTAGTTGGTGATTTTAATCATCGTATAGCTTTTAAGACAACAAATAACGCAACTAATTTTTTCTCCAGTAATAATAAGCAAGGCTCTTTAAAATAGTTAACTAATAATGTCAAAGGTAACTGTTTAACAAAAAAAACAAGAAAGCCTATTATCGTCATTATAAAGAATTAATTGATTATGGTTTTAGTAGTGAGCATTTTAATATAACATCTGTCCAACAGCTACCTTATTCCACAGAACAAGTATCAACTTACCAATTAAGTGATCACTGCCCAATTATCTTTGATTTCAGTTTTACACCATTTGTTTCTTCATAAATTATCGAGTTATAAATTACAGGCAAAGAAAAGCCCACTTACCGACACCCTGCGAGAAAGTATAAAATAAGTGGGCTATTGTTCATCGATTTTTATTCTGCCGCGTAATTGGAACCATTGTAATAACGCACATCAGGCACAATATTATGTTTATTCAATAAGCGATACATTGTTGCTCTTGAAACACCAAGATCTTTTGCTGCTGACGCCACCTGACCACGGTGAGTTTCTAATACTGCAACCAGTACGTCTTTTTCTGCCTCATCTTTAATATTACGTAAACTTTGCTTCATGTTTATTTTCTTAGGTAAATCGAAGTGTTCAACACCCACTTCATTACCGTCTGTTAATAATGAAACTCGTTTAATTTGATTTATTAACTCTCGTACATTGCCAGGCCAGTTATAACGTAGAAGTAACTGTTTTGCTTCTTCATTATACTGAGTTGCAATAGTATTATATTCTCTTGAATATTTTTGTAAGAAATACTCAGCCAAAGCAATGATATCAGCACCTCTTTCACGTAATGTTGGTACTGAAATATGGAAAACATTAAGACGATAGAATAACTCTTTACTGAATGTTTCATTCGCAATTGCTTGCTCTAAGTTGGCACTTGAACAGGCAATAACACGAACATCACACTCTCTGGTATCTTCTAAAGAATCATTAGTTGGTTTTTGTAAATAGGCGAGAAGTTTTTGTTGTAAATTTTTAGACAGCTCTTCAACACCATTAAGTAGCACAGTCCCCGCTCTTATCGTGTTATCAGATATATGTTCACCGTCTGTATTTAAAAAGGCTATTTGCTCATCATCGTCCATGAGTGATGCACAATTTATCATAGTAAAGCCATCATTTCTTCGTTTACTTAGATTATGAATTGAATTCGCAATAAGATCTTTCCCGGTTCCTTGCTCACCGCTTATAAAGATATTAACGTCTGTCATTGCTACACGCCGAACCATATCTCTCAAATGCTTGATTGATTTAGATTCGCCAAATAAACCGACATCTTGCTGCGCATCTAATTCAGTCCAAGAGTTAGATTCAATTTCTAACATGCCTAGTTGATGACCCACAGTTTCTAATAGATGCGTCGATGGAATAGGAATTGAAAAATAATCAATGCAGTAATTATTTATAAATTGACAAATGGAGTCCATTCCAAGTTGTTCTTTTTTAATAACAGCTATCCATTTTACTTGCTTTGTTTTATTTGCCCTTAAAGAAATGCTATTCAAACTAAAATCATTATTACTAAGATCGACAATACAAATACAAGGACTATATTCTTCCAAGATGGCATCAGCAGTACGAAGGTCATAACAACAATGTGTTTTCCATCCAGTCTGTTCTAATAACGCAATCCAAGGTTCATAAGTACAGCCAATAGCAACGAGTCTAGCTTTAAACGTTTTCTTATCACACTGTGCTACCATTGAGGTCACCTTTTATAATATCGTTAACTTCCCTCTTTTTTATAATATAGGCAAGAAATGAATAATATGCCTCGTATTAATAGCGATAAAAAAACAAATATATACTATTTATTTTGCATACCAAAATGCAAAAAATACATTATTTTATCTAATTCATTGTCTTATTTATTAATCATAATCATTTTTTGATTATATATTTTTATATAATTCTTTTTTTGACAATAAAATACAAGATATAAATATTATTTAACTATCTAATTACTTATGTTTTATTGTATAGCTATATCTACATTCTTATTATAATAAGAAATTAAACAGCCATGACGGTAACCACATAAATTTCATTTTTGTTGTATCAGGCTCACCAGCTCCATAGACATTAACTGAGTTATTTTGGCTATCTATTGCCTGTTCATCCCCTACAATTTGGTATCCATTCTTTGCTCGTGAACGGATACTCTCCTCAATTTCAGCGACAAGTTGATCGTTGCCACGGCAAAAAAGTCCCATTTCAGTATTATAATGATTAGAACGGTTATCAATATTGTACGTTCCCACCATCACTTCATTTTGAGCATCACCATTCCGTTTATAAACTTGTGTTTTTGAATGCATCCCCCACCGCGCACTTTCCACCGCTTTACTGACTGTTGCAGTTTCATTTAGCCATTCACCAGCATGAAGATAGATATGCATTCCTGCAGCTTGCCAATCATAAACATGACTATACAGTTGCGCGGCTACATAAGTTGCATCAGTTGAGGATAAAGAATTGGTATATAGCGTCATATCGATATCTCTATCGAGTAAAATTTGCATTAAATGCTCTGATTTTCGATTATTCAGTAAATAAGGAGATGCCAATATTAAACTGTCATCGACTGTCATCACTTTATCGAAAATTGTTTTACGTAAGAAACGATAATTATCACTATACGGATCTTTAAAACGCGTCCAGAAAGATCCTCCTGGTGCATCTGAAGTAAATGTCGTTTCAGGACATAAGTAGGCCTTTTTCGCCTTTAAAATCGGTCTTGCAATGGCTTCTATTCTCGCTCTTGTCGCCACTTCTATTTCTGTGTGAGCCAAAAAGGCTTGAACGGCTTCCTGCTTACGCTCGTATTTTTGTAATTCAATACGATTATTAGGTACTTCAGGAGACTGATAACGTTCACTGATATCATGTTCGAAAAACGCATTAAAAGAATCCTGCATCGGTTTAACAATAGATCCGGATACATGCAGGTCACGATCAAGAAAGTTATATTGTTCTGAAAGATCAAAATAATCATTTTCGATATTTCGCCCCCCAGTAATCGCTTCTTTACCGTCAACCACCAGCAATTTACGATGATTACGAAAGTTTATCGTAGAAATATAGTACAGCGGTGCAGCATTATAGTAGCGAACATCAATACCGTGAGCTTTCAAACCATCGGCATAGTATTCATCAAACTCAAATACAGTGGCAGATTTATCAATCAATACCCGTACTTTCACTCCTCGCTTTGCTGCTGCCACTAATTCTTGCACGATTATTTTCCCACTCATATCTGGAGAAAAAATAAAGTATTCCACTTCAATCGTTTTATGGGCACGTTGGATCATATCAATACGGGTTTGTAATGCTGCAATGCCGCTATTAAGTACCGTAATGTCATTACGTCCTACGCCACTATCCGGCTGATAAATATCAACCTGATGAAACGGATAAGGATTCGATGACGAAAGATCATGATAACTCTCAAAATCTTCATCCCAGTAAACCCAATTACACCCAGAGAGTAGTAATGATAATGACACTGTGGTTGCAATAGAACGGTAAGTAAACAACACAGGCTCCTTGTGCTATATAGATAAATCCCTTTATTATTTCATCTTGCATGACAACCCGATAAAACCCCATAAAATTGTAATATCAGTAGGATAAAACAAGATCTCTGTTCTATTTTGATTTATTCTTACAAACAATCGACATAACTACCAAGGTAATACACCCATGTCTACGCCATTAGATGCAACAGCAATTGAAACAATCCAAGGTTTTGATGCCGAAAAGCGTTACAAGCATTTAGTTAAAGAAGTTGTCGCTAACCGTGAAATTTGGATCCTTATCGATGAACACGGTTGTGTAATGCTTAATACCGATGATGAAGACTGCGTACCAGTATGGCCAAATAAAGAGTTTGCAGAAGCATGGGCGACTGGTGAGTGGGATAATTGTAAAGCAGAAGCTATTTCATTAAACAAGTGGCATAGCCGTTGGACGCATGGCCTTGAAGATGACGAACTGGCTATCGTTGTATTCCCAATTCAAGATCAAGAAGGTTTAGTGATCTATCCTGACGAGCTAGATTACGAGCTAAAGAACCAAGCAAAAAAACAGCGATAATCGCTGGACGATTTTACAATACTAAGGTCAGAATTATTCTGGCCTTTTTTATAGGAGAAAAACGTAAATGGACGCACTACTTCAAACCATTAAACAAAATCCAACCACCGTTGAATTTTCCCATGTTATGGCAGTGATCACTGAACATTATGATTATCAAACCACGACATTTTACAATGGTTTAAAAGACGATACGTTAAAGAATGATGCAGGAACAAATGAAGGTTCATGTAAGATTTTTGCTTTTGCGCAATTAAATCAACTCTCAGAACAAGAAACGCTAGCTTGTTTTGGTCAATATTACCGTCAAGATGTGTTAGAACATCCTGATAATAATGATCATCAAAATATTCGTCATTTCATTAAATACGGTTGGTCTGGCATTCAATTTGAAACATTCCCGTTAACGGCTAAAGCTTAATCACAAACAAGCCATCACTATAAATACTCTTTATCAACTTAGAGCAATACGATGATGGCTTGCTTAATATAAGCGCTAAAAAATTAGCTTAACGGCTTATTACAATGACTACATTTCTGTGGTGGCTTCATAAAAAATGGGGCGCGAGTTGCCTGCCCACAGCTATCACAAAACTTGGTAGAACGAATAGTCAGTAATGTTAATGGTACCAATAACACTAGAATCGCAACTAGCCATATTGTTGGTGGCTGCATATAAATAATGAACCCGCCAATCACAACGTTACTAAACACGGTATAAATTGGCCATAATTTGCGCTTTTTTGCTACATCCTTACCACGTTGGAATATCATCACACTACCAACAACCAGTGCTACCCAAATAACGATAAAGCCAATTAATAGATTTTCCTGCATTACTTACTATCCCTACGATTAAACACTATAAATGTTTACATTGAACAAACTTTAAACAACAAAAGTAACTTATCACTCTCATTGAAAGCATAATTAACCTCCCAACAAGTATGGTTTTATGACCTTTCTCACAATGTTGGATTATCGTTAACAAATATACACATTTTTATTACCACTTTTAAAAATAAAGTATTATCTTTAGCGCCAGAACAGGACGTTCAGGAATAAACCACAGACTTAGCTGCCATTTGCTAGTGCGCTGTGCTAAAGGAGTAAAAAATGGTTATTCAAACTGTAGCTCGTACTCATCGTCTACTACCTTTTGCGATTAGCAATGAAACAATTGCTGATGCTATGTTTCAAGATTCAACAAATAGTCATAATTTCAAGCGCATTGATCAAACGAGTGCATTATTTAATTCATCGCATTCTATCAAAGAGCTACAGCAAATTCCTAGCTGGCGTCAGCACAATATTACACAGCCTTATAATCAGTTAGAAAAGTTATACCAGCACGCATACCCAGCTCAACAAGAGCTAAATATACTGTTAGAAGCAGCAGCTCTTGTTAGTCATTCGCAGGCTTTTTTACCTGGAATAAAAAAACAAAAACGCGCTGAAACAAAAATTGCTACAGAATTACACGGTAACGTAAATAAACTTACCGATGTTGTACGTGGCAGTGTTGTCGCAACAAATATTAGCGATTTAGTGAAAGCATATAACTACTTAGCTCAATATTGCGATATCGTTAGAGTGAAAAATCGTTTTGATACCCCAGCTGTATCAGGTTATCGCGATATCAAAGTCTTAGTTCGATTAAGCAACAGTGGACTTATCGCTGAAATTCAACTGCACCTTGAAGCTATTGCTGAAATCAAAAATGGTGAAGAGCATGATATCTATGAAGCGATTCAAAAAATCGAACGTATTTCGATAATTAAACGTCGACCGTTAGACGATATTGAAAAGATGCAAATCAAACGCTTGCAGAATAAATCCCAAGCTCTATATGCAAAAGCGTGGCAAACCTATACTCAGCCTTTCAATCTAGCCAGCTAATAAAACAACATACAATAATGTGATCAAAGCCGCATTCTTATGCGGCTTTTTTGTCATTTTATGAATATTGACACAGAGTTTACCTCTCATTCAGGCTATATTGTTAACATCAGATCAGAAAGTAAAACCAAGCACCGACAAACTACACAGCACTTTTAGATATCCTTTTTGTGTGTTTGATATTGAAAGACAATATCATTGGGAGTTGCTTAATGGATGTAAAATCTGTTCTACGTACAAGCTTTATTCTGTTCTGTATGCTTAGCCGTTCGGTGGTTGCAGCACCAGCTGTTGCGCCTGCATACACAATCTCTGACCAACCATCACCAACACGATTATCTCAAGCAAGCCGTAAGTCATTTCAACGTGATTTAAGTGGTTTATATAGCATTAAATCTTGGAAAAATAACAACATTGCACAACCTTATGATGACTTTGTTACCTTGTATCAAGCATCAACTCAAGCACAAGCTGAATTAGCAAACCTTATGCGTAGCATTAGCCTAGTTTCATCAACTGAAGCATTAGTACCTGCCGTTAAGTCAATGGCACGTGCGCAACATAAAATTGAAACAGAGCTAAATGGTCAAACTAATAAAATTACTGATATCGCACGTGCTTCTCTCGTCGCTAACGATGTTTCATCTTTAGTGCAATCTTTTGAGTTATTAAGCAAAGAAGCGACCATTGTTGGTGTTAAAAACCGTTTTAAAAAACCAACGGCTTCTGGTTACCGAGATTTGAATGTATTAGTTGAACTGCCACAAAGTAAGATCATTGCAGAAGTACAACTTCACTTAAAAGATATTTCTGATGTGAA
This sequence comes from Photobacterium angustum, assembly GCF_003026365.1. GTDB lineage: Bacteria > Pseudomonadota > Gammaproteobacteria > Enterobacterales > Vibrionaceae > Photobacterium > Photobacterium angustum. The sequence goes on along the minus strand of NZ_PYOM01000010.1, from coordinate 57,580 downwards.
GAATGGTAAAGAGCATGATATTTACGAACAAATTCAGAAAATTGAACGTTTAGCTCTGCATCAAAAACGCCCCCTGACAGAGTTTGAAGAGAAGAAAATTAAAAACCTACGTCAAGAGTCATTACATTTATACCAAACCGCTTGGCAGCAATACTTACAACCTAACAGTGTTGCCGTTTAATTCACTTTTTTATTCACTTCAACGCCCTTCTTGTTAGGGCGTTTTTATATTGATCACTTAAATAATAATTTTTAATTGGTTAACGAATAACAATAAACAAAGCCCGTAGTGAGTGATCATTACAGGCTTTTTGTATATTTATTAAAAATAAAGTATTAATAATTTGAATTTATAACAGTTTTAAGCAATACCGATACAAACCTAGTGTTTCAGCAAAGGTAGACTTATGACTATCAAAAAATCAATCACACTCCTTATCACTCACTTACTTGCTGGCGCATTTGGTGTCGCTCTAGGGATCTATTTACTACCTATTTTGACTGCGCCAACAGCACCAACAACATCTGAAGTCACCAGCCTTTCCACACAAGCACAGTATTCAGCAGAATTTAAGCGTGATTTAGCTGGCAGCGATTTTCTTCATTGGGGCAAAGGAAAAGTATCAATTTCACCAACAAAGATAACCTTAATGGGAAAACTCGCACCGGGCCCTGATTATAAACTATACCTATCATCTAAATTTGTAGAAACCGAGACAGAATTTAACCAAGAAAAAACCAACATGGTGTTGGTAGGAAACGTGAAAACTTTTGATAATTTCGTTGTGAATGTGCCTCAGAGCATTGATATAACCAAATACAATACCGTGATCGTGTGGTGTGAGTCTTTTGAGCAATTTATTACTTCGGCTAAATACCAGTAACATCGAGTACAGCTACATTGTGACGAGAAAATCACTTATTAGACAAAATACAATAACCTTAAGTACACCACTCTCACAGCAAATGTTATTAATTTCAGCAGACACTTGCTGAGCATTTATATTTAATATGATCAAAAAAGCGATCCTCCGATCGCTTTCGTTTATCTCAAGCAAACCGATATCAATTAGAACTTGATAACGCAACCTTCGCGCCTAATGCCATTAACACCGCTCCCATTACTTTTTCGACATACTGTTGTGCCGATAGGAAAGCATTTTTAATGTAACTGCGGTTTAAGAACACAGCGACTAGCGAGAACCACACAAAACACGTTATCGACACAATGGCACCATAGGTAATTTGAATAGCGATAGGTGTCGATGCACTGACTAACTGAGTAAATAAACTCAGGAAGAATAACGTCGCTTTAGGGTTTAACATATTGTTTAAAAATCCCATTTTAAAAGCTGCTATAGCACTAATATCTTGCTTTTTAAGATCAGTATTTTCTAATGTTGCCTTCGCAGTGCTTTTTAGGCTTTTATAACCAATATAAAGCAAATAAGCCGCACCAAGGTATTTAACGATAGAAAAGAGCACAATAGATTGTGAAAGTAATACGCCAATCCCTGCTAAAGTATAAAAGATATGTACCCAAATCGCAGCAGCAACACCTAATGCAGTGAGAATACCTGAACGCGTTGAATGAACGAGGCTATTTCTAACCACAATAAGGAAGTCAGGTCCCGGTGCAATAATGGTTAAAATCGTAATAGTAACAACGGCTATTAATTCTGTTAGGTAGGTCGTAAATAACAATTCCATTTTAGTATCCTTTTTCTTTTCGTCCCTCCTACAATAGTTAAATACGATTAATAAACAAACAATTTATTAACAATTCCAACCACAGATCAAAATCAAAACACCTCACCTCCCTCTATGTTACCTTTCGCTTTCACCATAGAGAGACAGCACCATGACCAAACCAAATATTCTCAACACGATTAAGAGTTTTACTTCTATTGAGCAAGCGCTTGATTACTTTGAGATTAGCTACGACAGCCAATTTATCAATACCAATCGTGAGGCGTTAGTAAAACGCTTTGGTGGTTATTTAATCATGGAAAAGCCTGATGATTGGTTTTCAGGACGCCGAGCATTGAAAAATGCCTACTGTCGTGTACAACGCTCATTATTAGATAAATCAACAAGACAAGCTTGTCGCGGATGTACTAGTTGCCAACGTCGATAATAAAACAAAAAGCCCATCACGATCGTAATGGGCTTCATATGTAATATGTTATTTTAATATAATTGACGATACCTAGCCGGTTAGGATTCATCCTTTTACTATTGCTATCTTACTTTTTCTTCTTTACCTTGCCTTGTACTGCTTTAAATCTTGGATTTGATTTACAAATAACATAAAGGCGACCACGACGTTTAACGACTTGGCAATCCTTACTACGCTTCTTTGCACTTTTTAATGAGCTTAATACCTGCATCGTTATTCCCCTTTTAGCCCTGTCATCGCAAACTGTTTATTAAATCGAGCAACACGTCCATCACGTTTAGTCATCTTCTGCTTACCGGTGTAAAACGGGTGAGAATGCATAGAAACATCTAACGTAACATAAGGATATGTTTCTCCCTCTAGTTCAACTGTTCTTGACGTTTGTATTGTTGAACCAACCATTATGTACTTGTCTGCACCAGTATCATGAAATGCCACCGTTCGATATTCTGGATGTATACCTTCTTTCATTTTTACTCTCCCTTGCTGCTTTATTGTTATGTTATAACATAACAATAATCAAGGTCAACATAGATGATAATAATTATCAGTAGCAATTAAAACTTGAAATAATTTTCAAAACAATCAATGATAATGATTATCAATAAGATCTATATCGAGATGCGGATAATGACTGAAACCACTTTTTTATACCAATCATTTTATAAAGCAGAAGATCTCTTTCTTATTCATCAAAATGAGAATGGGTTAGAACATGATCTTGTTGCTAATTACATTCAATCAAGTTTAAGCCTCGCGACTTGGTATAGAAAAGAATCTGATTTTGCGAATCCATTATTAGAAGAGCTTTTTCTTCGCCGCCTCTTTTACAACCTTTTGAATACCATTAATGACGCAACAAAATGCCCAATACTTCGTAGGATTTGTTTAAACCAAATCCATGAGCCTCTAATTGCGCTAAAACATTATTACAATCAATCAAGAACAGGCCATAAACACTTTTTATTACTGCAAAAAGATCTTAAAGAAATCCAATACCTCAATGATCTATAAAGGAAAGATTAATGACTACATACCGCATAGAAACAGATAGTATGGGTGATGTACAAGTACCTGAAGCAGCACTCTATCAAGCGCAAACCCAACGAGCTGTTGATAACTTTCCAATCAGTGGGTTAACCATGCCAGCTACATTTATTCAAGCATTAGCATTAATCAAACAAGCAGCCGCAAAAGCCAATTCCGAATTAGCACTATTAGAAACAGACACCGCCGATGCGATTATCTCTGCCTGCCAAGAAATCATTGATGGACAGCATTTAACGCAATTTCCAGTAGATGTATTCCAAACTGGCTCAGGAACCAGTTCAAACATGAACGCCAATGAAGTGATTGCAACACTGGCATCACAAAAACTTGGCAAAACAGTGAACCCAAATGACCATGTCAATATGGGGCAAAGTAGTAATGATGTTATTCCAACCGCTATCGCAGTAAGCGCATCGCTTGCTACTGAACAAGAGCTTATTCCAGCATTACAGTATTTAAGCCAAGCCATTGAGTCAAAAGCACAGACACTTGAAAATGTAGTTAAAACAGGACGTACACACTTAATGGATGCAATGCCAGTTACTTTGGCGCAGGAGCTCCGTGGCTGGAAATATCAAATAGATGCAGCATCAATTGGAATACAGCAAACATTGCCGCAAGTGAAAGCCTTAGCACAAGGCGGTACAGCAGTAGGAACAGGCGTCAATGCAGTACCGGCCTTCTCTGATTTATTTGCTAAACATCTCTCTGCGACAACGAAATCATCTTTCAAACCTAGTGACAATTTCTTTTATAACATGTCTAGCCAAGATGCGATTGTTAGCCTCTCAGGACAACTAAAAACAGCGGCTGTCGCAATAATGAAGATCGCCAACGATCTACGATGGATGAATTCAGGCCCACTTGCAGGACTAGGAGAAATAGAACTCCAAGCTTTACAACCAGGTTCATCTATCATGCCTGGTAAAGTTAACCCTGTTATTCCTGAATCTGCAACCATGGTGGCAGCACAAGTGATTGGCAACGATACGACTATCACTATTGCTGGTCAATCTGGTAATTTTCAACTAAATGTTATGCTTCCCGTCATTGCTCTAAATATTAGTCAGAGTATTGAGCTACTAACAAACACTTCTGTTCAACTCGCTAACAAAGCAATATTGAGCTTCACAGTTCGTGAAGATAACTTACAAACTGCACTTGCGAAAAACCCTATTCTGGTTACGGCATTGAATCCAGTTATTGGTTATTTGAAAGCCGCTGAAATTGCTAAAAAAGCTTACAAAGAGCAACGCGCAATTATTGATGTTGCAGAAGAAGAGACCGATCTTAGCCGTAAAGAGCTGCAAAAATTACTCGATCCTGCGAAATTAACCCAAGGTGGCATTGCTAAATAGTATTAAAATAAGTGTAATTAAGTATTTTTATTGATTTAATTCACTAAATAAAGTTTTCAAATACCATATACCCGTTATTTAAAATCCATCATTAAATAACGGGTGATCAATGTTATAATTAGCATCATTTAAAAATTATTAACTATCTTGTTCAACCGACTCTTTCTCAGCGAAAAAACATTAATATCTATTCAAGCTAATTGAGAACCAAGCAATATGGACTAACTTATCTGAAAGCGACGAAGAAAATAGGGTTGGCATGCGTTTATTAAGAACAACCATGATCAAAATTTAAAAAACTTCATTTAAAATTCTTCCTGATTAACCTAAAAAACACGATAAAAGAGAAACTTAAACATTAATCTGAATAGCCGATACAATTGCTGTTAATTTTCCAACCTGATATTGCAAAATTAGCCATGATTAGGGGTATCACAAAATTTCTCTTTGGTTAAAATATCGAAAAATTATGGCTGATTATCATGCCATTGTTGGGCTTTTTTGCCCTTTTAAACGTCATCATTCAGGAATATACATTCATGAACCAACCAGCAGACACAATTGCTAAAACTGAGCAAGATAATTCAACGAATGATATGCAACCTGCACAGTTTAATATTGCACGCATCCTTAGCATCGTCCTTAATGTGGTATTAATTCTCGCACAAATTAAGTTATTAAAAGTTCACGACGTTACCATAAAAACATACGGACTTTTCATTCTATGTAACGTCAGCATTTTATTTAGTATCTTTGCGCCACGTTTAACAAGCTTTAAATTAAAACAAATTCTCAAATACGCTTATATGCCAACGGTTATTGCCGTATTCATTTTTATAGGTCAAGTCACCAACTAAACACTGATTTAACACCACGTATGGAGTGTTAAAAATAATGATTACGATTATGCTAACACTTCATTAATTATTCTATTTCACTTCAAATAACTACTAAATTACAGAGTCATTCATTACTCTATTAAAACATTCAAAAATGTATTACTCATCACAACCTTCTCTCTTACCTCCAGTAATGTTGCACGATATGATAGTTCTACTAAACGTTATATCTGTTCCTTTCTCCTTTAAGATCGTTCATGCATGGAGCAAAAATGAATATAGGTATTTATATTTACGAGAATGCAGAAGTTCTCGATTTTTCAGGACCTTTCGAAGTCTTTAGTACCGCTAAGCGCTTACATGCAAAAGATTGGGATATATTTCTCATTGCTGAAACGTCCGCTCCAGTGACTGCACGAGGCGGTTTCCAAGTTCTGCCACATTACAGCTTTAATGATCACCCGCATATAGATGTTCTTATTGTTGTCGGTGGTATTCACACAGAAGAAATGAATAAAGCAGAAGTATTAGCATGGATAAAGCATGTTGATACAACAGCAACACACGTTGTTTCTGTTTGTACTGGCGTTTTTTTACTGGCGAAAGCCCGGTTGTTTACTCAGTTATTTGTTACGACCCATTGGGAAGACATTCCAATTTTAATCGAAACCTTCCCTAATCTAAATGTCATAGATAACAAGAGATGGGTTTGTGATGGAAAGTATGTTACATCCGGAGGAATATCAGCAGGAATAGATATGAGCTTATACCTTGTATCAAAATTACACAGCTTAGTGCTTGCCGAGCAAGTGGCACATCAAATGGAATACCATTGGCAACAATACCCTTAAATGATTTACAAAAAATACCAATGAGCAAAAAGCCATAACGATCACATCAACCGTTAAAATGCCCTTTCGGAAATAGGATATCTAGCCAAAGCGATTAAACCAATCAACAAATTAATGGCACTATAAGACTACGAGCATAATTGTTTTTTCAAGGCTGTATAAGAAGTTTGCTGAGCATGAATGCGAACCGAGTGATGGTAGACTAAAACCTCCCTAGCCCCGGCTCCCATCGCTAGTTCTTTTAACACTCGCTCTTCAATATCAGTGAGTTCACCGTCTACTTTTTCCAATTGGTGCATCACAATACGTGGGCTTATCGCAAACTTGTTATTACCTAATACTTCACGGACAGCATATTGCAACAGCTTATCTGCGCAAGCAAAGTCACCGACAAACTAGCGTTTATGATCAAACGGATTAAGTACTGTAATATTTGAGCCTGATAAATATTTACGTTATCTCCTACCGCTAGTACATTCTTTTTCTTACCTTCAACTGCAATATAAGGAGATAAAGCCACCCTTTCACACGATCCAAATACCTGAACAGATAACTGCTTAACACTCAATTCAACTAATAGGTCGCGTTTGAATTTTTGTAAAAACGACATTGCCTTGCTCTATCCTTAAATCCACGCTAATAAAAAAGTGATGCTTAATGGGAGTGTCTAATTCAGGTTTAGTCACGATCATCGCATAATAGCCAAAACTAAGATCTGTTTTTCTCCCCACTAAAATAACGCGATCATTCAATGATAATTTACTCGCGACTTCAGAGGGAATATCACAAATACTATTATTCATAAATTGTGTAAAATCTTCAGGCTTAATACACCAACCCATGCTTCTATCTTGTGAAAGACCTTTAATGACAATAGTTTGATACGCAATATTGATAGGAAAAGTAATAATTACACTAGGGATCACTTTTATATAAAATATGTAAATAAATAGCGGTGTTATAGTAAAGAAAGTGAATGCTGGTGCAATACTGAATATTTTATTTCCTTTCCTTGTTATACGTGTAAATGCGATTTCTCTAAAGGTATCATTCGTTACAAGAAAATAAAAAACAGTAACCAAAGAATAATACAGGAGCATATTGTCATCATTAACAACATTTTATGAGCATCTGCATACACCAATGTAGACGGCGTCAAAATCAGAAATAATAATCCACTAAAAATAAGAAATACGTAATAACCCAACGATGCGAATAACGACAACATTAACTATTCACCATTTTTTTCTAGGTGAACTCACATTCATTAAATTACCCACCAGCATAAAACTGGCACCTAAGAAAAGAGTCCAATCAATCCCTTCCTCATAAACATAAAACCCCACAATCGCTATTAAAGGTAAGCGTAAAAAGTCCATCATAACCACTAAGGTTACATCGGCAGATTGCATTGCTTTGGTCATACAGAAATGGGCTAATAATGCTGAAACAGACACTAAAACAATCCAGCCCCACGCAAAGACATTTGGCGATTGCCAACCTTGGTAAGCCAGTATTACCCCAAACGGAAGTTGTACTAAACACATGAAAAATAAAATAGTTAATGGCTTATCTGAAGTAGAAAGTGATTTAGTTGAAGCATGAGATACGGCATAACACATCGCCGCCCCTAGCACGATTAACGAAGCACTATTAATGATTTTAATACCGGGCTGAACAATAATAACTACGCCAATAAAACCTAGCATTAAGGAAAACAAACGCTTTGAGGTAAATCGTTCATTTAAGAACAATGTGGCAATAATTGCAGTCCAAATAGGTACGGTAAACTCAATCGCAAAAACTTCTGCCAAGGGTAATAATGTTAATCCTAATAACCAGCCATATTGACCTGCAAAGTGGAATACATTGCGAAACACATGTAACCGCAAGCGTTGTGTCTTAAATAAACGGGTATCTCGATAATATAAGATAATAGCACTAATAATGCCTAATCCAATGATACTACGCAGTGCCATTAACTGAGCAGTGGTGATATCACCAGACAACTCTCTTGCACCAATAGCTATTAAACAAAACGAGCAAAGTGCACCCATCATCCATAATATTGACAGCATCACTGCTAACCCTTTTTGAATACTTGTGATATTAATGATTTAAAATCTAAACCACGGTTATAAACCCAATAATAGAGATAAAAAAATTTAAGCTACTAGAAAGAAAAATAAACCACTTTAATTAATGTGGTTTATTATTAAAGGCTCTAATTTTTTAACAACAGATGGTTCTCTATTAATATCCAGCTCAAAACAACCATCAGTCCCTATCTGATATATCTGACTTATTTTTAGCTCTTTACAATTTTTATTGTAGGTGCCTATAACGTTAAATATTCCAAAATCAGTGTTTATTCGACTTATATTAAATTTTTGCATTTGTTCAACTTAATAATAAATTACCCATCTTATAACTTCTTATCTTGTCTTTCTTTTCGAATACAAATAAAGGCGAAGTACGACACATCTTCATGTAACAAAAAATCCCATTACCATTTTAGTTATCGACGATTATGCAATTGCAAAAGGTATGTTTGCATAACTCAATAAAGACAGAATAAATTATCAAGAATATGCTTATCTCAATACTTAAATATTGATTTTAAAGGGGTGAGATGATGAAAAAGGCTCTTAAAATAAATACTGTCTATATCAATATGGAAACAATTGTTGCTTTTGATCTTGACTATAAAATTGATGGTAATCGTGCTTTGTATCTAATGACCAATAGCAATGAGCTACCTTTTCTTGAAATTGAAGTCGCAGAAGATGGGCTAGCAGAATCTACCGACTATCAAGCACAAAAAGTAACGAATCGAGAATATAATCGTATCAAGAGTGAACTCATGGCATACATGGGGTTATAAATTATTATACGCAATTCTCTATGTAAGATTCGCAGCGCTTTATTCATCCTAGTTTTATCAATAAAGCGTTGTCTATCAACTTATTTTAATCATCGTCTATTCCCTATAGTGGAGGGTTAACGAATCCTACTCATTTGAATTGTTTCCGATATAACGAAGGCGAGATGCCTTTGTACTTCTTAAATGAGCGGTTAAAGTTGGAACGATTGGTATAACCGACACTCTCGGCAATTAAACTTATAGGTTGTAATGTCGTTATTAGCAAATTAGACGCGTGATTCAACCTCAATTTGGTTAAGTAAGATATATAGCTTTCGTTAAAGTGTTGAATAAACCAACGGTGAACGGTGTTTTCACTCACATACATATAGTCCGCGAGTTTCTTTAAAGTAATGTCAGATGAATAATGTTCGTCGATGTACTTACAAATTTGAGCTATCTTACTGAAATCATTGTTGTTGGGCTTTTCCTTTTCTTCTGATTGAGCATAGGAGAGCAGCGTTGTATGTGATTGATCGACCGATAGTTCATCTAAAATTTGGATCAAAACGGCAAGCTGGCCGATTGGGGTAAGATCATCAAAACTATTGAGGTGTTGATAAACCTTTTCTGCAGTTTGAGTAGAGAATCTCACGCCTTTATTCGCATCTCTAATAATAGGCATTAATGTTCTTAGCTCGGCACAGCTATACATAAGATTAGAAATCCATTCTTTGCTAAACCAAATAACATGTGCTTCACATGGATTCTTTTCATCAGAATTTATTGATTCAAAACTATGAGCAATTTCAGGGCCCATCAAAAGCAGTTCGTTGTGCTCAATTTGCCCTTCAAAATGGGCTACACGAGATTTACCTTGAAAGTTTCTATGTAAAACCAATTCAAATTCTTGATGAGCATGCCAATTTTCAGCCTTGACGACCTCTTTAAACATCTTATAACGCCATGACCAGCCAAGCCTTTGCGGTATTTTTTGTATGGTTGCTTTCATTCTAATGTTATTCAGAATCATTCTTCACTTAGATAGATGATGACATATCATTTACATAATTCAAGAAAAGTATCTAAAGTTGTTGGAATAGTATCAAGAGTAGTAATCAGAACTGCTAAGGTAATTGAATCGGTACAATAAAGGAGACCCAACAATGTCTGAATATTTTGATTGTTTACTGCCAAAACTTACCTCTTTAGTAGAAACTAACCAGAAGGCGTTAACTCAGGCAAAAGAGTTGTTCGCTCAAGCCATCATAAATGACAACATGATACAAGTCTTAGGAACAGGTCATTCGCACATGATTGGTTTAGAAGGATTTATTCGTGCAGGCGGCCTTGGCAATATTAATGCTATTTTAGACTCAGTACTGCTTACCAATGATGGTGCTTTAAGAGGCTCCGCAATGGAAAAGTTGTCAGGTTTGGCTGAAATCATTTGGGATGATCAGAATATTTCTCCCAATGATGTAGTAATGGTGATTTCCAATTCAGGACGAAATGCGCTTCCAATAGAATTTGCACAACTTGCTAAAGCTAAAGGGCATCCGGTTATTGCTATAACGTCAGTAGAACAATCATCTAAATACCCAAGCCGCCATAGTTCAGGTTTGAAATTAATGGATATTGCAGATGTCGTCATCGACAATCAGGTTCCCTCTGGTGATGGCTTATGTAATGTGAATGGTAAAGTCACAGGGGCATTTTCTAGTATAGCAGGCATGATAATCATGAATACGCTGGTTGTAGAATCTCAGAAAGAAGCGTTAAAGCAAGGCGTCACTCCACTGATTTTCTCTAGTCAGAATGTCGATGGTTTCGATAATGACTATGTATATAAGCATTTTGGTTCTCGTTTAAAGTCCATGTAAATGGTTGGTATGCCAATTTAGTTTATAAGTTAAATAGCAAGTCAGCACAAAATTCAAACGCTGCGAACACGCTTACAAAATTGGCACTTCTCTTTTAGGAAATGCCATTAGAGAATGTTCAAGACAAAAGTGTTTTAGTTGGTTGCTTTATCTAGGCTGATAGGCATTAGAAAAGTAAGGATAACGCCACATTAAGCGGCTAAAAATAGAAAAATCAGCATCGAATAACGATTCATGAAAATGAACCTTTCCCTTATTATTATCACACCGTAACAAAGATCAATTTTCGCTTAACTTAACAGTAGATAAAGCCACTCAGAACTATGCTGAGTAGTACTAAGTGGCAATCCTCTTCATAAAAACAGACTAGTGAAACACATACATTTTCACTGGTATCTTTGTTATTTTAAGAGCGGTGTAAGAAAACTATTCATTAAACGGAAGGATACGTTTTATAACGTACTCCCATCATTTGCTCCATGCAATGAACAACTTGGCAGCTATAACCAAACTCATTGTCATACCAAATATACAAAATGGCACGATTCTCTTGTACGATGGTCGCAACACCATCAATCACTCCCGGATAACGCGAGCCAACTAAATCTGTCGAGACCACTTCTGTCGAGTCAGTGAAATCAATTTGTGCAGACAACCTTGAAGAGAGCGCTATTTCTCGTAAATAAGCGTTCAACGCTTCTTTATCGGTACACTGCTCTAATTGAAGATTCATTACAGCCATTGATACATTTGGAGTTGGCACACGAATCGCGTTACCTGTGAGTTTCCCTGCCATTTCAGGCATGGCTTTTGCCACCGCTTTAGCTGCACCTGTTGATGTCAGTACCATGTTCAATGAAGCTGCACGACCCCGGCGATCTCCGGTATGGAAATTATCTATGAGATTTTGGTCATTAGTAAATGAATGTACTGTTTCAATATGACCAAACAATACACCAAACTTATCATGTACTGCCTTTAATACAGGAGTAATCGCATTAGTCGTGCAACTTGCAGCAGAAATTATCGTATCTTCACGGTCAATAACATCTTCATTAACACCAAATACAACGTTCTTTATTTCTCCTTTCCCTGGCGCAGTCAACAGCACCTTTTTAGTACCTTTACAGGTAAGATGTTGGCTAAGCCCTTCCGTATCGCGCCACACACCAGTATTATCAACAACTAAGGCATCCTTAATACCGAAAGTGGAATAATCTACATCTTGCGGTTTATTGGCATAGATCACTTGAATATAGTTACCGTTCACAATGATGGCTTTACGTTCATGATCGATAATAATACTGCCATTAAACTGGCCATGCACAGAGTCTCGGCGTAGTAAACTTGCGCGTTTTTCCAAGTCACCCTCTTTTCCACCTCGTACCACAATAGCACGTAATCTTAATGGATATCCGGGACCACTCTTTTCAACTAATAATCGAGTTAATAAACGACCTATACGACCAAAACCATACAGCACCACATCACGAGGTTCTGTCATTGGATCATCTTCAAGTGAACCTTTCAGTGCTGCTTGCAAGAAATCATCTAGCCCATGTGTATCTTCATTACTATCCCAAAATGTATGTGCGAGGCGCCCGACATCAATACGACAAGGTGATAAATCCATATTAATAAGATGATGAATAATTGGTTGAGTTTGTTCAACTGTGAGTGAACAACCAATATATCGCTTTGCAACACGGTGAGCTTTGATAATATCGATTGTTGTCGCATTAACTAAGGTTTTGCCAAAGAGTATAACTTCAACACCTTTTTGACGGTACAGCTGACCTAAAACTGGAGCAATGGATTCGGCATAAGTTTGACTAGTTTGCCATTCTAGGAAGTGCTTTTCAGGGCTCATTTTTTCTCAGGACCTTTTCACGTTAAATTTCTGCTTTCATGGCGATTGTAGGGTAGCCACTTAGCATTAAGAGTGCATTTCAAGCCGTGGTCTATAGCGCCACTTTAAAGACTCGAAAGCACAGCATTTCAAGCTGTAGTTTTTATGACTGAGTGTTATGTTCAGCTAGCAAAAATAAGCGTTACGCATGTTTGATAACGAGTAAAATAATGAAGTACTTAAATAGTGATATATGGCATTAATAAGCCAGTGACACATTAAAAATGGGAATGTTTCATCACCCCCATTTTTAACGTATTTGGTTTACGGAAAATTGAATCGTAGCCAAATCAAGTATGAACAACACGAAGACATTACCAATTGAAAAATAAGGTCTCTTATTAAAGATTACTCAATCGTTAAAGTATCTGATCAAGGGCAATGAAAAATCGTTCGATTTCTTCTTCAGTGTTATAATGCATTAATCCGACACGTAAGATCCCACCCTTTTCTGTTATTTTAAGTGCATCTGTCAACATATCTGCGTAAAGATGACCACTCCAGGTGTAAATCTCCTGCTCTCCTAAGTGAGCAGCTACCTCTGCTGGGTTCAATTCACCAAAGCGCAGTGCAAACGTTGCTGTTCTGTTATCAATACTAGGCTCGCCGAACAATTCAATTGCAGGGTAGTCTTTCAAGCGCGTCAGGAACTTGCTCGCGAGAAAACTCTCGTAATTGCCAATATTCTCATAACCACTCTCTAATTGTTCTCGTAAACACTTTCCGTGTCCTAGAGACGCTAAGTAATCAATTGTCGAAGAGAATGCCGATAACGCCTCAAAATTTAACGTTCCTGTTTCCCAGCAATTCGGTGAGTATGAAGGGGCTGGCTCTACCTTATAAGGAGAGTAATACTCTAAGGCCTGTTGGCGGCCGTACAATACACCAAGGTGAGGACCGAAGAACTTGTACGCAGAACCTGCAACAAAGTCAGCGCCTAAAGAAGTAACATTGATGATTTTATGAGGCAAAAGATGCACTGCATCAATATAAACGACGCTGCCATTGGCTTTACCAAGTCGTGTTATTTTTTCAATATCGACTAACGTACCCGATAGATTACTCGCTGCAGTCACAGCAACAAGTCGGGTTTTATCATTAAGTAAGCCTTCAAACGCTTCAAGGTCAAGTTGGCAAGTGTTATCCAAGATAGGAATATAATGAACTTTTACTCCTTTATCTTGAGCTGCCATAGCCCATGATGAGCGATTTGAACCATGATCTGCTGTACTCAGTATGATCTCATCGCCCTCTTTCCAATCGTTACTTATCGCACGGCTAAAATGGAAAGTCATCGAGGTCATGTTGGCCCCAAATATAATTTCTTCTTTTTTTTCTGCACCGAAAAGTGCTGCCGCTTTCTCACGACAAGTATCAACAAGCTCTACCGTTTTACGACTGACAGAAAAATGGCCACCAAGGTTAGTATTACCTTGCTTAAGATAATTACCATAACTCTCTATCACACTAAGCGGTTGCTGTGCGCCTCCGGGGCCATCAAAATAGATAGCTTGACAACCATCAACCTGACAATTTAACGCTGGAAATTGTTTACGTAACTGATCTACATGTTGACTAAGCGGTAAAGACGAAGACATCTCTTACTCCTTTTTGCCCTTCAATATTGGATAATGTTTCAGATATGTAATGATAAAAGCGTTCGTCATTGAGTATTACGAATTGATTTTCTTCAAGCACTGTATTCATATGTGGATGCTGCTCTACTGGAGAAGCAAAGATTTGCGTATATCCACCTGAGATATTTTTTCTTTGAACACAGAAAATACCAACATATCGGAAGCCATCTTGATGTATTCCTTCTGGCGCAGGTGCACTTGCAGCATCATGGTCGCAAGTAACACGAATTTGGTGAACATCCACAACTGAGTGATCATCTATAGCCCCAGTACTTTCCATAAATGATTTCAGAAGATGCTGGAATTCAACGGTATTTACCATGTCTTGTGACATATCAGAAAAGTCACGTTCAACGTCACCGAGCACCCGATTAACTTGAGATGACTGTTTAAATTTTGAATGAGGCAGTTTAATGATGTTTCCATTTTCAGACTGAAAACGCGCGTAAGCACGAAATCGATGATCGCTGTTGATGTACTTATCAGGGGGTAGTTGGTCAAAGAATGGGGCAACCCTCGCTGCTACCTTTGACGGTACTTGGAAAGCTTCGATTAAGAATTTATTTTCTATCTTCATTAAACATCCTTATCCCTATTCGTGTTAATAAGTCGTTAATTAATGTTATAATATATTGCTAAAACGTTTAATTTCAATCAAATAAGCCAGAAAAAACATAAATTCCAAAATTCAAATCTAATACATAAGAAAGAAGAGTGATTATTCCGACAATTAAGCAAGTATTGGTCATTTAATCTATTAATTATTAAAAAGAAAGAAGGAAGGTATGGTTTTTGATGTCATTTAAAGTAGTTTCAATTTTTAAATGTTAAAGTGACTTCCCTCAGAAATATTCACTCATTAGTTTGAAAGGCATAAACCCTCCCGTAAAATAAATATAGAACTAGGCAAAATATAACCACTTGATAGGAAGGGTAACGCTTATTTATTCATATTGCTCCTATAGAAAATGCCAATGTTTACTTTACTTCTTAATAAGTATTTCCTTTTTATTGTTCTAAAAATAACTTGACAGTTAAATAACACTTTTAATTTATATGTATTTAAATTTTATTCATTTAAATTGTGAACTCTACTGATTATCGTTGTCATATTTAGACTCCTTTTTTCGATTTACACCGTTAGAGTATTACTATGAAAAAACGCTGGATTGTCGTTGCAACCCTAAGTGCTATTGCTGCCTTAGGTATTTATGCAGTTAAAGCTCCCTCTTCTGATGAACACCATTTCACCATGCTAACTGCTAAAAATGCAACTATTGAGAAACAAGCCATTGCGGTAGGACAAATCATGCCGGCTCAAGCGGTAAAGATTAAATCTCAAATAGAAGGGATAGTAGATAAAATTTATGTCAATTTAGGCGATAAAGTAGAGGCGGGCTCTCCCGTTATAAAGCTTCGTCCAAACCCTACTCCACAAGATCTCACACGTGTTAATGCTGACTTATTAAAAAGCAAAGCCGATTTAGAATCAGCCAAAATAAAATTGGCGAATTTAAAACGTTTAGCGGCACAAAAAATTATTCCAGCTAATTTCGATGCCTATATTCAAGCACAAGCCGCTGTGAAATCGAAAACCGCTGAGTTAAAACAAAAACAACAAGAATCTGATCTAATGAGTAAAGGCGAATCAGATGCTGGCTCCACCAAGCTCACTTCTATTATTTATGCACCGATTAACGGTACGGTATTAGATGTCAAAGTCGATGTCGGTGAACCGATCACTTCAACGGAATCAAACCAAGCAGCAACAGAAATTATGACCATGGCTGATATGAAAAATATCATCTTTAAAGGTTCAGTGAGTGAACATGATGCAGCCCAACTGACGGAGGGAATGCCTGTTAATTTAACCCTTGCGCCTTATCCTGATCTAAAAATTGCAGGAAAACTCACTAAAGTTGCAGTGCAATCAGAAAAACTAAACAAAGAAAATAATAGTAGTAATAATAACCAACAAACGCAGAGCTTTGACAATGGTTTTGCAGTTAAAGTCAGTGACATTCAGTTTCCTAAAGATATTACTTTACGCTCAGGCTTTACTGCTACGGCACATATCACATTGAAAAAAGCGACAGACGTAATGACGGTACCTGAGCGTGCACTGTATTTTAAAGGTAATGATCCTTTTGTGCTTATCGCCGATGACTCAACGAAAGGCTATAAAGAGGTTCCCGTGAAGCTAGGCTTATCAGACGGTATAAATGTCGAAGTCTTATCAGGTATTGAACCAAAACAAAGCATCATCGATGCTAGCATGGTCGAGGGCTTGTAATGACAGCTATATGGCGTAACACACTTTTGAGTCTTTCACTGGGTTTGGTATGCACTCAAAGCTTCGCATTAACAATTGATCAAGCATGGGCCGCGGCAAAGAAAACAAGTCCTGATTACCGCATTAAACAGCTTGAAGAAAGTCAGAGTAAATACGGTGTATCACTAAGTAAGAGTGCACTACTCCCTAGCCTTCAAGGAGGTGCTAGTACAAGTTGGACTAAAGATGGCGGCAACAGTAATGGTTATAATATTTCACTGAGTCAATCGATTTGGGATAGCCAAAACTGGGCTGCATTGGATCAATCACAAGTAGATGTGGTTATTGCAAAAATCGCTATTACACAACAGAAAAACACTCTGGCAGAAGAGCTTATCCAAGCTTATTTCGCTTTAGCACAAGCTCAACGTTCGCTTATCATTGCAGAGCAACAACGTAAAGATAGCCAACAACTACTTTCACTAACAGAACAGCGTTACAAAGCCGGTTTGATCATGTCAACTGGGATTGACGATGCTAAAGCGCATGTCATCGGCACTGAAACAACAGTTTTGCAACGCCAATCTGATCTAGCTGAAAAACAGTCCGATCTCGCTATCGTGATCAACCAAACACCTGATCGTGTCAATGAAATCGACAGCCAAAACCTTCACCAACCTGCACTGGCAGTCAATGATGAAAAAGCATGGTTAAAAAAAGCTAAAGATAATAGCCCTGAATTATTGATTGCGAAACAAAATGTAAAACGTCAGCAACTCGGGATAGATAAAGCACAAGCGGGATACTACCCTACCGTTAACGGATCCGTTGGTTACAGTAATAACTTTAACAATAATAGCAAAGGAATTAATGCAAGCCTTGGTGTTTCTGTTCCAATTGACCTTAACGGCACTATTAAAACCAAAGTTTCACAATCTAAACTCGAATTACAAATTGCTAAACAGCAATTAAGAAAAGTCGAACTTAATCTCGAAAATAATGTAAAGACGCGCTTTAACCAACTTGCTCTGGATTGGAAGCGCGTTGAAATGGGTGCGGAAAAAGTTAAGTCGGATGAAAAAGCGCTGAAAACCAAAGAAGTTTTATTTAACTCTGGGGCTGATGGTACTACAGCATTAGACGTTATCAACGTCCAAGATACGGTGTATCAAAGTAAAGAAGACTTGCAGCAACTTCTCTATCAATACTGGTTAAACCGAATTGAATTACTGAAGCTTACAGGTCAACTCAATGACCAAACAATTACCCAGATTTCTCAGGCATTAACGCCATGATCACATTGCTAAATCAAACAGTTCAAACACTGCTTACCCATAGGTTAAGAAGTGCATTGGCCATTATTGCGATAGTCTGGGGTATTGTTTCAGTTTTAGTCTTAGTAGCATTAGGTGAAGGATTTTATCGTGAACATTTAAAATCCTTCTCTATGCTGATGAGCGATACACAGAAAGTCTCTTTTGCACAAACGAGCAAACCGTGGCAGGGATACCCTTCAAGAAGAAAAATTACAGCGACAGAAAGTCAACTCAGTGCACTGTCTGACGTCCATCAAATAAAGCACGTATCTATTTTATATTCGAATGCCAAAGCACAAGTCACAGATATTGACGGTACTCAATTAAAAGGCAATGTCTTTGGTATTGATAACCACTTTCTGGCACTTAATAACACGCGTTTAGAGCTAGGCTCTCGTAAAATATCACCGAGTGATTTAGCGAACCATACCCGTGTTGCTATTATTGGTTGGCGTTTAGCTAAACGCGGAAATATTCGCTTGAACGACAAGATCAACATCAATGGTATTCCGTTTCAAGTGATCGGTATTTCAAAAAAAACAGAAAGTAGTGGGCTTACTAGAATTAAACGTGCTGCGTTAATTCCAACTACAACATTTAATGACTTATGGCTAAGTAACCCTTCCGATCTTTTAGTGCAACCTGCTAAAGGTATTTCAAGCGTTGCATTACGGGCAGCAATGCAAAACTTTTTCGCGAAAAAATACCAATTTGATCCTAAAGATAAGCAAGCCGTACAAATGCCCGATTTCAGCCGCTTTGCTGATTTCTATACCAGCCTATTACGTGGTATCCAGCTATTTCTAGGTGCTAGCGGTGCAATGACACTCGCGGTAGGTGCATTAGGTGTTGCTAATATCATGTTTTTATCTGTAGCAGAAAGAACCCGCGAAATAGGCGTAAGACTTGCCATTGGTGCTACCCCTACTCATATTTTGATGCAGTTTATGGTCGAAGGTGCGGTATTGGTCACGGTGGGAGCCCTCTGCGGTATCATCGTATCTACCATCATCATTCAATTCTTAAACCTTCTCTCATTACCCGATTGGCTAGGTCATCCTGTTATGACGTCAACGTCTATCGTGTTTACTCTTATGATCACAGCAGTACTCGCTTTATTAGCAGCGTTTTTCCCAGCACGTAGGGCTGCACATTTAACACCCGTGATTGCATTAAGTGCGAGGGCTTAGAAATGTTTCCTGTTAAACAAATTTTTCATGAAATGGCAGCAGAAAAGCTTCGCCTAAGTCTTACTATTCTTGCTATTGTTTGGTCGACAGTTTGTATCAGTACCATGCTCGCGTCTGGTGAGGGTTTACGCCAAGGGTTAATTCGCAGTTCGACCAGTGGAAATGGCAATCTAATTTATGTTTCTAGCGGTGTCGCATCCATAAATTATGGTAATTTTTACAAAGGTAAATCACTTGATTTAACTATTGAAGATCAAAAGATTATTCAAGCACTACCTACAGTAAAAATGGTATCAGCAACAGCAACATGGGTAGAAAATCCGCATTATAAAGATCGCCAAGCATTTATGTTCCCTTTTGCGGTAGAGGACAATTATAAAAAGCTCAATGATTTAACATTAACGGCAGGTAGCCGCTGGTTTAACCCTCTTGATACAAAAGAACAGCGAAAAGTCGCTATTTTAGGGAAAACAACAGCAGCACTGTTATTTAACAAAGCGGCGTTTAGCTGGGATAAAGACGTCAAACTCGACAGTGATCCTGTAGGTAAACAATTTAAAATTGGTGATGAAGATTTCACCGTCATTGGTGTACTAGAAGATGATCGTAACATTGAGTCGGGCTCTCCATCTGAATACAGTACATTGATTCCACTGGCGACATGGCAACGCTTTTATCCCAATGCTCCAATCCAAGGCATTAATGTAGAACCTCAACCTACCGCCAACCGTGAACAATTGGCCAAAACTATACGGCAAGTAATAGCGCGAAAATACAACGCTGATATTTCTGATGAACAGTTAATTCAAACGGATGACATGCTGCTACAGCAAGAAACCATGCGTTCATTTTTACTAGGGCTACAAAGTTTCTTAGGAATTATTGGCTTTGTAACATTAGGTGTTGCGGGGATAGGTATCGCAAATGTCATGTACGCCAGTGTAAAACGTGCAACACGTGATATTGGGGTTCGGATGGCAGTAGGAGCAACACCTAGCCACATTCGTTTGCATTATATTGTGCAGGCTATGATGACGATGGCTATGGGGGGTTTTATCGGATTACTAATGACGCTAGGGCTTGTCAGCATCATTGACGCAATCCCTATTTCAGATTCGGGTTTTTATACTAGCTTAGGCAGCCCTAAGCCTGAGTTGTCACCGTCCGTTATGTTAATCGTAATTTCTGCATTAATTCTGGTTGGTATTCTTGCAGCTTGGTTTCCTGCCAATAAAGCGGCAAGTATTACGCCATTAGAGGCATTACAAAGTGAATAAAATGACAAATACATTGGGTACCTCCCCAGCAAACACAACTTTAGTTGAGCTTAATCATATTTGTAAGTTCTATGGCGAAGAAAATAATTTAGTTAAAGCACTAGATAATGTCTCTCTCACTATTGATTCTGGTGAGTTTTTATCCATTCTTGGCCCTTCAGGTTCTGGCAAATCTACACTAATGAACATGCTGGGTTGTTTAGATAAGCCGACATCTGGCGAATATTTGCTGGATAATAACGATGTCTCATCAATGACAAGCCACCAACTTGCAAAAATCAGAAACCACAAAATTGGTTTTGTTTTTCAAAGTTTTAATTTATTAGAATATGCTACTGCATTAGATAATGTTGCGCTACCTCTGGTATACCGAGGCGTAAAAACAAAAGAACGTCGAGCAAAAGCGGCAGATTTGTTAGCCCAAGTAGGACTCGCCGATCGTATTCACCACAAACCGAATCAATTATCGGGTGGTCAAAAGCAGCGTGTGGCAATAGCAAGGGCTTTGGTTAACGATCCACAAATTATCCTTGCGGATGAACCAACGGGGGCATTGGACTCTAAATCAGGCGCAGAGATTGAAGCTCTTTTTAATGACTTGCACCAACAAGGAAGAACATTAATTGTCGTTACTCACGATGTCAGCCTAGCAGAAAGAACGCCACGCATTATCACTATTAAAGATGGACAAATAATTTCTGATAAAAAAACAGGCTATAAACCGCCTTTAGCATCGGCAGTTATTTAACCTTAATTAGAAAATAGCGGGCATTTTGCTCGCTATTTCCGAATTTCGTTTAGAGGCCATTTTCTTATTTTTCAATAATACATTGATATTGATAATTACCATTCGTTTCACCTGCACTGTTTTGTATTGATTGTTTTAAACATTTAGCATTTTTAATAGAAAACTGTTTTAGTTTTTTATTATCAATATCATCGAGACCAATGAAAGGCTGTAACGTATCCACTAGCTGTTGTGCTAGCTCTCCTTTTATTGTGCGTTGCTCTGTCACTTCCTTATAATCACACTGAATTTTGTGCTGATGAGTATCGCAATGTATATCATCAACAATAACCCACGCCTTACCCATGCCATGCTCTACATATACGATTTTCGCCAATACGTTATACAAAACCTGATCATTTGCCATTGCATGTGAACTAAGTAATAACCCCACCAGCAACAGAGTCTTTCTCATGTATCTTTCCTCTTTTAATGTGGCTTAACTTTACCACATCAAAAAAGCGAAACTTTACATCCAGTAAAATTTAACACTACTCAAACATTTATCACTAAACTCATGTTCCTTTTTGCTTACTTATTTGTAAGAGATCTCTTACAAACAACTAAGACAATCACGCTTTGATTTGAATATAGCGTCCATGCTGCTTTTATAACTCTATGTTTATAAAATAATAAAAGTAACGCATTAAAATAATAAATAGATACAGAAAAGAGTAGTTTCCACTTCATACCTATATTCTATTCCTACTTTTACCTATTATTAATGGTGTCAGAGGGAACTGGCAACAGGAACAGGATTGGAACCAAGGACGTTGGTGATCTCAGGATGAGATGTGATGAACTAGGATGGTTTATCAAACAAGGACTGTGATGGATACTACAGGAAGTAGTAAAGGTAGATAGGATATTTGCCAGTCAGGACGACACAAGGACACTTCAAGAAGAAGTAAAGGACACCTCTAAGGAAAGAGATGAGAGTTATAACAGGATGTTATGACGGGTTATGGAAGCCATAGGAACAACTTCAGGAAGAAGTAAAAAGGATTATGCTGAAGGATCACAGCAGTCAAAGGAATGATGCAAGGAGCACGATAGTAGCAGGATGGCTGCAAGTAAGACCTAAGGGCGCAACGAAAGTTGCGCCCTCTCTTTTTGATAATATTTTAAGCAATACTGTCTAAACCACTATTCGGCAGATATGACTGTTTTGAGCTGATTAAATTCAGTGATACGCCCTTTACCTTGCATCTTTGATTGATACATCGCCATATCCGCACAATGTAAAACACTATCAATCCCCGTCACATCTTGAGGTTCAATATAATAACATCCGATGCTCGCACCAATATTAATACTGTGACCTTTAATATTAATTGGCTGAGAAATATTGTTAATAATACGCTCTCCTATATTCAAAATAGGTTCACGGCTTTTTACAGGATTGAGTACAGCTACAAATTCATCCCCAGCTAAACGCGTAACAATATCGTTTTGACGAACACTCATCATTAATTTCTTAGCGACAATTTGAAGAACTTTATCACCAATATCATGACCATAAGAGTCATTTACAAATTTGAAGCCATCTAAATCAATAAACAGTACAGCCATTACATCACTACGAGGAAAAGTTAGTGCTTCTACTAGATAATGGTGTAAGAATTCACGATTAGGTAAATGCGTTAATGCATCATGCTGAGCAATATACGCTAAACGCTGTGCTTCTTTTACTGAACTGATATCTGAAGCCAATACAACAATTTGACTCTCATTACTTTCAGTATCAATAAGTTGATTTATTTTTAAATGTAATGGTGTCGTAACACCTCTCTTACGATTAAAGAATGAACATTCTCCTTGCCATTGCTGATCTAGCGACAGCGACATTAGAATTTCTTTTCTTATAAGCAGCGTTTCGGTTTCAATTAATACCGAACGGTAATATTTACCAATAATTGTTTCGTGGTCTTGACCTATCAGTTCACAAAACGCTCTATTTACCATTTCAATATGACCTTGACTATTGAGTAATAAAATCGCTTCACGGCTGTTTTCAAAAATCTTGGCTGCCAACTGTTGTTGTCGCTCTGCCACACTCCGTTCTGTTACATCTTCTAGCGCAAATAAAGTCTGGTTTTTATGCTGTAATGGATGGCTCACTACTTGATATATTGCAGTTCCCTTTGTGCCCACCGTTTTAACTAAATCATGACTAAATTGCTTATTGCCTTGTAATGCTTGATCTAGTTGATCTTGAAAGTTTTCAAGCTCAATCGGTTTAATCACATTACAAATATGTTGAGATTGCAAAACTTGTGGGGAATCATGAAATAGTTTCGAGCTACTATCATTGGCTAAAATAATACGTCCGGAATGATCAACAACTAACAGCGCATGCTGTACCGTGCTTATCACATCATCGGCAAATTCTTTCTCGTATTCTAATTGAGAAATAGTCTGCTTAATTTTTAATTCACGCTGATTCAGTTTAATGATCATCGTATTAAAACAATCGATCAATTCACTTATCTCATCTTTCGAACTGGCTTGATGCTGTACAATTTCAGTTTGATTAAAATGAATCACATTAATCATCGCATCATTCAGTTGACGGATAGGACTGATCATCCAATGCCGTAATCGACGGATAACAAAACTACTAAATAAAATTAAGATAACTAGTAAATACAAGCTAATTTCTATCTGAGACGATTGAAGAGCATGTAATCTATCAAGAGACACAACAATGTGCATTTTTGCAAGCTCTGTGTTCTCTATGTAAATAGGGATCTGCACATATAAATACTGGTTACTAAAAACATATCCCCGCGTTTTAACCATGACTTCTTCTGCATCATTTGTTGGTATATGCCTATTATCAGTATTGTTAAATCCAGCAAAAACGACATTATTCTCCGTTAATACAGAAACAGATACGATCATAGGATCGGCTGAAAATGCCGATAAAATCTCTTGTCCTGTTGTCGCATCATCAAACTGAATAGCTGCGGTTAAATTCGTGCCAATACCCGTACTTAATATCGTTATTCTATTTACTAAATTCTGCTTTTCGCTCTCTATATATTTATAAGAGCTTAACGTTTGAAAAACGATAAAAAGTACAACAACAAAAAAGACTAACGGCAAATATAGACGTTGATTAAGAGAAAGAGAATTCATCCAATTATTGCGCATGATTTTCTCCTCCTTGTTGTTGGCTATTAAGAGAAGGAAGTATCGCAATTTTCAATAATTTTGAGCTTATGGTTAACTCTGCTTTCTTGGCACTCGATATAGCAATAACAGGGCGGACTTTATTATTGACTGAACGTAATTCAATCATCCCTCCTTTTGCTAAAAAGGAATTACCAGTACCAATCGTCAGCACCCCTTCTTTAATTGGGATATGAGTTAAACCCAGTTCTTTTTGCCTAGAAATATAAGCAATTTGGCACTGCTCAAGCTGACTAATGCTCGTTAACGTAACAATTTTGTTATTTTTAGCTTTCAACAACCGGCTTAATGTTAACGCGATATTATCAGTACCTAAAGTGCAATAGGTTAATGTTCTATTGTCTTGAGGCCAAGTAACAAACTGAGAAAAACGGTAAATATAGACTGCAGATATTTCGTAGTCAGCAACATTATCTGCATTGGCTTTATTTGCAAAAGTATAAATACAAATAAATACTGCAGCAGTAAAACACAAAAAGTACAAACGGCAAAAATGGTAAGGCTTTGTAAGAAGCCCTACCATCTTATTCAATACAACTTTACCCGGGGTGCAATAGTTACTCTGCATTCCGCCTCATTACAATTTTGTCCATGAAAAACGTAAAAATGCTACTTCTTCTAGTGGTGCTTTATTCGGTAAATCTTCATATGTTGAACTACCTAAACCATCAACCACAAACTCAACAAGTGGCCAATCTTGATTGTATTGCCACGCAACACGTACATCCATTGTCGTTATCGCAGGTGCTTTATAAAAAGCGATTGGCGATGATACTGAGCTCTTATGCTTTAGCCAGCCATCAATTTGCCACTGTGAGTTTAAAGTCCACATCGTTTGTAAAGAAACGTAATGTTTAGGCTGGTGGTTATATAATCCTTTATATCCACCATTATCATAGGTATTACATGACATATATTCAGGACTACATTTAGCTTGTGTATCTATGTAACTGTAAGATAAATTAAAATTAAGTTTTTGTGTGGGTTGCCAATAAATAGCTAACTCAGCACCATAACTTTGAGCCTCTAGCGCATCTGATAATTTGTATTCATAAATATCTAATTGACCCGGTAGTATTGAGCCATCAATACATTCTCCATATTTACATAATTGATATTTATTACTCAACATACGAAGCTTTTTATATTTACTAAAGAAAATAGTTGAATCTATAGAAAAAGAGTTGTTTATCTCACCACGGTAACCTGTATCCCATGTCACTACAGACTCATTATTCATATTGATATCCCCTGACGTTAGTATAATGGCAGGGGGAGCACATTTAGAGTTGTCTGTTTTACAAGTAATATTATGCCAATTCACCATATATGTATCGGTGCTTGAGTCTACTGCAGATGGTGTAACTACAGCACGCCCAATCCCTGTCCATAACTGATGTTTTTCAGAAACTCGATACAACAATCTCGCTTGAGGCTGAATTTCAGTCGTATTATTACGAGTGAAATGTTCAACTTTTACCCCTAGGCTAGAAGTGAACTTATCTGTTAGCTGGGTTTCTAGTTGCGAGAAAACATTATAAATCTGCTCGCGTTCTGTTTGCCTCGAACTAGTACGATGATATGGATCCATACCAAGGTAAAAGTCTGCTTTTTTCTCAGGAACTTTTATTTTGGTATAACGCGCACCTAAGCCTAATGTAAGCTCATTGTTTGGATTTATTTGCTTGATGGCTAACACATCAGTGTTAAGTGTATCGTATTCACCATTCGCTGAAGGTTCTGTTCTTGAGTTACTATCAATCCACAATGTTGCTTCATAATGCGTATCATCAACCGTTTTACCTAGGTTTAAATTACTATAAAAGCCACGAGAAAAGTCGTCCAATCCTGCTTTATAACCAACGATAACACTCATTGGATCATTAGGATTAAAGGGGGTCTCTAAAATATCATAGCGATACCAATCAGAACGCTCAGACTTGGTATGATAACCGCCTATCTGAAATGTTAAAAACCGGTCATCTTCAACATAATCAGTGCGAAATGAAATGTTATAACTATTCCATTCATCATCATTGAAAGTGTAATAGTCAGATTGAACACCTTTAATTGATAATCTTGCTGTTGTCACCTCATTAATTTGAAAACCGTTACGATAACTAACTTCTTTATAATTATATTCACCTGCTGCGACTTCAAGAAATTGCCCCAACGTTTCATTACTATTTTTAGTAATGATATTAATGACACCGTTAGTCGCATTCCCCCCCCACATTGTCCCTGCAGAACCACGTAATATTTCAATGCGATCAATATCATCTAAAATAGCATCAATGGTGTGCCAAAAAGTACCAGACATTAAAGGACTAAATACACTACGACCATCAACCATGACTAATAATTTATTAAACAGTAATTCATTTAAACCACGCAAGGACACTTGCCAATTAAATTCACTGATCTTAGTCACCTGTACTCCAGGCGCTAAGGCTAAGGCTTCTGCTATCGAGCGAACACCACTGCGCTTAATTTGCTCATTGGTAATAACATAAATAGCAGCAGGCACATCACTTAACGATTGTTCTTTCTTTGCAGCCGTCGTTACTGTCACACTTTGCGTTGTGAGATCATCTAAATCCATCGACATCAAGTCATCAATTTCAGATGCTAATGAAATATTGGCGTAACTAGAAAAACAAAGTACTGAAAATAAAATAGGTGGTTTGATTAAGTAATTTTTCATAATTATTAGAAAGTAATAGTCTCAAACTAATTCTAGCAAAGTAGTTCTGTTTTTTAATAATTACAATTTATAAAATTAAAACACCACACAAAATACCACTAAGGAATAGTTGGTGGTAAAAAAGATTCTTTTAAAGTCACAATGATACAATTAGATAAAAATATAGCTAACAAGGCAATATTCAAAAAGTTAAATATACATTTACTATCATAACTATTAATAATTTGTTACCTAAAGCATTCCTAAAAAGAATTATATTTTTCTTAACTAAATGTAAATAACTCGACTTAGTTAACATTAAATCACTACCATCTTAATAATAACAACATTAAAGTAAAAAGCTTATCTCGGTGATTATTTATTATCCCCCGTCATCCTTAATAGGTATAAATGATACCTAGTCATTCGACATTGTTTCAATATTCTAATTAAATAATTCACTCAATAAAAAAGGAGCCTTGCAGCTCCTTTTTTATGACTTAAAATGATAGAAAGTACCTATTAGTGGTCATGTTTTTCAACTAATCCTTGTTCTACTTCATCATTAAACACTTTAGGTGGTGGCGTCCAACCACGCTCTGACTTCGTATGCTTGTCAGTCCGCTCTTGTTTCATGATATCACTTAATGTTGATTCTAATTGGTTAAACAATTCCACATAGGAAGTATTAAAGCGATCTTCTTCTGTACTATCTAACCATGTTTGATACAGCTTCTCTTTACTTCTAGCTTCAGTTTCAACAAACGTGGCTTTTTGCTGTTCAGCTCTGAATGGATGCACTCCTAAGTTTTTCAATGCTTCCGTGCCCAAGGCTAGTGCAGAGCGGTAAGTTTCACTGATCACATAATCAGCGCCAGCACAACGTAATGAATAATGATGACCTCGATCATAAGCACGTGCCAATACGCGTACTTGGGGATATGTTTGCTTTATATAATGAACAAGCTCTGTTGCTCGCTCTTTATCATCAATGGCAACAATAAACAGTTTTGCCTCTTCAATACCTGCGGTATGAAGTAAGTCATGTCGCGTCGCATCACCAAAGAAACTCTTAATGTTAATTTGGCGCATGTTGTCAATTTGCGTTACTGAATGGTCAAGCACAACTGTTTGCACCCCATTCGATGCTAATAGTCGGTTTACAATCTGACCAAAACGGCCAATACCGGCAATGATGACTTTTCCTTGTTCATCAATTTCATCAGCTTCACGCTCGTTTTTAGCCTCGCAGAAACGAGGTAAAATGACACGATCATATAAAATAAATAAACCTGGCGTTAAGAACATTGATAACGCTACCACCAGTGAGAGTGTTTGGCTCATTGACTCAGGTAACACGTTGTTTTGTACGGTATAGCTTAATAATACAAAACCAAATTCACCTGCTTGCGCCAAACTTAACGCAAAGAGCCAACGGTCACTGCCTTTTACCTTGAAAATAAAAGAAAGTACTAACAAAACAATAAACTTAACCAGCATCACACCAATGGTTAAGCCAATCACCGTGCCAAATTGATCAAACAATACTTTGAAATCAATACCCGCACCAACGGTAATAAAGAACAGACCTAATAGTAATCCTTTGAAAGGTTCGATATTAGATTCTAGTTCATGTCTAAATTCACTGTTGGCAAGTACCACGCCAGCAAGGAAAGTACCGAGTGCTGGCGATAAGCCGACTAGGCTCATTAAGGCTGCAATACCAATAACTAGCATCAATGCTGTTGCAGTAAAAATCTCACGCAAGCCAGATGAAGCAACAAATCGAAATAACGGACGACTTAAATAATGGCCACCAACCACAACACCAACGATAGCTAAAATAATCACAATCGCATAAGCCCAACCAGGAAGACCCGCTACTAGGCTAAGATCATCATGATGCTCTGCAGCTTTTGCTACAACGGCTTGAGACTTTGCCACTAATTCAGGTACAGCCAGTAAAGGGATCAAAGCTAACATTGGGATAACGGCAATATCCTGGAACAGCAATACTGAAAATGCGCTTTTGCCACCTTCCGTTTTACTTAGTCCTTTTTCACTGAATGTTTGCAGTACAATCGCAGTAGAAGAAAGTGAAAAGATAAGGCCAATAGCAAGGGCGTAAGACCAAGCAATATCAAATAAATGAGCAATCCCCATAACGGTTAGAGCGGTAACGACAACTTGTAAACCACCTAACCCTAATAAGCGATGACGCATACCCCACAACATTTTAGGTTCAAGTTCTAAACCGACAACAAACAGCATCATAACGACACCAAACTCAGCAAAATGCTGAATCGTTGTGGTTTCACTACCAACTAAACCAATAACGGGACCAATAACCACACCTGCGATTAAATAACCCAGCACTGAACCGAGTCCTAATCGCTTAGCAAGCGGAACGGCAATAACGGCAGCCACCAAATAGATGAAAGCCTGCAAAAAATATCCAGTCATAGTAGTCTCTTCTATTTAATGACTAATTCTAGGCTGTGATTCATTTTTGATAATTTACTCGCAACCTCATAGTTGAATTTATTATCTTGAATCGCAATCAGAACACGTTTCCAATTTTTAAGGTGCTGTTCAATACGGTTTTCTTCATTCGCCATGCCCGCACCAAAGAGTGCAAATGGCGCTAGAAAATCCATACCTGTTAGCTCTGCCATTTGCTCTAGAGGTTGCAATAACTCACGAATGGTATAGTGGTTAAAGCCATCTTTACGATAGCTCGATTCAGAGCCACCAGCAGTCAAAGCGCAAATGAATTTTTTACCTACCAATTCATTCCCTTCACTGCCATATGCAAACCCATATTCAAGCACTAAATCTTGCCATTCTTTTAATAGCGATGGTGTGGAATACCAATAGAGAGGAAACATAAACACGATAACGTCATGTTCGCGAAGGCGTTGTTGCTCTTTATCTATATCAATACGATAGGTTGGATATTCGGCATATAAGTCAACGCACGTTACATTGGCAATAGTTTTAGATGCATTAAATAACGGTACATTGATTTCTGAACGATTTGGCGAAGGATGTGCAAATAGGATCAGAATTTTAGGTTGAGACTCAGGCATGATTTTCCTGTTTTAATAATAATTCGTTCCACGACGACGATGTGACAACTAACCGCTTCTAAAGTTCCGCACTATGTATACAAACAACAAGTTACATCCCTAGAAAGAATAACTATTATACCTGAAATTACACAATCAACTTTAGTTAAATATTTATTGATATCAATAGATTATTTTCGTGAATAATCTGAAATTTCATCAATACGGCTAGGTGGTACACCAAAATAACGCTTAAATTCTCGGCTAAATTGAGCAGCACTTTCATAACCTACTCGTTGAGACGCTAGGCTTGCTGAAAGACCTTCTTGCAAAATATAGTTTTTTGCATGATTCAACCGAATTTTTTTGATGTACTGCAAAGGAGGATCCGTGACAACTTGTTTAAAAACTTTATGAAAAACTGAAACACTCATCCCTGCCATTGCTGCTAATTCATTAACATGTAATTTTTCTGCAAAGTTCTTTTGCACATGACCGATCACGGCCGAAATTTTAGCTAAAGAACTGTCTTGCTCGCAGTAGTGTGCCAATAAATAGCCTTTCTCACTTTGCAATAAGTAATAGAAAAACTGGCGGAGAATCGAGGGGCCAAGTACCTTAGCATCAAGAGGATTATGCAAAACATTAAGCAATTCCAACATACATAGGTACATTGACTCAGTCATTTGTGCAGGAGAAACACCACAGCGTGTATCCATCTCCCCCCAATTTTTTGATTCTAATCCCATATCAGAAACTAACTGGCTGATGACATTAATATCAAGATCAATATTGATCCCCATTAATGGTTCTTGCTGAGAGGCAAATGTTTCACACGTAATCGGATAAGATGTCGACACAATAAGACATTGTTCAACGTCATAACCAAACTGATGTTGATTTAAATGCCCTATTTTACTTCCCTGAAAAATAACAACTATTCCTTGCTCATACATCTGTGGCGTCAGCTTATGGTAACGATCAATACGAAATAATCGTACACCAGTTAGCAACGTATGCACCCTATTAGTTTGGTCTGATATTTTGTAATATTCACATAATTGACTAGCAACTATAGCTAGCTGTCTTTTAAGTTCAGCTCTCATTGTAAACCCATCAACCTGTTTATTGACGTTCGACATAACAGTCATTGTCCTGTCATTCTACACCTGTTTACCCTATAACGAACATAACACAACAATGTAGTTAAAATAGAAATAGGCAAGAAATAAAGAGAATTATGTATTTAGTTTATCCTACGTTCGCTTCTACACTAGAGATCTCAAGACAATAATTAGAATATCAATATCACAACGATATAACGGAGCCTACAATGGATAAGTTCACCTACCAAAACCCTACAAGCATTCATTTTGGTCAAGGTCAAATCGCGTCAATTAGCCAAGCTATTCCTAAAGATAAAAAAGTATTGGTTATTTACGGTGGCGGTTCTATCAAATCAAATGGTGTTTATGACCAAGTAACAGCAGCGTTAGACGGATTTAATTGGGGAGAATTCTCAGGCGTTGAGCCTAATCCACAGTATGACACACTGATGAAGGCTGTCGAGCTGGTTAAAACTGAAGGTTATGATTATCTACTAGCGGTAGGTGGTGGCTCAGTTGTCGATGGTACTAAATTTGTTGCCGCTGCTGCCTGTTATCAGGAAGAAGATCCTTGGAACATTTTACTTAAACAAGAGCCTGTCACTAAGGTTGTTCCTCTTGGTTGTGTATTAACCTTACCTGCAACGGGCTCTGAAAGTAACGGTGGTTCCGTGGTTTCGCGTGGTAAAGACAAATTATTCTTTGGCTCACCACTCGTAAAACCTGCATTTGCTGTTTTAGATCCACAAACAACATTAAGTTTATCTCCTCGCCAAGTTGCAAACGGGGTTGTTGATGCCTTTGTTCATACAATGGAGCAGTACTTAACCTATCCTGTTAATGCAAAAGTCCAAGATCGTTTTGCTGAAGGTTTACTGCATACATTAATTGAAGACGGTCCAAAAGCACTAGCGACACCCGATGATCTGGCCGTTCGAGCTAATATAATGTGGTCTGCCACTCAAGCTCTCAATGGTTTAATTGGGGTTGGCGTCCCTGCGGATTGGACAACACATATGATTGGCCATGAATTAACAGGTAATTACGGTATTGATCATGCTCGTACGCTAAGCATAGTATTACCTGCTGTCATGAAAGTACGTCGTAAAGAAAAAGAAGAAAAATTATTGCAATATGCTGAGCGCATCTTTGGTTTAACAACAGGAACAGCAGATCAACGTATTGATGCTGCGATTGAAAAAACCATCGCCTTTTTCAAACAAATGGGTGTACCAACAACACTTACTGACGTTGACTTAGGTGAAAAAGATATCGATGTTCTTATCGAAAGCCTTAAAAAACATGGCATGATCGCATTAAGTGAACACCACGATATTACGCCAGAAATCAGTCGTAAAATCTTAATGACGGCATTATAAGTTTTAAGTGTAATACGGTAACAATATGAAAAAAGGGAGCATTAGCTCCCTTTGATTTTTTCTATCATCATTAAACCGAAATAGTAAAACGCTGGCGAGTGACATCACCCCAGTAGCTATCGTGATAAATATCTTCGGCATACTGTTCATTTGTGTACGCACCAATCGCACGACGCCAAAAAGCAATCGCATGCACTGCGCCTTCAATTTGCTTACTTTCCCATTCACCTGGCATCATTGAAAATAAGCTATGAGCAAAACGTTGACCTGCTTTATTTTTACGAAAGACAGGTACAACATAGAAATCACATACCTCATAATGACAGTTACCATGGTCAGCAATCGCTGCTAATCCCGCAGGCACACCATCAAAATATAAAAGAAAGCCAAGTACATTACCTTCTATTGGCGTATCAAGCGCAAATTTACCATCGTTATCAGGCACTTTTTTCGTCAGTGGTGAAAACTCAGCTTCATATGCCTGAGTTAAGTTTAAATAAATGGATATGTTTGAATCATTAACTTGTACTAATTCCACTGCAGCGACCTTCTTTCTCTATTTTATTTGTCTTTCTATAAGATCATTGATCAGTTCTTTGAACAACGTGCAAAATCCATGTCAATTTAAGCAAGAGCAAAAAACACTACTGCTTATTTTACTCATCAGTTATTTAAATTATCAGGCAGTAAAACAGTATTTACTTGGCGTGACTTAGAGCCTTTTGCTTTCATCACCTGAGAAGCCAAGTTATAGCTTATTTCAGCCGCTTGGATAGTGCTGCCATTTTGAGTTATTTTGGCCTTATCCTTTAACACCAACATGTTATTTGTAGGTGTATAGATACCGTAAAACGACTCACCATCCACCACCTTTCCATCTTCCATTACACGATGAAAGTAAGCTGGTTTACCATAAACTTCCACACTCTTTAGTGCTTTTGTCTTGCTGTCCAACTTTATTACGGCCTTATCAGCTTTAATCTGAACGCCACCCTGTGTGATATCAACCTTGCCAGTTAGCGTTGTAACATTATTGATAACATCAACATCTTGTGTAATTGCTTCCAAATGGATAGGGAGTTGTGTATCTGCTTTTTCAGCCCATGTTGATGAACTCAGTAACAACATACATCCAGCCGCAAATAGCTTTAATTTCATACTTAGTTTCTTCTACTCTATTATTTATTTCTTCTTTGCTTATTATACCTTGAAAATCAGCAAATAGCGGCAAAGCTATGAAAAATTTGAAATGGTGTTTTTTATTTCATCAAAACGCTCACTAATACCAAGTTTAGCCTTACCTGTATCACATGTTTCAAAATTAGTGCCATCTACAAACTAAATACCAGTTTATAGATTATCTTACTGCACAGATTTATATTACAGAATTATACAACTACAAACACTCAACGATATAAAACATTTATCAATCAATTAATTAAACCACGTGTATTCTAACAACTAAGATTTGACATGTCGTTAACACACCTACCGCTATGCATGTTATTAATAAAGAATTACATCATATTGGAGTGCTCAATGATTATAAGACAGAAGCTATATATATCACTAGGTATAGTGTTAACGCTGATTGCAGGTTTTGACCATAATCAACTTCTTGCCATCTTTGGTGGTATTATTATTGCGACTTCTGCATTTTTACTCGCAGAATTAAAACCCTAATCTTAATTGCCATATATCCTCAAGATTATTTGCACTGAATTCACTTTGAGCAAGCAAAAGGCACTGTTATAATATAACATTACCTTATTCTTCTTTGATGCTTAAACATAGTGCCAAGCTTGTAAATATGGAGATAGCATTTTCTATGCGTTGGATTTCTTTTCCTGCAATATTACTTTCGTCTTTAACCTTGTTTTCAACCGCTAGCCAAGCTCATCCACACTCATGGATTGATATGAAAACTTATATCCAAGGTGATAAAAAACAAATCACAGGATTTAAAATGGTATGGACTTTTGATGCTATGACAACAGCATATATGCTGGACGGTGAAGATATGTCGCCGGAAAGCAAAACAGAAACACTTGCTCGTGTTGGTGATTCTGTAATGAAAAATATGATGAATGAGCACTATTTCACTTACTTTTATAATGATCAAGAACCAATCAAATATAAAATCGC
Source organism: Photobacterium angustum (assembly GCF_003026365.1). Taxonomy (GTDB): domain Bacteria; phylum Pseudomonadota; class Gammaproteobacteria; order Enterobacterales; family Vibrionaceae; genus Photobacterium; species Photobacterium angustum. The sequence goes on along the minus strand of NZ_PYOM01000010.1, from coordinate 22,593 downwards.
TACCGATGGGGTATTAACAAAAGACCGCGCTAAAGCGACACTGACATTTGAACTTCCACTGTCTAAACCTCAGCCATTAACTAAAGATTCATTACGACTACTTATTTTTGAACCAAGTTACTATGTTGATATGGCTTGGAAAGCGAAAAACGACATCATCTTATCGCCAGAGCTAAGTAAAGTCTGTACTTTTGACCTCGTTGAGCCTAACCCAAGTCCAGAGCAAATGCTTTATGCCCAGTCATTACCACCTGATGCAGATCCCGATAATGCACTTGGTCAGTTATTTACTCAAACAGTAAAACTGCATTGCCAATCAGCCGACTAACTCTTATTAAAGGATTCTCATGGAGCATCATCATTCCGAGCAACATGCTCATACGAACAAAGGAAACTATTGGTTAGGCGCAACCCTTGTGGCCTCTTTTCTAATTATTGTCGGTTATTTACTTTGGCACAACTGGCCAACGTTAATGCTTAGCACCATAAAATGGCAACGTGAAATAAACGGCCAATTGAGTGACTTGCTTTATGACGCCAAAGAAAACCCCGCAGCTATCTATTCACTTGCAGGCCTCAGCTTTTTATATGGTGTTTTCCATTCATTAGGCCCTGGACACGGCAAAATGATCGTAACGACCTATTTAGCAACAAATCCCGCAAAAGTAAAAGCAAGCTTAATCATGACGGTTATCTCTGCTTTTTTACAAGCCTTAGTTGCTATAGTGCTAGTTAGCGTTCTGCTGGTGTTTTTTAATTCATCGATGCGTGAAATTAATAGCGCAGCAGACCGATTCATCACACTTAGCTTCGTGGCCATGTTATTACTGGGTGTAATTGTTGCTTACCGAGCTTTAAAACAAAGCTGGCAATTATACAAACAGAAAACACATAAACATGACCATAGCCATAGCCATAGCCATAGCCATAGCCATAGCCATAGCCATAGCCATAGCAGTGATTGTGGTTGCGGGCATAAACACTTTGCTGATGCTGATAGTATTAATCAAGCAACCAATATGCGTGAATATATTGCAATTATCGCCAGTATTGGTATTCGTCCATGTACAGGTGCGATATTAGCACTACTTTTTGCCAATATGGTTGATATGTACTGGTTAGGTGTAGTGAGTGCTTTACTGATGGCTGTGGGAACGGCGCTGACGACTTCAACGATCGCTACGATGACACTTTCGGGTAAAAAGCTAGTAACAAAATATCTTGCGTACTCTGATCACCAGCATTCATTTACCCCATTAGTATTTAAGCTATTTGGCGGCTTATTGCTCATAGGTCTTGGTTTACTGCTGCTTAATAGTCAAAGCTATGGAATGTCGCCTGTACTCTAAATAAATCTTTTCTATGCTAGCGTTGTGATAGTTCAGTTAACGCTAGCATAGCTTGCTCGGCATGATTTTCATTGACGAAAATATGATCATGATAAAACCCTGCCATCACATTGGCACTAATTCCATGCTTAGCAAGCTCAGATGCAACAGCAGCCGTTAAACCAACAGCTTCCAAACTTGAATGTACTTTTAATGTAATACAACGATACACATTGTTGATTTCAATATTATGCTGGACTGCACTTTCATAGCTTAAAATGAATGTCATTCCTTCTTCTTCACGAAATGTCGCTAATGGTGACATAGAAGCAATAGCATCTAGATTAGTATTTTCTGTACAACAATAAATGTAACGCGAAAGGCTTAATTCTGGTTGTAAATTCACCAGAAGTTCTGTCAAGTCAGTGATACCAGCCATTTTTCTCTTTCCCTAAATCAATCCAATACAATATTAAGTACAAGCTAGCCATTGGATAAAGCCAGCTTATACCCGTTTAATATTTTACGTTCAGCAATCGTTGATAGAATGAACATCATTACATAACCTAAACATAATGCGACAATAATAGCGACGACATTTGCAGTAAATATCGATAATAAATAATAACTTGCTATTAATGTGATGATACCGCTAAGACGAATGAGTAAGCTTAATGTGAATTTCCCATGGGCTTTTATATAGGCTAACTGGTAAGCATTTAGCATCATAAAAATAAAGAACATAGAAAAATGAAATAATACAATAACGGCCCCGTGATACTGAGGGGGAAAAACAAAACCTATAATTTCACGTCCACCGATAAGCATGATGAGGAAAAATGTCACACTCACTATTGCTGCGAGACGAAAGATCCAACGCCTTATTGCTTTAATTTGTTGGTGATCACCTTGCTTAATGCATAAGGTTAACTCAGGCAAGACAAAACGATAAATAGGAAACACAAATAACATCGTCATGTAAGTGAAGATCGGACGAACAACGACTTGGAAATCACCAAGTTCATCTAAGCTAAAATGCGTGATCGTCAATAAAACCGTGATATAAATCATCAAGATACTCGTCCCTGCTTCTAATGAGGCAGTGAAACTTTTGCGAACATAGTTACGCATATTAGGATCAAGTTGAACCGATTTTATTGGTTTGGTCGCAATTTGTTTACGTCGCTTCCAGTACATAAAATGGGCAGCAACAAGCGATGAAAACGCCATGCTATAAAACAGTGAGGCAAGTGGTGTAAAGTGTAATACGTAGTAACAAATAACAAAGCCCGCTACATTCGTAACAGGCTCTATCCAAGTCACTTTATTAGATACATCATACAAGCGATACATGGCTATCAAGTTAGTAAAATAAACCTTCATTCCCATGCTAAATATCACACCAACCATTTCAAAATAGCCTACGTTGATGTGTAGTTCGTGTTTAATGTATGGAAGCACAACTCCCCATGTTAAGAGAACAATCGTGATCAAGCAAAACCTGAAGATATTAATAATGTCACGATCATTATTCGTTTGGCTATAAGTCACGACCATAGAAGAGCGAAAACCCGTCATTAATATTAATGAAAGAGATACGATATCTATCACACTATTAAACAGTGCTAAATCGTCTTTATTAACCCACTGAGCGAGCCAAATCTTGAATAAAAAACCAATAGAAATACTTGCTAGTGTCGCGGTAACACCAGCTTTAAAAGCCGTTTTCAATCGAGATAAAGCATCTTCACTTGTTGGCGGGGCAATATTTTGCTTTTCCATATATATAAACAATAAATTATCAGACTAATTATAATACGTTATTTATCCTTAAATATCTCTCGTAAATATAATAATCCATTAATCCTTTATTGGTTATATTTCTTTAGGTAATGAGTATAATGACTCAAAAATATTTAATTCTGATTCAAGTTCTGACAACAATAATGAAACATTTGCAACATCACCATTCTTAACACAGATTTTAATTTTATCTCGAATAGTTTTAATTTTATTACGACTAATAGCAATTAACGACATTTCTTGAAATCCAACGTAAGATAGTACAAGTTTAATATGTGAAAGACATTGTCCACTACAAGGATATTTTTTTGTTAGGACAATGACATTTTTTTATCTCGGTTTGAATAACACCTTTAAATGTGACATAAATCACACTTGATAATGAGAATGGCTCGCATCTTAGTCGAAAAACTATTTAACGCTCTGAAAAAGACGTTTATTAATTACTTCACTTTCTGCTTATATAACTGCTCAAACGTCAAAAAAGCAGTATCTAAACGATTTAAAAGCCGATTTGCCATATTATTATAGTGATGAGATAAACAGAAACGTATTGCACGTTCAAGATTCCTTATCATAAACCTTGCAGACGATAATCGAACACGAAGTATTAACTTTCCTGTATAACTTTTCTTCATATTATTAAAATGTAATGTGAGTGAATTGGTATAGATTTATAATAACTAAATATTCCATGTCGTATATATATCTGAAATCGAAATCATACATATACAAATTGCTATAAGTTACAGTAATTCTGTATTAAATTCATTTTGTTAATATTTAACCTTTCTTGTTATTTTTTAATTGACTCATCACTTCGCAAAACTTATGGTAAAACTACAGAGCGGATATCGTATAATGGTATTACCTGAGCTTCCCAAGCTCAAGAAACGGGTTCGATTCCCGTTATCCGCTCCAGTCTTTATCAAGACCTACTCTTTAATTTTAACGAACTGGTTCTCTTATCTATAACGTCAATATTTTGATTAATATAAATCATCTTACTTTACTCATGATACACACAAAATTCTGCCCACTTGAATCTCTTTATTTAACTGCGTAAAGTTGCCTTCCTTACTACGACTAACTGAGATAAATAATGAATAATTGGATTATATTAGCCTTTCTTAGCATATTCATTATCGGCTGTGCTCACTCACTGTCAGAAGGCACATCGATTCAAGCTCATGGCAATGTTGAAATGAGCCGCAGTATTAAGTAATTATAAAAATAAAGACCAACATATTTTGTTGGTCTTTATGTTTAATCTCCTAACGCTACACCAAAATGTTCATCACAGGACACATTGCTTGGGCTACCACCCGAATCATAACCACAATAATCAAGCTCTAATATATTGTATTCTTGCCGTGTTTCTTCTAATAACTGCACAAACTCTTCTTTTGTCACCTTACGCTCTCGATAATAACTCGCATATGTTGATGCCCCCATAAAGAAACCTTGGGCAGTACGTACTCGTGTATCATTCGGTGGTAGTGTTGTTAGCTGATTTTGGGTAAAACTCCCATCGGGTAAACGTACTTGATAAAGTACAGTATCATCACCGATCAATGTTGTTGTGGTACTTAACGTCATGCCAAAAGCTTCAAATGGTCCAGATAAATTACCATCACAATCTGACGCGCTTTGATCAGCACTAAAGACTTTTTCATTACCGTTATCACCGCATATACCAGAGCCAACAACATCTTCAACAGAATCACATTCAGATGAATTTTTAGCTGGATACAAAAATACGTTACGCTGTTTAATACTGTTGCCAATGACTTCTAAATGGATAAATCCGCGATAGTGATCGTAACGATATGGCCAACTCGCAGAAACATTGGGATCACCATCCGCCCCTAAAAAGGTATATTCGCCAACCCACCAGCCTTCTTCACGTTGCCAAGGAACAAAATCGAGTAAATTAACACTTTCTAAGTCGCATTCAGGTTCTGTAGCCGATTGAGTCAAGATCTCAGACTCAGACCCAGACCCAGACTCAGACTCAGACTCAGACTCAGACTCAGACAAGCTATCATCTACCGTTTGGGCTTCAACCGATTCTGACTGCACAGGCTCAGGCGTTGTATTTACCTTTACTGCATTTGCATTATCACTATTACAAGCCATTATTGAACCACACGCTATCAACGTTAAAAATATTCGCCAAGCCATACACTACAACCTATTAGTCATCTCTTAATAGAACAATGTAGTTTGCAAATGTATGGTGCTATTACTCAGTTATAAGATTTCATCACTTTTACTAGAAACCTCATCAATAAACTCATGCTATATTTCTAAAACACTGCTGTTATATCACTATTTTTCAATCAGTTAAACGATTAAGAGTAGGCACTCTTATTTAGAACGTCTAATCTTGGATATGTTGTAAATTGCATGGAAGCGATATATGAAAACATCATTATTAACCAACGAATTAATTGTAGCGGGATTACAATTTCAACCAACCTATAAAAATGGGATCAGTAATCATTTACCAATGACTTTAGTTGCACTTGATCAAATTGGGACAAATGACGAGTGTGTATTACTTTTCTATCATCAATATATAACGCAACTTGAAAACGTCGCTCGAAATGAGCCCTTTCTTAAACAAGCGAATGAAATAGAACAGCGTATTAAAAATGATGGTGTAGAAACAACACTCATCGCCTATATGCCAAGGTTAATTGCTAGTTTTAATACACAAGCTTTCCAGTGCATGATACGGTTATCTTATGCGATAAAAAGCCAGCAGCAACGTGAGATCGCTTATGCATTAGCCTATTGGGATCAAAGCTATCAACTCATTACTCCATTATCATTAACTGAGAAATACAACGCAGAGCAGCAACTAAAGCAACTGACGTATGCTTTTTCAAATAGCTCATTCGAAGCGAATAATATTAGTCAGCGTATTTTTGAAGTCGCTCAGAGCCCTAACTATCTAAAGCTTGCCCCCGTTCCTGTGGATATAACAATAGAAAAAGTATTGCAGTTAGTCGTTGAGTATTATCGTAAGACAAATAACTCTACCTTATTACATGGTATAACTGCCCTTCACGCTTTTATCGAACTGTTACAATATTTCCAAGATCAACAAACAGCATTGCAATGGTTTTGGCAAAGTTATACAGCAGCTTTTGCGACAGTAGGAAAAAACCTTCAGCAACCTCGTGATGTATTACCGACTCCCCCTCACCTAAGTTGGCTTGAAACGATCACACGTGGAGCCTTAAGTAAAAACGATCACACAATTACGCTGATATACAGTTGTAGTGAGCTTTATAAGCGCTATCCATTGGCAGAATTAAAGTATATTGCGAATCAATGTATAGCCAATGAAAACCTTTAATATCAAGCAATTTCTAGCCATATCATCATGTTTATATGGCTGTTTTTTATGCACTCCGTTTGTGAAACTTTCATTTATTTAACTTAATCTTATCCGGTACATAGCTAGCCATTTCAAAAATAAAGCATCAGAGGTAGAGTATTAGATTGTAGAGTTAAATTCAGATCTAAGTTATTTTATAAATAACTTACGCTTATTTTACTATTTGGTAATTAACAAATGAAAATTGAACAAGACGTTATTGAAACGCTAGAAGAACTAAAAACCTTTATTATCTCAATTGAAAATGGTGGTTTAGGCTTAAAAGATGTAGAAGGCATTGGCTTAGCTAAAAATAACGCTGATGGTCGCCCTTTCATCGCTGTTTTTGATAAGAATCAGCAGTTGATTTACGGACGCTGGTTAAGCCAAGATGTTTATGATAATGGTAAAGACATTGTTCGTAACGGCGTGAAACATCACTAATTAAATACTTTAGGATCTGATCTTTAGCGTATTGTTATTGCATTAGATCCTAAATACTGCCCATAAGACACCTTAACTATCGTTTTAGTATTTTCGGTTTAGATCTATATTGAAAATAATTCGGCATAAATAGTTTAGGCTCTGTCGTTTTATCGAGCACTTTTACAATATAAGCAGTAAGAATATGTCGACCAACCTTTAACGTATCTTCGGTTAAAGATAATGGGACTTTTGAATGTATTTTTACTCGCTGCAGATCTGAACGATGCCGTGCATTCACTGCAACAATACTTGCTTCATGCCTTGTTTTACACATAATACAAACATAACAATCAAACTTACCTGCACGCCCCCAGCCACTTAAAAAAATATTCTTTGCGGTCACATAATACATATATAGGTATGCTCGCACAGCTTTAATAATAAACACACAATAATGCAATTAAGTGCTTATGTCATATGCTATTTCGTTACTACTTAGAACCTATATTAAATATTTTTTATTCATACTATCAATTGGTTAGTGTCGATAGTTATAAAAATAATTAAGCCCCTGTATATTCGAAAAGTTCATCTAAATACAGAGGCTCAGTAGATACTTATTCCGGTTTTCTTTCACCGGTCATAAATGCATGAAGAATTTCTGGTGTTAGTTCACCTGCCTCTTCTAATCGCTTTAATTCAGCAACAATTTTCTTCTGCTCATCAAGCTCTGGAATAGGAAGCTCTGGCTCTTTTTCGTAATCATCTGGTATTGATAAATTTAAATCATGCATAGGAAAACCCTAACTTTTAAATAGTATATTATTTGCTGATTATACACGTAAATGTTTCACGATAGCATCTTGTTTACCGTTTCGCATGGATAGCCAAATGGCCTTTAATCTACACGGCTAGTTCCAAGTTGTTTACCAAAGTCACCGGCATAAAAAATGCGGCAAAATAGATCATTGGTGATCTATCAATACCGCACTCATCATCGTTCTACTAGATCGATTTACCTACAATGACTGTTGGTGCTTTTCAATCAACGTATCCATCGCTTCCTGAGCACGTTGCTGGGCATGAATCATGGTATCTTCATGTAACATTGGCTCTACTACTTCGTAGTAACATTTTATCTTAGGCTCCGTTCCAGAAGGTCTAACAATAACGCGAGCCCCACCTTGTAAGTGATAGATCAATACATCGCTAACGGGTAATTCAATACCTTCAACCGTACCATCACTAAATGTTCTCAACGATTGTTTATAATCTTCTGTACATACAATCGGTAACCCTGCAATCTCTGTTGGTGGTTGATGGCGTAATGTATCACCAATCGGCGCTGCGATTGGATCCAGTGCGATACTACGTTGCGCATTAATATACAAACCATGCTCACGATAGATAGCTTCTAATTGATCCCAAATAGTCAGCCCTTTAGCGTGCAACTCTGCGGTTAATTGTGCAAACGCGACTAACGCAGATAAACCATCTTTATCCCACACTTTACTGCCAATGGTGTAGCCCAATGCTTCTTCGTATGCGAAAAGGAATTGATGCTCTTCTGTTTGTTGTGCCATCGCCACATTAGTTAACCACTTAAAGCCCGTTAACGTTTGGTAATAACGCGCTCCAAGAGTTGTTGCAATCTTGCCAAGTAAGCTTGAAGATACGATTGTATTCCCCACTAGATTTTGATTGGCATGTGCATGGCTTAATAAGTAATAGCCGAATAATGTACCAACCTGATCTCCTGTTAGCATTTGGTATTCACCGTCTTCACGACGTACAGCAACAGCAAAGCGATCTGCATCTGGATCATTGGCACAAGCTAATACTGCATCGTGTTTTTTTGCTTCCGCAATAACAAGATCCATCGCGCCAGTTTCTTCAGGGTTAGGAAATTTGACTGTTGGGAAAGTACCATCAGGCTCTCTTTGCGCTGCAACACTGTAAACATGGTCAAATCCAGCATCAGCTAATAATGTTTCTGCCATTTCGGCACCAACACCATGCATTGCCGTATAAGCGATGTTAATTGATTGCGGGTTGTTGTGATTCATCAGTAACGGATTAGTATTCATCGTTTGGCGATAATCTTGGTAGTAGTCTTCATCTAGCCAAACGAGTAGCCCTTTATCTACAGCCTCTTCTAGCGGTAAATACGATAATTCGTGTTTTGTTGCTTTATCAATTTCATCAGCGATACCAGCATCTTGCGGTGGAATAATTTGTGCGCCATTTTCCCAGTACACTTTAAAGCCATTATATTGCGGAGGGTTATGACTGGCAGTAACAACAACAGCAGCAGCTGTATGAAGATGTTTCACGCCAAATGCAACAACGGGTGTTGGCGCCACTTTTACCGTTAAATAGACTTTAATGCCTTGTGCGGTTAATACTGATGCTGTGTCATGTGCAAATTGTTGTGAATCAGGACGCCCATCATAGCCAATAACAACACCTTTGCTGGCCCCTTCAGGGACTGAACGTAACAGATATTGCCCTAATCCAGCCGCTGTCTCTTGAATAACTAAGCGGTTCATTCGATTAGGTCCTGCACCAACAACTCCGCGTAATCCTGCTGTACCAAAGGCTAATCGACCGTCGAAACGATCCGTTAACTCTGCTTGATTATTGTCTTTGATAAGCTGTTCTAATTCATTTCGTGTTTTTGGGTCAGGATCGCGTTCCAACCAACGAGCGATATCACTATTCATTATTATTGTCCTGCTATGTTGATGATTTTCTGAATCACAATCGAATTGATATGTTCAAGAAGTTGCATCATTAAGTACTACATCATGCTATCAATAAACCACAAATGATAAACATTCGCATTATATACCATGCTCTTTTTATCACATTTACATCTGTATGTTTAATTATTGCACACGCAAACGATAGCGTGGATATTGCGCAGTACCTCATGATTTAACGATAAAAATAATATACTGATGCGCTACAATTGCGAAGGTTAAAAAACGCGTATAAAAAAACCGATAACGCTAAAAGCCTATTTGCTTTAGCTATATCGGTTTTTAATCCCTGAACCTATTTATTCAGTAAGATATTCTTACCACATCAGATCATCTGGAATAACAAAGTCTGCGTACGGATCATCTTCATCTGCAATACTGTCAGCTACTGTATTATTTAATACAATAGATTCTTCATCACGTTGTGCAATTTTATCAGCGACAGAAGCAGGGATCACTTCATAGCCATCAAGGTAACGTGCAATAGCTAAACGACCATTTACCAGCTGATTTTGCATTACTTTATCAACATAGATCTTTTTAACCGTTGAACCATCAGTAAAGTTGTAACCGATATCACCACTATTGCGATCTAAGCGATTCATTTCAATAAGCTGTTTAATTTGAGCACCAAGCTCTTTCGCTTTAATCTCTTCATCACGAACGCGATTAAGCTCTTTATCTTTTTCTAGCTGTGCTATGCGATTTGCTTCAACAGCAGCTTTTGCTTCTTTCGCTTGAGTACGAGATTTTTTCGTGGTTTTACCCGCCTTTTTAAGCTTTTTCTTATCTATAAGCCCTGCTTTAAGCATCTGCTCTTGTAGACTTAGCTTTGCCATTGAAACTCCGTAACATTCATCATTATTTATCAGTGTAGACACACTAATTTATAGCCGTATTATCACGTTTAGCGCTAAAACAGGTCAAGCTTAAACAATAAAATTACTTACAGACCTTAGATACATTCTTAATGACGAAAAGAAACGGTTATTCATATAACAAATCAGAGTTCAGCATTATTTCCTGCTTTCTAAACTCCCGAATCATCAGGTAGCTATACCTCACCATAATTTAATTGAGTTATTATCAAAATTTCGTCTAGTATCGTTAGAGGTCAACTTAATATATTGTCATTCATCATAAGGAAATATTTGTAATGGGTTTATTAGACTTCGCTCGCAACATAGGCACAAAGTTATTTGGCAATGAAGAAGAGGCGCCTGCAAAAATCACTCAACATATTGAAGATAATAACCCAGGCTTATCTGGTTTAAATGTTGAAGTTAAAGATGGTGTTGCCACTCTTACAGGTCAAGCAGAGAGCGCTGAAGCACGAGAAAAGGCAATCCTTATGACTGGTAATACTGCAGGTATTGAATCTGTTGTTGATAATATTGAAGCGCCAGCTTCAGCCGTAGAAGTGTCATACTATGAGGTACAATCAGGTGACAGCCTATGGAAAATTGCTGAAAAGACATTAGGCAATGGTGCAGACTATCAGAAAATTTTTGACGCTAACCGTGAAGTGATTATCGATGCCGATAAAATTTTCCCAGGGCAGAAGCTTCGAATTCCGGCTGCCGCTTAAGTTTACTGATTAAGGTGTAATGTATGGATATCGCACAAATATTACGTATTGGCGCTCAATTATTTGCTCAATCAAATGCAAATACGGAAGGCCTAAACGAAAACAGCATTGTCTCGGCACTTGCTCGCCTTCTTGGTGGTAATAGCAATGGTGAAGGTATTGATTTTAACAGTCTTCTTCAATCACTAAACGGTGCTGGTCTAGCAAATATTGTTTCATCATGGTTAGGTAATGGCGAAAACTCACCGATCTCTGCTGATGACATTGCTAAGATTTTCAATCAGGATCAATTATCAAGCTTTGCTAACGATCTACAAATACCTCAAGAGGAAGCTGTAACAGGCTTACAAGAAACTCTGCCATGTATAATTGATAAAGCAAGCCCAAATGGTGATATCGCATCCGACCTATTTCAAGCTGTGGGTGGTGTAGACGGCATCATGAATTTAGCTTCAAGCCTATTTGGTAAAAAGTAACTATTAGCTTGTATAAGGAATTTAAAGGCGATAAGTAATCACTCGACTTATCGCCTTTTATTTATGTAAATATCACTGCTGAAAGTTATAGACCGAGCCTAAATTCAGTATCTGAGTGAGCTCATCTAATGCGGTACGAGATTCCACCAACAAGTTGGGATCAGCTAAATCAGCTTCAACTAAACGATCACGATAATGCTTATCAACCCACTGGTTTAAAACAGAAAATTTGTCACCCGTCATTAACACCTCAGGATTTACAGCCTGCAATTCTTGTTCATTAAGCACAACACGTAGTCGTAAGCATGCAGGTCCTCCACCATTTGCCATGCTCTGCTTCAAATCAAAGATCATCACTTTATCAATGCCTTGCTGACTAGTTACTAGTTGCTGTACATACTGTTTAACTTGGCTATTTTCTTCACACTCTTGCGGTAAAACCAGTACGGTTTCTCCATTAGGTAACGATAATAATTGTGAGTTGAATAGATAGCTTGATATCGCATTATCTATCGACACACTCGAAGTAGGCACTTCAATGATCTTAAAGTCCTCACCCAATTTTTGTTTTAGCTCTGCATACACTTTCGTTTGATCAACATACGCTTGCTCGTGACAAAACAATAAATTTCTATTACCAACAGCAATCACATCATTATGGAATACACCTTGGTCAATCACTGCAGGGTTTTGCTGAGCAATAACAACTTGCTGCTCATCTAATTGGTGTAACCGTGCGATAGCTTCACAAGCCTCAAAGGTTTGCCTTGCTGGATATTTCTTTGGTTGAGTAAACCGACTATCAAAAGCATGACGACCGTGAACAAAAAATTCAACGCCAGCTTCACCATATTCACTACAAAAGCGAGTGTGATTAGCCGCTCCTTCATCGCCAAAATGATTCACTGAAGGTAAAGCGCTATGGTGATGGAAATGTTGTTCACTCGAAAACATCGCTTTTAAAATCTTACCTGTTGTAACATGCTCGATTGAACGGTGAAACTGATTAACTAAATTAGCTGGAGTGAAATGTACCCGCTTATCAACAGTATCAGCAGATGGAGATACTGTTGCAGCATTGGCTGTCCACATACTGGAAGCTGAATAGCAAGATGCTAATAACTTGGGACTGTGTTTTGCCGCCAGCTGGATAATGTTTTGATCTGAACCAGAAAAACCTAAATTACGAAGTGTAGCAATATCTGGTCTTTCTTGTGGTGCGATGATCCCTTGTACCAAGCCTAGATCGGCAAGGGTTTTCATTTTTGCCAGTCCTTGTTTAGCCGCTTGCTTAGGATTAGACGCTTTTGCACAATTCTTAGCTGACGCAAGATTACCATAAGCTAAACCACTATAATTGTGTGTTGGGCCAACTAAACCATCAAAATTTGCTTCAAATGCTCTCATCTTTCATCCATGTCATCCGCTAAATATATAGTAATTAACATAACAAAGTTTTTACATTTACATCAACAAAACACGTTTATGGCTAATTAGTCATTATTTTTAGATTATTATTTCATGTTAATCGTTAGCTTCCCTTATATAAGGTTATTGCCTTCATTTATTGTTAGTTAAATGAATAACTACGCAATTTTAAGTAAAAAAAAGCAGCCACTAAGGGCTGCTTTTATACTCTATTTTTCTATTTAGTGACCGCTGTCTATCTTAAATGCATTATGATCAAACAGTGAATTCATAATATCAACAGAAGATGCTCCATCCACTAATCCAAGGTCATTAGCAGGATTAACATTATCTAAGACAATATTTTGCGTTTTACCATCATCAGTTGTGATATCAAGATTAACATTGCCTTCATCATCAACACCTGCACTTACATGCTCTAATAAGTTATCCATCTCTGACTTACTACTATCATCATTACCCAGCAATTCACGTATATCGATCTTATCTTTACCAAGCTCAAAATCAGTAATGGTATCGGTATTATTGCTATTGGATAGCGATGTTTCATGCCAAGTAAAGAGATCATCACCAGCACCGCCAGTTAAGATGTCATTTCCAGCACCTGCGAGTAAATTATCATCACCATCAAAACCAAATAAAGACTCACCTTGGCTATCTGCGATTATGTCATTATTTGCGTCATCACCGAAGTTTTTAGTCAGTTCAAGGCTGCCATCATTAAATAGTGTAGTTAATTTATCAGTGTTACTCATCGCTGATGAGTGATCACCAAACAAGTCATTATTACTCACACCATCCAGCAGAATATTTTGCACTACCTGATCCTGATCGTTAGATATTTGAATCAATGTACTGCCATTTTCTTCTGTAATATTTAAACGGTGCTGTAAGTCATCAAGTGACTGGATATCTTTAGCATGTAATGAATCACCTAAACTAATGGTATCAATACCGACTTCGAAATCCATGATCTTATCTGTCGCAGGGGCATTTGCCGTACCGAAATCACTTTCTGACCATAGGAAGGTATCTTTCACCCCATCACCATGACCGCCTAAGTCACCACCCCATAGAATGTCATCACCAGCACCACCGACAAGAATATCTGAGCCTAAACCACCAACCAATACATCATCACCATCACCACCGTAAAGTGTTGCTGCTGCAGTACTGTCGATAATCAGATTATCGCCACTCACATTTGAATTTTGACCAATAACGTTGTTAGTTTGTGATAAATCATCTACGACGATATTGATATTCACTGGCGCAGATTCTGCATATGAATCATCAGATTCAGTAGATACTGCAACAACATTAATTGAGTGCGTACCTTGGTCAAGATCTTTGATGTACAAGCCATCAACCTTGTCTGCTGGCACTTCCCAATTACCATTGCCAAGATCTTTACCAATAACATTACCTTCTTTATCAACAACCTGACCTGAACCTAAATTCGTTAACTTAACGGTTAAGGTTTCAGATGCATCCGCTGATGCCGCAGCTAATAATCCGATTAACGGAAGCATAGTGCCGAATGAACTTCGAATAGCTGCAGTTTGTAAATGCTCTTGGCTTAGACTTAACGAAGGAGCATCCGCTTTTGGCGCAACGTTAATTTCAACTTTATTGGTTGTAACTTGATTACCGCCAGTGCCAGTATTACCACCGTCATTTGTGATAATAATTAACTCATCTTTACCACTGTAATTTTCATCACCGGTATAATTCACACCACTATTAAGCACGGCATTAATATCATCCATTGAGCCTTCAAGAGTGACATTACCTACACCATTTTGAACCACTTTAACTGGGCTGTTGTCTGGCAATGTAATGGTTAATGAACCATGACCAACAGTCAGTTGTATCGACATACCTGTGTTATTTGCCAACTCATTAAAGTCGACATCCGACACTTGCAAACCAGTGATCGCTGTTGCAACATCCTCATCAGCCGTAATACTTGTTGGTAGATTATTTACTGGCGCATCATTAACAGGCGTAACCGTGATATCTACGCTATCAGTATCGGTTAGAGCACCACCAGCGCCAGCGTTACCGTTATCGCTTGTGGTCATAGTTAACTGATCTTTACCTGCGTAATTCTCATCACCAGTATATTTAATACCGTCAGCAAGTAATGTGTTGATCTTATTGATATCACCGCTGATAACTAACTTACCGTCACCATTATCAACAATATTCAAACCTTGCATATCAGTTGCAATAATCGCTAATTGGCCATGACCAACTTCTAACGTCACCGTCATATCACCTGATGCGCCATTTTCTTTCGCATCAACATCACTGATCTTAAGACCATTGATCACATGGCTACTATCTTCATCAACAGTAAATGCATCAGGTACTGTATTCACTGGCGCATCGTTAACAGGCGTAACCGTGATATCCACGCTATCAGTATCGGTTAGAGCACCACCCGCACCGGAATTACCATTATCATTAGTGGTCATAGTAAGACTATCAGTACCATTAAAATCTTTATCACCAACGTAGTTAATGCCCTGATCTAACAGTTGATTAATCTTTGTAATATCGCCTTCAATGGTTAAGGTGCCATCACCATTACCTTTAATCACAAGCCCTGTTGTGTCTACACCATCTGCAATGGTTAGCTGACCATGTTGTACACTTAGCATTACGGTCATATTCATTACAGCACCATGATCATGGCTATCTACATCAGTCACTTGTAGATTCTTAATCACGAGTGTTGCATCTTCTTCAACCGTCAACGGATCTGATGGTAAATGGTTTACAGGCGCATCGTTATCAGGCGTAACATCAACATGAATCTCTTTTTGAACAGCGACACTATCTGTACCTACAACACCGTTATCTACTGCACGAATATCGAAATCTAACTTGCCGTCCCAATTATTCTGATTTGCATCACCTGGATGGAAGATCAATTTATCTAGCTGAGAACTATCTACTTTAATAATCCATGAACCATCTGATTGCTTAGTGCAACTTCCTTGAACACCGTCTGGTAATGTGAATGAGCTTGAATCAGACACATTAGTAATGGTGATTTGTAAGGCTTCCGCGCCATTTTCATGCACATTTGAGCCAGGATGCTTAACTGTGTTTTCGTCATCATAAGCTTTAATGCCTAAGTCCAACGTGATTGAACCATTTTCATCACCAGATGCATTTGGGCTTACATCAGTATCGACTTTATCGGCAACTGGCTGTACATCGATAGTGATGGTTTCACGGTTTTCAGCAGGCTTATCCAACGTTTGTTCTTTAGAGAACACGACAATATCGATATTAACTGTGCCGCTGAAGTCTTTGGGTGGCACAATTTTCACGTTGCTTAAATCAAATGATTCACCTGAGCCGCTAAGCGTCCAAATACCGTTACCATTGTTGGTTGCACCTTCAACAATAAAGCCATCAGGTATATTTTCTAACTTAATAGAAACAATATGCTCAGAACCATCACTATCTTGTAGTGAACCACCAATACCACTTAATGAAATTGCGGTATCTTCATTACCGACAATCGGTGTATCAATACCATGCCATTTAACTTCGTCATTAACAGCAACCACATCAAAACTAACAGTGTTATCAAACGTTTTAGATGCTGATATATCACCGCCGTTGGTGTCATCATAACGCGTGGTATCAACCACAGTTGTTTTCACTTTAATATTAACTTTGCCACTAAAATCAGGCGCTGGACGGAAATGGATATTACCCATTTCGCTTTCTTTAATCGTGATGGATGAACCTAACACATTACCGTGTTCGTCAATAAACACACCGTCAGTGCTGTCTTTTAGGGTTAGTGTTACTGATTCAACACTTTCAACTCCGTTTGTAATATCAGTATGTGAATCTTTTAAAGTCGCTGATAAATCGAGCTTAATATCTCCATCTTCATATGCGACATCTTTATAAACATGTTCTTTATTATCATCAGAAGTTGGCTGTTTATCACCATCAAGTCCTTCAGTTTCAACCACTTTGATATCGACGGATTTTGGTCCATCAACTTGTGGAGCAACTTGAATTGAAATGGTATCTGTTTTCGTTTGGTAATCACCACTCTCTGTATCGGTAGTGACATACTTCACATCAAGCTTAAAATCACCCGCAAAATCTTTTGGCAGAATGATATTTACACTTGATAAATCAACTTTACCATCAGCAGAAACTGGGACTTTTATTACATATTCACCCGTTTCATGATCAAAATTAGCCCCAGAAATCGTGGCTCCTTTCGGTAAGTCGCTAGCATTTATAACTAAAGTAAAGTCATCATGTATTTGATGCCCATCAGTAGTACTAATTTGTACTACTTTTTCCATCAATTGCTTACCAAAATCTAACGATTGATCTTCGCTACCCGTTACTATGTAACTATTATCAACGACTATATCTGCTGCTTTTTCATCATGCAGTTCAGTGTTATTACTAAAATCAAGTGTGATCTTGTCATGCTTAACAACTGAATTACTTGCGTCGCCATCATCACTTTGATCTTGTACTAAAGCACTAATCTCCAATTCAAGCTTACCCTTGAAGCCTTCAGGAGCTTTAATCTGCAAGTTGTCTAATTCTGACTGTGGTACTGTCCAGCTTCCATCACCGTTATTAATACCGCCAATGATGACGAAACCTTCAGGAATAGGCTCTAAAACAACTTGAGTGACAATTTCCTGACTCGATGAATCATCTTCTACCCATGCAATTTTACCGTCTGAATTAGCATCATTGGATAAATCAATTACACCATCAGAATCACAAGCAATCGTATCCAGCTCTTTACCATCATGAATTACGGTTAGGTGGCCATCATCTTCAACAACAGCTTTAATATCAACAACTAATGTACCTGTAATATCTTTTGATACTGTTTCTTTATTACCATCAACATCCGTTTCAGATACCGTTACCGTTGAAGTTAACGTAATATCTTTATCTGAATCTTCAGGAGCTCTCACTATTAAGTTAGTACCGCCCAACAACTGTTGAAGCTGACTATCACTAAATGTCACTTTTCCTGAAGCATCAGCGACTAACAATGTATTGCCTAAGAACAGCTGGTATCCCTGAGGTAAACCATTAAGTGTCAATGCTGTAATGTTCTCTTGCGAATCGCTAAATTCTGGTGGTAACCAGTTAATTACAGTTGCTTGATCTTCAAAGCCTTTAGATACCGTATCGTAGTTCGTTGCATCAATTTCAGGTGTTACATGAATGATTAGCTCACCATTAAAGGCTTGGCTTGCACCATCATTTTCAGTAACAACCACACGCACATCTAATGTAATGTCTTCCAAGCTATTTTCCGGTGGGACGATAACTACATCATTCAATGTAGCTAAATTAACTTGGTAAATTGGTTGACCATTCGCATCATCACCGGCATACACCAGTGTTTGCAAATTACCATGCTGATCGTAAAGTTTGGCACCTTCTGGAATACCAGAAATTACAACACTTAATGTTTCTGAACCATCGGTTACACCTCCAATAGTGTGCTCGCCCGATACTATTTTAAAATCAAAGTGCGCTTCGCCATCTTCTTTAATCGTGGTTTGTAAGCCAATTTTACCGTCATCTAATTTTGTCCAATCAGAATTATCGGATTCTATTGTCGGTGTATCTACTACACCGGTAAGCGCGACATCAATCGACTGAGGCCCAATCACTTTTTCACTGGTTTCAGTTATTACATTACCGTTCGCATCAGTAATGGTAGCCACATCTCGGATCACACCTTTTACCGAAATGCTAAAATCAACATTACTATCTAATGGTGGCTGTAATGATAAACCATTTAAATCTTCATAATGGATTTCATAAACACCACTAGCATTTGGCGTTAAAATCTGATCGTTTAAATACAGTACCGCGCCATCAGGCAACGCTGAGATTTGCAAGAACAAATGCTCTGAATTATCAGTATTATCATCTAACGACACAAAGTTGATATGTGTAGATAAATCAATACGTTGATCTTCGTTTGATTCAACACGCGTCACTTTTAGTGTGCCATCATCAGCTATAGGATTGACGTTGATAACAATCTCTTTTGCTTCAGACTCTGCAAATTGGTGGCCATTAACAAAGTTATCAAGTTCTTTACTCTCAGCTGTAATTGAAAGCTTGATATCACCACTAAAGTTATCTGCAGGGTTCACCTCTACAGAATTCATCTGCGAAGCATCTACTTTATAAATACCAGATCCAGGCGATGTCTCAACCAGAGCTTTTCCACCAATATCTAGCGTACATTTGTCTTGGTACTCTTTTGGGACTGTAATGTAGTAGTACAGTGCTTCGGAACCATCGGTATCTTGTAGATCAGCCGCGACACTTAATAGAACATTAGAGCCGTCTTCATCCACAACATAATGATCAACAGAGTTTGCATTCCATGTTGGTGTATCTGCAATACCCTGAACATCAATAGAGAACTCACCATTCATTACTGGGTGATTGCCACCATCGGTCGTATTTACTTGTGCAGTTACATCAAATTTAATACCGCTCGCAGATGTCGAGAAGTCTTCTGCAGGAACAAAAGTCACGCCCTGTAGCGTGTAATTTTCACCACTTGCATCAGCTTTAAATGCATCAGCAGGAATAGTAATTGAACCATCGCTATTAACAGCTAAAGGCTGGCCATTAAACATAAAGACGCCATGCGCTTCACCTTGTGGGTGAATCGTCACAGTACCAATATGCTCACCACGATCATTATCACCAACATTGATGCTCATATTGATCGCAATACCATCACGATTCACATCAACATTATCATTAGGATCGTTAGAGTGGCGACCGTCTTCCTCTTGGCCAAGACTATTATTGGTTTGAAGCGTGGCATCTTGATCTGATATCTCAAGCTTAATATTGCCCTGGGCTTTATCACCATCGCCATCAGTGACTTCAAAACCAATATTTTTAATGATGTTTTCTTGGCTATGGTTTAGATCATCATTTGCAGCAAAGTAAGTTTCACCATTAGGCTTAATCATTAGTTCGCCTAACGTTTCATTACCATCTTTCACTTCATAAATACGGTAGCCGCCAGACTCACGTAATGTCGATAAATCAATATGCTGCCCATCAACAATCAAGGCTGTTACATGTGCACCATCCGCACCTGCAGCCACAATCACATTTTCAAGTGTCGTAGTGCTGTGCTCTACAGTATTTAACGTTACATCTTGAACAGATGGAATATCATCTTTGATTGATACATCAATATTGACAGTACCGCTGGTATCACCATCTTTATCAACGGCATAAACAGGAAACTCGATGTGCAGCGAATCTTCACCTTGGGTTGGGTGATCAATTGTTCCTTTGAGATCGAAAATATAATTACCATCATGTGACAAGGTATAAGTGAAGACGACTTGTCCATTCGCTATCCCTTGATATGTACCCGCACCTGTCTGCTCAAGGACAACATCGTGCCCTTCTGACTTAATGGTATTTTGATCATTAAACGCTTTTACATCGACTTTAAAGTCAGACACATAATCACTGCCCTGATCGACTTGAATATCGCCTTGAGCCGTCACACCATCTTTTGATGTATGTGAACCATCCGATAACGCATCTTCATCAACACTGATTGCTGGAGCAGAAATAATGATAGGTGCGGCACCATCATTGATGGTGATTTGTGCATTTACATTATTGGCAAGATTATCACCGTCGGTATCTTTTACTTGGACAGGTACATCAATAACAATCTTATCGCCATCAACACTAACAAAACCTGAGGTTTCGCTACCATGGTGATCCAATGGCGCATGTTGAGTAATGGAAACTTTAACGTCTACATCATGGCCATTAGCTGCTTGTACCGCTGAAACAGTAACCGTTAGAACGACTTGACCATTAGCAGTACCAATTAGCTGACCATCGTGATAGCTAAAGCTAATTTTTGAACCTGATGCCGTTAACTCTGATTGCAACTCATCAATTAATGCAGAAAGATGCGTACTATCAATTGAGACTTTCATTGGATCTAAACGGTCAACACCAGCTTTCACCGCAATTTCAACATCACCTGAAACTGGGTAACCTCGTTCACCTGCTGTCGGTTGTAAGTCGCCTTCAGTAATAACGATAGAGCCTGTTTCGCCACCTTTTGCATCCTCACCATCATGAATGTTGATCGTGATCTGACCCGGCTTACTGTTATCACCGTCATAATCTTGAGCAACGACATCTAGCTTAATAATTTCATTATCAGCATTCTTGTCATCAACCTGATCAATCGGTTGTTTTTGTTCAACAACGTAATGACCACTAAAATCAATCTTGATTTCCATCACAACTTGAGATGGATTATCTTTTAATACAACGGTGATAGAAGAGCCGTCAGCACTTAACAAATACGTCGTTTCATGACCATTACTGGTTAAAACATCCAACGATGATTGGTTACCTTTAAAGTACACTTTCGCGACTTGGTCACTGCCCGTATCAATATCTATAGTGCCAGATGCTGTTGCTGTACCAGCCCCCCCTTCTTCCAACGTTGCTGTTGAATCATGACCAAACGAAGGCTTCTGACCATCTTTAATCGTAATGCTCACATCAACGGGTTTATCTAACGCGTCACCATCGGTATCTTGCATTTGAACAGGTACATCAATGGTAATCTTACCGCCGGTAACATCAACATAGGTGCCGTTTGATTTAACATGATCAAGAGGCAGAGACTGATGAATAGCCAAATCAACAGTCACATCACCATTCGCTGATGAAGACGGCGTCATGCTAATACTTACCGCTTCTTGACCACTTGCTGTCATACCCGTAATAGTGATTACACCATTAGCATCAGTGTGAACAGTGAAAGTCAGTGCTTCACCATTTGACGTTAAGCCATTGAGCTCTTTTACTAAATCTGTTTGTGCGCTATCAGCAATCTTCAAGCTATTAGCAACTAATGCATCATCTGTGGCATTAACCGTAAAGTGCGTATCAGCTGAAACAGGGTAACCCTTGCCAGCTTTAGGATCTTCTAAATCCCCCTCGGTAATAGTGATGTTTGCTACAACACCTTCACCAGTTGGATTTAGACCATCTTTAATATGGATTTCTAATTGACCCGTATTACTGATATCACCGTCTTTATCAGTCGCAGTGACAGCAAGATTAATATCAACGGTATCGCCTTTGCTGTTGTCTTGTTCAATCGGCAAGTACTGATGAACGGTGTAGCTACCATCTAAATTGATTTCGATCGTCATTACCGCAGCGCCATCATTCGCACCACCGTCGATAACAACTTTAATTTCATTACCATCAACCACATAACGGGTTGTTTGGTTATTAGAAATAATACCTTCAAGTGACGGCTGAGACTGCGCAAAATCAA
>NZ_PYOM01000001.1 GCF_003026365.1 Photobacterium angustum | reverse complement strand
TTGATAATGCTGACTTAACAGGACTTAGCGAAGGTGAGCTCACTGTCATCGCTGATACTGTTGATATTGCAGGTAACCAAGTATCAGCCACAGACACCATCATCAAAGATACCTTAGCCACTATTACAGCGGATTTTAACGGAAACGGTGATCGCTTCCTTAATCAAGCCGAAGTCTCAACGACTGAGCTGTTTGGCACTATCGCAAATATTGAAGATGGACAAACCGTTACTATTACTGTCACTGACAGCCAAGGTTTAGAGAAAACCTTTGAGAGCACTATCAGAGCAGGTAAATGGGTAGTTAGTAATGCCGACTTAACCGACTTGGCAGAAGGTGAGCTTACCATTCTGGCTGAAACTACCGATATTGCCGGCAACCCAGCCTCTGCGACCAACACTATCATCAAAGATACTTCAGCAAATATTACGACCAACTTTGATGGTAAAGGCGATGAGTACCTCAACCTCGTTGAAACACCTATAAGCGATTTATTTGGCACTGTTGAAAATATAGAAGACGGACAAACCGTGACTATCACCATCGCAGATAGCAGCGGTGCTGAGAAAATTTACACTACCACGGCAAATAATGGTAAGTGGACTGTGAATAACGCGGATCTAACATCGCTCGCTGAAGGTCAACTCACCATTACAACCACAGCCACCGATATTGCAGGCAATACAACCTCGGACACTGACACCATTACCAAAGATACCCTCGCTGAAATTACGGCGAACTTTGAAGCTAATGGCGATAGCTTTTTAAATAAATCAGAAATCGATGCTAAAACCACCCTGTTTGGTGACGTTGATTTTGTTGAAGATAATCAATCAGTCACAGTAAAAGTAACAGATAATAATGGTAACACTATCACCCAGACCACTTCGGTTATCAATGGCGCATGGCAAATTGATGATGTTGATTTATCAGCACTGGCTGATGGCGAGTTAACTGTTACCACAGAAGTGATTGATATTGCGGGCAACACCAAAGAAACAAGCAATACCATCATCAAAGATACATCAGTACTTACTATTGATATAAATACAAGCAGTTACCAACAAGGTGGCTTAAATGTCTCGGCATTAAAAAATGGTCAAGTACCTTACCTACAAGGTTCAACGACGGGTACCCAAGCTGGCGATAAGATAACAGTTACCTTTAGTGACGGAGTAGACACTGTATCTTTAACAACAACAGTAGATAGCTCAGGTAATTGGCGTATAAATAACATTGAATTGTCTCAATTAGATCCACAGCAAACCTGGGAGATGATCGCCACAGTTACAGACGCTGCAGGTAATACTGCTAGTGACGATATGCCCACATTCGCTAGCTCAAGCGATATGACTTTCTCTGAAAAAGCGCTAGAAACGGAATCTTCAATTGAATCAAGCTCAACGATTAATATTGAGTTTGCCGAATTTACTTTTAACGCAGCGCAGAGCGCTTTAGAGCAGTTAACTTCTAATGGTAAAGACGTTACCGTTACTATTTCTGCTGATGGTTTAACGCTAACTGTACAAACATCCACCACAACCGTACTCACTGCGGTTATTGACCCTAGCACTCAAACAGTAAAAACAACATTAAGTGCTGCAATTGATGATCACTCCCCCGGCAACCCTAATACTGAAACATTGATCTTCATTAACGGTATTCAAACGGATAATGATGGTACAAGTGAAACTGTCATCGTGCCAATCGAGATCAATATTCAAGATGCCGCACCTGAGATTGTCGATGATACAAGTGAGGTTATTGAAGGTAATGTTGTTACAGGTAATGTACTAACCAATGATGTGGATGTGGATGCTTCTCTTTTCGTTAAAAGTATCACCATTAATGGAGAGACAAAGGCACTGAATAACACATCGGTTACCTTTGAGCTTCCTGAAGGAAAGTTCACCATAAATAGTGATGGCGAATGGACATTTACCGCCAATCGCAATCTTAATCATAGCCAAGGTAATATCAACCTTGTTATTGATTACGTTGCTTCAGATAAAGATCAATACGAGAACAATGCAAGCCTTACAGTTTCAATTAAAGATGGTCTTGCCAATGTCATACTCGATGATAATGCAAAGACGATTGAAAGTATGATCACAGCAGGAAACTCTACCTACAAGGGTGAGTTTACTGTACAAGCTGGAGCAGATAATCCTGATCCAAGTAGCCTAACATTCAATCCCCAGACAATACCGGCGCTTGAAGCACTAAATTTATATTCTGGTATCTCAAGATCATCGCTTAGTTATACCGTCAGCTCCGATGGTAAAACTATCACCGCCAAAGCGGGTGGCGACACTATTTTTACCTTGAGTTTATCGGCAACCGCCTCAGGCGATAACGCGATGGGTACTGTCAGCCTTGTACAACACTCCCCTCTCAATCAACAAGGCTTAGCTGATGCTATCACCCTACCTCTGTTTATTGATGCAGTTGATAGTGATGGTACTGCTACCCCGACAGGGAAATTTGATTGGGTTATCGAAGATGGCGCGAATCCAGTATTAGCCTCGTCTGGGCAATTAGAGTTTAAAGAAACAGATCTATCTAATCAGTCAAATCAACCTAATCAACCATTGCAACAAACAGGCACGATCACCGTCACCATTGGCAGTGATGGTTTAAATGGCACCACAGAGCAAAGTCCGCTGTATTTTGATTTAAGCCAACTACCAAACGGTTTAACCAGGGGGGGAAAAGCTATCTCTTATGTGATCTCTGATGATAATCAAACCATTGAAGCAAGGACAAGCTCAGGTAAAGTCTTTGAAATAAGCTTATCTTCTCGCCCAGATGCAGAGGCAAACTCAACCGTTGACTATGTTTTTACCCTGCATCAGGCACTGGATCAAACCAACTCGAATGATAAATTAACTATTTCTATTCCGGTCTTTATTAAAGACAACGACGGAGATATTAACCAAACTGCTATCGATGTTGTCATTGTTGATGGTAGTGCCCCTGTTATTAATACAACGTCAATAGAAATATCAGAAACGCCGATTAGTGCTTCTTCACCAGCAGGTAGTTCAAACCAAGCAGACGCCACAATCACAGTAACCGCAGGACAAGATCCTATCGTCGATTTAAATCTTGTTTTATCGGGTACGGTGAAAAGTAGTGATGGCAATAACATCACCTACCAAGGACAAGCATTAACTTGGCAATTTGATGGCAGTAACACCTATAACGCATCATTACCTGATGGCACAGTGATCTTTTCTGTCCATTTATCAGATATTGGTGCAGTTCCATCGGGTAGTGCAGCAAATGCAACAATCACAGTGACACTTAATGAGTCTATCGACCATACCAATAGTAACGATACCGAACTTAATTTATTACTACCCGTTGAAGCGAAAGACAGTGATGGCAGCTCGAGCAAATCAAATGTAGCGGTGAGTATTTTAGATGGCTTAGTGCCTAGTATTACCGCCAACAGCAACCTTAACGTTCACGAAAATGACTTACTGGATGATAATTTAGCCGCTGATGCGTCAACCACTTCAGCACCAACACTCAGCTTTAACCAAAGCAGTGATAAGCTTGCTTCAGTGCATCTAGATATTGCGCAGTTCAATAGTCAAAACTATACCAGTGGTGGTGAAAACATCACACTTAGCGCAGCAGATGCGAACGGCTGGTATAACGCAACGGCAAACGGTAATGATATTTTCCGTATTAAAGTCAATCTAGATGGTACCGTGCAATTTGAGCTTTTCGAAGCGATCGACCGCCCGTCATCATCAAGTCAAGGTGTGCTTAATTTAGAGTTTGGCGCCATTGCCACAGACGTAGATGGTGATGTGTCAGCCACTACACCATTTGAAGTAACGGTTACTGACGATATCCCTGTTGCGGGTCCTGATGAAGAGCTTGCTGTTGTTGAAGGTGTTGATAAGACACTACGCTTATTATCTAGAGACGTTACTGGTGCTGATGGTGGCGAAGTTGTCAGTATCAAGTATCGTGGCAAAGAGTATCCAGCAGACGGCAATCCAATTGATTTAATAAATACTCAAACGGACCCACACACTAAATATGGCACTATCGCTGTTAATGCAGATGGCACTGTCATTATTAAGACGATTGCCAGTAAGGAAAGTAGTGGCGAGATCAGTGATGATTTCAGCTACACCGTCAAAGACAGCGACGGTGACACTGCGGTAAGAACCAAGAAACTATCATTTGCAGATGATCCTGGTCGTATTGAAGTTAATGCAGAGCAGATCCTTGAAGACAGCATGAGTAACCCACTCACTATTCAAGTATTCCTTGGTGATATTGACCAGAATGAATCGCTTAGCACTATCACAATCATTGAAAGCTCATTAGCGGGTGGACAGCTGTATTTAGATGGTAATTTGCTAACAGCAACAAATGGCGTAATTACCCTTAGCGATTTTATTAGTGAAGGTGATTTCTACAAGCCAAACGGTGAGCTGACGTATAAACCTACATCTGATACTGCGATTAATCAACAAGATACGGTTGTGCTTGAAATAACAGCGACGATATCAACGAATAACCAAGATAAAACACTGACCAAAGATCTCACTATCAAGGTGCTACCTGATGCTGACGCCGCGATTTGGGACGAGGCTAGAGATTATGAATACACCGCAGTTGAAGATGATAGTAATGGCATTCAATTAAATGTTGCGGCGGATCTACAAGACACCGATGGTTCAGAAACCCTTAAATACCGTATTTCAGGGATCCCAGACGGTATTACACTCAAACTGGGTAACACCATAATTAGCGACGGCAAAATCATTAACGCTGATCAAATCAATGATGTGAAGATATTTTCTGATAAACACTCAGCAGGCACATTTACCTTTACCATTACTGCGCTCAGCACAGAAAAAGGCAATCAGTTCCTTGATAAAAGTACCGATCGAACAGAAGAATCGCAACGTCTTATCACAGTAAATATTATTCCTGAAGCTGATGCGCCAAAACTCTCGGTTAAAAACCTTAAAGGTCATGAAGATCAGCCTATTGATCTAAGTAAGTCCATTATTGGTAAATTAGCTGACAACGATGGTTCAGAAAGCCTAAGTTACCGAATTAAAGTGCAAGATGGTTGGTCAATTCAAGGTGGCGATGCGATAGAAGAGCCTGCCGGTTCTGGCATCTATATTGTGAGTGCAGAATATATTGAAAGTGGTGAAGCACAGCTTCATCCAAAAGCAGATATCAGTTCACACACTGAAAAACTCACTATTGAAGTAACTGCTATATCTACTGAAGCCGCTATTAACGGACTCACCTCTGCTACCAGTACAGAGGGGGCAACTAAGACTATTTCCATTAACTTAAAAGGCACCATTGACCGCCCAGACATTACAGACGGCGGTAATGGGCATTGGCAATACATTGCTAGTAGCACAGATAACACCACTGGCTTTAAGGGCACGCTCAAAGGCATTAATGGTTTTGATGAAGATAAGCCATTACCGCTCGATTTTTTAATTACAACCAGTGATAACGATAAATCAGAAGAGATAACCATCTTAATCACCAACTTACCTGACGGTGTGAAATTTATCGATATTCATCGCAATCCTTTAAACCTTGAAATTGTCGGTAAGGATGCTTCAACGGGGTTGATCTATCGGATCACATCCGATCAATTAACATCGACGTATTTATCCACACCTAAAGACATGAGTGGCAACTTAACATTTGATGTTATTGTAATTTCTACCGAGCCCGACGGTGCGAGTGGTGAATTTAACTACAAGGTGGATATTGAAGTATTACCACTTGTTGATGAGAAAAATTATAAAGATGAGGCAGGTCGTCCTATATTGCAAATATTGCAAAGCACAGGTTTTGAAGATCAACCTACCTCATTTTTAGTTGAGCCGACCATCAGAAAAGATAGCGACAACAGTGAAACACTGACAGGTTATAAAATCACCGATTTACCTGATGGGTTAACCCTCTTTATTGATGATGTAGAAGTTGTTATTCCTGCTAATGGGCTCGATCTTGCCAACTATAAAGGCAACCAATCATGGGCTGAATTTATTAACAGTGGTCGCGTGACCATTCTTGCTGATGAAGATCTCAGTGGCATTTTTGATATCAAAATTAGTTATGAAGTAACGGATACGTCAACTTCCGGACAAACAGCGAGTGAAAACATCAATGCAATTATCCAAGTTGATGTTGCAGGGGTCGTTGAAACCGATACACGCTTAGAATCTACAACAGATCTACTAAGTAGTACCAATGGTAGCCCGATAGATTTAACCAATGCAGTTCACTTTATCGATGAAGATCTTGATGGCTCAGAATATCTAGATTACATCGTGATCGAAGTACCTGTTGGCATTAACCTCATCATCGATCATCCCAACGGTGCCCATATTGACGGTAGTGGAAATTGGATTATTCCTGCAAAAGATATCACCAGCAATGGTATTAAAGAAGCGATGCAAGATCTCTTAGCTGGAGCAACCGTAAGCGCTAGCTTTAATACAGAGGTGATTGATCTTGTGGTTAAAGCCCGTGTGGTTGACGGCAACGATTCTCGCTTTTTAGAAACACCCATTCAGATCCAGATCACAGGTAAAACGGGAGGCGGAGGTTCATGCCCTCCGACCGAAGCGCCAGATAAAATTCAAGGTGATGTGATTATTGCTAAGGAAGGCGAAGATATTAATTTATCAGGTCTACTAAATGGCGATATTGATAATAACCCAGAAATCGCCCTCTCCTTTTTTATTGACGTTAATGACTTACCTGAAAATGTTGAAATTACAGGTGTCGGTATCATTACTGAATATAACGATGCGGGTGAAATTATTGGCTACACCATCACAGAAAATGGTCTTTCCAATATGACATTCATTGGATTAGATGAAGCTTGGGCTGGATCTTTAGATATTCCGATCACTATTACTCAAACTTCTACCTGTAATGGTACAAAATCAACCACCACACAACACATCAAAATTGACGTTGTTCCGGTTGTTGATGACATCATTACAACATCAAATATCACGAGTGTTTTGGAAGATACCGCAACCGCAATCAATTTAACGGTGCTGTTAGGTGATAGCGTTAGTAACGGACAAACCATCACGGGTGAAGGTACTTCTGCGACAGGTAAAGAAACCATCAACTGGATGACAATCACCTTAGAACCTGGTGGTGAATTGATTGGAGATTCTGCAATCGTGACCCAGAACCTCGATGGTAGTTGGCAAGTACTGGATCCAAGTCGTTTAGACGAATTGCTTTTAAAGCCTCCTCATAACTACAGCGGCGATTTAACCATCAACATTGAAACAAGCATCACAGATCAATCCGATTCATCATCGCAAACGGATACTCAGACCAAAACCTCTTCTGTGATTATTAACGTTGAGCCTGTGACTGATATCGCCACTATGCCAGATACCATAACAGAACAAGGTGATGAAGATGGCTACATTCATATCGTTGGATTAGGTGCAATCTTATTCGATGATGATGGTTCTGAAACTATTTCATTGAACCTATCCGGCGTTCCTGATGGTGCAGTGATGTTCTATTCACCAGACGGCGGCACGACCTTTATTCAATTACCAAATACCGGAAAATCATGGAGCTTTGAAAGCGGTCAAGCTGATAGCATTTATATCCGTCCACCAACAGATTTCAGTGGTGATATCACATTGAAGTTGGATGCGATCACGAATGAAATTGGTACAACAGAAATAATAACATCGACCTCAGAGGTTATTATTGGCGTCAATCCTATTGGTGATGATATTCAATTTATTGGTGTACCAGAGAGCCTCTCAGGCAATGAAGGAAAAAGCTTCACGATTCCAGTCGATATTGAGAGTACTGAAACCAATAGTAATGAAACATTATTTTTAGAAGTGATCTTTAGTGCAGCTGACCAAACTCAGTTAGCAGGCTTAGATAAAATTCAAATCGGTGATCAAGAGATAAGTATCATTAAAAATGGTGATATATGGCTTGCGACTGCAATAGTAAATAGCAGTACCTTAGACCAATTAACCCTATTTAGCGGTGATGCTTTTGGTGACATTAATATCACACTCAAAGCCAGCAGTATTGATACCGATACTATCTTAGGCTCAGAAATTACGCATTATGGTCAAGCTATTGAGAAAAATATCAGTTTAACTCTTGAACCTATGCCTGATGCACCAGAGCTTAATCTTGAGTACAACAGCGTTATAGCTAAAACCGAAACGACGATTGCGTTAAATCTTGAGCTATCAATGTTTAATCCTGCGCCTAATGAGCAAGGCAGTATAATTATCACAGGTTACCCTAGTGATTACGTATTCTCAGCAGGTCAAGTGAAAGGAAATGGTTGGGAAGTTGCATTTGACGATATTGCCGATCTGACGATGACAGCCAATAGTGAGCAAGATTTCTCTCTTTCTATTGAGCCAATTTCAACTCTCGATGGACAAACGGCTACGGGGATTACGCAAACCATCGACGTTAGCATCACTGATAAAAATGATAATTCGCTTATCGGCACTGCAAATGATGATGTGATCTTTGGTACTGCCAATAACGATAGCATGACGGGCGGTAGCGGTAATGATAGCTTTGTATTCAAAGCAGAAGATCAAGGAACAATCACTAATCCGGCACAAGATACCATTGTAGATTTCGATGTCACAGCTAATAGCGATAATATCGATTTGCGCGCTATTTTAAATAGCGTTACAGATGGAATCTCGGCTGAGAACTTTATTGATATCACGGAAAATGAAGGTTCAGTAACATTACATATTAAAGAAAATGGCGAAGATGTTAGCCAAGAGATCACGTTGGAGAACATAAACAAAGATACGCTCTATGGCAATGATTCAAGCACAACAACAGATGCCGAGCTTTTACAAAAAATGATAGATGATAATAACTTATTAGCTGGCTAATCCTTTTATTAGGATCTCCCTCCTTCTAGCTTAGGTATTTAATCCTACGACTATGGCGTATTGCTATCTATTTGATAGTAGTACGCCCACTTAATAGCTTAAAGTCACACCCTACTGCGACTAATTAATAAACTTAATATAGTTTTATAACCAAACTATAAATATAACTATCAAATAGTTAATGAGTAAAAAATGACAGTTAACTCAACTTTATTAATGGTTTTGCTACAATTCTCACAAAAAAACAATATCAGTAACATTGTTTTGTAAATTTAATGTTCATTCTGACGATTGCTATCTAAAATTGATTAGTGTTGCGAGATTATGCATTGGATTTAAAACATGCTCGCAATACTTATCAATAATAATAGATATAGGGGCCAAGGATGAAGCCAATCATGTATGTAGTTGTTGAAGGCGTTATCTGGAAAATAACAACGGAAGATGAATGGATACAAGTTCCGCCATCAGAAATCATCGATGACTCTGTTCCTTTCATTGCAGAGCAAGCACAAGTTAACGACATCATAAAAACTCAAAATAATGAAGACAATGTTGTTGACTTAGCACGATCTGATACTGCACCTCGTCACACACAAAACGCCTCAGAATCTACAGCCAATTCAAGTGACGGCATATCTTTTATTACCCGCATTAAGCCTACGCTTGCTGAAACCTTGCCTGAAGCGGGATTTACTTCACGTCCGACAACTGCCGAAGAGAGAAAAGAACGAGATGAAATTGGCGATACCATTTTGTCACTTCGTAATTCTGCCGCTTTAACAGTTACAATTATTGACGGTGGTGACGGTTACGAGAATCGCTTTGAAGTGCCTACGGTCGATCTCTTTGGTGACGCTATTGATGTTGAAAATGGCCGTATTGTGGTTGTAACTATCACGGATATTAATGGCAAAGTGTTCACAACAAGTGCGGTTGTGAAAGATCAAAAATGGTTTATTAACGATCAAGACTTAAGTGAACTCGCTGAAGGCCCACTTGATGTTTATGCTTCTGTCACTGACTACTATGGCAATTTTGTTGATGCCACAGATAACAGCATCAAAGACACCTTAGCTGAAATTACCGCTGAATTTGATGGCAAGGGTGATAACTATCTCAACCAATTTGAAATCGTTGTTAGTGATTTATTAGGTGATATCACCTTTGTAGAAAATAACCAACCTGTTACGATTACTGTCACCGATAGCCAAGGTAAAACTATCACCTTTGAAACGACGAACACTGATGGTACTTGGAACATTAGCGACACAGATCTGTCCTCCCTCGCCGAAGGTGAACTCACTATAGTTGCTCAAACGGTCGATATTGCAGGCAACCCAGCCTCTGCCACCAGCACTATTATCAAAGATACCCTTGCAAGTATTACGGCAAATTTTGACGGTAAAGGCGATGAATACCTTAACCGTGTTGAAATCCCTGTGACCGATCTTTTTGGCTCAGTATCCAATGTTGAAAATGGTCAGACAGTCACAATTAAAGTTACCGATAGTAACGACTTAGTAAAAACGTTTGAAACCACTGTAATTGATGGAAAATGGACAATCGAGGATGCTGACTTAACGGATTTAGCCGAAGGTGAACTCACTATTTTGGCTGAAACTATTGATATTGCGGGTAACCCAGCTTCAGCAACCAACACAATAATAAAAGACACATTAGCAGACATTAACGCTAATTTTGATGGCAAAGGCGATGAATACCTCAACCGTTTTGAAATTCCTGTCACCGATTTATTTGGTAATGTCGAAAACGTAGAAGAGGAACAACCCGTTACCATTACCGTAACTGATAGCAACGGAATAGAACAAAGCTTTACCACTACTGTCACTAATGGCGCATGGGCAATTGATGATGCTGACTTAACCACGCTTGCCGAAGGTGAACTCACAGTTATTGCTGATACCATTGATATTGCAGGCAACCCAATCTCAGCCTCTGATACTATCATCAAAGACACCCTTGCTGACATTACCGCTAACTTTGAAGGTAATGGTGATGAATATTTAAATGAAGCTGAAATAGCGGCTAAAACAAAGCTGTTTGGCAATATAGACTTTGTTGAAGATGAACAAAATGTTGACGTTATCGTCACAGATAAAGATGGAAAAACCATTTCTTTCACCACAACCGTTGTTAATGGCGTATGGGTAATTGAAGATGCTGATTTAGCTACATTGGCAGATGGTGAACTAACAATCATAGCAAAAACCATGGATATCGCAGGAAATCCTGCTATCGCTACCGATACCATAATTAAAGATACCTCAGCATTATCTATTGATATCGTCACTGATAATTACGATTTGGGCGGATTGAATATCACCGCACTCAAGCTTGGTTATGTCGAGTTTTTAGAAGGGACAACAACGGGCACTCAGGCGGGTGATAAGATCGAAGTCACGTTTAGTGATGGCACTGAAACCGTTATCTTAACCACCACTGTAGATAGTGCGGGAAATTGGCGTATTGAAGATTTCGACCTCAGCCAATTAAACGTTCAAAAAACATGGGAAATGTCAGCAACCGTTACCGATGCAGCAGGTAATACGGCGGTGGATGATATGCCGACATTAAGACATCCTGATTCTTCAGTTTTTTATGAGACGACATTAGAGTATCAAGAATCAACAACGGCAACGGCTTCTATTAATATCGAATTTGCTGAGTTTACTTTTAATGCCAATCAAACATTACTAGAAAAGCTGACCTCTAACGGTAACCCTATTACCGTTACCATCTCACCGGACGGGCTCACACTCACTGCGGTAAGCAATGGCGTCACAGTTTTAACGGCAACCATTCAAACCGCCTCTCAAAATATTAAAATTAGTTTATTTGAACCTATTGATACTAAATTGGGTTTCAATAGCACTCAATCTGCAATATTGATTGATGGTGTCCAAACCGATAGCGATGGCACAACAGAAACGGTTGTTGCGCCCGCGTTAATTTATATCCGAGATTCAGAACCCGCTATTCTTGATAACTATAGCAATGTGATTGAAGGCAATATTACCTCTGGCAATGTGCTCAACAATGATAGTGATCTTGATTCCCCTCTCTCTGTTATTCGTGTCACGATTAACGGTGAAACCAAAGATCTAACAGGTCCTTCTGTAACCTTTGATCTTCCTGAAGGTCAATTGACCATAAAAGAAAATGGTCACTGGATTTTCACCGCCAACCGCAATCTCGACCATAGTGCGGGTGATATTGACCTCGTGGTTAGTTACATTGCAGGTGATAACGATAATGACAACGGAAGTGCGGATCTCACCATCACAATTAAAGATGGCGAAGCAAATACCATCATTAATAACAATGATAGTAACGTTGAAGGACTGATTTCTAACCCAACAGATACCTTTACGGGTGACTTTATTATTCAAGCGGGATCAGATAACCCCGACCCTAGTAGCATTACATTTAACGCCCAAACCATTGCTACTTTAAGTGCTTTAAATCTAACTTCAGGTATTTCAGTTAATTTACTTGAATACACATTAAGTAGTGATGGAAAAACCATTACAGCGACATCTGGTGGAGAAACCATCTTTACTTTAACCCTAACAGGTCTCGCTAATGGCGATGACGTAACTGGTACTGTCACTTTTGTTCAATATCGTCCTTTAAATCACACCAATGCCAGTGATGTGATCAAATTACCACTACTGATTGATGCTACCGATCTTGATGGTACGAAAACCCCAACAGGACAATTTGATTGGTATATAGAAGATGGCGCAGATCCTGAATTAATCGTCAACCAAGCACTCGACTTTGATGAAGCTAACCTCTCTTCAAGTCAACCGATTTCCAAAACAGGCACTATCGATGTTGTTGTTGGCAGTGATGGCTTAAATGGCCTTTCACCTCTCAGCCCGTTATATTTTGATCAAACACAGCTACCATCAGGATTAACCAGCGGCGGCGATATCATTACTTACACCATTAACGACACCGGTAAAATGATTGAAGCTTGGGTCAATGGTGAAAAAGTCTTTGATATCATCATTACTCAACAACCTGATGCAGAAGGTAACTCGACGGTTGAGTATACCTTCAACCTGTATCAATCTATCGACCAAACCGATCCGAGTGGCATTGAAACCATCACCATTCCAGTCTTTATTCGCGATAACGATGGCGACGTTAACCAAGCCAATATCACTGTAACAATTGCCGATGGTGACACACCAGTCATTACTGATACCACATTAGAAATTACCGAAAACCCAATTGCTGTAGCACCCGATGCGCCACCAGCAGGCACGACAGAAACAGCAAGCTCAACAATTTCTGTTACCGCAGGGCAAGATCCGATTGTTGATTTACAACTAGCTCTAACAGGCGCAGTTCAAACCAGTGATGGTGATGCGATCACTCATAACGGTGAAGCACTGACGTGGCAGTTTGATGGTAACAATACCTATGATGCGGTTTTAGCTAACGGTACGGTGATCTTTTCCATCAATCTTTCTGATATTGGCACTATTGTTGCCGGTGGCAGTGCAGATATAACAGTCACTATTGTACTGAATGAC
Source organism: Photobacterium angustum (assembly GCF_003026365.1). GTDB lineage: Bacteria > Pseudomonadota > Gammaproteobacteria > Enterobacterales > Vibrionaceae > Photobacterium > Photobacterium angustum. The sequence goes on along the minus strand of NZ_PYOM01000001.1, from coordinate 422,135 downwards.
TATATTGATCATCTCAATGGTAAAGACACTAAGCTCGATATCACCCTTCCAGTTCAAGCCATTGATAGTGATGGTAGTATTGGAACCTCCAATGTAACAGTCACAATTTGGGATGGTTTGAAGCCAGAAATCATTGTTAATGGCGCTTTAAATGTCCAAGAAAATGACTTACTTGTTGGTGGTATAGATAGTGCTCCCTCTGATGATGCAACACCAACACTGAGCTTTAATACAGGCAGTGATGATGTGGTATCCGTTACCTTAGATACCGCCCTCTTTAATGGTAAAAACTACACCAGCGCAGGCGAGAATATCACGCTTGGCGCACCTAATGCTGATGGTTGGTATATCGCAACAGCCGCGGGTAAAGAAATCTTCCAAATCAAAGTTAATCTTGATGGTACGGTGCAATTTGATCTGTTTGCCCCTATCGATCATCCAGATGCTACATCACAAGATACGCTTAACCTTGAATTTGGTGCCATTCTGACTGACAGCGATGGTGACACCTCGCCTGCCACTATCTTTGATGTGAATGTCTTAGACGATGTTCCCAAAGGCGGTACTGACGGCACATTGGTTTTAGTTGAAGGGCAGAGCCAAACCTTACAGCTATTAACCGATGAGATCACAGGCGCTGACGGCGGTGAAATTGTTAGCTTCATTTACAACGGAACAACTTACTCTATTGATGGTAATCCGATTGATTTAATCAATACTACAGTTTCGCCGTCGAAAAAGTACGGCACCATGGTTATTCATGCTGACGGCACGATTGAAATAACGACTGTCTCAACATCTGAATTTAGTGGGCAGATTATTGATAACCTGACATACACAGTCAGAGACGGTGACGGCGATATCGCAGATCGAACCGCAACAATGGCATTGGGTGATAATCCAGGTCATATCAACGTTGAACTAATAGAAGTATTGGAAGATACGCGCACAGCGCCGCTTTCAATTAAAGTCTTCCCTGGTGATGAAGATCAAAATGAAACCCTTACCAGCATCACCATTAGTGAAAGTTCATTAGCTGGTGGACAACTTTATTTGAATGGCACGTTACTCACGGCAGTCGGTGGTGTCATCACGATTACCGATTTTATTCAAGACGGTAACTTCTACTCTCCAAATGGTGAACTCACCTATCAACCAGCCCCTGATGTTGCAATCAATCAGCAAGGTGTGGTGAACCTTGAGATCACAGCAAGCATCTCAAAAGACTCTGGTATTACATCCTTAGATAAGAAGTTACCTATTAAGGTATATCCAAATGCTGATGCACCGGTATGGGACGCCCCTGAAACTGAATACACAGGCGTTGAGGATGATAACAGCAGCATTAAACTCGACCTTGCTGCCAATCTTACCGATACCGATAGTTCTGAAAAATTAACATATCGAATTTCAGGTATCCCAGATGGCATTACATTAAAACTTAATGGCAATGTCGTTAAAGACGGTGATGTATTAAATCAAAATCAATTGAATAAAATCACTATAGTTTCAGATAAAAACCTTGCAGGTAAATTTGAATTTACCGTAACCGCTATTGCGACCGAAAAAGGTAATCAGTTCATTGATAAAAATGAACATCAAACCGAAGAAATACCACACCAAGTTATCGTTAATATCAAGCCAGATGCGGATACGCCAACCCTATCAGTTAAAAATATTAAAGGCATTGAAGATCAACCAATTAACTTAAGCCAAGTGTTAATCGGTAAGCTTACTGATACCGATGGTTCTGAAAGTTTAAGCTATCATATCAAAGTCCAAGAAGGCTGGTCGATTAAAGGTGGTGGTGCTATTGAGCAACCAGCAGGCTCAGGTGTTTATATTGTCAGCGCCGAAGGTATTGAAAACGGTACAGCCCTACTTTATCCAAAAGAAGATATTAGCTCATGGACAGAAACGCTAACCATTGAAGTCACGGCGGTATCGACCGAAACCTCCGTTGATGGACTTGATCCCGTTAATATCACCGCAGTGAGTGATACCAAAACCATTACCATTAATTTAAAAGGTGTGATTGATCGCCCTGATGTTGCAGATGGCGGTAATGGTCATTGGGAATATGTTGCTAAAAGCACAGATAACTCCACTGGATTTAAAGGCACAATCAAAGGTACGGCAGGCTTTAACGAAGATAGCCCATTACCTTTAGATTTCATGATCACCACCAGTGATGATGATAAATCGGAACAGATCACTATTATGATCACTAACCTTCCAGAAGGAGTGATATTTGTTGATAGTAACGGTAGTCCGATCACACTAGAGATCGTGGGTGAAAGTGCATCGACTGGCGTGATCTACCAGATCAGCAATGATCAACTAAAAACTACGTTCTTGAAGACACCACAAGACTTCAGTGGACAGATCAACTTTGATGTTAACGTGATTTCAACTGAGCCTGATGGTGACAGCGGTGAATTCAATTACAAAGTAGAAATTGATGTGCTTCCAGTGGTAGATGAAAAAGATGGCGCAGTCCTTGAGACAACGACGCTTGAGGATAAATCAGCAAGCTTCTTAATTGAGCCCGTGATTAATAAAGATATCGATCACAGTGAAAGCCTGACTGGCTATAAGATTTTAGCCTTACCAGCAGGATTAACACTTTTTATTGATGGAATAGAAGTTAACGTTCCTACTGGTGGATTAGATCTTGCTGGCTACAAAACCAGTGGCGAATCATGGACTGACTTCATTAACAGCGGTCGTGTTACCGCGCTTGCTGATGAAGATTTAAGTGGTTTATTCAATATTTCAATTAGCTATGAAGTCACTGACACCTCACCTACAGGACAAACAGCGACAAAAGACATTAATGCAACCATTCAGCTTGATGTGAATGGTATTGTTGAAGGCGATACCCGTTTAGAATCAACATCAGAAGTGCTCACCAGTACCGATGGAAGCCCTATCGATTTAACCAACGCGGTTCACTTTTTTGATGAAGATCTCGATGGCTCAGAGTACCTTGATTACATCATCATCGTCGTTCCAAATGGTATTAACTTAATCGTTGAACACCCAAATGGTGCGTCCATTGATGGCAGTGGTAATTGGATTATTCCCGCAACGGGATTAACCAGTGACACAGTAAAAGAATCGATGAAAGATATCTTGGCAGATGCAACCATTAGCTCTAGCTTTGATACTGACATTATCGATCTACGTGTTGTAGCCCACGTTATTGATGACGAACATTCACGCTATATTGATGCTCCTCTTCAAGTCCAAATTACTGGTCACAGCGGCGGTGGTTCTTGTCTTCCAATTGACGATCCAGATAGCATTCAAGGTGACGATGCCATTATTGCCAAAGAAGGTGAAGATATTGATTTATCAGGATTGCTGGATAGCAACATTGACGACAACCCTGAAATCGAAATATCGTTTTTCATTGATATCAAAGATCTACCTGCAGGTGTTGAAATTGAAGGCGATGGTGTTATTCCTGAATACAACGCTGTTGGTGAGATTCTTGGCTATACCATTACACCAAGCGGCTTAGAAAATATGGTCTTTGTTGGACTCGATGAAGATTGGGCTGGCTGTATTAATATTCCGATTGAGATCACTCAAACGTCCACCTGTAACGGCCAGTCGTCCAAAACAACGCAGAATATCAAGATTGAAGTTATCCCTGTTGTCGATGACATCATTGTTAATGCAGGACAAACCACGATTCAGGAAGATACCGAATCTGCTATCAACTTAGAATTAATCTTAGGCGATAATATTTTCGCGGGACAAACCATCAGCGGCGAAGGCGAATCAGCCACTGGTAAAGAAACCATTAACTGGTTGAAAATTACTTTACCTGCTGGGGCAAAACTCAACGGTGATCCCGCCATTTTACAAGACAACGGCGATAACACATGGACAATTAAAGACCCAACACGTTTAGGTGAATTAACCTTAACACCACCACTTAACTTCAGCGGTGAGTTAACCATTAATGTTGCAGCCAACATCACTGATGAAGCTGATTGCCCAACCCAAACCGATACCCAAACCAAAACGGCATCAGTGGTAATCAATGTTGCACCTGTAACTGATTTTGCTGAAATGCCAGATAGAATCGAAGTTCTTGGTGACGAAGATAGCTACATAAATATCACAGGCCTAGACGCAATTTTATTTGATGATGATGGTTCAGAAACACTATCGCTGAGTATTTCAGGGTTACCTGAAGGCGCTGTGCTGTTCTATTCTCCTGATGGCGGAAATACATTCGTCCAATTACCTAATAGTGGTCAATCATGGAGTATCAGTGCCAGCCAAATGGACGGGGTTTATATCCGTCCACCGCTCGATTTTAGTGGTGATATGAAGCTCAAACTAGAAGCCATCACCAACGAAATTGGCACCAATGATATTAAAACCTCGACCACCGATTTAGTCGTAGGTGTTAAACCTATTGGCGATGATGTTCAGTTCTTTGATGTACCAGAAAACCTTGCTGGGATTGAAGGCGATAGTTTCACTATTCCGGTTAATCTAGAAAGCTATGAAACAAACAGTGATGAAGACTTACGACTCACGGTAACGATCAGTGCTAATGATCCCGCTCAGTTACAAGGGTTAGATAAAATCGTTATTGGCGGACAAGAAGTTACCTTTGGGCAAAAAGGAAATAATTGGTTTGCTACCGTCGTCGTTAATGCCAATACACTGGATGAATTCACACTTTATCCTGGTGATGCTTATGGCGACATGACGATCACATTAGCTGCCAATACTGTTGATACCAATATCGTATTAGGCACTGAGTACACTCATGAAGGTGTTATCGCTACCGAAGAGATCAAATTAACCATTGATGCGCTACCTGATGAGCCTGAATTAACGGCGCAATACAACAGTATTATTGCTGAAACAGATTCAGCGATCGCCTTAAATCTTGATCTCATGATGCAAAATCCAGCACCTAATGAAAAAGGCAGCATTATGATCACAGGCTTCCCAAGTGATTACACCTTCTCTGCAGGTAAAGCCAACGCTGGTGGTTGGGAAGTCGATCTCGCTGATATTACTAATCTCACCATGACAGGCAACAACGCACAAGATTTCACTTTATCTATTGAGCCAATTTCAAGTATTGGCAATCAAACTGCAACGGGTACAGCGCAAACCATCGATTTCAAAATCGCAGTATCGGGTGACAATACCCTAGTCGGTACGGCAAGTGATGATGTGATAATCGGCGGTAAAGGCAACGACATAATGTCAGGTGATAGTGGTAATGACAGTTTCTTATTTAAATCTGATGATCTTGGTTCAAACTCTGTACCAGCACAAGATACTATTTTAGATTTTGATACCACAATTAATAGCGATAACATTGACTTAAGCGCTATTTTGTCAAATGTGACTGATGGTATTTCAGCCGATAACTATATTGATATTACTGAAAATAACGGTTCCGTCACATTACATGTTAAAGACAATGGCACAGATGTTACACAAGAGATAACGTTAGACAATGTAAGTAAAGATGCGCTTTATGGCGCAGATACGAGCTCTGCAACGGATGCAGAGGTTCTACAAAAAATGATAGATGATAATAATCTAATTACTGGCTAGGGATGGTATGAGTAGTAAAAATCCGCCGTTAGATAATGACCTCTGGCTAGCCTCTATATTGTGGTTATGCCAGCATTACAGCATTCGCTGTCATCGTCTAAAAGTCACTACAGGTTTACCCTTAGTAGAGGGTAAACTTGACGATTCTCTGTTTGAACGTGCAGCCAACCAAGCTCAGTTGGATGTTGGCTTACACCCAAAAAATAAGTTACCAACAGCAAGTTTACCTGCCGTTGGTATTACCGAGGCTGGCACACCAATCATTATCAGTGAATACACTGATAGTGTATTTAAAACAGTCCAGTTTCAAACTAACGGCGATCATGCCCCAACTCCCATTGTCTCTCAACAATCAAGCGACGAGTTAACACATCTGCTCAACGGGGATGTCTGGCAAGTTTCGCCGATCCAAGTTGCAGATCCCCGTGTTGATGATATTAAGCCTAAGCCAAAAAAACACTGGTTGCGTGCGGCAATTTCAGAGGTAAAACCTTGGTATCGTGATCTGCTTATTGCCTCTATTTTTATCAACCTACTCGCTCTTGTCGTGCCATTGTTTACCATGAACGTCTACGATCGCGTGGTACCCAACCAAGCCTTTAATACCTTATGGGTGTTGGCGGCTGGGGTATCAATTGCGTTGATATTTGATTGGTTATTACGCGAAGCACGAAGCGCTATCACCGATATGGCTGGGCATCATATTGATACCAAACTATCGGCAATTTTAATGCAAAAAGTATTGGGAATGAAACTTGAACATCGCCCCCAATCAGCCGCTGCATTTGCGCGTCAAATTCAAGATTTTGACAGTGTGCGAGAGTTTTTCACGTCAGTCACTTTAGTTACCTTGGTGGATTTACCTTTCACCTTGTTCTTCCTTGCATTAATTGGTTGGCTTGGCGGACCTATGATGTTTGTTCCTATCGCTGTTATGGTGGTGCTATTGCTCCTAAGCACCATTATGAAAGGAAAAATTGGTCAAACATTGGATGAATCCGCTCGCTTATCGACCCAGAAACAAACCCAATTATTAGATAGCTTATATAATCTTTCTGATATTAAACAAAATAATGCTGAAGGCATTATCCAACGTCGTTGGGAGCAAACGGTTTCTGCGCTGTCGGACTGGCACATTAAGTCCCGTAAATACACCAACGTTGTGTCTCATTCGGTGATGAGTAGTCAGCAAATAGTAACCATTGGTTTAATTATTATTGGTGTTTACCGTATTTCTGAAGGCTTACTCAGCATGGGTGGCTTGATTGCTATTGTTATGCTGAGCGGTCGTGCCGCGAGTTCAATCAACCAATTATCCATGTTAATGCTGCGCTATCAGCAAAGCCGTTCAGCGATCACAGGGCTTGATCAAGTGATGGCATTACCGCAAGAAAGTAATGAACATCAGGTGATGGATCGTGGTGAATTTAACGGCAACGTACAGCTAGATGATGCGAACTTCGCTTATCCTGAACAAAAGTTTAACGCCCTTAGCAATATCAAATTAGCAATCCGCCAAGGTGAGCGTGTTGGTATTATTGGTGCGGCAGGTTCAGGTAAGTCGACCCTATTAGCGCTACTTTCCTATCAATACCGCCCGAGTTCAGGACAATTGTATTTTGAAGGGATTGATGCCCAGTTATGGCCGCCCGCCGCTCTTCGTAACAACATCGGTTGGGTTGGACAGCAGCCAGCCCTTATTTACGGCACTATTTATGAAAACATTCTATTTGGCTGTGATGGAGTAGATGAAAAGCGCCTAAGTCATGCCATAACGACTTCTGGCTTAAATGGCTTTATGGATCGCCTTGCCAACGGATTAGAAACCCAAGTCGGTGAAAACGGCCGTAATTTATCGGGCGGTCAACGCCAAGCTGTCGCACTGGCTCGCGCACTTTATCGCTCACCTAGCCTATTGCTGATGGATGAACCAACGAGCGCTTTAGATCAACAAGCAGAAGAACGTTTTCGTCAAGCCCTGCATAAATTGCCGCGTGATATCACCATGGTAATTAGCTCTCACCGTCAGTCTATTTTGGCGAAATGTGATCGTATTATTGTCCTAGAGCGTGGGCAAATTGTTGCTGATGGTGATGCAAAAACTATCCTCGCTAAACAAAAACCACAACGTCCAGTTAGCCGTGTTCGATCCGTCAGTATTGTTCAAGGAGGCGGTAATGAGCAGTAATTTAAAATGGGCAAATCAAAAGCACGCCTATCGTTCTCGTAAAATTGTTTGGCTTTGTTCGCTATTGGTTATCTCTATTATCACTTGGGCTGCCTATTCCAAATTGGAAGAAGTAGTCGTGGGTGATGGCAAAGTTGTACCGACCCTCGCCATTCAAAAAATTCAGAGTTTAGAAGGCGGTATTATTGAGCAAGTCTTGGTTAAAGCAGGCGAACAGGTAAAGAAAGGTCAGCCTTTAATTATTTTAGATGACACCCGTTTCCGTACCGCTTTCCAAGAATCTGATGAGCATTACCGCACGCTACAAGCGCAAATCAAACGCCTGAAAGCCGAATTAGATACCGTAAAAGTCAATACCAAGGAAAAAGATTGGAAAAAACAAATCACGATTTCACATCAAGCTATCGCTTTTGATGATTTAAGTAAGCGTGCTCAGCTTAATGCTAAAGCCAATTACAACGAACGTATTGGACAAATTGAGTCACAACTTGAAGAAGCACAGCTTACGATTGAACAAAAAACTGAAGCGTTACGTGATGCTAAAAGTAATACATCCACACTTTATAGCAGTCTTCGTTTAGTCAATAAAGAAGCCAAAATGCTTGAAGGTGCGGTAAAACGAGGCGCTGTTGCGGAAGTAGAATTGATTCAAACACGTCGCGATCAGGTGAAATTACGCGGCGAAATTGCCAGTTCAAAAGTTGCACAACAAAAAACGTCAGCAGCATTACGTGAAGCTATTGTGATGCGCCGCAATCTTGCGTTGGAATTTAGAACCTCAGTCCAAGCACAACTCAATGAATTGACCAATCAGTTTGCCCAATTAGAAGATAGTCAAGAAGGATTAGCCGATCAGTTAAAACGAACTGAAATCACCGCCCCAATGGATGGCACTATTAAAGATATTTTAGTGCGCTCATTAGGCGGTGTTGTAAAACCCGGTGAACCCATCATGGAGTTAGTGCCCAATGACAGCAAGTTAATCGTTGAAGCGCGAATTTCGCCGCAAGATATTGCTTTTGTACAAACAGGATTAGAAGCCACCATTAAATTTACTGCCTATGACTTTGTGGTTTACGGTGGACGTAGAGGCACAGTGACATATGTCAGTGCTGATGCACTACAAACAGAAGACGGTACCGCCTATTACCGCGCCCATATTCAGCTCCATGATGATCCAGAAACACGTTTGCAAGTCATTCCCGGCATGCAAGCCATGGTGGATATCTTAACGGGAGAAAAAACCGTTTTGAGCTACTGGTTAAAGCCGTTATTACGCGCCAAAGCAAGTGCATTAAGAGAGCCATAACATTTAGCTAATTAGTCATACCGTTTTACACGGTATACAGAATAAAAGATAAAGGAAAAGGAATGCGTTTATCATCATTAATAGCAGCGGCGCTATTTTCATCAAGTGCTGCGCATGCACTCTCTTTAGAAGAGTCAGTTGCCTCAGCCATTGATTACAGCCCACAAATTGCGGGGCAATATGCCCGTTTTCAATCAGTGCTTCGTGAAGCAGATGGTGCACAGTCTGATTACTTACCACAGGTAAATCTATACGCTGCAGCGGGTTATGAAGAAACCCGTTACAACAGTGGTAATAAAATCCCCAAAGACGATCGTGGCATGAACCGAACTGAAATTGGTTTAAAAGCCTCACAGTTGATCTTTGACGGCTTTAAAACCTCAGCCAATACTGATCGTCTTAGCTATGAAGCAGAATCTGAGCGGTTAACCTTGTTATCTGATGCAGAAGATATCTCATTAGATACCACACGCTTATACATGGAAGTACTGAAAGCCAAAACCATTCATGAATTAACCCAGCGTAACGTTCGTGAACATGAAGCGATTTACCAAGATATTCTGGATAAAAACTCAAAAGGTTTAAGCAGTAATTCTGACTTGGCACAAATCGCAGCACGTGTTGCAACAGCGCGCTCATCACTTATTGCCGCTGAAAATAACCTCTATGATCTCGACGCCCAATTCATGCGTTTAGTTGGAAAACCGGCAACAGGTTTAGTCGATCCTGTGGTCGATACTGCCCTACTGCCTAGCAGCAAAGAAATTGCTATTAAACAAGGTATTAAGCAACACCCTGAAATTCAAGCAGCCATGGCTGATATTAAAGCGGCACGTGAAGAAATTCGCCGTGAAAAAGGCAATTACTTCCCTGAATTTAAGCTAGAAGTGCACGCAAATGCCAACGACAACGTGGGTAATACGCTTGGTCCAGATCAAGATGCCCGTATCATGCTGACCATGAATTACGACATCTATAACGGTGGAAAAACCAATGCCGATACTGAAGCCTCTGCATGGCGTCATGAAGAAGCACGTACTATCCGTTTGCGCGCAGAGCGTGAAGTGGTTGAAGGGACAACCCTAGCGTGGAATGCCTACAACATGTTAGAGCAACAGAAGAAATTGTTGAAACAGAACGTTGATGCGGCAAAAGCCGCTGAAATGGGTTATGAAGAACAATTTCGTTTAGGCCGTCGTAGCTTACTTGACGTACTTGATGCAAAAGTAGAAGTGTTCCTTGCCCGCAAGAGCTACATCAATACTGAATATGACCACACCCTAGCAGCATATCGCATTCTTAATGCTATGGGCAAATTGACCTATGCGTTACGTGTTGAATATCCAGAACAATGGCAGGCGAAGGAGCAATAATCATGAAAAAATCACTACTTTCTCTCATTTTATTGCCTTTGCTTTTAACTGGCTGTGCAGACATGCCTGATACTCAAGTCACTCGCCATCAAATTGATGATCTTCGCGATCATGATAAAGATGGAGTGATCAACCAGCGGGATATGTGTGCAGATACGCCTGGTGGTACGCAGGTTGATATTACTGGCTGTGCACCTTGGGAAGTGAAACCGAAATACGACATCCAGACAGTTTACTTTAACTTTGATGATGACCACATTCGCTTAGATCAAAATGAAACCTATACCAAACTGTTTGATTTATTAAGACAAAAGCCTCAGGCAAAAGTCATCCTTGTCGGTGATACTAGTCCGGAAGGTACTAACGAATACAACAAAGCATTAGCCCAACGTCGTACAGGGGTGATTAAAGATGCATTGATTGAAAATGGTATCGCGCCTGAGCGCATTTCAGAGCAAGAGTTTACGCAGGTGACCGAATTAACCAAGCACCTTAAGAAACGTGAGCGACGCACCATTGCTGTTATAACCAGCAACCAAATGGAGCCTGTAAAAAAATGGACAATTTATAGCTCTGAGCAATCAGCACAACATGCATCAACAGCACAGTGAGGGAATACTCGTGAATAAATCAACTTTAACTTACATGTTACCGCTGGCGCTGTTTGCTTCTTCTGCTTATGCCGATAGCAGTAAAACTATTGCGGTTGAAAATGAACTCAATACTGTCGTCAACGAGCTAATTTCAACCGCAACGTTGAACAATCATTTACTCACAGAACAAAGCAATGACATTCAAAAAGTCATGATTGAAGATGGCGTAAAAATTGGTATTAGCTCTCGTCGTTGGTTAGATAGCGAAGTCGCCGTTTTTAAAGATAAATACGGTTATAAACCAACCGAGCTGTACTTTACATCCGATGCCATCGCCATTTTGGTTAATGAAGATAATCCAATTAAATCTATTTCAATCAATGCGCTGGCTGATATTTTCGGCTGTCAATCATCATTAAAATCAATTCAATGGCAGACAGTAAGTCCTGTACTTGCCAACAATACAGAACTGACACAAGTACACGCTTATTCAGTCAATGGTGATTTATCAGCACACCGTAATTTCACCAAGATGATCACCTGCTACGATGGCCAAAAAACGGCAACTAAATCGTTAAACAGCCGTGAAGACTTAATCGATACTATTGAATCAAAAGAAAACGCCATTGGTTACACCGTATATCAAAGCCAAGATAAAGATATTAAACGTATTGATATTATTGATAAAAATGGTGAGAGTTTTGGGCTAGATCATGAAACAATTTTATCAGGCCGCTATCCACTTGCTAACGTTTATTACATGTACCTGAATTTAGAGCCAACAAATAGCTCTCTATCGCCGCAGCAAACGGCTTTTGTAAATTACGTAATGACACCGGAAGCGCAGCAGACACTGACTAACAACGGCTTTATCAATTTACCAGCAGCGGCAATTACGCGTAACAAAGTCGTATTAAAACAACAGCAACCTGAGATTCAGGGCGGTTATAAATAACTAAACAATTGCTTTAGAACAGCCATAATTTGCTATCTATCGCTATCAAAGCAAAAGGGGCGTAAAGTTAAACTTTACGCCCCTTTTTTATTCTATTGAATATTGTTGATCATGCAGCATTTGGTACACGGAACATGCGGCGACACATTTCTAAAAACTGACCATAAACAATGCCCAACGCACCAGAAACCACGATATTACTGGTAACAGCAGTAATAATCTGATCAAAGTTCGCCCCTACAACAAATAATATGCAAGCATAGATCGGTGATTGAAATAACACATAGGCCACCATATCAGAGAAGCCTTTCATCCAACGTTTTGTTGAAAAGCGCATACCTGTTCGGATCATGTAATCTCTAAACATCCCATAAGGCCAAGCAATCGCAATATTAACTGGGATAGATAATGTTCGTGATGCTAACGACTGCTCAAACGACATACCTGAAATAAAGATCTCAATCATCATGCCAGCGGCAAAGCTAAACACAACCATCGCAAAAGTATCTGCTGCGGCATTTCTATACTTTAAAGGAAATTTAATTACAGACATGGCTATCTCTTACCAAACAATACACTAATTAAAACTCTGCATAGAGTGACCTTAACTACCTTTAAATATATAAGCAGTTTATTTGCGTATTAAACCAGAGTTCAACCAAAATAAGACACCATATTTTAATGTTATTTTCATTTTGGTAACTAACTTTCAATATGAAAATAGTGTTTTAAACTGCCTTTATACAAACTAGCCAGTGTAATCATTTAGTTATATAGATATTAACTATGCTGCGCCCTTTCTCTTCCTCGATATAGATATTAAAAAATCCGAGAACCCATTATAAGCGCTCGGATTTATAGATATTCTTTTCGCAAATTATCCCGTTAGTGATTTACAACTAACTGTGCATCACTTTCACCGTTAGGTAATTGGATGGTTAATGCAATCACAAGAGAGACAATCAATAATGCGAACATCAAGTAGAACGTTGCAATAAAGCCACCAAAAATAGATGCGACAATTGAGCCAATCAAGCTACCAACACCGAAGCCTAAGTAAATAACACCGTAGTTTTTAGTCAGATTATTCAAACCAAAGAAGTCACTCACTAATGATGGGAACACGGTTAATGTGCCACCAAAGCTAAACGCAATACACGCTACAGCAGCATAAAATACCATCATATTCAAATGCGCAAATAACAATGCACATACACCCACTAAACAGATCGTCAACGCAATCGCTATTACCTTAGTACGTGCGATTTTATCTGACAGAATACCAAGAACTAAACGTCCACTGATGTTGGCTACGGCAATGATAGTCACTGCAGATGCTGCAACGCCAGCAGTTAAGTGTACATAAGATTGGCCAATATCTTTGGCAACACCAATAACATATAAGCCGCTCATGCATAAGGTTAAGAAGATAAGAGCAAGCATCCAATATTGTGGGTGTTTCATTGACTCAGCTAAGCTGTAATCACGAGCGCCCTCTGCTGCTTGTTCCGCTGAGATCTCTTGTTTAGGTGCATCTGTCATTAACGATCCACCAAGAATAACCATAATCATGGCAACAACACCCCAAATATCAAATGTCGTTTCAAGGCCGCCATGCTGAAGGAAGTACATATTAATGAATTTAAAGCCTAAACTACCAAGGCCGTAAGCACCAATCGCACACGCTGAAATTAAGCCTTTACGCTCTGGGAACCACTTCACACAGTTAGATAGGGTCATTAAATAGCCCGTACCATCGGCAAAGCCAATTAAGAAACCCGCAAACACATAAAGCAAAATAAGGTTGGTAGCATGCGCTGTTAGCAATAAACTTGCACCCAGTAGCACACCAGCGCCAATGGTCACTTTACGTACACCAAAACGCTCTTGCATTTTACCAGCCATAGAAGAAGCAACAGCCAACGCTAAACTCAATATACCAAATGAAAATGCAACACGACTAACAGGCTCTGATAACTTGTCAGCAAGTTGGGCATTGAACAAACTCCATGTGTAAACCGAACCCAATGCAAACTGGGTAATGATGGTGCCAATTAAGGTTAGAACACGGGTTCTATTCGAGATATGAGTGCTCATCGTCGTACTCTCCAAAGGGACTTATAACGCTGGCAATAACCTGTTCAGTTATCGCTTCCGGTTCCCAACATACGACTATTAACAAAGATAACAATATCTCTGAAAAACTATAAAATGAGCTGCCTGCTCAGTGGAATTAAATGCAATATATCCGCATGAAATGCATTTATCGTTTTACCTATTACAGCTTCATCCGATCACGGAACTGCTTAATGTTACTTCGGCTAACTGGCACCTGCTGTTCATGATGTTGTAGTTTCAACATGTAAGTACTGTTTACCCAAGGGATGATTTCCTGCACCCGTGAAAGATTAATACAGTACGAACGATGACAACGAAAGAATTCAGATTGAGGCAATTTTGCCACCAGCTCACTGATCGCCATTGGCGCAATAAAGCAGCCATCAGCGGTATAAACTGTGGTGATTTTTTCATTGGCTTCCGCATAATCAATCTCACTAACAGGCGTGATAACAATACGGTTATCTTTCATTAAATTTATGGTATGACTACGTAATGGTTCAGACGCTTGTTGTTCTTGTTGGTTAGCCTCTTGATGTTGCAATTCTAATTTTGCTAACAGCCCTTTCATCCTTGTTTCGCTAATGGGTTTCAGCAAATAATCAAACGCTTCAAGTTCAAAAGCATCAACGGCATGATCTTTATAAGCAGTGGTAAATACAATATGGGGCTTATGTTTAAATTGAGATATATTACGCGCGAGTAACATACCATCAATCGACGGGATATTAATATCAAGAAACACGATATCGACTTGGTTAGTTTGGAGAAACTTAAAGGCTTCCAATCCATCTTCAAAAGCAGCCTCAATATGAATATGGCTATGAGTTTGAATTAAATATGTTAACTCTTCGCGTGCTAAATATTCATCTTCAACAATTAGCGCTTTCATCATGGAATAACCTTTATTTTACGTAAAACAACATTTCAGTGCCTTTTTCTAGGCGGCGAATATGCAAACCTTCTCCGTAAAGCATTAACAAACGCTGATGGACATTATTTAAACCTATACGATGAGAATCAACATTGCCTGTATAAAGTTGATCGATGATGTTTTGCGAAATACCAATACCTGTATCTTGGATCATAATAGCAATTCTCTCACCGACTGTTTTCACTGAAATCGTCACCATTCCCGGCTCTCGGGATGGCTGAATACCATGCAGAATGGCATTTTCAACGATCGGCTGAATAAGTAAACATGGAATCAGAGGATGAACATCTTCAATATCAAAAATAACGTCGAGTTTATTACCAAATCGGGCTTGCTCGATAGCGACATAATCGCGTACTTGTTGTAACTCTTCTTGGATATCGATCAATTCAACATCACGTTCTAGGTTATATCGCAGAAAATCCGCTAAATTAGCAATCAATTGCCTTGCATGATCAGGACGAATACGGATCAACGTTGAAATCGCATTTAGCGCATTAAATAAAAAGTGAGGGTTAATTTTACTCTGTAAGGCAGAAAACTCGGCTTTGCTTGCCATCGCTGTTAATTGTTCAATGCGGGACACTTCCATTTGGGTTGAGATAATTTGCGATAAGCCGATCGCCATTTCACGTAACGACAAACGAATTTGATCAGGCTTACAATAGAAGATCTTTAACGTCCCGCTCACTTCACCGTTTTCCCATAATGGAATAATTAACAAAGATCGAAACTCATGCACATTTAGGTTATTACTGATAATTTGCTTACCTGTTGTAACCGCTTGCCGTGTCATGCCACTAATTTGATGGTGAGCATCAAGAAAGTTCTCTTCACCACTCCCCGCATAAGCACGAACATCAACCGTATCAGTAATAGCCACCGCATCAGCATAAGTATATTCACGGATAATATTACATACCTTTTGTAGCGATTCTCGGCTGTTAATCCGAAAATGCGGTAAGGTTTTATTGGCAATATCTAACGCCAATTTGGCTTGCCGAGCAGCCACAATGTCTTTTTCTTCATCCAGTCCTTGGACTAATTTAATAATCAAACCGATACACAACGTTCCTGTTATCATCGGAAAACTAATATGCGAGACGATGTTATAAGCAAGCGCTTTATTATTCGATAAAGCCACAATAAGCAGCATAGTTAATATTTCACATACCATGCCTGCCAGTATACCGAGCTGGGCATAATGTTTTTTCTGACACGATACGTGGATCCATGTAGCTAATACCCCAGCAAAAATACTGGTGATCAAACATGCCACAGATGTTGGACCATGAATATCAATCAAATAACGGTGAATACCTGCAATGATCCCCGCAGGAATCCCCACCCAAGGACCAAATAAAATTCCACCAGACACCACCGCAATGATCCGCACATTAACTAATGAACCATCAACTTTCACTCCTGTGTACGTACTTAAAACTGCAAAAAGGATGAATAAAAGAGAAATCATGGCAGTTTCAGTAGGTCGACGATGTTGTTTTTTAACAATCGACTGAAAGTGCTGGGTTTGTGTTAATAAAAACAGTGCCATTAATAGTAAAGCTGCACGTTCAAATACTGCTAGCAACATCATTAATTGGTCGTTATACACAAGTAACCTACTAATAAGGAAATAAACGCAATTATACGGAATATAATTTTAGTCACTGGTTATGAAAGAAAAGTTTGCAAAAACGGGTCATAGTTATCGTCACAGGTAATTTATTGATTAAATAATTAAAATCGCATTGCTTATTGCATAATTATAATTACTATCAGCATCGTCTTACGTCTCTTATACGTTAAGATGACCACCTTTTTTAACCATGAGAACACGGTATGTTACCTGCGTTTTACTTTCTTTTAATTGCCGTGTGTATTTTACCGACATTGCCAGGACTACTCGGTGTGGTGATCACTGCATTGGGGTATATGCCACCACTAGGGTTAACTCAATTCTCATTCAACGGTTTTAGCCAAGTATTACAATGGCAAGGTGTCGAGCACGCTATTGCCTTAACGTTTTATACAACGGCGGCTAGCTGTTTTCTTGCTTGTTTGTTTACCTTTGCAATCATCCAAACCTGTTGGGGAACCCGCCTGTGGCAACGTATTGAATCAGCACTAAGCCCTCTACTCGCTATTCCCCATGTTGCTTTTGCGATTGGCTTTGCCTTTTTATTTGCGCCAACAGGTATGGGCGTTCGTTTATTGTATTCATTACTCCCAACCAATCTCAGCACTCATGCTGTCAGTGAAACCGCGTTACTGATCAATGATCCTTATGGCTTAGGGCTTATCTTCATGCTCGCCTTAAAAGAAACGCCTTTTTTAATGCTAATGAGTATTCCGGTTCTCCAACAATTAAATATTGAGCAAACCCAAAAAGTATCAGCATCTCTGGGCTATAACCGTACTCAAACATGGTTAAAGTGTATTTTCCCTCAGTGGTTGCCTAAGATGCGTTTTCCGCTATTTGCTATCGTGGCTTATGGTGTCTCTGTCGTCGATGTTGCACAAATTATAGGGCCAACCAATCCACCCACTTTTGCCGTTTTAGTCTGGCAATGGTTTATTGATCCCAACCTACAACTTATTCCACGAGCTGCCGCTGGGGCAATCATGCTATTTATTATCGGCACAATATTGTTATGTATCACGGTGGCTATAGAATGGTTACTCACACAGTGTTTTAAACAGTGGCAATGGTCGGGCAGATATGGTTTTGCGTTACCAGGAAAATCACTTTTTATCCTATTGCTGGCATTAACAGCGTTGATTATCCCAATATTAAGTCTATGGTCAGTCGCACTGCGTTGGCGCTTTCCTGATCTACTTCCAACTCGTTATAGCTTGCGCTTTTGGCAACTAGAATGGAGTCATATTCTTAGTACAATCAACATCAGTGTGGTGATCGCACTGATCAGTGCATCGCTTGGATTATGTTTTGCCATTGTTGCGCACGAATATCGTATAAAACATAAATGCCATATTCCTAACTACATTATTGCTATTCCGATGCTGATCCCACAGCTATCGTTACTCTTTGGTTTGCAAGTACTAACTTTATTTTCCTCACTTAATACTTATCTACTATGGGTCTGTTGGGCACATCTCTTTTTTGTTTTCCCTTATGTCTATCTCGCACTTGATGGTCCTTATCGCAGTTATGATCAACGTTTAACTCAAATTGGATTAAGTTTAGGGAAAACACCTTTTCAGGTATGGCTTAAAATAAAGCTGCCGCAATTATCATCGGCATTTATTTTTGCATGGGTTATTGGCATTAGCGTCAGTTTGGCACAATACCTCCCAACATTAATGCTAGGTGCTGGCCGAATAAGTACGTTAACGACAGAAGCCGTAACCCTTGCCAGTGGATCGGACAGGCGAGTTACCGCTATTTACGCCTTATGCCAAGCGCTGCTCCCGTTAGGCTTTTTTATTTTAGCTCGACGAATAAACCGACGAAAAACAATAAACGTTTAAAAATAGAGTCAACTAATCATGAGTCTACATATCAACAACGTCACAATATCAATGCCTAATAGTGGTGTTTTACTGTCTTCTTTTTGCTTACAAATCGCAAAAGGAGAAATCGTGACCTTAATGGGAGCGAGTGGCTGTGGAAAATCCACCTTATTAAATTACATTGCAGGCCATTTAAGTGATGCATTTCAGGCACAAGGTAACCTTATATTAAATAATAACGATATCACCGAAGTTCCTGCTCACTTACGTCAGATAGGCATACTATTTCAAGATGATTTGCTCTTTCCTCATCAATTAGTCTGGGAAAACCTTGCGTTTGCACTACCCAATCGCATTAAAGGTAAAGATCGCCAGAAGCTGGCTCTTAATGCCCTTGAAGAGTTGCAGCTATCAGCGTTAGCAAATGCTTACCCTTATCAAATCTCAGGCGGGCAACGTGCGCGAATTAGCCTTACTCGACTGTTATTAGCCCAGCCTCAATTAATCTTATTGGATGAGCCATTCAGTAAATTAGACAGTGACCGCCGTGCACAATTTAGAGATTGGGTTTTTAACCAAATTCAGCAAGCACAAATACCCACTTTAATGGTGACCCATGATAAACAAGACATCCCAAGCAATAGCCGTGTAATCAATTGGCAAACGGAGAGTCATTATGCTCGATAATATAAGTATTAAGCTTATTAAAGCGCCGCTGAATATTATTGCAGCCCGTCTACATCCCTATGGTATTACTGCAAATCAAGTCACCTTTACAGGTTTTCTTATCGGTTGCTTAGCGTTTCCAGCTTTAATTACAGAGCACTATTTCATTGCCCTGTTTTTTATCTTGCTCAATCGTATTTGTGATGGTGTTGACGGGGCGCTTGCACGTATTCAAGGTATTACCGATGCGGGGGGCTTTCTTGATATTAGTTTAGATTTTTTATTCTATTCCTTAATACCTTTCGGCTTTGTACTCGCCAATCCAGAGCAAAATGCCATTGCTGGCGCATTTTTAATCTATGCCTTTATTGGAACGGGCAGCAGTTTTCTTGCTTTTGCTGTTATGGCCAGTAAGAGAGGTATTGAAAACCCCGTATATCGTAATAAATCATTGTATTACATGAGTGGATTGACAGAGGGAACAGAAACCATTGGCTGTTTTATTTTATTTTGTTTATTACCACAACACTTTTCAATGATTGCCTATATCTTTGCTGCTGCGTGTTGGTTTACCACTTTTACTCGGATATATAGTGGATTTAACACTTTAAAATAAGGAGTTAGAATTTTTTTTACCTTCAAACTTCTTTTCAACATGCTCTAAAAAAACGGCTTCGGCTGTTGGTGACCCTATACGGTTCGCCTCTAATAATAATTTTAGTGCTTTAGCAAAATCCCCCTTATTTAAAGACTGAGTTATTAATTGATTATAAATTCTCTCCGTTTCAGCAAGCATACGTTCGCCTTTCATTGAAACTGCTTGCTCAACTACTTTAGGAGGTAACTCATAAGTTGAATTATTTGACCATGAATTTTTATTGTTATCAACCACTTGAAATTTAGATGGATATTCTACTTTCTTTATTATCTCTTGAGATTCTTTATAAGTTGGAGAAGCATCAATAATATTTATATTTTCTTTTAAAGGTGTTGAAGGCACTTTTTTCAAAGGTATAGCTAAAGGAGCTGTAGCAACTACAGGTGAAGCTACTGGTACTGGTACTGGTACTGGTACTGGTACTGGTACTGGTACTACATTTTTCTTGATATTTAATGGTATTAGCTCAACATCTACCATTTCTGTTATTCTTTTTGTTATAGACACATCATCAAAAGATAAACTCCCCTTGGTATACAAATCTACAAGCTCTTGTCCACTTGGAGTGTCAAATATAATCTTAGTGCCTTCATGACTTTGAGGTGTAAATATAATCATATAAGGTGCTTTTCTACTTAACCTTATATTTTTTATACTATAGCTTTTTTCTTTTTCATTATTTTCAAAATCAAAAAAATTTACTGATTTAAAAAGTGAAAATTTATCATCGAAGATCATAACATTAGGTGAAAATACATTATTACTTGTAATTTTACTTTCGATAGAGAAAATAATGTCCTCAATACCATCAGCTAATTTATAAGCTTTATATAAGCTTTTTTCACCAGAAAAGTAGCCAATATCTGATTTTTCATTAATGTAAAGTTTCTTTTCTTCACCATTCATCACTTTCCAATCTATATGTTCAAACGATCGACAACATACAAATGATTTTGATGTTGGATCGTTATCAGATAAACTGAATAAGTGCGATGAGCAACCACTTAATAAAAGCCCTCCCAAAATAATAACATACCAATATTTTATCATAGTTATACCTAACTCAATATGTTTAACTTATTTAAGGTTTATATGAACATATAAGTACTATAGTAAATATAAAAAATTAGTCTCTCTGCTATTCGTATTATTTTTAAGAATAAAAACGAGCAACTTGCCTGGTAAGACATAAACGTAAGCTGCGTAAGTGTTTATTTTTCGTTATTAATTTTTAAGTAATCTCAACTTATCGATCCCAGTAATTACTAAAATAATCAAAATAAAATACCAAGAAACTAAACCACCGCTGCTATCCGTCGTTACGATTTCTTTCTCAGGTTCAGGTTCCGGTGAAGGTCTTTCTTGAGGGTAATCTGGTATTGATACAAATGGGTCAATATCTATAATTGGTTTTAATTTATTATCGTTGAGTGTAAAATCCTCATAACCATGATGTTTTTTAAGACAATCTTCTATCCAGAGCTTGTAAGATGAAACCTGAGTATATTGACCAGTAAGCTGGTTATATTGATTTTCAGGAAAGTTATTTCGATTTAAACATATCGCACCATTACTAGCCAGTCCGATTAGTCTTACTCCCTTATCACTATCTGACATCGTTTGTTCATTCTGCCAAATAAGAGGATTACCCGAGTCGCCATTACAAACATCTTTAATGAGACCGTTAATATTTGAATCAGCACATACAATATAATCATGATTATCAGTTAAGCCTATGCATTGCTCATCAGGAACCCCAGCTAAGGTGACTACCTGCAAGATTGATGGATAGCCTTTACTAACAGTATCTCCCCAACCTGACGCAATTGTCGTTGATGATGAATCAATGTTTGTTGCCCAGGAATTTCTAAATTGCTCATCTACAATATATTGTTCATTAACAGTAGCGATCTTAATCGCTTGAGAAACTTCAAAAAGTGATCGGTCTACCCTTAATAAAGCGATATCATTTAGGAATGTTAGCGGGTTATAATCAGGATGTGATATTTTATCGACAATATTAAACTTATATCTATCATGTAAAAGAACAAGATTGTCCACATCAACACTATGAGTACCAACAATAGCTACATTACCTAAATTATTATTACAATGGGCAACAGTCAGCAACCAATGCTCCGCGATGACAACCGCACCACAAACAATGGAATCGTTATTTTTACTTATAAGAGCGGCATTCCATGGTAGTAGAAAAGAATCAAATAGGTCGACGTCAGAACCATTAAGCACTTTTTTAACAGGCTGGGAAAAAGATTGTACAGATAAAAATAAGAGTACAATGTAAAAGACCATTTTTTGCATGATTTTTACCATCGAAATTCAATAATTATATTCCCCCTTAATAATAAACATATTTTAAAAAAATTTTTAAAATAATCCCATATATTCTTATAATTTAAACTACATTATTTATTTTAAACTTAATCGATAATATACATTTAAGTAAAATAGAGATTAATTGGCATATAGCCTATAATTAAAGGTTAATAACAACTCTTAATATGATGATGAAAATTTACGAATAAAGTTACTTCTAGAGTATGATAGAAAATACTCATATTTTAGATAGATATACTTGAAATACAAAAAAGCCGCTGATAAATCAGCGGCTTTCTTTAATATGGCGGAGAGATAGGGATTTGAACCCTAGATACGCTATAAACGTATGCCGGTTTTCAAGACCGGTGCTTTCAACCACTCAGCCATCTCTCCTAAATTGTGATCTCTTAAGATAAGAGATGGCGGTGAGGGAGGGATTCGAACCCTCGATACGTTGCCGTATACACACTTTCCAGGCGTGCTCCTTCAGCCACTCGGACACCTCACCACATTGCGTTAATTGGCACTGCCTCTTAACGGACGGCTACTATATTGCGCTAAAGGTATTAGGTCAAGATAAAACTGAAAGCATCGTATTAAGTGCCTACTTTTAAAACAATTTTAATACTTACGCGAAAATATCTCATCACGTCTCTATTTTGACTTAACGAGACTGTTACAATAAGTAACTAGTACTTGATTACTCTTTCGTTGATCGTTAAATAGGTCAAGGAATCTCCTAACAATGATTAAATAGAGACTCTTTATATGTCTTCAAAACTTAGCGTCATTTTGCAAGATCAACAGCTTGCCGAACAATTGCTTAACGAAGCACAAACACGTGGCTTTGTCACTGCGATGGCTGCAGCACCTAATATTATTGCCCCAACAGAATGGTTAGCTTTTTTATGGGGTGGAGAAGAAACCTCTCCTTTTAGTACGCATGAAGAATTAGAAAATTATGCCAATGCAATCATCGATATTTTAAACGAAGCACGTGCTACTCTTTTTGACAACACTTGGCAATGGCCTGAAGACTGCGCGCTAGACGACAGCCAAATTGTCACCGAAGCGACCAGTAACTTCTGTGAAGGTATGCTTCAAGGTTGGCAACTTGCTCGTGATGATTGGGAAACCATTATGCCACCAGAAAGCGAAGATAATGCCCTACTAGGTGGCGTATTGCTTTCTTTCAGCCTACTGTTTGATCCTGAAACAGCACTTGAAGCATTAAAAGAACAAGATGCTGATGCCTTAGCGCAATTTGAAGAGATCTTTAATGCTATTCCTGTAATGCTATGTGGCTTAACACAACGTGGCGCAATGTTAGTTCAAGAGTAACAATAAACACATTCCCCAAAACAAAGAAGGCGAACATCTCTGTTCGCCTTCTTTTTTATGCTCGTTTGTTATTAATTGCCGCTGATTCAACAAAAAGCTTAAGCATTACCTTTTACTTTTAACTGCAATTCAGCCGCAAAATCTAGCATTCGGTTTAACGGGATCAGTGATTTTTCACGTAGCGATTCATCAACAAAAATTTCATGCTGCTCACCACCATCATTTAATGCGGTGTAAATCGCTTTCAAACCATTCATTGCCATCCACGGACAATGTGCGCAGCTTCGACATGTTGCCCCAGCGCCCGCTGTCGGAGCTTCTACTAATTCTTTCTCTGGCACCATTTGCTGCATCTTAAAGAAAATGCCTTTATCCGTTGCTACAATAAGCTTCTGATTTGGTAGCTCTTTCGCGGCTTTAATAAGCTGGCTTGTTGAACCCACAGCATCAGCTAATGCGACAACACTCGCAGGTGATTCAGGGTGAACAAGAATAGCAGCGTCAGGATATAGGTGCTTCATGTCACGTAGGGCTTTAGCTGAAAACTCGTCGTGAACAATACATTCACCCTGCCACAACAGCATCTCTGCACCGGTTTTCTTCTGAATATAAGAACCTAAGTGACGATCTGGTCCCCAAATGATTTTCTTGTCTTCGCTATCTAAATGCTCAACAATTTCAAGTGCAATACTCGATGTTACAACCCAATCAGCACGCGCTTTTACTGCAGCAGACGTATTGGCATAGACAACAACTGTATGATCGGGGTGAGCATCGCAAAACTCGCTAAATGCATCAATAGGACAACCTAAATCAAGCGAACATTCAGCATCTAAGGTTGGCATCAATACATGCTTTTCTGGTGTAAGGATCTTGGCAGATTCACCCATGAAGCGTACGCCACAAATAATTAAGGTGGTGGCTGGGTGTTGATTACCAAAACGAGCCATTTCTAGTGAATCACCAACAAAACCGCCAGTTTCTTCAGCCAATGCCTGTATTTCAGGATCGGTATAATAATGCGCCACTAATACTGCATCTTTATCCTTTAGCAATTGTTTGATTTGCTGAATATATTGCTGTTTTTCAGTATCAGTTAGTCGGGCAGGTTTTGGTGGAAACGGATATACCATCTCTGATGGATCAAATGTAATACTCATTTTTCACTTGCTCATTAGCATTCCTTTAGTGTCCGAACATTATACGCTGGATTTTTCAAATTTCACCTTTAACCAACACAGCTTCGACTTCGCAGTAACAAAAAAGCCCACAATAGAAATAACTATTTCTCTGTGGGCTTTTAAAATCAAACCGTAACTGCGTTTATTTTAACTTCGTAAGCGCTGTTTTAGCTTGATTAGCAGACGTTGAATTCGGGTATGCTTTTATCACTTCTTGATAATATTTTTTTGCCGTCGCAATATCATTACCACGTTCTGAAATCACACCAAGTTTCAACAACGCATCAGCGCGCTTACTTGAGTCTTTGGTATCTGCAACCACTTTAAAGTTCGTTGCAGCATCTGCTAACTGATTCTGAGCAAAGAATAATTGCCCCAACCAATAGCTGGCATTCGGCTTATAGACCGAATTTGGGTAAGTCGTTAAGAAGCTTTGGAAGGCTTTTGTTGCGCCTTTATAATCTTTTTCTTTTAAGATCAGATTAACAGCTTTTTCATAGGCCGCATTTTCATCGGTATTACTTGAAAAAGCTTCACTTGATGTCGCTTCTTTTTTAGCGTCCGTAGGCTCGGCTTTCGCTGGTTGGCGGCTCAAGTTATCAACTTCTCGATAGATGTCACGTTGACGATCTACCACTTTTTTAATTTCATAACTATTACGTTCAACGTTACCACGAAGCTCATCAATATCTGATGACATCTGCTCTAAGCGACGCTGCATTTGTAACTGCACCTGCCCTTGCGCTTCAAGCATACGCTCTAAGCTATCTAAATTCGCTGCCGATACAGGCGCGGCGACCACTTGGGTCGCCGCGCTCATCAGCAACACTAATGCAAGTTTTCGCATTACTTTGTTACTGCTCATATTGGGTTTACCTACATTAGGTTAGTAAACTAAAACCGCACGACGGTTTTTCGCATAATCAGCATCAGTGTGACCTAATACTAATGGTTTTTCTTCACCGTAGCTCACAATTGAAAGTTGAGATGCAGGCACACCTAATGCTTGCAGGTACTGTGCTACTGCATTGGCACGACGCTCACCTAACGCAATGTTGTATTCTGGCGTACCACGCTCATCAGCGTGACCTTCAACGATGACTTTAATACTTGGGTGGTCACGCAAGTACGCAGCATGAGCTTCTAAAATTGCTTGATACTCAGGTTGAATCTCTGAGTTATCAAACTTAAAGAAAATGGTTTGTTCTTGACGTAATTGTTGCAGTTGCTGCTCAAGCAATTGTTCTTCACTCATACTTCCTGATGGATCAACAGGAGTGACAATTGTTTGATCAGGCGAAGTACCACCGCCATTAGTACCGTTTTGGTTCGCAGCAGAGCTGTCTGCACTATCTGTTGAACTACATGCTGCCAATGTCATCATTGGTAGCGCAATCGCTAAACTTTTTAAAATTTTGTTCAGTTGCATCTATATTTCCTTTTTAAACTCAATTGTGCCTCAAAAGGCAAATGAGAATTAACTCAAATTATAAAAATGGGCCCCAAGATGGTGCTCGTACACGTTTACTTGTTGATGGTAAGCGTGCTTGGAAACGACCATCAATGGATACCAAAGAAAGTTCGTAAGTACCATTATTTTGCGCTGAGCTATAAATAATCATACTTCCGTTAGGAGCGATACTTGGTGACTCAGCAAGACGCGCTTTTGTCAAAATTTGCATTGCACCTGTTTTAAGATCTTGTTTCGCAATGTTGTAACCGCTATCAGAACGGTTTACGACGACAAGGTAACGACCGTCAGGTGTAATTTGTGGTCCCATGTTCTGACTACCTTGCCATGTTACACGTTGCGTATCGCCAGTTGCTAAATCTAAATGGTAAACCTGTGGACGACCGCCACGATCAGAGGTGAAGTAAAGAGACTGGCCATCAGGTGCCCATACTGCTTCCGTGTTATTAGCACGGCCGTGAGTAATTTGTCGCAACTGCTTGGTTTTCAGATCTTTTATGTAGATCTGCAAACTACCTGTTTTAGAAAGTACCATCGCTAATTTAGTACCATCAGGTGAAAACTGTGGTGAACCATTATGGCGAGGGTAATCCGCCACTACTTCACGCTTACCAGTGTAGATATCTAACACGAAAATCTGTGCTTTACCGCTTTCAAAGCTTACATACGCCAGTTTGCTGCCATCTGGCGACCATGCAGGAGACATTAGCGGTTGTTTGGACTTCAATACCACACGTTCGTTGTAACCATCGTAATCAGCAACACGTAATTGATATGGAAACTTCGATGAACGATTATCATCAACGTATGCAATACGAGTTAAAAATGCACCACGTTCACCCGTTAGCTTCTGGTAAATTAAATCAGAAATACGGTGAGCATATTGACGCATGCGGTTAGGCTTCACTGACGCTTGATTATTCAATAGTAAATAATCACCTTTTGCTGCCCCTTCAGTACCTGCTGCTAGTTTGCCTTTAACAATGTCTACTAATTGATAATTAACTGTGTAATTGCCATCTTGATTCTTAACAATTGTACCTGTTACAACCGCATCAACGCCCATCTTACTCCATGCAGAGTAATCAATTTGGCTTTCATTGTGAGGTAACTGTGGCAATTTATTTGTCGGCACTGGGCTGAACTTACCACTTCGTTGTAAATCTGATGCAATTACTGCAGAAATATCAGTGGGTAGTTTACCTTCACCTTCCCATTTGAAAGGAACAACACCAATTGGGCGTGCAGAATCCACGCCATCAGTGATCACTAATTCAAGTTCAGCATGTGCAAATTGGCTAACGCTTAATAGAGCTAAACATAAGCCCATTATCCAACGTTTCATCCATCGCTCCTATTTTATGTTGCACCACAAATCATTTACTGTGGCGTGACTGTAAGTTTGATATCTCTTAATTTTTTCGCAATTTCTGGATCATCAGGCATTGGAAATTGGCTAACTTTTACTACCGCAGATTTTGCCGCACGACATAATGCACCATCACCACCAGATTGAGTAACATCCAGTACTAAACCATCAGCAGACAAACGCATAGTCAAAATACACTCTTGGCCTTTAAAACTTTGATCAACCAATAAATTTTGTTGAATCATCTGTTTATATATTGCGCCATAACGATCAACTTCATTAGCAATATGCTGACCTTTCGCACCACCGCGCTGCTCACTTTCAGCTTCAAGACCTGCAAACATATCATTCAATGCTGCTTCTTTCTGCTGCTGAAGTTTCTTCGCTTCAGCTGCTTTGCGTTTAGCTTCTGCTTCTGCTTTTTTCTTAGCTTCTGCAGCTTTACGCTCTGCTTCTAAACGCTTAGCTTCAGCTTCTTTACGTTTCGCTTCCGCTTGAGCAGCTTCTTCTTGTGCTTTTTTCTTTGCTGCTACTTGCTTTTGACGCTCAAGTTCAGCTTGTCGACTTGCTTCTTCCGCTTTTCGTTGTTCTTCAAGTTTTTGTTGACGAACTTGTTCCGCTTTTTCTGCTGCCTCTTGTTTCGCTTTACGCTCAGCTTCTGCTTTTGCTGCTTGTGCTTTCGCTACTTTTGCCGCTTCATCAGCTTTACGTTTTTCTTCAGCTGCTTGCTTTTGTTGCTCTGCGACTAACTTACGTTGTTTTTCTGCTTCTCGTGCTTCTTTCTCAGCTTTTAGCTTGTCAACTTTTAACTGTCTAACACGTTCAGCTTCATCTTTTCTCTGCTTTTCAAGCGCTTCCGTCTGCTCTTCTAGCCTTTTTTTACGCTCTTGTTCAGCACGTTTAGCCGCTTCCCGTTGTTCTTTAATTTGCGTCGCTTGTTGATGAATCATTGCAGGATCGACAACCACAGCTTGAATAGTATTGCCGCCCACGTCTGATTTTTTCTTCGTAAAATCAGCGCCCCAGAGCAATAATCCAATCAACAGCGCATGAATAAATAACGATATAACGGTGGAACCTGTGTAATTGTTATTTTTCATTCTTTAACCTTATTGCTCCAGTGGCTCAGTCATTAAGCCAACAGAGCCGACACCTGCTTGGTTTAAGGCGTCCAATGTTTCGATAATATGTGCATAAGGTGTACGACCATCACCACCTACCATCACTAACGTTTTAGGCTCCGCTGCCATTTGCGCTTTCACTCGAGCAAGCACTTCTTGAAGCGATAAGCCTCGTTGCATGTCAGCGTTGTCGATACTGACACCAAGGTAACCATCTTTGTCGACTTCGACAATAATTGGTGGAATATCGCTATCTTTATTCATCTCTGCCACCGTTTCTGCTGTTGTGGTTTGTGGTAGATCCACATCCACACCTTGACTAACGAACGGCGCTGTTACCATAAAGATAATAAGCAATACCAACATAACGTCGATATAGGGAACAACGTTAATTTCCGCTGTCATTTTTCGCTTTTTCGGTTGATAAGCCATTGCTTACTTCTCCTGATTAGCAGCAAATGCTTGGCGGTGTAAAATGCTTGAAAACTCTTCCATAAACGTTGCGTATGTATGTTCTAGCTTTGATACTTTATTAGTTAAACGGTTGTAGAACATTACAGCAGGAATTGCAGCAAACAGGCCCATCGCCGTTGCAATCAATGCCCCTGCGATACCTGGTGCAACGGTTGCTAATGTTGGCTGTTTCATCGCACCAAGTGCAATAAATGCAGTCATGATGCCCAGTACGGTACCAAATAGACCGATATATGGACTAATTGAACCCACTGTTGCTAAAAACGGTAGATTTGTCTCTAATTCATCAACTTCTTTTGACAGTGATACACGCATTGCTCGACTTGTACCTTCCATCACTGCTTCTGGCACTTTATCGTTACTGCGATGTAGACGTGCAAACTCTTTAAAACCTGAATAGAAAATTTGTTCAGAACCCGTTAGGTCATCTTTGCGCGCTTGTACTTCTTTATACAACTGAGATAAATCAATACCTGACCAAAAACGATCTTCAAACTGTGTGGCTTTACGGCTAGCCTCTGACAATACTTGAGAGCGCTTGATGATCATTGTCCATGATGCAATCGACATGCCTAACAAAATAAGCATCACCATAATTTCAAGCGCACCTGAATTTAGAATAATGTCTAAAACCGTCAACTCTGAGTTCACTTAATTTATCTCCAGCTTTAATTGTTCAGGAAGTGCAATAGGCTTCATCTTTGTCGGATCGACACAAGCAATTTTCACCAATGCCTTACACAGCACTTCGTTGTTATTGTTTACTAACTCTTGGCTAAACTCGATTGAAGCTCGCCGTGTATTTTGCACCACTGTATGAACCATTAACTGATCATCAAGTTTTGCACCACGAAGAAAATCAATATTTAGGCTGCGCACAACAAAACTCATGTTTTGTGAAAATAACTGTTGCTGATTTAGCCCAATTTTTCTCAAGTATTCTGTTCGTGCTCGCTCAAAAAACTTCAAATAGTTAGCATGGTATACCACCCCGCCAACATCAGTATCTTCATAGTAAATGGTTACTGGCCACTTAAAAACATTAAGTTGTGTCATTTTGTTACCATTGAGCCGTGGCTATCATCTATATATGCAAAAATATATTACCGCTACTGTACATCAACTTAATGTAAGTTTGTTACTAAGTGATGCTTTCAAGGCGTTATTTTATAGAAAATTAACGCTTACGTGTCCATTCTGACAATCAAATCACATTTCTGTTCACATACCATGCGTAACAAGTTAAATGAATACAGTACATACCTAATTTTTATAAAAAAACGGCTTACTACCACAGTAGTAAGCCGTTTGATTATTCTACAAATCGTCTTCTATTAAAAAAAGTACAATTTAAGAACATAGATTAATATCGGAAGTGCGATGATTGGCGAGAAAAGTAACTGCCAATACCAGCGATGAGGCACAAAACTCATACCAAAAACCATGGCACTACATGTTGCCCAAATCATCAACGGTGCAATCACAGGACCAAAGCCACCAATTGCATCAGCAAACTGGTGTGGTTCCCACATCACTAACCCTGCAACAGTCACAGCCATTGCAATCGCTAATAATTTTAGTGGCAACAACATCAATGGCGCATGTATTGCTTTTATCGCACGATCCATATTATTCACTGTCGTTATCCATGTTTTCGGTCGTTTCAAGCCATAACGCGTTGACGATACCAAAAGAACAAGCCAGTAGAACACCTAAAATCCAAGCAAAATACCACATTGTTCGTCTACTCCTTAGTACAGTGAAGTTTTGTTGTCTTCGATATATTTAGTATCTAGACGACCAAACATTTTGTAGTAACACCATGAGGTGTAAGCCAAGATCACTGGAACCATAATAAAGGCAACTACGGTCATGATCTTCAATGTTAACTCAGAGGATGTTGCATCCCAAATCGTCAAGCTAATGTTTGGATCTAGGCTTGAAGGCATAATGAATGGGAATGTTGCAAAACCAAACGTTAAGATCACACCTACAACTGTAAGGCTTGAGAATAAGAAAGCAAAACCAGCACGGTTAGCTCGTGAACAAAGCGCTGTCAGTAACGGCATCACTACAGCAAGGATTGGTGCAATCCATAGTGCTGGGTAGTTCGCATAGTTAATGAACAATGCACCTGTCTGACGCATTACTTCTTTCGTTGTTGGATCTGAAGGTGCATTTTTAATGATTTCAGATGTAATTACGTAACCATTGATGCTTTGAGATACAAAACCTGCAATAACAAATACAACAGCCATCGCTACAGCAGACATCACAGCTACGTTACGAGAACGTGCGTGAATTGCATCTGTTGTTTTCATTTGTAGGAATGTCGCACCTTGCGTCACGATCATCAGTAAGCTAACCACACCACACAATAATGCGAATGGATTTAGCAGACCAAAGAATGAACCCTTATAAGTTGGGATCATGAACTCGTTTAGCTCAAATGGAACACCTTGCATTAGGTTACCGAATGCAACACCGAAGATCACAGGTGGTACAAAGCTACCTACGAAGATTGCTTTATCCCAAAGGCTACGCCATTTTGGATCTGTCAGCTTTGAACGGTAATCGAAGCCAAGAGGACGAAGCCAAAGTGCAGCTAGCGTCAGGATCATTGCAACATAGAAACCTGAAAATGCTGTTGCATAAACGAGTGGCCATGCTGCGAACAATGCACCACCAGCTGTGATTAACCATACTTGGTTACCATCCCAGTGAGGCGCGATCGAGTTGATCATTACTCGACGTTCATTATCTGTTTTACCAATAATATGAGATAGGATACCTACACCCATATCGAAACCATCCGTGATTGCAAAGCCGATGCATAATACACCGATTAATAACCACCAAATTAGTCGCAAGCTTTCATAATCAAACATTATTTGTTTCTCCCTGCTTACGCTTCAACCTGACGTGAAACCACATCTTGTTTTGTGTCATTTTGTTCGAAATGGTAGCGACCTGTTTTCAAGCTACTTGGACCAAGACGAGCGAATTTAACCATTAGGTAAACTTCAGCAACTAGGAATGCTGTGTAAAGCGCTAAAATTGCTGCTAGTGAGAACCAAATATCAGATGGAGCCAAGTTAGAAGCTGCCATATGAACCGGTAAAATTTCACCTACTGCCCATGGTTGACGACCATACTCTGCAACAAACCAACCTGCTTCAATTGCAATCCAAGGTAGTGGAATACCAAATAGCGCAGCTTTTAGTACTAGTTTATTACCCGTGATCTTATGACGACAAGACTGGATAAATGCAGCACCAATAATGGCGAACATTAAGAAACCAGCACCAACCATGATACGGAAGCTAAAGAATAGCGGCCATACTTGAGGGATTGAGTCATCTACTGCTTTTTGAATTTGTTCAGGTGTCGCATCAACAACTTTGTCAGTGTAAGGCTTAAGTAGTAAACCGTAACCTAGGTCTTTTTTCACTTCATCGAAAGCTGCAATGTTTTCTGGTGTCTTATCACCCGCACGTAATTTCTCTAGTAGGCCGTATGCAACCATACCGTTACGAATACGTACTTCGTGCTCTTTCTTAAGATCACGGATACCCGTTACTTGAGTATCAAGAGAACGCGTTGCAATAATACCCATTAGGTAAGGGATCTTAATTGCGTAATCGGTTTCCATTGTTTCTTGATTAGGGAAACCAAACGCAGTAAATGCCGCAGGTGCTGGCTCTGTGTGCCACTCTGCTTCAATCGCTGCAAGTTTTGTTTTCTGAACGTCGCCTAGCTCGTAACCTGACTCATCACCAAGGATCATTACAGACACGATAGATGCCATACCGAACGCTGCTGCGATTGCAAATGAACGGCGAGCAAACGCAATATCACGGCCTTTCAACATGTAGTATGCACTAACACCTAGAATAAACATTGAGCCACATACATAACCTGATGCTACAGTGTGAACGAACTTCACCTGTGCTACTGGGTTAAATATTACGTCTGCAAAGCTCACCATTTCCATACGCATTGTTTCAAAATTGAAATCAGCGCCTACTGGGTTTTGCATCCAACCGTTAGCAATAAGAATCCATAGTGCGGAGAAGTTTGAGCCAAGAGCTACTAGCCAAGTGACAGTAAGGTGCTGACGCTTGGATAGACGATCCCAACCAAAGAAGAACATGCCGACTAACGTTGATTCTAAGAAGAATGCCATTAGTGCTTCGATTGCCAACGGCGCACCGAAGATATCACCAACATAGTGAGAGTAGTATGCCCAGTTTGTACCAAACTGGAACTCCATAGATAGGCCGGTAGCCACACCAAGAGCAAAGTTAATCGCGAAAAGCTTACCCCAGAACTTAGTCATGTCCTTGTAGATTTGCTTTCCGGTCATTACATAAACGGACTCCATGATGGCTAGTAAAAAAGCCATACCTAGAGTTAGTGGAACGAACAAAAAGTGATACATCGCTGTTAGAGCGAACTGTAACCGCGATAGTTCGACGACATCAGTTAACATTGATAACTCCTTTATTCACCAGCTGACTGGTGACAGTACTACATATGTACCGATTATTGGGTTTAGCTTTACATAGAATACTTATTGCAATCTTGCCGACCTTCCTGATCACTTGCTAATAATCACAAGCGTCCATGTTGTGTTGCAATATTGTTTAAATAAATTTAAATAAACGTAATTCTATAGCTAATTTAGTCGTCGCTAATATTACAGATATTAATTGCAATCTTCAAAGAGTTTATTACGCGTTTTGCTTTGACAAATATCAAGAAAAAATGAGCTTGGTAGCCAGTACGCAGATATTTTTGATTTAGATCAATTTACGGAATATTTTGATAGGAAGAGTGAATTTGGGAGGAGAAAACAATGAATTATAATTGGTCGCATTCTGAAATATTGTTTTTTTTCCTGTTCTTATTTAATCATGACAGCTGAATAAAGTGAATCAATTTTTTGCTTCACCTATACTATAACTTTCTAAAATTTATGAATAATCTAGAAAGATCATCAAACCAGCTTCTAGACTATCATTCGCTGCCTTCTAAGGTCTCGTAAATGCCGCTCAAATATCTAAACTTACGAATCTATAAATACCTAAGTTAAACATAACATTTTTTATTTTTTACTAAATATCAGCCCGTTAATGTATAAAATTAAACCGTCGATACAATACAAATAAAACGTTCCGAATTTGTGATATTTTCTTGTTTTATATTTTTCATTAGTTTTCACCTAATAAAAATGAAAACTATAATCATATTTTTGATAATAAAAATAATATATAGATGCTATCTGAATTATGAATAAACAGTCTAATTGATATTTAAATTACTAAGGCAACAAATAAATACCAAATTAACATAACAATTAATTTACAATGAGACAAAATTATTAAACAAAAAAAGCGTGGCTTTAATCGCCACGCTTAATTTTTTCGAATCGTTTATCTTACTTCGTATTTTCAGGGAGTTCTAAACCAAAATGGAGATATGCGCGATGTGTCGCAATTCGTCCTCTTGGTGTCCGTTGTAAATAACCTTGCTGAATCAAATACGGTTCAAGTACATCTTCAATTGTATCTTTCTCTTCACCAATAGCTGCTGCTAAGTTATCTAAACCAACAGGGCCGCCCATAAACTTCTCAATAATAGCTAATAGGAGTTTACGGTCCATATAATCAAAACCACTGCTATCAACATCGAGCATATCTAATGCTTTATTGGCGATATCAGGGCAAATATGTCCGTTACCTTTAACCTCAGCATAATCTCGCACACGCCGTAATAAACGATTAGCGATACGTGGCGTACCACGAGCACGCATGGCCATTTCCATCGCGCCGCCTTCTTCCATTGATAACCCTAGACATTTAGCACTTCGGCCTACAATGTCTTTAAGATCTTCTACTTTGTAATACTCAAGACGTTGTGTAATACCAAAACGATCACGTAGAGGTGAAGTTAACGAACCCGCTCGCGTCGTTGCACCTATTAAAGTAAAGGGTGGCAAATCAATTTTAATTGAGCGTGCGGCTGGGCCTTCACCAATCATAATATCTAATTGGTAATCTTCCATTGCAGGATACAGTACTTCTTCAACTTGAGGGCTTAAGCGATGTATTTCATCAATAAATAACACATCGTTTTCTTCAAGATTAGTGAGTAGCGCTGCCAAATCACCGGCTTTTTCAAGTACAGGGCCAGAGGTTGTACGAATACTTACCCCCATTTCATTTGCCACTATATTTGCAAGCGTTGTTTTACCTAACCCCGGAGGGCCAAAGATCAATAAATGATCTAAGGCTTCATCACGCATCTTTGCCGCTTTAATAAATATTTCCATTTGATCACGAACATGATCCTGTCCTTGATAATCATCAAGTAATTTAGGTCGTATTGCGCGATCAATTATATCGTCTTCACGGGTTGTTTCGAAATTACCAGAAACCAGTCGATCAGCTTCAATCATACTTTAATGCCTATACCCAACTTACAGGGTTATACCATTGAGCGTAGTGCATCACGAATGATCGCTTCACTACTCATCTCTGGTTGTGTGACTTGAGAAACCACTTTCGCGGCAATTTGTGGTTTATAACCCAGCGCAACCAATGCACTCACAGCTTCATCTTCAGCGCGAGCTTGATTCGATGGATCTTGGATCGGAGCGTTTGATGCCGCAGTATCAAGTGCAGGCGTAAATAAGTCACCTTCACCCCACCCTTTTAAGCGATCTTTCATTTCAACAACTAAACGTTCTGCTGTTTTCTTACCGACACCGGGAATTTTAACAAGCGTAGTCACATCTTCTAATTCAACGCTGCGAACAAATTGACTTGCAGTCATAGCAGATAGAATTGCTAAGCCTAATTTAGGCCCAACACCGTTCGCTTTAATTACTTCACGGAATAACTCACGTTCACTTTTCTTATTAAAGCCATACAGTAGCTGCGCATCTTCTCTTACCACAAAGTGAGTAAAGATAATGGCTTCTTGGCCGATCTGTGGTAACTCATAAAAACAGCTCATTGGCATCTGCACTTCATAACCAATCCCACCAACTTCAAGTAATACTTCAGGTGGCTGCTTTTCAATTACAATTCCGCGTAGTCGACCAATCAAAACATCATCTCTATAGTGAATTTAAACTGGCACTAGAATAGTAAAGAACTGGATAGACATCCAGTCCTTTATCGAATTTACGAAGAGTGAGAAACAACCTGATCAAGTTGTTGTGTTAAATGACGAACAGCAACCACTTGCTGATTTAATTCTGTACCATGTTGTGCAACGATTGCAGCCACACTTTGTGTATTTACCACACTATTAGCAACTTCACTGCTCGCTTCATCCAGCTCTTTTAATGCGCTTGATTGAGCAGCCATCAAACCCGATAATCCTTGTACATCTTGCGAAATCGTTGTGACTTGCTGAATTATATTATTCATCCGTTCAGTACTGGCGTTAATCACATCTTGACCGTGCCGTACTTCCTGCTCACTACGATCCAATAAATGGCGGATCTCAACTGCGGATTGACTGCTTTTCGCCGAAAGCTCCCGTACTTGATCTGCGACAACCGCAAATCCCCTTCCCTGATCTCCAGCACGAGCAGCTTCTATCGAAGCATTTAGCGCAAGCAAATTTGTTTGTTCAGCAACAGAACTGATTAAATCTGCCACTTTCATAATCTCATCATGACTATTAATAATTTGGCTGATCGCTTGCGTTGAATCTTCTAAGTGCGCCGAACTTTTTTGAGTTAATTCATGAACCACATCGCTTTTTTCACGTAATTCCTCAACAAACTGACTTGAGCTCTCAATTCCGAGGACCATTTGGTGTACTTGATGGCTCATTTGTTCTGCAGCGCTGGCTTGTGATTCACTATTAATATTTAGCTCATTGACTTGGCTATCTAATTGCGACGATTGATTAGCTAAGCTATAAGACACTTGCTTTAACTGTTCAGAATTATTATTCGCTTGAAGTAATACATCAGATAGACGTAACTCACCTTCAGTTGCTTTATTGGCCTCTGATTCACTTTTTAACTTAGCTTTTTCGGCACGATTAATGGCGATATCACGTTGTTTTGCCGTAAAAGCTAATGCAATACAAATAACAATCAATGGCAACACGGTTCCAGACCAAACCTCAATTTGATGTGCTGCCTGAGATAAAGAAAGCTGTGGAAATGAAACACCCTGAATGTGTTGGTATGTCATATAAGCCGAAACACAAATGATCAAGCTACTCCAAAGAATGGCCATTAGGCGTGTTGCCGAGAGGAAGAAAGAGACAACTAACAAAGGCACCCAATAAGTCTGTGTTGAATCAACTACACCACCACTTTGATAAATGATATTCAGCGCGTGGATTGCCATACCAATAAAGCCTAAATTTAAAGATATTAAAGGCTGCTGAAGCCAACGCAGGCTCGAAATAGCAAAAAGTTCTAATACGATCAATATGACAGAAGTAAAAACAAGATTATCATGACCATGGTTTGACCATTTAATCAAACTATAGATACCAACGAGAAAAGCGATAAAAGTAAATAAGGAGAGGATATCGGCTTGGCGTTGTTGTGCTGTTGTCCATTGAGGTTGGCGCGGCATAAATATACTGCGCCATAAAGTGGCAGGGTTCATAATCACTTCCTTGCTTATTACCGTTAGACCTCTGACCACTATAGTTAGTTAACATTTTTATAACAAATATCTTGCGGAGTATATGTCTCAAGTGTCTCATCTTTAATAATAGTAAACCTATTAACGATAACGCCCCTTTCGTGCCCCCGTCGCTTTCCCTGCCATAGCCACTAAGGTTTTATAGGTATGCGCGTGACAAATCGCAACAGCTAAAGCATCAGCAGCATCAGCTTGAGGCTTACCAGCTAGCTTTAATACGGAACAAACCATATGTTGTACCTGCGCTTTATCTGCTCCACCGTTTCCGACTACCGCCTGTTTGATCAATCGCGCAGCATATTCACTTACCGGTAAATCTGCATTCACCGCAGCAACAATTGCACTACCTCGCGCCTGGCCTAATTTAATTGCAGAGCTGGCATTTTTACCCATAAACACTTCTTCAATGGCAAAAAAATCTGGCTGAAATTGAGTGATCACTTCAGAAACACCTGCATAGATTTGCTTTAATCGTCCAGGAATACCTGGCTCTGAAGTGCGAATACAACCGCTACCTAAATACTCTAAATTACGTCCAACCTGACGAATTACCCCGTACCCCGTGATACGAGAGCCGGGGTCTATACCTAAAATTATCGACATTTTTCACTACTATCAGTAGCAATTATTCAAGCGTAGCTGCTACTTCATCTGACATGTCACCGTTATGGTAGACTTCTTGAATGTCATCCAAATCTTCTAATGCATCAATTAAGCGTAATAATTTAGGTGCTGTTGTTGCATCTAACTCAGCTTTCGTTGATGGCACTAAGGTTACTTCTGCATTTTCTGCTGTAAAACCTGCGGCATCTAATGAATCTTTCACGCTACCGAAATCGGCAGGCGTAGTGTAAACATCGATTGAGCCATCGTCATTAGTTTCAATATCGTCAGCGCCAGATTCTAACGCGACTTCCATAACGGCATCTTCATCTAAACCTGCAGCATAAGAAATCACGCCTTTTTTATCAAAAAGGTAACTTACACTACCATCCGTTCCAAGATTACCACCCGCTTTAGAGAAAGCATGACGTACGCCCGATACCGTTCGGTTTCGGTTTTCAGTTAAACACTCAACCATTACCGCCGTACCCGCAGGACCATAGCCTTCATAGATAACAGTTTCTACGCCTTCGTCACCTTCACCACCAGCACCACGTGTCACTGCACGGTTAATGGTATCTCGAGTCATATTATTTGATAGTGCTTTATCAATGGCAGCACGTAAGCGTGGGTTATTTTCTGGTTCACTGCCACCTTCTTTAGCGGCTACGGTAATCTCACGAATTAACTTAGTAAAAATTTTACCGCGTTTAGCATCTTGAGCAGCTTTACGATGTTTTATATTGGCAAATTTACTGTGTCCAGCCATGTTATCTCCAATCAGGCAATGTTAATTTTTTTGCTTGCATGAAAACATAAACCAAATAAGAGGTTAAAGCGAACAAAACACTTTTACCAAATAAGATGTACAGCAGAAAGGAATAAACAAAAGACAAAAAAGCCGATGTCTTATAGGCGTTCACTAAAAAGTGGCAAATAAGTCATCGGCTTTTATTAAAACAAATTAATCAGATCACTCTGCGTCTTTTGCTTCTTCGTCTTTCTTAGCAATTTTAACCGCAATAGATAATTCTTCTAATGCTGCTGGGTTTGCTAGGCTTGGCGCGTCAGTTAATAGACATGCTGCTGCTGTTGTTTTAGGGAACGCGATAACATCACGGATGTTGTCTGTACCACAAAGTAGCATTACAAGACGGTCAAGACCAAACGCAAGACCTGCGTGTGGTGGCGTACCGAACTTCAGAGCGTCAAGTAGGAAACCAAACTTCAAACGTTGCTCATCAGCAGAGATACCTAAGATATCAAATACTGTTGATTGCATATCAGAGTTATGGATACGTACTGAGCCACCGCCCACTTCATAACCATTAATTACCATATCGTACGCGTTTGATAGCGCTGCTGCAGGGTTAGCCGCTAGCTCTTCTGGTGTTAGGTTTAGTGGTGATGTGAATGGGTGGTGCATTGCAGATAGTGAACCATCTTCGTTCTCTTCGAACATTGGGAAATCAACAACCCAAAGTGGTTTCCATGCTGACTTGTCTGTTAGACCTAGATCTTCACCTAGTTTCAGACGAAGTGCACCCATCGCTTCTGTTACAACACGCTTGCTGTCTGCACCGAATAAGATGATGTCGCCAGATTCTGCTTGAGTGCGATCAAGAAGATTAGCAACCACTTCTTCGTTAAGGAACTTAGCAACAGGAGATTGAACACCTTCAAAACCTGCAGCGCGATCGTTAACTTTCATCCATGCTAGGCCTTTCGCGCCATAGATACCCACGAACTTAGTGTATTCGTCGATTTGCTTACGGCTTAGCTCTGCACCACCTGGTACACGGATAACCGCTACACGACCTTTTTCGTCGTTTGCAGGGCCTGAGAATACTTTGAAATCAACATCTTTAACGATGTCTGCAACATCAACTAGCTCAAGTGGGTTACGTAGATCTGGCTTATCAGAACCGAAACGACGCGCTGCTTCTTCGAAAGACATGATTGGGAATGTGCCTAGATCTACGTTTAGTAGCTCTTTCCACATTTCAGTGATCATATTTTCAGTTACAGCACGAACTTCTTCAGCTGTCATGAAAGACGTTTCGATATCGATCTGAGTAAATTCAGGTTGACGGTCAGCACGTAAGTCTTCATCACGGAAACACTTAACGATTTGGTAGTAACGATCAAAACCAGACATCATTAGCAGCTGCTTAAATAGCTGTGGTGATTGTGGTAATGCGTAGAAGTTACCTTTGTGAACACGACTTGGTACTAAGTAATCACGTGCGCCTTCTGGCGTAGCTTTTGTTAGTACTGGTGTTTCAATATCAAGGAATGCATTGTCATCTAAGAAACGACGAACGAAGCTTGATGCTTTTGCACGTAGCTTAATACGATCGCTCATTTCTGGGCGACGAAGATCTAAATAACGGTACTTTAGACGCTGCTCTTCAGAGTTCTTTTGGTTGAAATCAAGCGGTAACGCGTCAGAACGGTTAATGATTTCAAGGCCAGTTGCATAAATCTCAACTTCACCTGTTGCCATCTCTTTATTACATTGACTTTCAGGGCGCTCACGCACTTCACCCGTAAGACGAATACAAAACTCGTTACGTAATTGGTTTGCTTGTGTGAAGATCTCAGTCATATCAGGATCAATAACAACCTGAACCACACCTTCGCGATCACGCATATCAATAAAGATAAGGCCGCCTAAATCACGACGACGGTTTACCCAGCCGCATAAATCGACTGTTTGTCCTGCAAGGGACTTGTTCAGGTGTCCACAATAATGGGTGCGCATAAGAAATTCCCAATCTATATACTTTACATTCCTGCGTTTAGTGTCGATAACGCTAAACGTCAGGCGAATTCAATCCCGACCGCTTGCTGTCTAATTTATCGTCTAAATTGGATAGCAAGAAGGCCAAGAGGCAAAAATAACGAGGCATTATACCCAAACAGCCTCAATAAGCGAAGTGATCCGACGGTAATTCATCACCAATTCGTTATGACGACTTTAAAGTCTTATTATGACCAAATATCTACGGCGATTTAGACTTTTACAAACAAAATCACGTAAGATAAATCATCACTCTCTACTTAATAAACCCAAGTCTTATTATGTCTTCACCTTCTGATTTATCTTTACCGTTATATCTTGGGTTATCTCAATGGTCACACAATCATTGGCAGCAAAGCATATACGGTAAAGGCTGTAAAAATGGTGACCGTTTAGCTCGCTATGCTGAGGTATTTCATACTGTCGAGGGAAATACCACATTTTACGCTATTCCGAGCATGACGACGGTAAAAAATTGGAACGGTGCGACACCTGATTGTGGATTTAAATTTACTTTTAAAATCCCACAAACCATCACCCACCAGCAGCAGTTACGTCATAGTAATCAGAGCCTTGTTGACTTTTTAAATACTATGTCTCCGGTAGAAGAAAAGACAGGTTTATGGATGATTCAGTTACCTGCGAGGTTTAGTCCTCACGATTTACCCTTGCTCGATGCCTTTTTAGATCAGTTTCCGCGCAACTTTACTACAGGTGTAGAAGTTCGCCATCCTGCGTTCTTTGCGAAAGGTGAAGAGGAAAAAGCACTTAATCGAATGCTGTTAGAAAAAGGCAGTAACCGCATTATTATGGATAGCCGTCCCGTATTTTCAGCCATAGCGAATACAGAGGCGGTAATTGATGCACAAAAGAAGAAACCTCGCGTGCCTGTTCATGCAATCGCAACCGCTGATAACCCTGTGATCCGCTTTATTGGTCATCCTGATGATGCGTGTAACGATCCTTTTTTTAAAAACTGGCTACAACGACTGCCTTTATGGATCAAAGAAGGTAAAACGCCCTATCTCTTTATTCATACTCCTGACAATAATGCTGCGCCAGAATCAGCCCGTCGGCTTTATAATGTGTTACGCGATCACCTTATCAGCGAAAACAGCACTCTTTCGCCACTCCCCGAACTTGCTATGCCCAGTGCTGC
Source organism: Photobacterium angustum (assembly GCF_003026365.1). Classification (GTDB taxonomy): domain Bacteria; phylum Pseudomonadota; class Gammaproteobacteria; order Enterobacterales; family Vibrionaceae; genus Photobacterium; species Photobacterium angustum. The sequence goes on along the minus strand of NZ_PYOM01000001.1, from coordinate 379,720 downwards.
TGAAATAAGTACGCCACAAATCTCTTTGCTATAACGCAAATAATCAATTAAAGAACAAATCAGAAATCATTAAAGACAAATGCTGCTATTTTCTCTACAATACGCGACCTTTCAAAGGTGATGGATCGCCTGAGTATCAGCAAGGTTTGATGCTTAATACGTACAATGGATCCCTGTTCTTTATATATTATGAGGTTCGTGAGAAATGGCAGGCCACGACAATATTTTTGCTGCGCCAATTGAAAAACTCGGTGATTTTACGTTCGATGAACGTGTTGCTGAAGTCTTCCCTGATATGATCCAACGCTCTGTGCCGGGTTACAGTAATATCATCTCAGCAATTGGCATGTTAGCTGAGCGCTTTGCCAAGCCTCATTCTAAAGTCTTTGATCTTGGTTGTTCTTTAGGGGCGGCCACTCTTTCTATGCGTCGCCATATTCAGCAAGAAGGCTGCGAAATATTAGCAATTGATAATTCTGCTGCTATGGTTGAACGATGTCGATTATTAGTGGACGCATATCGCTCTGACACACCAGTGCAAGTACTTGAAGCTGATATCCGTGATGTTGATATTCATGACGCTTCAGTCGTGGTTTTAAATTTCACTCTCCAATTCCTTGTACCTGAAGATCGCCAAGCATTATTAGAAAAAATCTATGCTGGCTTACGCCCTGGCGGTATTTTAATTTTGTCGGAGAAATATATTTTCGATGACGAACGTGCCAATGAATTATTGATTGATTTACACCACGATTTTAAACGAGCGAATGGTTATAGCGAACTAGAGATCAGCCAAAAACGGAGCGCAATAGAAAATGTGATGCGCCCTGACAGTATTGAGACCCACAAAACACGTTTCAAGAAAATCGGCTTTTCTAGTTCTGAAGTATGGTTCCAGTGCTTCAATTTCGGCTCAATGTTTGCGATTAAATAAGGTTTTTTGTTCCATATGTTTAGTTTTTCTGATTTTTATCAGCTTCTTGCCCAGCATGAAACATTACGTCCATGGCTAAATACTCTACCTAAACAATTAAGTGATTGGGAAAATAGAGAGCACGGTGATATGGCTCGTTGGGTTCGCGCATTGCAAAAGTTCCCAACCGATAAACCCGATATTATTGATTTAAAAAATGAAGTCAGTGTTCGTAATGAAGCTCCAATTGCCGATGGCGAGAAAAAACGTTTAGAAAGTCTATTACGTTTGCTTCACCCTTGGCGTAAAGGCCCATTCACCATGCACGATATTCATATCGATACGGAATGGCGCTCAGATTGGAAATGGGATCGTGTACTGCCTCACATTACACCACTAAAAGGTCGTAGCGTATTAGATGTAGGCTGTGGGAATGGCTATCATATGTGGCGCATGTTGGGTGAAGGTGCAAAGCTTACCGTCGGTATCGACCCATCAAGCTTATTTTTAATTCAATTTGAAGCCATTAAGCGATTAATGGGCAATGATGATCGCGCATTCTTATTACCATTAGGTATTGAAGAACTGCCTGAATTGAAAGCATTTGATACGGTCTTTAGTATGGGAGTTCTGTACCACCGTCGTTCTCCGCTCGATCACATTATTCAGTTAAAAAATCAACTGCGTAAAGGCGGTGAAGTCATTCTAGAAACATTGGTGATTGATGGTGATGAAAATGCGGTATTGGTTCCAACTCACCGCTATGCCCAAATGCACAATGTTTATTTTTTCCCATCAGCTAAAGCATTAAAAGTGTGGATGGAAAAATGTGGCTTTGTTGATGTACGTATTGTTGATGAGAATATAACAACAACAGATGAGCAAAGAACGACAGATTGGATGACAAATAATTCCCTTCCGGAATACTTAGATCCAGAAAATCCGTCAAAAACTATCGAAGGATATCCAGCACCAAAACGTGCGGTTTTAATAGCCCGCAATCCTGACTAGTAACTGACACTGGGATGCTGTTCGCATCCCTTTTTGTAAGGTAAACTACGGTCGACATTAGAAAATAGACGCACATAGGAGATATGATGCTTCGCTTCAGCGTACCATTAATCACAATTGCAATACTGACAGGGTGTTCAACCACGCAGCCTCAAGATCATCAAGAAACCTTGGCAGCGATCAGCAACGTAGAACAGAACATTAATTCTCAATTCGATACTGTTTCTACTCGAATGGATTCACAACAGCAATATATTACCGAGCTAGAAAGTAAATTAGCGTCTATATCTAAAGATCTAAAGTTTATTAAGCAAAAAAGCTTAGAAAAGCCTAAAGTTATTGTTGAAAAACAAATTGTTCGAGTGCCTATTGAGCCTAAAATTGAAGAAAATCCAACCCAAGCCAATGGTAAAGCTATCCTTGGTCAGGAAGAGTGGGTTTGGCTTGATTCGGTTAAATCATTCTTTAAAGCACGTGTCGATACAGGTGCAACCACCTCTTCTTTAAATGCTGTTGATGTACAAACTTTTGAACGAGATGGAAAAGAATGGGTACGTTTTAACCTGAGTCATGATTCAGCAGAAGATACACCAGAAGAAAAAGCACAGAACGATAAAGCAACACCTGAAACTATCGAAGCACCTATTCTGCGTTGGGTACGTATCCGCCAATCAACCTCAGAAGATGCGGTACGTCGCCCTGTAATTGAGGCTTGGATCACGCTTGGCAATTTACATGAAAAAGCGCAATTCACACTTGCAGATCGAACTAAGATGGATTTTCCTGTTTTATTAGGTCGTGAGTTCTTTAAAGACATTGCACTCGTTGATGTGGGTAAAGAATTTGTTCAAGGAAAAACTGAGCCAAAACCAGAGCCAGTTAGTGCTAATAAATAAATGATGAGGATGTCATGACGTCTAGAGTACCTTTTTATATCCTTATTTCACTGCTTATTATTGCAGGTTTAGGGCTGAGCATGTATCGCCACGATGTCTACGGTGTGCCGTGGACACCAGGCGATGAGCGTGCAGTGTGGGAAGTTGAAGCACGTGTTCAATTCGATGCTGTTGGTGATCCTGTACAAGTTAAAATGGCGACGCCTGAAACACAGGAAGGCTTTACCTTAATTGATGAAAGTACGTCGTCTCCTCCTGGCTACTCTGTACTTATTCATGATACGAAAGAAGGTCACCAAGCTGACTGGGCTACGCGTACCGCAATGGGTAAGCAAGTGCTTTACTACAAAACTCAGCTTCTTGTTGATGATCAAGCACAGTACAAAGAGATCCCACCTAAAGGTGAACCTGCAGCGGTTAGTTTAAGTAACCCACAACAAACAGCAGCAACAGCACTGTTAACACAGGCGCGTAATTTATCTGCGAACAACACCACGTTTACCCGTGAACTTATTCGCCAATTACAAGATAAACAAAACCAAAACGCATCTGTATTACTTGATTCTATGAGTCTGCAAGAAGCAATTACGAATTTACTTTCACTTGAAGGTATTCATTCGCGAATTGTTAGCGGCTTAAAACTTGAAGATGGTCGTCGTCGCCAAACAGTGATGCCGATGGTTGAAGTTTGGGATAACAATAGTTGGAAACTCTTCAACCTTACAACTGGTGAAGAAGGCAAACCATCTGATGTAATGATTTGGAACCAACAAGGCAGTGCGATGCTAGATGTTGTTGGTGGTCGAAATTCTAATATTAGTTTTTCTATCATTGCTCAAGACATCACACCACAGCGTGCTACGCAAGAGAAGATTAAAGCCGAAGATTTATTAAACTTCTCAATCCACTCATTACCACTCGAAGAACAAGCAATGTTTAAAACCATTATGCTTGTTCCGATTGGCGCGCTAATTGTGGTATTCCTTCGCGTTATTATTGGTTTGAAAACCTCTGGTACTTTCATGCCAGTGTTAATCGCGGTTGCGTTTGTCCAAACACAATTATTAACGGGTATTGTCGGTTTCTTATTGATTGTTGGTACAGGTTTAATTATTCGAAGTTATTTATCGAAGTTGAACTTGCTCTTAGTCTCGCGAATATCCGCGGTGATTATTACCGTAATATTGATCATTTCAATATTCACAGTTGTCGCCTTTAAGATTGGTCTTATTGAAGGTCTAACCATTACCTTCTTCCCTATGATCATCTTGTCATGGACTATCGAACGTATGTCGATTCTATGGGAAGAAGAAGGGGCAAAAGAAGTATTTGTTCAAGGTGGTGGCTCGCTACTAACAGCAATTTTAGTTTACCTTGCAATGACTAACCCGATGATCCGTCATCTAACATTTAACTTTATTGGTGTTCAGTTCATTATCCTAGCGGTGATCCTAATGCTAGGTAACTACACAGGTTATCGTTTAAGTGAACTTCGTCGTTTTAAGCCGCTAACTGAGGATTAATCGATGAATTTACTTGCACGTTTTACTTCACCAAACAAGCTGAAAGAACGTGGCATCATGGGGATGAACAAGCGTAATCATAGCTACATTGGTCGCTATAATGATCGCAGCCTTTATCCTCTTGTTGACGATAAATTAAAAACAAAATTTATTGCCCAACAAGCTGGTGCAACCGTTCCTGATTTGATCGGTGTTATCGATAGCCAAGGTTCAGTTAAGAACATTCATGACATGGTCAAAGACTGGCCTGGATTTGTGATTAAGCCAGCTCAAGGCTCTGGTGGTAAAGGCATTTTAGTTATTATTAAGCACAAAGACGGTATTTATGTAAAACCGTCTGGTGCTGAAATCAATAAACAAGATGTTGAACGTCATATTACCAATACGCTCGCGGGACTATTCTCGTTGGGTGGTAAAAATGATGTTGCCATGGTCGAAAACTTGATCCAATTTGATAATGTTTTTGATGGCTTTAGTTTTGAAGGTGTACCTGATGTTCGTGTCATCGTATTTAAAGGCTATCCTGTGATGGCGATGATGCGTTGTTCGACTTCTGCATCCGATGGTAAAGCAAACTTGCACCAAGGTGCTGTCGGTGTGGGGATTGATATCGCGTCAGGTAAAGCGGTACGAGCAGTTCAATTTAATCAGCCAATTGAACACCATCCTGATACTGATCGTTTACTCAGCGAGCTTCAAGTACCTAATTGGAACAAGCTGCTAACGCTTGCTGCGAGTGCTTGGGAAATGACAGGCTTAGGCTACATGGGTACAGATATGGTGTTAGACAAAGTGAAAGGCCCTATGGTACTAGAGCTCAATGCTCGACCAGGATTGGCTATTCAAATTGCAAATGGTTGTGGTTTACTCCCTCGCCTTCGCCATATTGAAAATATCGGTACTTCAGCACATACGCCAACACCTGAAGAGCGTGTCGCTTATGCTGCTCACCAGTTTGGTGTCAAACCTAAGTTTTAATCTTCTCGGTTAATGCTTTTTGAAAGCCCTGTCGTGTTATGGCGACAGGGCTTTTTTATTTTTTATTAATAGAATAAAAAATTAAAGCTCTTAGTATTGATGTCGATATAAAGAGTATCAATATGATTAAGGCTTACTTTTCCATGCAACCCATTTCTTTAGATAATATGCTGATCAATGAGATCCAGCTCGGTACGGGACTCAACCAAGCGGTTGAATCTGGTCGCCGTGCTGATTTCTCATTAATGCTTGCATTACTGTCTTCTGAATTAATGGAAAATACACCGCAAGATAACGAACCTGAGCAGATTCAAACAGAGCAACAACTGCGTGCTTATTTTGAGCTACCCTCTCCTCAACCTCTGACCACATCAGAGCATTGTTACCAACGCTCTGCGGATCAGGCAAAAGCTTTTCATGAATCAGGTATTGCGAGTACCCGTTTACTACACGGTCTACAGCCGACAGCGTTAACATTCCCAGCCGAGAACACCAAAGGATTACCAGAAGATCTCTTTCATAACCTTTCTGTACACGAACGTCGCAAGCTTCCACCAGAAGAGCCTCGCCCTATCTCTGCGTCACCAAAAAGCTTATATACTTCGCTTATTCATGCCAAGCGAACTTCTGAGCTTTATCACGCTGCTTAATGTACATATAACTATCTGCCAATCCATCAATGATACGCAATAGGTATCTTTGTGAGCGCAATCAAACATTGTCACATCTAATTATTCTATTGTGAAAGCGCTAACTAATATGGTTATTAACTACTTTAGGTCTGATCAGTTAATGCCATATTAATATGATAATTTTTGGATGATACTACTATGCGTATTGATCAATCTGTAATAGTCATCACTGCGGCAGGTACTCTCATCGGTAAAGCCATGGCTCTTCATTTCGCATCATTAGGGGCGAAACTTGCTCTCGTTGATAATGACATCAAAAAGTTAGAGGCAACACAGGATGCTTGCTCTCAATTTTCTAGTCATATCAACATCTTTCATTTAGAAGACACCCAACCGCATTCTATTAAACAAGTCTTTACCCATATTCAGCGCCAACTAGGGACTTTTAATGTCCTACTCAACACATGGCCCAAATGTACGAATACGCCTAATATTCTTGAACCCGATGCAATTAATGAATTCAATGATGTCATGTGTAACAGCGCAACAACTTTTTTTAGCGTTGGACAAATAGCAGCAAGAATAATGCAAGGCAACAAACAACCAGCGGTCATTATTAATTTAGCCCTACAACCATCTAGCCACCACACTCACCTTTCCGATACTAGTAAATCAGTAATACAAGGCTTAACTTTTGGCTGGTCTAAAGAATTATCTTCTTTGAATATCCGTGTGGGTGCCATTATTCCAATTACTTCAGATAATGAGACAATGATCCATACACGATTACAAGAAGAGATAGTCAGTTGCACAGAATACATTATTACAAATGATTCCTTCAATGGCAGGATACTTGAAGCAGAGTGTTTGATATAAGCATCTATAAGATATAAAAAAAGCCCGCTAAGTTAGCGGGCTTTCTTTTCAATCAGTGCTCGATATTAAGCTTTCGCTTTTTTACCTTTAGTGATTTTCGCTGGCTCTGATTTTTTAATCACTGTAGTGCCTTCAAACGCCTCACCTTCAATGAAAGGTTTACCGTAGTAAGATGCCATTAGTACATCTTTAAGCTCAGAGATTAGAGGGTAACGAGGGTTTGCACCAGTACATTGGTCATCAAACGCTTCTACCGCTAGCTCATCAACTTTCGCAAGGAAATCAGCTTCTGCAACGCCTGCTTCTTGGATTGACATAGGGATCTGAAGATTCACTTTCAGTTCATCTAACCAAGTTAATAGACGCTCAATTTTCTGTGCTGTACGGTCACCCGCATGTGATAGACCTAAGTGATCAGCAACTTCAGCATAACGACGACGCGCCTGTGGGCTTGCATACTGTGAGAATGCTGTTTGCTTTGTTGGGTTATCATTCGCGTTGTAACGAACAACGTTAGAAATCAACAATGCGTTAGCAAGACCATGTGGTACGTGGAACTCTGCACCTAGTTTGTGCGCCATTGAGTGACAAACACCTAGGAATGCGTTAGCAAACGCGATACCAGCGATAGTTGCCGCATTGTGTACTTTCTCACGTGCGATTGGATCATTAGCACCATTCGCATAGCTTGATGGTAGGTACTCTTTTAGCATTCTAAGTGCTTGAAGTGCTTGACCATCAGAGTATTCGTTAGCAAGAACTGATACATAAGCTTCTAATGCGTGAGTTACGGCATCGTAACCACCAAACGCTGTTAGCGACTTAGGCATATTCATCACAAGGTTCGCATCAACGATAGCCATGTGAGGTGTTAATTCATAATCTGCTAGTGGGTACTTAGCACCTGTTTTATCATCAGTTACAACCGCAAATGGTGTTACTTCAGAGCCTGTACCAGATGTAGTAGTAATACATACTAGCTCAGCTTTCTTACCCATTTTAGGGAACTTGTAAATACGCTTACGAATATCCATAAAGCGCATTGCTAGTTCTTCGAAGTGCGTTTCAGGGTGCTCGTACATTACCCACATGATCTTCGCAGCATCCATTGGTGAACCACCACCGAGTGCAATAATCACATCAGGTTGGAAGCTCTTCATTGCTTCAGCGCCTTTCTCAACAACTGAAAGTGTTGGATCCGCTTCTACATCAAAGAATGTTTGAACTTCGATACCTTGTGCTTTAAGCAAAGATACGATTTCATCTGCGTAACCGTTATTAAATAGGAAACGGTCTGTTACTAAGAACGCACGCTTCTTACCTTCTAAATCGCTAAGTGCAATTGGAAGGCTACCACGACGGAAGTAAATTGATTTAGGTAGTTTGTGCCACAACATATTTTCAGCTCGCTTCGCTACTGTCTTCTTGTTGATAAGGTGTTTAGGACCTACGTTCTCAGAGATAGAGTTACCACCCCATGAACCACAACCTAGAGTTAGCGAAGGTGCAACGTTAAAGTTGTAAAGATCACCGATACCGCCATGAGTTGTTGGGATATTTACAAGAATACGTGCAGTTTTCATTTTGTCGCCGAAGTACTTAATACGGTCAGCGTTCGTATCTTGGTTAGTGTATAGGCCAGATGTATGACCGATACCACCAATCTCTACCATTGTTACTGCTTGATCTACTGCATCTTCAAAAGAAGAAGCACGGAACATACCTAATGTTGGAGAAAGCTTCTCATGAGCAAATTCATCATCAAATGAAACTCGCTCACCTTCACCGATAAGAATCTTTGTATCAGCAGGAACTTTAACACCCGCCATTTCAGCAATCTTAGTTGCTGGCTGGCCAACGATATCCGCATTTAAGTTACCGTTGATTAGTAAAACTTTACGAACTTTTTCAGCTTCATCTTTAGATAAAACATAACCATTGTGAGAAGCAAAACGCTCTTTCACTTCGTCATATACTTCGTCCATAACGATTACAGCTTGCTCTGAAGCACAAACAACACCGTTATCAAACGTTTTTGACATAAGAACAGAAGCAACTGCACGCTTAATATCAGCCGTTTCATCGATAACAACAGGCACGTTACCCGCACCAACACCGATAGCAGGTTTACCTGAAGAGTAAGCCGCTTTAACCATGCCTGGACCACCAGTAGCAAGAATAAGATTGATATCATCGTGCTTCATTAGTGCGTTAGATAGCTCAACAGATGGTTGATCAATCCAGCCGATAATATCTTTTGGTGCACCTGCAGCAACAGCAGCATCTAAGACTAATTTAGCAGCAGCGTTAGTCGAGTCTTTAGCACGTGGGTGAGGCGAGAAAATAATTGCGTTACGTGTTTTAAGAGAGATTAAAGATTTGAAGATAGCTGTAGATGTTGGGTTAGTAGTTGGAACGATACCACAAATAATACCTACAGGCTCAGCAATAGTCATGGTGCCGAACTCATCGTTCTCTTCCAAGATACCGCATGTCTTTTCGTCTTTGTATTTGTTGTAGATAAATTCAGATGCGAAGTGGTTTTTAATAACCTTGTCTTCGATGATACCCATACCAGATTCAGCAACAGCTTGCTGAGCTAGAGGAATACGAGCATTATTTGCAGCAAGAGAAGCAGCGCGGAAAATTTTATCCACTTGCTCTTGAGAGAAAGTTGCAAATTCTTTTTGAGCCGCTTTAACGCGAGCAACCATTGCATCTAATTCAGTAATATTTGTAACAGGCATAGTAAACTCCTACCTTAAGATTGAAAACTTTTTAGTAAGGATACGGCTTCATTCCTTTCATTCTTAACATTGTCGAATTAAGAAATTCACACACTTAGTAAATAACTTTCAAAATTGATTATATTTATTCACATTCCAAAAAGATTTGATTTAGATCACTATTATGTATGATGTTTGACTTATATATAAAAAGCCATTAAATCGACCAAAAAACAAACACTTAATCTTTAGAATCAATATTTTTACTAACATTTCACATAATCAGTAACAATAACCACTCAATTCACAAGGAGAAATATTACGTAATAAAAATACATTTACTAGCCCTATATTTATCCACTTGTGATAATTATCACCTTTTCATATGCCAATTGGTCAATATTGAGCCATTACTCTTGATAAGCATTTCGTTTCACCATAGTAGTTCATCTTTTCAACAATGAAAGTTTATTAATATAAATGGAGAAATATTTCTCTAGAACTAAAAAAGCAGGCTTTTTTTTGTGGTTAGTCGAATAATATAAGATTAAAATATCACCAAGTGATTAACTAACACTGGTTTTAACTGTCAAAAAAATAACACACATAACCTAACTAATAAGTTAATAACTACGCCTTATATACGAGGCTTTTTTACACTGAGATCAACTGTATTGATTAATACTATTCTCATGACTTACACATAGTAAACCTAACCGAGAAAATCATGCAAGCCATTGAAATAGGAATATTTTTACACTTTTTTGTCGGGCTTTTTGCAACAGTTAATCCTGTTGGTATTATGCCTGTCTTCGTGTCATTAACTGGTTCAATGACACCTGAGAGCGTAATAAAACGGCGTTAACAACCAATACTGCTGTTGTTATTATATTGGTGGTAGCTCTTGTTGCTGGCCAACACTTATTGGATCTCTTTAGTATCTCTATTGACTCATTCCGAGTCGCCGGTGGTTTGCTATTACTGAGTATCGCTTTTTCAATGATGAGCGGTAAGATTGGTGAGGTGAAGCAAAATAAAGAAGAGAAATCAGAGTCAGCCATTCGTGAACAAGTCGGCGTTGTACCACTTGCAATGCCTTTAATGGCAGGGCCAGGTGCTATCAGTTCAACCATTGTTTATGGTTCCAAGTATCCAACAATGACATCAACGATTGGCATTGCCATTACCATCGTTGTATTTGCTTTTGGCTGTTGGTTACTATTTCGGTCTGCCCCATTAATTGTACGCTTCTTAGGTCAAACAGGGATTAATGTTATTACTCGTATCATGGGTTTGATCCTTGCCGCACTTGGTATCGAATTTATTATTAATGGATTAAAAGTGATGCTACCAGGCCTAGTTTAAGCGTCACAACATAAACACCTCGCTAATAAAAGATAATAATTAAATATAAAGTCTCGATTTTTTCGGGACTTTTTATTATCAATTACCTACGCCCATCATTTACGCACTTACCTAATACTATTTTTGCTATACTAGTTTGCTGATTGATATGCCATACAAAATAATAACCTACTTCTGCGTAAGCTCACGGCTAACTAACACTTAATTATGATTAAACTAACTCTAAGACAACGTCTTTACCAAATTATTTTTGGCACCTCTACACGCGCTGGACAGCTATTCGATATTGGCTTAATAATCGCTATTGTTAGCTCTGAACTGATCCTAATCATTTCATCTGTTGCCAGTATTGAATCAAAATTCTCCACAGCGCTGTTAGGTGCTGAGTGGCTATTTACGATCTTATTTACCATTGAATATATTCTGCGCTTGTATTGTTCGCCACGCCCTCTTGCTTACGCGCGCAGTTTTTATGGCATTATTGATTTAATTGCCATTGTGCCTGCTTACATTTCTTTCTTTGTGCCAGGTTCAAACTATTTACTGATCGTACGTTTAATCCGTGTTTTACGTATTTTCCGTGTACTAAAACTGGCTAGGTTCTTACAAGACTCCAATATCCTTTTACGTTCACTACGCCATGCCCAACGTAAAATCTTTGTTTTCTTTAGCTCTGTATTAATTCTAGTTACCGTATTTGGCTCGTTAATGTTCTTAATTGAAGGTCCTGAAAATGGCTTTACCAGTATCCCTAAAAGTATTTACTGGGCTGTCGTAACTATTACAACCGTTGGTTATGGCGATATTGTGCCTCAAACTGTGATGGGTAAAGCGTTAGCTTCATTAACCATGTTACTCGGTTATTCAATTCTTGCCGTTCCCACCGGTATTTTGACCGCAGAGCTCAATCAAGAAATGAAAACACATCGGAATCTAAGACGATGCCCGAATTGTGCGACCAGTGGTCATGAAGTAGATGCTGATTACTGCAAAAAGTGTGGAACACAACTCCCTGAAAATATCTAATTATCATTAAATTAAACCATTAGCTTTAATGATTAACCACTTGATCTTTAAGACGTGATCTGATTCTTACTTTTACAAGATAACAATTATTCTCGTCTTATTTGGTCTACCTTTATCTTCATCATTTAGGAAATATGAAAAATTAATGCGATTAACGATATACTCATTACTCTGTAGTTTCATTCTGATATTCAGTGCTTCAGCATCTGCTACGCTAACACTTTTTGAAACAGACCAGCCTGAATTAACCCAAGCAGCAATGAGCATAAATACTGCCATTAATCAGCTACCTGATCAGCATTTGTTCACTCATAACGATGTCAAAGAAGTTAATTCCTTACTATCTAAGACCCTCTCACAACAAAAGAAACATCAAAAGTTACTAGCAACAGCACTGAATGAATACCATAAAAGCGATGATAAAGAACAAGCGTGGGAAAAACTGTCATCGGTTTACAGTTCACTACTGAGCATTAGCCAAGATAAAGAGCGCCTTCTCAATTTAAGTTCATCAGCTATCCAAGATAAGGTGACAGGATTTGGCCCTTTTGGCGTTCAACAATTTAAGTTAGAGCTATCAATCACAGCACTTAACTTACAGTACATGGCCTTATATCAATTACGCAGTTTCCATGATTTGCTAAAAGATATGCTGATCTCACCAGTACCCATTCTTGTGGTTGCCTTAAAAGTTTTCGCTATTTTATTTTTACTTTCTTGGTGGCAGCGTAATAGCGCACGTTTGATCGAACATTTTAGAGAAACACAACTCGAACATAACCCGCACCCCAATCTTTTGTTTCGTGCGATTTGGTATATCAGTCGAGCGCACCGTCCAATTGGTTGGTTAATTGCAATCACGCTTTCACTGCGTATTGTTTCTCAATTACCAAGCTTGCATCACTTGATCTACTTGGAAATCTTCACCTGGTGGATTCTTGGTGGCTCAATTGCAGTACGCTTTATTCTCGAGTTTGCGCGTCGTAATAGCATCAATAATAGCGATGCTGAAGTTGTCGCATTACGTCTTTCAACTATTCGCCAATACGTATGGGGATTTATTGCCGCAGGCGTAATTCTACAAATTTCAGCGCGTACACTGGGCCAAGGCACCATCTATGCGTGGATTTGGTCAATTATCTTCTTTGCTTTTATCTTATTAACCTTAATTACGCTGCGTCGTTGGAGGCATATCGTCTTTAAGCGTTTAAAAGGCGCGACTCATCTTCCCCTTTCTATTAAATGGGCGCTCAAACATAAAGATAAATTATTACTTTCAATTCCAGCAACGGCACTAGGCGCAGCATGGCTTACCTTACGTCGCTTTCAACACACACTAGTTGCTAACTTATCAAAGTACATTTTCTTTCGTCATGCACTCGCCTACCTATTCCGTATTGAAGTTGCTAAACAAACAGAAACCTCACGCGAACAACTCAATATGGTTCGTATCAAAGGTGTCGCTACTTATGAATATGTAAAACCTGGTAGTGATGATAGCCCAATCATTGAAGACTATGCGTTAGAAGAAATTAAACAGCTTTCAGGCTACTTATTGACTGATAAACCCGCAGTTTGTGTTGTTTCTGGTGAGCGCGGTATTGGTACAACGACGCTTCTTCGACGCTTGTTACACAAAGTTAAAAATGCAACACCGATATACATTAACTGCCCTTATGATGGCTACGCAGAATTGCTACAACAGTTCTCTACCGCACTTGGTCTTGCAAGTGACAGTTGTGAAGATGATATTCTTGAATACTTACGTAATAGTGAAACAACCTATTTAATCGCTATCGATAACGCTCAACGATTGGTGACACCTAAAGTCGGTGGACTGAAAGATCTAATGAGTATCGCTAATTTATTGCGTAAAACACGGAAAAGTCATCGTGCGATTATTGCAGTTGAAAAATCATGTTGGCGTTTTGTTGATCGTGCTCGTGGTGAGCGTTTACTGTTTGATTTAGTCACCTTTATGCCACGCTGGAGCGAACAACAAATTGGCGACTTATTAAAAACCCGTACCTCTTCCGAAGGAGAATTTGCCATAAGCTTTGAAGGGTTAGTGCTGCCTCGCCAGTGGGATGAAGATGACATCACAGAAGAAGAAAGAGCTCAGCGAGGCTTTTATCGTATTCTGTGGGATTACTCTGATGGTAATCCTACGGTTGCTGTACGATTCTTCCGTTTCTCTCTGCAACGAGATAAAGACACAGATAAAGTACTGGTGCGTTTATTTAAAGCACCACAATCTGAAGATTTAGAGCAAATGCCAAAGCCGATGTTAGCAGTGCTACGTTCTATCGTGCAGTTAGAGGTCGCATCCCCGCAAGAGCTCTCTGAATGTACTCAGCTCAGCCTTGATGAAGTTATTGGTACATTACGTTACTTTCAAAGTCGTGGTTTTATTGAATGGTCAGATGATAAAGCGAAAATCTCCGATCACTGGTTCCGTCATATAACTAATGTTCTCCACCGTCAGCACTTATTGGTGAAATAAATGAAGCGTTTATTCTGTCTATTTAGCCTAATACTTCTCAGTTTTTCACCAGCAGTTTTTGCTGATGACATGCCAAACATTGAAAGCTTGCAACAATTTGCTAGCCTTATTCGTTGGAGTGGTGTGCTCTTTTCAGCATTAACGGTTTGTGCCGCTTGGATATTACTACGATTCATTCAATCAATTGTTGATGGTATCAGTAGCCAATTTGCTCAACGCCGAATGTTGCTGCAAAAGTTGCAATCTTTCTTCCAATTCTTCATTTATATGTCGACGGGTATTGCCGTCTTTATGATGAGCTTCCGTGTTGATGATCGTATCTTAGCTTTGATAGGCGGTACTATTGCGGTATCTGTTGGTTTTGCCCTTAAAGACTTGGCAGCCTCGTTCATTGCAGGATTAACAGTGATGATTGATAGACCTTTCCAGGTTGGCGATCGTGTAACATTTGAAGGCAATTATGGTGATATTATTACTATCGGTTTGCGTTCTGTACGTATGCGTACCTTAAATGACGATATTATCACCATACCAAACAACAAATTCTTAAGTGAAGTCACCGTCAGTGGTAACTATGGCGCATTGGATATGCAAGTAGTAATCCCCTTCTATATCAGTATGGATCAAGACATCCGCTTAGCCCGTGATTTAATCCAAGAAGCAGCGTCATCAAGCCGTTATATTCACCTACCAAAACCTGTGACGGTTTTAGTAAAGCAAACGATCACCGATAACTACCTAGCAATCATGTTAACTTGTAAAGCATATGTGGTTGATACCAAATATGAAAAGTTATTTGAAACTGATATTACGCTGCGTGTAATGGAAGAATTTGCACGTAATGGTATTAGGCCACCAGCGATCGCACTCAAAAGTGCCAATGCTTAATTCGTATTTATATTACTGATATAAAAAAACCGAGCACTTAGCTCGGTTTTTTCTTATGGGGATGTAATTACTTACGACGCCATGTTGTGCCTTGTGCACCATCTTCTAAGATAATGCCCATTGCTAATAACTTATCACGAGCTTCATCTGCTGCAGCCCAATCTTTTGCTGCACGCGCATCGAGACGTTGTTGAATCAATGCTTCAATTTCAGCCACATTATCATCTTCACCAGCACCACCTTGTAGGAAAGCTTCAGGCTCTTGAGATAGAAGACCAAGTACATCAGCAAGCTCACGCATACGTGCACCTAATGCAGAAGCTGTAGCAACATCATCTGTTTTCAAACGGTTAATTTCACGCGCCATATCAAACAGTACTGAATAAGCTTCAGGTGTATTAAAGTCATCGTCCATCGCTTCTTTAAAGCGAGCAATAAACTCTTCACCACCAGCCGCTTCAACAGATGTGTCCAAACCACGAAGTGATGTGTATAGACGCTCTAGTGCAGAACGTGCTTGTTTCAAGTTCTCTTCGCTGTAGTTTAGCTGGCTACGGTAGTGTCCAGACATTAGGAAGTAACGTACCGTTTCAGGATCGTAGTGGTTTAATACATCACGAATCGTGAAGAAGTTACCTAATGACTTAGACATTTTCTCGCGGTCAACCATTACCATGCCACTGTGCATCCAAGTATTTACATACTGGGTGTCGTGCGCACAGCAAGATTGTGCGATTTCGTTTTCATGGTGTGGGAACTGAAGATCTGAACCACCGCCGTGAATATCAAAGTGATCGCCTAAGATTGCAGAGTTCATTGCTGAACATTCAATGTGCCAACCTGGACGACCTGGGCCCCATGGTGATTCCCATGTAGGTTCACCTGGCTTAGACATTTTCCATAAAACGAAATCTAGTGGGCTACGTTTTGCCATATCAATATCAACACGCGCACCTGCTTGAAGTTGGTCAAGATCTTGCTTAGATAGACGACCGTAATCTTCATACTTGCTCACTTCAAACATGACATCGCCATTAGAAGCAACATATGCAAAGCCACGCTCAATTAAACGCTCACAAAGCGCTATAATTTCTGCGATAAACTGTGTCGCACGTGGTTCAACATCTGGACGTTTCATACCTAACGCATCAAAGTCTGCATGCATTTCACCGATCAAACGCTCAGTTAATGAATCACAACTTTCGCCATTCTCGGCAGCACGCTTAATGATCTTATCGTCGATATCAGTGATATTACGAACAAATGTTAAATCATAACCAGAATAGCGCAGGTAACGAGAAACCACGTCAAAAGATACAAACGTACGACCGTGTCCGATGTGACACAAATCGTAGATCGTTACTCCACAGACGTACATGCCTACTTTACCAGGCTGGATTGGGGTGAATGCCTCTTTCTGTCGTGTGAGCGAGTTATAGATCTTTAACATGTCTCTTCATTACTCATAGTAGTAGGATTACAAATTCGAAGGGTAATTACACCTTTTATGCCTTTTGTTGGCAAGGAAAATCCTTTAATGAATGCTATTTTAACCATTAGCCACCGATTAATCGGGTAATGTTTGTCTGAGCAGGCTATGGTAAGTTAATATTCAAGACTTAAAGAAAAATACTCCATTAAAGGAAAAGATCATGATTACCCTTCACACAAATTTTGGTGACATCAAAATTAACCTATTCGAAGACAAAGCACCTCAAACGTGTGCAAACTTCCTTCAATACTGCCGTGATGGTTTCTACAACGGTACTATTTTCCACCGTGTTATTGATGGTTTCATGGTTCAAGGTGGCGGCATGCTTCCTGGTATGGAAGAGAAAGAAACTCGCGCTCCAATTCAAAACGAAGCAAATAATGGCCTAAGCAACAAAACAGGTACACTTGCAATGGCGCGTACTAACGCTCCTCACTCTGCAAGCTCTCAGTTCTTCATCAACGTAAAAGACAACAACTTCCTTGATTTTACTGGTGAAAACATGAGCGGTTGGGGCTACTGTGTATTTGCAGCAGTGGTTGAAGGTATGGATGTAGTTAACAAGATTAAGGCTGTGAAAACAGGCCGTCACGGTTACCACTCTGATGTACCCGTTGAAGATGTTGTTATCGAAAGCGTAACTATCGAAGAATAAGTCTTCATTGATATTAAGGGTGGCATTAGTCGCCCTTTTTCTATTATGACAACACTATTTATTTCAGATCTGCACTTAAGTGCTGAGCGTCCCGATATGACAGCATGTTTTTTGCGATTTATGGCAGAAGACACAAAAAATATTGACGCCTTATACGTACTCGGGGATTTGTTTGAGATGTGGATTGGTGATGATGAAGACTCACCTTTTTTACAACAAATCAAACAGGCCTTTAAAACCCTCACAGACTCGGGGGTTCCTTGCTATTTTATCCATGGTAATCGCGACTTTTTAATTGGTAAACGTTTTAGCCAACAAACGGGGGTTCAGTTACTTCCTGAACATTGTATTGTTGAACTGTACGGAAAACCAACCTTAATCCTCCATGGCGACACTTTATGTATAGAAGACGAAGCGTATCAACGTTACCGTAAAAAAGTGCATAACAAGTTTATTCAATGGTTATTCTTCCGCATTCCTCTCTCTCGTCGTATTAAAATTGGTGAGAAGTTTAGAAGTAAGAGTAGTAAGAATAATCAGATGAAGAGCCAATCCATCATGGACGTCACACAAAGTGAAGTGGTGAGATTAATGCAAGCATTCCATGTTGATCAAATGATCCATGGTCACACCCATCGACCAGATATTCATTCACTTATTGTTGATAATAAACCAGCCTCACGCATTGTCCTCGGTGATTGGTATGAACATGGATCGATATTAGTCGTTACGCCTGATGGTTATCAGCTAGAAACCCGTAATTTTGATACTAATCAGCAGCAATAAAAAAGGTACGCAGTGCGTACCTTTCTTTTTATGCGATCTTTTCTTCGACACTGACTTGCTTGAGCTGTTTTCGATCAGCCACCCAAGATCGATACATCGTCAAAGAGGTATATAAGACAACCCCATAAACAAGCCAAGCCAACAGCTTCATATCTAGCGATTTCACTAAATAGGCTGCAATCACCACACCGATAGGACCTGTTATTGCAACCGCAACTGACGCTCGACTATTAATTTTGTCTCGACGTAAGAAACCACCAGCAGAAAAGAAGCCTAAAAATCCACATGAGCACATCATCACAGGGAACGCAGCAAGCGGATTCATACCTAGCATGTAGATCATCGTCATACACGGAGCATACAAACCGATACCAACAGTCATCAGAGCGCCAAATAAAAAGTTACCAGCAATACCAATCGCCAATTTCCAACCACTTAACCCTAAACTCGTGCCACCTAATGGAAATAGCTTTAATTGACCCGCAAGCATCAAACCGGCCACCACCAGGAGCGCACCACTCATCACAATACGTATATGTTGGCGATCCCAATTAGAGACTAAGCGCGCACCGACTGTTGCCCCTAAACACGCTGAAACGACGAGACTTAATAAGGTAATTGAATCTACATTTACTGCAGTGAGAAAAATAAGCGCTTGTACGACCGTGGCTAACACCGCTTGGCAATTCATTGTTCCGGGAAGAACTTGATCATCAATAAGCTTAAACTGTTTGTAGCCTGCCGTCATAATGGCAAAGCTTCCCACCCCTAAAGTGTCGCAGAAGTTTGCAAAACCACCAATTAAGGCAATGGGAATAACTCGTGTATCTGCTTCCTGCTTTCGGTTTCTTCGCCATGCCATCACAAGCATAACAATAAAAACACTACCACCAACAAGCAATCCCGCTTGTATCAAGGTAAATATAGACATAAATATTACAAATACGATTTGATAAAAAATTGAATAGGTAGTTCAAGTAATTCACGAAAATAGTGAATATTTAAACACTGCTATTATGAACTCAAAACAGATCTCACACCATTTTTATTATTTATAATAGTTTTATATGCTAATATATTTATAAGGTGTAATTCTTTTAACCATATGTGAACGTGATGTACTTGACGCTTCAATACTTTATTTAAATAGTGTTAAAAACATCACTTTGTGAAATATATAAATTTGATATGCTCTAGCTAATAATAACAATACTAAAATGATTTTATTCTTTGGACTTTTCTGTAGATTTCAATGTTCTCATATATTGCTCGACAACCCATTTTAAACAGAAATAAGCAAACTATTGGCTATGAACTTTTATTTAGGGATGGCCCAGATAACTGCTTTCCAAATATTGGTGATGAGCAAGCTACAAACCGTCTGCTTAACGATAACTTTTTCAGTTCAGCTGGAGAAGCTCAATTAACATCAGGTAAACGTGCATTTGTTAATTTCCCTTATAGTTCAATAGTATCAGGTACACCTCTTCTTTTCCCAAAACAAAGTTTCATCATCGAAATCCTTGAGAATTGCGAACCAACTGACGAACTTTTTGAAGCTGTAAAGAAACTTCATCAAAGAGGCTACACACTCGCACTTGATGATTTTATCCCTAATAAACAATGGACTCGTTTTTTCCCGTATATCCATATTATTAAATTCGATATCCGTATTATCAGTATTGAAAAAGCCGCACGATTTATTCAATTCTATAAAGAAAAAACAAAACTACGCTTCTTAGCCGAAAAAGTAGAAACACAAGAAGAATACCAACAAGCTTATGATGCGGGCTTTGATCTTTTCCAAGGCTTCTTTTTCAGTAAGCCAGAAATGATCCAACGAAAGTCATTAAAACCCTCATCTTTAACAACATTACGTTTGTTTAAAGAAATTTGTGTCACTGATGTTGATTTTGACAAAATTGAAGAAATTATAGCTACTGATCTAACCTTATCGTACAAATTACTTCGTCACGTCAATGCACTAACATCAATGCGCTCAAAGCCCGTAACCTCTTTTAAACAAGCGTTAATTTTTCTTGGTGAAGATCAGCTACGACGTTTTGTCACATTTGTCGCAACCTCGCATGCGGTTGAAAAAAAACCTCACTCTCTTTATAACTTATCACTCCAACGTGCACATTTTTGTGAGCAGCTATATCGGACCCGAGTACCCAAAGATAATGGTAACCAGGCCTTTCTTACTGGGTTATTTTCCTTATTAGACTCTTTGCTTGATCAACCATTAGAAGAGTTGATAGAACTCCTCCCTTTAAGCGAGCAAGTTAAGTTAGCGTTAACTAAACGTGCAGGCCCTTTAGGCGCAATATTAAACCTAACAGATGCTTACGATCAGGCAAATTGGCCATTAGTTAGAAAATACAGCACCGCATTGAAAATCAATGAATCAAGCATTGCAGACTACTATTTAGAATCAGTAAAATGGTCTACTGAATATGAGAAAACCTCGGCTAAATAAACATGTCTAAACACACATCAATGTGTCCTTGTGGAAGTAATAAGCCTCTTATTGAGTGCTGTAAACCTATCCATCTTGATCATTCAAAAGCAAAACACCCAGAACAACTGATGCGTGCACGTTACAGTGCCCATGTGCTTGGGTTAGTTGATTTTGTCGTCCAAACTTATCACTCTAGTTGTGAAGCAGAACAGCACCGCGATGCCATTGCAGAATCAGTATACTTAACATGGTTAGGGTTAGATGTTCTAAACAGTGAAATCGCTGAAAGCGGCGAAGGTTTTGTTGAATTTAAAGCCATGTACAAAGAAGCAGGCAATGAATACATCCTGCAAGAACGTTCACGTTTTTTACAACAAGAAAAAGATAGCAAGCTATGTTGGTTTTACATTGATGGTGAATACCCAGAGCCACCACCAGTAGAACAAACAGCCCCACCTGCTCCCGTTAAAAAAGAGAAAGCCGTCGGTCGTAATGATCCTTGCTTATGTGGTAGCGGTAAGAAATATAAAAAATGTTGTGGTTAATATAGGGTTAACATTCTTCTCAATAAAACCGATCTTAGCATCGGTTTTTCTTATTCAAGTATGCTAACCCACGCAAAACTATGTGCTAAGCCAATAATTCACCTACCTTATTTCTTTCGACACAATTAATTTAACCATCTAAAAGTCAACAAGTTAGGAAATTTCTTCTTACAATTGCGACTACGCCTAAACTATTTTCTAAAAGAAAAATAAATCAGATAAAAGGCTAAAAATAATGTTGCATTATCTAACACTCTTAGTTAGTGTGGATAACAAGAAAGTAACACCATTATGTATTAACGAGATTTTATTATGCGTATCCAAATGACTAACAATCATATTCATCATCATCCTGACTAGTCTTTCGGGAGGATACGCCTCACCCTGGAAGACAACATTATCTTCCAGTGGTCACAAGGAATAATCAAATTCAGACCCTCGGAAGATACAAGCTTCCGAGGGTTTTTTAATACCAGATTTTGAATTAAGTGAATTAAGACAGGGAAATGATTATGCAAACACAACGATTACGCATTGCGATTCAGAAGAAAGGCCGCCTAAGTAAAGAGTGTCAAACACTGCTTAAACGCTGTGGTGTGAAATTTAACATGGTAGGCGAACGTCTTGTTGTTCACGCTGAAAACATGCCTATCGACTTGCTACTTGTTCGTGATGACGACATTCCTGGTCTTATCATGGATGGTGTGGTTGATTTAGGTGTGATTGGTGAAAATGAACTTGAAGAAGTCGGCCTTGAACGTGCTGCTCGCGGTGAGCCATCAGATTATAAAAAACTACGCCGTCTAGATTTTGGTGGTTGCCGCCTTTCTATCGCAATTGATAAAGATGCTAAGTACAACGGTCCTCAAGATTTAAACGGTAAACGTATTGCAACGACTTATCCGCAATTAGTTAAACGCTATATGGATGAACTGGGCGTTAAATTTAGCACTTGCATGCTAAACGGCTCTGTTGAAGTTGCTCCTCGTGCAGGTCTTGCTGATGCTATCTGTGACTTGGTTTCAACCGGTGCGACACTTGAAGCAAATGGCCTTAAGGAAGCAGAAGTTATCCTGCGTTCAAAAGCGGTACTTATCCAATCAACAGAAAGGTTAGATGCAGAGAAACAAGCATTAATTGAACGCTTACTAACCCGTATGCAAGGCGTGATTCAAGCAAAAGAATCAAAATACATCATGCTGCATGCACCAACAGATCGCCTAGATCAAATTAAACTCCTACTACCTGGTGCTGAAGATCCAACGGTACTTCCTCTTGCTGAAGACAAATCTCGTGTTGCTATCCATTTAGTGAGTTCTGAAAACCTATTTTGGGAAACAATGGAACAGCTAAAAGAATTAGGCGCAAGCTCTATTCTAGTATTGCCAATCGAGAAAATGATGGAGTAATCGATGAAGACAGTTGTATGGCAATCCTTAAGTGAAAGTCAGCGAGAAAATCTTCTTGCTCGACCAGCCGTTAATAATGGCGCTAATATTAGCGCTATTGTTTCTGGCATTATTAGCGATGTCCGTGAACGTGGCGATGAAGCTTTACTTGAACTGACAGAAAAATTTGATGGTATTCGTCCAGCATCCATCAAAGTCAGTGACACAGAAATCGATGATGCATGTGCTCGATTAAGTACAGAGATGAAAGAAGCGCTACAGCAAGCTTTTGACAATATCAGTACCTTCCACAAGGCACAGAAGCAACCGACACTCCGTGTAGAAACACAGCCTGGTATCATCTGTGAGCAAATGACACGCCCTGTTAATTCAGTTGGTTTATATATTCCAGGTGGCAGTGCACCACTACCATCAACCGTATTAATGCTCGGCGTGCCCGCTAAAATAGCAGGTTGCCAAAAAGTGGTGCTGTGCTCTCCACCGCCTATTGCAGATGAAATCTTATACGTTGCTAAATTATGTGGCATCGATGATGTTTACAATGTCGGTGGCTCACAAGCAGTTGCGGCAATGGCCTACGGCAGCAAAACCGTCACGAAAGTCGATAAGATTTTTGGCCCAGGCAATGCCTTTGTCACAGAAGCTAAACGTCAAGTGAGTAATGATTTCCGTGGTGCTGCTATTGATATGCCAGCAGGTCCTTCTGAAGTATTAGTCATTGCTGATAGCAGCGCAGATCCTGACTTTATCGCAGCTGACTTACTTAGCCAAGCTGAGCATGGCCCTGATTCTCAAGTCATTTTGGTTACGCCTGATCCAGTGATTGCTGATAAAACTGCTGATGCTATTCAACGCCAACTAGCTGAATTATCACGTGCAGATATTGCTAAAGAAGCATTAGGTTCAAGCCTGTTAATTGTCGCTGAAACATTACCTCAGTGTATTGCGATTTCTAACAACTATGGGCCTGAGCACTTAATTGTTCAAACCCGTACGCCACGTGATTTAGTGCCATTACTTGACAATGCAGGCTCAATTTTCTTAGGTAACTGGTCACCTGAATCTGTTGGTGATTATGCATCTGGTACTAACCACGTATTACCAACCTATGGTTACACACGGACTTATTCAAGTTTAGGCTTGGCTGACTTTTCTAAGCGTATGACAGTACAAGAGCTGTCTGCGGATGGCCTACTGGGGTTAGCAAAAACAGTAACCACGATTGCCGATGCTGAAGGCCTTGATGCCCACAAACGTGCAGTAACAATCCGTGTTGAAAAATTAACAGCTAAGCGTGAGGGGTAAATCATGACGATGGCAAGACTAGCACGTAAAACAGTACGTGAATTAACCCCTTACCAATCAGCCCGTCGACTAGGCGGCAACGGAGACATTTGGTTAAATGCCAATGAATCGCCGTTTGACAACGAGTACAGCATTAGTCTTGCTCGATTAAACCGTTACAGCGAATGTCAGCCACCAGCATTAATCAATGCCTACGCAGACTATGCAAATGTAAAACCTGATCAGGTGCTAACCTCACGTGGTGCCGATGAAGGCATTGAACTTCTGATCCGCGCTTTTTGTGAGCCAAACCAAGACAGTATTCTATATTGTCCTCCGACATATGGCATGTATGCGATCAGTGCTGAAACTTACGATGTAAATGCGAAAGTTGTTCCGCTTACAAGCAAGTGGCAATTGGATTTAGAGGCCATTTCACAAAACCTTGATGGCGTGAAAATTGTTTTCGTCTGTAGCCCGAATAACCCGACAGGTAACTTGTTAGCACGTAAAGACATTGAAGCCCTGTTAGATATGACAGCAAACTCAGCCCTAGTGGTCGTTGATGAAGCCTATATCGATTTCTGCTTAGAAGAAAGCGCCAGCGATTTACTGTCAAGCTACCCTAATTTAGTCATTCTTCGTACGCTATCAAAAGCGTTTGCACTAGCGGGTTTGCGCTGTGGCTTTACCATTGCTAACAGCGATATTATCGATGTTTTGCTCAAAGTGATTGCCCCCTACCCAGTACCTGTACCTGTCACTGAAATTGCAGTCCAAGCCCTATCAGAAGCAGGTCGAGCACGAACAAAATTTCAAGTGCTTGATATCAGTGCTAACCGCGCTTACTTACAAGCGGGTTTAAGCATGCTAGATGGCGTAACCGTATTTGATGGTTACGGTAATTACCTACTGGTTGAATTCCCTAATGCAGATCAACTATTTAAAGCATTATGGGATAACGGCATTATTTTACGCCGCTCTCCGATTGAAAACTGTATTCGAATCAGTGTAGGTAACCGCGATGAGTGTGAGAAAACTCTCGCCTTTATTCGTAGCCAATTAGAACAACAATAAGGACGTTGATTGTGAGCAAAGAAAAGATTTTATTTATTGACCGTGACGGCACCTTAATTATTGAGCCGCCAGTAGACTTTCAAGTAGACCGTTTAGACAAACTTAAATTTGAACCAAATGTAATTCCTGCCCTACTTGCTTTGCAAAACGCAGGTTACAAACTAGTGATGGTGACAAACCAAGATGGTTTAGGTACAGATAGCTACCCACAGGCAGATTTTGATGCGCCACATAACATGATGATGGAAATATTCGAATCACAAGGTGTAGTATTTAGCGATGTGCTGATCTGTCCTCACTTTGATAACGAAGGTTGTAGTTGTCGTAAGCCTAAGCTTGGACTGGTCAAAGAATACCTTCAACAAGGTCGCGTAGACTTTGAAACCTCAGCAGTCATTGGCGATCGGATTACCGATCTACAGCTTGCTGAAAATATGGCGATTCGTGGTATTCAGTACAACCCTGAAACCATGAATTGGATGCAGATCTTAACTGATTTAACCACCCAACCTCGCATTGCTGAAGTTGTACGAACCACCAAAGAAACTGACATTCGCGTTAAAGTGAATTTAGATCAAACGGGCGGTAATACGATTTCAACTGGCCTTGGCTTTTTTGATCACATGTTAGATCAAATCGCCACGCACGGCGGTTTTCAAATGACTTTAACCGTTGATGGTGACTTACACATCGATGATCACCACAGTGTTGAAGATGCCGCACTTGCGTTAGGCGAAGCGTTGAAAAAAGCCTTAGGTGATAAACGTGGAATTGGCCGCTTTGGCTTTAGCCTACCAATGGATGAGTGTTTAGCACAATGCGCGTTAGATCTATCTGGTCGTCCATATTTGAAATTTGATGCACAATTTAGTCGTGATCAAGTTGGTGATTTATCAACGGAAATGGTGCCACACTTCTTCCGATCTTTAACTGATACGCTCGCTTGTACCCTGCACTTATCATCAACAGGTAATAACGATCACCACATCGTTGAAAGCCTATTTAAAGCTTTCGGCCGCACATTGCGCCAAGCGATTAAAGTAGAAGGTAACGAACTACCAAGCAGTAAAGGAGTGTTGTAATGACAGCAACCAATACTCAACAGCGCGTAGTCATTATTGATACCGGTTGTGCCAATGTATCTTCTGTTCGCTTTGCTATTGAACGTCTTGGCTATCAGGTGGAAGTCAGCAAAGATCCAGAAGTTGTACTTGCTGCCGATAAGCTCTTTCTTCCGGGGGTCGGTACCGCTAGTGAAGCAATGCAGAATCTACAACAACGTGATTTAGTTAGCTTAGTAAAGCAAGTGACTAAACCATTATTAGGTATCTGTTTAGGTATGCAGCTACTAGGTAAAGAATCACAAGAGCACGGTCAAAATGGCAGTGAAATTATTCCCTGTCTAGATTTGTGTGATGCTTCTGTAGAGAAGATCCAAGCAGAGGGTTTGCCGCTGCCACATATGGGTTGGAACACCATTACACCGAAAGATAATCACCCACTATTTAAAGGTATTCCTGCGGGAAGCTATTTTTATTTCGTTCATAGTTACGCTATGCCTGTATTTGATCATACCGCGCAGCAAGGTGGCAAAACCATTGCCAGCGCGCAATATGGTCAAAGCTTTACTGCAGCAGTGCAAAGCGGCAATTACTACGGGGTGCAATTTCACCCAGAGCGTTCAAGTAAAGCTGGCGCGAAACTCATTCAAAACTTCCTCGAACTATAACGATAACAAAAGGACTTGTTATGATTATTCCTGCATTAGATCTGATTGAAGGCCAAGTCGTTCGTCTATTCCAAGGCGACTATGGTCAAGTGACAGAATACAAAGTCGATCCCGCAGAGCAATTTAATCTTTACCACCAAGCTGGCGCTAACTGGCTACACTTGGTTGATTTAACGGGCGCAAAAGATACACAAGCCCGTCAGTTATCCCTGATAGAAAAGCTACTCAAAAGCACACCAGCCAATGTACAAATTGGTGGTGGCGTACGCACCGAACAAGACGTCGCAGATCTGTTAAACGCTGGTGCTAAACGTGTCGTGATAGGTTCAACGGCCGTTAAACAACCAGAAATGGTAAAAGGTTGGATGGAAAAATACGGTGCTGAACACATCGTATTGGCTCTGGATATCAATATTGATGACAACAGTAACCGCATTGTCGCTGTATCTGGTTGGCAAGAAGATTCAGGCGTTACTATTGAGGCGCTATTAGAAGATTTCTTAAAAGTTGGTTTAAAACACGTGCTGTGTACTGACATTTCTCGCGATGGCACATTGGCTGGTTCAAATGTCGAACTGTATGTCGATCTTTGTCGCCAATACCCACAAGTACAATTTCAATCATCTGGCGGCATTGGCTCACTTGATGATATTGCAGCATTAAAAGGCTCAGGCGTAGCTGGTGTGATTGTCGGTCGTGCCCTACTTGACGGCAAATTTACTGCCGAGCAAGCCTTTACATGCTGGAACAATTAAGGAGACCACAATGTTAGCTAAACGTATTATTCCTTGTTTAGACGTACGTGATGGTCAGGTTGTAAAAGGCGTCCAATTTCGTAACCACGAAGTTATTGGCGACATTGTACCGCTAGCCAAACGTTACGCAGAAGAAGGCGCAGATGAACTGGTTTTCTACGATATTACCGCATCAAGTGACGGTCGTGTTGTTGATAAAAGCTGGGTATCTCGCGTTGCTGAAGTAATTGATATTCCGTTCTGTGTCGCAGGTGGGATTAAATCTGCTGACGATGCGAGCCGTATTCTTCAATTTGGTGCAGATAAAGTCTCTATTAACTCGCCAGCACTAGCTGATCCAACATTAATCACCACATTGGCTGATAAGTTCGGTGTGCAATGTATCGTTGTCGGTATTGATTCCTATTTTGACGCTGAAACAGGTCAATATCAGGTATACCAATTTACTGGTGATGAAAAGCGTACCAAAGCTACCCAATGGCAAACACGTGATTGGGTTGAAGAAGTTCAACGTCGTGGTGCTGGTGAAATCGTACTGAACATGATGAACCAAGATGGCGTGCGTAACGGTTACGACTTAGAACAACTCAACATGGTACGCAGTGTATGTAATGTACCTTTAATAGCTTCTGGCGGTGCCGGTGAAATGCAACACTTTAGCGATGCCTTTAAGCTTGCGAATGTAGACGGTGCCTTAGCTGCCTCTGTTTTCCATAAACAAATCATCAATATTGGTGAGTTAAAGCAATTTCTGAAAACGCAAAATGTGGAGATCCGACTATGAGTTTATTAACCAACATCAATTGGGAAAAAGTAGCCGGACTGATCCCTGCTATTGTTCAAGATAATGCCAGTGGTCAAGTTCTAATGCTTGGCTACATGAACGAAGATGCGCTTCAAAAGACACTTGATACCAAGCAAGTCACCTTTTGGTCTCGTACCAAAGAGCGCCTGTGGACGAAAGGTGAAACATCAGGAAATGTACTGCAACTCAAAAGTATTCAGCTTGATTGTGACCAAGATACTTTATTAGTACAAGTTGATCCGATTGGTCCAACTTGCCACTTAAACACGACCACCTGTTTTGATTCTGATGAAAGCGGTGCACAGCCACCATCACTGGTTTTCCTTCATCAACTTGAACAACTCTTGGCGAGTCGTAAAGGTGCAGATCCTGAGTCTTCCTACACAGCCAGCCTCTACGATCGTGGCACCAAGCGTATATCGCAAAAAGTGGGGGAAGAAGGCGTTGAAGTCGCGCTTGCGGCAACGTCGGGTGACAAGGCGGAATTAGTGTGTGAATCAGCAGATTTGATCTACCACTTGCTTGTACTGCTTCAAGATCAAGGTTTATCACTGTCAGATGTGACTAATAAACTGCAAGAGCGTCATAATAAGAAATAATTCAATCGTCAGTTACGATGAAAAAGCCAGCTTATTTAGCTGGCTTTTTGTTTCGCAATAATTACGTATTACTGGATAAGATAAAGAGGACAATCCCTATTATCATTAAATAATTAACGCCCTAATGCCTCTTTATAATGTAATCGACATACCGATACGTAACGAGCATTGCCACCAATTTCAACTTGTTCACCATCAGCAATAGCACGACCGGTTTCATCTTGACGGATCACCATGTTTGCCTTGCGACCACAGTGACAAATTGTTTTTAGTTCAACTAACTTATCCGCCCACGATAATAAGTAACGACTCCCTTCAAAAAGCTCACCTAAGAAGTCTGTACGTAAGCCGTAACATAAAACTGGAATATCGAGTTTATCGACCACTTCCGTTAATTGATATACCTGTGCTTTAGATAAGAACTGGCATTCATCAATTAATACGCAATCAATTTTACCTTTATCCGATAAGGCTTTTAATCGTTCGAATAAATCATCTTCTGCATTAAATAACTCAGCCTCTTCTTCTAAACCAATGCGAGAGCTGACTTTACCCACACCAAAACGATCATCAATCGCAGCAGTAAAAATAACGGGGGTCATTCCTCTTTCGCGATAATTAAATGAGGATTGCAATAATGTGGTCGATTTCCCTGCATTCATAGCAGAGTAATAGAAATACATTTGGGCCATGAGGATTCCCTAGTAATACGATTGGTTTAAAAAAACTGCGCCGATGCTACAGAAATTCACTCACAATGAAAAGTGATAGACTTAACAAGTACAAATTAGTTACAAAAAAGCCCATACTCTTTTTTATGAAAAGTGTATGGGCTTAAAAGAGCAGAGATAAAATCAGCTTTTTACTGCTGGGGCATAAGTACGTCGTGAT
Organism: Photobacterium angustum; assembly: GCF_003026365.1. GTDB lineage: Bacteria > Pseudomonadota > Gammaproteobacteria > Enterobacterales > Vibrionaceae > Photobacterium > Photobacterium angustum. The sequence goes on along the minus strand of NZ_PYOM01000001.1, from coordinate 349,895 downwards.
AACCAAGCAAACAACACACAAACCATAATAAAAGTAATTATAGCCGCTATGAAGGCCACGGGTAATGAATCTGTCATACCTAGCACAAGGAAGCCAATAGTAGAAACAAAGGCTACAGAAACCGCGTAAGGAAGTTGCGTTGCGACATGATCAATATGATGGCAACGTGCCCCCGTTGAAGACAATATTGTAGTATCTGAAATAGGTGAACAGTGATCACCAAATACGGAGCCTGCTAATACCCCCGCTAGCATTGGTAACATTAAGGCAATATCGGTTGCCCCTGCTAAATCACCAGCAATAGGTAACATAATACCAAACGTGCCCCACGACGTACCTGTAGAAAATGCCATCACGCCTGATAATAAAAATAAGATCATCGGTAATAACATAGGGTTAATATTCCCTTGTACTAGCGTGGATAAATATTGACCCGTTTTCATATCACCAATAACGCTACCAATACTCCAAGCAAATAATAAAATTAAAATCGCACCAAACATGGATTTAGCACCAATCCATAACGTACGAATAACTTCATTAAATGCAATACGCTGTCGAATGACTGGAATAATCGCAGCAATTAAGCCAAATAAACCACCAAGGCAAAGTGACTTACCGACATCTGTATTTTCAAACGCACCTAAAAGAGCAAAAGATTTACCGTCTGCTGCTAATGCTTGGTAACCTGTAAAAACCATAAAAAAGAACGTGGCAAGTATTAAAATAACAATCGGCCAAATTAAATCGCCAACTTTACCTTTCGTACTTTCAACAATTTCTAATTCGTCAGTTAAATCTTTTGCTTGTTCATCAACATCACTGCCTTCATCAAATCCACGACAATGCATTGCTGCCATCTCATGTTTTTTCATTGGTCCAATATCCCATTGGAACCAAGACACAACAAAAACCATAGCTAAAGCAAAAATAGCATAGAAGTTCATTGGCGCTAACGTTAAAAAGGCACTTAAAGGTGTATATTCTGTTACCCCATGCGTAACTAAAATACCGCCAATTAATGTAATTATATACGCTCCCCAACTCGATGCTGGCATTAAAACGCACATTGGAGCGGCTGTTGAATCCAATATATAAGCCAATTTAGAACGCGATACATAATAGCGATCCGTTACAGGACGAGCGATAGAACCCACCGCTAAACTATTAAAGTAATCATCAACAAAAATAAACACACCCAAAAAGGCAGCAAGCAGTTTCGCGCCCCTTTTCGTTTTAATTTTTGTTTGTGCCCATGCAGCAAATGCACGAGTACCACCAGACAATGTTAACAATGCTGTCGTCATGCCTAATATAATGAGGAATAAAACAATACTCATATTCCAGGTGTTAATACCACCATCAGATATGAATAAGTTTTGTATTGTGTCTCCTAAATAAGAAGCTGAATGATTAAATGAAAAATCATTTAAATAAAGTGCTCCTAATACGATACCCGCACCAAGAGAAACTAACACACGCCGAGAAAGTATCGCTAACCCTAACGCAACAATAGGAGGAATAATGGATACTAATGAATGGGAGTAATCTACTAAATTCATGATCTCAAAGACAACCGAATTAGGTTGGAGATCTACTGGATCATATGGTTTCAACCATATTTGAAGAACATTTTAGCTCTTCTCTTTCACAGTAGCGCTCCATAGTGAATATGATTATATACTATGGCAGTGTTGCACTTATTCAATACAACCCCAGAAAAAGGATTTGACGTCACTCTTACTTCGGCATTAGCTCCTTTCATTAACCGTCATTGGCTTCACCCTCTTGTTAATTACTATTAGATAACGCGCCTCTACCTTACATCAAGGTTGCGATTATTCTACGTAATGTTTCATTATTTGCAACAACATCACGTTAAACATTTAACAACACATCAAATGCCATTGTTTTATAAATAAATCTTATCTAAGTATAGCTTCACTCATTAAATATTATGAACCTACGAGCAGATATGTTTCATTTTGTAACCATATAAACATCTATTAAGCATAAATCTGATATTCGTATTTTTATAAAAATACGAATATCGCTATTATTAACAATTAAGAATAAAGAATGTTTAAAGTGTTTTGACATAAAGAATAAAAGCATTACTATTGTAATAAATGATTCGACACTGCTATTATTATTTACAGTTAGTTAAAAATAACAGGAAATATAAAAATGTCTGATGCAATGAAAGCACTTTTAAACCTTCGTAGTCTTCGTGCGCTTTCTCGTGAATATACTTTAGAGCAACTAGAAGAAGCTCTAGAGAAATTAACTACCGTTGTTCAAGAACGTGCTGAAGCTGAAGAAGAAGAACAAGCAAAAGAAAATGAGCGTAATGAAAAATTAGCTCAATATCGTGAAATGCTATTAGCTGATGGTATCGACCCTGAAGAATTGTTAGCAAGCCTTTCAAAAGCACCAAAAGCAAAACGTGCTGCACGTCCAGCTAAATATAAATTCATCGATGAAAACGGTGAAGAAAAAACGTGGACAGGCCAAGGCCGTACACCAAGTGCGCTTAAGCAAGCACTTGAAAATGGTAAATCTTTAGAAGAATTTGAAATCTAATTTCATTTCCTGCCATATATTTAAAAAGCTCAACTTAGTTGGGCTTTTTTTATACTTTCATAAACCAAGAATTATAGACATCAATCTAAACAACTATGTTTTAACATTGCTTAAAGGTATATCTAAGTAAATCTTTATTAGCTTTGAAATATAGAAAACACATCGCAAAATAAAAAGCCAGGCATTAGCGCCTGACTTTCAATACATATGATATAACCTATTATTGGTTATAACTTTTAAATACGATCAGCAAGATGGCTGACAGCTAAAGCAAAATAATGAGAGCGATTCCATTTCATTAATGTTTGGTAATTACCATAAACAAGGTAAGCACGCCCATGTTCGTCATCAGGTTGAATTAACCACGCATCAATGTCTTCTTTTGGTAAATTTCCACCACTTATAGTGCGAACACCCAATGTTTGCCATTGTGCTAGTGTTTTGGTTTTTTCTACACCCGTACCTTTTAAATCAGCCGATAATGATGATGGGATCTTAACTTGACGTCCCCAAGTATATTTATCATTCCAACCTGATTTTTTTAAGTAATTCGCAGCAGATGCAAAAACATCCGCTTTAGTATTCCAAATATCTGCTTTGCCATCGTTATTACCATCAACAGCAAAGGTTAAATAAGATGTCGGCATGAATTGACATTGGCCCATCGCCCCTGCCCATGATCCTTTCATCTCATCAATCGTAATATGTCCTTCTTGAAGGATTTGTAATGCAGCCATCACTTGTTTACGAAATAAGGCTTCACGACGACCTTCATAAGCCAACGTAGTTAATGCTTCAACAACATGGTAATTACCTTGTAACTTACCAAAGTTACTTTCAACTCCCCATAACGCGACAATAAAACGTGGCTGTACGCCGTATTCTTTACCTATACGATCTAACGTTGTTTTATTCTCTTGATATAAACGACGTGCTTGTTTAACTTTCCAATCAGGTACAGCGCGTGGAATATATTGATCTAATGTTAACTTTTTCTCAGGTTGGTTTTTATCCGCCTTTACTGCACGATGAGTAAATGTAATGCCCTTAAAAGCTGAATCGAGAATAGGCTCAGATATACCATTACTACGCGCTTCTGCTTTTAGCTTATTTATATATGCGTTAAACCCTTCATCAGCAGCAAAAGCTGTTGAGGAAATCCCTAGTCCTAAGGCCACAACGGCCGATATAAAACGCTTATGCATAATAACCTTAATTAGCTCTGCCGGCTTTCTCGGCTTTATATTGATCCAATAAATTTGTTACTGGTGGTGGAACTTGAAGATAGAAGCCAACTGTCTTTAATGCTTCTTTTACTTTTTCAACATCGGCCAAGGCTAACTTTCTACCTTCTAACTTTATCACCATAACAAATTGCGGTTTACCAAATGTATTCATTAATACTTCAGGCACATCGGAGAAATCGTCTTTCTTATTTACATATAAATATGTGTTATCTTTTTTTAAGCTTTTATAGATTGCACACAACATTTCAATTCACCTATTTGTTAAAGCTTATTCTTTCAGACAACTATTTTAACCTATCATTCCCCGTTGGTTTATTTTTCACCATACAGGATGAGACTTTTGTCTGAATTTCTAATGTCAAAGCAAGGATAACTTGCCCCTAACTGCTAGGGAATATACCATGCTAGTACCTTTGTGATAATCAACAAGAATGGTTAATTTAAGTATTAACCTTAATAATGCCATGACCAAGACGACTGAACTTAAAGGGAGCTCATTTACGCTCTCTGCACTTCATTTAATTGATGGTGATATCAAAAAAGCGAGCGATCACCTAAAAGAAAAAATTGAACTCGCACCTAATTTCTTTGCATCAGCTCCCGTTGTTATCGATATCTCTAATGCAGGCAAAGATATTAATTTTGAGCAATTAAAAGTAGCAATTGTCGACGCGGGCATGATTCCTGTAGGTATCAGCGGTTGTAAAGAACAAGCGTTACAAAATCAAGCAAAATCTGCTGGATTTGCTATTATGAATGCCGCACGCACGGTGAAAGAAAAAACAGCAGCAGAATCTACTGAAGCAGAGCCATCTTCTCAGCCAGTTCAAGGCCGAGAGTCCGCACTTATCATTCGCACTCCTGTTCGTTCTGGTCAACAGATTTATGCTAAAAATCGTGACCTTATCATTCTCAACCATGTGAGTGCGGGAGCTGAAATTATTGCAGATGGTTGTATTCATATTTACGGTACGTTACGCGGTCGAGCATTAGCTGGAGCGAACGGAGACCTAGAAGCGACAATTTTCTGTCAGAACTTGCAATCTGAATTAATTTCAGTTGCAGGAAACTACTGGCTAAGTGATAACATTCAGGATGAGTTCTGGGGCAAGGGTGTTGTAATTTCAATTACTGATAACACGCTTAGCATCGAGCACCTTGCTTTATAAAAGTTTTAATAAGGAATTTACTAAATGGCACGAATTATCGTTGTTACTTCAGGTAAAGGCGGCGTTGGTAAAACAACTTCAAGCGCAGCCATTGCATCTGGCCTAGCATTATGCGGTAAAAAAACGGCGGTTATTGATTTTGATATTGGTCTACGTAACCTTGATCTCATTATGGGTTGTGAGCGACGTGTCGTTTATGACTTCGTAAACGTTATCAACGGTGAAGCTAATCTGAACCAAGCATTAATTAAAGATAAGCGTGTTGACAACCTTTTTGTTTTACCTGCATCTCAGACTCGTGATAAAGACGCACTCTCTCGTGAAGGCGTTGAGCGTGTTTTAAATGACTTGGATAAAATGAATTTTGATTTCATTATCTGCGACTCTCCTGCAGGTATTGAAACCGGTGCTTTAATGGCACTTTACTTTGCTGATGAAGCTATTGTAACAACTAACCCTGAAGTCTCTTCTGTTCGCGACTCTGATCGTATTTTAGGTATTCTAGATTCTAAATCTCGTCGAGCTGAACAAGGTAAAGACGCAGTTAAACAACACCTTCTTCTCACACGTTATAACCCAACACGTGTAACTCAAGGTGAGATGCTAAGTGTTCAAGATGTTGAAGAAATTTTACACATCCCTCTTTTAGGTGTTATTCCTGAAAGCCAAGCAGTACTTAATGCATCGAACAAAGGTGAACCCGTTATTTTCGATAAAGAATCTGACGCAGGTATTGCTTATGAAGATACTGTTGCTCGTTTATTGGGTGAGGAACGCCCGTTTAAATTCTTAGAGGAAGAGAAGAAAGGCTTCCTAAAACGATTATTTGGAGGCTAACTTTATATGGCACTGCTCGAGTTTTTCCGCCCGAAAAAGACGAAAACAGCGAATGTAGCAAAGGAAAGGTTACAGATTATCGTCGCTGAACGTCGTAGTGCTGGACAACCGGCTCCAGCCTACTTGCCTCAATTAAAGCAAGACATTTTAGATGTGATCAGTAAGTACGTTCAAATCGACCCAAATCAAGTGTCTGTAAACCTTGATCATAAAGAGGAAGATTTATCAGTACTCGAACTTAACGTAACGTTACCAGACGAAGAACGTTAATAAAGAAAAACCCGCAACAGCGGGTTTTTTCTTTTCTAGTACGTGGCAATAAATCAATTAGGCTTTTTCATCTAATAACTTTAATACACGTTGCTCAAATAAATCACGACGCCAGTTTTTCAACATCTCAGGACGTTTTTCATCTTGACGCTGATATTTCCATGCCCAAGATAATACTTGGTGGATCTGCTTTTTAGAAGCTAAAAACTCAGGCGCTAAACCGGTCTCTTTTTCAACATCTGTTACAACATCTTTGATGTATTTTACCATCTGCTTATAATGTGGAAAATCAACCAAACGCTCTATTTTGGCGGGATAATCTTGCGCTGCAATACGATCGCAATCGTGCACCATTTTCAATAAACGGTTACCGTGACGTTGGATTTCCATTGGCTCAAAATCTTCTTTCTCAAGCCCTGCTCGTGATTTGATATTAAAACGCGCTAATTTCCATAAATGTAATTCTTTGACAATGAAGTTTAATGCGATATCCCGTTTCTGCGCTTCACGTACTCGCCAAGCAGCAACTTTTTGCAAAACTGCAAGTTGCTGTGGGTTTAACTGCCATGCGTTTTTAATATCAAGATACGCTTTTTCTGGATCAACGGGCTTAATACGGCGGTGCATTACAGATTCGCATTCTTGCTGTAATGCTTCCATGTAACCCCGTTCTTCAACCTTAGATAATAAACTTTCAAACAACGGCTTTAAGTAATAAACATCGGCAGCGGCATAATCGAGTTGTTTTTCCGTTAATGGACGCGCAAGCCAATTGGTTCGCGCTTCGCCTTTATCAAGCTCAACACCAACGTATTCTTTCACTAATGCACCAAAGCCCGTTGAAATGCCATGCCCAAGGAAAGCTGCCATTAACTGAGTATCAAACATTGGTGTTGGTAAGCAACCTGCATGATGCTGGAATACTTCTAGATCTTCACCACAGGCGTGAAGCACTTTAATCACCGATTGATCACGTAACAGTGCCCATAATGGCTCCATGTCTTCCACTTCTAATGGATCAATTAACGATAACTGCTCACCATCGAATAATTGAATCAAACCTAAACGCGGGTATAGCGTACGAGTACGGACAAATTCCGTATCAAGCATAACGGCAGTGTGCGTTCTGGCTGAGTCACAACGCTGTTGTAATTGCTCGGTTGTTGTAATTATGTCGAAGTTCACATGATACCTTTTTGGTGCAGGGCTAAATCATTAACCTTTTAGTAAATTATATTAAGAAAAATGCCGACGTAATGTCGGCATCTATAATATCGCGCAATAGTATGTAATAACACTTTTCAGCAAAAACTGATGGGCTTTTTTACATATTTATTATCGCAAACACTTATTGTTGTGCTTTTTTATCAGACTCTTCACGTAATACGCGACGTAAAATCTTACCTACATTGGTTTTTGGCAAGTCATCCATAAATTCAACAATTTTAGGTATTTTATAACCTGTTAAATGTTGACGACAATGCGCTATCAATTCATCTTTTGTTAGGCTCTGATCGCGTTTCACCACACATATCTTAACGACTTCACCAGACACTTCATGGGCCTGGCCGATCGCTGCTACTTCAAGCACTTTGTCATGTAGCGCAACAACATCTTCGATTTCATTAGGATAAACGTTAAAGCCTGATACTAAGATCATATCTTTCTTACGATCAACAATGTGCAAAAAGCCTTCGTCATCAAATTTAACGATATCACCCGTCGATAGCCAATTATCTTCTGTTAACACTTCTTTAGTGGCTTCAGGGCGCTGCCAGTAACCTTTCATTACCTGAGGACCACGAACTTGTAACTCACCAACTTCGTCAATTCCCACAACATTACCTTCATCATCAACCATACGCACTTCAGTTGAAGGGACAGGTAGACCAATTGAACCGTTATATTGTGTTAAATCATAAGGATATGCTGCAACCAGTGGTGAACATTCAGTTAAACCGTACCCTTCTAATAAGTAATTACCAGTGATTTTCTGCCACTTTTCAGCAACAGCGCGTTGAACCGCCATACCACCACCAACAGAAAGGCGTAGATTACTAAAATCTAGTTCTTGGAAATCTTCATTGTTGATCAGGGCATTAAATAAGGTGTTCACACCAGTAATTGCTGTAAATTGGTAACGTTGAAGCTCTTTGACAAAAGTGGGAATATCACGTGGATTAGTGATCAGTAAATTCTGACCGCCCATTTCCATTAATAATAAGCAGTTTACTGTCAATGCAAATACATGATAAAGCGGTAAAGCGGTAACAATGAGCTCACGTCCCTCTGTTAACACAGGACCATATGCACCTTTCGCCTGCATGACATTAGACACCATATTATGATGCGTTAATATCGCGCCTTTAGCGACACCTGTTGTGCCACCAGTATATTGAAGAAATGCCATGTCATCGCCAGTAATAAACGGCTTAACATATTGCATACGACGGCCTTTACGCAGTGCGATACGCATTGAAGTCGCATGCGGCAAATGGTACTTAGGCACCATCTTTTTAATGTACTTAACAACGAAGTTAACCAAGGTACCTTTTGGACGAGATAATTGATCGCCAAGGCTAGTTAAAATTACATTTTTAACACCTGTATTTTTAACAACGGCTTCAAGGGTATGAGCGAAGTTTGAAACGATAACAATGGCTTTTGCACCAGAGTCATTTAATTGGTGCTCTAACTCACGCGGGGTATATAACGGGTTAACGTTAACCACAACACAACCTGCACGTAAAATACCGAATAGCGCGATAGGATATTGCAGTAAGTTTGGCATCATTACAGCAACACGGTCACCTTTTTGTAGCTTCAATTCATTTTGAAGGTAAGCTGCAAAGGCACGGCTACGCTCTTCCAGTTTACGGAAGGTCATAACTTGTCCCATGTTAATGAAAGCGGTTTGATCAGCATATTTACGTACTGATTGTTCAAACATATCAACTAATGATGAATATGCATCCGGATTAATTTCTGCCGGTACATCATTCGGATAGCGGCTAAGCCAAACCTTATCCACTCGCATTCTCCTTATTATTAGACTGCTTTAATAGCTATACAGCGATACAGGTAAATACTGTACGTATAAATCAAACAAGCGTTTATATCTCAATACAGTATACTTAACTTATAATTAACATCTTGCCAAATTAGCTGAGTAGAAACTTTGAACCTACTCATTGAAAAGCGAAGATTAATCTCTCTCGAGGGAAATAAAAGCCCTAATACAATTAGATACTGTATCTGGCTGTTCTAAATGGCAATGATGTCCCCCGACAATCACCACCTGTGAAAACTGTTGAAGCTTGTACTTATCCTGCGGATCATCGCGCAGTTGAGGAAATCCATGACTTCCTACAATCGAATAAATGGGTGCTTCTATCGACGACATAATTGCTTGCGCCTGTTGTTGTGTCATCCGATAAAGTGATTCACAACGCAAGCGATGGTCATGTCGCCAGTACCACAGCCCGTTACGTTTAATCGTTGCCCGCTTCACAACAGGCTCTAAGCTTGTCATGGGTAAGTCATTAACATTGGCACGTAATTGTAATGCTTCAGTAAAAGAGCTCATTGCTCTTGCTTTTCGACGTTCAGAACTTTTACGGTATTGTTGTCGACTTTTAATCCCACGCTTTAATCGCTCAACCGTTTGTTCAGCCTCTTCCACTAATGGCGACAAGCCTTCAATTAATACCAACTTATCTATTAATTGAGGATAAGCAGCGCTATAACAACTGGCAATAATCGCGCCTAATGAGTGGCCAACAAGACACACGCGCGTAGCAGGAAGCTGCATAATGACTTGGTGTAAATCATCAATATAATCGAAAAAGTGATAATAGTTATCCCCACTTCGAGATTGTGATAAACCATGTCCAGGCAAATCAATGGCAACAAGATTAAAATCTTTCTCTAGCCGTTGCCAAAGTGATGAAAACGTCGCAGCATTATCTTGCCAACCATGAATAAATAACAACACGGGTTTGTTATTCTCTAACGGCGACGATAAAGAGAAATTAGTCAGTCCCGCTAATTCTAATTCAGCAAGCTTAAATGTTATTGCTTCCATGACTTACATTATCACTCTATCAACCACGCGCCCTTGAATGCCAAACGGCGGCATAAAGTAATCATCGCCCCAAAATCCACAGTTAATGCCAATACAACGATTAAATCGCATTGGTGTTTCCATTTGAATTTGTTGCTGTACTTGCCAAATTTGCTCACCTGAAACATTTACCACAGGAAAAGTATAATCGTACTGTCCAACTTTACCTTTTTGCATTCCAGTATATTGCCCGACAACTGTCAGTAAACGTCCTTTGGCATACTCTATAGGATCAAGAAAACCAGGTACATTCGCAATAAATCTACCTTGGGGTTTACTGTTCAATATTGGTCGACCGTCAGAGGTTAACGGCAATGCGACAATTTCAACGCGTGTTTGCTTTGCTTCATTTTTAATTGAAGCAATAATACCACCTAACCTTACTTCCTGATGTTGCATTACAGTAGGATGCTCGGTGATAACGCGTAAATCCGTGATAGGATTTTTCGTTTTGGTCTGCAAGCTGGCTGGAACACTGGCGCAGCCTACCATAAAGATTAATATCAGCCCAAGAAATAGCGTGCGAAACATATAAAACCTCTACATAACTGTTCAATATAACAGCAAAAGTAATTATTTATGGCGTAGTCAACTGACACGTTAAATTAACGCGTTAATGATGAGAATAATAAGGAAAGTATTAGTCGGTTTAAACAACCATATTGATACCGATAAGATCGGAAAGTTGTTCTTTTCTACTGTGCTGCATGACATCCATATACATAGATAATGCTTTCTGATGTTTTCCATCAGGGCGATCATACTGTAATTGACGATATTCTTGACTCGTCCACTCTGAGTGTTGCGTTGCCGATAACGATGATAAAGCAGACGTTGATGAAACCGCATCACTTGAAGTGCTAGCTTTCGTACTGGAGGTTTGTGAAGCTAAACTGAATGGTTTTGATGGTAATGATATAACACCATGATTGATAGTAACCATAATCCCCTCTCATCATTCATTTAAAAATTAGGCTAAAGAAAAAGTAGCGGCGTCAGCCACTACTCTTTTACTTAATTATTCGCGACCTGGCAGTTTTTTCCATGTCACGGTATCACGTAAATACACAGGGCTTGCTACTTCTGCGCTAACACTTTCACCACGAGCAAAAGCAAATTTCGCTAGGTGTACCATGTCTTGTGAATCAGGATATAACACCGAGCCCTGCTGCATTTCAAAAGGTAGCTTAGCTAGAGTATCAACATACACTTCCCAAGCTGTACCCGCTGTTAACCAAATACCAGATTCGGTCTGAGCAGATTCAACTAAAGCATCAGGTACAATAACCTGCTCTACACCGATAATTTGCCAATCACCATCCGTTTTACGCTGGTACTGACCCCAATAGATTTCGCCCATACGAGCATCAATAGCAGATAATACATTGTCAGCTTGATGGACACGGTATGTACCTTGCGCCATTGCAGCTAATGTTGACACGCCCACCATAGGTAAATCTGCACCAAACGCTAAACCTTGCGCAATACCAATGCCGATACGTACACCTGTAAAGCTACCAGGACCTTGACCATAAGCCAATGCATCAAGTTGGTTTAGCTTGATGCCAGCTTCAGCCAGAACAGTATCTACCATAGGCAAAATTTTTGTTGTGTGCTCACGTGGCGCATATTCACAACGAGAGATAACTTCGTCACCCATTAATAGGGCAACAGAACAATTTTCAGTTGCAGTATCAACTGCCAAAATTTTGGTGCTCATTCAAGCCTCTGAATGTTGGTTGTCATCTTCAATAACGTTATTGTTATTAATAGTAGACAAAAAGTCACTGACCCCTTCCACACTGCGTGTACGAGGGATCGGTGGTAAACTTCGTAAAAATACAGCGCCATAATGCCTTGTTACTAATCGGTTATCACAAATGATCAATGCACCTTTGTCTTTAGTATCACGGATCAAACGCCCAACACCCTGCTTTAAAGTGATCACCGCATCAGGTACTTGGACATCGGCAAAAGGATCACCACCACGCATGCGACAATCTTCAATACGTGCTTTTAATAATGGGTCATCTGGTGCTGTAAACGGTAATTTGTCAATGATAACACAGCTAAGGGCTTGCCCTCTAACATCAATCCCTTCCCAAAACGCCCCCGTTGCGACTAATAATGCATTACCATGAGCCAAATACTCATTAAGTAGCTTTTGTTTCGTTGTTTCACCTTGCGCTAACACGGGTAAACTCAGCTTTTCACGAAATCCTTCAGCAAGATCGCGTACCATTTGATGTGAAGTACACAAGAAAAAACAACGACCATTATTCGCTTCAATCACAGGCGCCAACATCTCAACCAATTTATTAGCGAGACCATAACTATTAGGTTCAGGTAAATGGCGAGGTACACACAATAACGCTTGCTCGTTGTAATCAAATGGGCTTTCAAGCGAAAATTGCTGCTTTGGCTCTAACCCTAAACGATGACTAAAGTGGGTGAAATTCTCATCAACCGCTAAGGTTGCTGAAGTGAAAATCCATGCCCCTTTTTGCTCAGCCATTTGCTCTTTAAATTTATCCGCAACAGAGAGCGGCGTGATATTTAAACTAAACTGGCGCGGTGTACATTCATACCAATAGGAATAACCGGTAATTGCAGTATCTGATACTCGTTTTAATTTGGCTTTTAGTGTTGCTGCACGTTCAAAGGCAGTATCTAATAACTGGCTTCGACCTAACGCCAGCTTAAGTACATCGTAGGTAAGATCTAATGCATCTGACAATCGAGTCAATTCGCGTTGAACTGCCGGTGTTTGCGATGCTTCTCGCCAGTTCCCCCGGAATCCAGGATCACCTAAAATAATCCGCATTTCAAATGCGGCTTGTTGCAAACGATCTGCTGTTTTTTGCAGTTGTCGCATATCACGTGCTTCTGTGCGATAACCAATATCAATATCTTTCGCAAGCTCAATTAATTGCCGACTGGTTAGACTCTGACCAAAGTACTGACTGGCAATATCTGGCATTTGGTGGGCTTCATCAAAGATAAACACTTCAGCTTCTGGAATTAATTCACCAAAGCCGGTTTCTTTAATGGCTAAATCTGCCAAGAATAAATGGTGATTAACAACAACTACATCAGCTTCCATTGCTTTGCGACGAGCTTTAACGACAAAGCAATCATCATACGAGGGGCACTCACGGCCTAAACAGTTATCATTGGTCGAAGTAATCAATGGAATAACTGGGCTATCTTCTGCAACATCTTCACATTCACCAAAATCGCCACTTTTTGATGATGAGGACCATTGTCTAATTTTGACCAGCTGTGTTAATAACGTAGGATCAGATTCCACATCATGGCTTTCTATCACTTGCCGATTCAAACGATCCACACATAAATAGTTAGCTCGCCCTTTTAATAACGCGACGCGGCCCGTAAATCCAATAGCATCAGCCATTAATGGCAAATCACGGTGAAATAATTGCTCTTGAAGGTTTTTAGAGCCTGTACTGATAATAGTTTTCTTACCACTAAGCAAAGCGGGGATCACATAAGCAAAGGTTTTGCCAGTACCCGTTCCAGCTTCAACCACCAGCTGAGACTCATGTTTGATTGCGTCTGCCACAGCATTCGCCATATCAATTTGGGGTTGGCGAGCCTGAAAACCAGGGATGGCTTTATCTAATGCGCCACCAGAGGCAAAAAACTTCGTTATCATTTACTTCGCACTATTGGTTATATATACAGTATTCATTATGCCAATTATCCTAGTACTCGACTAGTCTTCTATCCATTGATTGCAAAAATTAACGACATCACTTTCTTATTAATAACATCACCTAACAAATAAATACTTTGACCATAAGGTTAAATCTAGGTAATAGTTAATTAAGATCTTTGTAACACGCAATGTATTATATGCGTGAATCGCAGTCAGGAAACGACATGGAAAAGAAAACACTTCTCACGGAATGCCCAGATGAAATGGGACTAATCGCCAAAATTACCAACATTTGTCATAAGCACCAACTAAATATTATCAACAATAAGGAATATGTTGATAACACCCATAATCAATTTTTCATGCGCACCGAGCTTGAAGGCTATTTTAATGATACAACCTTCCTCGCAGATATTGATCATGCTTTACCCAAAGGTAGCAAACGCCGTTTAATCAGCTCTGATCGCAAAAAAATCGTCATCATGGTGACAAAAGAAGCGCACTGTTTAGGTGATATTCTAGTTAAAGCCTTCGATGGCTCATTAGATATCGACATTGCTGCTGTTGTCGGTAATTACGACAGCCTACAAGGGCTAACGGAAAAATTTGATATTCCATTCCATCATGTTTGCCATGAAGGATTAAGCCGTGAAGAACACGAACAAAAACTATTAGAAGCGGTACAACAGTATCAACCAAACTACGTAGTACTGGCGAAATATATGCGTATTTTAACGCCTAATTTTGTCGCACAATTCCCTAATAAAATCATCAATATTCATCATAGTTTCTTACCTGCATTTATTGGTGCCAAGCCTTACCAACAAGCATTTGAGCGTGGTGTAAAAATCATTGGGGCAACCGCACACTTTGTAACTAACGATCTTGATGAAGGGCCAATCATTACCCAAAACGTCATCCCTGTTGATCATAGTTTCAGTGCAGTTGAAATGGCAAAGTCTGGTCGTGATGTAGAAAAATCGGTGCTCAGTAAAGCATTAGGCCTTGCGGTAGATGATCGTATTTTCGTCTATGGTAACCGGACGGTTATTTTATAATCAGGAAAAGACAATAACCAAGCGAGCGTAGTAATCTTTGGGGATTACTACACTTTTTACTATTTGTATTTACAGCAACTATGCTTGTTCACTTTCTAATACTGCTTTTAACGAGTGTCCGTGTAATTTAATACATACCCCATCACGTTTAAACGCAAAAGTAGGATTAGCTAAACGCTCATCTTCACCTGATGGTGAACTGGCTTTGACTTTAATCCCCTTCGCATCTAACTCATCCCAATCTAATTGTGGTAATTTTTCTAGTAAATCTGCTTTTAATTCTTCAATCGTTTTTGCACTGGATGGTACCACAAACTCAATATGCTCCCACCCCTGTTGCGGATATACTTTATCGCTCGGATAAGGCAACTCTAACGCTTCGATTGTCCAGCCATCGACGGCTAATGGCTGTTCAAATCCAATAATCACAATAGGGCGACCGTTGATCATATTGTTAGACCATTCTTCACCATAACTCAGCCAAGCTTGATGTAACTGTTGCGCCACATCTTGATCATTGACACGTAATGCAATGTGATCGGCTTGGTAATCAGCCAGTGAAATCCCTAAATCATCAATCAATGTATTAATCGCTTTCATAAACTCAGGTAACTGCGCAAGCATCTGCGTTGGATGAAGATTATATTGTTCAAGCTTGTGCATACATTTATCCCATTATTGACAGCTATAACTATAATTAGACGAAGTGAATAATTATCCATTTTTCGTGATTTAATGAAACATGAATTTAACGCACTCTCTTTTCAATACAATAGCGTGTTACACATTATTTACCCATAACAAAAAAAGTTTAAAAAAAAACGTAAACAATGGGTTTTTCCAGTTGCCAAAGTACCTCCATCTGTGGGTATTATTAGGACAATACCTACTGCGTATTCAAGACTTCGGTGCATATTTAGATATTCGCGACCCCGTCAAAAATACTCACGTTAAACACTTGATTTACTTATGTTGTCAATTTGTTTTATTTCGTGATTATTTTTGACGGTGATCTTGTAATACGTAGACATTTTTGCCTCTTATTAATAATTGGCGTTACAAATGATTTAAGGATCAGCGTGTGAACATTCAAGCACTTATTAACGATAAAGTATCTCAGGCTTTAGAAGCCGCTGGCGCACCTGCAGGCAGCCCAGCCGCAGTTCGCCAATCAGCTAAAGCGCAGTTTGGTGATTACCAAGCGAACGGTGTTATGGGCGTAGCAAAGAAGCTAGGTACTAATCCACGCGAATTCGCACAAAAAGTTATCGACTGCCTAGAGCTAGATGGTATTGCTGAGAAAGTTGAAATTGCAGGCCCAGGCTTTATCAACATTTTCTTAAACAAAGCATGGTTAGCTGAGCGTGGCGAAGAAGCACTAAAAGATGAGCGTCTAGCCGTTAATACTGAAACAGCACAAAACATTGTTGTTGACTACTCTGCACCAAACGTTGCAAAAGAAATGCACGTAGGCCACTTACGTTCAACTATCATCGGTGATGCAGTTGTACGTACTCTTGAATTTTTAGGCCACAATGTTATCCGAGCTAACCACCTTGGTGACTGGGGTACACAATTCGGTATGCTTATCGCTAACATGCAGCGTAAAGAGCAAGAAGGTACTGATGTTTCTATGGACATCAGCGATCTTGAAGGTTTCTACCGTGAATCTAAAGTACTTTATGATGAAGACGAAGAATTCGGTAAAACAGCACGTAACTTTGTTGTTCGTCTACAAAGCGGTGATGAGTACTGCCTTGAGAAATGGAAGCAACTTGTTGCTATTACACTTAAGCAAAACCAACGCAACTACGATCGTCTAAGCGTGTCACTGACTGATGACAACGTAATGGGCGAATCTATGTACAACGACATGCTACCTGGCGTTGTTGCAGATCTTAAAGAAAAAGGTCTAGCTGTAGAAAGTGATGGCGCAATTGTTGTTTACCTAGACGAATACAAAAACAAAGACGGCGAGCCTATGGGTGTGATCATCCAGAAGCGTGATGGCGGTTACCTATACACAACCACTGATATCGCTTGTGCTAAATACCGTTACGAGCAACTTCATGCTGATCGCGTACTTTACTTCATCGATTCACGTCAGCACCAACACCTAATGATGGCTTGGGAAATCGTACGTAAAGCGGGTTATGTACCAGAAAGTGTATCTCTTGAGCACCACGCATTTGGTATGATGTTAGGTAAAGATGGTCGTCCATTTAAGACGCGTGCTGGCGGTACTGTTCGTCTTGCTGATCTTCTGGATGAAGCTGTTGAGCGTGCTAACAAGCTAATTGAAGAAAAGAACCCAGAACTAAGTGCAGAAGAAAAAGCAAACATTGCACAAACTGTTGCAATGGCTGCGGTTAAATACTCTGATCTTTCTAAGCACCGTACGACAGATTACATCTTCGACTGGGACAACATGTTGGCATTTGAAGGTAACACTGCACCGTACATGCAATACGCATACACACGTGTAGCATCTATCTTCAAGCGCGCGAATGTTGAGCTTGCAGATCTTACTCACCCAATCGTTATCACTGACGAAAAAGAGCAAGCATTGCTATCTAAACTTCTTCAATTTGAAGAAGCGGTACAATCTGTAGCACGTGAAGGCCAACCACACTTAATGTGTACTTACCTATTCGAACTTGCAGGTATGTTCTCTAGCTTCTATGAAGCATGTCCAATTCTTAATGCTGAAGAAGCTGTTAAGCAAAGCCGCTTGAAGCTTGCATTGCTAACATCAAAAACTATCAAGCAAGGTCTAGACCTACTTGGTATCGAAACACTAGAGCGTATGTAATCAACATCCCTCTTAGTATTAAAAAAGCCTTCCAAATGGAAGGCTTTTTATTTTCTGTCTATCGCACCCTGAAATGTGTTTATAAATCTAGCACTGTAAATAAAAACATTATAAAAGATTCAACCGTCAGGTATCTTTATTGACCAAACCGCTGACCGCCTTGGTTCAACCACATCAATTCACCTTGCGTTGAAAGCCGCCCCAGCACAGCATTGCGATATGGAAAGCGTCCAAATTGCTTAATCACGTCAAAATGGCTTCTCGCATAATTATAAAAGCCATCAAATAGTTCACGATTATTCAAAGAAGTAGATTCTCGTAAGTGTTGAAAGCGAAACACACTCTCTTCTTGATCTTCCAGATCTTCTGCGTGTTCTAACGGTAAATAGAAAAATACACGTTCAATTGGCGATAAATCTACATCTTGATTCAATGCTAAACCACGTTTACACAATGCTAAGGCTAATGAGTCATATCGAAATGCCGCACTTAAGCCACGGTAGATATTGCGGCTAAATTGATCCAGTAAAATAATCAGAGCCAAGCGACCTTGGGCCGTTTCACACCAATGATTTAACTCCCCTTTGCCAGCTTTACTCACCCAAGATTGAAAGTGAGTTTTAATGTAAGCATCAATCTCTTCACCACCTAGAAACCAAAGCGCATGTTTATTTTCTTTGGTTACTTCACCCTCTAACTCGCCAAACCAATAATCGAGTATAAACTGATATTCGCTTGTCATAAGTTGCCTCACAATAATTAGAACTCTTAACCAAATGTTAGAGAATACATTAAGGATAATACCAATCGTTTTAAATTAGGCATACTATGATAAATAATGCTCTGGCTTGTGAGCCATAATGTACTGTGAAGGAATAATTACATGCGTTTCACTCTTCATCCTCGCCTACAATCTGATACTACTGTATTAGGTGATTTTCCGCTTTCTCGTGTTTTATTATCTAAAGAAGCGCTAGGGCCATGGATTATCTTAGTCCCTCGTGTTGACGAGTTACGTGAAATCCACCACCTACCTGAACAAGACCAGTGCCAACTAATACGTGAATCAAGTGCTGTAGCCACATTATTAGAAAACGACTATCAAGCAGAAAAGATTAACGTTGGTGCATTAGGTAACCTTGTACCACAACTTCATTTACACCACATTGCACGCTTTAGTCATGATATAGCATGGCCAGGGCCAATTTGGGGGAATACTAATGGAACTCAACGCAGTGAAGCGCTACAAGCAGCACTGGCTGATGAACTTCGCGAAGAGTTAAATCAAATTGAAGGCTTTACAGCTATCTCTAGTTAGCATTAAAAAAGGCAGCTTAATTAAGCTGCCTTTTGACTTTACTGCCTTCTATCGCATTACCGTTATTGATAATTCGTTAGCAGATAAACAACGATACCAAATCTCTTTCGCAGGTTGACAACAGTCTGAACTTTCACAGCCAACCAATTCTTTTCCAACTGAACCTTTACGAATCCATACATCAAGCATTGCTTCTACACCATCTTCAGACATACCAAAGTGATCAGAAAGTTGCTTACGACTCACACGTCCATATTGTTCAATATATTGTTTTAGCTGTTGTAAGATCATTCGACTAATAACCCTTCAATTTCAATGTTTTTCTGCTTTTTACCTTCTCGTTTCAATAACAAGAAGAGACCAACATTAATCAAGATAAAGAATGCTATCCAGAATGCACTCGCTGCAGGGTGATCAACAAAGTGAGCAATTTGATAGAACCAAGTAGCAAACGAGTAAGCCATTAACATAGTCCACCCAGCAATAAACCACGCAAACTTCTGACCAAACTCACGAACGTATGCTCCCATTGCAGCAGCACATGGCGTGTATAGCAAGATGAAAATCAAGTAAGACATTGCTGCAGCACCACTCACAAAGTTCGCCTGAATGTTACCAAATACAGACTCATCTACACCCTGCTCTTCTGCTGCTGCTTGTTTATCACCTAAATCACCAACTTCAATACCTAACGGGTCACTAAAGCTTAAATCTGCCAAGTTATCGCCAATTGATTGAACCGCTTCTTGTAAACTTGCAACCAAATTGTACTCTTCACCGCTATCATCTGTCGCTGGTGCATATAAGCTATTTAGTGTTCCAACAACAGCTTCTTTAGCAAAGATACCAGTAATGATACCAACTGTTGCCGGCCAATTATCAGCTTTCACACCAATAGGCTCTAATACTGGTGTTACAACTTGCGCAGCTTTTGAAAGTACAGATTTAGACGTATCTTCGTTACCAAATGAGCCATCAGTACCTAATGAATTAAAGAAGCTCAAAATAGCAACAACAACAACGATTGTTTTACCCGCACCAAATACAAAGCGCTTAAGTTTTTGCCAAGTCTTTATTACAACATTACGAATCGTTGGAAATTCGTAATTAGGCATTTCCATAATAAAGCTATCACTTGAACCAGGATACACTGTTGCACGCAAGATGATTCCAGTAAGAACAGCGGCTGCAATACCTAATAAATACAATGCGAATACAACATTTTGACCATTTTCTGGGAAGAATGCCGCCGCAAATAATGCATATACCGGTAGGCGTGCACCACATGACATAAACGGTGCCATTGCTGCAGCTAACTTACGCTCACGTTCTTGTTCAAGAGTACGTGTTGCCATAATAGCAGGCACATTACAACCAAAGCCAAGTACAAGAGGAACGAACGCTTTACCCGGTAGACCTACCTTTTGCATAACTTTATCTAGTACGAAAGCAGCACGCGCCATATAGCCAGAGCTTTCTAGCATAGCAAGGAATAGGTACAAACAAGCAATAACAGGAATGAAAGTCGCCACGGTTTGAATACCGCCACCTATACCGTCAGCAATCACCGTTACTAACCAAACAGGTAAATGGTCATCTAATAAATAATGACCACCATCAACAAGTAGCGCACCGAAACTAATATCAAAGAAATCAATGAATGCACTACCAATGTTAATAGCAAACATAAACATCGTGTACATTACTAAGAAAAAGAATGGGATACCAACAAAGCGGTTTAGTAATATGCTATCAATTTTGTTGCTAAAGCTATTGCTTAAACGTCCTTCTTGACGACGAACCTTTTGGCATAACTGATGTAAGAAAGTATAACGGACATCCGCAACTTGAATATCAGGATCAACTGTATTAATTAGGTTTGCACGTAAACCACACGCTTTAATTTTATCTTCATCAGACATCGTATTTATGACAAGGGTATCATTTTCTAAGACACGAATACCCTGTGCGCGAGGTTCTAACTTGTCATTACTTTGAAATAAAGACTCTAATTGGCTTACTGCCTGCTCAAAATCTTGACCGTAGTCGAGTTTAAAGTCTTTAACTACAACACCTTGCGTGAGCATCTTGTGTAGCTTAGATTTAAACTCAGCAATACGCTCCATATTGTTAGCAGATAACGCTAATACAGGACAACCCAGTGCTTTTTCTAGTGCTTTAATATCCAATACCTGACGTTGTCGCTTAAGTACATCCATCTTATTAAGCACAACAACCATAGGTCGACCTAACTCACGAAGTTGAAGCGTCATGTACAAACTACGTTCTAAGCTAGAAGCATCAACTACGTTAATAATAACGTCAGCAGGCGTTGTTAAAATAGCCCGAGAAGCAATTGCCTCATCAAGGCTATTTGCATCGTTCGCACTATCAAGATTATAGATACCAGGAAGATCAGTCAGAGCGAAGTCATCACCGTTATGTTGGTAGCGACCGGTTTTTTTCTCAACCGTCACACCGGCCCAGTTACCAACTTGTTGTTTAGCGCCAGTTAAGCCATTAAACAACGTTGTTTTACCACTATTCGGATTACCAACAGTAAGAATATTATATTGCATTACAGTGCCTCAACCTCGATATTTTCAGCAATTTGCTTGCGTAAAGCGATATCAACACCACGTACACGCACTTGAAGCGGATCACCCAACGGTGCTAGGCGAACAACGGTAATTTCAGTACGAGGTAGTAACCCCATAACCATTAACTTTTTTCTTGTCGCTGAGGGTAATGCAGACATATTAATGACGGTCCCACGGTTTCCGCACGACATCTCTGACAGCTTCATAGTAAATCGTTACCTTAATAAGAATTATTAGCATTTCTAATTTGAATTTTACATATTGATACATTTCATGTCTTGTCATAAATCAAAAAAACATTTGTTTTTTGCCATTACATCGCTAAAAACCGACATGGAATTGTCAAAAAGGAACGTAAATACAGCCACTTAATTCTTTAAAGGGATAAGTTGTCATTTTTTGGTTAATTTAAAAAAAGTTTTTGATTAGTTAAATTCAGTGAGAAAAACCATAAAAAAAGCGCACGATATGTGCGCTTTTTTTACGATTAAACAACTTAGCTCGATATTACATCGTTAAATTTATTCTTATAAAAGCTAACTTGTTTCATGAAATTTTTACGTTCTTTACCATAGAGTGGATCGGCTTGTGGCAAGGATACTTTCATTGCGTTAACAGGACGACCATTTTTTATCAATTCAAAATGTAAGTGTGGGCCAGTTGAACGCCCGGTATTACCACTTTTAGCAATGCGTTGACCCATTTTCACTTTATCACCCACCTTCACTTCACGTTTACTTAGGTGTAAATAACGTGTCATATATTCTCGACCATGCTTAACGACAATATAATTACCTGCTAATGGGTGGTAACGTGATTTTACAACGACACCATCACCTGCAGCCAAAACAGATGTGCCAATCGGAACCGCAAAATCGGTACCATTATGTGGCGAACGACGCCCAGTAACTGGGTGCAAACGGTTAGGGTTAAAAGGAGAGCTAATACGGTAACGTTTCGCAGTTGGAATACGTCTAAATGCTCGGTTTAAACTGTGTCCACTACTGTCATAGAACTGATCATCATCACCTCTAACAATAAAGGTTGAATTTTTACCATTCGCTGATTTGTAGTAAAAAGCATTTACATCACCTTTACCTACCGCCTTGCCATCAATAAATTCTCGATCAATACCTACAGCAAAACGATCCCCTTTACGTGCTTCACGTCCAAGGTTAAATTTCCACTGTAAGGCTTTAACTAATGTTTGGATCTGAGTCGGTGTTAGGCCAGCGGCTCGAGCTGAATTATAAAAACTACCATTTACACGACCGATAAGAGTAACGGGTTTCATTTCACCTTTTTGAACTATCTCTTTATAGGTATAACCTTTTTTCGATAGTGTAAAAGCATCCGTTATTTTTTTACTGCGGATAATTTTAAGTTCTGTTAATTTTCCATCATCATTGACTTCCCACTCAAGTGTTTGTCCAACGCGCAAATTCTGTACCGACTTATTTGCATCAATTAAGCGGTACATATCTGAAATAGGCAAACCATACTGTGAAAAGATAATCCCTAACGTTTCACCCGATGCCACTCGATGTTTATGCTCAACTTCAACTTTTGCATCATCAAGTTGTTGCTCTATTTCATCTTTTGGCGCTTGGAATTCAGGATCATTTTGATCAAGAGACACACCTAAGGGCTCACTATCTTGTTCAGATAATAAATCTAGTTTAGATGGCAATGTGACATCAACACGCTTATTGACGCTTGCTGATGGGAAAGTTACTTGTGATTTTGATGGCTGCCACATTATGGCAGCCATCATAAGCACAGAGGTGGAAACTAACGCAATTTTGTGCTGACGCGGCAGCTCTTTAATAGAAGTTGCTACCGCTTGATATAATTTCATTTTCTATTTTAAACACTTGGTAAAGCTCTGTCCGAGTTCCTTAATAAAACGGACGTATCCTCCCTTACCCACTTGGACATTGGTCGCCATTGGATCAAGGGTTCCTATGTTTACCTCTGTGCCTTTAGTTACGCTATCAACAACTGCTGGAGAAAACTGCGGCTCACTGAATACACAATAAGCTTGCTTATCTTTTAATGATTCACGAATAGCTATCAGAGTTTTAGCACCAGGCTTACGGTCAGGTTCAACAGTAAAGTGCCCTAAGTTATTCAGACCAAATTGGTGTTCGAAATAACCATAACCGTCATGAAAAACAAAGTAGCCTTTATTTGAAAGAGGCTTTATTTCCGCATTAAGCTCACTGACTGCTTGGTTAACTTCAGAGGTAAACGTTGAAAGATTAGCGAGATAAACAGTTTTATGCAATGGGTCATGTTTAATCAGTGCTTCCGTGATCACATTTGCAGCTTCAATTGTCTGTTTTGGCCCCATCCAGAAATGCGGATCGAGTCCAGAATGGTGATGATGATGGTGTCCTGCATGTTCATCGTGACCATCATGGTCTGCATGATCGCCATGGTCATCGTGACCCTCGTGGCCTGCATGATGACCGTCGTGGTCAGCATGATCGCCATGGTCATCATGACCGTCGTGGCTAGCATGATCGCCATGGTCATCATGACCGTCGTGGCTAGCATGATCGCCATGGTCAGCATGACCGTGGCCAGCATGATCACTATGGTCATCACTGCCTTTCTCGCCATAATTTAGAAAATGAATACCAGCTTGTTTTGTCAAAGCGAAACTATTTGGGTTTGTAGCCATAAGTTTTGTTAAAAATGTTTCTAATTGAGGCCCTACCCAAATAACAAGATCAGCATCATTCAATTTTTTTACATCTGATGGACGTAATGCATAATCGTGTGGAGAAGCTCCTGGCGGTAAGATTGCATCTGACTTTGCTGCACCTTGAACTAACTCACTAACAATAAGGTTTAATGGTTTAATGGTTGTAACAACTTTAAAGTCGTCTGCCATTGCAGAACCTGATAAAGCCAGAGCTGCTGCACAAAACAATGATGATATACGCTGCATTATTTTATTATCCTAAAAAATAAGTATTGCATTTTTATACTGCTAATTATTTATATGATATAACAGTATATTCCCTAACGAATATGATAATGTTATAATATAACACATCAGTAATGTTATATTATAACATTACCTTTTATTTCTAAAGCCTATTAAGACAACTTCCTTTATGTCAACCCTAATCGAACTACAATCAGTCACTGTCTCATTTGGTGAACGTGATGTTTTGGATAATATTACGCTCAAGCTTGAACGCGGTGAAATTACCACCTTAATTGGTCCTAATGGTGCAGGTAAATCAACCTTAGTAAAAGTCATAACAGGATTGAGTAAAGCCACAAAAGGAAAAGTGGTTCGTAAAAAAGGAATTCGTATTGGTTATGTACCTCAAAAGCTACGCCTGAATAACACTCTACCTCTTTCTGTCGATCGTTTTATGCGTCTTGCTGGGCGTTATAATCAAGAACAACGTATCGAAGCATTAAACATGGTTAATGGTCGTCATTTACTTAATAGCGATATGCATGGCCTATCTGGCGGTGAGATGCAACGTGTCTTACTTGCGCGCGCCTTATTGCAAAAACCGGATTTACTGGTACTTGATGAGCCAGTACAGGGGGTTGATGTAAATGGTCAATTAGAGCTATATCGCCTGATCCAACAGTTACGTGATTTACTTAACTGTGCCATCTTGATGGTTTCTCACGACTTACACCTTGTCATGGCAAAAACGGATAATGTGATTTGTTTGCAACATCACATCTGCTGCTCTGGTAGCCCACTGACTGTGACGAGCCACCCTAAATATATTGCATTATTCGGTCAAACATCGACAGAACAGCTTGCTGTCTATGAACATAAGCATAACCACCAGCATGACGATTCAAATAAAACTCATAAATGCTGTAATAACCATAAGGAATCAAGAGCATGATTGAGTTTCTTCTACCTGCACTGATCGCTGGTATTGGTATTGCAATTCTCGCCGGTCCATTGGGCTCATTTGTTGTTTGGCGAAAAATGGCCTATTTTGGCGATACATTATCTCATGCCTCTCTACTTGGTATTGCGCTAGGTTTTCTCTTTAATATCAACTTAAACCTAGCATTGGTTATCTGTTGTTTAGTTCTTGCCGTTGTACTTGTTACGCTACAAAAACAACGTTATGTGGCCACAGATACTTTACTGGGTATCTTAGCCCATAGCGCTTTATCGCTAGGTTTAGTTGCTGTGAGCTTCCTCGACAATGTTCGTATCGACTTAATGTCTTACTTATTTGGTGATTTACTGGCTGTGACCACTAATGATCTATTATGGATATATTGTGGTGGTGCTGTCGTTTTAGCTTTATTAATTTATCTATGGCGACCATTACTTTCGATGACTATTAGTGAAGAAATGGCTCAAGTAGAAGGTGTAAATGTCGATTTAATGCGCCTGTTACTGATGTTAATGGTAGGTATGGTAATCGCTGTTGCGATGAAATTTGTTGGCGCATTGATCATTACATCATTACTTATCATTCCTGCTGCGACCTCACGACGTTTTTCACACAGTCCAGAATCAATGGCCGTATTGGCGTCAATTATTGGCGCAATAGCAGTGGTTCTTGGTCTTGCAATGTCATGGCATTACGACACACCGGCAGGCCCTTCTGTTGTTGTATCAGCTGCTGCGATGTTTATGCTTAGCCAGCTAAAACGAACAGCGCGTTAACCTTATCTTCATTAATTGGGTAGCTGACAATATTATTTAAATATAAATGTCACAATAATAGACAAATTCTGTCACTACCCATTCTTAATATCTTCCCTGTTCAACTTATTAAATAATTAATAAACACAGGAAAGCAAAGCAATGAGTAAGGAAACGTTCGATCCTACCCGCTATAACACCAGTAATAACAAAGCATTTGAAGATGTCCTTCAAGCTAACTTGCAACGCCGAAGCATCCTAAAGGGTGGCTTAGGTATGGGTGCAATGTCAGCTCTTGGTGCATTAGGTCTTGCTGGTTGTAACTCTTCAAGTTCAACTGAAGCAACGGCAAAGGTAGCAGATCGTTCTCAAGCTGTTTTAAATTTCGATTCTATCCCTGGTTCGTTAACTGATGCCGTATCAATTCCTTCAGGCTACACCGCACAAGTATTAGTCCCTTGGGGTACACCATTAAATGCGGCTGCAAATGCATGGAAAAATGATGGTACAAATAACAGTACTGATCAATTAAATGCATTAGGTATGCACCATGACGGCATGCACTTTTTTCCATTAAACGAACAATCTACTGATGGATTACTTTGTATTAACCACGAGTACATTGATCAGCAAGCACTGCACTCAAACTGGGACAACGATGCCGAAAGAGCCAAAGCAGTACGTACTGATATAGATGAAATCCGTAAAGAGATCAACGCTCATGGTATTTCTGTTGTTCGTATCCAACTTGAAAATAACCAATGGAAGTTAATCGACAACGATCCACTTAATCGTCGTTACACTGGTGCGACTGTAATGGATTTATCAGGCCCTCTCGCACATTCAGAGTTAACCGTCACTCGCTTCTCACCTGACGGTAGTCAAGCACGTGGAACACTTAACAACTGTGGTAACGGTTATACACCGTGGGGAACTTACCTCACCTGTGAAGAAAACTGGCCGGGCTATTTTACTAACACTGGCACACGTACCAAAGAGCAAGATCGTATTGGTATTTCGGGTACAGGTAAGTATTTACAAGGTCGCTATAAGTGGGAAACGTTAGCAGGCCACAATGAAGAACGTCTTGATGAATTTGCTCGTTTTAATTTAGCACCGACAGGAACTTCATCACTTGACGATTATCGAAATGAAGCCAATGGTCATGGCTACATTGTTGAAATTGATCCATATACAAAAAACTCTCGAGCTAAAAAACGTACCGCGTTAGGGCGTTTCCGCCACGAAGGCTGTACCTTTGGCAAGCTAGAAGAAGGCAAGCCTGTGGTCTTTTATTCAGGTCATGATTCACGCTTTGAATACCTGTACAAATTTGAGTCAGCAGCACTATGGGATCCCGCTGATGCATCACCTTCAAACCGCTTATTAACCGGTGATAAGTATATGG
The DNA here is from genome assembly GCF_003026365.1 of Photobacterium angustum. GTDB lineage: Bacteria > Pseudomonadota > Gammaproteobacteria > Enterobacterales > Vibrionaceae > Photobacterium > Photobacterium angustum. The sequence goes on along the minus strand of NZ_PYOM01000001.1, from coordinate 322,140 downwards.
ATGAAGGCACACTATATGTTGCTCGATTTAATGAAGACAGTACTGGAACGTGGTTACCATTAACCCTTGATAGCATCACAACTTCAGGTGACACACTGGCTTCACACTTTAATTCTTTGGCTGAAATTATCATTAATACTGCAGGTGCAGCTGATTTGGTTGGAGCAACGCCGATGGATCGTCCTGAGTGGGCAGCGGTTGATCCATTTACCGGCTCTGTCTACCTCACTCTAACTAATAACACTAAACGCAAAGACACCACTAACCCTGCAAACCCTCGCTTAAATAATAAATTTGGTCATATCATTCGCTGGGATGAAGGTGAAAATCCAACAGAGTTTAACTGGGATATTTTCGTTTTCGGCTCACCAAGTAATGGTGATGAAGAGACAAACCGCTCAGGTTTAACAGATCTAAATCAGTTTGCTAGTCCTGATGGTTTAGCATTCGATCAGCGTGGTATTATGTGGATCCAAACTGATAATGGTGCTGATGAAGTTGAAGAGTACACCAATGATCAGATGCTTGCAGTAGTGCCATCTCAACTACTAGATAGCGATGATAACCAAACTGTCGTTTCTAGTTCGAATCAAGCAGACCTAAAGCGTTTCTTTGTTGGTCCAAATGGTTGTGAGGTCACAGGTTTTACCATTAGCCCTGACTACAAATCTCTATTTGTTAATATTCAACATCCGGGCAATTGGCCATACAGTGATAATGCCGCCGAAGCAGCACCTAGCGGTACAGAAGTTCGACCGCGTTCATCAACGGTAGTTATTCGCCGTGAAGATGGTGGTGAGATTGGTGTTTAACGCTCTGCAATACTAATAAATAAAAAGCCCTGCAAATGCAGGGCTTTCATTTTCAATCGGTAGGTGGAGATTACCAGTTAGTTACTTCACGTAACGCTTTACCGATATCTGCTAAACTTTTTACTGTCTTAACGCCAGCTTCTTCAAGTGCAGCAAATTTATCTTCAGCCGTACCTTTACCGCCAGAGATAATAGCACCTGCGTGACCCATACGCTTACCAGGAGGTGCTGTAACACCCGCAATGTAAGAAACAACAGGTTTTGTCACGTTCTCTTTGATGTAAGCTGCCGCTTCTTCTTCAGCAGTACCACCGATTTCACCAATCATTACAATCGCTTCTGTCGCTGGATCTTTTTCAAACATCTCAAGGATATCAATGAAATTTGAACCTGGGATTGGATCACCACCGATACCTACACATGTCGATTGACCAAAGCCTTCATCTGTTGTTTGCTTAACCGCTTCGTAAGTCAATGTACCTGAGCGCGATACGATACCTACTTTACCTGCCTTATGGATATGACCTGGCATGATACCAATCTTACACTCATCTGGTGTAATAACACCCGGACAGTTAGGACCAATCATACGAACACCAGCTTCATCAAGGCGAACTTTAACATCTAGCATATCCAATGTTGGAATGCCTTCTGTAATCGTTACGATAAGCTCGATACCAGCATCAATTGCTTCTAAGATTGCATCTTTACAAAACGGTGCGGGTACATAGATAACTGTCGCTGTTGCACCAGTCACTTCAACCGCTTCACGTACCGTATTAAATACAGGTAGACCTAGGTGTGTTGTTCCGCCTTTACCAGGAGAAACACCACCAACCATTTGTGTTCCGTATTCAATCGCTTGCTCTGAGTGGAATGTACCTTGTCCGCCAGTAAAGCCCTGACAAATTACTTTGGTATCTTTATTAATTAAAACTGACATTATTTACCCTCCGCTGCAGCAACAACTTTTTCCGCCGCTTCTGTTAACGAAGTCGCAGCAATAATATTAAGACCACTATCTGCAAGTTTCGCCGCACCTACTTCTGCGTTGTTACCTTCAAGGCGAACAACAACTGGTACTTTAACGCCAACTTCTGCAATAGCGCCGATGATGCCATCAGCAATCAAATCACAACGTACAATACCACCGAAAATATTAACCAATACGGCTTTTACGTTGCTATCAGAAAGGATAATTTTAAATGCTTCAGTAACACGCTCTTTCGTTGCACCGCCACCTACATCAAGGAAGTTAGCCGGCTGTCCACCATGCAGGTTAACGATATCCATCGTACCCATTGCAAGGCCAGCACCATTAACCATACAGCCAATATTTCCGTCTAGTGCAACGTAATTTAATTCCCACTGAGCAGCATGCGCTTCACGCTCATCTTCTTGCGATGGATCATGCATTTCACGTAGTTTAGGCTGGCGGTACATTGCGTTAGAATCGATATTAATCTTACCGTCTAGACACAATAAGTTATTATCGCCAGTGATAACAAGTGGGTTAATTTCAAGCAGTGCAAGATCATATTCAGCGAACATATTTGCTAAGCCCATAAAGATCTTAGTAAATTGTTTAATCTGATCGCCTTTAAGACCTAGTTTGAATGCAAGCTCACGTCCTTGATATGGCTGAGGCCCAACCAATGGATCAATCGCTGCTTTATGAATAAGTTCAGGTGTCTCTTCTGCTACTTTTTCAATTTCCACACCACCTTCAGTTGATGCCATGAAAACGATACGGCGAGAGCCACGATCAACAACTGCACCTAAGTACAACTCATTGGCAATATTAGATGCTTCTTCAACTAATATTTTTGTTACTGGCTGACCATTAGCATCTGTTTGGTAAGTTACTAGGTTTTTACCTAGCCAGTTTTGAGCAAACTGTTTAATACCATCTTTGGTTTCATGTAATTCCACACCGCCCGCTTTACCGCGACCACCAGCGTGAACCTGACATTTAACTACCCACTTACTACCACCAATTTTACCTGCCGCTTCAGCCGCCTGTTGTGGCGTATCGCAAGCGTAACCTTCTGGTACTGGTAAACCATATTCAGCGAATAGCTGTTTTGCCTGATATTCGTGCAAATTCATGATGTTCTATCCGTTTTCTTATCCCTTTGGGACTTGTTATATCCATACGAGGTACTCTTGGGGACCTCTTCGTGATTATATTTGGCAATTTGACTAAATGTCAGTAACAGACTGAATAATGAGCATTTATCCAGCCTGTTTACCAAATTATACGTCTAGTAGTAGACGTGTTGGATCTTCAAGTAACTCTTTGATCGTTACTAAGTAACCCACTGATTCACGACCATCAACTAAACGGTGATCGTAAGATAACGCAAGGTACATCATAGGCAAGATTTCAACTTGTCCATTCACCGCCATTGGGCGATCTTGGATTTTATGCATACCTAAAATCGCAGCTTGTGGTGGATTAATGATCGGCGTCGACATTAATGAACCAAACACACCGCCATTCGTGATGGTAAAGTTACCACCCGTTAAATCTTCAACGGTTAACTTGCCATCACGACCTTTAATTGCAAGTTCACGAATACCCTTCTCAATTTCAGCAAGGCTTAGCTTATCGCAATCACGTAGAACAGGTGTTACCAGACCACGAGGTGTTGATACTGCAATGCTTACATCAAAGAAGTTGTGGTAAACAATATCGTCACCATCAATAGATGCATTTACTTCTGGGTAACGCTTTAGTGCTTCAACCACAGCTTTTACGTAGAAAGACATAAAGCCAAGGCGAATACCATGACGCTCTTCGAAGATATCTTTGTATTGCTTTCGAAGATCCATGATTGGTTTCATGTTCACTTCGTTAAACGTTGTTAACATCGCCGTACTATTTTTAGCTTCAAGTAGGCGCTCAGCTACACGTTTACGTAAACGTGTCATAGGCACACGTTTTTCGCTGCGGTGAGCTAATGGCGCATCGACAACAGGTGCTTTCGACACAGCTGGTGCTGATTGAGTCTTTAAGTATGCTTCTACATCTTCACGAGTAATGCGACCACCAACACCAGAGCCTTTAACTGCACCAGCATCAATACCATGCTCACTTAACAAACGACGAACTGCTGGGCTTAATGCTTCACTTGTTTCTTCTGTTAAAGAAGCGGTGTTACGCTTATTCGGTGACGCTTCAGCTTCTGTTGGTACATCTTTTGTTGGTTCACCAGCAACTGCGCCAACTTTGATTTTACCAATCAACTGTTTAGTAAGAACAGTCGTACCTTCATCTTCGAAAATAGCTTCTAATACGCCATCTTCAGGAGCTGGAACTTCAAGTACTACTTTATCTGTTTCAATATCAACCAGTACCTCATCACGAGATACGGCATCGCCAGGTTGTTTGTGCCAAGTGGCAACGGTTGCGTCAGCCACAGATTCCGGGAGGTCGGGAACCAGAATTTCGATTGTCATATCGGTTTTGTCCTTTTTGTTCCAGTTCTAATTATTATTTTGCTCTTGAAGAGCAATTGTTAAAGCGTCTTCTATAAGTGCTTTTTGTTGTTTCAAATGCACCGACATGTAACCTACCGCCGGTGAGGCTGATGCTGGACGTCCGGCATAACTTAAACGTGCACCGACTGGTAACGCAGAATAGAAGTTATGTTGACTTGAATACCACGCACCTTGGTTCTGCGGCTCTTCTTGACACCAAACAAAATCAGTTACGTGCTTATATTCAGCAATTGCAGCTTCAACGTCTTCTTTCGGGAATGGGTAGAGTTGCTCGATACGAACAATCGCCACATCCTCTTGTTCATTCTTGCGGCGTTGTTCCAGTAAATCGTAATAAACTTTACCTGAACAGAAAACCACACGTTTCACTTTATTTGGTGATAAACCATCAACTTCAGCAATAGCTGGTAAGAAAGTACCGTTAGCTAAATCATCTAACGTCGATGTACACAGCGGATGGCGCAGCAATGATTTTGGCGACATTACAATTAATGGTCGACGCATTGGACGAACAACTTGACGACGGATCATGTGGTAAACCTGTGCAGGTGTTGATGGAACAACGACTTGCATATTTTGCTCTGCACACAATTGTAAATAACGCTCTAAACGTGCTGATGAGTGTTCTGGGCCTTGGCCTTCATAACCATGTGGTAGCAGCATGGTTAAACCACACATACGTCCCCATTTTTGCTCACCAGAACTGATGAATTGGTCAATCACGACTTGAGCACCATTGGCAAAATCACCGAATTGCGCTTCCCATACCGTTAAACCACTAGGTTCCGCAGTTGCATAACCGTATTCAAAGGCTAATACCGCTTCTTCAGATAACACTGAATCGATAACTTCAAACGGACCTTGCCCATTGTGAAGATTAGCTAACGGTACGTAAGTACTGGCATCTTCTTGGTTATGCAGTACAGCATGACGATGGAAGAATGTACCACGACCAGAATCTTGGCCTGTAATACGAATGCGATTACCTTCGTCAACTAGTGTGGCATAAGCCAATGTTTCAGCCATCCCCCAATCAAACGCTTTTTCACCCGCAATCATAGCGACGCGATCGTTGTATAGCTTTTGAACACGACTCTGTAAAACATGGCTATCTGGATATTGGCAAAGGCGAGCACCTAACTCTTTTAAACGCTCAACAGGCACTTTGTTATTCCAATCAACTGTCCAGTCATGGCCTAAGTACGGTGACCAATCAACCGTATGAAGATGCATTGGACGCCATTCTTTTACCACACACTCGCCACGATCTAACGCATCACGATATTCATTGACTAAGCTTGTTGCCGTATCTAAACCAAACACGCCAGTGTCGGTTAGATAATCGGCATAAATCTTACGTGGTGTAGGATGCTTTTTGATCTTCTGGTACATAAGAGGCTGAGTTGCATTCGGCTCATCCGCTTCATTGTGACCATGACGACGGTAACAAACCAAATCTATAACAACGTCACGCTTAAATTCATTACGGAAGTCAAACGCAAGTCGAGTTACAAAAGCAACCGCTTCAGGATCATCAGCATTAACGTGGAAAATAGGTGACTGCACCATCTTAGCGATATCAGTACAGTATTCTGTCGAACGTGTATCATTTGGATTAGAAGTCGTAAAACCAACTTGGTTATTGACGACAATACGAATAGTACCGCCAACACCATAACCACGCGCTTGGGACATATTGAACGTCTCAGCAACGACACCCTGTCCAGCAATCGCTGAATCACCATGGAGTGTAATAGGTAATACTTTAGAACCCGTATCATCACCTAAGCGATCTTGACGAGCGCGTACAGAACCCACAACAACTGGGTTTACAATTTCAAGGTGAGATGGGTTAAAGGCAAGAGCAAGGTGAACATCGCCACCTGGTGTAGCAAAATCTGCAGAAAAGCCTTGGTGATATTTTACATCACCCGTACCCCAGCTTTCGCCGTGCTTACCTGCAAACTCATCAAATAAGTCTTGTGGCTTTTTACCTAATACATTAACTAACATGTTTAGGCGACCACGGTGGGCCATGCCAATAACAACTTCGCGTACACCTTGAGAGCCAGCATGACGGATCAGCTCTTTCATCATTGGAATAAGCGCATCACCGCCTTCTAATGAGAATCGCTTAGCACCAGGGAATTTCGCGCCTAAATAACGCTCAAGACCTTCAGCTGCAGTCAATTCATCAAGAAATGAAAGTTGCTCTTCTTGTGAGAAGGAACCGTGCCCCATTACTGATTCAAGACGTTGTTGGATCCAACGCTTTTCCTCAGTATCTGTGATGTGCATGTATTCTGCACCAATAGAGCCACAGTATGTTTTCTTTAACGCAGCATAAATTTCAGAAAGCTTCATGGTCTCTTGACCAACAGCAAACGAGCCTACGTTAAATGTTTCATTAAAATCTTCATCAGTAAGATTATGGAATGCTGGATCAAGATCTGGAACTAAATCACGCTGCCATAATCCTAATGGATCAAGTTTTGCATTTTGATGCCCGCGGAAGCGGTATGCATTAATAAGTTGCAATACCTTTACTTGTTTCGCATCAACATCTGGATCACTGACGGTAGCACTTAAAAAGTTGGTTTCTTTCGCTAAACGTCGGAAATAATCACGAACGCGTGAATGAGGTTGTTCTACAGCAGTCTCATTGACTACCGGTAATTCAACGAAAATATCACGCCATTGCTCGTCAACTAATTCTGGGTCGCTAAGATACAACTCGTAGAGATCTTCTACGTAAGTCGCATTGGCGCCAGCTAAATGTGAAGACTCAAGCCATGCCTTCATAACGCCGTTCTGCATTATTTTCCCTTAACCACTAGTTATCGCCGTTTACACCGATTGTTTAATCAGAGCATTAAGGCCGGATCAATTACTCATTCATTGAATTAACGTCACCGGCATATCGATATTATTTTTTTATACTGCTCGTTTAAGCAGCATTGATTTAATGTGACCAATCGCTTTTGTTGGATTTAGTCCTTTAGGACAAACATTTACACAGTTCATTATGCCATGGCAACGAAAAACACTAAATGCATCATCAAGATTTGATAATCGTTCATCTGTTGCTGTATCACGGCTATCAATTAACCATCGATATGCTGCCAATAAGCCTGCTGGTCCAATAAATTTATCAGGGTTCCACCAAAATGATGGGCATGATGTTGAGCAACATGCACACATAATACATTCGTACAAACCATCTAACTGCGCACGATCTTCAGGCGCTTGGAGGTTTTCACGTGCCGGTGGAACTGCTCCATCATCAATTAAGAAAGGTTTTACTTTTGCATAATTGGTGTAGAACTGTTCCATGTCGATAATAAGATCACGAACAACTGGTAACCCCGGTAAAGGGCGGATAACAATCGTGCTCTTATCCATTAAAGCCGATAATGGTGTGATACACGCTAAACCATTTTTACCGTTCATGTTAATACCATCAGAACCACACACACCTTCACGACATGAGCGACGGAAAGACAGCGTAGAATCTTGCTCTTTTAACAGAATAAGTGCATCAAGCACCATCATGTCTGAGCCTTCAGGCACTTCTAAGGTATACCCTTTCATATGTGGCGCATTATCCACATCAGGGTTATAGCGATATATTGAGAAGTTGAGTTTCATCTTATCTATCCTCCCTTAGTAAGTACGTGCTTTCGGCGGGAAAGCTTCACGATGAACTGGCGACATATTTACATCACGCTTAGACATAGCTTCTGTCTCAGGGTTGTAAATAGAGTGGCATAACCAATTAGCATCATCACGTTCAGGGAAGTCGAAACGAGCATGAGCACCACGACTTTCAGTACGGTAATTAGCCGCTACTGCCGTTGCCATTGCTGTTTCCATTAAGTTTTCAAGCTCTAAGCATTCAATACGCTGTGTATTAAACTCAGAAGAAGTGTCATCTAAACGCGCATGCTTTAAACGTTCACGAATTTCTTTTAGCTCTGTAAGACCGGTTGCCATCGCATCACCTTCACGGAATACCGAGAAGTTGTTTTGCATACAGCTTTGAAGATCTTTACGAATTTGAACAGGATCTTCACCTTTTTGCGTAGTGTTCCAACGATTAACACGCGCTAAAGAGGCTTCAATATCTGAATCAGTGGCAGGACGAGCTTCTGCTTGTGCAGCCAACGTTTCACCTAGATGTAAACCAGTTGCACGACCAAAGACCACTAGATCAAGTAATGAGTTACCACCTAAACGGTTAGCACCATGTACAGATACAGATGCGATCTCACCACAAGCAAACAGACCTTGTACTTCTTGATCAACACCAGATGCCGTTTGTTTAAGGGCTTGGCCTGAAACCTGAGTCGGCACCCCACCCATCATGTAATGACAAGTTGGAATAACTGGAATCGGCTCTTTAACAGGATCAATATGGGCAAAGGTTCGCGATAATTCACAAATACCCGGTAGGCGAGATTCAAGAACATCTTTGCCTAAATGATCAAGTTTCAATTTAATGTGTGGTCCCCATGGGCCATCGCAACCACGACCTTCACGGATCTCAACCATCATCGAACGCGCAACTACGTCACGACCAGCTAAATCTTTAGCATTCGGTGCATAACGCTCCATGAAGCGTTCACCATCTTTATTTAAAAGATAACCACCTTCACCACGACAACCTTCCGTTACCAGTACACCCGCGCCAGCAATGCCCGTTGGGTGGAATTGCCACATTTCCATATCTTGCATTGGAACGCCTGCACGAAGCGCCATACCAACACCGTCACCAGTGTTAATGTGCGCATTTGTCGTAGAAGCGTAAATACGGCCAGCACCACCCGTTGCAAGGATAGTAGCTTTAGATTTGAAGTAACAAATCTCGCCTGTTTCCATGCACAAAGCAGTACAACCTAGAATTGCACCATCTTGGTTTTTCACTAAATCTAACGCATACCACTCCGAAAAAATCGTCGTTTGATGCTTAATATTTTGCTGATAAAGAGTATGAAGTAAGGCGTGACCAGTACGGTCAGCAGCAGCGGCTGTACGCGCGGCTTGTTCACCACCGAATTCTTTAGATTGACCACCGAATGGGCGTTGATAGATAGTACCGTTATCAAAACGCGAAAACGGTAGTCCCATTTTTTCTAACTCAATAACGGACTTAGGGCCATTCTGACACATGTATTCAATAGCGTTCTGATCACCAATGTAATCAGAACCTTTTACTGTGTCATACATATGCCATTGCCAATTATCTGGGTGTGAATTACCCAGCGCAACAGTAATACCGCCCTGCGCAGATACAGTATGAGAGCGCGTAGGGAACACTTTTGATAGCAAGGCACATTTTAGTCCTTGCTCTGAAATTTGTAATGCGGCGCGCATACCCGCACCACCTGCACCGATAACAACGGCATCAAACTCACGAACTGCAATGCTCACTTACACACCCCACACAATGAAGAAACCCGCAAATAGGTAAACAAAAAGAATTGCTACAACAACAAACTGCAATCCCACTCTTAAAACGGCAGGTTTAATGTAGTCTGTTAACACTTGCCACAAACCAATCCAAGCATGTACAAGAATGGAAACCAAAGCCAACATAGTAAAAACTTTGGTACTGATTTGATTGAAGAATGCACTCCAAGTTTCAAACGTTAGCTCTGGGCCAAACGCAAAGAAACCAACCATGTATACGGTGTAAAGAGTCAAAATGATCGCTGTAGCGCGGATCAAAATAAAATCGTGTATACCATTACGGCCGACGGAAGATACGTTATTTACCATACTAAGCCTCCTGCAAATACTGCTAGTACAGCGACAATTGCAAAACTAACTTTGGTACTTGCAATGCCTGTGTCCATTTCTTCAAAATAACCTAAATCCATCAACAAATGACGGACACCTAAAACAATGTGATAAAACAATGCGGTAAGTACTCCCCACAGAATAAATTTCACAAAAAAGCTATCAGTCACACTGGCAGCGGATGTAAAACCTTCAGGTGAAGATAGAGATAGGTTTAGCAGCCACAGCAAGATGGCAAGGGATACGAATGTAATCACACCAGAAACGCGGTGTAGGATTGACGCTATCGCAGTAAGCGGAAAGCGAATCGTTTGTAGGTCGAGATTGACAGGTCTTGGCTTTTTTACTTTCACGGTTTGCCCACTCAGCTCCATTGAAGCAATTTATTTTTTTATTAAATTCTCTGAGGTATACGTACAAGCCAACAAACAAGTGCAACAAAAATTCAATATTAGGTTATTATTATGTTGAGCAGACGTTGTAAACGTCATTACCTAACTCTTAAAAATAAATGACATATGTTTGTAAAATCCTGGCGGGTAGTATAACCAGAGACCTTGCCTCATCATACGCCCCGTAACATTCAAAAACAATTCCAGTTACATGATGTCAAACACGATTCTCATAAATTCATACTTTTTGATTTAAAGTTATTAACAAGCGCACACAAAGAAGCACAATAATTGACAAAGGTTGCGCCTGACGGTACAACAAATGCACATCCGCATCGGATTAGGATTATAAAAATAGCAAAGGAGATTGTTATGGCAGATAAGAAAGCTACTCTTCATATTGAAGGGAAAGCACCTATCGAACTGCCGATTATCGGGGGCTCTGAGGGCCAAGATGTAATTGATGTGCGTAAACTTGGTGCAAACGGCTTTTTTACATTTGACCCAGGTTTTCTAGCAACAGCCTCGTGTGAATCTCAAATTACATACATTGATGGCGAAGAAGGAATCTTGCTTCATCGAGGTTTCCCGATTGATCAATTAGCCAATAACGCAGACTATTTAGAAGTTTGTTTTGTCTTGTTATACGGTGAGGTCCCTACCCGAGCTGAATACGAGCAGTTTAGAACAACAGTTACACGCCATACGATGGTGCATGAACAAATCGCGAGCTTTTTCCATGGCTTCCGTCGTGATGCACACCCAATGGCAGTAATGTGTGGCGTTGTAGGTGCTTTATCTGCGTTTTATCATGACTCTCTTGATATTAACAACGATACACACCGTGAGATTGCAGCATTTAGATTGTTATCTAAAATGCCGACACTAGCGGCAATGTGTCATAAGTACACCATAGGACAACCATTTATTTATCCTCGTAATGATCTTGATTACGCGGAAAATTTCCTTCACATGATGTTTGCAACACCTTGTGAAGAATATGAAGTAAGCCCTGTTGTTGCGCGTGCGATGGATAAGATATTTACCCTTCACGCAGATCACGAGCAGAATGCTTCAACGTCAACGGTTCGTCTTGCAGGCTCTTCTGGTGCTAACCCATTTGCTTGTATTGCTGCGGGTATTGCATCTCTTTGGGGGCCTGCGCATGGTGGCGCTAATGAAGCTTGTCTTAAAATGCTTGAAGAAATCGGAAGTGTAGATAACATTCCTGAGTTCATTGATCGTGCAAAAGATAAAGACGACCCATTCCGCTTAATGGGCTTTGGTCACCGTGTTTACAAAAACTACGACCCTCGTGCAACCGTGATGCGTGAAGCTTGTCACGAAGTGCTTGAAGAGCTGAAGATTGAAGATCCATTACTAGATGTTGCAATGGAATTAGAGCGTATTGCGCTTTCTGATGAGTACTTTGTCAGTAAGAAATTATACCCTAACGTAGATTTCTACTCTGGTATTATCTTAAAAGCGATTGGTATTCCAGTATCAATGTTTACAGTGATCTTTGCGATGTCTCGTACCATTGGTTGGATTGCTCACTGGAACGAAATGCACAGTGACCCAACAAATCGTATTGGTCGACCTCGTCAGCTTTATACTGGTGAGTCATATAGAGAGTTTAAACCTCTTCATGAGCGCGAATAAATTTTGTAGCAATTTACGATAAATAAAAAGGTTGAGTTAAATACTCAACCTTTTTTGTTTCGTTTACCGAAAGACTTGCTAGTCTACACTGGATTATCAATGTCGATAAACGTCACATCAAAGTTGTATTCTTGTGCTAACCATTCACCTAATGCTTTCACACCATAACGCTCTGTTGCGTGATGACCTGCAGCAAAATAATGAATACCTAATTCGCGTGCAATATGAGTGGTTCTTTCAGATACTTCACCCGAAATAAAGGCGTCACATCCTTGCTGAACGGCTAATTCAATATAATCTTGCCCGCCGCCAGTACACCACCCCACTTTTTTTATTAAATTAGATGAACTTGGCGCGATATGTAATGGTTCGCGTTGTAACGCCATTGCAATTCTTGCTGCAAAATCCTCACCTGAGATCGCTTGATCTAACTCACCATAAATAGCAATAGAACGAGGATTACCTAACTCTAGACCACCAGTGATGTCTAAATCTAAACGTTGTGCTAACTGTACATTATTACCAACTTGCGTATGCACATCTAATGGCAAATGATAAGCATATAAATTAATCCCATTTTCAATCAAGGCTTTAATACGGCGATATTTCATACCACGAATTTCAGCAGACTCACCTTTCCAAAAAAAACCATGGTGGACAACAATTGCATCAGCTTTCTCTTCAATGGCTCTATCAATCAAAGCCTGACAAGCCGTTACGCCAGTAATAATTTTTTTAACGTTGGGTTTGCCTTCAACTTGTAACCCATTAGGACAATAATCTTTTATCAAGTGAGGAGAAAGAAACTCATTAAGTACGGTTTCTAAAGCAAAATTATTCATCTAATGTTGTCCTTAATCTTATAACTAAAATCTTTTTTAATACTACGATATTAGTTTACTAAAGCTATCTTTATATTAAGAGTTTTCTCTGCATTAACAGTAAATAAATGGTATAAAAAAAGCTGCCAATGGCAGCTTTTCATATTACATGGAAATTATTTTAAGCCTTGCTCAATTTTTTTAAGCCATAAAGGCTGAGCGCTAGTTTGCACCCAATAGCGGTGTAAGAAACTACCCATCCGCGTACGTTTATTGACAGGTAATAAAAGTAAAACAGGTAATGAAAGCAATCCTGCTAGTACAACAAAAACGCGACGAAAAGTAATATTGAACTTTGAATACTGAGTGTACATAACAGAATCTCTTTATGATCAAATCTGTCACCACTTTAATAGAGTTTATGAAATATTACTACAGATATTCGTGTAATTTTTCGTCAATATTGTGTTATACGCCTATATACAAGCGAGTTATGTAAGAATGTTACAAAAAGAAATGGATAAACAATTAACGAAGGATTATCTCGCTGTACTCAATATGCCAAATTTGATCTCATCATACGACTATGTCTGTGACGGCACTTGGTTTGAGCTATTTAATCGCCACGCACAACTTCCCTGCATAGCGCCCTATACTGGAAATCGCCGCTTAGGGTTTTATTATCAATGGCTATGGCAGCAATTAATTATTTCTCACCCTCATTACGAACTAATGGAAGAAGAAGTCCAGCTTAATTGGCATAAACAAACTGTTGGCTCTATTGATTTTCTGGTTAAAAACTTACGTACTGATGAAATTGAGCATTGGGAAGTAGCCATCAAATTTTATCTCGCCTATAACAATAGCTGGCCAGGACCAAATGCTAAAGACAATCTCGATAAGAAAACAAACCGAATGATTGAACATCAACTCAGACTTAGTGAGCATGATGCATTTAAAACTACATTTGATGAACAGCCAACCAAACGTCGACTCATCATGCAGGGGCGACTATTTCACGCTTGGCCTGAACCACAGCAAGGATCAACGATTAATATCAACCCAAAGGCTAACACAGGGTTATGGTGTTATCAGTCTGATGCTACACATCTGGTTTTGAAAGCATTGACGAAAAAACAGTGGATATCGCCACCAGCATTTGCTGAACTTGATGAGTACCTCGACCCAAAAAAAATTACTGTACCAACGCAAGCTGTTGATAAAAAAGATAGAGTATGGTTTATCGTTCCGAATCACTGGCCAAAGCATAATAGTGAATTGAGAGCTTAACCTGCATATATAAAAAAACGCCCATTATGGGCGTTTTCTTTATACATTTAACAGTTTATAAACCAGCATCGGCAAAGACTTTACTGACAATTGCCTGTGCTTCTTGCTCAATAAGCGCTAGATGTTCTTTGCCCTTAAAACTTTCGCAATAGATCTTGTAAATATCTTCTGTACCCGATGGACGAGCAGCAAACCAACCATTTTCAGTCGTCACTTTTAAACCGCCAATCGCAGCACCATTACCTGGTGCATGAGTTAGACGTGCTGTGATTGGCTCACCGGCTAATGTTTCAGCTGAAACCATTTCAGGAGAAAGCTTACTTAATACCGCTTTCTGCTCTTTATTCGCGACAGCTTGCAAACGAGAGTATTCTGAATGCCCAAACTTATCGGCTAATTCTTCGTAATATTCTTGCGGTGTTTTACCTGTTACAGCAGTGATCTCTGCTGCTAACAAACACAATAAAATACCATCTTTATCTGTTGACCAAGGCGTACCGTCTTTACGTAAGAAAGATGCGCCCGCACTTTCTTCACCGCCAAAACCTAACTTGCCGCTAAATAAGCCATCAACAAACCATTTAAAACCAACTGGTACTTCAACCAGTTCACGACCTAGTGCAGCAACAACACGATCAATCAAAGCACTAGAGACTAATGTTTTGCCCACTGCAACTTGCTTAGCCCAATCGTTACGATGACGGAATAAGTAATCAATACATACAGCAAGATAATGGTTAGGATTCATTAGACCTGCTGGTGTTACGATACCATGACGGTCGTAATCAGGGTCGTTACCAAACGCTAGATCGTAGTTATCTTTGTACGCCAGTAACCCTGCCATTGCATATGGCGATGAACAGTCCATACGTACTACGCCATCTTTATCTAATGACATAAAACGAAATGATGGATCAATAGATTCATTAACAAGTGTTAGATCTAGCGCATAATATGCGGCAATTTGACGCCAGTATTCAATACCTGAGCCACCAAGAGGATCTACACCCAACTTAAGCTCTGATTTTTGAATCGCTTCCATATTTATAACATTTACAAGATCTGCAACATAAGGTGCGACTAAATCTTGCTCAACAACAAGTTGAGAAGCTAAAGCGTCAACAATATATACACGCTTAACATCAGCCAAACCGTTTGCAATGATTTCATTAGCACGGCGTTCAATCGCTGTTGTTAATTCACTTTCAGCTGGACCACCATGGACAGGGTTATATTTAATACCGCCATCTTGAGGTGGGTTATGCGATGGCGTGATAACAATACCATCAGCTTTATCATCATGAGCTTTGTTGTAACAAAGGATAGAATGAGAAATGCCAGGTGTAGGGGTATATCCCTTACCTTCTTGAATAACAACTTGAACATTATTAGCAACAAGTACTTCTAATGTTGAAGTAAAAGCAGGCTCTGATAATGCATGGGTATCTTTTCCTAAAAAAAGTGGCCCCATCACTCCATTTTCAGCACGAACTTCAGCAATAGCTTGCGCAATGGCCCAAATATGATGCTGATTAAATGTGCCTTTATCTGCTGTTCCTCGATGACCTGAAGTACCAAACTCTACTTGCTGCGATGCATCTTGAGCACTTGGCTCTATAAGAAAATAATTAGCGATAAGTGCTGGAATGTTATACATATCTTCTTGCTGAGCTCGTTGCCCAGCACGAGGATGAATAGCCATAGTTTTATCCTTGTTATTTAACCTCAATATCTGGCGATTAGATTTCGCCACATACCTTATCAATAATATCTGAACCAAATCCCATCTTAGTCATCAGCTGGTCAATCATTTGACGCTTACGCTCAGTATTTGTATTTGTAATCACCCAGAATGGTGTTGATGGAATCGACTTAGGTTTCGTCGTTTTACCACTTGCTAGTAACGTTTCTTCATCATGAGCAAAGTAAACGCGGGTACGACCTTTAATTGCAGCAGCTTCAGCAAAACCTTCTGCATCAATGCTATATAAAGAAGACAAGATCATCATAAAACGACCAATTGCTTTTTCTTGTGCTGCAAATTCATCAGAGATCAATACTGTTCGCATTTCTTTTACACGATCCATCGTTGGTACATTGCCAGCATCTTTACTAACAACGATCCCTTTCGGACGAACAGGCATTACCACAGCAGGCTGCTGCTGTAGTTGCTCTTCAGGCACCATAAGCAAGCGACGCAAAATATCAGAAGCACTTTCACCAATATGTTGAGTTTGGCTAGCAATATAACGATATAGTTCTTCGTCTACTTCAATAGTCTTCATCGTATTATTCATTATCGTTCCGTTAAAAAATCTGGCTACGATTATAGCTTGATCCGAGGTTATACTCTACGGTAAATACCACAACTAATTAGAGAAAATAGTCAGTGAATCTTCATTATCAAGTTGAAGGCGATGGAAAAACGATCATTTTGATCCATGGTTTATTCGGCAGTGCCGCTAATCTAGGGCTCTTAGCCAGATCTTTGAAAAATAACTATAAAGTAATTAGCGTTGATCTTCGCAATCATGGATTATCCCCACACAGTGATCATTTTACCTATCAGGAAATGGCGCAAGATGTACTTAATGTGATCAAGCACTTAGGTATTGATCAATTTTCGGTGATTGGTCATTCAATGGGTGGAAAAGTAGCCATGGCATTGGCTGCATTAGCACCAAATCAGTTAGAACATTTGGTTGTACTGGATATGGCTCCGGTTAGCTATCAAGCACATCGACATCAAAATGTGTTTAACGGCTTACAAGAAGTGAATAAACATACCATTACCAAACGTAGTGAAGCCGAACAGTTTCTTGCTCAACATGTTGAAGACGCCGGTGTTAGACAATTTTTACTTAAATCTCTCGCCAAGCAAGGTGAACATTATCAATGGCGATTTAATGTTGATGGGATTATTGCCAACTACAGCACCATTATGGGTTGGCAACCAGCTGTAGAGCCGTTCAAAGGCAAAACATTATTTATTAAAGGCCAAGAATCTGACTATATCATGCCAGAATATCGGGATGAAATTATGCGGCAATTCCCTCAGGCCAAAGCACATATGGTGGCAAATACTGGGCATTGGCTCCATGCAGAAAAACCAGAAACGGTGACCCGTATCATCACAAACTTCCTTGATAAATAAATAACATGACGTACCTCGTTGTTAGCGTGCTTACTAACAATGAGGTATTGCATAACCACAGTGTTAAATACCTTTTTTAACTATGCTATAGTCTCACTAGATTGATATACCTGAGTGACTTTAAAAACCAAGTACCTTGAGGTTACTTGGGTATATATCAAAACGATTTGTTTTGCTTCATGAATACATAGGCTTAATTAAATCCATTGGAATTTATCTTGTTTTTACCGTTATTTTTCTTTATCGGTATGGCAGTAAAAGATGTCTTAAAACAAGGTAATGTCCTTCCCTTTGGACAAAAAATTGTTTGGCTAGCTTTGTTCCTTGGCTTTGCTGGATTTATATCCAAAGGTATTATTCAACTAAATTGGGAAGGTACTGGGATTTAATTATTAGCGTTAATTGTGTAACTTATGATGATTATATCAACACCTAAACACTTAGTTCTTGCGGGTAATGCTACCGTTTAGACGAAAAAACAAACAAAACGTCAGTAAACAGTAATTATCATTGCACCGTTTCTACTGATTTCTGTAAACTGCGATGCAGCAGTTAACTATTTATATACGGGTAATCTCTACTATGGCAAGCGTTGGACTCTTCTTTGGTAGCGACACAGGTAATACCGAAGCTGTCGCTAAAATGATTCAAAAGCAACTTGGTGACAAGCTAGTTGAAGTAAAAGATATCGCAAAAAGCAGCAAAGAAGATATCGACAACTTTGATCTACTACTACTTGGTATTCCTACTTGGTACTATGGTGAACCACAGTGTGATTGGGATGACTTTTTCCCAGAGCTTGAGCAAATTGATTTTTCAACTAAGCTTGTGGCTATCTTTGGTTGTGGTGACCAAGAAGATTACGCAGAATATTTCTGTGATTCAATGGGTACAGTACGTGACATCGTTGAAAGTCGTGGTGCAACTATTGTGGGTAACTTCTCAACAGAAGGTTTTGAGTTTGAAGCTTCAAAAGCACTCGTTGATGACAACCACTTCGTAGGTTTATGTATTGATGAAGATCGCCAACCAGAGCTTACAGCACAGCGTGTTAAGCAATGGGTTGAGCAAATTTATGATGAAATGTGCTTAGCAGAACTTGCTGATTAATCACATTGAGATCATCAAAAAACGCGCTTATCGAGCGCGTTTTTTTATACGTATTTTTAGCGATATTTTCACTCAAGATATCGCATTCGATTCCATTCGATATTCTGGTTTTTTTCTTACATATAAGGTTCGCTCAACTTGAGAAACTAACTCCCCTCGGCAATTCAATACATTCACCGTAAAAGAGGGAAAATACTTATCTCCAGATTTTGTAACGCGCTTTATCTCTTCGATACACTGTTCCGAAATCACAAAATCAGCGGTTAAATCACTATCGCCCGGTTTAATAAAGTTGATATTTGCTTGCTTATCCCATACAAAATACTCACGTCCAAGTATGCCCATTAACATCAAAGAATAAACAGGATCTGTAAGTGAAAAAATACTCCCACCATACTGTGTACGATTTGCATTCTTATTCCACCAGCGTAATTTCAACTTTATTCTAACAAATCGAAAATCATCACTGATCTTAACAATCTTGATACCAGCTCCCCAGAAAGGTGGCCATAGATTAAGTGCAAACTTTACAATGCTGGGTTTATAAACTTTGTACAATGTGAGTGCCTCATCTGGTACGATGAGTTTATATTTACATAAATTTTACATACATTCAAACACTAGAAATTATACATATCTCCTAGTTTCCTCTGCTTTTAAGGTTTATTGTTATCGTTGCGTCACTTATAATAGTAAGAAATGAAAAGACTACTGCAACATCTTTGCGGATAGCCAATAGGAAATTTTGATGTCAGATAATAATCATGCGCTAAAACAAGCAGGCTTAAAAGTTACTCTTCCGCGCCTTAAAATTTTGGAAGTACTGCAAGAACCTGATTGCCAACATATCAGTGCTGAAGACTTGTACAAAAAACTTATCGATATTGGCGAAGAAATTGGCCTAGCGACAGTCTATCGCGTACTCAACCAGTTTGATGATGCAGGCATTGTCACCCGACATCATTTTGAAGGTGGTAAGTCTGTTTTCGAACTATCAACTCAACACCACCATGATCATCTTGTTTGTCTTGATTGTGGTAAAGTTATCGAGTTTTCAGATGACATCATCGAAGATCGTCAAAAACAAATTGCAGAAAGCTTCAATGTTCGCCTAACAAATCATAGCCTTTACCTATACGGTCATTGCATGAACGGCAACTGCGCCGAAGATGAAACACTTCACGACCCAAAGTAATATTTTAAAAAAGCCAGTGTATCTCCACTGGCTTTTTTATTTGATATTTAGTTCTCCTTTCAAACATTGTTACAAATAACCAGATTACAAAAAGGTGGTTTTTCACTATATATCTATGCCAACTATTTTATATGGATGTTATAGATGAAAGTAAAACCATTAGTACTAGCATTAATCACCACCCTATCTCTTTCAAGCCTAATATCTAGCGCGAATGCTTGTACACGTATCCTTTGGCAAACTGAAGATCATGGTGTCTTTGTTTCTCGTACTATGGATTGGTCTGAGTCCACAAACCCTTACTTAGCTAACTTTCCTCAAGGTTCAGAATACACAACACACCTGAGTAATAAGAACCTTGTTACATCTAAATTTGCTGTCACAGGGATCACTGCTTACGGTGTTTTAATGGATGGCATTAACTCACAAGGGCTTAGTGGTAACATTCTTTATGATGGTGGAATGGATCTTGGCAAAGGGAATAATAAGCAAACCGACGGCGCAATTACCTACCTTCGCCATATGTTGTCGCAACATCAAACAGTGAATGATGTTGTAAAATCAGCCACCGCACTCGCACCTAACGAAGAGTTTATTGAAGGAATTCCTGTTCGCATTGCTCTGCATTTATCTTTCCAAGATCCAACGGGCGATAGCGCTATTATTGAATGGCGTGAGGGCAAACCTCAAATTTGGCACGGTAAGCAATACACAGTAATGACCAATCAACCGGGTTATGCCCAACACCTTGCTAATATTAAGCGTTCAGCGCGTGGTTGGGGCGAACAAGCTCAACAATGGAGCCAAACAAATTTAGGTACTGGCGGTAACACTAATCCTGAAGATCGTTTCGTTCATGCCACCTATTTTTCAGAACACTTAAAAGAACCAACGAGTATCATCAATGGCATTTTAAAGCTCGAGTCAACGATGTTTCGTATTCCTCATGATGCGCCAAACCGCCCCATTAACGGAAAAATGGCAGGTTACGCAACAGAGTATTCAGTAAATAGGCATTTACAATCAGGTGAGACTTACGTTCGCTATCAATGGGGAGATATATTTAGTCAATTTAAATACAACACTCAAGATATTCAAAAATCAGGCAAAATGATTTTCTTCAAATTAAGCAATGTTGAACTTGCGGGGAATATTACAGAGCAAATCATTAATTCGGGACATTAATAGCCATGTAATATCATCGATTAGATAGTTATTAATAAAAAACCGCATCACAAAAGTGATGCGGTTTTTATTAGCAAAAATCAGAGACTAAATTAGTCGCCAATTTTCGCCCAAGTATCACGAAGGCCGACTGTGCGGTTGAAGACTAAATGCTCAGGGCTTGAGTCTTTGTTATCTGTACAGAAGTAACCCATACGCTCAAATTGGTAAGCTTTTTCAGCTTCAGCAGCAACCAATGATGGTTCAACGAAACCATTAACTACTGTTAGAGAGTCAGGATTGATTACTGATACAAAATCATCTGCCGCACCAGGGTTTGGTACTGTAAATAGACGATCGTATAAACGAATTTCTGCTGGAATACCCGCTTCTGCTGATACCCAGTGAATAACACCTTTTACTTTACGACCATCTGCTGGGTTCTTACCTAATGTATCTTTATCGTAAGAACAGAAGATTGTTGTGATATTACCTTCCGCATCCTTTTCGATACGATCCGCTTGAATCACATAAGCGCCACGTAAGCGAACTTCTTTACCCAACACCAAACGCTTGTATTTCTTATTCGCTTCTTCGCGGAAATCTTCACGCTCAATGTATAGCTCGCGGCTAAATGGCACTTCACGCGAACCCATTTCAGGTTTATTCGGGTGATTAGCTACAGTAAGCATTTCTGTCTCACCATCAAAGTTTTCAATCACAACTTTAACAGGATCAAGAACCGCCATTGCACGTGGTGCGTTTTCGTTTAGATCGTCACGAATACAAGATTCTAGTGAGCTGATCTCGATGGTGTTGTCTTGCTTAGTCACACCGATACGCTTACAGAACTCACGCATAGATGCTGGTGTAAAACCACGACGACGTAAACCAGAGATAGTTGGCATACGTGGATCATCCCAACCATTAACCAATTTATCAGTCACAAGTTGGTTCAGCTTACGCTTAGACATCACAGTGTATTCAAGGTTTAGACGGCTAAACTCATACTGATGCGGTGTACAATCGATAGTGATGTTTTCAAGAACCCAATCGTATAGACGACGGTTGTCCATGAACTCAAGCGTACAAATAGAGTGCGTAATGCCCTCTAGCGCATCAGAAATACAGTGTGTGAAGTCGTACATTGGATAAATGCACCACTTATCACCCGTTTGGTGGTGAGTCGCAAAACGTACACGGTAGATCACTGGATCGCGCATAACCATAAATGGTGATGCCATGTCGATCTTCGCACGAAGACACATTTTGCCTTCTTCAACTTCACCGTTCTTCATTTTGTCGAATAGAGCTAAGTTTTCTTCAACGCTACGATCGCGGTATGGGCTATGCTTACCTGGCTCAGTTAATGTGCCACGGTACTCACGCATCTGCTCTGGACTTAGCTCATCAACGTACGCTAAGCCTTTATTAATTAATTCAATTGCGAACCCGTATAGCTTATCGAAGTAGTTTGATGAATAACAAATCTCACCGCTCCACTCAAAGCCCAACCAGTTAACATCGTTCTTAATAGACTCAACGTATTCGATGTCTTCTTTCTCAGGGTTAGTATCATCAAAACGAAGATTACATTGACCCTGATAGTCCTGAGCAATACCGAAGTTCAAACAAATAGATTTAGCATGGCCGATATGCAGGTAACCATTCGGCTCCGGCGGGAATCGGGTATGTACGCTTTTATGTTTGCCACTTGCTAAATCCGCATCAATAATTTGGCGGATAAAGTTAGTTGGACGAGCTTCAGATTCACTCATCAATTACACCTCGTGTGCTTACAGGATTGAGAACTGTATATGATCCATAAATATGGCTCATGACTCAACAAATAGTATGCATTGTTTGTCGATATGGATAAAAAAGCCCCGTAATAACGGAGTTTGTATACTGACACTATACATTAATG
This sequence comes from Photobacterium angustum, assembly GCF_003026365.1. Lineage (GTDB taxonomy): Bacteria > Pseudomonadota > Gammaproteobacteria > Enterobacterales > Vibrionaceae > Photobacterium > Photobacterium angustum. The sequence goes on along the minus strand of NZ_PYOM01000001.1, from coordinate 299,310 downwards.
CCCTAATTAGGCGCATTAAAAACATGACCATAAATATGATAGCCATGATTTTTACCTAACTTAATGAAAAAAGCCGATGAAGGTTACCCTCCATCGGCTGATATTTTAACAGTTAAAGCGTGTTTGCATCGTAACTTATAGTGATGTTACACGGCTGAAACGTTTACCGTCTGCACTTACTGCTCGGATTTCAATTTTACCCGTCACACTTGGTTGTGCTTTCGCATTGTAAGTGTTCCACGTTTTGCCTTCGTCCGTTGAGTATTGTAGCGCTAAGCCAGGCATACTTACGTTCATTGCAAGTTTACCATTTTCAATTTTTGCACCTGGTACTGGTACACGGTACTGAATACCTGCTGCATCAAGTTTAGCTAGTTCACGTTGACCAAGAACGTTAGCAAAACGCTCCCACTCGTTGTGAAGGGCTTTCTTATTCACAAGATTTGAGTCTTGTGAGTACTCAACACCTGCTTGGTACTCATTTTCCCACTCACCTTTGTGCCATGCACGCTCAGCAGCTGCTAGTACGCGAGGGAATACCATGTATTCGTATTGTTCATCGTTGCCTACAGTTTCACTCCAAAGCTGCGCAGACAGACCGTGGAAGCCTTTCGATTCAACTGTACCTTTACTTGCAAAACCATTGCCATCACGATCGAGTGATGTTTCTGCGTTCTGAGGTAAGTTCTCTGGCGCAAAACCAAACATCTTACGAGTGTCAGTTGCACGTGTTGCCCAGTAGTAACCACGCTCTGATGGATCTACTTCATATGGCATATCCATATATACGTAATCTGGGTTTGATACTACAACATCATAGCCTTTGTTAGCCCACTCGTATGCAGATGCACCACCGCCCCAGTATAGAACGTCCCAGAAGTTCACACGTACGTTATCAGTATCAAACGCTTTAGCATCTTTCGAGTACTTCAAGCCATCTTGCCATGCTTGGAAGTTCTCAATACCCTTGCCATTCACCACAGCACTTACACGCTCAGCAAAGTAGCTTGGTAGGCGATCGTAATCACTTACCACACCATCTGCGATCAATTTCTGACACATTGGTGATTTTTGGTATGGCTTATCTTGCTTAGATTGATCAATAGAACCTGTCCAAGCTGTTGGCTCTGCAGCGTTAATATCTTGGAAGCCCGCATTCAACTTAATATTCTTCGCTTCATCACCACCGAAGTGCCATGTATTTAGCGGCATACCCGCATCTTTGTGCATTGCTTGAATTTCAGTGATGACTTTATCAACAAACTTTGCAGACGAATCCATACATGGATTAATGAAACTACGCTTATCGTAGAACTGTACTGTCGTTACGTTTGACGTATCTTGTGGATCCATCAAGCGATATTCATTCGCTTCATCCATCTTGCCTTCAGCAGCTAGACGCTTGTAACGCGCTTCCATTGCTACTACCGCTGCACGTGCGTGAGCTGGCATATCAATTTCAGGGATCACTTCGATACCACGTGCTTTCGCATATTTTAGAATATCTAAGTAATCTTGCTTGCTGTAGAAACCTGAACCATCGTTCTCAGATGTTGGGCCTGAGCCTAGTTGAGGAAGAAGACAGCTTGTTTCTGATAAATCATGACAACGCTTACCACCGATTTCTGTCAATTCTGGAAGACCCGGAATTTCGATACGCCAACCTTCATCATCTGATAGGTGGAAGTGGAATTTGTTCATCTTGTACGCTGCCATTTGATCTAGCGTACGAAGGATCGCTTCTTTTGAGTGGAAGTTACGACCCACATCAACCATCACACCACGGTAATCAAAACGTGGTGCATCCAATACATTTAATGTTGGAATGCTGTTCTCTGCGCCGGTAGACATCAATGAGATCAGAGACTGCATACCGTAGAACGCACCTTGGTTATCAAAACCAGTAACTGTTGCGCCTTTCTTAGTGACGTCTAACTTATAAGCACCAACAATTTGCTGATCCTTTTTAAACGAACCCGGTAAAATAGTTACTTTTACTGGATATTCACCCTGCGCGTTCACACCAAGCTGTGCTAAACGAGCATCTACAGCAGCCATCATGTCTGCAGGTAGTGTTAGGTTGTCGATCTTAATACCGTTAGCTAGAGAAACAGTATCGCCAGTTAATTTAGTACTTAGCGGTGTAGGTAAAATAGTGCCAGCTACTTCTTCAGAAGCCACTAAGTTTACATCGCTGTTTTTCTCAAAACGTGTTTCTGGTGTCGCTAAGACATTGTTATCCGCTTTAACACGCTTAAATTGATCGCCTTTTAATGGCGTTAAGTAATCTGCAGGGTTAGCTGTATCAGTGCTAACGATTGTTTTTGGTTCTGCATTACCTGCTGTTACGTATGCACGAGGCATGTAATCGTTTTCAAATAAAGTCCAATATTCACCGATGTAAGGGATAACAACCTTTTCACCTTCAGCGAAACCATCGAACTTATCTGTTGGCTCTAGTGTGTGTAGATCACCAGTTACATGTGTAACTTTGAATTGATCATTCTGAACTTCTAAGATTTGACGAATGCTACTGAAGTATATTTTCCAGTCTTTATTTGTTACCGCTGGGCCTTTATTTTCCAGCGTTAAATTAATCAAATCACAAGATGCCCATTCCGCACCCAGTGTTTTACATGGCAAGCCTTCTTCTGCACCATGCTGAATAGCGACTTCGTAGTTAAGATCTAGGTTTGACGCTAGGTTATTAACTACAGTTTGATCATTGTTTCCCTGAGTTGCACAACCAGTCACCGCTAGTGTAATAAAAGATGCTAACGCCGTAAGTTTAATAGTCATGATATATTCCTTTTCTCCCGATATCTCTTCTAAAAAGTGAAGAGAAAATCAATGCGAGCCCAAACGTTGGGTACTCAAAATGCCGGCCCTATCATTCCATGTTTGAAAATAATAAGGCCGGTTTTATTAAAGGTCTTGCGGTATTACTTAATTACTGAAGAATTCAGGTAATTATGGAAGTTTTACAGAAGATAGATCTTCTGACGCTGGGATTTTCTTCATTTCGCCAGCAACGATTTCAGCTAGAGGGCCAAGGATAACCTGAAGGTTATTTGAACCTAGTTTAACTACACCCATTGCACCTAGTGCTTTTAACGTTTTCTCGTTAGCAAGACTGCTGTCTTTTAGCGTTAGACGTAGACGTGTAATACAAGCATCGATGTTCTCTAGGTTACCGTGACCACCAAGTGCTTTTAAGTACTGCTTAGCTAGCTCGCCTGTTTCTGCAGAACCTGCAACAGATGAAGTCTCTTCTTCGTCGTCTTCACGGCCAGGCGTTTTAAGGTTGAACTTAACAATCGCGAATCGGAATACAAAGTAGTAGATGAAGAAGAATGCAATACCTTGAACAATCAGCATGTACCACTGAACAGCTAGTGGGTTGCGTGATGACAAGAACATATCAACTAGACCTGCAGAGAAACCGAAACCTGCAATCCACTGCATTGATGCTGCGATGTATACAGATAGACCCGCTAGTGCTGCGTGAATTACGTACAGTACTGGTGCTAGGAACATGAATGCAAATTCTAGAGGCTCTGTAACACCTGTGAAGAATGATGCAAAACCAGCAGCTAGAAGTAGAGATGCTACACGCTCTTTGTTCTTCGCTTTCGCAGTGTGGTACATAGCAAGTGCTGCACCTGGTAGACCAAACATCATGATTGGGAAGAAACCAGCTTGGTACATACCAGTAATACCTGGAGTAGCTGTACCTTCAGCGATAGATTTCGCGCCGCCTAGGAAGTTAGGAATATCGTTAATACCTGCAACGTCAAACCAGAATACTGAGTTTAGTGCGTGGTGAAGACCAACAGGAATCAATAGACGGTTGAAGAATGCGTAGATACCCGCACCTACAGAACCCATACCTTGAATGCTTTCACCAAAATGTACTAGACCGCCGTAAATTGATGGCCAAACGAACATTAAAATACCAGCAATAACGATACCAGCAACAGATGTTAGAATTGGTACTAAACGCTTACCACTAAAGAACGCTAGTGCTTTATGTAGTTCTACGCTTGAGAAACGGTTGTACAACTCAGCTGACACGATACCTACTAAGATACCTACGAATTGGTTATTGATTTTACCAAATGCAGCTGGAACTGCGCTTGGGTCAATACCTTGAATTTGCGCTACTGCACCTGGTGCAAGAAGCGTTGTAACCACAAGGAAACCAACAAAACCTGATAGTGCTGCTGCACCATCTTTATCTTTAGACATACCGTATGCAACACCAACTGCAAACAGTACAGACATGTTATCAATAATTGCAGCGCCTGCCTTGATCAAGAAAGCAGCTAATGCAGAGTTTGCACCCCAGCCGTTCGGATCAATCCAGTAACCGATACCCATTAAGATTGCCGCTGCAGGAAGTACTGCAACTGGCACCATTAATGCCTTACCTACTTTTTGAAAATATCCAAGAATATTCACCCTTAGTTCCCCCTATGGTTTTCTTAGATGCGATTGAGTAGCTGATTTAAGCTATTCGTATTTGGTTATCCGCAGTTTAAGAAATTAATTTCGCCCCGCAAATTAAAAGCTCATCATTTGTGATCTCAATCACCGACGGAGGTTAGAAGTGAGTGATTTTGCTAGCTCGATCATAAAACTTATTTTATCATTCAAAACAAAGGCGCTATGTCGCTAAGATTTTTCCTGTTTTAACTTTCTTCAACGAGGTATCAACGTGAGACTAATCCCGCTTAATAACGCTAAAGATGTTGGTCTATGGTCTGCTCGCTACATTGCAGATCGCATCAATAAATTCGAACCAACAGCAGAACGTCCATTTGTATTGGGTCTGCCTACGGGCGGTACACCTCTAGCGACATACAAGCGCCTTATCGAGCTATACCAAGCAGGTGAAGTGAGCTTCAAAAATGTTGTTACTTTCAACATGGATGAGTATGTAGGCATGGCTTCTGATCACCCAGAGTCATACCGCAACTTCATGTACAACAACTTCTTTAACCACGTTGATATTCAAGAAGAAAACATCAACCTTCTTGACGGTAACGCAGAAGATCACGCAGCTGAGTGCCAGCGTTACGAAGATAAGATCAAATCTTACGGTAAAATCAACCTATTCATGGGTGGTGTAGGCAACGACGGCCACATTGCTTTCAATGAACCAGCATCATCACTAGCATCTCGTACACGTATCAAGACGCTAACTCAAGAAACACGTATTGCTAACTCTCGTTTCTTTGATGGCGACATCAATCAAGTACCTAAATACTCACTAACTATCGGTGTTGGCACTCTACTTGATTCTGAAGAAGTAATGATCCTTATCACTGGCCACAACAAAGCACAGGCACTACAAGCCGCTGTTGAAGGCAGTGTCAATCACCTATGGACAGTATCTGCACTACAGCTACACCCTAAATCAATGATTGTTTGTGATGAGCCATCAACTCAAGAGCTAAAAGTGAAGACCGTTAAGTACTTCCAAGAGCTAGAAGCGGAAAATATTAACCACCTTTAATCCAATTAAGGAATATTCATGTACGCGCTTACCAACTGTAATATTTTTACCGGTAGCGAAGTGCTGAATAACCACGCCGTCATTATTGACGGCGTGAACATTCATGCAATCTGCCCGATTAATCATTTACTCGATGGCATCGATACTATCGATCTTCATGGTGCAAACCTTTCTCCTGGCTTTATTGATTTACAATTAAATGGTTGTGGAGGGGTGATGTTCAACAATGAAACCACCGCCGAAGCCATTGATATTATGCACCAAGCCAACCTAAAATCAGGTTGTACTAGCTTTCTTCCTACGCTTATCACCTCCCCCGACGAAGACATGAAACGTGCAGTTTCAGCTATTCGTGACTATCAAGCAAAATACCACAATCAAGCATTAGGCCTACACCTAGAAGGCCCTTACATTAATGTTGTAAAGAAAGGGGTTCACCGCCCAGATTTCATTCGCCCAGCTAGTGACGATATGATTGATTTCTTGTGTGAAAATGCTGATGTTATAACTAAAGTCACTCTCGCACCTGAACTGAATTCACCTGGGCATATTCAGAAACTGATTGATTCAGGTATTGTTGTCTCAGCGGGACATAGTAATGCGACATACAAAGAAGCAAGACAAGGCTTCGATCTTGGTATTAGTTTTACTACGCATTTATTCAATGCAATGAGCCCTGTTGAAGGTCGTTCGCCAGGTCTAGTTGGCGCTATTTACGATAGCAGTGAAATCTATACAGGCGTTATTGCTGACGGCCACCATGTTGACTACGCCAATATCCGTATGGCTCATAAAATGAAGAATACGCGTTTAGTTTTAGTGACCGATGCCACAGCTCCAGCAGGTGCAAACATCGATAGCTTTCTTTTTACTGGGACAAAGGTATATTACCGAAACGGCATGTGTGTAACTGAAGAAGGCACACTTGGTGGTTCAGCACTAACGATGATTGAAGCAATTCAAAATAGTGTTGAACATGTAGGTATCGCCTTGGACGAAGCGATTCGTATGGCCACACTTTATCCTGCTCGCGCTATTGGTGTAGACAAGAAACTTGGGGCTATTAGAAAAGGCATGGTAGCAAATCTTACTGTGTTTGATCGCGATTATAATGTTCAGGCGACAATTGTTAATGGTGAATACAAACAGAGCTAATTATGACAGGCGGACAAATTGGTAATGTTGATCTCGTAAAACAGCTAAACAGTGCAGCTGTTTATCGCTTGATTGACTTGCAGGGCCCTATTTCACGTATTCAGGTGGCTGATGTTAGTCAGCTTGCTCCTGCCAGTGTTACTAAAATAACCCGCCAACTACTTGAGCGCGGCCTAATAAAAGAGGTCGCGCAACAAGCATCAACCGGCGGTAGACGGGCAATATCGCTGACAACTGAATCAGCAGCATTTCATTCTATTGCGGTGCGTATTGGTCGAAATTACATTGAAATAACCCTTTATGATTTAAGTGGTAACCATATAACAGGTACCGCTCACCCATTTTCTTATACCAGCCAACAAGCCTTAATTGACGGTTTACTTGAGCATATCCAAAACTTCATCAGTAATAACCAAAATGTAATGAAAGAATTGGTTGCATTTGGTATTACGCTCCCCGGCTTAGTGAATCCTGAGCATGGTATTGTGGAATATATGCCACATATTGATGTTGATGACTTTCCATTAGCTGACATTATTAAAAAACAATTCGGTGTTATTTGTTTTGTCGGTAATGATATTCGAGGCCTAGCGTTAGCAGAGCATTACTTCGGTGCAAGCCGCGATTGTAAAGACTCAATTCTAGTCAGTGTTCACAACGGTACAGGTGCCGGTATTATTGTTAATGGTCAAGTATTCTTGGGCGTTAACCGTAACGTAGGCGAGATCGGCCATATTCAAATCGATCCATTAGGCGATAAGTGCCAGTGCGGTAATTTTGGTTGCTTAGAAACAGTAGCATCCGATCCCGCTATAGTGAAACATGTTCAACAGTTGCTCGACCAAGGCTATCCAAGCTCACTACAAGAGCTTGAAGATATAACAATGCTTGCGATTTGTGATGCAGCAAATGAAGGTGATGAGTTAGCAACCCAAGCGTTGATAAAAGTGGGAAATCAGTTGGGCAAAGCCCTTGCGATGACCATCAATTTGTTCAACCCTCAAAAAATCATTCTTGCGGGTAACATTACTCATGCCCAAGAGATTGTTTTTCCAGCAATTCGACGTTGTGTTGAAACACAATCACTCTCAAGATTTCATCATAACTTACCGATTGTTGCATCTGAGCTTTATAATCAGCCGACCATAGGTGCATTTTCAATGATCAAACGCGCTATGTTAAACGGTGTATTATTACAGCTCCTATTAGAAGACTAATCACAGCACCACATAAATTCAGAGCAAAGGGGCGTATTAAATTAATACGCCCCTAATCTCATCAGCTTCATGCTATTTCTCCAGATTGTTATCTTGCAAGGATGTTGTACAAGATATGGAATTTATCTACATACTTACCGCTTTTGTCATTGGTTTTATTGCTCTACGTTGCAAACTCCCCCCTCTTGTGGGTTTTCTTGTTGCAGGCTTTAGTCTTAACAGTTTTGGCTTTACTTCTACGCCTACATTAGAAACCTTAGCTAACTTAGGGGTGACACTGCTTCTTTTTACTATTGGTTTAAAGCTAGATGTGAAGTCCTTACTTAAAAAAGAAGTTTGGGGTGGTGCTACCTTACATAATCTCTTGTCTACAGCCTTATTTACCCTCTGTTTATTGGTATTAAAGCAGCTTGGCTTAACCATGTTCAGCGACATGGCATTAAGCCAATTAATTCTCATCGGGTTTGCGCTATCTTTTTCAAGTACAGTATTTGCTATTAAGCTGTTACAAGAAAAAGGCGAGTTAAATGCAAAGTACGGTACCGTCTCTATCGGTATTCTGGTCATGCAAGATATCTTCGCTGTTATATTCTTGACTATCTCCAGTGGAAAAATGCCAGAAGTGTATGCGCTTGGGCTTTTCGCCCTACCGTTATTACGCCCTATCCTATACAAGATCTTAGACAAAGCAGGTCACGGTGAAGTACTGGTACTCTATGCCATTACTCTTGCGCTAGTGCTCGGTGCAGGGTTATTTGAATTGGTTGGTATGAAGCCTGATTTAGGTGCGCTATTGATCGGGATGCTAATGGCTGGACACAGTAAATCTTCTGAAATGGCAAAATCACTCTTTAACTTTAAAGAGCTACTACTTGTTTGCTTTTTCTTGAATATTGGCTTGTCAGAAACCCCGACGCTTAATGGGTTGCTGATGGCATTTGTTTTACTACTCTTATTGCCGCTTAAAGGTATGTTGTACTATGGCATATTCCATTTGTGTCGTTACCGTGTCCGTACCTCAATGCTTGCGACGTTAACGCTATTTAATTACAGCGAGTTTGGTCTAATTGTCGGTGGCGTAGCTTATAAACTCGGACTATTACCGGGTACTTTTTTAGTGGCTATCGCCATTGCCGTCTCTTTCTCTTTTTTGCTCGCAGCCCCTCTCAACAGCATGAGCCATAAACTTTATACTGAAGCATCAAAATGGCTAAAAGAATTTGAGCCAGAAAAACTCAACGCCGATGACAAACTGATCGATCTCGGACAATCAAAAGTGTTAATTCTTGGTATGGGCCGAATAGGTACTGGTGCATATGATGAGTTACAAGCGCGTTACGGCAAGCAAATCATAGGTGTTGAAACCCGAGAGGAATCCGCCGAGCAGCAACGCAAAGAAGGACGAAATGTAATTCAAGGCGATGCGACTGATCCTGATTTTTGGGCGCGGGTGATCAGCAAAGAACGCATAACACTTATTTTATTAGCAATGCCCCATAGTCAGGCGAATGTCTATGCTTTAGAGCAAATTAAAGCTCGTCATTTCCAAGGTAAAATAGCAGCAATTGCTCAGTACAATGATGACGAAGAGTTACTTTATGAACAAGGTATTGATGCCGTCTTCAACATCTTCAATGAGGCAGGCAGTGGTTTTGCCCGTAATGTATGTGACCACTTAAAGCCTGACATAACAGCAATCAAATCATAACCCTATAATAACGGCCCCTTATTTTGCAGCAAAAAATAAACAGTGGTAACAACTACTGTTTATTTTTTTCAAATAAAAAGCCATACACATTAGATTTAATTCAGTTAAAGATGCTTTAACTGAATATTATTCACCTAAGACGTTTTATTTTAATGGATTGAAGATTTTTTATTGCAATTTACTTCAGAATACGCAATTTTAACAATCAAAGAGAAACACACAGAAATAAAAAGTTTTGTTTTCATTATAAAAACCTTTCGGTTACATCTGTGTTTCTAAGATTTATGGATATAAAAAGATAACGTTGGAGTGGTATTAATATGTGTTCTGTATTTGGGATTCTAGACATTAAGAGCGACGCAGCAGCATTGCGTCCTATCGCATTAGAAATGTCGAAAAAGCTTCGTCACCGCGGCCCAGACTGGTCAGGTATTTATGCATCAGAACATGCCATTCTTGCGCATGAACGTCTTGCTATTGTTGGTCTAAACAGTGGCGCTCAACCGCTATATAGCCCAGATAAAAAACTAATTCTTGCAGTTAACGGTGAAATCTACAACCACAAAGAAATCCGTGCTCGCTATGAAGGCAAATACGACTTCCAAACAGATTCAGACTGTGAAGTAATCCTAGCCCTATACCAGGACATGGGCGAAGAGTTACTTGAAGAACTCAACGGTATTTTCGCCTTTGTTCTTTATGACGAAGAAAAAGATACTTACCTTGTAGGTCGTGATCACATTGGTATTATTCCGTTGTACCAAGGTTTTGATGAAAACGGTAACTACTATGTCGCATCAGAAATGAAAGCGTTGGTACCTGTATGTAAAACAGTAAGCGAATTCCCTCCTGGTTGTTACTACGGTAGTGCTGATGCCGAACCACAGCGTTATTACACCCGTGATTGGAATGAGTACGCAGCCGTACAAGGTAACTCAACCAGCAAAGAAGAATTAACTGAAGCACTAGAAGCCGCTATTAAGCGTCAGTTAATGACAGATGTACCTTATGGTGTACTACTATCAGGTGGTTTAGATTCATCAATTACATCAGCAGTGGCAAAACGCTTTGCTGCAATGCGTATTGAAGATAATGATCAATCTGAAGCATGGTGGCCACAACTCCACTCTTTTGCCGTGGGTCTTGAAGGCGCACCTGATTTAAAAGCGGCGCGTGAAGTTGCTGATAAAATTGGTACCGTTCACCATGAAATGACCTACACGATTCAAGAAGGTCTTGATGCGATTCGTGATGTGATTTATCACATTGAAACTTACGATGTGACAACCATTCGTGCTTCTACCCCAATGTTCCTAATGGGTCGTAAAATCAAAGCGATGGGTATCAAGATGGTACTGTCAGGTGAAGGGGCTGATGAGATCTTTGGTGGTTACTTATACTTCCACAAAGCGCCAAACGCGAAAGAATTCCATGAAGAAACTGTACGTAAATTGCTTGCTCTGAACATGTTTGACTGTGCCCGTGCAAACAAATCGTTAGCAGCATGGGGTGTGGAAGGCCGAGTACCATTCCTAGATAAAGAATTTATCGATGTGGCAATGCGTTTAAACCCTGAAGATAAAATGTGTGGTAACGGTAAGATGGAAAAACACATCTTACGTGAGTGTTTTGAACACTACCTACCAGAATCTATTGCATGGCGTCAAAAAGAGCAGTTCTCTGATGGTGTAGGTTACAGCTGGATTGATACGCTAAAAGAAGTAGCTGAAGAGAAAGTAACGGATCAACAACTTGAAACGGCGGCTTACCGCTTCCCTTACAACACGCCAACAACCAAAGAAGCTTACGCATACCGTGAGATCTTTGAAGAGCTATTCCCACTAGAGAGCGCAGCGAAATGTGTTCCAGGTGGTCCATCTATTGCTTGTTCAAGCGCAAAAGCGATTGAATGGGATGAAAGCTTTAAGAATGCTGCTGATCCATCAGGTCGTGCTATTGCTGCAGTACATAACGAAGCTTATAAAAAATAAGTTTGCTCTAAACTGCAGATAATAAAAAACCGCCAAGCACGAAAATGCGTTGGCGGTTTTTTTATATCTATACGAAACTTAACGTTCCCAGTATGCTTCTTCCAAGCTATCTTCACGCTCTGGTAGACCACGAGATAAACGTGGAGAGTACTGCGCCAATACTTCATAGCTTACACGGTTTGAATATAAACAAACCTGTGAGAACGATGAATATGTTAAGAAAGAATGTTGGTGCTTACTAGAGTTCGGCACGTTTTCTTTATGGTAACGGTTTGCAGACATATCATGCAGTAATGCTGAAAGTGCACCATCACCAGCGCCATTCGTATTCTTAATACGCTCAGGGCCCCCCATGTAAGGAGCAATGTGTGAATACGCCTTAATTGGGTTCTCACACGCAGCTTTAAGCATTGGTCGACTGAATTCATAGCGGTTAAACTCAGCAATATCACCTGGAAGTAACGGTAAACTTGTTTCACGCTTAGCGTTATCATCAGTGTAACCTGCGGTATATAAACCTACAGGGCCTGCAGTACAAAGAACAAGATCAACCCATTCTAATGCTTTATCAGCCGCCACAAGCGGATCAGACTCACCAGTCAACGCTTCACCTTCATCTTCGTTCATTGCAACAACTGTTACATGATCACGAAGGAAGTCACGCCACCATTGTGGATCGTCTTGAATAACGAACTTTGTACCTAGTGTTAATACTACTGGCACATCGTGCTTTTTCGCATATTCAATGGCACGCATTGTTGCTGCAGGCATAGGATCGCCAGGCTTACAACGCACTAAATAAGCGGTTAGTACAAGCGCAGAGGCATTTTCAAATACATGTTCTGGAATGCTATTTGGTTCAAGTTGGTTCATCTTACCTTCATTGATAGCGAACGTACGCTCACCGTCTTTTGAAATAAGAGCAAAACAACGACCAATAGGGCCATCAACAGGTTGAAGATAGTTCATATCCATGCGGCTTGATGTATTACAAAGGTAACGGTACGCGTAACTACCGATCTCTATGTCTTTACTCATCACACCTAAAAGAACAGATTTATCATCAGCTAGCACAGAATAATTGTGTAGCGTATTACCAATCGTACCACCAGCAAACTCGTGAGTAACAAGATTGTTCTCTTTTAGCTCTTGATATAGCGCTTCTGCTTTTTCATCAGTAATAACCAAAGAATGGCCTTTACTTAACTCATAGCGTTCCAGGAATTCATCATCCACATAAGCTTCAATATCTACCAATGTTTGGTCAATACCGACAACATGAGTACGTGCTAGACGCTTCTCTTGTTTCGTTTGACTTAAAAGTGGATCGCGAGCATGTACCGGAAAGTAATGCTTAGATTTTCGTTGGCCTGGAAATTTCATGTCTATGCGCTATCAAGTTGTAAATTTTGCGAATTCTATCACAGAATATAGAACATAAAAGCAAAAGCTCTCATTGGTTTTGAGATATATCAACACAAATGAGAGCGTAAACGTTATCGTCAATGTAAGTTACAGAATAAAAACTGACTATTCCCAACCTTGAACATGTTGTTTCACCAAGTTTTCCATCATTGTAATGTGTGCTTGGCTATCATTTAGGCAAGGGATCAAATTAAATTCTACCCCACCCGCTTCAATAAACACTTCTTTGCACTGTTCAGCAATTTCTTCGAGGGTTTCTAAGCAGTCAACAGAGAATGCAGGACACATCACATCAAGACGTTTTACGCCCTTCTCAGCCAATGATTTTATCGTGCCTTCAGTATACGGTTTTAACCACTCTTCACGTCCAAAAATAGACTGATAGCTCATGCTCATTTTTTCACGCGGCATCTCAAGCATCTTCGCTAATAGCTCCGTTGTACCATTACAATGATCTGGATACGGATCGCCATTATCAGCATAACGTTTAGGGATACCGTGATATGAACATAATAAGTAATCAGGCTCGCCTTTTTCTGCCCACACCGTTTTAGCAGTCTCGGCTAACGCTGAAATATAATCAGGGTGATCGTAATAATGATTAATAAAACGCAGCTCTGGGATATACGATATAGACTTTAAATCTTTAGCAATACGATCAAACACGGCGGCAGTCGTGGTACCTGAGTACTGAGGATATAACGGTAAAACTAAAACCTTATCACAACCTTGCTGCTTAAGACGCTCCAAACCAGACTGAGTACTCGGGTTACCATAAGTCATACCCAGTTCAACCGGGAATTGAAGTATCTTTGTTAATGCTTTTTGCTGACGTTTTGAATACACCATTAATGGTGAACCATCTTCCATCCAAACCGATTGATATAATTTAGCAACTTTCGGTGAGCGAATAGGTAAAATTACGCCGTGTAAAATGGGGCACCATAACCAGCGAGTCATATCAACGACACGGTGATCGTGTAAAAATTGTGATAAAAATTGTTTCACCCCAGCAGCCGTCGGTGCATCAGGCGTACCTAGGTTAACTAACAATACACCGTATTTTTTATTGTCTTTATTCATCGGTTTTCGCTCTTATCTGTCCTATACCAAGCTTTCTGATCAAAAAATATTAATCATGCAACCGAAGCTAAACGAAAGCTAATAGCTTTTAGATCACTTTGATCAGAAAAAGACGTATCCCGCCTTTATTAACCCCTATTTAAACCATAAAAAAACGGACTATACCAATAGGTAAGCCCGTTTTTTTTCATTGTTACAAGCTATCTAAAACAGCCTATATCAATATTAAGCTAATGCTTTTTCTAGCGCAGCGCTAACTTCAGCAACAGGGAGTGTACCGTCGAACTTAAGGTACTTAGTGTTGCCTGCTTCTGCTTCTTTACCGTAGTACTCGATAAGTGGTGCAGTTTGTGTGTGGTAAACATTTAGACGTGCACGAACGGTTTCTTCTTTGTCGTCTTCACGGATAACAAGATCTTCACCTGTTACGTCATCTTTACCTTCAACCTTTGGTGGGTTGTAAACAGCGTGGTAAGTACGACCAGAAGGAAGGTGAGCACGACGACCCGCCATACGCTCAACGATCACATCGTCAGCCACATCAAACTCGATAACGTAATCAACGTTAACGCCGTTTTCTTTTAGACCATCAGCTTGAGGAATTGTGCGTGGGAAACCATCTAGTAGGAAGCCTTTTGCACAATCATCTGCCGCAATACGCTCTTTTACAAGACCAAGGATGATATCGTCAGATACCAATTGACCTGCATCGATCACTGATTTCGCTTGTTTGCCTAGCTCAGTACCTGCTTTGATTGCAGCACGTAGCATGTCACCAGTTGAAATTTGAGGAATACCAAACTTTTCCATAATGAATTGAGCTTGAGTACCTTTACCTGCACCTGGAGCGCCCAGAAGAATGATGCGCATTGTGATCCCCTTTAATAGAGTGGAATTTTTGCAAAAAAGTGAAAATACACTGAATAAGCAAGACTCGCAAGCCCAGTACAATGACTGGGCTTGGTTTACATGCTTTATCAGAATAGTATTTGATATAAGTAAGTTATTTGGTTATTTAATCAGCAACTTGTTAATAGCAGCAAGGAACTGTGAAGGATCTTCCATCGTACCGCGTTCAGCTAACATCGCTTCACCTAGCAAGAATTCAACCCAACGGCCAAACACTTCTTCATCCGCTTCATCAGCCATTTTCTTAACCAATGCGTGCTCTGGATTTAATTCAAAAATGTATTGAACCTCTGGCGCATCATGGCCTGCTGCTGCTAGCAGTTTCGCCATTTGGGTACCCATTTCGTTTTCATCTGTCACAACAACAGCTGGTGTATCATGAAGTTTAAACGTTGCACGTACATCTTTTACACGTGTACCTAGGTAACCTTTTGTACGCTCAGTCACTGAAGCAAATTCCTTTTCTGTCTCTTTTTGCTTCTCTTTCACTTCTTCATCATCAAAGCTTGAAAGATCAAGATCAGATTTGGTAATAGCTTGGAACTGCTTACCTTCAAATTCAGGCAAGTGGCCCATTAGATATTCATCAATACGATCATACATCAAAATCACTTCCAACCCTTTCGCACGGAATTGCTCTAGGTGTGGGCTATGTTTCGCTGCATTAAAATTATCTGCGGTTAGATAATAGATCTTATCTTGGTTTTCTTTCATGCGGCTCACGTAATCGGCAAGCGATACTGTTTGCTCTTGTGAGTCATTTTCTGTTGAGCTAAAGCGTAGCAAGTTGGCAATTTTTTCACGATTAGCAAAATCTTCAGCTAACCCTTCTTTTAACACCTGACCAAACGCTTTCCAGAACGTCTGATACTTCTCAGCATCATTTTTCGCCATACGCTCAAGCATTTGAAGCACACGCTTAGTACACGCTTTACGTAGCGCTTGTGTCACCTTGTTATCTTGTAGAATTTCGCGCGATACGTTTAGTGGCAGATCGTTTGAATCAATTAAGCCGCGCACGAAGCGAAGGTATGTCGGCATGAACTGCTGTGCATCATCCATAATAAATACACGTTGCACATACAGCTTTAAGCCATGCTGACCATCACGATTGTTTAGATCCCAAGGCGCCGTCGACGGGATGTAAAGAAGACTAGTGTAATCTTGCTTACCTTCAACGCGGTTATGTGACCATACCAAAGGCTCTGCATAATCATGCGCAACGTGATTGTAGAACTCTTTATATTCTTCATCACTGATGTCGGACTTATTACGTGTCCACAATGCTTGGGCTTTGTTGATCTGATCCCACTTTGTTCCTGTTACTTTACCTTCATCGTCTTTTTCTTCAGTTTGAATCAGAACAGGAATACCAATATGGTCGGAATACTTACCCACGATCTCACGTAAGCGATACTCATTTAGGAACTCTTTATCATCTTCACGTAGGTGCAAGATAATATCAGTACCACGATTCGCTTTGGTGATGGTTTCAATGCTGTAATCACCTTCACCAGCAGACTGCCAACTTACCGCTTCATCAGCCGCAACATCAGCTGCACGTGTATTAACCGTTACCGAATCTGCCACAATGAATGCTGAGTAAAAACCCACACCAAACTGACCAATAAGTTGCGAATCTTTACTTTCATCTTCTTTTAGCTGAGAGAAGAACTCTTTCGTTCCTGATTTAGCAATAGTGCCTAAATGCTCAATCGCCTGCTCACGGGTCATACCAATACCATTATCACTAATAGTTAATGTACCCGCTTGATCATTGATTGATAACTTAACGCATAGGTTAGAATCGTCACCATACAAATCAGACTGTGATAAGGCTTTAAATCGTAGCTTATCTGCCGCATCAGACGCATTTGAGATCAATTCACGTAAGAAAATCTCTTTATTCGAGTAAAGTGAATGGATCATTAGGTGAAGTAATTGTTTTACTTCCGACTGAAAACCACGAGTTTCCTTATTTTTATCAACCACTTGCTCGCTCATCTCTACTCCATGGAAAATTGTTAGGTGTTATTTTTAAGATAAATATGGTCAAACAGCATAATTTCAACCTAAAATAGCACGTTTTTTATTTTTTATATTTTTTCAGATTACGTTTTATATTTTTAGATTAAGAAACCATTCAGCAAACTTATAGAACAATGAATAATTAGAAGATCATTGCTAAGGTTAAATAGATGCCTACACACGCAAAAAAGTTTTTAATCGGACAACGATTCATTTTTGATCCAAACGATAACAGTTTGATTGATAAACTGGAAAATAATGAGTTAATTCGTTTGGGCAGTAATGAAAGCCGTGCCTTGAGTCTTCTAATCGAAGATCCAAGCCTCATTATTACTCGCCAGCGTATTCACGATTATGTTTGGCGTGAACAAGGCTTTGAAGTCGATGACTCAAGCCTAACTCAAGCTATTTCAACACTGCGTAAAGCGTTAAAAGACTCAACCAAGTCGCCTGCATTTGTAAAAACTGTGCCCAAACGTGGTTACCAAATCATTGCTACTGTTGATGCCTATGTCGATGAAGAAGACACTGATTATAATGTTGCAGCTCAAGAAACTTTAGCGCATCCAGAACATATTCCCCCTCTTGATACACCAAGTGTTGATGTTACAGATAGCGAGATCGTTGAACCAATAACAGAGCCTGAATCATCTATACCAGCCTCGATAGAAACCAAGCCGAAGGTTACATGGCTTGGTTGGATAGCACTGGTAATCGCCTTAATATTGCCGATTGCCGTTAATTTAAGTATGCCACCAAAATCGGCAGCTTTTCGTCCACTTCTTCAAGTTGAGGGCGTGAAAATTTATACGCCAATTAGTAATCCAGTGATGAAAGATTGGAACAATATGATCAGTAGTTGCGTCAGTGATTATTTGAAAAATCATCAGGATGAAGGTAAACCAACCGAAGTCATCGTCACTGGTGGACAAAATAATCAACTGTATTTGAATTACTTACATAGCAGTAGTGTACCAATGGAAAACATCACCTTACGTTTACTGACTAGCCATGAGGATAATGTGAAATTATGCCAGTAAATTCTCCTATTACCTTCTCGCATTTTGTTCGTAAGTATTGGCCTTTTGGAATCCTTGCTATTTCTATTACTGTTTGTAGTTGGGTTTATTTTTCAACGGATTACAAGCAAGAGCAACTACTGATGTCACGAGAATGGCAAAGTACGACATTTAGCCGTATTGAGCCAACACAACTCGATAATTTAGGCACATTACGTAAAGTAAAACAAAGCAGTAATATGGTGTATTTGCCTAACCATACCTATTCGCGTATTACGACGTTAGAGCTTTATAGTGAGAAACCAACGCCCGTAACCATTCATATCTCTGAATCAGGTCAATGGGATGTCAGTGGTGGCTATCTGCTCACTGAGCCAACAGAATTTAAAGACGTAACATCGGGTACAAATATTGATTTTGATGATAAGCAACTTAATGTTGTAAAAGATATTTTTAGAATGAATGCGCAAGAAAGCCGTCGGATTGATGTAATAAACAAAAACTCACTGTTATTAACCAGTTTGACCTATGGATCCAATATTCTTTACTCGCTGTAAAATACAGGCTTTAAGTAACACATAAAAAAACCGCGCTATATTAGCGCGGTTTTTATTTATTCTCGACAAACTACAAACGCTGACGCCCAGCTAATGAATGCGATAGCGTTGTGCCATCAACAAGTTCTAACTCACCACCGACAGGAACACCATGAGCAATACGACTCGCTGGTACATCATATTCATGACATAACTCAGCAATGTAATGCGCTGTGGCTTCCCCTTCAACCGTCGGGTTAGTTGCAAGAATTATTTCACTGATATTTTCATGCTGTAATCGATTTTCAAGACGGTCAAGACCAATATCAGAGGGTCCAATACCATCAAGTGGAGACAAGTGCCCCATCAAAACAAAATAACGGCCAGAAAATTGTCCTGTTGCTTCTACTGCGACAATATCCGCAGGACTTTCAACAACACAAATTAATCCGTTTTCTTGGCGGCGAGGATTATCACAAATGGCACAAACATCATCTTCAGTAAATGTTCGACAATCACGGCAATGTCCAATTTCAGTCATTGCCTGACTCAGTGCATCTGCAAGCTGTAAACCACCTTGACGATTACGCTGCAGCAAACTAAAAGCCATACGCTGTGCTGACTTAGGGCCAACCCCCGGTAGACAGCGTAAAGCTTCCATTAAATGCTCCAGTAAGTGACTGGTACGCATTAATTAGAATGGCAGTTTAAAGCCAGCAGGTAGGTTCATACCGCCAGTTACTGAAGCCATTTTTTCTTTTTGTGCTTCTTCGATACGACGAGCAGCATCGTTAAATGCAGCTGCGATAAGATCTTCTAGCATGTCTTTGTCGTCTTCCATTAGGCTTTCGTCAATTTCAACACGACGAACACTGTGGCTACCAGTGATAGTAACTTTAACAAGACCAGCACCTGATTCACCAGTTACTTCCATGTTTGCTACTTCTTCTTGCATCTTCTGCATGCGCTCTTGCATCTGTTGCGCCTGCTTCATCATGTTACCCATGCCACCTTTACCAAACATATCTTTTCTCTCTCTATCTTGGTCTGGTTAAAAACCTTTAAATTGGTCGAACACTGTCTTCATCCAGTTGAGCTGCAAAACGCTGACAAATAAACATCACATTTTGATCGTTATCTAAGCTCTGTTTTGCTTGTAACAACTTTTGTTGATACAGCTCTTCACGTAATTCTAACGGTGTTTTTCCTTCTTCACCCAGTACGATATTCAACATGACTGGGTGTCCTAATACGGTACTTAATGCACTACATAATTGTTCTTTAGCACGCTCACCATTTAAATGCTGTTGCGATGCGCGTAAATGCAATGTGATTTGATCACCTTGCTGCTCAAAAGAAGAGTTCAAGGCTAGCTGTTGGATTAATTTCCCCACATCCAACTGCGTCACTAAGTTTGCCCAACTATCCTGATTTGCCGCCTCATTGACAAGTATTTTTGTCATTTCTGGTGTTTTTTCGTGCTCTAGTGCTTTCTTTAAAACACGTGGAGCCACATCGACTTTTTTAGCCTCTTCAGCATCAGGTTTTACTGTCGGTTTCCAGCGATATTCTTGATCTTCTTTCTCTTGTTGCTGTTCTGCTGGGAGATTCGACGTCGGCATCGCACGGGAGGCACTCGTAGGCATCGCTTTTTGCTTACTCGCAACGCGATCTAATACGGATGTAGCGACTTTTTTAGCTGACGTCGTTGGCGTCTTTTTTACCGATGAAACCTGTTTATCATCATTACCACGCTGTTTCTGGCTACGTAACCTATTACGTGCCGCCAATAACCCACTGGCCGCTGAACCTGTACGTGATGTTTCACTCGGTACTGCTGGCACTTCAGGCGCACTCACCGATTGCGATATCTGTGGCACTGGTTCTTGAGAACGTTGTGGTGCAATAGATTGTGGTTGAGCACTTGGCTGAGCTGGTGCTACTTGTTGTTCTGACATCACAGAATGAGGCGGCATTGGAGCCACATTCATCTCTGGATTAACAGCGGTATTAGATTGTTGCTGTATTTGATGCGGCGCGACTTGAGATACTGGCTCCGTATGCGCGGCTTGCACCTGCGCTTTTAACGCTTGTACGCGTGAAACACCTTGCTGCCCAGTAGGATTAGGATTTACAGCAGGTACTGTCGCGACCGGTTGAGTGCTAGGAACATTGATCGCTTGTGGCTGGATCCCTGATGAAACAACTGGCCTAAATGCCAACATACGCAATAGCACCATTTCAAGTCCAGTTCGACCATCAGGGGCATAGCCTAAATCTTGTCGACCTTGCACCGCTATTTGATAGCATAGCTGCACATCTTGTGGCGTCATCAGTTGACTTAACAAACTGATACGCTCAGCATCAGGCAACGCATCACCTAAACTCGCAGGTAAAGCTTGATACATAGCAACACGGTGTAATTGACTGGCTAATTCACGTAGTAGACTGTCCCATTCAACGCCAATATTCGCCAGTTCTTGTAAACTGTTCATCGCAATATTTGCATTTGCTTGCGCGACAGCTTCAAGTAAGAATAACGCTTGATCTGTATCTAATGTGCCAAGCATTGTCGCAACATTATTAATGCCAACTTGACCATTCCCTAAAGCAATGGCTTGATCCGTTAAACTTAACGCATCACGCATACTACCTTCAGCAGCGCGCGCTAATAAGCTTAATGCTTTAGCTTCATACTCCACTTTTTCTTCTGCGAGTACTTTTTCTAATTGCGTTTGGATTTGTTGATGATCAAGATGCTTTAAATGGAACTGTAAACAACGAGATAATATCGTAACTGGCAACTTTTGAGGATCCGTTGTCGCTAAAATAAATTTAACGTACTCCGGCGGCTCTTCTAACGTTTTAAGTAAAGCATTAAAACTGTGACGAGATAACATATGTACTTCATCGATCAAGTACACTTTAAAGCGTCCACGAGCAGGCTTATACTGAACGTTATCGAGAAGTTCACGAGTATCTTCTACTTTGGTGCGAGACGCCGCATCGATCTCTAAAAGATCAACAAAACGTCCTTCGTCAATTTCACGACACGTTGCACATTTACCACAGGGGGTTGCCGTGATCCCTTCTTCACAGTTAAGTCCTTTGGCGAAAATGCGCGCGATGGTTGTTTTACCCACACCACGAGTACCACTGAACAAATAAGCATGATGAAGGCGATTTTGCGTTAACGCATTGCCTAAGGCTGTCAACACATGTGACTGACCAACCACATCAGAAAACTGAGATGGACGCCATTTACGGGCCAGAACCTGATAACTCATTAATAACTACCTTACTCTATCTAGACAGCGTCTTATGAATACACTCGCCTCTATTTCTATTATTCTCTAAACCTTATTTTAGATACCAATAAAACAAATAGTTCGTAGAAAATAAGAGAAATACTAAGACATGATGTATTGATGGTGAAACCTGCGCTAATGCTAGCATATTGCGTATTTTGGAGCGAGAGAAGAGATAATTGAGAGCGCAATCATTAAGCAAATAAACAGTAAGTAAACATCTGGCTTACTTACTGCTCATTGTTTTATTTATACTTAGTGACCAGGGAAGTCGCAAATAGCATAAACATTTAAACCTAAACCTTGTAGACGCGCTTCACCGCCGATATCAGGTAAGTTAATAACAAATGCAGCATCATCGACAGTACCACCTAAACGGCGCACTAAATTCGTTGTCGCTTCAATGGTGCCACCGGTAGCTAATAAATCATCAACAAGCAATACGCGATCACCGGGTTTAATTGCATCTTTATGAATTTCTAATGTATCTTTGCCGTATTCTAACTCGTAGCTTTCAGCAATCACTTCACGCGGTAATTTACCTGGCTTACGAACAGGCACAAAACCAACGCCAAGTTCCAAAGCAAGTGGCGCACCAAATAAAAAACCGCGCGCTTCAGTACCGATGATTTTTGTAATACCTTGATCTTTATACTTTTCAGCTAAAATAGCAATCGTTGCACGGTAAGCTTCAGGCTGCTCCATTAAGCTCGTCACATCACGGAATAAGATCCCCGGTTTTGGGTAATCTTGAATTGATTGAATACTATTTTTAATCAAGTTAAGTGTTTCTTGGTTCATAATCGTTTCCGTGCTTTCACAATGCTGATAAGTATCAAGCGAGAAATAAAATGCCTACTGAATCGTAGGCAATATCATCAACTCTGGCAGATAAATATCAAAGTTATCTGTCATGAATTATTGATGCAGTTTATTGTTTTTCCTGTTTGTCAGCAACTAACTCTCCAGCCATAGTTTTATCAATTACTGTCAATCTATTAAAGAAAAAGAGCAATATCATCGCCATCACCAACAACATCCCTTTATGCCACCATAACGGTACAAGAAAAATAGACAGTGCAAAACTACACACTATCATGATGTTTCCACGACGTTTTACTGTAGAAGAAACCGCGCGATGCTGATACCAATTATCTAAAATAGGTCCAAAGGTAGGATGATTTCGTAGCCAATGATTTAAACGTGGTGAACCTCGCATAAAACACGCACTGGCTAGTAGTAAAAAAGGGGTGGTAGGCAACAGTGGTAAAAAAATCCCTATCACGCCTAAGACAACACAGGTTGCTCCTGTAACCACATATAAAGATGAGACAACTCTTGTTTTTAAATTAGCACTCTGTCGCATTATTACGCTATTCCTTGTATCCATTACTCCCTCCATATTGAAGCAAGAGATAACGTTAGTATAGCGATGATTAAAACTTATAAATCAATAATAACTAACAAGGAAAATAAGTCACAAAATTGACTAATTTAATAAAATCCCTAGTGAAGTCAGTATTGCTGGCAAAGTAGGAAAAGCAAGTATTAACAACAAAAAAAAGACATATAAAAAAAGAAATATTTCGCACTATACAGGCTTTAAATTCACGACCTATCTCTAATTCCCTATATAAGATAATTGACAGTGCAATGACGGAGATACATATCTTGTTATTTTTTCTTTGCGTTTGTTAAGAGAACATTTTATCTGCTAATTTTTTTAGCAAAAAACGAAATAAAATAGGGTTGTTGATATAAATTTACACAAAGACTTGATTCAAATCACAACTCAATAATGAATATCGCCTAAACTAAAAACGAACTTGGGGTATTCGCTGATATTTGAAATTTATCGCTGCTCTCTTGTTT
Organism: Photobacterium angustum; assembly: GCF_003026365.1. Lineage (GTDB taxonomy): Bacteria > Pseudomonadota > Gammaproteobacteria > Enterobacterales > Vibrionaceae > Photobacterium > Photobacterium angustum. Next base: position 275,541 of record NZ_PYOM01000001.1, on the reverse strand, counting down.
CATATCAATCCCCATAATTAATGACAGTGATGTTTAATTTCCTCTATTGAATCAATCATTACGGCAATGGTAGACATGAATTATCAACAATTTCAGAGCCCGCTAAATACAGAATTTTTAACCCTAGCGGAAGAATTAAAAAATAAAATACAGCTCAATAGCCTAGTTACTGATCCTGCAAAAATAAATGATGCAGAACTTAACGACCTGATTGCGATGGCGAAAGCATCATTCATTCCTGCTCTTTTTGATACTGCAATTCGTCTTGAAAAAGTAGATGCCGCAGTCTGTTCATTTAAACTAGGTATGTATGGTTTATGTACTGATTGTGAAGAAGAAATTGAATACAGTGATTTAGAACAAGATCCAGCACAGCCTCGTTGTAAAGCGTGCCGAGAACATAGTCGTTATCACCACGACTGATCTTCATTAATAAATGACATATATAGAAAAGGCAGCGATAGTCGCTGCCTTTTGCTTTTTACAATGTACGCACAAGTCTTAATTAAAATCGTGCTCTGCCATCCAAATTTTAAACGCTTTTTTATCGTCTTTAGATGCTTTGCTATACCATAACTTTAATTGCGTTAACGCATCACCCGTGATCTGAACTTTTCCTGTTTTATCATCAACTTCTACCACTGTTTTTTGTAAATCGACAGGGTTACCGTTTTCAATAATGATACCGTTGCGTTTATTATATTCAGCCACAAGTGCAGGCATGTCACTGTAAGCACCTAAACCATCCCCGATCAATTCAACCGCAGACAATGTTGTTACACCTGTCGCTGTTTCAAGCGTCCACTGTGGGTCTCGTGCAAAGTATGCTTTTGCTTGTGATTCTGTGGATAAACGCGGCAAAGAGATTTCAGCATCTTGTGAAGTCATATTGATATCAAATAGATATGGACGCGTTGTATAAATCACTTTTTTAGAACCACGCTTTACTTCACTATCAAAACGTACCACTATTTGGTGTTTCCCTTCAGATAGTTCAACATTTTCAGCATGAGAAAATCGACCTGATTTTACTTCCTTTCCATCTACAACCAACAACTCAAGATTATTACCTACCGAGAGTGTTGCCGCATGCACAGCACCAGAAAATAATGCCGCTAACAATAATATTTTCTTCATTATATATCCCTAATAAACAACGATTGAGGATCAAACTATTACTATAATTACTAAGAGGTATAACAATTATAGAAACCGCTTAATAATAAAAAAGCCGCCAAAAACGGCGGCTTCTTAACAGCTAATTCTGAAATTAGAACTTAACTTCTAGACCTGCAGTATAGTTTAGGTCGTAATCGTAATCGTGGTGGTTAGCTTCTAACCAACCTAGCTCAGCGTAAACTTTAACGTTGCTGTGTAGTTGTTGAGTAACGTTAGCGTATACGTTGTCGAAGTCAACTTTGTTTGCTGTATGTGCTTGGATATCATCCGTTATATGGTTGTAACCTAGAGCAAAAGTCGTTTTGTCTAGTGTGTATGAACCAGCAAGAGCTAACTGAGTTGCTTTACCTTCAACATGATCCACTTCACCCTGACCGTAAGAAGCAGCTAAAACAAATGCATCTAGTGCATATTCAGCTTCTAGGTTCCAAATTTGCTCATTAGAGTAGTCAATGTAGTAAACACGTGCATCAAGACCTGCAACACGGAAACCTAAACGACCATCAGTAACTGAATTATCTTTTTTACCTTTATCTGAGTCATCGAACTTATGAGAAACACCAGCGTAGAACATACCGTTATCGTATGTGTATTTAGCAATATTATCGAAGTTAGTTGCAGCATCTAACACTTCTTTATTTGCTTGAGATAGACCAATACCAGCTTCATAGTCCATGCCGATACCAACATCATCAAATACTAAGTATTGACGACCGAAAGTTAATTGACCGAAATCGCCATTAAACCCTGTGTATAGCTCGTAGTTCTTAACACGGCTACCATCTTCATCTTTATCTTCGTTCTCGTACTCAAAGCTAATTTTAGCTAGTGCATTTAATTGTTGAGAAATTGCTACAGAAGTGTCGAATGAAAGATCACCATCATCAAGACGGATATCACCTTTAGAGTCTTTATCGTAACCGTGGTGGTACTGAACTTCAGCAGCACCAGATAGGTCAACTTTAACACCGTTTGCATCATATAGGTTGATGCCTGCATTTGCAGAACCAGCTGTTAGTACAGCAAGAGCTAAAAGAGTTTTTTTCATGATAAGTCCACTGCCTTTCTTTATCTTATTTATGGAGAACCATTCCCGGCTCCCCCTGTTTATTTTCTCCTTGTTACACAACAGTTCTAAAAATAAAAAACTAAAATAACAAGGAGTTGGTGTTCGTGGTACGCATCCTGACAGAAGTTCAATATTTTTGTCAAATTTCATAAAAAAAAACAAAAAAAACATAAATAACATTAATTTTCAGCTAGTTAAGGCAGTAAAGCAAAAATTAAAAATACTATCAAAAGGCGTTTTACCTATTATTTTAACTATTAAAAAGTGTAAAAAAATAGAATAAAAAGCTAAAAAACAAATACAAACGCAGACATTCAAACCATTTAAGCTTTAAAAAGCATTATGGATGGGCGATCGTTTTAAGCCGTCATTTCTGGTATTTAATATTGCAGATATCTATTCGTAATCGTGATCCAAAGCACAATACAACTATTATTTTGTTTCCGTTTATCACTCCAATCACTCAAAAAAATCCCTTACAATCACCTTTCCTGTAATTTCACATTCAATACTTTATGAGGTGTTTCTCTTTATTTCTGAAACGCCAGCGCTAATACACACAAAACCTAAGCGCAGTTCAATGTCCTGAATTTCACCTCACTCCACGTTATTCACTTTGAACACCAATACTTCATGCTACAATGCCGTCCCCTGCCATTATGAAATTTCAGCCATGTTACACAGCCAAGTAAAAACCGATATCAAGCAGTGCTATGAGAATTTAGGAAAACAGCTAGATAACTTTATTCCACGTCGCGCACAAAACTATTTGGTGTCAGAAATAGCAAAAACGCTGGCTGGGGAATATCACAAGAAAAACCGAATGTTAGTGGCTGAGGCTGGTACAGGGATCGGTAAATCTTTAGCCTACCTGCTCGGTGGCATCCCTTTTGCGTTATTCAATAACAAAAAACTATTGATCTCGACTGCAACCGTTGCGCTGCAAGAACAGTTAATCAACAAAGATCTCCCGTTGTTTAACCAAATTTTCCCAAAGGAATTCAGTTTTATTCTCGCCAAAGGGCGTCAACGTTATTGCTGTAACCATAAGTTAGAAGCGTGCTGTTCGCCTGACGGTGATCCTCAACTCGCTATGTGGGAAGAAAAACCTAAAAAATCTGATCTCGATCTGCTAAAGCGAATGCTAAAGGCTACCGAGCAAAAGAAATGGGATGGCGACAGAGACAGTTGGCCGACAACGATTCCCGATCGTGTTTGGATGCAAATCATGGCGGATAAACATAGCTGCCATGCTGGTATGCCTAAGCATCGTACATGCCCTTTTGCCAAAGCACGTGAGCACTTAGATAAAGCAGATGTTATTGTGGCTAACCATGCTTTGTTAATGGCAGATATCGAGCTAGGTGGTGGTGTTATCTTACCAGAGCCAGAACAAACCATTTATGTGATTGATGAGGCTCACCACCTGCCACAAGTCGCACGTGACTTCTCATCTGCCGCAGCGAGTTTGAAAGGCGCAGCAAGTTGGCTTGAAAAACTTAATCAAAATGTTAGCAAATACGCAGAGCTCGCTGACTATCAAAAGGCCAATCGCTTTCAAAATGCAATACAAGATAACATCCAGCACTTAATCCCAACATTAAGTCAGATAGCCAACAATATTGATCCCGCTATTTTTAATAAAGATGGCGTGTATCGTTTTGAGCATGGTGAATTACCACAATGGTTAGAAGAAGAAGCGAAAGGCTGTAAAGAAGCCAGTAAAAAGGTCATGCAATCGTTGGGTAAGATCCAAGATTTAATCTCCGAGCGTACTAAAGAAAATGAAATTATTCCTCGATTAGGTGAGCAAGCACTTACTGAAGTCGGTTTTTATCTACAACGCGTGGAAAATCTTGAAAAAGTCTGGACACTGATGGCGCAACCAAACAATAAAAAAGGTGCTCCGTTAGCTCGTTGGATAGAAAAAAGCCCTGAACGGGAAAATGACTACATTATTGAAGTTTCACCACTTGAGGTCGGCTATCGGCTAGATCAGTTACTTTGGAGTCGCGCAGCAGGATCTATTTTAGTTTCAGCAACTCTACGTGCTTTAAATCAATTTAACTTTTTCTGCCGTCAGGCTGGCGTTTCTGAATCGGATGGAACACGCTTTTTAGCACTAGCATCTCCATTTGATTATCAAAATAATGCGCGCTTAGTGATCCCCTCTTTAAAAATGGAGCCACAAGCCGAAGCGTTTACTGACTTATTGATTGAAATATTACCCGAATACCTTGAAGGTGAAACCGCAAGTTTGGTGTTGTTCTCTTCTTATTGGCAAATGAATAAAGTCGCCGATGCATTACGTCCGCTAGCGAAAAAGAATAAATGGGAATTATTGGTACAAGGCGAAGAGTCGCGTAATGAAACCCTAAAAAAACACAAAGAAAACTGTAAGAACGGTAAAGCTAGCATCTTATTTGGCACCGGAAGTTTTTCTGAAGGTCTTGATTTACCCGGTGATTTGCTTACAAATTTAATTATTACCAAGATTCCATTTGCAGTACCTACATCACCAGTAGAAGAAGCCCACGCTGAATATATTGAAAGTAGAGGCGGAAATCCCTTCTTACAAATTTCAGTACCAGAAGCCAGTAAAAAGCTGATTCAATCCGTTGGCCGCTTACTGCGAAAAGAAGAAGACTCTGGTAGAGTAGTCATTCTAGACCGTCGAATTATTACCCGTCGATACGGAAAATCATTATTAGACTCTCTGCCTCCTTTTAAACGGGTTATTGAATATAACTAAATGAATAAAAAGAATAATTAATGATTGAGATGATAGAACCGAGTACCTTACTGATACTCGGTATTATTGCCCTTGCCGCTGGCTTTATTGATGCGGTTGCAGGCGGTGGTGGAATGCTCACCGTCCCTGCCTTGCTATCACTAGGATTGCCACCACATATTGCTTTAGGTACCAATAAACTCGCTGCAAGCTTTGCCTCTGCAACAGCGGCTTGGACTTATTACAAAAAGAACCTATTCTCACCACGTTTTTGGCTTGCTTCCTTTATCGCTACATTTATTGGTGCAATAACAGGTACCTTAATTGTTAATCTAATTAGTAGCGAATGGCTAGAAAAAGGCTTACCTCTGCTTATTTTTGCCGTGGCTATTTATACTATTTGGCACCCCCAGCCAAAAGATGAGCAATACGTATTACCATCAGTCACCCCTATACTAAAACTTAAACAATGGCTTCAAGGAACAAGTATCGGTTTTTATGATGGTGTAGCAGGCCCAGGTACAGGCGCTTTTTGGACTGTTTCTAGCATGATTTTATATCGGTTAGACATGCTACGTGCATGTGGCCTAGCAAAAGCGATGAATTTCACCAGTAACATTACTTCATTAGTTACTTTCATTGTTTTAGGGCAAGTCAATTTTGCGCTTGGTTTAACGATGGGGATATGTTTAATGCTAGGTGCTTACATTGGTGCTCATTCTGCAATACGCTTTGGCGCAAAGTTTATTCGACCTGTTTTTGTAACTGTTGTTTTAATTTTAGCGATTAAATTAGCTTGGCAAGCTTGGTTCTAATTTAGCTTGTAATACAAGGTTTCTCTATGATTGACTTATCTCGTCTTATTTCACTGATTGAACAATTAAAGCAACAAGCAGCTGACGTTGACCGTAAACGTGGCGAATCCTTTAAGCCCCTGTTTGACGAAACGCTATTTAAAACACGTAGCAAGTTGCTTACTCCCTGTGTCAATGAAGTCCATAATGAGCTCCAATTATTACAAAAAGAACAACAAGCCGGACGCTTATTACCGGCAAGAACACAGCACCTCTGTGAAAAAATTGTGAGCCAAATTCAAGCTATCCAGCGTGAATTAGCCACACTAAACATTCGTAAAAAAGAGCCGAAAAACCAAGCTGTCTGGCGCAGACCAATTAATGAAATATATCAAGATCTTAATCAACATAAAGATTGGGAACGTCGCTTAAAAGCTATGCTTCGTGATAAAGAATTATTAATTAGCCGTTGTGCTTCACAGTTTGAGCAACAACAGCTCCAAAAAGAAATTCTTGCGCTTGAAGGTAGGATAAGTCGCTGCCAAGCAGCCTTGATCAAAATCGAAACCGACATTAGTAACAGAGAGAGAAAAGGCTAACAATGCTTCCTCTTATTTATCATTCTCAATACTCGGCTCTAACCTTGCCAGACAAGCACCGTTACCCGATTAATAAATACCGACTGCTGTTTGAGGCTATTTTTCACTCAGAATTAAGTAACAAGGTAAGTATTCACCAACCCAATAGGGCTGATATTGCCAAAATTAAGGCGATTCATGATAGTGAATATGTTGATGACTTACTCTTTAATCGATTGCCAGCAGCAAAAATGCGCCGTATCGGATTCCCTTGGAGTGATGAATTAATCAATCGAACCCTACTTTCAACAGGTGGAACTCAATTAACTGTTGATTTAGCACTTGAGCACGGTATCGCGATTCATTTAAGTGGTGGTTATCATCACGCCCATCATGACTTTGGTAGTGGTTTTTGTCTATTTAATGACTTAGCCATCGCAGCTAAACATGCTTTATCTTATTCTCATATCGACAAGGTCATGATTATTGATTGTGATGTACATCATGGTGATGGCACTGCAACACTATTTGCCGATGATCCCAACATCATTACCTTCTCAGTGCACTGTGATAAAAACTTCCCTGCTCGTAAGCCTGATTCAGATATTGATCTTGCTTTAGAAAGAAATACATCAACAGATGATTACCTCACGGCATTGCAAGGTGTTCTCCCTCTTCTACTTGCTCAGCACCAACCTGACTTGGTGATATACGATGCCGGTGTTGATATCCACCAGCATGATGAACTGGGATATTTTGATGTTTCTAAACAAGGTTTATACCAACGAGATCATTATATTTTAGCCCAATCTAAAGCGCAGAATATTCCAGTCGCCGCAGTCATCGGTGGTGGATATAGAACAAATCATCAAGATTTAGTCGAGCTACACTTACAACTTATTCATGCAGCATTATTAGTACACAACAAATAGCGATAAAGAGAAATTATGTCTGATAACCAAATAACAACAAAAACATTAGAAAATGCACCGGAAGAAATAAAGCTCGCGGTAGATTTGATTTATTTATTAGAGAGTAATGACATTGCCCCAGAGATCGTACTTTCCGCCTTAGAAATTGTTCGCAAAGACTTTGAAAATAAAGCATAGATGTCATATTTTTAATGAATTAGCTCACTTCTCACCAAAAGATAAAAGATACAACTTGTCACCATTGGTATCTTTTATCGACTTAACCAAATATTTTAAATGGCAATGATATACCATAATGGCATATTTTTAATTGGCCGTTATATCAAAGTGTGAAACAAATTTTATTATGTCATTTACAGTAAAAAAAATGTTTCAACTAGCTTTGTTAGCTATTTTAATTGCTACGCCTATTACATTTACATACTTAAATATTAGGTGTGATAATTTAAGTAAAGATATTGCTGTTGCATTAAATAAAACTTTAAATAAACGTATATCTAGCGTTTTACATCTACCAGAGAACCAACCAGACGCTAAAAGTATGCATGACTTGGTTACATTGGTTCTTTCATCTCGCTCACTACGAAGTGTTGCATACTTTCAAAACAATCATTACATCTATTCAGATCGTAATGCCTCTTTGCATACTCCAATTTCACCTAGTCTGATTGAACGATTAAAAAAAGATAAATTACCGCTACTTTATCGCAAACGTAGTTCTCTTAATCAGATCGATGAATTACATCTTGTCGTTAAAGGAACAAAGGGCTTTTATCAGCTATTTATAAACGCACCTTATATGGATGACTGGTTAACTAATGCGGATGAGTATTTACGAGGTTATGTTGTTACCAATAACGGTAATATTTTAATTAATAAAAAGAAAAGCTACTTATTCCATAAGTCATATCACTCTGCTCAATTTCCTTTTAAAGTGATTGTTGGCGCTAAATCTTCTCAGGTGTTATTAGGCATTGGCGCATTGGCTGCATTTATTTTTATTTTATGCATGCTCATTGTCCTTATAATTAATTACATTCAAACTAATAACTTCTCATTTAAAAAGGATATAGACAGAGCAATAAAAAATAATGAGTTTATTTTTTATTATCAACCTATTGTCTGTAATCAAACTCACCAGATCATTGGAGCCGAATTACTCTGTCGTTGGCTATATCGTCATGCCCAATTGATCTCTCCAAATCAATTTATTACAAAAGTAGAATCAAATGGGAAAATAAAACCGATAACTTTACATTTATTAAAGCAGCTCTCAATAGATAAACTTTTAATAGCCCATTGTAATAAAGATTTTTACGTTTCTATAAACGTTACTCTATCTATGCTCAATGATCCCAGATTTGTTGATGATGTCATCTTGTTAATTAAGCAGAACCCGACATTATAACAAGGATTAGTCTTTGAAATGACAGAAAGAGAAAATACAACCAATGCATTTATCAAATTAGATAAGATCATGCAGCGTTTTCGTACCTTAGGCGTTCGTTGAGCCCTTGATGATTTTGGAACGGGTTATTCCAGTCTATCAAGCTTAAAAGAGCTCAATTTTGAATAATATTGCTTCACTAGGCAAAGAGTTAAAATGTAGTTAGTCGCAGAGGGAGTCGTCGAGACAGAGACGCAGTTACATCCCCTAAATCTTTGTTGATTGATTTTTAGCTCCAACTAGCCGTTGTAGTTTTATAGAGTTTAAAACAGAGCATAAGGAACAGATTCTAAAGACACTAGATGAATACGCAAAGCGTTGCGTTTCATAAAAATATTATGGCCCTACTATTTATATTTGACAGGTTGAATTTTTATCGTAAAAAATAACGATAAAAAAAGGGCTGATAATAATCAGCCCTTCGAATATATTTAAGTATCAATTAGATACCAGCACGCTTTAACAAACCAGCCATCAATGCTGAACTTGATTTCACTTGCTTAGATTTGTTTTTAAACTCTTTAGCCAGTGAAACATCTTTAATTTCATTCGCAATATAAATCATAGAGTTGTACATATCTTTTGGCGTTTTCACACGATCTTTATCATTTAAAGGCTTCAACAACGTTACAACGTCTGCACCTTTCATTTTATTTTCTGTCGTGTATGCAAGCATTGATTCTAGTAGCTTATCCATATCTACCATAAACTCGGAATTTTCAATGCCCTGCTTTTTCATTTCTTTCAGGTTTTTCTTACGTACCTGCTTAATCACAAATGCAGGTTGGTTAATTTTCTTATAACCATAAATACCGGCAATGATTAATAAAACCACGCCACCTGCTACATAACCCCACACTGAACCTGAAGACTCAGCAACTGGCTGAGCGACAGCAGCAATATTTGCAACAGACTCTGGTACATCAGACATATTTGTAACCTTTTACTTTAAAAATTCGGAATGCGGCGAGACATTATCACCAACTCGGTAAACAGCAATGTGTTTTATGAGAATTCAATTCAAATAGAGTGACCGAGTTCAAATGTGAGGTCATTCTGCCGTTTTCACTGACAAAAATAAAGCATTAATTGCATACTTTTTAACCACACCTTGTTAACTAGTTGTCTCACCACAAAAAGTTCACACTATTATCTCATGCTATTTGTTATTTACTATGAATAATTACCATGAAATATAAATTACCAATACAAATCGTGATCTTATCAACATTACTTTCAAAAACGCTCTGTCGAGATATGTCGTACAATTTATATAGCGTCTAAATTATATATCAGTGATAGTCAAAAAAAACCTTTCTAAATTCCCCGATCCGATCTTGGTATATCCTTTGCCACTCATCATCAGATAACGTTCTATATTCATTATTACGCATACTTTCCAAACTCTTTTTTAACTCAAAAAGCTGTTTCTGGTATGTTTCAACTTCTTGCCTTTGATTTTTTATTTGCAGATCCCTTTTGTAAAAATCGGTTCTTTCTTGTTCAGTTAAATAGAGTAAAGAAAGCTCTTTTACGAGCAATTCTCGTTCTTCTTCACTGTATGTATTAGGTATATTCCCTAAAGCATAATCGAATTTAGCACTTTTTGATTGAACAAATATATCAAGCTTTGACGCCGCCTGCTGTTCAAATAACTGGTTTAGTTGTTCTATATATTCAGAAGGCGAGACTTGTTGTAACATCATGCTTTCGGCTCTAAAGCGGTAGTATTTAAACTCCTCTTCAAATAAAAGATCAGTATATGCCCCCCAGACACTCTCGTATTGTTGTCTAACTTGATAGACTTTTTCATTAAAAGGAAGATCCATAGAAATACTGAGAGAAGTTAATAACCACTCTTCTCTAAGTGATTCAAAATCACTCAACAGCTTAAATAACGAGTAAGGTAATTGTTTTTCTAATTTTATAAGTTGCTCATCGCATGTATGGGTCGACTTGCACTCACCCCAAAAATTTGCCATTTTATTTAATAATTTAGTTCCCCTTAGTGATTGAAATTCGTCACTAAGTACATGTATACGCATAATCTTTTCATCAGTGCTCTCTTCAACTTTCTCCAATTCAAAATTATTTTGATCATTGAACGCTATTTCAGGTTCTATCAACTCATTTACATGGCTTTTTATAAACCTGTCCGCTTTAACTTTTTTTGACTCCATGACTTTTGTAGGAGAGATCAGCGTCATATAAAAGACGCTGATAAGAAAAATAACTAAAACAAGAGCTAACCACCTCATTGTTCAATTGTCGCCACAACAGGGAAATGATCTGATAAATCCCAGTGATACCACAAACCAGAAGATGTAGAACGTGGAATATCAACCCTATTTGTATTTGATTCAACTTGACCATATTCAGTGCTTACGACTACGTAATCTAAATATTCAGAACTTGAGCCCGCATAGCTATTTATTGTCGGATCATAGGTTGCAGATGTATATCCCGTATATGTGGGCTCATGTGATCTCAATAACATATGCATCCACTGGTAGTCTTTTGTAAAAAATTTATTTTTGTTTACATTAAAGTCACCACTATAGATAACGACTTCGTTATTTGGAATATTTTGCTTTCTAGCAAAGTTATTAATTTCGGAGAATTGATAAATACGATCAATTCTAGCGTCAATAGAATCAGTTGAAGCCGCATGAGTCGCAAATATATGATATGACTTACTACCTTTAACTACTTCAGCATAAACAGCCCCTTTATCTGCTAAGCAATCTGTTCCGCTACAGCGCGAGAATATATGGTAATCTGTTGCAACAATTGGATATCGGCTAACGATAATCACACCTCCATCCATCGCATTAAATCCTGGAGCATCTAATACTTCAGTTTGATAAGGATATTCAGATGATAGCTCTTGCAAGAAAGAATATCTTTCTCCAGAAAAAACTTCTTGGAAAGCAATGACATCGTAACTAGATAAGAATTCTGGTAACGTGTCTAATCTATCTGAAATATGAGAGGCAATAAATGGTAAAGCCCAAATATTATATGTCATCAACTTGAGAGAAGAGTCATCAGTAATTAGAGATTCAGATTGTTTAACTGGTGTTATGGTGTAATAAATATCGTCATAACCCGATGTTCTTTTAGCTCGAAAAGCTAATTCAGCAGATAAGTCACTATAATTATGAGATGTGAATCTATAAATTGAATAATCAGATTTGTAAGAAATATTTACATCAGAAGCACTTAACTTGTATTTGAGAGAAGACCCCCACCAGCTACCTCGCATATATTGCTGTAAATTAACTTGTTTACCACTTTCGGAAGTTACTGATGTTGTAAAATAATATCTCTTTTTGTTCTTAACGCCCCAGTTTCGATTGAAGCTTAATACTTTCTTCGTTTCCCATGGCATCAATGTTTGTGCATCCTGAGTCCATTCACTTCCTTCTCTTAATGTATCTCCTTGACCACTGTGACTGACATTTATGCTAAGAGTTTCAGAGGAGTTATTAGTGATATATATATAAGTGTCTGAATAGCAATAGCTTGAAAACATTGCAAGTAAGGTAAATAAATAGGATTTAATGTTCATTGTTAACATCTCGTAGATGAAGACGGAATGTTATTTAATTATAGTTCATTTCAAAAAATGAGAATTAATCATATTAAAAAAATAAGCGTTATAAATATCTAATTTTATTGAATAAAAAAATAAAAATATTTTTTGAAATTATAAATTGAATAACACGGTCTTATTTAAGATATCCTAAAAAGGTTAAAAGAATGAAATTTTTAATGTTCCTATCAATGCTTCTTACTATTTCAACATCTCATTCAATTATTCTCTCTGAAAGCAAGTTTCAAGAAATTGGTGGAAATATTCATAATATTCCAGAAAGTATCAAATTAGACAATGAGATACTTAGAGAAATGAGTTTACACCCTGAATATTTAACTGTAGGAAGTATAAGTTCTAAAAAAGGTCGATGTACTGCAACGTTATTAGGACAAGATAATAATGGATTTTCATATATTTTCACTGCTGCACATTGTATGAAATATAATAAAAACAAACAAAAATCAGATATAAATGCAACATTTACATCTTGGAATAAAAAAACAATTGCAAAAGGGAAAGGTGAAATTTTTGTACCTAAGCAATTAATTAGAAAACCATTATCTCACAAAAATGATCACATCTATTATGATATGGCAATATTAAAACTACCGACTGTTGACATTTTATTAGATCAATTTGGTTTTCCTGTACCCTCTCCAATACTTAACGATAATTTTCTGAAGAAGAATGCTAAAGTGAGCTTTGTCGGTTACGGGTTATGGGGGGTCGGGAATGACATATCAAACGATTACAAACCTGCATATGGGCATCAACGTCGTTTGTATGGTGAAAATATTGTAACGCATATCATATCTCAGCATGCCTTTCTGATATGGCTAGTAAACAACAATAGTAACAAATGGGCCCTGCCAACCACAGGTGATAGTGGCTCCGCTTGGTGGTATAAACATAAAGGCTTAAATGTTATGGTAGCCATTACAACTAAAGGCAAAGATAATCTTGCCTTGGGATCAAGTCTATCAAAGAAAATTAATTGGATTAAGAGTGTTTATAGCGATGTAAAACTTTTAAGTAGAACATTTTTAACCATAAAAAAAGACAATAATGCAGGAGAAGTTGGAGATTATTACCAGGCTAAAAAACAAGATGATTGTTATAACTATTATGAACTATCTAAAATAACGAATGATAGCTATCGTAATCTGCCTGACTCCAATAATGACAATTCAAATTGGCAATTCAGAGGCCCATTCTATGAACATAATAAGCAAGACTTAGTTATGGGAGATATTTTCCTTTACGACAACCCTGAAAGTGGTGAACTAGAACTATTTAAACTCATTTCTCCTAATATTAACAATATAACAAAAAACATCCCAAAAGATCGTAGTGATAACAATTCGTGGATCTACATGAAAAAGGCTGATATAGACTATAACCACTTAATTAACTGTTCTACATACAAAGAGACTATATATATAGAACCAACGTTAGAAGAAACATTAACTGCCTTATCTGAGCTTCAAGAACTATTCAGTAATATTGTTTTTTTAGAGCAATTAGCGAATATGTACGATAATAACTAATATGTAATGTGGGTCTCTCAATATATGAATATTGATAAAAGCTACCTTTATAAGATTAATGAGTAGGTTAGCCTTTAAATTACCTCTATTTTTATAAGGATATTTATGAAATTGGTTTATATTTATTTATTTCTCTTTTCTGCTGCTTCATTTTCAAAGGATACGATAAAAAAGACCTTTAACTTTAAAGAAAACAGAAGTGATATTATAGAAGAATGCTTCGAAGCGCATACTAATGAAATTCTACATTTTGAATTTAACAGCTTAGAAGATGTTGATTTTAATATTCACTGGCATAAAAACGACGAAATTTACTTTTTAGAAAAAATTTCTTCAATTAAGACGAACCTGAACAGTTTTACAATACCTAAAGACGACTCTTACTGCATTATGTTCAAGAAACGAGGAGAGGCTAATAACGAAATTTTATTGCAGTACTACATCGAGCCCTATGAATCATAAATATTGATATTCATTCATCATTTTTAAACGTAAAGATAGTGGAGCCTCTGGCTATGCTTCTATAAAAGAAATATCTGGCGAATATTCAAGATGGAAACAAGTATCAAACTCTAATCTTGATTCAACAGTTAAGACCTTATTCATCTTAGAGCTAACAAATTTGAAGATGTTTTTAACGCGGGAATGTCTTAGATTTCGCCTGTACATAACAACGCTCTTTTTTGTAGCTAAACTACAACAAAAATAGGTTATGCAGAGGTATGGTGCAAGTTATGCAGTGAGAAAGTAGAATTATGCAGAGGTATGGTGCAAACAACAAGAATAGCAGATGGGTGGAAGCCCCCACCAGCCACATCCCGGCACACACATCGCCTGCTGCGGTTGCTCCCTTCCGGGCCTGGCCGAGTTCACAAGTTAGTGTTGCGGGAGGACCAATGGGGGCCTCCATAGATTCTTTGTCTCTTGCGAGAACGAAGAGGATTATCTATTAAGCGCATCGATATTGCAAGTTGTTATATAACAACAATCGTTTAAGTGTGCATTATTTATCCAAACACTAAGATGTTGAAAATAAAACCATCACCTTGGTTTATTTAACTTACTCTTCTTCCTCGGGATCTTCTAATAACGATTCACCAAGTAGCCCACCACCCAATACAAGTAACCAAGAAACTAATATCGGATTCGCAACATCAAATTGCGGCATGATGACTAACGTGGCAAAACCAACAGCAGGTAATACACATGCCAATTTAGGGATCCATTCATCAAGATGTAATTTATTTAAAGACTGAAGTGCGGCAATAATACCGGTAATACTTAAAGCCAATAATGCGGCATGCTCCATACCACCAACCCACAAGGGAACCACGAGTAAAAGTGCCCACCACGTATTACCTTCAACAGGCCGCCAACTTCTTGCGGCAAACCAAATAATGGCAATACCAATAATTTGAATAACAGTCGCACCAATAGAGCCCGGCAGTTTACCCTCCGCTTGTAATGCCATTAAACCTGCATTCATAGCTAATACAATAGAGATCATCAGTGAACCTAGTTGCCAACATCCCTTCGGCGATGTGCAAATCATCAAAATCGGTAACATCATAAATAAGCTGACAGACAACGCGACAGGTTGTTCAGGCAATACATAACCAAATGCACCTAGTCCAAACAATAATAGCCATGCAGCAACACCGCCCTGAGGTAGCAGCCATAATGCAGGGATCGCAAGGGCAAGAATAGGTAACTCTCCCTGGCTATGCGCCAAGGCATTAACCCCTAATACGGTCAATAACAAAGTGACAATGATTAGTAGTGTTTTATACAACATGGCAACACCTCCTTGCGTTATCCTGTTGTTTAAGAAAAGATGGGGTTTTATCTCTAATTATAAATATGGACGATTTTTCTCGGCAAATCTACAGCCAAGTGTATCAAATACCTATTGGTAAAATATCGACCTATGGTGATATTGCTAAATTTTCAGGATTTCCTGGCTATGCACGTCAGGTAGGCCGCTTACTCTCGAACCTTCCCCAAGGTTCTGCGTTGCCGTGGCACCGTGTTATTAATAGCCAAGGAACAATCTCATTATGTGGTGACGGTAGAGCTCGTCAAATAGAAGCATTGCGTAATGAAGGGATTATTGTAACGGAACAAGGACGAGTAAGCCTTAAAGCATATCGTTGGGATGGCTACCCTGAATAACAAAATGCCCGACCATCTTATTTTAATGAAAAGAAATAGAATAAATCGGGCATTACTAATATTGTATAAAACGGTTGGATTACACTTTCACTAATGGAATATCTAGGTGTGTCGTTTTTAACGGTTCAATACTTAAATCTACTGTTGATTGATTACTGAACAACACTTCATCATTGATTTCAATCTTAGCAATCACACGATATAAGGTATCTGGCTCTAATTTACTTTTCACATAATTCAACGTGAAAGAAACAGGTGGCTGCTCACCTTCTGCTAAAAATGAATGTTGGCTGATAACTTTACTTGCACCATGATCAGCTAGAGTAGACTGTTCAACCAATGACACAATAATGCGTGCATTATTCGGTAACACTACACGCTCACGATAACTTACTGTTCCACTTAATGTTCCAACATTACTATCGGTCGGCATGAAGTTAGTACAAGCCGTGATCACTAATGCCGCAATCAAAATCCCAAACCATGCAAAAGAATTTTTCATATTCTTCTCTATTAATCCCTAATCTATATTGCTATAAAGCTCAAATATAATAAAACCAATCCAATCTCTATTTGAACTTGATTTCCCTAAATCGTACTGATAGTAACATAATTAATGGTGCTTAGATGAGTAAAGAACTGAATGAACTTCTCAATCTTCTACAGTTAGAACAACTCGAACTTGATCTTTTTAGAGGTCAAAGTGAAAACCTTGGTCTACCGCAAGTTTATGGTGGACAAGTGATTGGGCAGTCCTTATCCGCAGCTAAGCAGACGGTGGAAAAAGAACGTTACTTACACTCCTTTCATAGTTATTTTTTACGTCCTGGTAATTCTGAAAAACCAATTATTTATGATGTAGAAAAATTACGTGATGGTAAAAGCTTTAGTACTCGTCGTGTAAAAGCAATTCAGAATGGTGAGCCTATCTTTTTCTTAACGGCTTCTTACCAAGCAAATGAAGAAGGATTTAACCACCAATCAACAATGCCCAATGTAGCAGGACCTGAAGGTTTAGCATCTGAAACTCAACTTGTTGATGCCATTGCGCAATATCTACCACCTAAAATAGTGGAAACCTTTGGTAAGAAACGCCCAGTTGAAGTTCGTCCAGTAACTGTCATTAATCCATTAAAGCCAACCGTTGCTGAACCTAAACAATATTTATGGATTAAAGCCAATGGCACAATGCCAGAAGATCTTAATATCCATCACTACCTATTAGCGTATGCATCTGATTGGGGCTTTCTTGTCACATCAATGCATCCACATGGTGTGACGTTATTTAGCCCGAATATGCAAGTAGCAACCATTGACCATTCAATGTGGTTCCATCGTCCATTTAAGATGGATGAATGGCTGCTTTACGCTATTGATAGCCCATCGGCGAGTGGCTCTCGCGGTATTGTTCGTGGTGAGATTTATAACCAAAAAGGTGAACTCGTTGCATCGGCAGTACAAGAAGGCTTGATCCGTCAACGATAAACCTATCGTCTAAAGGTTAACGCAATCAAGGCAGCCACTAGTAATAAATAGTAGCTGCCTTGATTATATAACCTATACAGGCAATGCAGTGGTGTACTTAAGGGGTTCCATTGCAAATGTCGATGTTACATTCGTCAGTCCCTCAATGCTGTTCACCAATTTCTTATAAAACAGATCAAAAGCCTGCATATCTGCTACTTGTACTTTCATCATGTAATCGTAATCGCCCGCCATACGGTAGAATTCCATCACCTCAGGAAACTCTTCAACCGCATGAACAAAACCGTTATACCAATCCTTAGAATGATTACTAGTTTTAATCTGCACAAATGCTATAAATGACAATCCAAGTTTTGCAGCATCTAATAGTGCTACACGTTGGCGCAATATGCCGTCTTCTTCTAAACGCTTTAACCTTTTCCAGCATGGCGTGGTCGTTAAATTAACAGCTTCAGCTAATTCCGATAACGCTAGCGTTGCGTCTTGTTGCAACAAACGCAGTAATGTTCTATCTACAGCATCCAAACTTGACATCCCATACCACCAGTAAACAATAAAATAGAAAAATTTTCTAAATTTTATCGTTTTATTGCAAAACAAAGCAAAGACTTTTCCCTATAACTTGGTAATATAATTGTTAAGCAGTCAACATAAAGACAACAACAATAATAAAATCAATACAGTGGAGTCACGCTATGACACAACAACTAAACAATCAATGGGTTAATAACGCCATTCGTAAAATTGATGCTGATTACCAACGCTCAGCAGATACCCACTTAATTAAATTAGAGTTACCTAGCCTAGACGGTATTGATATTTATCTTAAAGATGAAAGCACGCATCCAACAGGAAGCTTAAAGCATCGTCTTGCTCGTTCATTATTCCTATACGCATTATGTAACGGCTGGATTAAAGAAGGTACACCGATCATTGAATCATCATCAGGTAGTACCGCCGTTTCTGAAGCGTATTTTGCACGTTTACTTGGATTACCATTTATTGCTGTCGTACCACGTAAAACAGCGTGTAAAAAAATAGAACAAATTAAATTTTATGGTGGTAGCGCCCATTTTGTTGACTCTCCTGCTGCAATTTATGACGAATCTCGCCGTTTAGCAAAAGAGTTAAATGGTCATTACATGGATCAATTTACCTATGCTGAACGTGCTACCGACTGGCGTGGTAATAACAACATCGCTAACAGTATTTTTGATCAAATGAAGTTAGAGCGCTTCCCTATCCCAAGTTGGATTGTAATGAGCCCTGGTACTGGTGGTACATCAGCAACAATTGGTCGTTATATTCGTTACCAAATGCAACCAACACAACTGTGTGTGGTTGATCCAGAGAACTCAGTATTCCACGACTACTTTATGCAGCGTGATAATACGATTACTGGCAACACAGGCAGCCGTATTGAAGGTATTGGTCGTCCTCGAGTTGAGCCAAGCTTTATTCCTGATGTGATCAATGAAATGCGTAAGATCCCAGATGCAGCAAGTGTTGCCACTGTTCACTGGTTAGAAAAAATTATTGGCCGTAAAGCCGGTGCATCAACAGGTACAAACCTATTTGGTGTTCTACAAATCGCAGCCGAAATGAAACAACGTGGCGAAACAGGCTCTATCGTTACGCTGTTATGTGATAGTGGCGAGCGTTACCTTGATACCTACTACAATCCAGAATGGATCAGCGAAAATATTGGCGATTTATCAGCATATACCGAACAGTTAGAACAATTGGAAAAATTCGGTCAATGGTAAGTATCACGCTTAAATGAACAACCCCTTGGGGAGGTTAGCCACAGCGCCTCCCCCTCTCTTTTAAACTTTGTGTCTGTGTACGTTGAACGTTGATAAACCAAGTACTGCCTTAACTTGGATAATCTTTAAACGCGATACGTTATTTTGCCGTACTTTATGTGCGGCTTTTTTTCGTCTATTACATCTAAAACTTTGCAGCGGACATCAGCTGAGTTAGCATAGATAGACGTTCTAAAGAATGTCTATCTACCGACTGTTTCTCGGTAATTTTTCAAAAAAGGAACACTTAAATGTCAAAAGCAGTTGTTGTTTTCAGTGGCGGTCAAGATTCGACTACGTGCCTTATTCAAGCTCTAGCGCATTACGATGAAGTGCACTGTATAACATTTGATTATGGCCAACGCCATAAATTAGAGATTGAAGTGGCAGAAGCTATTGCCAAAGATCTTGGCGTAAAAGCACATAAAGTAATGGATGTCGGTTTATTAAATGAATTAGCCATTAGCTCACTAACACGTGACAATATTGCCGTCTCTCATGAACTACAAGAAAACGGATTACCGAACTCCTTTGTTCCTGGTCGTAATATTCTATTTTTAACCTTGGCAGGTATTTACGCCTACCAAATTGGTGCTGAAACCGTTATCACTGGTGTATGTGAAACTGACTTTTCTGGCTACCCTGATTGCCGTGATGAATTTGTAAAGTCATTAAACCAATCATTAGTGCTAGGGATGGATCGCCCATTAACGATTGCAACACCATTAATGTGGCTAAATAAAGCAGAAACATGGGCGCTAGCAGATCAATACGAAAAACTAGACTATGTTCGTGAAAAAACACTGACTTGCTATAACGGTATTATTGGTGACGGTTGTGGTGATTGCCCATCTTGTGATTTGCGCCGAGCAGGACTTAATGATTACTTAGATCATAAAACCACTGTGATGAATGCTCTGAAAGAAAAACAAGCGCAGCAAGCATAATAACCACTGAGTGACATATAAAAACGGCATGATGGTACTGAGAAAGTAACCATCATGCCGTTTTTCTTAATCGTGTTTAACTGCGCTTTAATTAGTCGCGAAAAGCCGCAAAATCATCTGCACAATCAACAAGCTGATCACGTGTTAACAAAAACACACCATGACCACCATTTTCAAACTCTAACCATGTGAATGGAATATGAGGATATTGATCTTCCATGTGGATCATGGAGTTACCCACTTCACAGATCAGGAAGCCGTCATCTTTTAGATAATCGGGTGCATTCGCTAAAATACGACGCACTAAATCTAAACCATCAAACCCTGCCGCAAGACCGAGTTCAGGCTCGTGACGGAACTCATCAGGTAGACTATCCATATCTTCTTGATCCACATACGGTGGATTAGACACGATAAAGTCGTACTTATCTTTTGGTACATCACGAAGCAAATCAGAACGAAGTGGGATCACTTGTTGCTCTAAGCCGTGATCAGCGATATTCTGCTCAGCAACAGCCAGTGCTTCAGGTGAAATATCAACGATATCCACTTCCGCTTCTGGGAACATGTGTGCACACGCAATACCAATACAACCACTACCCGTACATAAGTCCATAATACGTGTAGGCTCTTGGTTTAAAAGTGGCTCAAAACGGTTTTCAATCAATTCGCCAATCGGAGAACGTGGAATAAGAACACGCTCATCAACGAAGAATTCCATACCACAGAAATAAGCAATATTTGTTAGGTATGATACGGGTGTACGATCGTCGATACGGCGAATAACGCGCTCAACAATACTCTGACGCTCACTACGAGTTAAACGAGAATCTCGAACTTCAGGTGGAACATCTAACGGTAAATACAATGTAGGAAGAACAAGCTGAACCGCTTCATCCCACGCATTATCGGTACCGTGACCATAAAATAGACCTGCGGCATTGAAACGACTTACCGTCCAACGTAACATGTCTTGCAATGTATGAAGTTCGTTGACAGCTTCGTCGACAAAAATCTTATCCAAAATAGCCTCCGAAAAACGCGACATTACCGCTATATAGTTGTTGGAATTTCATTATGAGTAAAAAAGATCCAAACCTTGATGAAGAGATGGCTCTCTTCAAAGATGCGATAAAAGGCGTAAAAAAGTTTTCGCATGATACCATAATTGCGCCACGCAAACAGAAAACAAAAGCTGATAAAGCAAAAGTCATGGGTAAAGAAAGTCAAAACCATGAATTTTATTTCTCAGATGAGTTTGAGCCTCATCTTAATGAAAATGGCCCAGTGCAATATGCGCGCGACGGCGTTTCTAAGTATGAAGTAAAAAAGTTACGTCGTGGTGTTTACGTACCTGACATTTATTTAGATATGCATGGCATGACGCAACAAGAAGCTAAGCGAGAACTCGCCGCTATGATTGCGGCCTGTATTAAAGAGAATGTGTCTTGTGCGTGTGTGATGCACGGTATCGGAAAGCATATTTTGAAACAAAAAGCGCCGATGTGGTTAGCTCAACATCCGGATGTACTCGCTTTTCACCAAGCTCCCCTTGAATTTGGTGGGAATGGTGCACTACTCGTGCTTATCGAAATACCTGAAAGATAAAAGAACATAGAGTAAGCAAGATGCGCATCGCAATATCACTTACTCGGTTGTTCTATTTTAATAGCTCGGTTTTACTATATGCCCAACCTTCACTACTTTACCGTGATTAAATAGCGTCACTTCTCCAGTGGCGCATATTTTTAAACGTCGTTTAATCACTGTTTCATCGTAAAAGTATTCACAGTCATCATTTCGTGCACTATCAATACGCGCAAAAATACGAATAGGCCCTTCACCGATCGCATTGGAATAATTAGCAAAGGTTAATGTACTTCCCGTACTCGATACATGCATGCCTTCTTTTCTTCCATCAGACCATTTGATCATACCATTTGCTGAAATACGTATCGGCTCAGCAGTAGAAGCGCAGCCCATTAGCAATATCGAAGTGAGAAAAGAAATTAACGCTACTTTTACCATAACCAGCACTTACCTATTGTCTGTCACCAAAGCCATATTATTGTGGTACGTTTTGCCAAACCAACTCTGCACTATCCATGTCAGGATCGTAATCAATCGCAGCAATGGCCGAAGTACTAAACATAAGGGGCTGTATGCCTACCACCAGCTCTGAGGTTAAATATCCCACAAGAGGTAAATGTGAAACTAATAGTACCGATTGTGGCTTTTCAACCCCAATCATTGCTTTTAAATAATCGACTACCGTTGCAGCATCACCATAAGGGGTGATCTCATCACTCACTTGAACATTTGCAACACCCGGTAATACACTTTCCATACATTGCCATGTTTGCTGCGCGCGTAAATACGTGCTCACCAGTACAGTATCTAATGGTTGATTTAATTGCTGGGCTAGCATTTCAGCCATCTGTTTTGATTGACGTGAACCGCGCTCTGTCAACGGGCGCTCTGCATCACTCGCCGCAAAATTTTCAGCTTCACCGTGACGCATAATATAAATTCGCATAAGTTTCCGTTTCTCTTCGTTAAACAGGTCGTTCAATTAGTTGTGATAATGAGGCTTATTTTATTACTAATTGACATGCTAATGCATTTTTTTCAACGTATCTCTCTATCATGCTAGCAACTCCTTTTCATATCGCATACTCCTTAAGCAAATTTGATAACGAATCCGTGACAAGGTTAGCCAACCTGAACAAATCATTTCGTAAAATAGGATTAAGTCTTGACGTTAGGTTTTCATATCGCGTTCATAACTACGTAAATAAAGTTAACTATCAGTTTGCCAGTCTGTGTATTGGAGGTCATAATTGATCCAATTCTCCTTTAAAAATAGGCTCTTCCTGTGCATACAAGCCCAAATGATCACAAGCAGTATCGCTATCTTACTTTAGCGAATGAACTACGCGTATTGCTGGTTCATGATGCTGAAGCGCCTCGCTCCGCTGCTGCCTTATCCGTCGAAATTGGCCATTTTGATGATCCTATTGATCGTCAAGGTATGGCACACTTTCTCGAACATATGCTGTTTCTCGGTACAGAAAAATATCCGCGTGTTGGGGAATTTCAAACCTTCATCAATCGTAGTGGCGGGAGTAACAATGCATGGACGGGAACAGAAAACACGACGTTTTTCTTCGAAGTTAGCCCTCATGCTTTTGAAGAGGGATTAGATCGTTTTGGGCAGTTTTTTACTGCACCATTATTTAATGAAGAAGCTGTTGACAAGGAAAGACAAGCCGTTGATTCTGAATATAAATTAAAAATAAAAGATGATGTCCGCCGCCTTTATCAAGTACAAAAAGAAACCATTAATCCAGAGCACCCTTTTGCTAAGTTTTCAGTCGGTGATCTTACGACACTAGACGATCGTGATGGCAAATCCGTACGGGATGATTTATTAGCTTTTTATCATGAACATTATTCTGCGGATGTAATGGGCTTAGTCTTATTAGGCCCCCAGTCATTAGATGAATTAGAACAATTCACGAATGACTTTTTTAGCCATATTCCCAAAACAGATGTAGTAAAAACACCGCTTACTACGCCGTTTGTTACCGAAAAAGAACAACAACAATTTATTCAAATTGAACCGATAAAAGAGCTACGAAAGTTAACGCTTTCATTTTCTCTGCCATGTGTAGATGAGTTTTATACTGCGAAACCCTTATCTTATATTGCCCATTTATTAGGCAATGAAGGTCAAGGTAGTTTGATGTCAGTTCTCAAAAAACGAGGCTTTATTAACACCTTAACCGCCGGTGGTGGCGTTAGCGGTAGTAATTTCAGAGAGTTTACCGTAGGTTTGAATTTAACACCGAAAGGTCAAGATCACATTGACGAGATAGTCACTAGCGTTTTTCAGTGCCTTAAACTCATCAAGCTACATGGCTTAGCTCAATGGCGACAACAAGAGAAGAAAGCTGTACTTGAAATGGCTTTCCGCTATCAAGAAAAAAGCCGTCCATTAGATACTGTCAGTTATTTGGTTTTAAATCTGTTGCATTATAAACCGGAAGATATCATCTACGGTGATTATATGATGGAGCAATACGATCATACCTTAATCGAGCAGATCTTAGATTATCTTGAGCCAACCAATATGCGATTAACCTTAGTTGCTCAAGGTGGTCATTATGATCGCACCGCTCAATGGTATGACACGCCTTACTCAGTAACACCATTTACCGCGGAACAAAAAGCGTTATGGCAAGATATTGAACTGGATCCTGAGTTAACACTACCCGAGCGTAACATTTATCTTTGTGATAATTTTGAGCCTTTACCACTTGAGTCTGGCTCAGAATTACCTCCTCAGTTAATTCAAGATTTACCAGGGTTTCGTTTATGGCATAAACAAGAATATGATTTCCGTGTTCCTAAAGGTATTGTTTATGTTGCTATTGATAGCCCACACGCAGTGAGCTCACCACGAAATATCGTTAAAACTCGCCTTTGTGTTGAAATGCTATTAGAAGCGATAAATGAGACCGCTTATCCCGCTGAAATAGCAGGTATGTCTTATAATCTTTATGCTCACCAAGGGGGAGTGACGCTTCAGTTATCTGGCTTTAGTGAAAAACAACCTTTGCTTATGAAGCTGATACTTGAGCGCTTTGCCGGACGAACATTTGATAAAGATCGCTTTACCAATATCAAAGCACAAATGCTGCGTAATTGGCGTAACGCTGCAGAAGATAAACCTATTTCACAATTGTTTAATCAGCTAACAGGATTACTTCAACCTAATAATCCGCCCTATCCTGTCATGATTGAAGCGTTAGAATCAATCGAGTTAGAAGAGTTACCGGGCTTTGTTGATGAAATGTTTGCAGAGCTGCATATTGATGCCTTTGTTTATGGCAATTGGCTAAAAAAAGATGCATTAGCATTAGCTGAAATATTAAAAGATGCATTCCGAGTGACTGACCAACTATATGGTGAATCACAACGTCCGCTAGTACATTTAGACAATGCAGGCACATTAACGTATGAGTTAGATTGTAATCATGAAGATTCAGCAATCTTAATGTATTACCAATCTCAGGAAACTACACCTGAGCAAATTGCGATTTATACGTTAGCTAATCATTTAATGTCTACCACGTTCTTCCATGAGTTACGTACAAAACAACAACTGGGTTATATGGTAGGCACGGCCAATCTGCCGCTTAATCGTCATCCAGGGTTGATCTTATATATTCAATCACCTGTTGCCGATCCAAGTTACTTATCAGAGGCAATTGATGATTTTACCAATGCTTTTGCACTCGTATTGCTCGAATTGAATGAAGCGCAATGGCAAGACAGTAAGCAAGGTTTAATTGCTCAAATTTCAGAGCCAGATACTAATTTACGATCTCGCGCTCAACGTTTTTGGGTAAGTATCGGCAATAAAGATGAGACTTTCCAACAACGTCAGCGTGTTGTTGATGCGCTAAAACAGTTAGAGCGTGTAGATATGATCAAATTTGTTGTTGATACTATTAAACCAAGAACAGCGAATAGATTAGTCATGTATTACAAAGGCAAAGCGCATAGTGATTACGCACCTTTAGAGATAGGTCAACCAATTGAATCAGTGAAAGAATTTCAAGATAATGCTTATTAAGCTGACATGACTTGTCTCATATAACAATTAAGACAACCGTCTAAATAACGAGCCATATTTACAACTAAATGTTAAATATGGCTTTTTGTCTATTATCATTCGTTGTATATAACATTTATCACCCATACTATTACTAAAGTCAGAACATCAAATTAAAACCTATCTATTTGATTAATAATATTTATTAAGAGAATTAAGGCTTTATTGAATATCAAAAAAAACCGATGGCCTAAGCTCATCGGTTTTTTAATTAATCTATTGGCTAATAAAAAGTTTTCTCTTCTTTAGCCATATCAAGTAATCGCTCGCACGGTTTAAAACGATCACCATACTTATCTGTGTACTCGTTTAGCATATCAACAACACGCGTTATTCCAATATGATCCATATAACGGAACGGCCCGCCTAAGAACGGTGGAAAACCGATACCGAAAATAGCACCAATATCGCCATCTCTTGCCGAACGGATCACGCCTTCATCTAAACATCTTGCAGCTTCATTCAGCATCATTAAACTACAACGAACCGCGATTTCAGTTTCAGATTCCTTAATCTTTGGTTCCAGCTCAAGCAGCTTATAAACTGACTTATCGACTTCTTTTTTCTTGGTATTATAACGATAAAAACCTTTACCGCTTTTACGTCCCTTGCGATCATCCTTCAGCAATAAATCAAACACATCTGGCGCTTCAAATCGATCACCTAGTTCAGCTAACAGAATAGGGCTTATCTTCGCGCCAACATCAACACCAACTTCATCTAATAATGTGATTGGCCCAACAGGGAAACCAAAGTTAAGTAGGGCTCTATCTATGTGCTCAATCGGCTCACCACTGAGAAGCACGCGCGCCGCTTCATTCATGTAAGGCGCTAGTATACGATTAACGTAAAAGCCTGCTTTATCGCCGACCACTATCGGGGTTTTACCTTGTTTTTTCGCCAAGGCTACAACCGTTGCAATCGTCTCTTCTGATGTTCCACTTCCCGTTTCCGTGCCTTGATGTGGAATCACCTCAACTAATGGCATTTTTTCTACTGGGCTAAAATAGTGAAGACCGACAACATTCTCAGGATGTTCTGCCGCTTGTGCTATTTGATTGATCGGCAATGAGGATGTATTAGTGGCAAATATAGTATTGGGCTTAGCATGCTCTTCAACATCTTTTACCATTTGATGTTTGAGTGCTAAATCTTCAAATACTGCTTCAATCACTACATCGGCCTGATTAAAACCAGTAAAATCAGTCCCACCTGTCATAGTTAGCATTTGTTTTTGTAATGTGGCTTTCGAGATAATTTTACGCTTACGTTTTTTCTCAAGTAGCTTGAAATTGTAGGCTAGCGCATTTTGGATACCATCATTACTGATATCTTTGATCCGTACCGGATAACCCGCTTTCGTTGCTGTAACATGGCTAATACCACCGCCCATTAAACCGCCACCCAATACAGCGACTCGTTCGACAGTTAATGGCTCAGCCTCTGAACCCGTTTCTTTTTTCATTGCTGTTGTGGCAAAAAAGATACTACGAAGCGCGGCGGATTCTGGTGACATCACTAATTCACCAAATACTTTAGCCTCTTGTTCTAACCCTTTTTCCATCCCATGTTGTAAGCCATATTTCACAACTTCTAAAATGGCATCGACGGCAGGATAATTACCACGTGTTTTCTCATGTGCTTTTTTCGCCGCTTGATCAAACACAACAGAGCGACCTAATGGATTTCCGCCCAATGCCCAATTTTGCATGGATGATTTGCGGCTAGGTTTGGGCGATAGAGCCATTTGCTCGGCAACATTTAATAAAATGCTCTCAGGGACAACTTGATCAATCACCCCCAATTTCACCGCTTTTTTCGCGCGTAATTGCTTACCCGATAAAATCATATCAAGCGCGTTAGCTACGCCAATCAAACGAGGTAAACGCTGTGTACCTCCTGAGCCAGGGAGTAACCCCAATTGTACTTCTGGTAATCCTAATCGGGTTTTATCATCATCACTACAAACTCGGCTATGACAAGCAAGAGCAAGCTCTAAGCCGCCCCCTAAACATGGGCCGTGAATTGCTGCAACCACATGAAAAGGCAGTTGCTCTAACTGTGAAAATAAAATCTGTCCATTTTTCGCTAAGGCTTGCGCTTCTTGTGCTGTTTCACAGGCTGATAACATACGAATATCAGCGCCAGCGACAAAGTTATCAGGCTTCCCAGAATGAACAACAAGCCCTTTAATATCTGAACGTGCTTTAAGCTCTGCGAGCACTGAAGTTATTTGCTCTGAAAACTCAGCTTGTAAGGTGTTCATTTTCTCATTTGGCACATCAATTTTTAGCCAAGCAACACCATTATCACTGTACGATAAACTAAATGCAGATTGTGTCATTATTCAGCCTCCAAAATCATTGCCGCACCTAAACCACCAGCTGCACATGCTGTATTTAATGCAAAACCACCACCACGGCGTTTTAATTCACGTAGCGTTTGGGTGATCATACGTGCGCCTGTTGCTGCAAATGGATGTCCATAAGCTAATGAGCCACCTAATACATTGAATTTATCCATATCAACTTCACCAATCGCATCAATACGGCCTAACTTTTCACGCGCAAACTTAGTAGAAGCAAACATTTTTAAATTTGCTAATGTTTGGGCAGCAAAAGCCTCATGCATATCAATCAAGGTAAGATCGGATAAGTTTAAACCTGCACGTTCCAGTGCAACAGGCGTCGCGTAAGAAGGTCCCATCAGCATATCGCTTTCAACCCCTATTGCGGAAAACG
Organism: Photobacterium angustum; assembly: GCF_003026365.1. Taxonomy (GTDB): domain Bacteria; phylum Pseudomonadota; class Gammaproteobacteria; order Enterobacterales; family Vibrionaceae; genus Photobacterium; species Photobacterium angustum. The sequence goes on along the minus strand of NZ_PYOM01000001.1, from coordinate 246,836 downwards.
CGTAGGAACGAATATACCCTAATGGTGTTAGTCCTAATTCCTTAGCTCGCCCTTCTCGCATCATCAGTATTGCGGCTGCGCCATCCGTTAATGGCGTCGCATTTGCTGCTGTTACTGATCCATATTTACGATCAAAGGCTGGTCGTAATTTGGCATAAGATTCAAGAGTCGATTCTTCACGAATGTTGTTGTCTTTATCTATCCACTGGCGATAAGGTTGTGGGAATGCCGTCATCACTTCATCACGGATCAAACCATCTCGCCATGCTTGTGCCGCTAATGTATGTGAACGGTGAGCTAGTGCATCTTGATCTTCACGACTAATACTATGTGTTTTTGCCATCTGCTCTGCGGTCTGTCCCATGCTTAATCCTGTTGAATATTCAGCAACGGCAGGCGGCACAGGCATTAAATCTTTCATACTAAGCAAACTTAATAACTTAAGCCGTTTTGACATGGTTTTCGCTTTACTAAGTGCAAGCAAAGTCGCTGCCATTTTTTTACTCACACCAATAGGTAATACCGATGATGAATCAGCACCACCTGCAATACCAATATCGATAGTGCCTGAGATAATACTCTCAGCAACGTTAGCAGCAGCTTGAAAACTTGTGGCACAGGCACGGGTAACACTGTAAGCATCTGTATGAATGTTCATACCAGTACCGAGGACGATTTCACGCGCGATATTTGGCGCTTCTGGCATTTGAACCACTTGCCCAAACACCACTTGCTCAATGAGCATCGGATCAAAATCAAGCGTTTGTAGCATATCATTGACAACCAGCTTTCCGAGATCCAAAGCAGGAACACCATCGAAAGCGGTAGCTTGACGAGCAAATGGTGTACGTAAACCGCTAACAACGGCAATACGTTCCCCTTGACGAGTAGTAAGATTTTGGAGACGTGTCATCGCAACTCCTTTTGATAATTTGGCTTACAGTAAGCCGTTCGGCACACCGTGCACTAGAGGTCAGACCTCCCAATTGTAAGCTAAATGTTACCAAATTCAATCAAGTGTTTAAATTTTACGGGAGAAGTGTCAAAGATTGTGATCTATCCTCTCAGTTTTAAAACGATATTAAGCGGTAAAATGCAGATAATTAGAGAGAGAGTTAAAAAAGATATAAAACTAGAAGGTAAACAGAGAAAGATAGGCAAAAAAAAACCATACCTTATAAGGTATGGTTATAATTCACGCGGAAAGCAATCTGCGTAATGAATAAGTCAATCAGCATTAAGCTAATTGCAAAATCAGGAAAACCTGATAAGAGAAAGTAAAGTCAGCCTTCAAAAGGAAGTTGTCATCTTGCTCAACAGATAGCATTACAATAGCCGGTTTAATAACCCACCATCTCGCTATCAGATGACGCAGTCACTATAACGCGCTGCCGGAATCAAATTTTGAACCAGATCAATTTTAGTGTGAATTATCAGCTTAATTATAAAAAAGAAAGGTAAACACCTTATTACTTTCTCTATTCATAAGATTTTTCGTAAGGACAACGACGGATATTGCCATGTTCAAAAATTTTTTTGGTAAGAAAAAACACGATCCCTCGGTCTCTTTAGATATGGACAAACAACGAAGATACGAGGCCCTTGTTAGGGCTTGGCATCGGGATCTCTACCGTTACGCATATTGGTTGTGCCACGATCAGCATATTGCTGAAGATTTGGTACAAGAAACATGCTTACGTGCATGGCGCTCCCTTGATAGCCTACAAGATGATAAAGCCGCAAAGGCATGGTTGATTACCATACTTAGGCGTGAAAATGCACGTCGGTTTGAGAGAAAGCAATTTGATCTGGTTGATATTGATGAGCATACCATTGCAGATTCTACACCAAGCGTTGAAATGGATACTGAGCAACATATGCTTCAGCGTTTAATCATGAATTTAGCGCCAGAGTATAGAGAACCACTCATTTTACAAGTCATGGCTGGCTTTAATGGTGATGAAATTGCAGAGATTCTTGAACTAAACCGAAATACAGTGATGACTCGCTTGTTTCGAGCCCGTAACCAATTAAAAGAGCAACTTGAAAGTAAAGAGTCAAAAAGGGGGAATCAGAATGGATGAACTAGAATTTAGACGGAGATTATTAGCTGATCCACATGATAATGATCCCACCGTGACTGCATGTAAACATCAATCAGCGGCTAATAAAAAGTTTGCTGATGAATTACAACAACTTGATATGCAATTAGAACAAGTGCTAAAAGTAGATGTACCCGATGATCTGGCTGATAAAATTTTATTTCATCAAGCCGGCGAAGAAACAAAAAAGCAAGGAATTAATAGCTATTGGTCTTATGGCCTAGCAGCCTCTGTTGCTTTCGCTTTTGGTCTATTTGTGGGGCAAATGAACTTTTTACCAAGCCAACAGGTACCGTTCAATAATCTTGCCAATGTCGCGCTTGAACATGTTTCTTATGAAGCAAAATTTGTCGATAACATTGATGAAAAAGCAACATTGCAGCAAGTAAATGCCAAACTGCAACCTTTTGGAACGGAAATGAAAGATTTACCAGGACACATTTATTATGTGAACTATTGTGGCTTTGATGGTAAACGCTCATTACATATGGTGATGGATACACCACAGGGTAAAGTCACGGTATTTGTTGTTCCAACCCTTAGCCATACTATTTCTAACTCAACAGACAATAATAACGAAAGTCTAGTCGTACCAATCAGAGAGGCAAGTTTAATTATTGTTGGCGATAAGGGTCAAAACTTAATGCCTGTTGCGAGTAAAATTAAGAATGACCTTAGCTGGGAAATCTAATATTCCTACTGACTTTTAGCCCTTCTTATAACGGTAACACATGCTATGTTGCCGTTTTTTTACCTCTGAAATTTGTCGTTAAAACAACCAAAAACAACTATATTTGATACCAAAATCACTATAAATTTCGTTAAAACGTATTTTCACTTAAACATCACACTGGTCAGATTTGATTAAGTCAGTACACCCCCTACAATCGTCGCAAATTAGCCAACATAGGCTAATAAAAAACAATAATATATATAATTAGGAATTATTCTAAGCATGAATAAGAAGCAAATTTTCACTCGTTCAGTTATTACTGCTGCGATCGCTTTAGCCTCTTCACAATCTATGGCGGCAGGATTTCAACTAAACGCACAATCTGCAACCGGTCTTGGCCGTGCATTTTCAGGTGACGGTGTTATTGCAGACAACGCATCAACAATGGCAAAAAACGCTGCCTCAATGACGCTATTTGATGCACCTGCACTGTCTCTTGGTGTTATTGCCATTGATACTGACATAAAAGTTAAAGATGCTGCTTTTGCAGGAAATCGTCTTGAAGATGCATCAATTGGTGGTACAAGTTATGCGCCAAACATTTATTACATTCAGCCTATTAACGATAAATTCGCTGTAGGTGCTTCACTTTACTCAAACTTCGGTACTAAAACTGAATTTAACAAAGGTTATACTGCCGACCTATTCGGTGGCATCACTGATGTGAAAAGTATGAACTTGGGCCTAAGTGCAGCTTACCGCGTAAACCAACAATTCAGTATTGGTGGTGGTTTAGATGTAATTTACGGTAGCGGTAAACTTGAACGCGGTCGTGATATGTTAGGGCCAAACCGAGATGCGGCTAACATTGATGCCGATGGTGTAGCGCTAGGCTTTAACCTAGGTACAATCTACGAATTAGATCAGAACAACCGCTTTGGCTTATCTTACCGTTACAGCCCAACATTAAAAGCTAAAGGTGATATGCACAAACTAAATGCTAAAACATTTAGAGTTGAAGATCTTAGCAACGAAAAATTGCTAATGCCATTACCTGATATGGCTGAGTTTTCTGGTTTCAATAAACTAAACGATAAATTTGCGGTTCACTACAGCATTCAATGGATCCGTTGGAGTGAGTTCGACAAACTAGAAACATCTGGTGGAACACTAATTAACGATTACAACTGGCAAGATGGTTGGCACTACTCTATCGGTGGTACTTACTACCTAAACAACGATTGGACACTGCGTGCGGGCTACATGCATGACACAAGTGCGCAAGATAAGAAAACATCAATTTCTGTACCAGACTCAGATCGTAACTGGCTATCTGGCGGCTTTAGCTATCACCTAGACAGTAAATCAACCATCGACTTTGGCCTAACTTACTTAATTGGAGAAGATGTGAAAGCTAACGAAGCAGATGGTGCTTTAACAGCAACAACCCGTGCTAACGCATGGTTGTACGGTCTACAATACAGCCGTTCATTCTAATTTCAGCGTACACTTGATCGCTAAAATGATAAAAAGGAGCCATTTGGCTCCTTTTTTGATCTTTTCTCCATCATTTCAACCCCGCTTTTCTTTCATTTATTCACTCTACATGTCCAATATCTGTACAAATAGCAACCAACAAAGTGCAATCACTGGTACATGTGTACGCTGAAAACAGATCAGACCAGAACACTACGAACAAAAAATAACGGATATAAATCTAAAATGGTAAATTTAATAGAATATTAATTCGATAATGAGAATTCATAGCGATAAATCGTCACGTTATTAATTGTTAAGGGTATTATTCGCGACTTAGTTTCAGCGAACAATTAGCGATTAATATAGAAATGATGAATAAAAATAAAATTACATTATCTTTAACTGCTGCACTAGCATTAGGCATGAGCTCTAACGCCCTAGCAGCAGGATTCCAATTGGCTGAATATTCAGCAACAGGTTTAGGCCGCGCATTTGCTGGTGAAGCAGCAATGGCTGATAATGCCAGCACCCAATTCCGTAACCCTGCAATGCTGACCTACCTTGAAGGTACGCAAATATCAGTAGGTGCAATTTACGTTGACCCAAACATTGATGTTAAAGGTACTGCAACTACACCTGGAGGTAGCTTTAATACTCAAGCTGATGACATCGCAAATAGTGCTGTCATTCCAAACTTCTACGTTTCAGGTCAGTTAAACGATAAAGCAACATTAGGCCTAGCATTTGGTACAAACTTTGGTATGCGTACAGACTTGGGCACTGACTTTTTAGGTTCACAATTTGGTAATCAAGCAGAAGTCCACACCGTTGAGATCAATCCTAACCTTGGTTACAAAATCAATGATCAATTTAGCGTTGGCGCAGGCGTTCGCTACATAATTGCGAAAGGTCACTTTGGCGCAGCATTACCAAAACCTTTAGGTGGACTGCCTCTAAAATACATGGAAGGTGAAGATAACGCTTGGGGTTGGCAAGCTGGTGCAGCATGGCAAATCACCCCTAGTAACCGTATTGGTGTAAGCTACCATTCAGCAGTTAAACTAAATCTAACTGGACATGCAAATGGTATTGCTTATGACAAAGCTTATGCAATTCAAGGCAAAATGCCATTAACACAATATGCAGGTTCTTTACCTCTTGAGTTACCAGCATCAGCTGAAATTGCAAGTTTCCATCAGTTAAATGACCAGTGGTCAGTTCACGCTAGCATTAACTGGACAGATTGGAGCAGCTTTAAAAAGCTACAAGCAAGTATTCCAAATATGCCCGAAAATGTAGAGCATATTAAAGATGAGAATTGGAAAGATAACTACCGCTTTGCTATTGGTACCACTTATCAAGCAACAGAAAAGTTAGCACTTCGCTCTGGTATTGCCTATGACATGGCTGCAGTTGATGAAGCCCACAGAACTCAAACCATTCCAGAAACAGATCGTACTTGGTTAAGTCTTGGTGCGGGTTACCAATGGTCTAAGAATTTGACATTAGATGCAGGCCTTACCTACGTTTATGCAAAGAAAGCATACATGCTTGAAAAAGACAAAGAGCATCCAATGTTTGGACAATTTGCTGGAACAACATCTGGTGATGTGTGGTTAGCCGGTGTCCAAGCAAGCTACCGTTTCTAAGTAAAGTAAAATTTATTTAGAAAAACAATCTAGCTATAAACAATACAACATATAAAAAGACCTCCTTATTGGAGGTCTTTTTTATCAACGAATGTTACTGATCATCAATTTCATCAAGATAACTATCATCAAAACTATCTGCTTGTTGCTCTTGATCAACTTTGCCATCACTGGCGATAAAGTCTTTATGTTGAATATAAGCATCACGTGTGAAAACATAAGGATCTGGTGAATTATCAAGCATAGCTTCTTGTTTAACCAAAGCTGCACGATCTTCCATACCTTCAAATAGCCACTTACCAACCCCCTGCCAAATATTAAGAAAACTCAGCATCGGATAATATGTATCAACAGTATCTGTAAATCCACGCATTGTTGCTGGACCATAGCCAGGGATCATGATGTATGGTCCATTCGGGACGCCGTAATAACCTAACGTATCATCAAAACGGCGTGATTCTGGTTTATTAATGTCGGCAGCTGATGCGATATCAATTAAACCACCCAACCCAAAGACTGTGTTGATCCAAAAACGATTAAAATGGGTGACGGCAGCTTTACCATTTAGTGATAGCAAGCTATTAACCATACTTGCAGGCTCATCTAAATTTGATAAAAAATTCATGATGCCTTTACGAACAGGGGTTGGCGTATAATCGACATAAGCCAATGAAACAGGGCGAGCGATATACGGATCTAAATAGTTGTAATTAAGATCCCACATAGCACGGTTAAACCCCTCCAAAGGGTCATAAACGCCATTACTATCACTGTCAACATCAATATGATCAATAATATTGTTAGAGGTAATTTGTTTTGACGGTTCATCTGGTGTTTGCGCACAACCGACTAACCCCAGAGAAAGCCAAATTATAAGTAATAAAATTCTATTCAAAACATATATCCAATAAAAAGCAGGCTGGACAATAATATCCAGCCTGCTCTATTTGTTCCAGTATTGAATTAATATTGTTTATTAATTAATACTTTTGTATCACCACCAAGCATCACTTTCTGGCTTTCGCCATACCAGTCACCTTGTTTGGTCATGACGTTACCATCACTATCAATGCGAGCACGGACAATCATTTCAGATAATGACGATAGCTTACGCTGCGGCATCATGCTGTCTTTATCCGTTAACGTAATCGTTAATGGGAAAGGTGTTGTCAGTGGTAGCTTTACAGCTGCAATTGGCATTGGTGCACCATCAGCGCTATGAACAGAGATAATAATATCGCCCTGCTTTGGCATCACTACATTTGGCGCTAATGAAATTATCGCCACTACCTGCTGTTTTGCTTGTTCAGCACTAACTTTTGGTGCAGCAATCGCAGCTGAACCATTTACGATAGCCTTCGCTTTATCATCAGCATTTAAACGCTCTTGTGCGCGTTCGATACTACGATCAAGCATAGGTGCACGAGAATCATCAGGGCCGATAAGTTTCTTCATCATCGTCCAGTAAGCAATCGCTTGTTCAAACTTGTTTTGCTCAAACGCATCGAAAGCTAATAGCGATAATGCTTGCACGTTAGTATGATCTTTTTTAACGACATTACGTAGTAACTGACGAGCCGTATCACTTGCACCCGGCTTACCACTTAGCATTAATGACTGTGCGTAACCTAGCTGAATGTCCCCATCAACAGGGTTTAAGTCATAGGCTTTTTTCATTGCCATTTCAGCGGTTTCACCATCACGATTTGCCATTGCGATACGACCTAACAATAACCACCCCATAGGATCATCACCATCATCGTGCAATTTAGTACGTAATGCTAAAGTCAGATCCGACATATCTTGATCAGACAGTGGTTCATTAGCTGCGTTATCACCCAGTAAGCGTTGAGAAAGTTGAGGAAGACGATTTACCGCATCATGCCACGCTTCTACTTTCTGAATACCACCCACAGAGGCGTACATACCATAACTCACACCAACTATTAAGATAATACCAGGTAACAACATCCCAGCACTCACTTGAACAGATTTCTTCACTTCACTTTCAGGTATATCATCGAGCAGTGATTGTTGAAGCTCAGAAACTAATTCTTGGCGATTCTCAACCAAACCTTCTTGTGATTCGTTTTCAAGTTCATGAATACGATCTTTAAAGAATGCTTTGTTCAATTCATCTCGGCTTGCTACATCATCGTACTCTTTACCGTACAACATAGGCACAGCAAAAAATGCTATCGCAATAAGTACTAAGACAGCAGTTATAATCCAAAACAGCGTCATTTGTTTACCTTTGATTGAGTATCAACACTTTCAGCATCTTGCTGTTCCATCTCTGCAAGCAGTGCTTTTAATCGTTTAGCTTCTTCCTCATCTAATTGAGCCTGCTCAACTTTTTCACCGTTTTTACGCGTACGATAAACCAGAACAGTAAAACCAATAACGATAAACAGAATAGGACCAACCCATAAAATTGCAGTCGAAGCTGTCATCGGCGGATTGTACGTAACAAAGTTACCGTAACGCGCAATCATGTAATCAATAATTTGCTGACTGGTTTTGCCTTCTTGAAGAAGCTCAAATGTTTTCTGGCGCATATCTTGCGCCAAGGTTGCATTTGAATCAGCAATATTATTGTTCTGACACTTAGGACAACGTAATGTTGCCGTTAGCTCTTGGAACTGCTTTTCTTGTTCCGCATTTTTAAAGTCATAAACATCAATCGATGCAAATGCTGGTAACGCAGCGGTTAACGCAATCGTTGCAGCTATAACAAGGGCAAATAAACGTTTCATTAACCTTTTGCCTCCGCTTTTAGCTTGTTGTACAACGGCTCAAGCGTTTCCTTCCAATTTTCAGGGTTAACATCACCCACATGGCGGTAACGAATAATACCGTTAGCATCAATAAGGAATGTTTCTGGTGCGCCATACACACCTAAATCCATACCTAACATACCGTTACCGTCATAAAGTGTATGTAAATAAGGATTACCCAATTCAGTTAACCAACCAATTGCTTTCTCACGCTGATCTTTGTAGTTCAGACCAATGATTTTAACGCCTTGTTTAGCTAACGTATTTAAGTATTGGTGCTCTGCATAACATGTCGGACACCATGTAGCCCACACGTTAAGCAATAATGGTTCACCTTTGAAAATCGTTTGTTGATACTCTTTTCCAGGTTGAAACAAATCTTCTAACTTAAACGTTGGCACTGGTTTGCCAACCAATACCGATTCTAATTTTGTTGGATCATCACCATCAGCATTGCGGGTTAACTGCACCATAAACATAATAACCAGTGCAATGAACAGGACTAACGGAATAAAGAGGAACTTCTTATTCATGGGTTAACTTTGCCTCTGACGATTTATTACTCACTGTTGCAGGTTTGCGGAAACGGTAACGTTTATCACTGATCGCTAATGCGCCACCTAACGCCATTAACAATGCACCCGCCCACATCCAGTTCACAAATGGTTTGTAGTAAATACGAACGGCCCATGCGCCATCACCAAGCTTCTCACCCATAGCAACATACAAGTCGCGAGTAATACCGCTATCAATTGCCGCTTCTGTCATCATAGAGCCCGCAACACTGTAGAAACGTTTTTCAGCATGCAGTGTTGTTACGTTAATACCACGACGGCTAATATTGAAATCAGCAATATATCCATCATAGTTAGGACCATCTGCATCACGTAATCCAGCAAAGTGGAAATCATAACCTTTCACGTTAACAGATTGACCCGGCGATAAACGTAAATCACGTTCGATATCGTAATTAGATACTAGTGTGATACCAATGATAGATATCGCTAAACCAATATGGCCTAGCACCATCGCCCAATGGCTGCGACCTAATTTACCTAAGCCATCAACAAAAGTATGACGGTGTGTCGCACGCTCAAATAACTCAAAGCCATGCATCACAATGATCCATACAGCCATCATCATCCCTAACACCGCAAGCGGTTCAACCACACTTGCCGTAAAGTAAATAACAAGGTATGAAAATGGAATCGTGATTAGTGCAGAAATAATCATTGGTTTGCGAACATGTTTGAAATTATCGCGCTTCCAACGAACAAGAGGACCAATACCCATAATAAAGGCAAACGGGATCATCAACCATGTAAATAGCATGTTGAAGAAAGGCACACCGATAGAAACAGAGCCTAAACCAATTTGCTTATGTACTAATGGTAACAATGTACCAATAAGTACAACCATTAAGCCTGCAACAAGTAAAATGTTGTTAGCTAGTAATAGGTTTTCACGTGAGAACAAGCTGTAGTTACCACGAGAACGAATTTGGCCACCACGTAATGCATACAGCAGTAAAGAACCACCGATAACAACCACAAGGAAACCAAGAATAAACATACCGCGAGCAGGATCTGACGCAAATGCGTGTACAGAAACCAATACGCCAGAACGAACTAAGAACGTACCTAATAGGCTTAATGAGAATGCAGAGATCGCAAGCAGTACTGTCCACGCTTTAAATGTGCCACGCTTTTCTGTTACTGATAGCGAGTGCATTAACGCTGTACCTGCAAGCCATGGCATAAATGATGCGTTTTCTACTGGATCCCAGAACCACCAGCCACCCCAGCCAAGTTCGTAGTAAGCCCACCATGAACCTAGTGCGATACCTACCGTTAGGAATGACCATGCAGCGATTGTCCATGGACGAGACCAACGTGCCCAAGCTGTATCTAAACGGCCTGTCATCAACGATGCAATAGCAAAAGAGAACGCAACAGAGAAGCCTACATAGCCCATGTAAAGCATTGGCGGGTGAATAATTAGACCCGGATCTTGCAATAATGGGTTTAGATCACGACCTTCGACAGGGAATACCGGTAGCGTACGTAAAAATGGGTTAGAAGTAATGATAATAAACAGTAAGAAACCCACTGCGATCATACCCATTACCGATAAGACACGAGAAACAGATTCAAGTGGCATATCACGGCTAAAACGCGCAACAGCAGCAGCCCAACCCGCTTGGATAAGTACCCACAGCAGTAATGAACCTTCGTGCGCGCCCCATACCGCTGTAATGCGGTAATACCACGGTAATAAACTTGTCGAGTTACTGGCTACATACGCAACAGTAAAATCATTGTTATAGAATGACCAACATAAAATAACAAAAGATAAGGATAAAAAAGCAAAAACACCGTATGCCAATGGTCGTGCCATGCGCATCATTGCTTGGTTACCGACTACAGCACCATATAGCGGATAAATACTGGCCAGCACCGATAAGGCAAGGGCAGTAATAAGGGCAAAATGGCCTATTTCAGGGATCATTGAGCACTACCTTGTAGTTGTTCTTCAGTATATTGAAGTTTTGAGTGATTTTTCTTCATCGCATCAGCGACTTCAGGCGGCATATAATTTTCATCATGCTTAGCCAGTACTTCGTGTGCTTTTATTGTTGTTGGACCAACGAGTACACCTTGCGCGACAATACCCTGCCCTTCACGGAAGAGATCAGGCAAGATACCGTCATAAGTTACGGTAACTGAAGGGCCTACATCAGCAACTTTAAAACTAACTTCTAAAGATTCAGGATCACGCTTCACAGAGCCTTTAACCACCATGCCACCAATACGTAAACGCTGTCCGACTTCTGGTTTAGTACCATCAGGCTTACCATTAACAAGTTCGGTTGGGGTGTAGAATAAATCCATATTTTGATTTAACGCATAAAGCACTAAACCAATGGTAGCACCAAGGCCTAAAATAAGCGCTAACACTAAGGCGAGACGCTTCTTACGTCTTGGGGTCATAGCGTATTCTCCATCTTTTTCGCATCTTTAATACGTTGTTCACGTGCGATTTTATTTTTAATATCACCTAATACGCGACGATGGGTGGCCATACTAGAAAAGAGGATCCATAGCATCGCCACAAATGAGATGCCAAACGCACTCCATACATAAGCAGCGTAGCCACCCATTGCAAAAAAGTCGCTCATAGAATCAAAATGCATACTAACCTCACTTCACTAGCTCACGCACCCAAGGGCGGTGACTTTCGCGGATAAGAATTTCATTACGTAGGCGGATCATAGTCACCGCACCGAAGAAACAAGCAAAACCGACAATACCAATAAGTAACGGCCATAACATATCTGTTGACATAGAAGGCTTAGCAAATTTAGTAATGGTTGCACCTTGGTGAAGGGTATTCCACCACTCGACAGAGAAGTGAATGATAGGAATATTGATCACACCAACAATCGCTAAAATACCCGCCGCTTTGGCTGCTGTTTTCTGATCATCAAAAGCGTTATACAACGCAATAACACCAAGATATAAAAATAGAAGAATGAGTTCAGATGTTAAACGCGCATCCCATACCCACCATGTGCCCCACATTGGCTTGCCCCAAATAGCACCAGTGATCAGTGCAATAAAGGTAAACACTGCACCAATCGGCGCCATCGCAGCAGCAGCCATATCCGATAATCGGATCTGCCACACTAAACCAATGAACGCAGCAATAGCCATTGATACATAAGCACCCATAGACCAGATTGCAGCGGGAACATGTAAGTAAATAATTCTAAAACTATCACCCTGTTGATAATCCGCTGGCGCAAACATTAAGCCCCAAATAGAACTGACAACAATGGCAATTAAGCTAATAATGGCAAACCAAGGGAGTAACTTACCGCACAAGCGATAGGTATTCTCGGCTTTAGCGTAGGGATGTAACCACTTCCACATAATGCTTTCTACTCGTTATATAGTTATAAATACGTCATTAAAGCCAAGTTACGTCACAAAATAATAGGATTTTGTAATGTAACTTAGCCTTATAAATCTTTATCTGTTGGATAAAAAAACAAAATGGAAGACATGAACGTCTCCACTATTGATTTAGTTCACACTGATCCTTAGCGATGCCGCAACCGCAAAAGGTGCTAACGTTAAAGACGCCACCAACATGGCCGCCATTAATGCTAATTGCCCGTTATATGCCATCCCTAGGCCTGCAGCTTCTATTGCAGAGGTTGCGAATATAAGCACAGGTATATATAACGGTAATATGAGCAAGCTCAATAAAACGCCACCTTTTCGTAATCCAACCGTTAAAGCGACACCAATTGCCCCTAAAAAGCTTAATGTTGGTGTACCTACTAGCAATGTGAGTACAACAGCTACCCATGTATCCCAATTTAAGGACAATAAAATCGCTAATAAGGGACTAATTAAAATCAGCGGCAAACCTGTCAACAACCAATGCGCAAGCATTTTGGCAAAGGCTGATACCGCTAATGGTGTCGGCATTAATAACATTTGCTCAAGCGAGCCATCGGCATAATCATCACGGAAGAGGCGTTCCATTGATAATAACGCTGCTAACAATGCAGCTACCCAAATGATCCCAGGAGCAATACGTGCAAGCAATTTAGGCTCAGGACCAATACTTAATGGAAATAAGGTGATCACAATAATAAAGAACCACAATGGGTTCATCACATCTGCACGTCGACGAAAAGCAATTAACAATTCACGACGAATAATTTGAACAATAGAATTAAGCACCGTGATCACTGCCCTAACTTGATTTTTCGTAAATGATTACTATCCGTAAACATATCTTGGTGCGTGGTTAATAACACCATGCCACCACGTTCAACATGAGATAAAAACAAGTTCTCAATTACCTTAACACCTTGCTTATCAATCGCCGTTAATGGCTCATCAAGCACCCATAATTTATGATTACTTAACCATAGACGCGCTAATGCAACACGGCGTTGCTGGCCTGCAGATAGTTGCCCTGCTGGTACATCTTCACGCCCAGCTAACCCGACATGCGCCAATGCTTGCCATAATGCGTCCTCACCCATAACTTGTGGGGAACCCTTGAGATCTGAGCCTTGATTGCATTTATGCATGGCTTGAAAAAAAGCCAAGTTCTCAAAGGCGGTGAGTTCGCGCTTTACACCAGTTTGGTGACCAAGAAACAGCAACTCTTGATGGTAATCTTCTCGTGCAACCTGAATATCTTCTTGATTCCAAAAAACCTGTCCACTATCAGCGCGGCCTAACCCGGCAATAATTCGTAACAGTGTGGTTTTACCTGCGCCATTATGGCCTTCAATTTGAACTAACTCGCCACTTGATATAGTGAAACTGAGTTCGTCAAACAATAAACGTTCGTCACGAACGCTGCTTAAGTCTGCTACAGACAACATATAAATGATGTATCCTAGGTGTCACAAATCAGTCCGCATAATACCACAATGGCTAATAATTTAGCTAAGCTACGGACATATTCATCGTTAACTAACGTAAGTAAATGTGAAATAAATGCGCATCAATTCAACGCCATCTCACTCCCCTAGCGCAGCAAAAGCTGCCCAAATTGAGAAACCTTCATCAGCTAATATAAAGAGCCAAGCGCCACTATTTACGAGCACTGGAGGAAAAGACCAGAATCTTGTTTCCCAATTGCCGCAATTATTGTTATCCATAAACAGCTTGCAACGTTTAGTTACACTTTTATCTAACCCGTTAAACTCTGGTTCAGCTAGATTAGCCACATCACCTTCTAACAGCCTAAATACTATTTTCCAGCAGCTCTTTGCCCCTCAAAATCAAGCCAGCTTAATCGCTTGGTTACAACAAGGTGGAGAACGAAAACCTTTAGCCCTGTTATTACAGCAACTATCTCAACCACAAAGCCAGTTAAACCAATGGTTAAAAACGTTAAGCCCTGAGCAACAGCAAGATATTCCCGCTCTATTAAGGCTTGCCGCTGAACAACGAGGGCCTGAAACACATCGTACACAAGATACCAATAGTATTTATTTACAGTGGCCGATAAATAACAACCAATCTATTGATATTAAAATAAAAAATGAGCACGAGGATTCAAAATCAAATGCCGACAAGAATATCAATTCCTGTTGGACGGTCAAATTGGCATTACCTATTGGTGCAATAGATATACTTAATGTTACAGCCCAATGGGAAAACAACATATTAAAAACGGTATTTGAAACCGTTAATCCACTGTTGTTACATAAAATAGAGCAGGTCTCACCGCTACTTTTTTCTCGTATGGCACAGTTAGGTATTAACTGCGAATCTCCTAAATTTATGCAAGCTCAAGATAAAGAGTCTAATGACCACTTAGCCTCTTCTAATGGCTTATTGATTAAGGTCTGAGTGATGGCAACAGATAAAAAAACAACCTCACATGCAATTGCACTTAAATATGATGGTGAAAAATCACCTTATATTACAGCCAAAGGCCACCAGCATTTGGCTGAACATATTATCGAACAAGTAAAACAGCACGGTGGCTTAATTCATCAAGATCCCGTACTGGCACAATATCTAAATAGCTTTGATGTCGGTGATGAAATCCCACAAGAGTTATATTTGATTATTGCCGAACTGATTGCTTTTTCATGGTACTTAAACGGTAAAACCCCTCCAGGATGGGAGGGGCTTGAAGATATTGATATATCAGTATAACGATTAACGTCGACGGTGTTTTTGCATCGTCTGTTGTAAGCGAAGCAAAAGTTCAGCTTCTGCTTTAGGTAAATCACACTCGTTCATCAATTCATGTACATCAGCGCCCAACTCTACCATTTTACTGGCACGACTATATAAACGTCCTTCGGGATCGTTCATCATGATCTCTGTTTGACGATCTTCAACTACTTCTAACTGATGTGACATATCAGCCAGTTTGTGGCTCATACCCATTGTACCTGCACGCAATTCATTGAACTCTTTATTCAAGCGTTCATTTTGTAAACGGGCATTTTTCAATACAGTTTCAATGGCAGCAAATTTTGTTTCTAAACTCCGTCGCGCTTTACGCTCGCGAAGCAATAACACAGTAAAGATTATAACCGCCAATACACTAATAACAGTTGGTATCCACTGTAGCAGAACAGTATTCATTACAAGTACGCCATCTCATCCCATTCTTCATCAGATAGCAGCTTATTAAGATCAACTAAGATAAGTAATTGTCCTTCGCGGTTACTTACACCTTGAATAAACTTCGCACTCTCTTCAGTACCCACACTTGGCGTGCTATCAATTTCAGAACTACGTAAATAAACCACTTCAGCGACACTATCGACAAGAATACCAATCACTTGTTTTTCTGCTTCAATAATAACAATACGTGTATTATCAGAGATCTCACCCGGAGCTAATCCAAAACGAGAGCGAGTATCGATAACTGTAACGACATTGCCGCGAAGATTAATAATACCGAGCACATAATCAGGTGCACCTGGAACTGGCGCGATTTCTGAATAACGCAAAACCTCACGGACTTGCATAACATTAATACCGTAAGTCTCATCTTCTAGCTGAAATGTCACCCATTGCAGAACCTGATCATTCGCTCCGTCTTTTTGGATCTCAGCGATATTTACCTGTGACATGCTATTCCCTCTTAAGGTCCTGTATTACTCAATACTATTTACATCCAATCCATTATTTAGCATTGCGATCAACGCATTAACATGGATAAGTGCACACATTTTATCTTTTACCATACCCGCAAGCCAAGGGCGTTTTCCTGCCTTCTCTCGCCAGCGAATATCATTTCCATTAAGCACCTTGGTGCCATGCAGTTTATCGCTAGCCAGCCCCCATTGGCTATCGCCAAGCATCACAATATAACGATAATTATCACGATACTCATCACCAACTAGCTTCTCTGGCATCACCCAACGTGCAGTATCAACCACATCTAACTTTTGCTCGCGTGTTGACTGTAGACCCAAATACCAATTAGGGCGCCCAAGTAAACGGTTAAGATCGCCAAGTTGATGAATACCACCCAACTCCGTGAGTGCAACAGCAAATGTCACACCATTAACTTCAAAAAATAGCGCTTGAAACGCTTGCTCCATTCCATGATGTGCCCACTGTTCTGGTGGAATTAACCCGGCATCTTCAGCAATTGTAGCGGTTTCAATAACCTCTGTTACAACGGTATCTTCCGCTATATTTTCAGCACTAGCACACGTAGGTTCTACTTCTTTAATAGAAGTTAGTTGCTCTGGTATTACTTGTTCTGTTTCTGAAACAATTTGTTGTGGATTTGCAGTTTGTACGACATTTTCTTGAATATCATCAACATAATTTTCATCAACTTTACTCAATAGTCGTTCAATATCTTGTCGATTTGACGGCTCTGCATAATCAACAGCAACATTAGGCTCTGGCTTAAATTCATTTAACTTGGGTTGAAATAACGTAGGCGCTACTTCAACATTTTCAATACTTGGTTTATCGACGTCTAAAACAGGATCTTGAATCTCCGCAGATACAGCAACTTCATTTGATTCTTCTAATAAATCAAAAAAATAATCATCTAGGGCTTGATCACTTGAAAGTGGCTTACTATGCATGATTGTCTAACCGTTCTACATATTTTAATAACGTTTTGTAAGCAAACACACCACGACAGTTTCGGGCATATAATGATGGTGGCATATGTTTAATGCTGGCATCACGGAACTTTGTATCAATAGGTACCGCGGACGCCCAAACTTGTTCAGGGAAACGAACCTTGAGTTCTTGCAACGTTTGGAGTGATGCTCGTGTTCGTTTATCGTACATGGTTGGAACAATCGTGACATTAAAACCAGACGGCTTAGAACGCTGCATAATTTGTAACGTCCTCATCATTCTTTCTAAGCCTTTCATGGCTAAAAACTCTGTTTGTACTGGAATAAGAATACGATCGCTCGCCGCCAATGCGTTGACCATCATCACCCCCAAAATGGGTGGGCAATCTATCAGTACGTAATCATAGTCATCAACCAAACTATGTAGGGCTTTTTTTAACACTAACCCCATACCACTGCGATTTCCCATCACACGATCAAGTGTTGCCAGTGACATATGGGCAGGAATAATATCAATATTATCAAATGCAGTTTTAAGGATAAGTGGTTTTACGCTGGCTTTATTCACTACGGGTAATTGAAACAAATCAAATAAACTAGCGGGTACTTGCTCTGAATCAAAATTTAAATACGTTGTTAACGATGCGTGTGGGTCGGTATCGACTAATAAAACACGTTTATTTTGCTCACTCAGCAATCCAGCTAATGTAATTGTGGTTGTGGTTTTACCTACTCCACCTTTTTGATTAGCAATACTCCAAACAATCACCCCTTGATCCTCACTGTAAACCTAGTTCTATTAAAATACATTCAGCAATACGATCTAAAGGTAAGTCATGGCTTGATATACCCGCTTTAGCAACAGCTTGAGGCATACCGTATACCACACAACTGTCTTCATCCTGCGCCCAAATAGTTGAACCACTATTTTTTAGCATTCTTGCGCCATCTCGACCATCAGCGCCCATACCGGTTAATACCATTGATAGGACTTTGTCTTGATAGACTTTAGACGCAGAACCAAATGTAACATCAACGCATGGTTTATAATTCATGCGCTCACCGCTATCAATAATACGTAACCTTGATGCGCCAGGTCGACCATCAAGCATCATTTGTTTACCGCCTGGAGCGAGATACGCCATACCAGGTTTCAACATATCCCCATTTTCCGCTTCTTTCACTCCAATTTTGCACAGCTGATCTAATCGTGCTGCAAAAGCTGCGGTAAATGTCGCAGGCATGTGCTGAATAAGCACTATCGGATATGGAAAATTAGCAGGTAGCTGAGTCAATATTTTTTGTAATGCTACAGGGCCCCCCGTAGATGTACCAATTGCAACAATCTGGTATTTTTTTCCTGACGCTTTAAAACGTAATGCGGGTTTGACAACAGATGCACGGGCACTTCTTGAAGATGAAACAGATGAAGGTTCAGCCTGCAAGCGTGACGTTAGCGTTGGTTTCGTCGTCGATGTATGAGTGCTTGTTAATGGCGATAATGGAATAGATATTGAGCGCGTAGTAGCACTTCGACGCATAAAAATACGTTTACGTGCAAGCTCTGCAACACGTTTTTGAAGCAGTTCCACGGCTTCATCACGATTACGCGCAATATCTTCAAATTTCTTTGGCAAGAAATCTAACGCACCAGCATCAAGGGCATCAAGCGTCGCTTTGGCACCATCGTGAGTTAACGAAGAGAACATTAAAATTGGAGTCGGTGAAACTTTCATGATCTCGCGAACGGCTGTAATACCATCCATCACGGGCATTTCGATGTCCATTGTGATCACATCAGGTTGCAGTTTTTGAGTTAACTCTACCGCTTCTTTACCATTAATGGCATTGCCAACAACTTCCAACCGACTATCAGCATTGATTATTTCACTTACTCTTCGACGGAAAAAACTTGAGTCATCAACTACTAATACTTTAACTGCCATGTTACTTTCATCCCGTTGAAACGCTTAAACAAAGGGGGTCATCGCCCCCCTCTTTTATTATTATTTGTCGTGCTAATTAATGACCAGCGTAATGTTTTAGTAAGCTTGGCACATCAAGAATTAATGCAATATGACCATCACTGGTAATTGTTGCACCAGCCATACCAGGCGTACCTTGAAGTAAGCTATCTAGTGGTTTTATCACGACTTCTTCTTGACCAATTAAGGTATCAACCACAAAACCAATTCGCTGATGGCCAATTTGAACAATAACGACATGACCATGCCCACGATCTTTATTCGTACGGCCTGTCATATTTGACAACCAATCTTGTAGATAAAACAGTGGGATCGCTTTATCACGAACAATTATTGTTAACTGACCATCAACAGTATTGGTTTTATTCAAATCAAGGTGGAATATTTCATTCACACTTGCCAGTGGCAATGCAAATGGTTGTTCACCGACACCTACCATTAATGTCGGTAAAATAGCTAACGTTAACGGTACTTTAATGTCAATTCGAGTGCCTTTGCCTAGCACTGAATCAATATGAATTGAACCATTAAGCTGATTAATCCCTGTTTTTACAACATCCATTCCCACACCACGACCAGAAATATCAGAGATTTCTTTTTTGGTCGAGAAGCCAGGGGCAAAAATGAGATTATACGCTTCATTGTCAGTAATACGAGAAGCGGCATCTGCATCCATCACACCGCGTTCAACGGCAATACTGCGGAGCTTTTCTGCATCCATACCGCCACCATCATCTTCGATGGTAAGTAGAATATGATCGCCTTCTTGTGATGCTGATAATAATACAGTTCCGGTACGAGGCTTGCCTACCTGCTCACGAACATCCGGCATTTCAATACCATGATCTACAGAATTTCGTACTAAGTGAACCAGAGGATCAGCAAGCGCCTCCACCAAGTTTTTATCTAAATCTGTTTCCTCACCGCGCATTTCCAGTACGATTTCTTTCTTTAAGCTACGCGCTAAATCACGTACAACACGAGGAAAACGACCAAATACTTTCTTGATTGGCTGCATGCGAGTTTTCATCACAGCACCTTGAAGATCTGCCGTTACAACATCAAGGTTTGATACCGCTTTCGACATTTCTTCATCATTGGTGTTTAAACCAAGACTGACTAAACGATTTCGAACTAAAACCAACTCACCGACCATATTCATAATGGTATCAAGCGTTGAAGTATCAACACGAACTGTCGCATCCGCTTGTGGTTTTGACTTCTCTTTCACCGCGACAGGTTTCGCTGAGCGCTCTGCTGGCGGTTGATGTGTCGCAGAAACTGGAGCCGGCGGAGTGACCATCGGCGTTGATTGAGCCGAAGAAACAGCAGCTTCAACCTCGGTTAAATCATTCGCTGTAGATTGAGCAGCAGACGCTTGTTCTTCTAGAGACGGGCTTTTACCTGCGCCATGTAATTCATCAAGCAGACGTTCAAATTCATCATCTGTCATTAAATCATCACTATCACCGGCACCTGTATCTTCCGGCACGGTAGATGATGGTGTTACTGGCGATGCTGTTGGCGATGATGGTGTTGTAACACCTGCCGCTGACGTATCACTATTTCCCGGCCCTTTGCCAGAACCGTGTAATTCGTCTAACAAACGTTCGAATTCATCATCAGTAATATCACCGCTATCAAAATTTAATTGTGTTTCTACATTATTTTGCGCAGTTAGTTCTGGTGTCGTTGGCTTGGATGGGCTTTGGCCAGCACCATGAAGTTCATCAAGTAAGCGATCAAACTCATCTTGAGTCATGTCATCAACACTGTCACCAGTGGTAACATTCTCATTATTTGACGTGATCGCAGGTTCTGACGTCACCTCTGCAATAACATCAACTGGTGGCGCTTCAACTGGCTTAGAAATAGGAGCGATTTCATCTGCTGTTGCGGGCTGGCTGTAATAATGTAAGGCATCTAATAAACGTTGCTCGGCACGATCAAGAGGCTGATGCTCTTTCACTTGTTCAAACATCACATTGATACAGTCAAGCGCTTCTAAAATAACATCCATTAACTCAGATGTTACGCTACGCTTGCCTGTTCGCAGCAAGTCAAAAACGTTTTCAGCGCCGTGACAAGCATCAACCAGTTCGGTTAAAGAAAGAAATCCTGCGCCACCTTTTACCGTATGAAAACCACGGAAAATAGCATTTAATAACTCAGAATCATCGGGGCTTCGTTCAAGCTCTACCAATTGTTCAGAAAGCAATTCAAGAATTTCGCCTGCTTCTATTAAAAAGTCCTGCAGGATATCTTCGTCTAAATCAAAGCTCATAAATTTCCCCTAAAAGCCAAGACTCGAAAGTAAATCATCAACATCATCTTGTGATTCAACAACATCATTACGTTGCTCTGGATTAATAATTGGCCCTTCAGGCTTTAAGGCGTCTTTTTTATCATCAATCACAGTATTCGCGTCTTGTTCCATGCCAAAAGCTTTAAGAATTTCAACTAACCTATCTTCAACTTCATGAACTAACTCAATGACACGTCGAATGATTTGCCCAGTGAGATCTTGGTAGTCCTGAGCCATAAGGATATCGGTAAGGTGGGTACGCAGTGTGCTGCTATCACCTTCAATTTGAACAAGCAATAAATCAATATCGTGACACAATGTTTTAAATTCAGTAAGACCAATCTTACCTGCCATTAAACGCTGCCACTGAGGATGCACTTGCAATAACGTATTATGAAGTTTATCAGCAATAGGTAGCGTGCTTTCAACTGCGTCCATCGTTTTATTGGCGGCTTGCTCCGTTTTATCGATAACATAAAGCAATCGTTCACGAGCATCAGGAATATCAGTTTTCGCTAAATCGTTAACCCTAGGGTCAAGGCGAAAATTAAGTAAAGAATCATGCAACTGGCGAGTAATTTTACCCACCTCTGCAAACATTGGTTCATGGCTATCGGCAACTAATGTTTGTACAAGCGAATTGGCTTCAGCTTGTTGTCCATTTTCTAGCAAGCTGACAAGCTGTTTTGCCTGTTCAAGTGAAATCATGCTTCTTTATCGTCCTTATGCACTACTGATGGTTATTGTTAGCAATCGTTACTGCAAACGTTCGAAAATTTTATCCAATTTTTCTTTCAACGTTGCTGCGGTAAATGGTTTAACAATATAACCATTAACACCTGCTTGTGCGGCTTCAATGATCTGCTCACGCTTTGCTTCAGCAGTAATCATCAATACCGGCAAGTGCTTCAATTGATCATCAGAACGAATATGACGAAGTAAATCAATACCTTGCATCCCTGGCATATTCCAATCCGTTACAACGAAGTCGAAATCACCCTTTTTAAGCATTGGTAAAGCGGTTAATCCATCATCAGCTTCTAAGGTGTTGTTAAAACCTAAATCACGAAGCAGGTTTTTAACAATACGGCGCATTGTTGAGAAGTCATCAACAATGAGAATTTTCATGTTTTTATTCAAGTTTGCCTCCACTGAGAGCCAGTGTTCTTCTAGTTCTAAAAATAAATAATTATTAAGCAGTCCATGCTGTTAATTTTGCACGTAATCGCTGCATTGCTTGGCTGTGTATCTGACAAATTCGTGATTCACTAACACCGATTACCGCACCAATTTCTTTTAAATTAAGCTCTTCGTCGTAATAAAGTGATAAAACTAACGCCTCTCGTTCAGGGAGGGTTTTTATCGCTTCAGCCAATGACGCACGAAAGTTATCATCAACAACACCTTGAAAGGGTGTGTTTTCACCGATACTTTCTTCATTAGCAACGGTATCTTCTGCCACCCCAAGATCACTAATACCGACTAAGCGTCCACAATTAACATCATTTAGTGCTTGATGGTACTGTTCTAACGGCATATCGAGATATTGCGCAATTTCTTGGTCATTAGGATCGCGTCCTAATTCATTTTCAAGGTGAGATATCGCTTCACTTATCTTTCGGCTATTTTTATATACCGAGCGAGGAACCCAATCACCACGACGAATATCATCAAGCATTGCCCCACGAATGCGAATTCCAGCAAAGGTTTCAAAGCTTGCCCCTTTCGTAGGATCATAATTTTGTTGCGCTTCAAGTAAACCTATCATGCCTGCTTGAATTAAATCTTCCACTAAAACACTCGGCGGTAAACGAACCATTAAGTGATGAGCAATGCGTTTAACTAACGATGAGTAACGTTCGATAAATGCTTGTGGACTCTGCTGATATTGACCATAAGCCATCGCTTTATTCACTGTATGGCACCTCCATGGCATGAGAACGTTTTATTAATAAACGCTCAACAAAAAACTCCAGATGTCCACCTGGGTTATGCGGGATAGGCCACGTCATCGCTTTGGTTGATAGTGAATTCAACGCCAATGCAGCAGGGCTACGAGGAAAAGCTTCTACCACTATCTTCTGACGTTTAACGGCTTGTCGAACATTATCATCAAGCGGAATACATGCCACGAGCTCTAAATTAGCATCTAAGAATCGTTCAGTAACACGCGTCAATTTGGTAAACAGATCGCGTCCTTCACGGTAACTACGCACCATATTGGCAACAATTTTAAAGCGTTGAACATCATATTCACGGCTTAAAATTTTAATCAATGCATAAGCATCCGTAATTGATGTGGGTTCATCACAGACAACAACCAGCACATCTTGCGCAGCGCGAGCAAAACTAAGTACCATGTCTGAAATACCTGCAGCGGTATCTACCAGTAGAAAATCAAGATCGTCTTGTAAATTACCAAAAGCTCGAATTAACCCAGCATGCTGTGCTGGTGTTAACTCTGCCATATTTTGAGTACCCGAGGCAGCAGGAATAATTTTTAACCCGTATGGGCCTTCAATAATGATATCTTCCAGCTCACAGATACCCGCCAAAACGTGAGATAAGTTACGCCCTGCACGAAGTCCTAGCATCACATCAACGTTCGCAAGGCCAAGATCAGCATCTAATACCATAACGCGCTTACCTTGACGTGCCATCGACATCGCCATATTTAGCGTAACATTAGTTTTACCGACACCACCTTTACCACCGGTTACAGTAATCACTTTGGTTGAGGTTAACTGAGTCATTCGACGTAAACCGCTTGCTTGATCGTACATTCTGCTCTCAATCATAATAATCTGCCGCCTTATTATCTGAACTATCACTAGACCAGAAATGTGATTGCTGGCTTATCTCTATCTCCAATAATTCATTAGCACGTGACACTAGGTAGTTCCCCGATGCTATTTTGATATCTTCTGGTACACGCTGACCATCTGCTAAATAAGCGATTGGTAATGCATTTTGAATCGCCACGCAGATGATCTCTCCTAAACTTAATGACTCATCAAGCTTTGTTAATACGCAACCAGAAAGCGGAATACGACGAAAATGTTCAATCGTTTCCTGCAACACTCGACGCTGTGATGTCGCTGGCATCACTAAGTAGCTACGAATATGTGCTCCGCTGTTTTTCATCAATGTGTCTAGCTGTTCAGATAACCGAATATCACGCTGCCCCATCCCTGCGGTATCAAGCAATACCAATCGACGATGTCGCAACTGATGTAAGATATCGGCAAGCTCTTCAGCATCTTTAGCAACTCTTACCGGACAGCCCATAATTCGACCATAAGTCGCTAATTGCTCATGAGCACCAATACGATATGTATCTGTCGTCACTAGAGCAATTTGATCTGGACCAAACTCCATTGCCGCACGTGCAGCCAACTTGGCAATTGTCGTAGTTTTACCTACTCCTGTTGGGCCTAATAAAGCCACCACACCGCCAGTATCTAAAATACAATCATCTGTAGTAATAATTTGATCTGATAACAAATCAAGTAATGCTGGCCATGCTTCATTAGGTTGAATATCTTCAGGGATATAGCACGCTAATTGATCGGCTAATTGCTCTGATAGTCCCATTTTTTCAAGACGCTTAATCATCATGGCGCGCATGGGTTCGCGGCGTTCAACTTCCTGCCACATTAAGCCTGATAGCTGATGTTCTAATAAGCGACGTATCGAGAGCATTTCAGATCGCACTTGATCCAGTTCATCTTTACTCGGTTGTGCTTTGGGCTCGTAACGAGAAGGATCTAATCGTGGCTTTTGCGGTGACTGTTCACGTCCATTCATACCATGATCATGCTGAGGGCTATCAAATAACCCGCGACCAACTGATAAATCGCGTTCATATTGCTTTGATGATGGGCGACGGTAATCGCCGATATCTAAATCATGCTTATTCGCTTCAGGCTGACTACGCTGAAATAATGGTGACGTTGATGGTGAACGATTATCACGTGATGAAGGAGCATCTGCATACTGTTGATCAGAATAACGAGAGTAGCCACCTGCCTTTTGTTGCGATGATCGTTCATTTTGCGGGCTGTATGCTGGCTTATGCTCATGTCGAAATGCATTCGCTTCTGAATATAAGCTGTGGATATCCCCTTGCTCGCGCAATTTAGATTGGCGATCAAGTAATGCACTAAGAGAATCAACCTCATTAGGTTGCTCATTCTGCTCTTGGGTTGAGGCATAGTTTTGTAAAACGCTAGCAAATTTCTGCGCCGTTGATTGGTTCAACTGTACCTTGTCATCAGCAAGTTTACGTCTTGCTTGACTTAACCCTTGAGAAACTTCGTCACGAGAACGATGCTGAGTGCTTTGCGCTGCTGGAGGCCTTGTATCAACATCCACCGCTGCCACAATCTCAACACCACCTGAAACTTTCTTATTCGACATAATGACGGCATCTGGCCCAAGCTCTTCTTTGACTTCGCTAAGTGCCGTTCTCATATCCTTGGCAAAAAATCGTTTAATTTTCAAAATATCGTCCTATCTCAGAAAGGGCTTAGGCCGCATCTACAACCACTAACATTAATTACCTACCGCGTTCACAATTCGAATTTGTTTTTCATCAGGCACTTCCTGATATGACAATACCCGTAAACTTGGGATCGTATTTTTAACAAATTTAGCTAATGTTGAACGCAACACACCTGAGGTCAACAATACCGCAGGCTCACCTTTCAATTCTTGTTGCTGAGTCGCTTCTGTTAATGAACGTTGTAAGCGTTCCGCTAATCCAGGCTCAATACCTGAAGATTCGCCACCAGCAGATTGCATGGTTTGATGCAATATTTGTTCCAATTCAGGGACTAAGGTAATCACTGGTAGCTCAACTTCTATTCCATTGATTTCTTGGCAAATTAATCGTTTCAGACCAATACGAACAGCAGCTGTTAATATGTCAGGATCTTGACTCTTACTTGAATACTCCGACAAAGTTTGGACAATGGTTCGAATATCACGTAGTGGAATACCTTCATTTAATAAGTTCTGCATCACTTTCACCACAACCCCAAGAGGTAATTGATCAGGAACAAAACCATCAACCAATTTAGGTGTCGTTTGACCTAACATTTCTAATAGGTTTTGTACCTCTTCATGACCCAGTAACTGTGATGCATGATTTGTCAGTAATTGGCTTAAATGGGTAGCCAATACTGTTGCTGAATCAACAACGGTATAACCTAATGCTTGCGCATGTTCACGTTGTGAGTCTTGTACCCATACAGCTTCAAGACCAAACGCAGGATCGGTTGTCATTTCACCATCAATAGAGCCGAAGACTTGACCAGGGTTAATCGCCAAATCCATTTTTGGGTGAATATTTGCTTCACCACAAGCAACGCCCATTAAACTAATGCGGTAACTGTTAGGTGGGAGCTCTAAGTTGTCGCGAATATGAACCGGCGGGATGAGGAAACCAAAGTCTTGCGATAACTTTTTACGAACACCTTTCACGCGTTCTAACAACTCACCGCCTTGATCTTTATCGACCATTGAAATTAAACGGTAACCCACTTCTAAACCAATAGTATCAACAGGCTGAACATCATCCCATGATAGTTCTTTTAGTGGTTGAGTCGGCGCTAACTCTGTCGGCGGCGCTTGTTTTTCTACAAGTGCTTCTGCTTTCTCTTTCTTTATTCGCCAATAAGCGGCACCACCAATAATGGCGGCAAGCAATAAGAAAGGAATATGAGGCATACCAGGAACAATACCCATAACAAATAAAATCACACCGGTGATGGTCAACGCTTGAGGATTGTTAAACATCTGAAAATACATTTGCTGCCCCATGTCCTCGTCAGTATTTTGACGAGTTACCATCATTGCTGCGCCGATGGATAAGAGTAACGATGGGATTTGAGCAACAAGACCATCACCAATGGTCAATAAGCTATAAATTTCTAGGGCTTGACCAAATGTCAGACCATGCTGACCCATACCAATGATTAAACCACCAATGATATTGATAAAGAGGATCAAGATACCAGCAATGGCATCACCTTTAACAAACTTAGAGGCACCATCCATAGAGCCATAGAAGTCGGCTTCTTTTGTCACTTCAAAACGACGAGTACGTGCTTGCTCTTGATCGATAAGTCCAGCATTTAAGTCGGCATCAATTGCCATTTGCTTACCCGGTAAGGCATCAAGGGTAAAGCGAGCACTAACTTCTGAAATACGACCCGCACCTTTGGTTACAACCATAAAGTTAATGATCATCAAAATAAGGAAGACCACTAAACCCACGGCATAGTTGCCACCAATAACAACCGAACCAAATGCATCAATAACTTGTCCAGCGGCATCAGGACCTTCATGGCCGTGCAATAAAACCACACGTGTAGAAGCAACGTTTAGTGCTAAACGTAATAGCGTGGCAATAAGTAATACGGTAGGAAAAGCAGCAAAATCAAGCGGACGACGGGTATACACCGTTACCAACAGCACCACCAATGAAAGAGCGATATTAAAGGTAAACGTCATATCCAATAGCAACGGTGGCATTGGTAAAATGATCATCGCTAACGTTGCCAATACCATTATAGGCGCACCTATTGATGGCATAGACTTGATACTGGCTAACGGCAATCTATCTGCAAAGGGAATTGAAAGCTTCATTCTGTCTAGTGATCTATTCTTTTATTATTGGTATCAATGTTCGTTTTATAAACAAAAGAAGATAATTAAATAGTCCGTTATTTAATAAAGACGATGAACCATGAATGCATAAAATAAGGTAAAGCAATTATCATGCCTTACATATAAGTCATTTTTTTGACAGTACCAAAAGACTACCAAATTTATAACAGAAAGATAAAAGCAAACGCTATATTTGTGACTTCCTGTCTAATATAAACATTTAATTAAATAACGAGCCTTAATACAATTAATTCCATTAAGGAATTAACGATTAATATACATACAACACAGTTTTAGCCATAATATACTTAATTATCATTCCAATAATAATTCACCTAAAAATTAATGGCGTAATTCTTCAGGTATATCCATTGCAGCTTTAGATAGTGTTGGTTTTTTGCCTTTACCTTTGCGATATTCTTTTAACTGAAATACATAGGCTAATATTTGAGCAACGGCAACAAATAAACCATCTGGAATTTGCTGTTCTAATTCAGTCGTATAATAAATAGCACGAGCTAATGGCGCCGCTGGAACAATATCAATATTATGTTTATTGGCTATCTCCCTGATCTTAAGCGCTAAATGATCGCCTCCTTTTGCAATAACAACGGGCGCAGAGTCCAACTTAGGATCGTAGCGAAGTGCGACAGAGAAGTGCTCAGGGTTGGTAATTACCACGTCAGCCTGCGGTACATCTGCCATCATACGTCGCTGAGCCATTTCACGTTGTAGCATTCTAATACGCCCTTTTACTTCAGGCTTACCTTCCGAATCTTTGTATTCATCTTTAATTTCTTGTTTGGTCATTTTTAATTGCTGATTAAAATTCCAAATTTGAAATGGCACATCAATGGCAACAACAATAAGCAGTGAGCAACAAATTAAAAGAACAAAGTTTAGTAATATATCGATAGCATGAAAGTAATTGGCAGGAAAAACCTCATTACTGAGTTGGAAAAAATCTTCTAAACTCGAAAATATTAAGTAGCAAGCAATACTCCCCACCAGCCCAACTTTCAAAATAGACTTAATTAATTCAACCCAACTTTGCATACCAAACATCCGCTTTATTCCACTGAGCGGATTCATTTTTGATAATTTCGGCATTGCGGCTTGAGTGGAAAAGCGAACGCCACCTACACCAGCAGCCCCAATAAAAGCGGCAACAAACAAAAAAATGAGGACTAAAAATAAAGGCGCTAGAATATAAACAATCGCATCTAAAATAATGACGAATAAACGATCAAGATCGAATATATCATCGCGCGTTAGGCTAAACATTGCCGTCATGATATGACTCAGTGCTTTACTTAACCCTTCTCCAAACCACATTAACCCAACAGCACCAGACACTAATACCGCAACTGACGCTAATTCTCTTGAGCGCGGAACTTGACCTTTCTCTCGCGCCTGCTCAAGCCGTCTGGGCGTGGCGTCTTCGGTACGTTCTTGACCATCAGAATCAGACATACTGATTTACTCCTAGCCTTAACTTAACAATCAATTCGGATCAAACTACACACTTGATCTAAGCCAACTTGCCATATCGCTTCATATTGCGGCACAATGCCGAGTACAATAAACCAGCTAATAGCAAGACCGAGTAATAACGCAAATGAGAAGCCTAACGAGAAAATATTTAGCTGTGGTGCTGCTCGAGTCATTACGCCGAAAGACAAGTTCACCGTTAGCAGAGCAATCACCCCCGCTAACGCCATATTCACGCCTGCTTTGAACATATGTCCAAACCAACCTGCAAGCTGATAATAATCTTTTGGCTGCAGCATAGCCTCACCTATCGGCAAGGTTTTAAAGCTCAAAACAACAGCATTTAACATCTCTAAATGCCCATCTGTTGCTAAGAACAATAAAATGGCCAAAAACATATAAAACTGTCCCAATACGGGCGTATTTTGACCATTCGCAGGATCAACCATTGAAGCAAAGCCTAAGCTCGATTGCATACCTAATATTTGACCAAGTAAGACAAATATTTGAGTAATAAACTGTGTTACTAATCCCATTGCTACACCAATGATTAATTGCTGAGTAGTAACAATAAATCCAGCTAAAGAAAGTAACTCAATATCTTGTGGGACTTTAGGTAAAACAGGCAAGACCGCAAATGTAATCGCTAAGGCTAAATATAAGCGAATTTTAGGTGATACAAAGCGTGCCCCAAAAAACGTCATCGCCATCATCATTGATGAGATACGTGTAAAAGGCCAAAAATAATTCGCTATCCAATCAAGTAAAAGATTTGCGGTGTAATGCATAATCGACGGCTGCTCGTTTGCTAATAAAGCAACTGTGGGATTTGATCAATAATGCGATAGAAATAATCCATCAGCATTTGTGTCATCATGTGACCAAAAAACATCAGCGCGAGTAACGTCACCACTAAACGGGGTAAGAAACTCAATGTTTGTTCATTGATTGAGGTTGCCGCTTGAAATACCGCCACAACTAAACCAATTAACAGTCCTGGAATAACAATTGCGCATACCATGATAAGTACCATGTATAACGCTTCTTGAAATATCTCAACAAAAGCTTCTGGCGTCATAAAAGCATCCTTTTTATCCGATGTTTATTCACATTAGGTGCCAAAACTACCTGCCAGTGTGGATAAGATCAGGTTCCATCCATCAACTAAAACAAACAACATTAACTTAAACGGTAACGATACAATCATAGGTGAAAGCATCATCATACCCATCGCCATTAAGATAGATGCAACAACCAAATCAATAATTAAAAATGGTAAAAACAGCATAAAGCCGATTTGAAACGCCGTTTTAAGCTCTGAAGTAATAAACGCAGGGATCAATACCGTTAACGGTACCGTCTGCGGATCATCAGCTGTTGAGCCAGACATATTCACAAAGGTTTCTAAATCTTTTACACGGGTTTGTTTAAGCATAAATTGGCGCATCGGATCTTCAGCTTTTGCCAACGCTTCTTTCGCCGTTATTTGCTCATTAATATAAGGCTGAACAGCATCAGTATTGATCTTATCAATCACCGGAGACATCACAAAAAACGTTAAGAACAGCGCTATGCCGATGATCACTTGGTTAGAAGGTGTTTGCTGTAAACCCATGGCTTGACGCAGAATAGACATTACCACCACGATACGGGTGAAAGAGGTCATTAAAATAACCATCGCAGGCAAAAAGCCTAACGCGGTCATTAACGCTAAAATTTGCAGGGTGACGGAATAATCTTCACTACCATCAGGGTTTACTGTCACCGATAATGCAGGTATTCCCCCACCATTACGGGCTGCTTGTAAATGACCGGATGTCGTTTCTGCACTCATTGCTGTCGCCGTCGTACTATTAGCCACATTCGCTTCAACCGCATGCGCTATATTGATTGACGATAACAACACAGAGATAGCAAGAAAAGCCATCCAAGTGACAAGGGTGAATTTATTTTTTAACATTATTTTTCATTAGCTTGCTAAGCTGAGAAGCAAAATCTCTGCTTGGCGATTCGTCCATGTTTAAAGGCTTATCCAATTTACTTAGTAAAGAAATATTATGTTGAGTAATACCCACCAACATCTGCTCTTCACCTACTTGCAATAGCACGACTCTTTCTCGTTGCCCGACAGCCAGCTGTGTAATGACTTTTAAACCCGAGTCATTACCACTGATCCCAGCCACTCGCATTCGTTTTAATAACCAAGCTAAGAAAACAATAATCGCAATTACAAGCAGTAAAGAAGCTAGAGTGGTCGCGATATTTAAGTCAGGTGCTTGTCTTAATGGCGGCGGCGATTTTTCAATCGTTTTCTCAACAACGGCTGTTTGTGCAAAACAGGATAACGTGAAAAATAATAGCGATAATGCTGTAACTATCTGGCCTACAATCCTTTTCATGACCAGCCTTAACGTAACTTTTTAATACGCTCAGTTTGGCTGATCACATCAGTCAAACGAATACCAAATTTGTCATTGACCACAACCACTTCACCATGTGCGATAAGGGTTCCATTAACCATCACATCTAATGATTCACCCGCAATACGATCAAGCTCAACCACTGAACCTTGGTTTAATTGCAGTAGGTTACGAATACTGATTTGCGTACGTCCGACTTCCATCGAAATGGTAACCGGAATATCCATAATAGTATCAAGCTTACGACGTTCATCATCGGTGATCGCTACCGTTTCATCAGTCAACTCTTCTAGTGGTGCTGGTTGCACATCATCCGCTTGCTCTGCTAATGCTGCAGCCCAATCATCTGCCATTTGTTGATCATTATTATTTGACATTGTCATCGTCCTTTTTTATTCGTTACTATCGCTATTAATATTAAGTAATGCCGTGCCTAGCTCATCACGGTCGAGAAACGCCAAATCAGTTTTAACCATATCGGGACGTTGGAGTTTCTCACTAATTTTCAATGCTACATTGTCACCAGAGCGCCCCATTTTGGCGTGGTAAGTCGGTAAATCTTCAACAAAAATTGTCGCTTGCTCAGGCATATCAATAGGTATCACATCGCCAACTTGAAGCTCCATCAAATCACGTAACGATAAATCCACATCCAGTAATTTGGCGCGAAGATTAACTGGCACATCCATGATTTCATCACGCAATGCTTTACTCCAACGCACGTCAGTGTCCATCTTGTCACTTTGTACACCCGCATCGAGTAACTCACGGATTGGTTCAACCATCGAATATGGCATGACGACATGAAAATCACCGCCGCCACCATCAACTTCAATATGAAATGAGCTCACAACTATCACTTCTGTTGGGCTCACAATATTAGCCATGGTCGGGTTTACTTCTGAATCTAAATATTCAAACTCAACCCCCATCACCGGAGACCATGCTTCACGGTAATCTTCAAACACTAGCTTAAGCAGCATTTGTACAATGCGACGTTCAGTTGGGGTAAATTCACGACCTTCAATTTTGGCGTGAAAGCGACCATCGCCACCAAAAAAGTTTTCTACCAGAATAAAGACGAGGCGCGCTTCCATTGTAATAAGCGCGGTGCCTTTTAATGGGCGAAAGCGCACCATATTTAAGCTTGTTGGTACATACAGTGTATTTTGGTACTCACCAAATTTAATCATCTGTACGCCGTTGATCGACACTTCCGCCGTTTTACTTAGCATATTAAACAGGCTGATACGCATATGGCGCGCAAAACGCTCATTGATAAGCTCAAGTGTTGGCATCCGACCACGAACAATGCGGTCTTGTGATGAAAAATCAAAGGTAGCAACATCATTTGCTACATCGTTATCATGAAGTTCATCTTCTGGCTCATCGACACCATGAAGTAGCGCATCAATTTCATCTTGGGTTAATAAATCACTCACTGTAAACCTACTGCATTACAAAACCAGTAAAAAGAACCCGCTCAACTGCAGGTGTTCCAGCCACTTTAACCATTGTTGCTTTCACAGCTTCAAGCGCTTGTTGGCGTAACTGATCACGGCCATTAGGGCTACGTAATTGCTCGACGGTTGCGACCCCGAATGCTTGAAGAAGAGTACTTTCAATTAACGGTATGTGCTGTTTCGCCAAGGCTTCATTTTTATCGCCACGTACCATTAATTGCACTTTAATTTGAACCACTCTGTCTCGTGTATCACCCGTAACATTGAAAGTAAAAGGCTGAGGTAATACAACATAGTAAGCTGACATTACAGGTGCTGGTGACGCTGTACTTTCTTGAACCGTTGCAGCCACTTTCGGCGACTCTTTAGTGTCATCACCATTTAGCAACCAAAAGCCAATGCCTGCCGCCAATATTACAATGACGGCTACTGCACTTATTAACATCAGCTTTTTCTTGCCCATCGCCATTTTTATTCCTTTTTGTCTTTATTTTCATTAATTAAATTATTAGAAATTGTTAATTACGCATAGTAATCAACCCGATCTTTATTTTTTGTTACAAACATCTCAATCGTATCAAGATGTTTATCTGAATTTGTCTCATTAGTGCCTGCAAAAGATTCATCATGGGCAGTGCCTGATGATTGCCCTCCAGAATGCTGCTGCGAGAACTGCTGCGCAAATTGACTTGAACTGTCTTGCTGGAC
This sequence comes from Photobacterium angustum, assembly GCF_003026365.1. Taxonomy (GTDB): domain Bacteria; phylum Pseudomonadota; class Gammaproteobacteria; order Enterobacterales; family Vibrionaceae; genus Photobacterium; species Photobacterium angustum. The sequence continues at coordinate 212,507 of NZ_PYOM01000001.1, read as the reverse complement.
AGAGCCTTGTGCTAACTGCAAGCCTTGTTGCTGCATCATCTCACGTAGCCTTGGCATTGCTTGTTCAACCATATCGCGTGTTTGGCTGTTATTAACGGTAAATTGGACAGAAGCTTGATCTTGATTCAAGGCTAATTTGATTTGAATTTTACCGAGCTCTGGCGGATCTAATCGGATATCAATTTGCTTTAAATTTTTTGCCATCATCATATTAATACGCTCAGAAACTTGTTCTCCCGCCTGCTCTTTTGTCAGCAGTAAAGGCGACTGAACCTGCGTATTCGCATGTTGTAAGTCCATTTTCATCGCATTGGCTTGCCGGTTACCCATGAGTACCGATAATGGTTGTGAAGACATACTGTCTTGCTCTTTTTCCTGACCATCAACCAGTGTTTTTCTAACCGCTTCCATCATTCCATTAGTTGCGATCAATTCAGAATTTTTTTCACCAGAAAGAACCCCATTCACCACACTATTTTCAGCTTTTACACCAGATAACGTTGATTTTAATTCTGGATCGGTAGTGGACTGGGAAAGCAGCGTCGCCTCATCGCTTGTTTCCGCTTTCACTCCAGCGGTTGCAGCGTGCCAGCCCATTTTTAGCTCACTCGGTTTCACATCCGCTTGTAGTACTTTCTCTTTTTCAGTTAGCTCATTTTGCTTGATTGATGCGATTTCAGAGCTATCTAATACAAATTTGTCACCTGAAAGTTCCGATTTCACACCTAAAGATTCATCAGATGATGTCATTTGCTCTGACTGTGGCGGCAAAGCTTTGCCCCCTTCTGGAGATTGTTGACTAAATTGCTGATTTGATTGATTCAAACGTTGAAGAAAGTCCGCGCCTTCAAACATCATTTTTTCGACATCATCAATATTTTCACCATCGTCAACATTATCAACACTGGCGATATCCTCACTATCAGCAACAGATACAACTTCATCTGAAACAACCTCACCTGAAACAGCGTCACCTGAAACAGCGTCACCTGAAACAGCGTCACCTGAAACAGCGTCATCAGAGACTAACTCAGCGTTAGATTCAGCATCGATAACTAAATCATCAGAAACAATGCTCGCTTCATCTCTAGTTTCAACATCTGTCGATTTTTTTGTTTTTTGTTCTATTTTTAAATCGCTTACCGATGTTTTCTCTGTTGATGCGGCTTGTAACTGAGAATCAAACGAAGCATCTTTATCACCTTCGTTTTTTTCTACTGTTTTAGTATTTGAAGCTCCCGCAGGTGTGGCTTTTACGTGCGGTGTTGATAAGGGATTTAATAGATTCATAGCCAATTCAAACCTAGTACTGAGCGTGGAGAAAACAAAACGTAACCATTTGATCTTCCGACGACAAAAAGAGATAAGTAGGAGTAATGCAAAAACTAAACCAGTTACTCATCAATAAGGTTATTGTTGTAACCTTCGCGCAAACTGCAACGTAACAAATTCATCCATCATTTTTTGCTCTTGCTTATCAAGCCACTGTTTATGCTCGCGTTCGCGTTTTTCCACTAGCCATTCAACCGAGCGTCTTTTTTGCTGCATTTCTTGCCAGTGCTGAGAGCACTTTTGAATTTGTTCTTCAAAGTACCCTCCAGCTTGCTTTTGCTTTTCTAATGTTTGATCCAGTTGCGTTAAAAATTTCTGTAAATGACTATATTGGCTTGCCGTTAAACCTTGTTGACCTCTGACAGATAACTGATTGAGATAATCCAATCGATATTTTTCAATCTGCGCTAACTGTTGTAAGTAGTTTTGTTGCTCAATACGGGCTTGGTTTAACGCTAAACTTGCTTGATGCTCTTGCTCTTTCGCTTGCTCGATGATTAATCCTAGCGCGTTAGACATACTTAATTTCCTTATCCATGATCACCTGCAATTAACCACCTAATGTCGAGCGCAGCATATTGACGCACATCTCATAGGGCACTGACTCTTTCATTTCTTGTTGCAGATAAGCGTCTAATTTCGGTTTAAAACTAAAAGCTTGATCAATCGTATTATCGGTACCAGGTTTATAAGCACCAATGGAGACTAAATCTTGATTTTTACGGCATATAGAAAGAATTTGACGTACCGCTTTAGACATCAACATATGCTCTTCGCTCACAATCGCAGGCATAACACGACTCACCGAGCGTTCAACATCGATCGCAGGATAATGCCCAGCGTCTGCCATTTCACGAGATAACACTATGTGACCATCTAAAATCGCACGAGAGGCATCTGCAATAGGATCTTGCAAGTCATCACCTTCACTCAGAACGGTAAAGAAAGCAGTTATAGAGCCTTGATTTTCATTGCCATTACCCGCACGTTCCACCAGCGCAGGTAACTTTGCAAATACCGAAGGTGGATAACCTTTAGTTGCTGGCGGCTCACCAACAGACAATGCTATTTCACGTTGTGCTTGTGCAAAACGGGTAAGCGAGTCCATCAAAAGTAATACATCAAAGCCCTGATCGCGGAAATACTCAGCAATCGTCAGTGATGTTTGACAACCTTTTAAGCGCATTAATGGTGAAGCATCTGCAGGTGCCGCCACCACTACAGATCGCGCACGACCTTCAGGCCCTAGGCTTTCTTCAATAAATTCTTTAACTTCACGACCACGTTCACCAATAAGGCCAACCACAACGATCTGGGCACTGGTGCCACGAGTCATCATGCCTAAAGTCACAGACTTACCAACACCCGAACCTGCAAACAGACCAATACGCTGGCCTTTACCTACAGTCAAACAGCCATTGATCGCTTTTATACCCACATCAAGCGGCTCTTTGATTGGTTTACGGGCGAGAGGATTGATAGGAGTCGCATTAAATGAAGCCCGATGCTCGGTAAAAATAGGCCCTAAGCCATCGAGCGGATTACCAACCCCATCAATAACCCGACCTAATAATTCTGGGCCAACAGGTAGACCACTATTGTGCAGAATAGGCGTGACTTTAGCGCCAGGCATCACCCCAAGCAGTTGCTCACTTGGCATGAGAAACAAGGTTTCACCTGAAAAGCCAACCACTTCAGCTTCAAGTTCACCATTTAATGTTTCTACTTTACATAAGCTACCAACAGGAGCGCGGCAACCTATTGCTTCAAGTGTTAAACCAACAACTCGCACTAACCGTCCAGAAGCAACAGGCTTACATCCCGTCCCTTCCGTTTTATATTGACTTAACCGTTCAGCTAATGAGGCTGTCATTTAGATTGATCTCGAACGCTGCTATTAACCGCTTCAAAGCTGGTTAAAGAGTGACGAATACGATCTTCGATAAAGTAATCAACCGAAGTATCATGGCTACTCAATTGAAGATCACCTCGATTTAAACTTGGTTCAGCGATAAGTTTCCATTTACGCTCTAACAAGTCATCGTCACTAAAATTTTGTTTTACTAAGGCTACATCTTCAGGATGCAGATTCATCGTAATATCACGATTGGCAACCGGTAACGTCGCCACCACTTCACGAATCGTATTTAAAATCACTTGTGGGTTCGTTTTCACTTCCACTCGGATCAACTCTTTCGCTAAACCTAAAGCAAGTTGCATCACCTGTTCTTCAACGTCACGATCAACTTGTGTAATTGGCGCCAATAGCTTTTCTGCCACTGACGCCAAATGATTCACTTGTTCTGTTATTTGTTGTTGGGCTTGCTCTAGCCCCTGTTGTAAACCTTGCTCTTTGCCTTCAACAAGACCAGATTCAAGCCCTTCAGCGTGACCGGTTTTAAACCCTTCACTGTGTCCAGCTTGTCGTCCTTGTTCTATTCCTTCGTCATACGCAGATTGCTGCATCGCTTCTAAATCAGCAGCCGTTAATGGCGGAGGCCCCGCTTCTTCTTCAGGCTCGAATTCTTCAATAACAGGACGAGGCTGGTAATTAAAAGCGTTGTCACTTTGCTCTGGACGCTCTTCTGAATAATCAGGGTATGCCCAACGTTCTAATTCTTGTGCTTGATGATCTGAAACTCGATAAAAGCCGCGTCGACGTTCATCACTCATGACGACCACCTGCTAGTTCAACAATTGGGATAATTTTATAGGTACTCATCTGCACCGCCACCGCCGCCACCAAGCATAATTTCACCTGTATCAGACAGACGACGAGCAATGGTTAGAATTTCTTTTTGCGCCGCTTCTACATCAGCAACACGAATCGGCCCCATTGCTTCTAATTCTTCACGTAGCATTTCTGAAGCACGCTTGGACATATTGGCGAAGAACTTATCACGTAGCATATCATCAGCACCTTTTAGTGCTTTTTGTAAGAGATCTTGTGGTACATCACGGAGCAAGGTTTGAATACCGCGATCATCGACTTCTGTTAAGTTATCAAATACGAACATTAAGTCTTGGATCTGAGTCGCCGTATCTTCATCCGTTTCACGGATCTGATCCATCAACAAGCCTTCAACATTATTATCGAGGTAGTTCATGATCTCAGCTGCGGCTTTCAAGCCGCCAATTTTAGCCGCTTGCGCACCTGCTTGACCGGCAAACTGTTTCTCCATGATATCGTTCAATTCATGCAATGCTGCTGGTTGTACTTCTTCTAAGTTAGCAATACGCATCATCAGATCTAAACGTACACGCTCAGGAAATTGCGCTAATATTTCCGCAGATTGTTCCGGCTCTAAGTACGATAAAACAATGGTTTGGATCTGCGGATGCTCATTGAGAATAATGCTCGCTACTTGACGAGGATCCATCCATTTCAGCGAATCTAAGCCACGAGAACCACTGCCCATCAGGATTTGATCAACAAGATTATTCGCTTTGTCTTCACCTAACGCTGCAACTAATGTGTTACGTACGAAATCTTCGCTGCCCATGCCAATGCTGGTGTATTTCTGAATATCTTCGAGAAACAATCGGTGTACACCAGAAACTTTCTCTTGGCTAAGATCTGTCATACTCGCCATCGCACCACCTACACGCTGCACCTGTTTAGGTTCAAGGTGACGAATAATACTGGCGGCATCTTGCTCACTAAGGCTAAGCAGTAAAATTGCAGCTTTTTCTGTCCCGCTTAGCGTACTTGGATCAAATTTATTTTCACTTATAGCAACATCATTAGCCATCTTCATTCACCCAACTTTTAACCACTTGTGCTGCGAGATCAGGTTCATTATCCACCAATGCTCGGACGGCTTTCAGTAAGTCTTCATCTTTATGTAAATTTGGTAAATCTAAGCTACTAGAGCTCAATTCAAATCCTTCACCGCCATCCAATTCTGCGCCAATAAGCCCAACAGAATCCGCTGAGTTTGCCATAACTGGCATACCATTTTCGTCTAATGGCGTACCATCAGGTGCTTGGTTTGGATACAACAGCTTACGCATTGCTGGGCGTACTAATACCATGATCACCACAATAATAACGAGCGCCGCTGCAATCCAACGTACCCAGCTACTAAAGTTCGGATTTTCCCAGATAGGAAGATCGGCTGCTAATTGAGATTCTGGTAACGCAAAAGGAACGGAAAGCACTTCAAGTAAATCCCCTCGCGCTTCTGAAAAACCAATACCGCCCATTAGCAAACGACGAATTTTAGCAATTTCCGCTTCTGAAACAGGTACGCGAGTCACGTCCCCCGTTTTAGGATCCGTGATGGTCTTATAATCTACTGCAACAGATACAGTTTGACGGTCAATAACCCCTGTTTGTGCACGCTTATGACTAATCGTGGTATCTAATTCATAGTTACGGGTAGATTCTCTATGTACCGAGCCATCACTACCGTTTGTACCCGACTGCATGTCTTTCACATTTTGAGGGATTGCCGATTCAACAGGCGGCTGATTACTTAATGCACCAGGAATACCTGCAACTTGGTTACCACCATTAATATCTTCAAGTGTAAATTCACTGCGCGTTGCTGCCGTTGATGGATCATAGCGCTTACGGGTTTCTTCTAACGCCGAGAAGTCCATTGCAACATCAACTTGCGAAGTATAATTACCCAGCCCTAAAACAGGCATTAAGATAGCATCAATTTTTTCGCGTAAGGCTTGTTCCTGTTTACGCTCTAATTCGTATTCTTTTCGTTTTGCTGTTGTACTAGGATCTTCAGTACCAGAGCTCAATAATCGACCATGTTGATCGGTTACCGTCACTCGCGTTGGACGAAGCCCAGGTACCGCTGTTGCCACCATATCAACAATGGAATCCACTTCTTGTTGTCCTAGTGAACCACCAGAAGATAAGGTTAAAAATACTGTTGCCGTCGCTTCTTGGTTGTGACGAACAAACACACTTTGTTTTGGTGTCGCCAGTAAGACTTGTGCTTTACGTACTTGACTAATTTGTTCGATGGCACGGGCTAATTGACGTTCACGACTGAGCTTTAAACGCTCACTTTCCATTCGTTGTGATACACCAAATCCCATGTCTTGCAGTAAAATATCGTCGCCTTCTGCCGTCTGGGCATTTAATCCAGTACGGGTTAAATCTAACTTGATTGCGCTGTATTTATCAGCAGGAACACGGATCGTATTGCCATCTAATTGATATTCAATTTTCTTTTGATCAAAGTGATCGAGGATTGGAATTAATTCTTCGGTTTCATAAGTGCCTAATGGGCGCATCTCAGGCTCTTTGATCCACATTGTTACCAACACGATTAGCGCGACACAAATTGCCACCGATAGTACTAGAATAACTTGACGTAATAAATCCAAGTTACCCAAAAGACTATCAGTCGAAGAGGCTTTCTTCTCTGAAATATCAGCACCTTGACCCGCCCCCACATCATCATGTAATACAGGTGCGGAGCCATTGCCCGATACCGCTAAAGGTTGATTAATGTTTTCTTCTGCCACGACTTTTACCCATAAACTGCAAGAATAACGGTGTTACTTTCCATACTTTAAAAAGTCAGGCTTATACCGGCATATTCATTAATTCTTTGTACGCTTGTACCATTTTATTGCGAACTTGTACGGTTGCTTCAAACGCCACACTCGACTTATTTCTTGCAATCATGACATCTGCTAATGAAACGCTACGATCGCCTTGATCGAAACGCGTTGCTAACTCACTTGATTGCCCTTGAAGCTGGTTCACTGATTGCAATGCATCACTCAAAAGGTTGCCGAAATCAGAGCTCACCTGTTGGGCGGTTGCAGGGGAAGTGGTGTTTTGAGCATCCAGTCTCATTGCTTGCATTTCTGCTTGTAATCCGTTTACTTTCATTCCGTGATTCTCTCTATCGATGTATTTATTTTAACCGCTCACTACGCAGGAATTTCAATACCTGCATCACGCATTTTCGCCAATTTATAACGTAAAGTTCGAGGGCTGATCCCTAACTGCTCTGCCACATCTTTACGGCTGCCTTCACAGGCGATTAAAGTATCTAAAATAATGCTAAATTCTTGTTCACGTAACTCGCTACCCAGCCCTTCCCCCGTTGCCGTCGGTTTAGGACGAACTGCCACTACGCAAGGTTCAGGCTCTGGCACACTTTGAGGCATTTCCGTATCTAGCCAATCAAAATGTTCTAATAAAATATCTTGCTGTTGAATGTGGTTGTTATCGCAAAGAATTAACGCGCGTTGAATAACGTTATCCAATTCTCGCACATTCCCAGGCCACGGGTATTGTACTAATTTATCTTGTGCCGCTTGGCTTATACTTGGTACCACATTTCCTTGCTTGATACTGTGTCGCTCTGCAAATAATGTCGCTAAAGGTAGAATATCTCCCTGACGTTCAGCTAAAGCAGGCCAAGCAATTGGGAAGACATTAAGTCGGTAGTACAAATCCTCACGAAAATGCCCTTCAGCCACATAAGTTTTAAGTTCACGGTTACTGGTCGCAAGAATACGTACATCTAACTTAATACTTTTGCGGCCACCTAGGCGCTCAACCTCACGTTCTTGTAATACACGCAATAATTTTGCCTGTAGGCCTAAATCCATTTCACTGATTTCATCAAGCAATAAGGTGCCACCTTGCGCTTGCTCAAATTTACCCGGACAGGCTTGAATCGCCCCTGTAAATGCGCCTTTTTCATAGCCAAATAAGGTTGCTTCAAGCATGTTTTCAGGAATGGCAGCGCAGTTAATGGCAATAAAGGGGCCATCTTTACGTTCGGAGTTATCGTGGATATAACGAGACAGTACTTCTTTTCCTGAGCCACTCGGCCCTAGTACCATCACATTCGCCTCCGTTTTTGCGACCTTATCAGCAAGTGCTAACAACTTGATACTTTTCGGATCAGCAACAACGGTTTTACTGCTTTGTTTTTTTATCGGTGCATAACGCCCGACCATGTTTAACAGCACTTCGGGCGCAAAGGGTTTTGCCATATAATCAATCGCACCTTCACGCATCGCCGCGACTGCATCTTCAATATTGGCGTAAGCCGTCATCAATAGTACTGGGATTTTAGGCCAATTTAATTTAATACTGCGAAGTAATGCTAATCCATCCATCCCTGCCATTTGTACATCAGAGACAACGATATCAACCGTTTCCGACTTCATGATCACTAAAGCATGCTCAGCGCTTTCCGCTTCAATCCATTGATAGCCAGCTAACGCTAACGTATCAACCAATGCTTCACGTAATCCTTCATCATCTTCGACTACTAGGACTCTCGTTTGATTCATCTCTTCTCTCCATGAGTAAGCTCTGGCACTTTAATGCTCACGATGCAGCTAACTGTGATTGCATATTCTGCTGTGAGGCAGTAGGAAGGGTTAAAGTAAAGCATGTCCCTTTACCTAACTCTGATGTTAAAGACAACTTGCCTCGATGTGCGAGTGCCACCATTTGAACAACGGCTAATCCCAACCCTGTACCTTGTTTTCGAGTGGTAAAGAAAGGCTCTAAGACTTTAGTTTGGAGCTCTGTCGCAATACCGGGTCCATTATCAGTTACAGATAACAAAATTTCGTCACCTACGACATAACAAGACACTGCAACTGTACAGCCTTTACCTGACATTTGGATAGCGTTGGTAATTAGGTTACTGATAGCGCTCGCCAATGCATTTTCATTGCCCAAAATAGCCAATGATTCATCATCGCAGTCAATACTAAAATCAACATTTTGGCTCATCACCAACGCTTCAACCATGTTTTCCATGCTATTAAGTAAACTTTCTAATGAAAAACAATTAACTACTTTATTATCACCACCTTTGGCAAACAGCAGCATATCATTAACTTGTTTTTCAAGATCTTGAAGGCGATCAACAAGTTTACCTTGGAAGCGTTCACGGGTTGTTACTGGCAAGTTAGGGGCCGATAAATTAGCAGCGTATAGCATCGCACTCGATAATGGCGTTCTGACTTGATGCGCTAAGGATGCAACCATTTTCCCTAAGGACGACAGTCGCTGCATTTCACTTAATCGTGATTGCAATTGGCGCGTTTCTGTCATGTCTGTAACTACAATTAACTGCCCAGCAGAAGAGGCTGAAATAGCTAATTTCACCTTAGCTCCAGAGCGCAGTGAAATTTCGTGTCCATCATCTTCCTGAGGCTGAAAACAACGCTGGATAACATCTACCCAACGTTCGCCTTCAAGGGGCTCGCCTAGTAAACGTAATGCTTCATTATTGGTTTCACAAATAATGCCTTTAGGATCGAGTAAAATGACACCGACAGGCATCACTTCCAGCACTTGTTGATAACGTTCAACTTGTTGTTCTAATGCCCCAATCACAACCGCTTTATCATCCATGCATGAAACCTAATAACAAAAAAATCCAATGTAATTTATAAAAAAGCAATTTACATGCCATATATTATTCTTTTAAATCATGTAATTACAAATTAATTATGACAAAAAAAGAGTGTCAAAAAAATGACATCGCATTAGAGTTTTATGGAATTGACTAAAAAGATACAGATTGGCAGCAGTTTTTTGAGAGGTTGTTGCTAAAAATAAATTAAAAGAAAGGTATGACTAGCCAGTTCTATTGAAAGTGATGAATTAACAACCTGCTATTAAGATTGCTATGAGGAATAAAAAAGCCGACGTCAAATTAATGGCATCGGCTTTATATAAATTAATGACGCTCTATTAGCCTTCTTTATTCAGACCATATTTACGCATTTTTTCTACTAACGTGGTACGTCGCATACCGAGCATATCAGCAGCCCTTGCAACAACACCTGACTGAGCATCTAACGCTTGCTTAATCATATCAACTTCAAGATCAGCCAGCATTTCTTTTAGGTTCAATCCTTCAGGAGGAAGCTCACTATTTACACCTGCTTGCTCATCTTCATACGATGAAAACATACTTGCTAACGCTTCTTGCTCTAACTCCTCAACACTTGGTTGAGAACTTTCTGGCGTAAAGTCAGGAAGCTGGCTGTAGCGATACTTAATCGGCAGATGATTAGTATCCACCATTTCTCCTGGATACAAGATACACAAACGCTCAACAAGGTTTGCAAGCTCACGTACGTTACCCGGCCAGTTATGCTCCATTAATGAGTTAATAGCACGCGGTGTGAAGTGAATGCGTTTCGCACCTTCAGCTTCCATACGCGTAAGCAACTCTTGAAGTAATAAAGGCAAATCTTCGATACGTTCACGCAATGCGGGCATATCAATAGGAAAAACATTAAGGCGATAGTACAAATCTTCACGGAATAAATTCTCATGGATCATTTTGTCTAAATCGCGGTGTGTTGCTGCAACGATACGTACATTGGTTTTAATGGTTTGACTACCACCAACACGTTCAAAACTGCGCTCTTGCAAAACGCGTAGTAGCTTAACTTGCATCGACATCGGCATATCACCGATTTCATCAAGAAATAACGTACCACCTTCAGCTAGTTCAAAACGGCCTTTACGTGCAGAAATCGCACCTGTAAATGCCCCTTTTTCATGACCAAACAATTCACTTTCGAGTAAATCTGGCGGGATAGCACCACAGTTAACAGGAACAAACGGGCCTTTACCGCGCGAAGAGTGATAATGAACATTACGCGCGACAACTTCTTTACCTGTACCAGATTCACCTAATATCAGCACACTTGCATCACAGGCAGCCACTTGCTCCATAAGGTGACGGATCTGACTAATTGCAGAACTACTACCAACCATGCTACGGAATAACGTATTTTTACGCCCTAGCTGAGGAACTTGGTAAGCGCGTTTACCCATGTATTCTTGGCAATGACGGAAAGCATCAACGAGTTGATTATAATGCAAAGGTAATTCTAGATCGCCAACATAATTCGCTAAACCAGAAAGATGAGCACGGTGATTTCCAAGCGATACAACAGGAATATGGGCATGAATTTTTAATGTATCTACGATATGAGATAAATTTTTATTTATTTCAATATTACCCAGTAAACATGCACCCCATGACTGCTGCAATAATGAAGCATCAATATCTTGTGACGAGATAATTTCACACTGTTCACCAACAAATCCCAGAATTACACTGAGATCATGACGTTGCTGTTGATCGTCTTCAATAACGAGTGTCTTTGCTAAACCTTGCATAGAATGGATATAGCCTGCCTTCATAAAATGATGTAATTATTGGCTTATTTGATGGAAATGCGAACCACTACCAATATTATTGGCATCTATTGTAATTAAACCATAGGATAAGGCAATATTTGATAACGGAAAGGTGTGATACCAATACAAGGATATATAAAATAATAGGACGAATATTGCTCATTTACAGCTATTCATCCTATATTTGAAAAGTTATTACCATTTTTATAGTGTTGTCCTGCTTATATGCATTTTAACACTTAACTTTATAATTAACTCGCTTCACTTAAATGATGATACTCAGTTGGGATTTGATCCCATGCTGATTTAATTTCACGTAGCATACCAATCACATCATCAATTGGCTTAGTTTGGTTTTCGGCATTCGCTCGGCTGATCTCAGTTGCCATAAATTCATATAGCGCATCAAGGTTCTTAGCAATATCACCACCTTCTTCCATTGATAAGCAGTCACGCAGGCTTAATACGATATCTAATGCTTTGCTTAAACGCTCACATTTCACCGCAACATTACCTTGCTCCATTGCTGCTTTTCCTTGAATTAAACGCTCAATCGCCCCTGCATACAGCATTTGAATAACACGGTGAGGAGAAGCACTGGCTAATTGTGCGTTTACTGAAACTTTTTTATATGCCTGAAGAGAGCCACGCATGATGTAATCCCTTATTTAATAAGTGAAATCAAAATCAACAAAACCAAGAAGACTACGAACCGTTTTGTTGAATATTGCTGTACAGTGATAACGATTGTTTGCTCTTTTTAGAACGAACTAATCGCTCACCAATAATATCTTTGTGTTTCTGAATTAAGCTTTTTAATGCTTTAGTTCGTGTTACTACATCATCAAAAACGGGGCGAGTTAAGTTAGGTTGGCCTAAGATCTGCTCGACTTCTTGATGACGTAATGACACTAAGTTTTCTAACTGTTGCGGAAAGTCATCGTTATATTCATCAGCAGTTAATAGTTGCTCTATTTGCTGCTCTAGTTGCGTTAACTGTTCCATATTTATCCTTAATCAAATGACACCAATAAACTCAACATACTATTAAGCTGATTATTCATTTGGCCTATCGCTTCATCCATCGCTAAAAACTGTTTGTAAGTGCGATCTTCGTAAGCTTTCATACGTTTATCAAGTTGCATCATGTCATCATCTAATGACTTCTGACGCTCTTTTAATGTGTCTTCTTTTACCGATAAAGCACCGTCGGTTTTATCGGTAAAAGTGTCTAATAACTTATCGGCTTTGGCTAAAAATCCCGTGTCTTCTTGGCCGAAAAACTGCCCAATAACATTAAAATTTTCGCTAATAATGTCATCAAGTTTATCGCTATCATCTTCCAGCTCTAACGTGCCATCACGTTGTACGGAAATACCAAAATCAGATAACTGATACAATTTGCCATTCACTTCAATCGGCTCGTTCATCAAGCCGCGCATTTGGCTAAGTACTGAACGGGTTAAACTATCGCCATTCAGTGCGCCAGCTCGGTTTGGATCATCTGGCTCTTTATCTGGATCAAATCCCGTTAAACGATCGGTCGTTGAAATTAAACCGTTGTAGGCATCAACAAAAGATTTTAGTGAGTCTTTGGTACTCTTTTCATTATTTTCGATGGTGATTTTTACAGACTTAACATCAACATCATCGGTTTCAGCGTTACCTGAACCTGACGTTCCCGTCAGCTTTTTCAGATCTAACGTCACACCTTCAATCACATCTTCAAAGGTATTATTACTACTGGTCACGGTAGTAAAGTTATCAATCTTAATGCGTGCATCTTGCGCTTCTTGCATTTGATCAACTTTACTGTCTGTCATCCCTTCTTTGTAGGCCAGTGATGATAATTGCCCCGTCATACCAGACGTATCAATTTCAATTTTATTTTCAACACCAGTATCTTTAGATGAGAAAACGATTTTAGAGCCGCCCTCTTCACCAGTGTTGATCACCGTCGCCGTTAAACCTGGGTTATCTTCTGCATTGTTAATCGCATCCACAATCGACGATAAATCATCGTTGTCTTCAGTAATATTTAAGGTCATCGACTTATCGCCAACCTTAATCACCATTTCACCACTACCGAGTGAGGCTTCAGGATCGCCGCTAAATAACTCTTGCCCCATTAACTTATGAGACTGCGCCATTTGCTCTACGTTAATGGTATAAGTACCGTTTTTCGCTTTCGCATCCGCTTTAACCGATACGTAATCACTATTATCGGAGGTTGCTTTTTGGCTAGAGAAAGCATCGTCTTTACCAAACTTTTCTAGCATGGTTTGAATGCCGCTCATAGACGATTTGACTTGCCCATAAGCACTAAGCGAGACATCAACCTTTTTTTGTTGGTCAGTAATACGATCCGCTTTAGGCTTTCGTTCCGCCGCTACTAATTGTTGCGTCATGCCTGCGACATCTAAACCAGATGCCATACCCGCAGCACTTAACCCCATCGTAAATACCTCTTAGACTATTTTGCTCAGCGAGCTCAGTGCATGCTTGGCTAAATTTTTGTTTAACTCTAGCAATTCCTGTGCCGGAACTTGACGAATAATTTCACCACTGGCTTTATCTACAATAGTGGCAATTTGCTCACCGGTTTCTTCATCTTGGTAGAAGCGTAAGCTGCGGTTAAATTGTTGTAAAACCATCTCGATCTGCTTAATTCTCTCTTGATCGGAACGGCTATCTTGCAAAGATGAATTAAGAGGATCGTCAACGTCTGTTCGGTTAACAGCATTTACGTGTTCTGTGGGCGGCAAATCATTGCCAAGCGATGTTTGAGACTCTGAAGCGGCGTTTGAAGGTGTTGCTTGAGTGGTCGATTTTCCACTGTTCTCTTTTACTAATGAGTGAGAAAGTGTGTTGTGAGGTATTGAAGTAGGATTGATCGCCATAGTCATTTTCCTCTAGCGATATAGCCAAAATACAATAATGCCCCGCTAAAACTAACGGGGCATCAATAAGACAGATTAACCTAGTAGGCTAAGTGCTGCTTGTGGGATTTGCTTAGCTTGAGCAAGAATTGAAGTACCTGCTTGCTGTAGGATCTGACCTTTCGTCATGTTGACAGTTTCAGAGGCGAAATCTACATCTTTGATACGGCTGTTAGACGCATTAACGTTTTCGTTGATGTTAGCAAGGTTGCTCATGGTGTGGTTCATACGGTTTTGGAATGCACCAATTTCCGCACGCTTATCATCTACTTGTTCCATTGCAGCATCAAGCACGTCAATCGCGTTTTGTGCGCCTTCTGCCGTTGATAAATCTAGGCTTGCTACTGATTCTGTTGTAACTGTGCCTGTATTAACCGCTTCATCACCAGCACCATTTAGATCATAAGTTTCGATACCTACATCAAATTTAGCCTTTGATAAGTCGATATCAAAAGTACCAGCCACTTCAGCTGCAGCTGTGACACCATTGGTTGTTGCGCCCGGTCCAGCAGCTGTTACTGCACTACCAGAAAGACCAACTACATCAGTTCCACCAATATTTATAGTGCTACCAGCAGCATCAGTAGCATATGCTGCTGTAACAGTTAGCTGAGTACCATCATCTTTACCTGCAATTGTGATATTTCCATCTTTATCCAGTTCAGCTTTCATTCCTGTCGTAGAACCAGGGGTTGCAGCTTCTTTAGTAGCAATTTCTGCATTAATAGCATCCCTAATATCCGCATTAGTATCACCTTGAGCGACAGTAACATCAGCTATTCCACTAATTGCTAGTGTCATGTCACCATTACCAGTAGTGCTAATACCTGATAATGTTTGCGTTGCTTGTTTTGCTTCAATTGCAGCTTTACCTTCAACATCACCATTGGTGACTTTAATATTACTGATACCTTCGATGTTATTTAGCTTATTTTCAAAGTCTTCTGCAGTCATATCTTTAGTGACTTCAATCTTATGCTCAGTATCACCAAGCTTAAGGCTAAAGGTTTTATCACCTGTTGATGTACCAGCTTCAAATTCATCTGCAAGCGCCTTTGTTACATCCGCAACACCTGAATATGAACGACCAAGAGAGTGAGAAGACACGTCCATCAACTCTAAACTTTGCGTTTCATTTGAGTTAGCACCAATTTGGAATGACTTCTCACCAAATGAACCATCAAGCAGGTTCTGGCCACCAAAGCTTGTGGTATCAGCAATACGGTTCATTTCGCTTTGTAGCTGACCCATTTCTTTCTGCATTGCTTCACGGTCTTTATCTGAGTTTGAACCGTTCGCAGACTGTAGCGCAAGCTCACGCATACGCTCCATGATTGTGGTTGACTCTTGCATTGCACCTTCAGCAGTCTGTGCCATTGAAACACCGTCGTTGGCGTTACGCATTGCCACGTTCAAACCGTTAGTTTGGTTTGTTAAACGGTTAGAGATTTGAAGACCTGCTGCATCATCTTTCGCAGAGTTAATACGAAGACCAGATGAAAGTTTTTGCATGCTGTCGGCAACGCTACTGCTAGCACTGTTTAGGTTACGCTGGGCAGTCATTGCTGTTACGTTGGTATTAATTGTAATAGCCATAAGGTGACACTCCTTGGTATGATCTTTCCCAGACGTGTTGCCGGGTTAAAAGAGGTTTTTCTAACTTGTGCTAAGGTTAACGGCACGTTTTTTCGAAGCTTTAGATTTTTTTTAAAAAAACTTCAATTAAAAGCAAAAAAAACACAAAATCATTAATTATCAAAAAATTAAAAACATTCAACATTAATAACCCATCTCTTTAACCACGTTATTTAGATCACAAAAAAAACGGCAAATAGTTGCCGTTTTCAATATCACGCATGTTATTAGCAATCATTTATAAGTAGTTAAATAACGATAATTGCTTAGTTTTGCTGAACGCCGATTGTGATGCTTGCAATGCCATCATTTGTTGGTTCATTTCCATTATCGCTTTACTGTAATCCAAATCTTCTAAACCACTTTGTGCGCTATTTAAGGTCAGTTCAAAATCGAGATGCTGTTCTTGCTGTCTTTCCACTTGCTGCATAATAGTGCCCACTTCTGAACGGCGCTGACTAACATGCAAGAAACTACTATCAATATCATCAATTACCCGCTGTAACGTCGCTTCAGCCGCCGCTGACGAGGTTGGTTTTTCAGCGTTATCTATCGCATCTTGTAATGAATCAAAAATATTGATTTTCTGCGCAGGGTTAAGGGTTAATTTATCGCCGACTTCAACATCATCAAGGGTAATCGATACGCTACTACCATCCGCTGCCGTGTACTGGATCCCTTTTTCTGGATCGTAATCCTGATCTGCAACCACTTCTTTTCCATCAAGACTTAAATTGTATTGCATGACTGTTTTTTCACTGCCATCAGGCTGCGTAACTACCGCCTCACTAAAAGCAATGTCAATCGGTTGAGCTTTCGTAAAATCAGAGGTTGTTGCACTGAGTACATGTAATTTTGACCCACTACTTAAATCACTAAAGCCGGGGCGAAAGTCGCCATACGGATTAGGTATTGATGTAAAGAGTTGATCGCCCGGTAAACTGGTTTTCACTTCAACTGACTTATCTATTTGGGCATAGCGCGATTGGCTATCACCTTGATAATTCATTTTACCGTCAGTGCCTTTTACAAACGGTTGGGTATCCATTTGATTACCCGCAAATACATAGTTTCCTGATTCGTCACGGCTATTGGCGAGCTCTAACAAACCATCACGCAAACTGGTTAATTCATCTTTAAAAGCAGTACGATCATTTGATGCCATCGCACCGTTGATCATCCGAAGTACTTTTTGCTTTGTAGCATCAAGGTTATCTTCCACGCCAGCAATAGAGCTTTCCATCACCCCTAAGCGATTATTCGCCATGGTGATCGCGCTTTTATATTGATCTATTTGAGTTAACTGTTGGCGATAGTTTTGAATCGTCACCGAAGACACTGGATCATCACCTGCGGTTTCAACCCGTTTACCTGTCGATAATTGGTTATTGCTCTCGTTTACTTCACCTTGCTTACGCATTAGGTTTGAGGTCAAACTTTGATACTGACTGGCAGTAGAAACACGATTAATCATTATTTACTCCTACTTATACTGCGCGCATTAAGGTATCAAAGGTTTCTTTTGCTACCGACATGATGCGTGATGATGCCATGTATGACTGTTGAAACTTCATCAAGTTTGCCGCTTCTTCGTCAAGGTTAACCCCTGATAGATTAGAAACACGCTCAGAGGCGGCATCAAAATCTAATTGATTCACTTCGGCTGTTTTATCCGCATTACTTTTCATCATACCGATGTCGGTTGCCAAGCCTTCGAATAAATCAATCACACTTGATTTACCCTCGTTCATGGTTTTTTCATGCTGAATTTGCTGCATCGCTAAAAAGTTACTGTTGCCGCCTACCGCACTGCTTCTTCCTAAACTCACTGTAAAGTTATCACCGGCCAGACCATTATCGGTGAGTGAGAATGTCGGGGTTGCTTGACCTGCAAAGGTAATTTCTTTATTAGCATTCGTTAGTGGGTAAGCTAACGCTTGTACAGAATTGCCGCTGCCATCATCAAGATCAACTAAGGTGTTCGTTTGGGTGTTTTTAACTGTTAATTTATCCGACGTAGTAATATTTAGCGTAAAAGAATCACCAACCGCAGCTCCTGCTCCAAGCGTTGCGACACTCACTTGGCTACCATCACTGGCAACCATAGTTAAAGTATTGCCTGTTGTTGTTAATGGGTAATCAAGCTCAGTTACAGGCGTTCCCGTTGCATCAATTAAATTGATCGGATTACTTGCAGCATCAACCATGCTGATTTTATCTCCAATGGCATTTAAACTAAGGGTATATACGCCTTGGGCAGCTTCCGCCGCTGCACTTTTGATCGCATCAAATTGTGCAGCACCAGTATTGCCTGTGCCATCTGTTGCTGTTAAATCTGCACTATTGATAATATCTATTTGATAATTACCCGCGACAGCATCTGGTGTGTTATCTGTGACGGTAGTTAATGCCGCTGTACCCGCATTATTTGGGTTAGCCTCTATCAGTGCGGTTTGACGGTGTCCTGCTAGGCCACGAGGATCTGACATTTCAACACTGATGTTAGCCGCGCCGCGACGCATAGGTTGAATAATGACGGTTTCGCTTTGCCCTGTAGCTGGAGGATTGCCCATAACAGTGTTCATGGTTAACGTTAAACCATCGACATTCACTTCAACGGGTAATGTATCTGTTGAAGAAATAAGTGCGCTACCATCAGGCTTTTTCATTTCATTGCCTGCAGGATCAAACAATGTAAAGCTGTAATCAGTTCCATCAAATTCTGTGGTTAATTCATAATCACCAGTTTTCAGCGCATTTACATCATCTATTTTTACATCAATGTCAGTTTGACTACCTAACGGCTTTAATACTCGCTCTTTGACGAAAGTAGGGCTATTAACATCACTAAATAAAGCACTGCCTATTGCACCTGTTAAATCTGTACCAGATTGCTGTAAATCATTTATTTGCTTTGAGAAGCCAATCGCCATCCGCCCCATTTCATCTAGGCTTTTATCTATTACATCATCACGAATAGATAGCATGGCACCTAACCCACCACCAATATCATCACTTTTAATTGGCTTAGCTTGGTTACCATTGATTAAGGCTATTTGTTTATCTTCTAAATCAGGATCGCCATTGACCATTTTTAATTGTGACGATTCGACGCCAGAGACCAAGGTATCACCACTACCAATAATGACTTTATCTGCAAGGCTGCCTTTATCCGCCAGTACTGTCACTTTGGTATATTTGGCTAATTCATTGATTAGGCCACGCTGTTTATCCAACAAGTCATGGTTTTGATCGCCATCAGGCATTTCTTGCAAACTGGTATTGATAGCGGCAATTTCTTGCCCTAATGCATTTACACGATCAAGTGTCACACCCAATTGCTCATTCACATCACGGCGAATATTGGTCAACATTTCATGGGAGCTATTAAAACTTTTTGCCGCTTGATCGGCATGGTCTAACACGGTTTGACGAGAGCCAAGATCGTTAGGGTGATCTGACAATGAACGTACCGAGTTATAAAAATCATTCATGCTATTAACGGTGTTAACAGCACTTTTTGAGGTGAAGTCATCCAACATCATCATATGTTGTTGACGAACATCTGAAGCTTCAAGCTGGGTGGTAGAGAGTGTTAATTCACGGGCAGCAAACTGATCGTAAGCACGATTAACGCTATCAATATAGGCACCGCTGCCGTAATAGTTACCGCCGCTCCATTGTGCATCGGCCGCTTTTTGATCGACAACCTGACGGCTATAACCTGCGGTATGCACGTTACTAATATTATGGCTGGTTACATCAAGTTGCTTTTGCGATGTACGCAAACCACTGATACCAAGCTGCATTAAATCCGACGCCATATTGATTCCCTAACTCATTAACAACGTGATGTTTTATATCAATCTTAATGACGCTTATTCATATAAAGCGCACATTACGATAGCTTCTTTGCAAAAATCGAACCAATTAAAAATAATAATGGTATTTTTAATTAAACGATTATTTTTGAGTATTTAATGATGGTAATAAATCGCTATTTGTTTATAATTTAAAAGCTCAACCCAAATTAAAATAAAACATTAAGGATAGTGATTATGAACTTATTAGTATCAGGATTAATTGGTTACGCATTAAAAGAAGTTGTTGTACCACTAGTGAGTGATCATTTTGACGATAAAAAAACAGAAGAAAAGCAAGTACCTGAAAAAGAAGTAGAAAATGCTTTATTTGAAAGTAACGACCTAATTAAAATGGTATCAAACATTATTGATATTGTTGTATGACTCTATATTTAAAATACTAAAAAACTTCCATCAAATATTATTTGATAGAATATAAATGTTTTATTTTAATTCGCTTTTATTTATATATCCCTTCTTTTTACATTAATGTTTTCACCTTTTTCATTACTGCTAATACTTTATTACTGTAATTAGGATCGGTGGCATATCCTGCTTTATGTATTTCACGAATAAATTGATTCGGCTCACCACTGTGTTTTAACGCCGTTGAATAACGTGGGTTCTGTTGTAAGAACTTCACAAAATCTTGAAAGCTATCTTGATAAGAACCATAAGATCGAAACGCCGCATTTTCTTGTACAGCAACACCGTTATGATATTCCAATGTTCGCGTGGCAACCTTTTGCCCACTCCAACGTGGATCGGCTTTGATATTAAATAGGTTGTTACTTGTTCCTGCCGCATTTTTGATCACTTTTTTACCCCAGCCTGTTTCTAACGCCGCTTGCGCTATCAACATTGCGGGATCGGTTCCCAAAGCGCGTGCCGCTTTAGTCGCATACGGTGCCATATGATCAACAAATGCTTGTGGCGTTTCAAAACGATCAGGTTCAGGTTGTCGTAATGGTGGCTGAGCATCAGCGGTTTGTAATCGCTGCTTATATTTTTCTAATACCTGTTGTGCCGCAACACTGTTGTGATCTTCTCGTTGCGGTAGTTTTAATGGCTGGGATTTATTATCGATTGGGCGAATCTGCAATGGATCCGTATTGTCTTTTTTCGGGAATAAATCTGTCGTTGGAGTATGCGGCTTTTGCTCGTTATCTTCGCCACCTAATTGCTTAACAATCATATCAGCCAAGCCCAAACTTCCAGTGGTACTTAGCTGAGATGACATCTGCTCATCATGCATTTGCTGATAAAACTTGCTGTTATTGCTGCTCATTAAATCAGATTCAAACGCTTCGTTCGCTTCGCGCATTGACTTAAATAACATCTGAGTAAAGATAGACTCAAACTGATTAGCCGCCTGACGCAATGATCCCTTTGAATCTTCGCCAATACCCGCACGTAGACGGTCTAGGTTACTAATATCATGGACAAAACCGGGATCAAATTGCTTCATATTACAATCCTTGTTAATTACTTTTTACTTAAATCATCAGGGTTAAATGATGATCAACTGCCCTTCAATGGCGCCCGCTTGTTTTAGCGCTTGTAAAATTGCCATTAGATCTGATGGTGCGGCCCCCACTTGGTTCACCGCTCGAACAAGCTCATCTAACGACACGCCCGGCTCAAACTTAAACATGCGTGCATCAGATTGTTGTACGTTGATATTACTGTTCTCAACCACGGTCGTTTCACCACCAGCAAAGGCGTTGGGTTGACTCACCTGTGGGTTTTCTTTAATGGATACTGTCATACCACCATGGGTGATTGCCGCAGGTTTTAACTTCACATGCTGTCCAATAACAATGGTACCAGTACGTGAGTTAACAATAATTTTGGCTGAACCTTCTGCCGGATCAAACTCTAGGTTTTCAACTGTTGATAGAAACGCAACTCGCTGACTCACATCGCGTGGTGCTCGCACTTTTATTGATGTTGCATCGACAGCTGATGCCATTTGAGGCCCTAAAAACTGATTAATAGAATCTGCCATACGTTGTGCCGTGGTAAAATCTGAATCATACAAATTAAAGGTTAAGTAATCACCGCGTCCAAATGGGTTCGGTACTTCTTGTTCAACCATTGCACCGTTAGAGATTCGACCTACCGTTGGCGTATTACCGATAACTTTAGAGCCATCAGCCCCTTCTGCACTAAAGCCACCAACTACCAATGTACCTTGAGCTATTGCATAAACCTTGCCATCTAAACCTTTTAAAAAAGTTTGCAATAACGTACCACCTCGTAAACTCTTGGCTGAACCGATAGAAGAAACGGTAACATCAATGCTTTGACCTTGTTTTGTAAAAGGGGGCAAAGTGGCATTAACAGCAACAGCGGCAACGTTTTTGATTTTTGGCTTTGTACCTACCGGCAATTGAATGCCGAAATTTTGCAGCATGGCATTAAAGCTTTGATCGGTGAAAGGCGTTGTCTCGCCAGTACCGGGCAAACCAACAACTAGACCATAACCGACAAGTTGGTTACTACGAACTCCTGCAACGGAAGCGACATCTTTGATACGTGCCGCATCCACAGTACCAGATAATAAAATTAATCCAGTAATAATAATTGCGCGAAAATTCAATGGATTCTCCTTTCCCTGACGCTATGTTTTGACAAAAATTGGCTGATTAGAAAGCAACGTTAAAGAAACGTGATAACCAATTTTGCTCTTGAATATCTTGGCGATCACCGGTACCTGAGTATTGGATCCGCGCATTAGAAATACGTGTTGATGCAATGGTGTTATCTTGGCTAATATCGTCAGGTCGAATATGTCCGCTTACCCGAATATATTCTTCGCCAGTGTTAAGCATTAGCCATTTTTCACCACGCACAGCCAAGTTACCGTTATTTAAAACCTCAACCACTTCAACTGAAATAGAACCTTTAATACTGTTACTTTGATCGGCAGAAGTAGAACCTGCAAATGTGTTGTTGTTCGACATGCCATAAGACAAGCTGTAATCACGAATGGTGACGGGTTTACCCCCTAGCTCTATTGGCTTCATATTTAAATCGGTAGATTTATCTAAATCTGAGCTTGCACTCTTTTTCGCTGCGGTTTTTTCTTCTAATAAAATTGTGACGATATCACCAATACCACGGGGCTTGGTGTCGTCATACAGATCTTGCACTTGTGATTGATTAAACAAAGAGCCTGTTGCTGTTGCGTAATGCTCAGGTTTATCTTGTGGACGAACAGGATTCCAAGCAGGATCGCCCGCTTCTGGATCTACGCGTTTACGGATCCGATCAATAAGCCCTTTCGACTCTTTCTCTTTACCTTCTACCGCATCAACATTGGTGGTGGCTTTTTCAATATCACTACCAGCAACATCAGGTGGTGTAGATACACAGCCTGTTAATGCCAAACTTAATAGAAGTAATGATCTTTTCATCCACTGACGATTCATTTTATTTACCTGAGCGCAATTCATTCATTACCACCAATCATTACAATTGCTGGTTAACGTAACTCAACATCTGATCAACAGTTGAAATCACTTTCGAGTTCATCTCATAAACGCGTTGTGCTTCAATCATATTCACAAGCTCTTCCGTCACGTTTACGTTGGACGTTTCAAGCATAGATTGGCGGATAGAGCCATATCCTTCCAAGCCCGGTGTCCCTTCTTGAGGATCGCCGCTCGCACCTGTTGGTAAGAATAAATTCTGACCGATAGGCTCCATACCACCTGGGTTAATAAAGTCGACGGTGGTAATTTGCCCCAAGACTTGGTTTTCTTGCTCACCACGAATACGGGCAGAAACTTCACCATCAGTACCGACGGTAATGCCTACCGCATCTTCAGGTACCACAATCTCAGGCTGTACAGGATAGCCACTACCACTGGTAACTAATTGACCTTCAGAGTTAATCGTAAACTGACCATTACGGGTATAGCCTATATTGCCATCAGGTAATAGCACTTGGAAAAAGCCATCACCTTCGATCATCATGTCCATGGCGTTATTGGTGGTTTGAGTATTACCTTGGGTAAAGACTTTTTGTGTCGCAACCACTTTTGAGCCCGCCCCCAACATCAAACCTGTTGGTAACGTGGTATCTTGAGTTGACTGACCGCCCGGTTGATTAATATTTTGATAGAAGAGATCTTCAAAAACCGCACGACCTTTTTTAAAGCCAACGGTTGAGGCGTTAGCCAAGTTGTTAGAAATAGTCGAGATATTTGTCTGCTGCGCGTCAAGACCGGTTTTACTTACCCATAGTGCTGGATGCATTGTTCTGTCCTTTTAATTAGCCAATACGCATAAGAGAAGAAGAGGCTTTATCCATTTCTTCTGCGGTTTTCATCAGTTTTACTTGCATTTCAAAGTGGCGCTGAAGATCAATCATGCTGGTCATTTCAGAAACCGCATTCACGTTACTGCCTTCAAGCATACCTTTCGCCAGTGTTACACTGGCATCTGCATCAAGCGGAATACGTTCGCCGATGGATTTAAATAAACCATCAGTATCTTTAAACAACGCTTGGTTATCAGGTTTAACCAATTTAATACGATCAACAACTGCCATTGCATCAGGCGGCGCACCTTGTGGTAAAACCGACACCGTACCGTCTTTACCAATTTCAATTTTACTGATCGGAAGTGGGATAAAAATAGGACTGTCGTTTTGGCCTAACACCAATTGACCATTACTGTTTTGTAACATGCCTGTTTGATCAATTTTCAAATGTCCAGCACGGGTGTAAGCTTCTTGGCCTTTTACATCCATTACGGCAAGCCAACCGTCGCCTTCTACTGCAACGTCTAAATCCCGCCCTGTATTGATCACTGAGCCTTGTGCAAAATCATTACCTGGGCGTTCTGCCATTGAAAACACACGGCTAGGTAGACCTTCACCATAGGCTTGCATACTACGCGCCTGTTGTAAGTCTGCACGAAAGCCTGTTGTACTGACATTCGCCAAGTTATTGGCATGTACTTGCATACCATACATATCTTGTTTTGCGCCACTCATGGCAAGATACAGAGCACGATCCATTTTTTTGACACTCCTATTATCTAACAGCATCAATAAAGCAAAAACTAAGCCAATTATATTTATTGTTTAATAACAGTGTATTGAGAGAAAAAGAGAAGGAAGATAATACTGGAGGGAAAAAAATTGCCGCTTCAACGAAAAGGTAAAACGGCAATAGGACTGTAAAGGATAAACCTTAACGAATTTGTAGAATATTCTGTTGTAGCTGGTTATTCACATCTAGTGCACGAGAGCTAGCTTGGAAGTTACGTTGCGCGGTGATCAAATCCACCAGCTCTTGGGTCATATCAATATTTGATTGTTCAAGCGTTCCGCTTTTAACAGAGCCAAATGAGCCTTGAGATGCATCACCCCAAATCGCCTGACCTGATTCTTGAGTGGTATTCCAAAGCGTACCACCTAACTGTGCTAACCCTTGCTCATTAGAAACACGTGCTAAAGCAACACGTCCTACAACGATATCTTTACCATTTGAATAAGACGCCAAAATATTGCCTTCAGGATCGATATCAACTTTCGATAAATAGCCTGTTGTCGCGCCGTCTACATCTTGGAATTTACGCACTTCAAACGCCGAAGCATATTGAGTCGGATCATCATAGTTCATGGTTAACGATTGTGTAGGATCAGCACCACCGACATCAATACCAGCAGAGGCAAATGTCTCCATTTGAATATTTAATGGGCTTGCTGGTGTTGGTGGTATTGGAGGTGTTGCTGTTGGATTACCAGCATCCCCAGGATAAGGCTGACCATTTTGATCAAATCGCATACGATAACCTGTCACCACTGGAGCAGTAGGATTTGTATTATCAATCACTTGATAAGCAGGAGGTATTTTTGTCGGATCTGGTTTTAATAATCGCTCTTCACCACTATTATTAGTAACAGTTTGGTGCACTTCCCATGTATTAGCATTAGTTGGAACGGCATTAGGATTATATTTAGCAACATAATAAGTCGTCATTTTATACGGCTTACCTAATGAATCATAAATCGTTGATGACGTGGATTTATTAAAAGAGTCAGGATCTTTAAAATCAAATGGACTATTTTTAGGCGTTGTTTCTTTATTAGGTAAATTCAAAGACACTTTGATCGTGCCTGATTTTGTTGGCTGACCAAATACATCATCAATTTTCATCGATTTTGCTTCATAAGAAGCCACGGTATTTGAATCTTTATTGACAGGGTAACCTAATAAGAACTTACCTTCAGAGTTAACTAACTCATTTTCATTATTTAAATGAAATGCACCATTACGGGTAAGGTTGTTATTCGCAGGTTCATTTTTATTATCTGCCACAGCAAAAAAACCCGAACCAGAGACACGTAAATCTAACGGGTTATTGGTGTAAATACTGGAACCTTCGTGGAACTGCTGAGCAACGGTTGAGGTTTGTACGCCCCCACCCGTTGTGGTTTTTGCATTAGAGAAAATCGAATTAGAATAAACATCACCAAATTCAGCACGTGATTCTTTAAAACCAAAGGTGTTGGCATTGGCTATGTTATTACTGGTGGTATTTAGATCTTTTTGAGCTGCACCTAAACCGCTCAACGCAATGTTCATACTCATATTCGATTATCCTTTTTGTGTTGCTTTGCCAATTTGTAGAACATCAGCCAACTGAACTGGCTTATCGAAGCCAGCAAGATTTAACATCACCTGACCGTCGTTATTCCCTAATAAAACGCTATTCACGTTTGCGTGTGTAAGCACTTCAAAATTCTGGCTTTCGCCTTTTACATTGCCTGACACAGAAAACTTATACATTCCTTGCGGCATAATGTTGCCATCATCATCTTTGCCATCCCATGTAAATGGATGTTCACCGGCTGATTTAGCACCAAGACTCATGGTTTTGACCAATTCACCTTGTTCATTTTCAACGCGCAACATAGCGTTATCAACGCTTTGCGTTAAACGCGTCATGCCAGACATTTCGCCTTCACTACTGCGCATTGCGGTTGAATTAGGAATAAGTACATCTTGTCCAACAAGAGAAGAAGCTTGTAGTGCTTGATTTGATGTCATTGCACTATTTAATGAGCCAAACTGCTCATTCATTTTGTTAATGCCATCAACGGTGGCGAATGATGCCATTTGCGCGATCATTTGATCATTACTCACAGGTTTAAACGGATCTTGCTGTGCTAATTGTTTGGTTAGCAATGATAAGAAATCATCTTGCTTCAGCTGATTTTTTCCTGTGACTTCTTGCTCTTGTTCAACTTTCTTATCTTGCATGCTTTTTAGCTGGTCAAGGTAAGAAAGATTGCTGTTTCCTGCACCATTAATTGTGCTCATAATGACAACTCCTTACCTTATTTACCCATCTGCAAGGTTTTCATTAGCATCTGCTTACTCGCATCAGCTACCTGAACATTATTTTGATATGAGCGAGATGCCGAAATCATATTCGCCATTTCTTCCATCACATTAACGTTGGGCTTATAAATAAAGCCTTCAGCATTTGCCATCGGATGCTCAGGATTGTATTCAGCTGATAACGGCTTATCACTTTCAACAATGCCTTTAACTTGCACAGGCACGCTGCTACTTTGGTGATAAGACGCAGAATTTAATGCAGCGGCAAAAATAGGATGGCGGGCTTTATAGGTTTCTTCTGCTGAGCTACTGACACTATTGGCGTTAGCAAGGTTACTTGATGTGGTATTTAAACGTACGGATTCAGCACTCATTGCCGATCCCGTTACATTAAAAACATTAAATAAACTCATTATTATTCCCCTTTCAATGCCTTGCTCAGGTTCTTAAATTTCGAACCTAAAAAATCCAGCGATGCTTGATATTCAATACTATTTTGCATAAACAAGTTTTGCTCTAGTTGTGCATCCACCGTGTTGCCATCCCCTGTATCCGGCTGTGTTGGCACGCGATATTTTTGCTCGCCACTGACTTGTGTAGAGGCATTAATGTGCCGCCCATTTGTTCGGCTTAGGCCAATATCTGCCCCAGATGTTGCCGCTTTAAGCGCTCGACTGAAGTCTAAATCTTTTGCTTTATAGCCCGGAGTATTGGCATTGGAGATATTACTCGCAAGGGTTTCTGCACGTTTTTCACGTACACCAACAGTATACTGATGAACCCCTAATGCTTTATCGAACGAAATGGACATATCTTGCCTCCACAATTACTTAGCAGTAATAAAGCAAAGACAGTGCCAATTTTAAGAATTGAGAAATTAAGAAGATGGTTGGTTACTAGAGAGGATAATAATTAACTAAAAAGCGCTACACGCAATATTAACAAGCGGTAGCGCTTCTTCAATTAACGGAGTTTATAAATGATGCCTGGGTTACAACGGATCATTTCAAATTTTTCCGTTAACCCTGTTAGCGACTCTGATGCCCCTAAGAACAAATAGCCGCCAGGGTTTAAGCTTGCCGCTAACTGATTTAATACTTTCGATTTCATTTCTGGTGAGAAATAAATCAAGACATTACGACAGAAAATAATGTCAAACTTCCCCAGCAATGCATAACTATCTTTAAGATTTTGCGGCCTAAAATTAACCATTTGTTTAACTTTATTGTTAACCCGCATACGGCCATCACCATTGTCTTCAAAAAACATACGGCGACGCTCCGGCGATAGCCCTCGACTTAAAGCAAGATTGTCATACACACCAGCTCGGCATGTTTCCAACATCGTCTGTGAGATATCAGTGGCTGTAATTTGAATAGATGGCAGTAAACCAGGGCGCTTAGCTTGGGTTTCTAAAACAGTCATCGCCATCGAATACGGTTCTTGACCTGATGAACTCGCCGCAGACCAAATTTTGATCGGTTTTTTGTTTGCTGCAAGTTCAGGCAAAATTTTGTCTGATAAAACGGTAAAAGGATAACCATCACGAAACCACAATGTTTCATTGGTAGTCATCGCGTCAACGGCGGCAATACGTAATTCACGATTACGACCTGATAATACATTCTGCAACAAGTCTGAAAGCGACGATAAAGAAAAACGATTCACTAACGGGCTTAAACGACTGCGCACTAAATATTGCTTGCTATCGCCCAATACGATGCCACATTGAGACTCAAGAAATCGGCAAAATTCACGATATTCTTGGTCATTTACAGTTACTGCTGTCATTTACAACTCTTCTTTGTCAGTACGTTCGGCATTAAATGCTTAATAATTTTTAACGGTTACGCCGATTCAATTGAGCTATCAGGCATTGCCCCTTTTACAGCTCGACCCAATTCGTCTGGGTTAAATTTAGGAATAAAAGCATTTGCTCCTACACGTTCAACCATGGCTTGGTTAAACACACCACTTAATGATGTATGTAAAATAACATGTAAGTCTTTTAATTTAGGATCATTTCTTATTTCAGCAGTTAATGTGTACCCGTCCATCTCTGGCATTTCAATATCAGAAATAATCAACGACAGTTGCTCATAAATAGAGCCTTGAGCGGCCATTTCACGCAATTTAATAATGGCCTCTTTACCATCTTTTACGAGTACACATTCACAACCAATCGATTCTATCGCTCGTTGTACCTGCTTACGTGCAACGGTTGAATCATCAGCAACAAGAACGCGACGCACTGCAGGGCCATTTTCAACTAACTCTTCAAGTACGGTTCCTGTGATGTTGGTATTAACTGGTGAGATCTCATCGAGAATTTTTTCAACATCTAAAATTTCAACTAATTCACCGTCTATTTCTGTCACAGCAGTCAAATAATTACTTCGACCAGCACCTTGAGGAGGCGGAAGGATCGATTCCCAATTCATGTTAATAATGCGTTCAACAGAAGACACAAGGAAGCCTTGAATAGAGCGATTAAATTCCGAAATGATAATAAAGCAATTGGTTAAATCGGTGATTGGACGTCCGCCGGTCGCTAAGCTCATATCAATAACAGAAATGGTTTGTCCTCGAATATGAGCAACACCTTTAATCAATGGATGTAAATTCGGCATTGATGTTAATTGTGGACATTGCAGAACTTCTTTAACTTTAAAAACGTTAATACCATAACGTTGACGTCGATTAAGACGAAATGTCAGCAGCTCTAATCGGTTTTGCCCAACTAATTGTGTCCGCTGGTTAACTGAATCTAAAATACCTGTCATTGGATAAACTCCCTGTCGTGTTATAAATCGCGCTCGCGAACACACTTTATCCACTCACGATCACATCTGATAAATAATCAAGATATTAGAATATCTAGCTATAACTGCGAATGTTATAGTAATTCTAATCATGACCAAAGAGCATTTACCGTGACAAGCCACAGAGATCAAAAACTCTTGCCAATTTTTATCGGCCTTTTGCTATTTTTCTTTAGTACAAATATCTTCGCTTCCGATTATAACGTGCTAGATTCCGTGGAAATAGCCGCTGAAAACCTAATAAAACAGCAAGTTACCTTGCCAGAAAAAGGGGAATTAAAAGTTACAGCAGCAGAGCTTGATAACCGTCTTCGCTTTTCTACTTGTTCGGCACCACTAGAAGCCAGCCTACCCGGCAAACAAAACTTAAGTGGTAATGTTACTGTGCTTGTTAAATGTCCTACCGAAAACTGGCAGCTTTATGTCCCTGTAAATGTACAATTAACACTGCCTAAAGTTGTTGCTAGCGTGGCTCTTGGTCGAGGCATGGTTATTACTCGAGATAAACTTTCCGTTAAAATGGTTGAAAGTCGGTTTCAACGAGGCAATAGCTTTGAAGATCCTAATGAAATCATAGGATCAAAAGTTAAGCGTTCAGTGAAATTAGGAGAAATGATCCAAGCCCGTGATATTTGTTTAGTATGCCGTAACGACACAGTTATTATCCGTGCAGGAACAGGCGGGCTAAATATAGTAACTGAAGGTAAAGCACTGTCTGATGGGGCTATCGGTGAAGAGATCCGAGTTCAGAATAAAACATCAAGACGCATGATTGATGCTATTATTACCGCAGTTGGTGAAGTAACCGTAAAGTATTAGTCAGAAAAGTCGATTTCGCATGACGATAAAGAAATCATTTTATCTGCATAATATTTACTAAAGTCTGTTCACACTTTGCCGATAACTAGTTATCACAGTTAATTATCAAGGTAAACATTATGGCAAGTATTGATCACCTACGTGGTGGACAACCTGTAAATACCACACGTGTTGGCCAACAAAAAACAACCACAACGGAAGAGCAAACTACCACGTCAAACATTGCTAAAGATCAGCATGACGAAGTATCTTTAAGCTCTCAAGGTAAAGCTGTGGGCCAAATTCATCAACAATTGGCAACAGAGCCAAGCTTTGATGCTGGAAAAGTGGCAGAGATCAAACAAGCGATTGCAAATGGCTCATATACTATTGATGCCGATAAACTTGCATCAAATATGTTAAAGTTCGAAGACGAGCTTAATGGGCTTTAAGATAACATCTGCATACTAGAATTGAGATCAGCGAAATGAAACAGACACTTGGTCAACTGCTTGAAATTCAACAAACCACCTTATTGTCTTTAATCGATCTTCTCAAACAAGAAAGAGTGGCAATTACTCGCCGTAAGGCATTAGAAATTGAACAGATTGCCAAAGAGAAGTTAGATCTGATCTACAAAGTCCAGCAACACGACTATTTATTGTCTTCCCATGAAGAGCGCGACCAGTTAACACAGATCGACGAATACCAAACACAAGTGAATTCGATTCAAGAACTAGTTAAAGAATGCCAACAGTATAATGATATCAATGGCGAAGTATTACAGCGCGCTCACCTCAGCTTTCATAAGCTAAATAATTTATTCCAGCAAAGTCGTGGACGGCACCAAATGACCTACAATTGTGATGGTATCGCACAAAATGTTCGTTCATTAGGCACCAACCTAAAAGCGTAACCGTTAAAACATAACTTCTTGTTTATTTGGTACATGAAACACTTCACCGTGTTGCTTCATTCGTTCCATCAAACCAATATTTAGCTCCATTTCCGTGACATAACTGTCACCGACAGGATAACTGCGAATAACTTTTGCCCCACGGATAACACCATCTACTGCGCCATCCGTACTTTCATATCCTAATTGCTGATCATCAAGCGATGTTGTAGCACTAATACGCAAACCATAAATTTGCTCTGATAATTCGCGGTAAGCATCTAACTTAGAAGCGCGCATTGCACGAATACTTTTTTCTTCTTTTGTTTGCCCTTTTTGCTCACTAATTGAAGCATACCCTACGGCTTGGATCACATCTTTACTTTTGGTTAAGTCTGGGCCCGGAACCGTTGAACTGCTTGATGTTGTATTAGTACAACCTGACAGTAATAACATCGCAGTAGCTAAAGCCACATAATATTTCATTGTTACTTCCTTAAGGCTTTAAAATTACATTATTATCGGGACGGTTACGCACATCTGTACGCATAATGACCCCATTTCGTAACTGAATTTTATTCATAAAATCCAAATCTCGACCAATACGCTCAGCGGGAAGAAAACCCTGTGCGGTAGCTATAACGACATTTGAACGCATACCAATAATTCGTGCGTTAATGAGAACCCCACCACTTTGGCGCAACATGGTACCTGTTAGCACGTAATCAACAGGCTGCTGTGACGCTAATTCTTTCCAGTTGCGACTAATACTAAAATCGCCACTACGGGTCACTTTAATGACCCCTGTTGACTTGTAATCAACCACCGTAAAACCACGTTGCTGCATTTGGTACATGAAGTTTTCACTCACCACATTACCTAGCCAGTTGGTTTCTGTCATATCTTGTAAATCAACAAACGAGGTGACTGCTAATGGCGTACTCGCCGTTAAATATTGGTTCGACGTTACCAATTGATTCGCTAATCCTTCAATAAAATAATCAACGGTATGCCTTGGCGTGTCTGATAAAGAATAGGCGCCTGATGAGTATTTCTCTTTACCGTTATAAACAGGAGGTGAGGCACAAGCAGTCATCGCTAACGACAACACAATTACAATCCACTTATTCATTACTTACCCGCCCTCAAATATTGTTTTCTTTATATCGTATGAACATTTAAATTCTTTAATACAAGAGCCTAATTGGGAACACTCTTTGCATTCACTTTTTCATCGAACAATTAAAAAGCAAAAAACATACCTAAATGGGCTTTTATGAATAAAAATTTTTTACGCAGCTTAAGTGCACTTTGTTTGTTTTTTTCATGTTATAGCTCAGCCCAATGGGTTGAGGTAACAGGTGAAGCGGTCATTTTAGAAAGTGAAGAAACAGCACGTGTTAATGCACTAGAAGATGCGGTATATCAAGCGATGAAGCATGCGGGCGGTGAAATCGCAACACTGCCGTCATTAAAACCTTATTTTGCAGAGCCTAAACAGCAATACCGTTTT
This sequence comes from Photobacterium angustum, assembly GCF_003026365.1. Classification (GTDB taxonomy): domain Bacteria; phylum Pseudomonadota; class Gammaproteobacteria; order Enterobacterales; family Vibrionaceae; genus Photobacterium; species Photobacterium angustum. Next base: position 179,175 of record NZ_PYOM01000001.1, on the reverse strand, counting down.
AGTGGTAATGAAATCCGTAACGTAACGGTTCTTGAACAAAAAAAAGCAGGCGGCAAAATGTATGTCACCAGCCGTGTCGATATTTACCCATCGGCAAAAAGTTGCCACAAGACCCAGTATAAAAAAGGCATTCTATTAGGCAGTTTTTCAATTGCTGAGCCACAACAAGCTGCCATGGGTAGCGTTTATAAAATAGGCACTGATTTCGCTTCAATGCTCGGAAAGCAAATTCAAAAACGTTCACAAAGCTTTATTGTTACTGGTAAAACAACCGTCCCTTTCAGTGCAACCCAAGCATCAGCAATGACTATGCTGGCTGAGGATCACGATGCGCAATATTTAATTGGTGGTGAAATAACAGATCTGACCGCCACACTTGATGAAAAATCGAGAAAAAAAGATCAAGTCAATCGCCAGTTTGCGGTTTCACTGGAAATAATGGACGGTAAAACAGGCGAGATCATCTACCAAAATAGCTACCGTGAAATTGGTTTATGGCCTTTCTCTCGCTCAAGCCATGTAGATACCAAATCAGCACGTTTTTGGGTTTCACCTTATGGACAGAGCATTCAACGGATCAGTCAAAATATGATGCTCGATATTGAAAGTGCGCTCTCTTGCCGAGCAAGCCTCCCAGAAGTCATCAACATCCATAATAATGTCGCGCAAATGAACGTTGGTCGTGTTCATGGTGTGAAACAAGGTGATAAATTAAAACTTTGGCATAGCGCAGGGTTTATTGATCAAAAAGGTATACCGCGGAATCGAATGGTTAATACAAAAATTAGCTTAACCGTTGATCGCGTTTATGAAAAGTCAGCAGAACTTATTGTTAATCAACCAGAATTAGCAGCAAGCATTCAACCTGGTGATTTACTAACCAAGCAGACACGACGTTAAGAGTATTCCCTTATATTTTTAAAAATATACCGTATAATACTCAAATGCTTCCTTAGCTCAGATGGATAGAGCGTCCCCCTCCTAAGGGGAAGGCCACTGGTTCGACTCCAGTAGGGAGCGCCATATTTTTCAAAGGCTTAGCAGTTTTTTATTGCTAAGCTTTTTCATTTCCACACAATTTAGTGTCGTAACAATACAATATAGATTCTGTATTGATAACTTCATATCGCATAATTTAATATTATTAACAGCTATTCTTTAATTAATGTGCTTTATCAGTTGTTATTAACCTTATTTCTCTAGCTAATAAGCAGCCACAAAAATCATCACACAAAAGTAATTTTACTGTTTTAAATCAATAAAATAGATTTATTTAACTTAATATTTGAAACATAACGTTACAATATTTGAACATTGTTTTTTATTGCTTTGTGTTTATACTGCCTGCACTTCATAACTCTCATGTTATGTGTTTGTTTAGGACATTATTATGAAAATGAAATTAGCATCTCTTATTGTATCTGCCGCTCTTCTTGCCCCTGCAGCAGCTATGGCTAATACACCGGTTCAGCTTTCAGTACCTGCCGTAAACCTACCAGCAGGTAACGTTACAGGTGTTCGCTTAAATGCTTTATATGGGCATACCGCTTCCGTAACAGGTGTAAACTTCTCATTATTAGGTCTTTCAGATATTGATACATTCAAAGGTCTAAACTTTGGCCTAGCATTTGGTGTGAACCGTACTCGTTCGATGATGACGGGTCTTGAATTTGGTCTTGCGAACTGGAATGACGGTAATGCTAAAGGTGCTGATTTTGGTGCTGTAAACTATACTGCAGGCAACTTTACAGGTGCACAGTTCGGTACGTTTAACTACGCAGGAACACTAAATGGTCTACAGTTTGGCTTAGTTAACGCAACCGATCATATTAATAAAGGTATTCAGATCGGCCTTATTAACTATGATAAGTCTGGTACTTTCGTCAGTAAGAGCCTACCTGTATTCCCTATTGTAAATGCGCGATTCTAAGATTTCGCTAAAACTATAAAGAGCCTCGCCATTGTGCGAGGCTTTCTTTTAAATGAATAAATTTAGCTATAAAAAAACCTCGCACAAGGCGAGGTTTAAAATTTGGTGGAGCTAAGCGGGATCGAACCGCTGACCTCTTCGCTGCCAGCGAAGCGCTCTCCCAGCTGAGCTATAGCCCCAAGGCAAGAATACAATAAAATCTCACTACATCAGTGTCAACATAACTACAAAGATATAATTATATTTGTGAATTAACTCAAATATAACCTAACAACCATAAAGAATCACGTCCTATATCATTTACTTATCATTGACACCTCTTGTAATAAAGTGCGCTTAAATATCTTTAATGGTAACGACTAACCTTAAGGATTATTTTCATGAAGCTTAAACTGACCTCTCTTTTACTCGCAACAGCAATTTGTGCTCCATCCGTTTACGCTGATACTCCAGTACAACTTTCTATTCCAACAATTAACTTGCCAGCTGGTGATGTATCAGGTGTTCGAGTAAGTGCACTTTATGGTCGAAGCCACAATGTGAAAGGGTTAAATTTTTCCGTTCTTGGTCTTTCTGATATTGACAACTTTACAGGTATTAACCTTGGTTTGTTCTATGGTGCAAACCGCACCCGTACAAGTATGAAAGGATTTGAATTAGGTTTAGCAAACTTTAATGGCGGAACAGCAAAAGGGGCTGATGTCGGCCTAGTAAACTACACAGCAAGTAATTTTACAGGAGCGCAATTGGGACTCTTTAATTATGCAGGTAGTTTAAATGGACTTCAATTAGGCTTTATGAACGCAACAAATCATATCAATAAAGGAATTCAAATAGGTTTAATCAACTTCGACCGTTCGGGTACTTTCGTCAGTAAAGATCTTCCTGTTTTCCCAATTGTGAACGCAAGATTCTAATTATCAGATATAAAAAACGGAGCATTAATGCTCCGTTCTTTATTTAATGTTTAACAAGCTTATGCGTTTGCTTCACGCTCTGCAATAAATGCTAATGCCATTTTGATACGAGCTACAACACGCTCTTTACCAATAAGCTGCATAACAGCATCAACAGAAGGTGACTGACCTTGACCTGTAACAGCTACACGTAGAGGCATACCCACTTTACCCATACCTAGCTCAAGTTCTTCACACACTTGTGCAATAACGGCATGAAGATTTTCTGTTGTCCATTCATCAAGTGCTTCAACTTTAGCAAGTGCAAGCGCTAACGCTTCTTTAGCAACAGGACGTAAGTGTTTTTTCGCCGCACTAGCTTCAAATTCGCTAAAGTCTTGGTAGAAGTAACGAGATTGTTCTGCAAGTTCGATCAATGTATTACAACGCTCACCCACTAGCGTGATCACATCTGTAATAGCTGGACCATTTTCAATAGAAATTTCTTTCTGATCTAAGTGCCATTGTAGGTACTTAGCAACATATTCAGGCTCAGCTGTTTTGATGTAATGGTTGTTTAGCCATAATAGCTTGTCAGTATTAAATGCAGATGCTGACTTACTTACTGACTCTAGGCTAAATAGATCAATCATCTCTTGTAGTGAGAAAATCTCTTGATCACCATGAGACCAACCTAGACGAACTAAGTAGTTCAGTAGTGCTTGTGGCAGGTAACCATCATCACGGTATTGCATTACACCTACAGCGCCATGACGCTTAGATAATTTCGCGCCATCATCACCTAGAATCATTGCACAATGTGCAAACTCAGGTACTGGTGCACCTAGTGCTTTATAGATATTAATTTGACGAGGCGTATTGTTAATGTGGTCTTCACCGCGAACAACTTGAGTAATTCCCATATCCCAGTCATCGATAACCACACAGAAATTATACGTTGGGCTACCATCTGTACGACGAATGATAAGATCATCAAGCTCACTGTTCGCAATTTCGATGTGACCACGGATTTTATCATCAAAAACTACCGTTCCTTCTTTAGGGTTACGGAAGCGAATACAGAATGGTGAATCTTCTGTTGCTGCGGCATTAGCTGCAACAATTTTAGGGTTGTTTGCATCGTAGCGAGGTTTAATGCCAGCCGCCATTTGCTCTTCACGAATTTCGTCAAGAAGCTCTTTCGGGCAGTAACACTTGTACGCTTTGTCTTCTGCTAACAGTTGATCAACCACTTCGTTGTAACGATCAAAACGCTTAGTTTGGTAGTAAGGACCTTCATCCCAGTTAAGCTCTAACCACTCCATACCTTCCATAATCGCGTCGATAGCTTCTTGAGTTGAACGCTCTAGATCCGTATCTTCAATACGAAGTACAAACTCGCCGCCCATATGTTTAGCGTATAACCATGAGTAAAGTGCAGTACGAGCACCGCCTACGTGCAAAAAGCCAGTTGGACTTGGTGCAAAACGAGTTTTAACCGTCATTGAAATTACCTTATGAATGAAGGACCACACAGTAAGGACTACTGTGTCTTATCTAATGAGGAGTATTTTAGCACTGTGGGGTAAATCTACAATAATCTGTAGACAATGATTATTTAGAATAAGTAATTGTTAATAAGAGTTAAGAGAATCCATTCTCTTTTTTAATTAAAAATCATTTGTTTTACCATTTTTGGCCTTACAAACAAACCAAGGTACAAAAACGAGATCACTATTTGGTAAAACACAAGCGGTTTGACCATAACCACCCGCTCCACCCATTCCGTTATATCCATTTGTCCCGTCAGCATAAACAGTCGATGATGCAAGTCCCAATAAAATAGTCAGCCCACATGTAATTAACAATTTTTTCATTACAGCCTCTCAGTTACCTACGACTTATTAAATATAGGAAAATGAAAAACTATATCTATCTTATTTTTAATACAAACCAAAAGACCCACTAAAAAGTGGGTCTTTAAACTATTCTTTAACTTTCAGTTACATTAGAAAGTGTAAGGAATGATAACTTGGAAACGTAGATCTGTTTCATCAGCAGATGCTGCACCTTCAAACTCGTCACGCTCTAGCACTGTACCGTGTAGACGTACTGTTGAACCTTTAAGTGCGCCACTTTGAACAGAGTAAGATACTGTACCGTTAACAGCGTACTCGCTCTTGTAATCCCAATCGCCTTTAGCACCTTCAGCCGCTGACTTACCGCCAGAACCGTAACCAAAGCCTAGGTAGTAGTTCCAACCATTACCTTGGTCAAATGATAGACGGTTGTAGATAGAAACTTCACCAGATTTGTTCCAATCAGATAGTGCATCCCACCATAGTGAGTAAGTACCGTTAGTCATACCGTATGTGTAAATCATACGTGGGTTAACATCACGATCGTTATCACTCTTAGCGTAGTTAAGATTAGTCATCCATGAGAACTGACCAAAGCTTGCGTTAAATGCTAAACCAGTGGTGTAACCAAGACCATCATACTGAGCATCATCATTTACGCCGTAGAAGTCGTATGCAACAGACATTGTGTCGTTAATATTGTATTTCGCGTAAACTTTATAACCTGTTGTATCAACTTTATTTTGATAACCAGTTACTTTACCTGCACCCCAGTCAACAGTATCAACATATTGAACATCAGTTACCTGACCAATACCAAACTGAAGGAATAAATCATCAGTTGCATTACCTTGTAAACCTAGAGAGTGTGCAATTCCCCAAGTAGTATCAGCCCAAAGAGCAGGAGCGTAATCGTTCTCGCTTAATAGCCATGGAGCTGTAAACTGATCTGCAATGAAGTACGTTGCTTTGAAGTTACCAATGTTTGCGTTAAGTTCAGCACCACGATATGTACCTGGTACGAAAGACCAAACGTTACCTAAAACACCGTTACCATTCGCTTGAGTAAAACCGAAACGACCGTCTACGTTTTCGCCAGCTTTAAATTTAAGTGCTGCTTTGGTAATTTTAACAGGACCGCCTTCACCAGCACCCCAGTCTAAGTTATTACAAGCAGAAATTTCGTTACAAAGGTACTCACCAGTATCACCGTTCATTTGGCTATCGTTGTATAGATCACCAGAGAGGTAACCAGCAACATCAGCACCTAACCAACCATTGTGGTAGCCAGAAGTGAAATCTAAAATAAGGTTGTAAGAAGAGTAGTTTAGACGGCTCCACACATCACCATCTTTACCGCCAGGAGCACCAGTTGAACGAGTACGTGAACGTGTATCAACAACAGCAACACCAGCTAGTGTTGAACCTTCAAGGAACTCATTAACTTGTTCTACATACCCAGGGCCAGCTGCACTGTCTTCCGTTGCCATTGCTGGCGTTGCTACTGCGCCTAACATTGCTGCTGTTAAAGCAGAAACTTTAAAAAACTTTGATTCCATGGAATAACTCCTAAAAGATATAAGCTGTTTACCTGTAACCTGAAAGGTTGGCCGCCGAAGGCTACAAGTAAATCTCCCATATGTTAGCCGAATCAATTCGACCAATTCATATTTTTTCGTTCGAAATTGAACTTTATGTAACTTCGCTATTAAGACTACTTTCGCAGCGCAAAACATCAATAAGAACTTACTTTCTTGTGTTAAAAATTTGATTCAGTGCAAAGTTTCCGGCCTATAGTGATCCAGTTCAAATGTTTCCGACAACAAAATAAAATACAATAAAAACAAACAGTTATGATTAACCTAGCAGATATCTGTGACCCTGATCGAGTTTTTTTTATTATTGATATACCTGTATTTTTTTAGAAACAAATAATTAACATTATTATTTACTGTTAATAAAATAACAGTGATTACCTGTATTGATCACACAGTTATATACACTATTTCATTTAATTCATAAAAAAAAGCCGCCCAAAATGGAGCGACTTTTTTTGTAACAAGATTTATCAAACCGATAAAAAGGTATTAAGCCATCAGATCAACGAGCTTTTGTTCATCCCAGATCTCAATACCTAGCTCTTGTGCTTTCGTTAATTTAGAACCCGCTGCTTCACCTGCCACTAATAAATCAGTTTTCTTCGAAACACTGCCTGTGACTTTTGCACCTAATTTTTGTAACGCAGCTTTCGCATCAGAGCGAGTTAATTGAGATAAAGATCCTGTTAGTACAACCACTTTTCCATCAAGCGGTAATTCGACATCCTCATCACGTTTTTCAATTTCAGGCCAATGTATCCCAACTTCTTGTAACTCTTTCACAACGACCATGTTGTGCTCTTCACGAAAGAAATTAAAGATATGCGCAGCAACAATATCGCCCACATCCGGCACTTCAATTAACTGCTCTTTCGTTGCTTGGCCAATTGATTCTAATGTCTCAAAATAATTCGCTAGATTAGCGGCAGTAGCTTCACCTACTTCACGAATACCTAATGAATAAATAAAACGAGGTAATGTTGTCAGTTTTGAAGCATTCAGCGCATCAACCAATTTTTGAGCTGATTTAGGTCCCATTCGCTCAAGTACCGTCACCTCTCCTGCACTAAATTTAAACAAATCAGCAGGTGTAGTTACCATTTCACGATCAACCAGTTGCTCAATCACCTTTTCGCCACAACCATCAACATCTAATGCTTTACGTGATACGAAGTGTTTTAAAGCTTCTTTTCGCTGTGCTTGACAGAAGAGTCCGCCAGTACAACGTGCGACGGCTTCGCCTTCAATACGTTCAACCTTTGACTGACAAACCGGGCACTCTGTTGGAAATACAATCGCTTGTGCATTTTCAGGTCGACGAGACTCAACCACTGAAGCGATTTGTGGAATGACATCACCAGCACGACGAATAATAACGGTATCGCCAATCATTACGCCTAAACGCGCCACTTCATCGGCATTATGTAGTGTCGCGTTACTGACTGTTACACCGCCTACAAAAACAGGCTCAAGCTTAGCAACAGGTGTAATTGCACCAGTACGCCCAACCTGAAACTCGACATTGTTTAGAATTGTCATCTCTTCTTGGGCTGGGAATTTATAAGCAATTGCCCAACGAGGTGCTCGAGCAACAAAGCCAAGTTGCTGCTGTGTATCAACATCATCAACCTTAATCACCACACCATCAATTTCATAGCCTAGTGATTGGCGTTTTTCACCGATGCTTTGATGGTAACTAATCACATCTTCAATACTGTCAACTTTGCGAATTTCTGGGCACATTGGAAGCCCCCATGCTTTTAACTGACACAGGCGTTCATATTGCGTATTGGCAAGTTCACGTCCATCGACAACACCGACAGCATAGGCATAAAAGCTTAATGGGCGCGTTGCGGTAATTTTAGGATCTAGCTGACGTAAGCTGCCAGCAGCTGCATTTCGTGGGTTTGCAAATGCCTTATCACCTTTTTTAAGCGCTTTGGCATTTAATGCTTCAAACCCTTTTTTAGGCATAAAGACTTCACCGCGAACTTCTAATCGTTCAGGCCAATCGTCACCTTGAAGCTTTAAGGGAATAGCGCGAATAGTACGCACATTATGAATGATATTTTCACCTGTTGCGCCATCACCACGGGTTGCAGCCTGCACTAACACCCCATTTTCATACATTAAGCTCACAGCAAGACCGTCTAATTTAGGCTCACAGCAGTAACTAAGTGTTGCTCCTGAACGCAAGCGATCTTGTAAACGTTTTTGAAATGCACGTAAATCATCATCATTAAACGCATTGTCTAACGAAAGCATCGCGATCTCATGTTTAACTTGAGTAAACCCCTCTAACGCAGCACCACCAACACGCTGGCTTGGAGAATCAACCGTTACCCATTCAGGATGATCAGCTTCGATCTTTAGTAGTTGCTGCATCATACGATCATATTCAGCATCAGGGATTTCTGGATTATCTTCAACGTAATAACGATGACCGTGGTAATCGAGTTGCTGTCGTAGCGTTAATAATTGTTGCTGAAGGTCAATACTCATTTTTTTCTACCTGACAAATCTTGATAATTTCTGCCAAAACAACGCCTATCGATAATACAACGATTGAGACGGTTGCCTAAATTTAAATAAAAAAACAGGCCCCTTATAGGAGCCTGCTCATTAATGACTTCATCTTTTCAAAGATTAAGCATTATTATATTTCACTGATTTTTCTCGATATTGCGTAATACGATTTGGCGTGATCATTACACGATCTTGATCGAGAACATCTGCATTTAACTCATCAGCAATTTGCTGTGCTGTTTGTAGCATTAAGTTAAAGTTACTTGCTGCTTTACCGTAACAAGGCAACATTAAGAAAAAGCCGATACCTGGTGTTTCAAAATGTTGGTAGTTAGTTTCAGGGAAAGATCCTGGATTGAGCAAGTTAGTTACTGAGAAAATAACGGGTTCCGTGCCAGCTAAATCAGCATGACGATGGAACACTGAATTCTCACCAAAAATTAAACCATGACGCTCTAAACATGCAAACAGTGACGGTCCACGTAAAATCTTACCGCTGCGCGCATGAACACATAGCGATATATAAGTTGGTGGTAATGGCTCTGGCTCTGGCTCTGGCTCTGGCTCTGGCATGAAAGTTACACTTGGTTCTTGCTTGGTTTGAACAGAAGGCTCAGTAGCTTGTACAACCTCTTCTTCAACAACAGGCGTTGCTACTTCAACTTGTGCTAGCTCTTCAGCAGGAACAAATTGTGCTTGAGGCTCAACAGTAGATTTTTCAATCGGTTTTTCAATAATTTCAGGCTCAATCACAGGAGTTTCGACAACAGCCGACTGTGTTTGCTGAACGACAGGCTCGGCCGCTACAGCTTGCTGAACAGTTTCTTGAACTGGAGTATATACTGGCTGCTGTGGTTGCTGAATGATTTCAGGCTCTACTATAGATTCAGTCACTAGCGTTTGCGTTTCCACAACAGGTGCTACAGTTGCTGAATTAATAGTTGCCGCAACCTGAGGCTGTATAGCAGGCTCAACAGGAGCGCTATTAGGTTGAACAGCCGATTGTTGAACATTTACAGGTTGTGCTGGCTGCGCAGATGTTTGTGGTGATACTTGCTGAGGTTGTTCAACTGTCGTAGCTTGTGGTTGAACAGTTGTTACTTTAGCTAGTACATCATCATTATCTGTTGCTGACATTTTAGGGAGATCATCATCACCATCATCAGCCGAGACATTACCTAATAATGGATCTTGTTGTGGGCGTTCACCAAAACTAAAACCTGGCTCTTTGCGCTTTGTTGGTTTTGTCTTTTCAACCACTTCCTGTGGCTTACTTATAACACGCGCTTCACTGACACTCTCTTCAACGTCACCTTGAACATCAAGTGCCGTTTCATCGATTTTACTTACTGGCTTTTCACCAAACTTGGCCGGTTTTTCTTTTCGACTTGTCCATAGACCATGAAAAAGAAGCGCTGTGATCGCAAGCGCACCAACAATAATAAGAACTAGACGCAATTCCTGCATACGAATACTCTGAAATTAACTCGTTATCCCTAGACGGGGTTAATAATAGTAAAAAATCAACTAGGCAGACAAAATCTCTAGCTAGAATTTCTTGCCGATGACTTACTGTACCAAAACTCAAATGATAATGAGAAGTTGAATATCGCTATTCAGTCAAGATAGTCTTTACAACGTGAGTTTTGTACACTTTTACATCATTTTTCATTATGAATGATGAGATTTAATGGTTTGTCAAAACTGTGACAACCATATTTTCATTTGATTCCATCCTATATAGCCCGTTAACATACTCTTATATAGTCTCTCTATCATCCCTCATCAAAATAAATTTGAGAGATCCGATTAAGGAAACCACATGTCGCAACTGCATGCCATAAAATCAACAACCAGCGGCGCTGGATACTTTTTTAAAGGGTTACAACTGGTCACTCAACCAGGAACGCGTCGTTTTGTAATCATCCCATTACTTATCAATATCCTATTATTAGGTGGCGCATTTGCAACCTTACTTACTCAGTTGAATGGCTGGATTGATGGTTGGTTAAGTTACCTGCCTAGCTGGCTTGAATGGCTATCTTATGTGTTATGGCCGTTACTTGCTATTGCTGCATTAGTCACGTTTTCTTATTTCTTCAGTACCATTGCTAACTGGATTGCAGCACCATTTAATGGACTACTAGCTGAATATTTAGAAGCTAAACTCACAGGTAAAAATCCACCTGATGATAGTTTTAAAGCGCTAATTAAAGATCTACCTCGTACCATGGGCAGAGAGTGGACCAAATTGAAGTATTACTTACCCAAAGCGGTCGGCTTATTGATCCTTATGTGGATCCCTGCCATCGGGCAAACGCTTGGTCCTATTTTATGGTTTTTATTTAGTGCTTGGATGATGACAATTCAATATGTTGATTACCCATTTGATAACCACAAAGTGCCATTTATTGATATGCGAGATGCACTTAAAGAACATCGTGGGCAAGCGTTAAGCTTTGGTGCTGTTGTCATGTTTTTCACTATGACCCCAATTATTAACTTACTTGTCATGCCTGTAGCCGTTTGTGGCGCGACAGCAATGTGGGTTGATCATTACCGCGAACAATTCAAACGCTATTAGAATCAACAATAAATATTCATCAAAGAGCACTTATTCTAGTGCTCTTTTCTTTTCCACCAAACTTGCTGCAAACACCATTGTTTATAGCTATTTGAGTAAAACATATTTGTAAATTAGTCACTTGACGCTTTTCATCCCACTATATATCTTTAGTTCAATATAATTCACACGTTGATAACAATAAGATATAACCATTAATTACTTTTCAAATAACTTATCCAGTATATTCTTAATTTATATTACTTTTAACGTGTCACGAAGGAACGAAGCATGAGCAAGATTTATGAAGATAACTCACTAACTATTGGTAATACTCCACTAGTACGTCTTAACCGTGTAAGTAACGGTAAAGTGTTAGCTAAAGTAGAAGCTCGTAACCCAAGCTTTAGTGTTAAATGTCGTATTGGCGCTAACATGATTTGGGATGCTGAGAAAAAAGGCCTTTTAAAAGAAGGTGTGGAACTTGTAGAGCCAACAAGTGGTAATACTGGTGTTGCACTTGCTTTTGTTGCTGCTGCACGTGGTTATAAACTAACATTAACTATGCCTGAGAGCATGAGCCTTGAACGTCGTAAGCTATTAAAAGCGTTAGGTGCAAATCTTGTACTAACTGAAGCGCCTAAAGGCATGAAGGGCGCAATTGATAAAGCAGAAGAAATTGTAAATTCAGATCCAAGTAAATACCTACTGCTACAGCAGTTTAATAACCCAGCAAACCCTGAGATCCATGAAAAAACCACAGGTCCTGAAATTTGGGATGCAACAGATGGTGAAGTTGATGTATTTGTCTCAGGCGTTGGTACAGGTGGTACACTTACAGGTGTTAGCCGTTTTATTAAACAGCAAAAAGGCAAAGCAATTACTACAATTGCAGTTGAGCCACTAGAATCACCAGTAATTACCCAAACATTAAATGGTGACACGGTTCAACCCGCTCCACACAAAATTCAAGGTATTGGTGCTGGCTTTATTCCTGGTAACTTAGATTTATCATTAATTGATGAAGTTCAAAAAGTAAGCTCAGATGACGCAATTGAAATGGCGCGTCGCCTAATGGATGAAGAAGGTATTCTTGCTGGTATTTCATCAGGAGCTGCAGTTGTTGCTGCAAATAACATTGCAGCTCGCCCAGAATTTTCAGATAAAAACATTGTAGTAATACTGCCTAGCTCAGGTGAACGTTACCTATCGACTGCACTATTTGCAGGCATTTTCACAGAAAAAGAAACACAACAGTGATCACACTTTATAATTTTTAATAGGTATATCGCTATGAAAAAAGCCCCTTTGTGGGCTTTTTTGTTGCATTTTGAACTGAGCTTTAATATAAATCTCGCACGCTTTATTTTTAGCTCCGAAATAAAGGAGCTAAAATGCACTTTAATCGCTAGCAAGCAAGTTTCTGATAAAACTTTGACTTGGATTAAAGCTAAGACATTATGCTATTAGGTAGTTTATACTGCAGCAGCACGAGCAAGATATCTATATTATGCTTGTCATAAATTAAGTAATTATTAAATAAAATACTATATCTATCGGGGTGAATTATGTATCAGAAGCAAGTTGAAATCACAGCACCAAATGGTCTACACACTCGTCCAGCGGCTCAGTTCGTTAAAGAAGCAAAATCATTTGATGCAGATGTGACTGTAACTGCTAATGGCAAAAGCGCTAGTGCAAAAAGCCTATTCAAGCTTCAAACTCTTGGCTTAATTAAAGGTGCACAAATCACTATCGCTGGTGAAGGCGCTCAAGCTCAAGAAGCTGTTGATGCTCTAATTCAACTGAAAGAAGATCACGACGGTTCACCAGTTGCAATGTTCCGCGAAATCTAAGCTACGTTTATATACAAACGGGTTTTCAGTTTTTTAGTTAATTTAAGGTAAGGCTATGATTTCAGGTATCTTGGCATCTCCAGGTATTGCTTTTGCTAAAGCACTACTCCTGCAAGAAGAAGAGATTGTTCTAAACAAAGCACCAATCTCTGCAGACCAAATCGATAACGAAATTCAACGTTTCTTCGACGCACGAAAGAAATCGTCTGAGCAGCTAGAAGTAATCAAAGAAAAAGCACGTGTCACTTTTGGTGAAGAAAAGGAAGCGATCTTTGAAGGTCACATCATGTTGCTTGAAGATGAGGAGCTTGAAGAAGAAATCATAGCCCTTATTAAAGACAAAATATCTGCTGACTTTGCAATCCACTCTGTTATCGAAGAGCAAGCACAAACACTTGAGTCTTTAGATGACGAGTACTTAAAAGAACGTGCAAGTGATATCCGCGATATCGGTAGCCGTTTTGTTAAGAACGCATTAGGCATTAACGTAATCAACCTAAGTGCTATCAGCGAAGAAGTTATCCTTGTTGCTAACGATCTTACACCGTCTGAAACAGCACAGATTAACCTTGATTATGTTCGTGGTTTTATCACTGATATCGGTGGTCGCACATCACACACTTCAATCATGGCACGCTCTCTTGAGATTCCAGCGATTGTTGGTACAAACGATATCACATCAAAAGTTAAATCTGGCGATATGCTAGTACTTGATGCAATCAATAATCAGGTTGTAATCAATCCAACGGATGATGAATTAAACAAATTTAAAGCTATCAGCGACGCGCACAAAGCAGAGCAAGAAGAACTAGCGAAGCTAAAAGATCTTCCTGCAATCACGCTTGATGGTAAACAGGTAGAAGTTTGCGGTAACGTAGGTACAGTAAAAGACTGTGACGGCGTAAACCGTAATGGTGGTGAAGGTGTAGGTTTATACCGTACTGAATTCTTGTTCATGGATCGCGATTCTCTACCGACAGAAGAAGAGCAATACCAAGCGTACAAAGAAGTTGCAGAAGCAATGCACGGTGAACCAGTGATTATCCGTACTATGGATATCGGTGGTGATAAAGATCTTCCATACCTAGATCTACCAAAAGAAATGAACCCATTCTTGGGTTGGCGTGCAATCCGTATCAGCCTTGACCGTCGTGAAATTTTACGTGATCAGTTCCGTGCTATTCTTCGTGCATCTGCACACGGTAAGATCCGTATCATGTTCCCGATGATTATTTCGGTTGAAGAAGTACGCACACTTAAAGCTGCAATTGAAGAGTTTAAAGTTGAATTAACAGCTGAAGGTTTAGCTTTTGACGCTGACATCGAGATCGGTGTGATGGTTGAAACACCAGCTGCTGCAGCAATTGCACACCACTTAGCGAAAGAAGTTTCTTTCTTTAGTATTGGTACCAACGACTTAACCCAGTATACTCTAGCAGTTGACCGTGGTAATGAGCTAATCTCTCACCTTTACAACCCACTATCGCCTGCTGTACTTACTGTGATCAAGCAAGTTATTGATGCTTCTCACGTTGAAGGTAAGTGGACAGGTATGTGTGGTGAGCTTGCCGGCGACGAACGTGCTACCCTACTTCTTTTAGGTATGGGTCTTGACGAATTCAGTATGAGTGCGATTTCTATCCCTCGCATCAAGAAAGTTATCCGTAACGCTAACTTTGCTGATGTAAAAGCAATGGCAGAGTATGCATTAACTCTACCAACGGCTGCTGAAATCGAAGAGCACGTAGAAAAATTCATCGCAGAAAAGACCATCTGCTAATATAGCTGCAGATAATATAACAACGCTTAGGAGCATCGATATGGGTCTGTTTGACAAATTGAAGAAACTGGTTTCTGACGACAGCAGTGAAGCTGGTGCAATTGAAATCATCGCACCACTTTCTGGCGAAATCGTTAACATCGAAGATGTGCCAGATGTAGTATTTGCTGAGAAAATTGTTGGTGACGGTATTGCTATCAAACCAGCTGGCAACAAAATGGTTGCACCAGTAAACGGTACTATTGGTAAGATCTTTGAAACGAACCACGCTTTCTCTATTGAGTCTGACGATGGCATCGAACTTTTCGTTCACTTCGGTATTGATACTGTTGAACTTAAAGGCGAAGGTTTTACTCGCATCGCTGAAGAAGGCCAAACTGTTAAAGTTGGCGACACTATCATCGAATTCGATCTTGCACTACTAGAAGAGAAAGCGAAGTCAACTCTGACTCCAGTTGTTATCTCTAACATGGACGAGATCAAAGAGCTAACTAAGCTTTCTGGCGCTGTAAACGTTGGTGAAACACCAGTACTACGCGTTAAGAAATAAGCTAAGTTCTATAGCTGATAAAAAAGCGCTACTTCGGTAGCGCTTTTTGTTTATCTGAACATTAAAAAAGCATGCTAAAACATTGTTCATCGCATGCTTATATCAACTTTTTTTAGAGATTAAAGGCTGTTTAACATCGCCATCGATGGAGCAAAGAAATAAGCTCCAGTAACAGGTTTTGAGAAACGTAACATTTGGTCTGTTTTACCATCTGTTTCACCAAACATACTTTCAAGCTGTGCATCAAAGTGATGCTGACGATGACAGTAAGCAATGAATAGTAAGCCATGATCTGATGTTACAGAGCCATATGGTAAGCTGTGACGCAGAATCTTTAAGCCTTTACCATCTTCCTTAATATCAACGCGACCAACGTGTGACGCAGCTGGCACATCTTCTAGTTCAATAGAATCTGGTTTCGTTCTACCAATCACTTTTTCTTGTGCTTTTACGTTTAGACGATGCCATGCTGGTAGGTTATGAATATAACGCTGCAACATTACATAACTACCACCAGCAAACTCACCTTCAGCAATTACACCCACGTTAGCACGATCTTCCGCTGTTTGTGGATTCTCTGTGCCGTCAATGAAATCTGTCATGTCACGGTGATCAAGGTATTGGAAACCATACGTTTCATCTAACACTTCGACGTCTTGAGACAGTTTTTCTAAGAAAACGCGAAATGCGTAAAAGTTAAGATCATGACGATTAGAATGGATATGCAGTAAGACATCACCACCTGTTGCTGGTGCAATAGTCTCACCTTCACCTAACTGACGGAACTCTGTTAATTCAGCAGGGCTTTGTTGACCTAAAGACTCCCAAAATGCCTTACCGAAGGCAACACTTGCATGTAACTTTGCGTCTTGCTGATCAGTATTAAGATCCGCAAGTAACTGATGAATTGACTGGCATTGAGCAATAACATTTTGCTTATTACCAACAACATTCATCACCACATAAAGGGCAAAGGCGCCACGATCTGGAACGATTGCTGGTTGGGCAATACTCATAGGTGTCTTCTCCTAACAGGATGTTTAGTCAAAAATGAAAAGTAATTATAACTATATAAAGTCGTAAATCACTTGATCTTAATGCATTAGTAGAAGGTTTTACTCTTTTCCCTACGAAATTGGGCATTTTGATACCTACTTTATACAAAAACGCCTTCTAAAAAGAAGGCGTTATTGAAGAAGAAAAAGATCAATTAGCGATATTAATACATTATGCCGTCATTATTTCAATTTGGAGTTTAACGCGCTCTTCTAAGTCAGTATTTTCACTTTCAAATAATATTGGCATATTAAGTCCAGTAGACAAGGTTTTAGCTAAAATAGTACGCCAACCACCATCATCTAATCGTTCTTGGATCTGAAAAGCAATTTTTACTTCATCTGGCGAAACGTCAAGTAGTTGAGCACGACCCACCACTTCACGGCACAAGTTATGTTGGCTTTGACTTAAGCCATTAAAAAATATCGTTTCTTCACCTGGCAGTAATGATAATGAGGTATTCACTGTATGCTTCGAATGACAGTAACTACTCAATTCAAAGCTAACATCAAGCAACCAATCAGCCATCGCTAATGGGCTCAGTAACATGCTTAACAGCAATTGTCCTCGACTTAAATCATTCATTACAGTTCCCCTTTACAGGCTAGTCTGCAAATATATCTTTAACTCGAGAGCTTCTTAGAAGGTACAACCCAAGCCATGCAGTTAACAGTAATGTAGTTGCCCGTATCCAGCTAAACTCACCATGACTGATAACCAAATGATATATTTGCATTAGAAAATCAAAACTATACGCAGCAAGTAACACTCTTTTCCCTTGCCGCCACAGAAAATGTATTAATTTATTATTCTTATTTCGCTGACCTGATAGCCACATCAATAATATTGCGGGACTACCTATTGCCATACCTATGTATAAAACATCTCTTATTGGGTAAATAAGCTCAAGTAATTCACCGCCTTGAGTACGGCTAACCCCCGCCATAATAAACACTAGCCAAGCTTTGGCGTTAAATAACAAGACGAACCACAACATGGTATTAATTTTTAATTGTCCATGCTGATCATAAGCATCTATCGGATATAACAAGCCGTTTCCCTCAAATAGGTATCCAATGAAATTCAGATCAGAGCTTAATAAACATCTCTATGGTTCACAAACGACTCTAATCTATTCATTTAAATTTTGAACAATAAGGATAAAGTTTTGTGCTGAACCGCACTTTTCCATTTTTTATATTGCCGCTATCGTCACACTTTTTGATCTAAAAAAAACAAAAACACTGTTTTTTAAACATAGATCACAGACAGAAAAAGGTATAGTTAAATACTTAAAAAACATAAAGTTACACATTAAAAACACCATTAACAAACCTTTTACCCATTTCTGAAAATTTCCTACACAATCAGTAAGATAGTTCATCAGCTTTTCTTTCTATTTTATTGCTAGGACATCAACTCTCTTATTTATGGGATATAATCTACGCTTAAATGTTATTTTCAGGGAGCTGCACCATGGCGAGTAGAAAACAATCTGCCCCTTCACCAGAAATACAAGCTGAAGCTATACGCGTCGCAAAAGCCACACAAAAAGCAGGGCAAACAAAAGAGCAAACTCGACTGATTGCACAAGGAATCCAAAAAGGTATAGAGCAATATAAAAAGCAGCAAAAAGCCAAGGCTCGTGAGCAAGACAAACTGAAAAAAAAGGTTTCACGTAATAAGGCCTCTAACGATGCTAACAACGCTTCAGAAGTCATAACGGATACAACTGTCATCTACCAGCAGAGCAAGCTCGCTTGGGGGCTTTTAATTGCCTCATGGTTAGGGTTTATCACTTATCTACTCCTTCCGCGATTATAAAAAAGGATATACATCGTGTTACTTCGCTTTACGCTATTGCTGTTACTCTTCCTCACAGGCTGTAGCGATACAAAGACAACATCATGGACGCGTTCGATAAATCAGCTTTGTGAAAATAAGCCCAATTGTGTCTCAACAATTGAAAAGCGTGAACAATTTAGCGTTAAGCCTTTTCTTTTAACGGCGAAAGGTGAGCATAGTTGGGAAGAAATAAAACAGGTGGCACTCCAGTTACCTGGTGCAAAAATAGCAGATCAATCTGATCACTATCTTCATATCGAAGCCACCAGCAAAGTTTTTCGGTTTATTGATGACTTTGAAGTCGAAAAAAAAGCAGAGCAGTTACAAGTACGCTCTGCATCACGGGTTGGATATTCTGATTTTGGTGTGAATAGGAAGCGAGTTGAAGCATTCCGTAACCAACTAATAAAACAAGAACTGATTAAACAATAAAAAATAATTTGATAATAATTCTCATTTGCATGTATATTTCTAATATCATTCGAAACAGGATTAACTATCATGGATAAGAAAACGTTTAAGCTCTTCACGCTATTAGGACTGAGCGTTATTCTTGGTTTGCATTTTTTTGAAATCACCACAAACGAAAGTCAGTCCTTCTCTATCGCTTATTTTATGTTTGAATGGCTGCCGCTTTACCTTGCTTGGGGGGTGTTGTTTGCGATTGGATACTGCCAATGGAAGCGTAATACCCCACGAAAAAACAACAAAAGCCTTTCTATAACGCACTAGCGTACTAAAAGGACGGCTTATTATTTCTTTATACCGAATATTGGCCTATTCGCTAATTTTCTTATCTTTACCTAATGACAGCAACCATATGCTTACAACCGTAATAGCCGAACAACTCTTTATCTCAGAAGCGACGGTTAAAGTACATATGAAAAGTTTACTCAAAAAGCTACAAGTAAAATCCCGTTCGGCCGCCACTATTTTATACCTTGAAGCCCAAGGCCAATAAATGTCCGATTAAAAAACGCATAACACCTGACGTCTTATGCGTTTTAATTTTTAGGATAACGCCGCTAATAAGTAGGGTTCTTTTTCTTTGACCCATTCCAAATCAAAGGGTCCCCAATCACTCAGCGTATAATAACCATCATTATGACGACGTCCATCTTGAATAAAAGCAAGCTCAATACCAATGCTAGGTAGCGCTTTTAATACATCTTGAATAGTTCGACGCGGCCAGCCTGTTTGCTCAACCAAACGAGGGACATTAGGTCTCTCTGTATGTTCTACTAACAACGCTAAATAAAGTCGACGGGCAAAAACCGGATTCAGTTCCATTGAGGCCTCCATAAAGTATTCCACTATTATTAAGCAGTGGAAAATATTTATGTTGAGTTTGATCAAGCCAGCTTTATCTTTACTTCTATTAAATATAAAAAATAAAAAAGTATTATTGTTTTTGTTAACAATACCGTTTGCAACCTCTTACAACACCTCATAAACAACAACACTTGCGGTCATTGTGTAATCTCGTTATAAAAGACTATCCATTAAAATATAATCAAGTCAGATCTTTTATGAGTACTACAGCCTACGGCATCAAAAACTGCGACACTATCAAGAAAATGAAAAAGTGGTTAGAAGCAGAAAATATTGAATACACTTTCCATGATTACCGTGTTGATGGCTTAGATCGCGCTCAACTCGAAACGTTTGAAAAAGCACTAGGCTGGGAAGCCATGCTTAATAAACGTGGAACGACTTATCGTCAACTGACTGATGAGCAAAAAAATAGCTTAAATCGCGACAATGCCTTAGCCCTAATGTTAGAGCAACCAGCAATGATCAAGCGTCCGCTATTAGTACACAATGATGCGTACTACTTAGGTTTTAAACCTGCTCAATACCAAGAAATTTTCCATCAACAATAACAAGGATACAAGGATGTCTGATAGCCCAGTTATTGCGCTTGCTAAAGATTTAATGAGTCGCCCATCGGTTACCCCTGAAGATGCAGGCTGCCAAGATGTAATGATCGCTCGTCTTGAGCAATTAGGCTTTATTATCGAAACCATGGTATTTGAAGATACCACTAATCTTTGGGCTCGTCGTGGTACTCAAGCTCCATTGTTTGTTTTCGCCGGTCACACCGATGTGGTGCCTTCTGGTCCAGTAGAGCAATGGCACACGCCACCGTTTGAACCTACGATTATCGATGGCTACCTTCACGGCCGTGGTGCCGCTGATATGAAAGGCTCTCTAGCATGTATGGTTGTTGCCATTGAGCGTTTCATCGCAGAAAACCCTGATCACAAAGGCTCTATTGCCCTGCTCATTACCTCGGATGAAGAAGGGCCATTTATCAATGGTACAACCCGTGTAGTTGATACCCTTGAAGCCCGTAACGAAAAAATCGATATGTGTATTGTCGGTGAACCTTCAAGTACTCACCACGTTGGAGACGTTGTAAAAAACGGACGTCGTGGCTCAATTACCGGTGATTTAACCGTAAAAGGTATTCAAGGACACGTTGCCTATCCACACCTGGCCAATAATCCCATTCATAAAGCATTACCAGCTCTCGCTGAGCTTGCAGCCACCACATGGGATAACGGCAATGCATATTTTCCACCAACCAGTTTCCAGATCCCGAATGTTGCAGCAGGCACGGGCGCATCAAATGTGATCCCTGGAGAGTTTGAAGTACAATTTAACTTCCGCTTTAGTACCGAATTAACGGATGTAGAAATAAAGCGCCGTGTACATTCAGTATTAGATGCCCATGGTTTAGATTACGACTTAAAATGGACATTAAGTGGTCATCCATTCCTTACCGATAAAGGTACGCTAGTCGAAGCGGTTGTTGCCGCGATTGAAGAAGTTAACCACCAGCAACCTGAACTTCTTACTACCGGTGGTACATCGGATGGTCGATTTATCGCTCGTACCGGTGCGCAAGTGGTTGAGTTAGGCCCTGTAAATGCCACCATTCACAAAGTGAATGAGTGTGTAAAAGTCGCTGATCTTGAAAAGCTAACCGACATGTACCAAAAAGTATTAGAAAAAGCACTGTAATCACAAACACATTCAATACTCAAAGCAGCTAACATATTTTTACTTAAAAAGTGAAATATGTGGCTGCTTTTTTATTACCATGAATGACGAATATATGAGCTAAGTGTTAGATAAAAGTGTTATCCTGAAAATACTCTTTATCACTAAAGTGAGGCTAATATGGAATGGCTTTTTAACCCCTGGGTGATCTCTTTTATTATTGTTGCCGTCATAGCTAGCAACATTGCAGCGCTAAAATATACAGCTTATATGAAGATTGGGATGCAGAAAAAGAACAAACTGTTTGACGACAAACACCCTCTCAGTAAGAAAGAAGATCCTGTATCTCAAGATAAAGAAGACAACAAAGAATAAGACAAAAAAAAGCTGCCAATTAGTGATTACTCGCTGGCAGCTTTTTACATTTTATTTAACGATTAAGCACGACTTAAGTAATCAGCAACACCAACCCACTTATAACTCGTCAGCTCTTCTAAACCCATTGGACCACGAGCATGCAGTTTCTGAGTAGATACAGCAACTTCAGCACCTAAACCAAATTGTGCACCGTCAGTAAAACGCGTAGACGCATTCACATAAACAGCAGCAGAGCCTGCCGCATTAACAAAACGTTCTGCCGACTGCAGGTTATTGGTTAAGATTGAATCTGAATGGCTCGCATTGTGCTTACGCATATGGAAAATTGCTTCATCCACATCGTTTACTACCTTAATACCTAAGGTGTAACTTAACCATTCAGTATCAAAGTCACCTTCTACTATCTTACGCAGTGAAGCCGCTTTACCTTCAAGTAAATTATAGGCTGCTTCATCAGCAACCAACTCGACCTTGGCTTTATTCATACGCTCAACTAAACGTGATAAGAAAGCTTCTGCTACTTTCTCATTTACCAATAAGGTATCTAACGCATTACAGGCTGATGGACGCTGTACTTTGGCATTTTCAACCACATCTAAAGAACGAGTAAGATCAGCACTTTCATCAACATAAATATGGCTAATACCAAAACCGCCGATTATCACAGGAATAGTGCTGTTTTCTTTACACATTTTATGTAAACCCGCACCACCACGAGGAATGATCATATCCACGTATTGATCAAGCTTGAGCAATTGTGAAACAAGTTCACGTTCGGGTTGCTCTATGTACTGTACAGAAGCGGCTGGTAGTCCTGCTTTTTCCAATGCCACTTGAATCACTTTTACCAGTGCCATATTGGAATGGAATGTCTCACGACCACCACGAAGAATGCTGGCGTTACCTGTTTTTAGGCATAGTGCAGCAATATCAATCGTAACATTCGGACGCGCTTCATAAATTACACCAACAACACCTAATGGAACACGACGACGGCTTAAACGCATGCCATTTTCAAGTACGCGGCTATCAAGCTCTGCACCAACAGGATCATTAAGATTAATCACATTACGCACATCATTTGCGATACCCGCTAAACGTGATTCATTTAGTAATAGGCGATCAACTAATGCATCAGACATACCTGATTCAAGTGCGGCATCAATATCTTGTTTGTTCGCTGCTAAGATAATGTCTTTATTACTTTCTAATTCATCAGCAATAATCGCTAAGGCATTATTTTTAATAGCAGTTGCCGTTGTTGCTAACTCGAAAGCAGCCTGTTGTGCCGCTTGTCCCATTAATTCCAGATTCACAATAATTCCTCTATTAATCCTTGTCGTGATGCCAATACTTATCTGTATTTATACATACATGTCGTTTTTAAATAACTACCATATCATCACGATGGATAGCCACGTGACCATGTTCGTAACCCAACACAAGGTGGATTTCTTGGCTATGCTTTCCTGCAATTTTTGCCATATCTACACTCGAGTAGCGGCAAATACCACGTGCTAATAGGTTATTTTGTTTATCAAAAATACGCACAACTTCACCGCGTTCAAAATCACCTTTTACCGTGGTGATCCCTTTCGCAAGTAAACTACTCCCACGTTGTTGCACAGCAATGACAGCGCCATCATCAATAACAATGTCACCCGCAGGAGGTGGCCCAGCTAAAATCCAACGCTTACGGCTTTCTAATGGTGATTCCAGTGGTAAGAAACGCGTACCTACAGATTTACCTTTCGCTAAATCAATAATTACATCAGGGCGACGACCAGCAGCAATGATCACTTCTATACCAGCTCGACGAGCCACATCTGCGGCCTGTAGTTTTGTTGCCATACCGCCAGTACCTAGACCACCAACAGTCCCCCCCGCTAATTTACGCAATGTTTCATCAATAGTATGTACTTCGCGGATGAGCTCTGCGTCAGGATTATTACGTGGATCGGCAGTGAATAAACCAGGCTGATCGGTCATCAGTAATAATTTATCTGCGCCGCCTAAAATACCGACAAGTGCGGATAAATTATCGTTATCACCCACTTTAATTTCTGTTGTCGCTACCGCATCATTTTCATTTACAACAGGAACAATGCCGTTATCCAGTAAGGCGACTAACATATCACGCGCATTTAAATAACGTTCACGATCGTTTAAATCTGCACGCGTTAATAGCATTTGACCAATATTGATCCCATAGATACCAAATAAGGTTTCCCACTCTTGAATTAAGCGACCTTGACCAACCGCAGCCAGTAATTGCTTACTCGCCATTGTTTTGGGCAGTTCGGGGTAACCTAAATGCTCACGTCCTGCTGCAATTGCACCAGATGTGACAATAATAATTTTATGTCCTTGACGACGAAGCATCGCACATTGACGGACAAGCTCAACCATATGGGCGCGATCTAACTTCAGCGTACCGCCAGTAAGAACACTGGTACCCAACTTAACAACAATTGTTTGTGATGCAGCAGATGCTGCAAGGTCTTGCTCTCGAGCATTAGTATTTTTGGTATCTGCCATGGGGATCAAACAAAATATAAAGAAATAATATGTACTTTGTTTTATCAATACTGCTAATAAAGCACAAGAGAAAAACAGTGACTAAATAGATATAAGTACGCAAATATTTAGTTAAACAACTGAAACGCTTACAAATCACACAAAATCATCATGAAGCCGCTAAATTCGGTTGTCTCAGACAGCAATATATAAAAAAAGATACAAAAAAACCCATCACTTCATTGGATGGGTTTTATAAATTTTGAGCAAATTATTTATGCTAGCTCAGTAAGCGGTGTTTGCGTGAGTTCTGAAGATGAAGATAACGTTAATTGGCATTCATCAACAATAAATGGCGTCAACTTAACGTGAAAATCTGATAATGTTTTCATTACCGCATCTTTATGCTTCGCGGGTAACTTTCCACTGTTCCACTCACCATTTAAATCAAAACGGCCAAAATCATAGCAATATTCATAACCATTACCGGTTGCCGTTAAAATTAACCACCAGCCCCAAAATTCACGTTGTTCTGGCTCTTTATCAGCATTAACACAACTGGCTAAACAATCAAAAAAGAACTGACCTTCTTTTGATTTTTTCTCACGTAAGTAAGGACCAAGCGCAGTTAATTTTGTCATTAAACGCCCATGAGGCGGAAAAAGAGTTGTCGAAGTCATTGCAAATCCATCCATAGTCAACTGCAGTGATGAGTATGCTAATACTCAAAATAATATACTTCTAATAACGTTTTTTAATCATGTTGTTTATGTGCAACAAGATAGCTATCAGTCTTTATATATTATGGTTGAATATGGATAAAATGCCAATGAAGATACGTCATTTTATTAACAATATCATAGTGGTATAAAATAAAATGCGATATCCTCACGGTATTCCGTCAAGATTTTGTCTCTATTTAACCACCAGAGCCAAATAATTGTCTACTTTACTACCCTAACTGCTCATTTAACCATTCAACGACAGTCGTTAATGAACGGTGGTAGCCATCATGAATCGGTTTTTCTGGTAATGTTATCGCTTTGCCACCATAACTGGATAACGCTATTAACTGATTATCACTTTCAGGGCATACAGGATCATTTTTTAAACTTATCCCCAGCATTGGCATATCAATACGACGGCGACCTAAAATCCCTTGGTGCTTTAACGACCATGCAGGAAGATGAGAAATGATGCTGGTTTCTGATTGACCATTTTTTCCCATTCGAGATGCTAAAACATCAAGATACATCCGGGGTATCTGCTCAATAAGCTTAGGTTGAGTCAACACGCTATGAATCGCGCCGCCCAAACTAATACAAGTTTTTAAACGTGTTGGCTCCATAAAGCCTAAACGAATGGCAGCATTACCGCCCATTCGTAATCCTAGCATCGCAACTTTATGGTGATCGACCCAAGGTACATCACGGATCTGCTGTAATAGCGCTTGATGAAGTCGACTGGTATCTTCAGTTAAATTCCAACGATCACAATGACCCACAGATGGCATATCCAGTGTTACCATCGCATAACCTGCCGGTCCTAAATAATCTTCATATAAGCGCCACAAATCGCATTGCAATGTATCTAATCCACCGCTAACGATGACTGTGGGTAATAGCTTATCGGTACGAGGCAAATGAATAAAAGCTTCAAAAGTTTTACCTTCATACTTAACATTAATCGTTCGCATATCATGCGGGCGTAATTCTATCGCTTCACGATAACTTTGATTGGCTTGCAATTCTGCTTGATCAGCTAATTGATCGCCTTTGATATATGGATACGCGGCAATACTGTAATGAGTGCTGGCTTTTAATAACAACTCAGAAGCTTTAAGTTTCTCACCTTCATTTAATAAAAGACGTGCTTGCTTCTGATAGTTTGCACCCAACTGCGACCATTCGTATGTCCAGTTACCTGGCTTATAGCCAATCACCGTATCAAGTAAATTTTCACTTGTACGTGGAGCTTTCGCACTCGCAATACGAGCAAGTATCGCTTCAAGCTCTATTGGATCGACGCCCTGCCAAATCCATTGTGGACGGCGTAAAACGCGGTACCAACCAGTTTCACTTTCGCCATCAAGTGCATTATTTACTTTTCCACTTCGCACATGGGCAATTTTAACTAAATTCGAGGTTTCTTTTGACGTCGGTCTCGGGGCAAATAGCTTTTCTGATAAATTCTCAGGGGATGGCTCTGACACAGCACTCTCCAACGTAGGCGTGATAATTGTTAAGATGATATACCCAAAACGGGTTGTAGATGTCGATTTAACGCAAAAAAAAGACGCCTTTATGGCGTCTTTAAAAACAATCTTAGTTTACAGTAGCGAGTAGCACTACTCTATACTGTAAGAGATTAAGCTGCTTATTTTTTAGCGATAGGATCGACAAAAGTAACCGCCATATCCCATGGTTGCTCAATCCACGTTTCTTGTGGAATATCAACAACATAATCATCAACTAAATGTTGACCAGCAGGCTTTGCGCATACTGTTACAAATTTACCACGTGGGTACATTTCACGAATTTTTTCAGCAGTACCGCCCGTGTCAACTAAATCATCAACAATAATAAAGCCTTCACCATCACCTTCTGCTTTCTTGATCACACGCATATCGCGCTGGTGATCATGATCGTAGCTTGAGATACATACGGTATCTACATGACGAATACCCAGTTCACGCGCCAAAATAGCAGCAGGAACAAGACCGCCACGGCTAACAGCAATAATACCGGTCCACTGCTCAGCAGGTAGCAACTTTTCAGCTAGCTGACGGGTGTAAGTTTGCATGTTATCCCAAGTGATGATGAATTTATTACTCATAGATAAAGAACCTCTGGATCAACGATGTTAAATCGCCATAAATAAATAAAGCTTTATGAAATCTAAAACTTAAAGGAAAATTATTTTTGCAAGGAACAATGCTGAAATAACCCAAACACTGATATTTACATCACGTCCCTTACCACTCATAGCTTTAACCGCAGCATAAGTGATAAAACCAAGGCCGATACCTTCAGCTATAGAATAAGTTAAAGGCATCAACAAACAAACTACAACAACAGGCGCAGCTTCTGTTAGATCGCGCCAATCAATTGCCACCAGCCCTGACATCATTAAAATCGCGACGTAGAATAATGCACCTGCTGTTGCGTAGGCAGGTACCATGCCAGCTAATGGAGCAAAAAATAGAGCGAGTAGGAATAATACACCAACAGTTACCGCAGTAAGACCTGTACGACCTCCGACTGCGACACCGGACACACTCTCGACAAAAGAAGTAGTATTCGATGTACCCAATAAGGCACCAACAGAGGTTGCTGTACTATCTGCAAGTAACGCGCGATTTAGGCGGGGCAACTTGCCATCCTCACCAATTAAGTTTGCTTTTGTAGCAACACCGACAAGCGTACCTGCGGTATCAAATAAATCGACAAATAAGAAAGCAAACACAATTGAAATCAGGCCAACTTCCATTGCACCCGAAAAATCTAATTGCATGAAAGTTGGTGCAATGCTTGGTGGCATTGACATAATGCCGCCATAAGTCACTTCACCAAATGCAATACTCACCCCTGTAACAATTAAGATTGCAATTAATACTGCGGCTTTAAAGCCACGGTGAACAAGCGCTATTGTTAGAAAGAAACCGAGTGCAGCCATTACAACAGGGAAACTGGTTAGATCTCCTACTTGTACTAACGTTGCAGGATTATCCACTACAATGCCTGAGCTCTGTAATGCAATGAAAGCAAGGAATAAACCAATACCTGCAGAAATCCCGGTTCGAAGCGCCAACGGTATGGAGTTAATGATCCATTCCCGTACTTTTAATAAACTTAATACAATAAAGCACAAGCCTGATAAGAAAACAGCGGCTAAAGCGACTTGCCATGTATACCCCATGCCTAGTACAACGGTATAAGTAAAGAAGGCATTCAACCCCATGCCAGGGGCTTGTGCGACAGGATAGTTAGCAAAAAATCCCATCACAAAACAACCGATCATTGCTGCTAAACAGGTCGCAACAAATACTGCACCTTTATCCATTCCCGTATTGGCTAGCATAGTAGGGTTTACAAAAATGATGTAAGCCATGGTCAGGAATGTCGTTAAGCCAGCAAGCAACTCCGTTCGCACATTCGTGCCGTGTTCCTTTAGTTTAAATAACTTCTCAAGCATGTTTCTCAGTTCCTTGGAGATTGACACGTTAGTAGTAAGCAAAAGAAAACGTTTGCGTCTTCAATTCGAGCGCGATTATAAACATCAGATCTATCAATTTCCAGAAAATATCGAGTAAATGCACAAAACTAAGACTAATAAATTTAATTTTGTTTTTTTGACTTTTAAGAACAGATAATTAGTAATATAAAATCAATATATTAGCAAAAATATGCCAAATTAAGATATTTCATCTATTTTATATTTATGAGATCTACAGCAATAAAACATTTATAAAGATCACATCACGATGTGTGAGTAACTCGTTATGACAATTCAAAGGTAAAAAAAACGCCGCTTCAAAGCGAAGCGGCGGCGAATGTTGCAAATAATCGATCACGATTATTTAGTATTCTCAAGTTAGGGGGTGAACAAGCTGTTCAATTAGCTAGTCAGCAACTAGATAACAAAATTCTTAGTAACCAAAGTAGTTAGGGTAAGTAAAGTTACCTGTATATACAGAGCGGTTATTCCAAAAGTGTGTAATTGAATCAAAAATTTTCATTTTAAATCACCTTATAAATAAGTAATCCAAATTAACCACATAAATATTATGCGCTTAATCCTTGGAGGGTAAAGACCATCGTGGTCGCACTTATCTCGGTTCCATGGAGGCGATATCTCGGGTTCATCCTGAACGTGTACAGTGTTATCTCATACCTTTATGAGACTGTCTAAATCATAACCACCCTGTAATTTAATTTCAAGCATTTTCTTTAAGCTCGTCACACTTTCTACAAAAAAATATTGTTTAACAACTTTTTGTGTAATTTTCTTTCAGTTTTGAACAGTTAAATGTGTATTTATGATTAAAAAAATAAATATAAGAAATAATAAACTCAATATATAAAAGTAAAGCACCGTTAAATACTTATTCATTATCGTATTCGTGGTTTAAGATTTTACTTTTTTCTCTACCTCCACCGAAGTCTGAATGATATGCTAAAAAAAATGCGATAGAGTAAATCGCTACTTATATATGTCATTTGGCGGCTAATAGCCTGACAAATGCCACTGGACCAATATTCTATAAAGGTAGGCTTCCGTGTCTGAAATCAGTCAACTATCTCCTAAAGCTGTATGGCAATTTTTCGATCAAATTTGTTCGATCCCTCACCCTTCTAAATATGAAGAACAATTAGCACAATTCATTATTGAATTTGCACAAAATGAAGGCTTAGACGTTTGCCGTGATGAAATCGGTAACGTGATCATTAAAAAGCCAGCAACAGCAGGCATGGAAAACCGTAAAGGGGTAGTGCTTCAAGCGCACATCGACATGGTTCCACAAAAAAATGAAGAAACAGTACATGACTTCACAACAGATCCTATTCAACCTTTCATTGACGGTGAATGGGTAACGGCAAAAGGTACAACATTAGGTGCTGATAACGGTATGGGTATGGCAAGCTGTCTTGCGGTACTTGCTGCTAAAGATATCGAACATGGCCCATTAGAAGTACTACTTACTATTGATGAAGAAGCAGGCATGACAGGTGCTTTTGGTCTTAAAGAAGGATGGTTAGAAGGTGACATCCTACTAAACACTGACTCTGAGCAAGAGGGCGAAGTTTACATGGGTTGTGCTGGCGGTGTAGACGGCGCAATCACACTGGATATAAAGCGTGAAGCAACACCTGCTGATCACCAAGCAATTAAACTAGTCCTAAAAGGCTTAAAAGGCGGTCACTCTGGTTGTGATATTCATACTGGCCGTGGCAATGCAAACAAATTACTGGCTCGCTTTTTAGTCGGTCACGCAGACGAGCTTGGCTTACGTATTAACAATTTCACAGGTGGTAGCCTACGTAATGCAATTCCACGTGAAGCATCTGCGATTGTTACCCTACCGGCTAAACATGTTGATCAACTAAATTCATTATTTGCTCAATACCAAGCGCTACTAAGTGCTGAGCTTGGTCATGTTGAAACTAATATTAATTTATTTATAGAGACAACTGAACTGCCAGCAGATGTGATGGTAATGGCAGATCAAACACGTTTCATCAATGTACTAAACGTCTGCCCTAACGGCGTTATCCGAATGAGTGATGACATTGAGGGTGTTGTTGAAACCTCTCTCAATATGGGTGTTATTAAGACTGAAAGCGATAAAGTTATCGTACTTTGCTTAGTCCGTTCTTTAACGGACTCTGGTCGTAGCTATGTAGAAAGCATGCTTCAATCATTAACAACCTTAGCAAGCGCACAATGTGAATTCTCTGGTACATATCCGGGTTGGAAGCCAGACGCTGATTCTGAAATCATGCACGTATTCCGTGACATGTACCAAGAGATGTATGGTAATAAACCCAACATCATGGTGATCCACGCAGGTCTTGAGTGCGGCTTATTTAAAGAACCGTACCCTGAAATGGACATGTTATCATTTGGCCCTACCATCAAATTCCCACACTCACCTGATGAGAAAGTGAAAATTGATACAGTTCAAATGTTCTGGGATCAAATGATTGCAGTACTTAAAAATATTCCTGTTAAAAAATAAACTAACGGAATAACAAAAACGGGCTTAACGTGATCTCATGTTAAGCCCGTTTTTATATGTACTGTAATAAATGTGTTAACATAGTAGGTTCAGTTTTCATTTAATCAAAAACCAAAAGAAAGCTGTTGCGCTTTTAAACCAATCTCTAACCCAACACTCAAGCCTATTAAGCGTATCTCACGAGAATTTTGTCGGGTCATCGCTTCTTTTAATAAATCGATAAATTGCGCTTTATCTAATTTAGGATAAATATGCTCAACCGTAGTTTGTTGAAAATCTGCAAATTTTAACTTTATACCTTGCTTGGCAATATCTAACTCAGGCCGTACTTTACGTAATCGTTGCTCAAGCTCAGGATATAACTGATCAACCACTTGCCAACACTGGTCAAAACTTGAAATATTTTGACTAAAAGTACGCTCTACCCCAACCGACTTTCGTTGTCGTTCAACAATCACTTCACGCTCGTCAATACCGTGTGCTCGAGACCATAATGATTGCCCAAATTTGCCAAATTGCTGTAGCAGTAAATGACGGTCATAATTTTGTACATCACGACCAACATACAAGCCTTTCTCATGGAGTTTTTGGATAGTCACCTTTCCTACCCCAGGTATTTTTTCTAGTTTTAGTTCAGCAACAAAACTACCCACATCTTCAGGTGTAACCACATATTGACCATTAGGCTTATTCAGATCTGAAGCAACTTTGGCAATAAACTTCACCGGAGCAACACCCGCAGAAGCGGTAAGCTGTAACTCATCTTCAATTGCACGGCGAATATCCTGAGCTATTAAAGTCGCAGAGCCATGAAGCATTTCGCAATCAGACACATCTAAATATGCTTCATCTAAGGATAATGGCTCGATTTTATCGGTGTACCTTAAGAAAATAGCCCGTATTTGTTGGGATATTTCACGATAAACCTGCATTCTGCTAGGCACTAAGGTTAAGTGTGGACATAATTTTAAAGCATGAGCCGTTGGCATTGCAGAATGAATACCATATTTACGAGCTAAGTAATTACAAGTACTGACGACGCCTCGCGTCGAGCGCCCACTGATCGCTATAGGGACAGCGCGCAAAGCTGGATCGTCTCTCATCTCGACGGCAGCATAAAAGCAATCCATATCAACGTGGATGATCTTTCGCTGTACAGCTTTTTGCTCTGCTACTTCTGCCAAATTCACACTCAACATTTACTGTTTATACATACAGCCATTATAACGATGAATTACTAAAGTTGGAAAATTAAAAATTTTCATCTAATAAGAAATACAAATTAAGTTTTATATTTCACCTACAAGATCACAAAAAAACAACCTAATAAAATAATTGATAATAAACCCATTACATCTAATGTTATATATATCAATATAAAACCAAATGTATTATGCGTACTGCTAAAAGGAGTTTACTTTGCAACATCAGGTACTTGTTGTCGAAGATAGCCGCGCATTTCGTCACTATCTTGATGACCAACTGACACAGGCTGGCTTCAAGGCTATTTTTGCCGAAAACTTATCACAAGCTAAAAAATTATTAGCTGAACCACAACGTTATCTTTGCGCTGTACTCGATTATTGCCTTCCGGATGGTCAAGATGGTGAAATCATCGATCTGGTATTGAACCACAAAATCAAATCAATCGTTTTGACCGCCCAATTTAGTGACACAATCCGTGAAAAAGTCTTGGCAAAAGGAGTATTAGATTATTTGCTCAAAGACAGTGCAGCTTCCGTTGCCTATCTTGTACCACTATTACTTCGTCTAGAAGCTAACTTAAAGCATAAAGCGCTAGTTGTTGATGACTCTGACATGGTACGAAATCATGTCAGTCATTTACTAGAAAAACAGAATCTCACTGTATATAAAGCCTCTGACGGTAATGAAGCGCTACAAATCATTGAAGATAATCCAGATATAAGCTTAGTTATTACCGATAACGATATGCCTGAGAAAGACGGCATTACTATGACCCGTGAAATTAGACGTGATCACAGTCGAAATAAAATGGCAGTATTGGGTTTATCTGGTAGTGACGACAGTACGATGACGGCACAGTTTCTAAAAGCAGGTGCTAACGATTTTCTCTATAAACCCTTTAACCAAGAAGAGTTTAACTGCCGTATTCATCATATTTTAAATATGAAAGATACCTCAGATAAGCTGTTTCGTATGGCAAACCAAGATGCATTAACAGGGCTTTGGAATCGTCGTTACTTCTTCACTCATAACTGCTGTCAAACTGAAAATGAATCGTTGAATATAGCGATGATTGATATCGATTTTTTCAAAAAAGTAAATGATACATATGGTCATGATGGTGGCGATGCCGTGCTCATCAGCATCAGTAAAATTATTGATGCTCATTTTCCAGAATCGATTGTTGCTCGCTTTGGCGGAGAGGAATTCTGTATTCAGCATTGCGGCCATTTCCACAGCCTCTTATCAACCTTAGAGCTTATTCGCCAGCGCATTGAATCAATTACTATCCCCTACCTAGATCAGCAAATAAGCATTACCATTAGCATTGGCGCAACAACAGGTTTAGAGTCATTAGAGAAGTTAATAAAACAAGCGGATGATAATCTTTACACCGCAAAAGAAAATGGCCGAAATCAGTTAGTTAGTGATTAAAACTAAAAAAGCCTGAGATAACTCAGGCTTTTCTTTTTTCATTAATCAAAATACCGTTAGATAATTTGATTCTTTTTCCATTCAGCTTGACGAGCAGCACGGGCTTCACGCTTTTTACGTGCATCACACGGCTCAGGACAATCACACTCTTTTACAATACCAATACCGTCTAAACCACCACAACTACCACTCACGGTTTTACGTTGGAAGATGTAGCCAACTGCCATTGCGACAATCACTAATAAGAAAACAGAAAATGTGACTAAGTAAATAACCATGACTACCTCATTTATTTTTTAACAACGTATTGCTCAAACGTATCTGACTTATATTCAACGAAGCCATCTTTGGTTTTTACAATCAACATTACAGGTAACTTTTCTTTATTGGCTAATGCAATTGACTCTTCTTCTCCCATAACAGAAAAAGTGGTCGCATATGCATCTGCCGTCATGCAAGACGGCGCAATAACCGTAACCGACACAACATGGTTAGCAATTGGTTTACCGGTTTGAGGATTTATTAGATGAGAATAACGCACCCCATTTTCTTCAAAGTAATTACGGTAATCGCCCGATGTTGCTATTGCCATATCGCCAGCTTGAATAATATCTTGTACCGCACGCTCACTTGCAACAGGTTTTTCAATTGCAATACGCCATGGTACATCAGAACGGTTCTTACCTTGTAGGCGAACTTCCCCCCCAACATCGACCATGAAATCTTTAACATGAAGATCATCTTTTAAATAATCTGCAACGACATCAACACCATAGCCCTTTGCAATAGATGAAAGATCCACATACAAATCAGGCAGATCTTTCACTAACTTATTACCATCAATAACGCTGAGATGCTGATAACCGATCTCGGCTTTTCGAGTCGCAATCTCTTTATCTGTAGGGGTAGATTCTGGGCGGGCTTCAGGACCAAAACTCCATAAGTTAACTAATGGGCCAACAGTAACATCATAAGCCCCATTGCTAAGCTTAGAAATTCGTAGCGCTTCACTGATCACTTTTGCTGTAGCCGCAGAAACCTCAAAAGGTTGTGTAGATTGTTGCTGGTTAAATTGGCTTAACTCAGAGTCAGGACGATAAGTCGACATTTGATCATTCACAATCTCTAAGCGCTTATCAATTTCTTTTTGGATAACTTCTGCGCTTGGTAATCCTTCTTGCTTAATGAGTTTTACTGAATAGTAAGTCCCCATTGTTTGCCCATTAATATCAATCTGTTGACGACTATCACCACAGCCAGTCAGCAGCATTAACGTTGATAACACCAACGTACTACACAGCAGGAAACGCTTCACTTCATACTCCATCGTTCATGTTGTTTTTTAGTCTGATCACTATTGATAAATAACCACAATAAAAAATAGGTTTATAAAAGATTAATAAGAAAAAAGGCTGACCATTAACTGGTCAGCCAATTTAATTGTGATAGAAGGGCTATTGATTAGCCACCGAAATCATCAAGTAGGATGTTTTCATCTTCTACACCAAGATCTTTAAGCATGCTGATAACAGCCGCGTTCATCATTGGTGGACCACACATGTAGTATTCACAGTCTTCAGGTGCTTCGTGATCACGTAAGTAGTTTTCGTAAAGCACGTTATGAATGAAGCCAGTGTAACCATCCCAGTTATCTTCTGGTTGTGGATCAGACAGTGCACAATGCCATACGAAGTTATCGTTTTCAGCAGCAAGCATATCGAAATCTTCAACGTAGAACATTTCACGCTTAGAACGTGCACCGTACCAGTAAGACATCTTACGCTTAGAGTGTAGACGCTTAAGTTGGTCGAAGATATGAGAACGCATTGGCGCCATACCTGCACCACCACCTACGAATACCATTTCTGCATCAGTGTCTTTCGCGAAGAATTCACCGAATGGACCAGAGATAGTACACTTGTCACCTTCTTTCAGTGACCAGATGAATGATGACATTTGACCTGGTGGTACGTCTGGATTATTAGGCGGCGGCGTAGCGATACGCACGTTTAGCATAATAATACCGAACTCTTCAGGGTAGTTCGCCATTGAGTAAGCACGGATGATATCTTCATCAACCTTAGACTCGAAACGGAATAGGTTAAACTTATCCCAGTCTTCACGGTACTCTTCTGGAACATCAAAGTCAGAGTACTTAATGTGGTGAGCAGGTGCTTCAATCTGGATGTAACCACCAGCACGGAAAGGTACTGATTCGCCATCTGGAATTTGTAGCTTAAGCTCTTTGATGAAGGTAGCTTTGTTATCGTTAGAGATAACAGAACATTCCCACTTCTTCACACCAAAGATTTCTTCAGGTAGTTCGATGTCCATATTAGACTTAACGTTAACCTGACACGCAAGACGCTCGCCTTCACGTGCTTCACCTTTGGTGATGTGATCTAATTCTGTTGGCAGAATGTCGCCGCCGCCAGATTTAACTTTTACACGACACTGACCACAAGAGCCACCGCCACCACATGCTGATGATACGAAGATACCGTTACCCGCTAGAGCACTTAGTAGCTTGCCACCTGCACCTGTAGTGATCGCTTTCTCTGGATCGCCGTTTACTGAAATAGTGATGTCACCTGTTGGTACTAGCTTAGATTTAGCAAATAGAATTACTAAAACTAGAGCCAGGATAATCAAGGTGAACATGACTACGCCAAGAAGAATAATATCCATTGATATTCCTTACTTATCCTGATTACAGCTGTACGCCAGAGAAAGACATGAAGCCTAACGCCATCAAACCTACGGTGATAAAGGTAATACCTAAACCACGAAGACCTGCCGGTACATCTGAATATTTCATCTTTTCACGAATACCTGCAAGTGCAACAATTGCTAGCATCCACCCCGTACCAGAGCCGAAGCCGTATACGATAGATTCTACAAAGTTGTAATCACGCTGTACCATGAACGATACACCACCGAAGATTGCACAGTTAACTGTGATCAACGGAAGGAAAATACCTAGTGCGTTATATAGCGGCGGGAAGAAGCGATCTAGAATCATTTCTAGGATCTGTACTAACGCTGCGATAACACCGATGAAAGTAATAAAGTTCAGGAAGCTAAGGTCAACACCTTGAACTAATGCGCCATCTTTCAATAAGTAAGTGTAAACAAGGTTGTTTACAGGTACTGCAATCGTAAGTACTACGATTACTGCAACACCCAGACCAAACGAGGTCTTAACTTTCTTAGATACCGCAAGAAATGTACACATACCTAAGAAGAAAGATAACGCCATGTTCTCGATAAAAATCGAACGAACTAATAGGCTAAGATAATGTTCCATGTTCCCCTTACTCCTTCGCTTCTACTTGTTCTGGACGGAAAGTACGAATAATCCAGATCATGAAACCAATTAGGAAGAAAGCAGACGGCGCTAACAGCATTAGACCGTTAGGCTGGTACCAACCACCGTCAGACGTTAGTGGTAATACCTGCATACCGAATAGCTTGCCAGAACCTAGTAGTTCACGGAAGAAAGCAACTGTAATCAGTACGAAACCATAACCCAAACCGTTACCAATACCATCTAAGAAAGATGGAAGTGGTGCTGATTTCATTGCGTATGCTTCTGCACGACCCATTACGATACAGTTAGTAATGATAAGACCAACGAATACAGATAGCTGCTTAGAGATATCGTATAGGTACGCTTTTAGTACCTGATCTACCACGATTACTAGTGATGCGATAATTGCCATCTGAGCAATGATACGCACGCTGTTCGGGATTTGATTTCGAACAAGTGAAACAAATAGGTTAGAAAAAGCAGTTACCGCAGTTACTGCGATTGTCATAACAAACGCTGTTTCTAGCTTAGTTGTTACCGCTAACGCCGAACATACACCAAGAATCTGAAGGGCGATTGGGTTATTACTAATAAAAGGTCCAAACAGGATCTTTTTCATTTCTTTAGCATCAGCCATTATTCAGATCTCCTGCACGTAGCTTAGCAAGGTAAGGACCGAAGCCTTGAGCACCAAACCAGAAGTCGAAGGTATGCTGTACACCATTACTTGTTAATGTTGCACCAGAAAGACCATCAACACTGTGTTCGCTACCCGCTGGCGCGCCACCTTTAACAATCTTAATTGCAGGCTTGAAGTTCATGTCGTACAACTTCTTACCAACAAATTGCTCACGCCATGTTGGGTTTTCAACTTCACCACCCAATCCAGGAGTTTCACCTTGCTCGTAGTAAGTGATGCCGTCAACAGTGTTACCGTCCATACCAACAGCAACAAATGCGTACATCATTGACCATAGACCGTTACCGTGGATAGGTAAGATTACTTTAGTTGTTTGATCAGCAGCATCTTTTACAAGATATACAGTCGCAACGTTAGCACGACGAATGATCTTCGCTAAATCTTCGTTAGCTGGTAGCTTAGTAGATTCAGTTTTATCTTTCGCAGCCGCACGCTGGTCGTATTGTGCCGCAGTTTGACCATCAACTTCAGAAACATAAGTACCAGTTTTAATGTTAACAAGCTTAGGCTCGATAAACTTAGCGTATGTTTCTTTAACGTTTGTTGTTGGTGTTAGCAAACCTGCAACAGAAAGAATATTACGCTGTACGTCAAGTACCGCATTTTCTTCTTGCTTAGGGCGTAATGAAACAGCTGCTACTGATACGATGATTGAACACACTAGGCTCAATACAACAACAAAAAGCAGCGTTCTTTTCATGCTATCTTTATTACTTGCCATGGCGAGCCAGTCTCCGTTTGATATTGCCTTGAACAACTAGGTTGTCAAATAGAGGTGCAAATAAGTTAGCGAATAGGATCGCTAGCATCATGCCTTCTGGGTACGCTGGGTTAACAACACGAACCATTACAGCCATTGCACCGATCAATGCGCCATACCACCATTTTGCTTTGTTGGTAAACGCTGCAGAAACAGGATCAGTTGCCATGAACATCATACCGAATGCAAAACCACCTAATACTAGGTGCCACTGCCAAGGCATGCTGAACATTGGGTTCGTATCAGAACCAATGATATTAAATAGCGTTGCTGCTGCAATCATACCGATCATTGTACCGGCAATAATACGCCATGAAGCAATACCCATAACAACGATGAATGCACCGCCGATCAGGATAGCTAATGTTGATACTTCACCAATAGAACCTGGGATGTGACCGATGAACGCGTCCATCCAAGTAATTGTTTGACCAGTGATAGTGTTAACAACACCTGCTTCACCACCTTGAGCCCACTGACTTAGCGGAGTCGCACCAGAGAAACCATCCGCCGCAGTCCAAACTAGATCACCAGAGATCTGAGCTGGGTATGCGAAGAATAGGAACGCACGACCTGCAAGTGCAGGGTTAAGGAAGTTACGACCAGTGCCACCAAAAATTTCTTTTGCGACTACAACACCAAAGGTAATACCTAGTGCTGCTTGCCAAAGCGGTAATGTAGGTGGAACGATCAATGCGAACAGAATAGAAGTTACAAAGAAACCTTCGTTAACTTCGTGCTTACGCACCATACAGAACAACACTTCCCAGAAACCACCAACAGCAAATACTACTGCATAGATAGGTAGGAAATAGGTTGCACCAAGCAGCATCTTACTGCCCCAACCTGCGTCAACGGATAATGTTCCGCCTAGCATTTGAGTGAACCAGTAATGCCAATCTGCAGCAATAATTGCTGTTAGCTTGTCTGCTGTGTATAGGTGGTTAAGACCAGCAATAGCTTGATCACCGACGTTGTACATACCCCAGAACATTGCTGGGAAGACCGCAAGCCAAACCATGATCATCAGGCGCTTAAGGTCAATACTGTCACGAACGTGCGCAGAAGTACGCGTTACTTGACCTGGTGTGTACATGATAGTTGCAAACGCTTCATATAGCGCAAACCAACGTTCATGCTTACCACCTGGTTCAAAGTGATGTTCAATATCTTCGAGGAAATTCTTGAGACCCATGAATTACCCTTCCTTCTCAATTTTGTCCAAGCACTCGCGTAGCAATGGACCAAACTCATACTTACCAGGGCAAACAAATGTACATAGTGCTAGATCTTCTTCATCTAGTTCTAATGCACCAAGTTGTTGCGCGCTGTCTGAATCACCAGCACATAGATCACGAAGAAGTAATGTCGGCTCGATATCTAATGGCATTACTTTTTCGTAATTACCGATAGGTACCATTGAACGCTCAGAACCATTCGTTGTTGTTGTCATATTGAACAACTGACCAGGGAAGAACTGGCTTAAGAATGTGCGAGTTACAGAAAATTTGTTTTTACCAGGTACAATCCAGCCCATGAATTCTTTTTCATAGCCTTCACGTAACGCCGACACTTGTAGGTGATAGCGACCTAGGTATGCATGTGGACCTTCAGCTTTCAAGCCGTTAAGCACAGAACCAGAAAGAACACGTAGTTGACCCGGCATCATTTCTGAATCAGTCAGTTGCTCAAGAGAAGCACCAATGCGAGTACGCACTAAACGCGGCTTATTAACAACAGGACCAGCAAGAGAAACAACGCGATCTGTGTATAGCTCACCTGTTAGGAATAACTTACCGAACGCAATAACGTCTTGGTAATTAATACCCCAAGCAATGTGATTTGCATCTGCACCATAAAGCATGTGAATGTGCGTACCAACAAGACCCGCAGGGTGCGGACCGTTAAATACGTGCTCTTCAACATTTGCTTCAGATGAACGCGGAAGGCTAGCACCAGATTTACAAACGAAAACTTTACCGCTAGTAAGACGAGAAAGAACCGTCAAACCTGCAATGAAAGCATCACTTTGTTCATTGATGATAACTTCTGGATTCGCAGCCAATGGATTGGTATCCATAGCCGTCACAAAAATAGCTTGAGACTCAGAACCAACAGCTGGAACTTTGCTAAATGGACGCGTACGAAGCGCAGTCCACATACCTGACTCAACCAATTGATCGACAACAACTGCACGATCTAGTTGAGCTAGTTGAGCTGACTCATACTTGTTAAATGTGATTTGCTCATCGCCTTCGACATCAATTACTACAGATTGAAGAACGCGCTTAGCACCACGGTTAATTTCCGCTACCTTGCCACTAGCTGGAGCAGTGAACTTAACGCCAGGATTCTTTTTATCTTCAAAAAGAATCTGACCTTTTTTCACTACATCCCCTACGCGAGCATGCATTGTAGGACGCATACCAACATATTCTTCGCCAAGCAAGGCGACTTTAGAGATGGCATTACCATCATGTATCGCCTGGGTAGGAGTCCCTGAAATTGGGATATCCAAACCCTTTTTTATTGTAATCATACGCACTTGCACTACATTAAAGGGAAAAAAGAATTTTCTATTGCGCAATTAAGACACGACTTTTCATAGTTCGAAATCGGTCTACAAGTGAATTTCACTCGCAAAAAACCAATACCGCAACATCTGGTTAACCACATCACCACAATCATTATCGGCGAGTAGTTTTTCAAGGCGGCGATTCTACCATTAACCGCGATGTTTTTTCTATGCCAATACACGCGATTCCGACTGAAAACCAAGCAAAAATTGGAGTGCAATAGTTCAACAACTTAATAAGTTTGACAAAGCGCACATTTATTAAAAATAACACCATTCAACCTTGCATTTTTTTTAAGGTCAGTTTTTAACAAAAATGTCATTATCACTTTTATTGAGATAATCAAATCAATACATAAAGTTAACAAATGAGTGTTATTTAAATCATCAGCCATTAATACGATTAAACACTGACCGTAACGCTAATTTTTAACAAATATATATGCTGTTTATGGATTTGCACTTCGTTTTATATTACCGACAAATAATAAAAAAGGCCGTTATAACAACGACCTTTTATTTAATATATTTCACTATTTATCCAATTTGTGAGCCACCACGACAAGATGGTGATGCAGGTGCAGCCATTAACTCAGACCACTCCGCTTCAGTATAAGTGTGAATCGCTAGAGCATGAATATGATTTGCCAATTCATCGGCCAATACGCTATTGATAGCACGGTGTCTTGCAATTAAACGTTGGTCATTAAATTGCTCACTCACAACGACAACTTTAAAGTGACTCTCAGAGCCTGGGGGCACATTATGCATGTGACTTTCATTAAGCACTTCTAAATGCTTAGGTGCAAACGCATCATGCAGTTTATGTTCGATACGTTGTTGAATCATATTTACCTCCGCTCGCAATATCGCGACATATTGCAAAACCTTCTCACTTTATTGTTATTTTAATGTCGTATTTCCTTTGCACTCGCGTAGTGTTCTGCGAAAATAGCCGACTATTTTGTAAACATACCTGAAAGTTATCCGCAATGAAACCAGAGCTAACCTTACACCAACGCACTCTATCGCTAACTCGTTTTCCTGTAAGGAAAAATGAAACTCTGCAAGCATGGGATGCTGGCGATGAGTACCTGATCAATTATTGCAACGATCTGGAACTCGATCCTGAACGTCCAATCCTTATCATGAACGATAGCTTTGGCGCATTGAGTTGCTGGTTTTCAAATCAAGCACCTGTTACCAGTGTGTCGGATTCTTTTGTCTCTAAACAGGCATTTATTGCTAACTTGGAAAACAACCAATTACCAATGATTAATATTGTTGATTGTCTTTCAAAATTGCCTAAGAACCCTCAATTAGTTTTGCTAAAGCAACCTAAAAATAACCGTTTATTAAGCTGGCAATTACAACAATTGTGTCACTTACTTCCTGCTGAAAGCACCATTATTGCGGCTGGTAAAGTAAAAGAGATTCACTCTTCAACCTTAAAGCTATTTGAAAAGTTTTTAGGTGAGACCAAAACATCACTAGCCGTTAAAAAAGCGCGATTAATATTTTGTAAAACCAATCCTAACTTAGCAAAGCCCCTACCCCTCCCTACACAATGGGATGTGCCTGAGCATAAGTTAACAATCACTAACCATGCCAACGTATTTTCTAGTGATAGCTTAGATATTGGTGGACGTTTATTGCTAGATTTCATTCCACAAGACCAAAAGTATAAAGATATTATCGATCTTGGTTGTGGTAATGGCGTGATAGGTATTAAAGCTGCACGATTAAATCCACAAGCTAATATTGTTTGTGTAGATGAAAGCTTCATGGCAACAGCATCATGCCGTGAAAATGCTGATTTAAACTTAGAAAACCCTCAACAATTACAAGTAGTAATAGCTAATTGTTTAGATGATTTCCCACTTGATAGTGCTGACTTAGTCTTATGCAACCCTCCTTTCCACCAGCAAAATACCGTTACTGATCATATTGCTTGGCAAATGTTCTGCGATGCACAGCGAGTATTACGTCAAGGTGGCGATCTGATCGTGATCGGGAATAGGCAATTGGGTTACCATGAAAAACTAAAACGTGTCTTTGGAAATGTAAAACTTATCGGCCAAAGTAATAAATTTGTGGTTTTACAATCGTCAAAATAATCTAACGTGTTTATGACGTTAATTTATTGCTTGTGATATTTAATACGACATTGATTTTTCGTTTATATTTAAACAACGAATACAAGGAAATGGAGAGCATGAAAAAATATATTGTGATTGCTGCAGCATTATTACTAAGCGCATGTGCAAGCCGTCCTGCGCAGCCACCACTCGCTTTAACATTAACACCAGTTTTAGCACAGCAAGCCACATCACAGCTTGCAGTACAACTATCGAGTAAAGATGAGCGTAATCATAACTATATCGCCATCATTGATAGTGGTGCGACCAATGTTGAAGAGTTTCAACCCGAAGGTAATATTGCATCAACCTTTCAAGCAGCATTAACAAAACAATTTGCCAGCGAAGGGATTACTGTTAACACTGCTTCAACGTCAAATATTGCTATAAATATTCAGCAAGCCTTAGTCAAGGTAACCCAAGGCTTAGTTAAACATGATATTGATAGCCAACTTCAAATTGAACTCGTTGTAACGACACCAAAAGGTACTTTTAGCAAAAAATATTCTGCTCGCTCTACCAAGCAAGAACCTTTTAAAGTGACACGTGAAGAAATAGCACAAAGTTTAGAGAAAATGATGAATTCAGTGCTTAAAGAGATCGCCAAAGATGGCAAATTGCATCAATACTTAACGGAGAATGTTTAATGTCGCGTTTTTTACTTGCGCTATGCTTAATTATCGCCTTACCTGTCAGTGCTGCAACACAGGTCTTAGTGACAACAAATTTAGGGGATTTTACGATCCAACTAAATGAAGAAAAAGCCCCAATTAGTAGTAAAAACTTCTTACGCTATGTTGAAGAAGGCAACTACAACGGGACTATTTTCCATCGTGTTATCCCAGGCTTTATGGCTCAAGGCGGCGGTTTTGATAAGGACATGGTTAAACGTCCAACGCATGCTCCGATTAAAAACGAAGCAAGTAATGGATTAAAAAACGATACCGCAACTGTTGCTATGGCACGTACGCAAAATCCAAATTCTGCGACTAACCAATTCTTTATTAACTATAAAGACAATGCATTTTTAAATGCTGCAGGTAATAACCCTGGTTATGCAGTATTTGGTAAAGTGGTTAAAGGTTTTTCTGTTGTACAAGATATGGCTAAAATCCCAACGGGTTCTAATCGTGCAACAGGTATGCAAGATGTACCTCAGCAGCCTATAATCATTGAATCAATGAAAGTTATTAAATAAATTGATTACGTCACCTGTACGCAATCAAGTACAGGTGACGTACATGATCACTCCTATCTATCAACCGTCTGTTTCTCATCGTCAAAATAAACGAATTAAACAGTTTATTTTTGATCAAGCCCCTTCTTTTGCGGTGTCTACTATTGCAACTATTGAGGGTGATGTTCCTTTTTATCATCTAAAAAATGATGCACATGAATGTCTTGCTCAGTGGTGGGACATGAATATCGCGGATAAAAATCCAATCGATGATTATGAAGCCGCTTTTTGGTTATTACTTCAATACGTTGTACAACTCGAAGATTACCAATTGCTAGGCAACATTTATATTCAACAAAAAATCACCAATCACGCTTATTACTTGCTCAATCTTGCCCCTTGCCCTGAACTAACACAGATAC
Organism: Photobacterium angustum; assembly: GCF_003026365.1. Classification (GTDB taxonomy): domain Bacteria; phylum Pseudomonadota; class Gammaproteobacteria; order Enterobacterales; family Vibrionaceae; genus Photobacterium; species Photobacterium angustum. The sequence continues at coordinate 134,354 of NZ_PYOM01000001.1, read as the reverse complement.
AGCGTCCTTAAATAATTACCCTCAAATATCAACCAACTTTTACGGTTTATGAATTAACAGCACAAGTTGTTGTCGAATTGATAATGAAGCAATGCACACTGAGCTTATTGCTGCTAAGATCTGATTTATAAAGAAAAATAACAGTTTTATACTTTGCTAAGTATCAAGTGTCGATACTTGTGTTACGAGGAAAATATGGACAAAGCCATACAACAAAATAATACCACCGGTTGGCGTGTGTATTTAAACCCCAAAGCACTGATCATGTTCGCGTTAGGGTTCTCTTCCGGCTTACCTATTTTATTAGTCTTTGGCACCCTTTCATTTTGGTTACGAGAAGCTGATGTTAGCCGAACCAGTATCGGTTTTTTCAGTTGGGTAGCCCTTGCTTATGGCTTCAAATGGGCGTGGTCACCGCTTGTTGACCGTTTTCCTTTGCCCATTTTTTCTCGGTTATTTGGTCGACGTCGTGGCTGGATGCTATTTTCTCAGCTGATCATTATTTTATCGCTCTGCGGCATGGCGACCAGCAACCCACAAACAGATCTTGTTCAATTTGCTTTATTTGCAATTGTTGTCGCCTTTGCTTCTGCAACACAAGATATCGTCATTGATGCATTTCGTATTGAACTTGCCACTGTGCGTTTACAGGCAGCATTATCAGCAACCTATATGGCAGGCTACCGATTAGCGATGATCATGGCAGGTGCAGGAGCACTGGCTTTTGCTGCGTGGTTTGGCTCTGATAGTGGTTATGATCCTGCAGGCTGGAGAGCGGCTTACTTTATCATGGCTGGTATGATGTCAATTGGCGTGATTACCACCCTCTTTGTTAAAGAGCCAAAGATCGACAGCTCATCGATTCAAAAGATCGAACATGACTACCAACAAAAATTACAGCAAAAAGGGATAGGTAAAAAACAAGCAAGACTCGCAGCGTGGTTTTATACCGCTGTCGTTATGCCTTTCCAAGACTTCTTTCAGCGCTATGGTAAAAACGCACTACTGATCTTATTACTCATTAGTTGTTATCGCATTTCTGATGTGGTGATGGGGGTTATGTCGAATGCATTCTACGTTGATATGGGGTTTACCAAGAGTGAAGTAGCATCAATATCAAAAGTCTTTGGTGTGATCATGACCTTAGTAGGAGCTGGTGTAGGCGGCATTCTTGTCAGTAAATTTGGCACCTTACGTATTCTTGCCTTAGGCGCTTTATTATCCGCAATTACCAATCTGTTGTTTATGGTATTTACCTATGTTGGTAATAATCTCGAGATGTTAACTTTAGTTATTTCAGCTGATAATTTAGGTGCAGGTATTGCAACCGCAGCTTTCATCACCTTTATGTCTAGCCTAACCAATGTGGCTTTCTCTGCAACTCAGTACGCATTATTTAGCTCTATCATGCTACTTTTCCCTAAATTTATTGCGGGGTTCTCTGGCGTTTATGTCGACCATTTCGGCTATAACATCTTTTTCCTCACCACCGCATTGATAGGTATTCCAGTATTATTTTTAATCAAACTCGTAGCTAAAAATGATGCCTTAACCCTCCCAGCAACAACGGATGCGTTGGAAGAGAAATAACTTCGCCGATAATAAGTAAGGTTTCTGTTGAAAACGGAAGCCTTAACTTACCTTTATTATGTAAAATGCAAATTTTCGCCATCAAAAAAATCACCCCAGAGTATTAAAGTCAAAAAAAGTTCATTTAAATCGCAAAATAAATTCAGATTAATCACGTTTTCAATGCAAATGTAATCGATTTCACCCGATCTAGATCACAAAAAGCAAAGGTTTGCGCAAACGTTACATTCCCAAACGCGAAGTAAAGCACTAGAATCAGCGCCAGAAAAACGGGGCGGCCAAAATCCCGATCTATTGACCATCATAGCGAGATAAAAACATGCGCAAATCACTAGTAGCATTAAGCGTTTTAGCAGCAACAGCTTTACCTTCATTAGCAAATGCAGCTGACTACTCTGATGACATCCACAAAAACGATTACAAGTGGATGCAATTTAATCTAATGTACGCGTACAAAGAGTTACCTCGCTCAAATGATGCACATACTGGTCATGACTATCTTGAGATGGAATTTGGTGGTCGCTCGGGAATTTTCGATTTGTATGGCTATGTTGATGTATTCAACTTAACTAACTCTGATAGCCAAGATAAGTCTGGTTCAAAAGACAAAATGTTCATGAAATTTGCTCCGCGTATCTCTCTAGATGCTCTAACAGGCAAAGATCTTTCATTTGGTCCTGTTCAGGAAGTTTATCTTGCTACTCTGATGAACTGGGGCGGCGACAATGGTGGTGTAAATAACTACTTCGTTGGTCTTGGTTCAGATGTTAATGTTCCATGGTTTGGTAAAGTAGGCTTCAACGTATACTCTCTATACGACATGAATAATAAAGACTGGAACGGTTACCAAGTGTCGACTAACTGGTTTAAACCTTTCTACACATTTGAAAATGGTAGCTTCCTGTCTTACCAAGGTTACATTGATTACCAATTTGGTATGAAAGAAAAATATGGCGCAACTGCAAGTAATGGCGGTGCTATGTTTAACGGTCTTTACTGGCACTCAGAGCGCTTTGCTGTTGGTTACGGCCTTAAAGCTTACCATAATGTGTATGGCATCAAAGATTCAGATGGATTTAAATCATCAGGTGTTGCTCAATACGTTAGTCTTTCATACAAGTTCTAATCTTACTTGTAAAAGGTATAAAAGGCGCTTTCGTAGCGCCTTTTTTGATCCTGTGATTTGCCAACAATGTTACTATCTATCAAAAGATAGCGAATAATGGATTTAAACTTGAAAATCACAGTATTAGGTGCAGGAGCCATAGGTTCTCTTTGGGCTGTTGCATTAAAACAGCAACAACATAATGTCCAAGTTTGGACTCGCTCTCCTGACTCAGAATATTCGGTTAATTACCAAGATCTAAATGGTAATACCCACCCTCTTCTCTTCACTGCTAATAGCGTTAATCATCTATCGCAAAGTGACTTACTGCTTGTTACTGTTAAATCCTTTCAGGTGGAAGTCGCATTAGCACCAATCATTAAACAGATCCCTGACTCTTGCCTTATCGTGATCATGCACAACGGCATAGGTAGTCATGAAGCAGTTAAAACCCTCTTTCCTAATCACTGTGTTTTTTATGCTACGACATCACAGGCGGCCTTAAAAGCTGACGAAAAATTACAACACACAGGCAATGGGCAAACATTTATTGGATCATTATCATCTACTCAGTCTGGCTATAACGTTCTTAGCGAAGTGTTTAATCAAGCGTTATCACCGTGCTATTGGCAAGATGACATAATGGAGCCATTATGGAAGAAACTCGCCATTAATTGTGCAATTAATCCATTAACAGCCATTCATCAATGTACTAATGGTGAGCTTGCTAATGAAGACTATCAAGCCCAATTAATCCAAATTTGTAATGAAGTTACGCTCGTTATGCGAGCAGAAGGCTACAAAGTAAAGAATGGTGAGCTTTATCAACAAGCACTGACGGTAATAAATGCAACCGCTGATAATTATTCCTCCATGAATAGAGATGTTTTTTATCAGCGCCAAACAGAAATCGACTATATTACTGGCTATCTTATTCACCGAGCGAAAAAATTCGATATTGCTGTGCCTGTGAATACCCAGTTATGGCAAACCATTACATCTATGGAGTCCTCATATCATGCTTGAACCAATAAAGACTGCTCCTCGCGTTGCTGTTTGTCTTGCTCCTGGCAGCGAAGAAATGGAAGCAATTAATACAATTGCGATTTTAAAGCGGGCTGGATTTAAAGTAACGATTGCAAGTACCGCAGAAGATGGCGCACTAATTTTAGAAGGATCTCGCGGGATCAAGTTGGTAGCAGACGTGCCTTTGATCAATGTTGCCGATGAGCCATTTGATTGCGTGGTGTTACCCGGCGGTTTACAAGGCGCGGAACATTTTCGTGATAGTCCATTGGTCGTTGAATTTGTAAAGCAGCATCATTATGACGGTAAACTGATCGCCGCGATTTGTGCAACACCTGCGGTAATGTTTATTCCACATCAATTGTTCACACATTCAATCATGACGTGTCATCCAGCTTTTCAACATCAGATCCCCACACACCAATTACGCGTAAAGCGTGTGGTGTATGATAAAAATACACGTCTATTAACCAGTCAAGGCCCCGGAACTGCACAAGAATTTGCGCTAGAGATAGTGACGCAACTGGAAAATAAAGCCAAAGCGGCGGAAGTTGCAGAGCCTATGGTTGTATGGCCGAATATGCATTACGACGTACTACCACGTACTTAATCTGTTAAGGTTTCGTAATGTAAACTCGCCAGATAACAAAAAGCCTCGCAATTGCGAGGCTTCTTTTATTTAGACAAAGCGATAGCGATTATAAAGGACGGTAAACTTTTACGTTCTCGAAACCATTCTCTTTTAGGTACAGCGCTTGTAGGCGGCTCATCACACCACGATCACAGTACAGAAGGTATGTCTTATCCTGCGGTAAGTCACCAAACTGCGTTGCTAGCTTATAGAAAGGTAAGTGCTTAACTTCGATACCTTCAAGCTCTAGTGGACTTTCATCTTCTTCATCTGGGCTACGAATATCAAGTACAATGGCATCACCTGCCACCTGCTCAACTAATTCAACTTCAGGGGCTTGTTCTTGGCTTTGTTTTTCGATGTCACGAATATCCATCACACGCGCCTCATCAACAACACGATCAAGAATAGAGAAATCAAATTTATCTTCTTCAATTTCAAGCTTTGCTTTGACCGCTTTCACTGTTGGGCTCTTAGAAATCACGCCACAGAACTCAGGCATAGTTTTCGCAAAGTCTTCAGTACCGATTTCACGTGCAACATTGATGATGTCTTCTTTATCCCAGTTAATCAGTGGACGAAGAATTAGGCTATCTGTTACGCCGTCAATATGACGAAGGTTAGTTAATGTTTGGCTTGAAACCTGACCTAGCGCTTCACCCGTTACCAATGCTTCGATACCGAATTTATCAGCAACTTTACCCGCAGCACGCATAAACATACGCTTAAGGATAACGCCCATCTGACCATCGTCGACTTTCTCTAAAATCTCACCAACAACAGGTTCAAAATCAATCGCGATAAATTTAACTTTTGCTGAAGAACCAAACTTGTTCCAAATATAATGCGCAACCTGCTTAACACCGATCTCGTGTGCAGGACCACCTAAATTAAAGAAACAGTAATGGACTTTACTACCACGTTTAATATGCAAGTAGCTTGATACACCAGAATCAAAACCACCAGAAATTAAACTTAATACATCTTCTTGTGTTCCTAGCGGGAAACCGCCTAAACCTTTATGGCGGAATAGTACAAGATTCAATAGATTATGTTCAATTTCAATATTAACTGTCACTTCAGGCTTTTTCAGTCTTACTTTTGCAGACTCGATAGCTTGATTAAGACCACCACCGACATAGCGCTCAGCTTCAATTGAAGTAAAATCGTGCTTACCAACTCGCTTAGCACGGACACAGAACGTTTTACCTTCCAGCTCTGGGCCAACAAGTGCTAATGTTTGTTCATAAACATCATGAAGATCAGTAAATTCCGTTTGCTGTACTTCAAGGGTATGGTGAATACCAGGCGTCTGCGTCAGAGTCGCTAAAATCATATCGCGCTTTGACTCATCAGGTTCATTAATTTCCAATGAAAAACGGCGGTTAAAAACGCTAACAGAGTTAGACTTACGCTTTAAGATGATGCGTACATTAGACTCAAGAATTTTGATAAAACGCTTACGCACTGAATCACTTTTAACAAAAATCTCTGGATGTGGCTTAACAATAAATTTCATAACACGCTTCGCTTCACTGGGCTTACAGTACAGAATCAATTCATTAACGGATGATTTTTTAACAGATCATGTCGTGAAAATTGACAGAGAGTACCAAACGGAATTAAAGGCGCGAATTATACAGCAAGCTACCGACCACTGAAACAAAGATATGAAAACTCACGACGTTATCTTCGATTAGACTTACCGCATGTTATTGGCTTTCAATTATATTTACCTTAGTCATGATCATCTCAGCCAGCAACTCTCATCGACGAAATTCAGCGTAAATATCTTAACTTATTGATAAGTAGCAACTCTATTTGTCCCAATAAAAATGGCAGCGTTATCGCTGCCATTATGGGAATAACCTTAAGTGCTACAATCTATTGAGCATTAAAGTTACTGCTGATCTCATCACTGAAATGTGGTTTACCTTGCATTATAGAGATTTCCACTCGGCGATTTTTCGCTTTCCCTTCTTGAGTTTTATTATCAGCGATTGGCTGAGTATCTGCCAATCCAACCACACGCATTTTTGTATGATCAAACCCTTCTACTTTTTCCATTTCTTGCGCCACAGATACTGCCCGCTGCGCTGATAAATCCCAGTTAGAACGATATAACTCTGAATCCAATTTATCACTCGCGGTATGTCCCGTAACTCGAATAATGCCCGGCACATCTTTAACTAGCATCGCAACTTGGCGCACTAACGGCTTAAATTTAGGTTGTAAAAACGCAGAACCTTCTGGAAACGAACCTTTTTCACGAATTCGAATAACCAACTGTTGCCCAAGATTTTCAATTTCTATAATTTTATCGCTGATCTCACGCTCTAATGCTTTAGTCAGTACTTCTTTAAGCTTCTCTTGCATTTGATCGGCTTCAGATTCGTCATTTTCATTATTTTGTGTCGCCGTTTTTTTACTTTGCCCACCCGTTAGTTTACCCGCATCACGTTGTGTGCCACCGGCTCGATCAGACTCGCCTTCATGAAAATCTAATGAACGCTGCGTCATATCAATCGTTTGTTGCATAATCACTTCTATTGGCGTTGGCTCAGGGCGTCCCGGTCTAAACTCTTGCGCAATAACACTCGTACCTTTAGGGATATCATTAACTTCAAGCATATTTTGCACCCCGAAAGCGTATTTCATTGACCCTGCAATTTGCTTAAATTTCAGTACATCCATTTCAGAAAAAGAAAGTAGTAACACAAAGAAACACATTAATAGTGTGGCAAGATCAGCAAAAGTCGCCATCCATGGAGGCGCACCTTTTTTACATTTACAAGATTGCTCTTCCATAAAACTGTCCCTTACTCGTCAAGGATCACACTACGTTTCTTCTCATGAAGGTAGTTTTTCAAATAACCATCAATCACTCGTGGATTCTGCCCATCCTGAATTGCCAGTACGCCATCTAAGATTAAACGCTTATTTAAACGCTCTTGCTCTTTACGCAAGGTTAATTTATCCGCTATGGGTATCGCTACCATGTTTGCCAACATAGAGCCATATAGCGTCGTTAATAAGGCAACGGCCATTGCGGGACCTATGGCCTTCGGATCATCCATGTTAGAAAGCATCGCAACCAAGCCAATAAGCGTACCTATCATTCCCATTGCAGGCGCAACATCGCCAAAGGAGGAGAAGATCCCTACCCCTTGTTCATGACGTTCATTGGTTAATGAAATGTCTTTTTGTAAAGTGCCACGTACCACATCAGCATCATGACCATCCACCAGCATATCAATGCCTTTACGCATAAAAGGATTAGTAATTTCCATCTCTTCTAATGCTAAAAATCCACCTTTACGCGCTGCATCAGCCATTTCTACAATTTTCGCAATCAACTCTTCTGGATTATCTGTCTTAAACATAAAGGCTTTAATGGCGATTTTTGCAGCACCAAAAAATTGCCCTATGTTGTATTTCATTAACACAACAAAAGTACTACCGCCTAATACAATCAAAATTGATGATGTATCGTAAAACATCACCAGATCGCCGCCGAGCAGCATAGCCATAACAATGAATGCGAATGCACCAAGCAATCCTATAAGCGTCGCCAAATCCAAAGCCTGATCCTCTTTTGCTAGGTAAAAATAATGGCTTGCGTTGATTGAACATCAATTAACACATCTGAATCTATCACTGAGATAATACGCTCTAAAGACAGCCAAAACTTTAAAGCCACCGCCATATTCACTATTTAGCTAAAGCATTTTTTAGCATCAAATGATGAATGTCATCAGCAAAGTAACTCTTTATCGACCAATTCATATTTTCATTTAGCTTTTTATTAACCAATTAATTAAGACTATTTATGAAAATTACTGTCAGCAACACAGATTACTGTGACATAATTTGACCCCAGTGATTCTCTACGTTATTTTTCGTGCACTTAGATAAGAGTGAAAATGATATGGCAGCAAAAAAACCAGAAAATATGGCATTCGAAGCCGCCCTTGATGAGCTAGATGCCATTGTCAATGAACTAGAATCTGGCGATATCCCACTGGAAGATGCGCTAAAAAAATTCGAAAGAGGCATTTCTCTTGCTCGCAGCAGTCAACAAAAACTGACACAAGCAGAGCAACGTGTAGAAATTTTGCTTCAGGCAGATGATGAAGCTCCACTGACTGATTTTGAACCAAGCCATGACCAATAGTTCTTCTTTATCGCTATCCCTTAAGTGCTATCAACAACGTAGTAATGACGTATTGGCAAACTGGTTATCAACTCAACCATTTGCAGATAAAGCCCTACTTAAAGCCATGCAGTACGGAACACTGCTGGGTGGCAAACGTGCGCGTCCTTTTCTAACCTATGTAACAGGTGAGATACTAGGGGTAACTCAGGACGATCTTGACACTCCTGCCGCTGCGGTTGAGTGTATTCATGCGTACTCATTAATCCATGATGATTTACCTGCGATGGATGATGACGCATTACGTCGTGGTCAACCCACCTGTCATATTGCGTTTGATGAAGCCATTGCCATTCTTGCGGGTGACGCGCTACAAACACTGGCTTTTGATATTTTAGCGAATGGACAATTGAGCCAAGATGGCAATACCCAACGTATTGTCATGGTAAGTGAGCTTGCAAAAGCATCAGGAGCTGCCGGAATGTGTCTAGGGCAAGCCTTAGATCTTGATGCTGAAGGTAAACATGTTGGATTAGAACAACTAGAATTAATCCACCGACACAAAACTGGGGCTTTAATTCGCTGTGCCGTCCGCTTAGGAGCATTAGCTGCTGGTGATAAAGGCGTAGCAATTTTGCCGCAACTTGATAAGTATGCAGAAGCTATTGGCCTTGCATTCCAAGTGCAAGATGACATTTTAGATGTGATCAGTGATACCGAAACCTTAGGTAAACCACAAGGTTCTGATCTTGCCTTGGATAAAAGTACTTATCCTGCATTGCTTGGCTTAGATGGTGCACAAGAAAAAGCACAACTGCTTTATCAAGAAGCACTACAAGCATTAGCGGCTATACCCTACAATACATCCCAATTAGAAGTTTTTGCCCGATATATTATCGAACGCAATAACTAAATCTGTATAAGCGCCGACACTGTTATGACTTTGGATATCTCAAAATACCCTCATCTGGCCCTCGCAAACACGCCCGATGAATTACGATTATTGCCAGCTGAAAGCCTTCCACAAGTATGCGATGAACTTCGCACCTATTTGTTGAAGTCTGTGAGTCAGACCAGCGGCCACTTTGCCTCCGGACTCGGTACTGTCGAGCTTACCGTTGCGCTTCACTACGTCTACAATACGCCTTTTGATAAAGTTATTTGGGATGTTGGTCACCAAGCCTACCCACATAAAATTTTAACGGGACGTCGTGATGATATGGCAACTATTCGCCAAAAAGGCGGTTTGCACCCATTCCCATGGCGCGGTGAAAGTGAGTACGACACACTTTCTGTTGGTCACTCATCAACTTCAATTAGTGCAGGTCTAGGTCTCGCAATTGCGGCAGAAAAAGAAGGCCTAAATCGCAAAGTTGTTAGCATTATTGGCGATGGCGCTATCACCGCTGGCATGGCGTTTGAAGCGATGAACCATGCTGGTGATGTTCACAGCGATATGCTAGTTATCTTAAATGACAATGAAATGTCGATTTCTGAAAATGTCGGCGCGTTAAATAATCATTTAGCCCATTTACTATCGGGTAATTTCTATACCTCTATTCGTGAAGGTGGTAAGAAAGTTCTATCCAATGCGCCTCCTATCAAAGAAATGGTAAAACGCGCAGAAGAGCATATCAAAGGCATGGTTGTGCCAAGTACTATGTTTGAAGAGTTAGGCTTTAATTACATTGGCCCTGTTGATGGCCACGATGTACATGAGCTTGTTAAGACACTGAAAAACATGCGTAATCTTAAAGGGCCACAATTTCTTCATATTATGACGAAAAAAGGCAAAGGTTATGCGCCAGCTGAAGCGGATCCAATTAATTACCACGCCGTTCCTAAATTTGATTTAAGCCAGAAGCCATTACCAAAAGCGAAGGATGCAAGTCCAACGTTTTCTAAGATTTTCGGTGATTGGCTATGCGATATGGCAGCTGTAGATGACAAGTTGATGGCTATCACACCCGCTATGCGTGAAGGCTCTGGTATGGTGCGCTTTTCTAAAGAGTTCCCAGATCAATACTTCGATGTTGCCATTGCTGAGCAACATGCAGTGACACTAGCAACGGGCATGGCAATTGGTGGTTATCATCCTATTGTCGCTATCTACTCAACTTTCCTTCAACGTGGATATGATCAATTAATTCATGATGTTGCTATCATGGATTTACCTGTGATGTTTGCCATTGATCGTGCAGGCTTAGTCGGTGCTGATGGACAAACCCACCAAGGTGCATTTGATATTAGCTTTATGCGCTGTATCCCCAATATGGTGATTATGGCACCGAGTGACGAAAATGAATGTCGTCAAATGCTCTATACTGGTCACCAATACCAAGGACCAAGTGCGGTCCGTTACCCTCGCGGTTGTGGTATGGAAGTCGATGTCGATCCTAAGATGACAGAGCTTGAAATCGGTAAAGGTATCATTCGCCGTCAAGGTGAAAAGATCGCGATTTTAAACTTTGGCAGCATGCTCGGCTATGCATTAGAAGCGGCAGAAAACTTAAATGCGACTGTTGCTGACATGCGCTTTGTGAAACCGCTTGATGAAGCCTTGGTACTTGAATTAGCAAAAACTCACGATGTTCTTGTTACTGTTGAAGAAAATGCGATTGCTGGCGGTGCGGGTAGCGGCGTTATTGAATTTTTAATGAAAGAGAAGACACTTAAGCCAGTACTGAATATTGGTTTGCCTGATCGATTCATTGAACAAGGAACACAAGCTGAACTGCATGAAATGTTAGAAATTGATGGTGCGGGTATCGAAAAGCAAATTCGCACTTATTTAGCTAAATAATCTCACAGTTTAATTAAGCGCTATGAAAAAGGTTTTCACTGCTATTAGGCAGGAAAACCTTTTTCTTTATTAGCCTTACGTTTTTGTTCATCTCTGCCCTTTCTCAACCTTCTTTAAAATCACACCCTCATAGCCATTGACTTCAAAATACTGTGTCGGCTCTCCAAGTGAACCATCATAATTTACTTTTTGATATAGGCCAGATAATGGTACACGTATTGAATCCACTTGATAAAATTCAGCGTGATTACGGTATTTAGAACCGCGATATAGCACTAACCCTTGCGTATATTGCCGCGCGATAACCCCATCTTTAGGGACATCGTCAAACAACCCTGTTCGATATAACCAAAACCAGTTCGCAGGTTCTAATGCAATATCTCCAAACTTAGTATCATCCGTTGCTGCTTTTCCTGTTTTAGATAACCATTTTACCGCTTCAAAGCCGTTAGGTATGGTTGTTGGTTTACCAATATCAACCGATAATAACTTTTGGGGCTGATACGCCCAATTCTTAGGCTCTCCAGTACGATACCAAATGGTTTTATTTAGCTGTTTCGGATCGGCATGGGTGTTATTACTGCCATAGATAAAGGTTTGATTCCAGCTGTGGTAGTAGGTCTTATTGGGAATATTAAACAGATAGTACAGGGCTAATCCAGTATAGATATCGTCTTCCCATGCTTGCTGAATTAATGGCGTTTGTTGGCTTTTGCCACCTCGAGTTGTGGTCATTATTAAGCTTTTATCTCCCAGAGCAGCTAACGCATAGCTGTCCCAATAGGATTGTAATCGCTCTAAACCAATTGCAGGGCTTAAATAATGCTCTCGTAACCAAACATCCACCACCCCCCTTAATTGTTTTGGCCAATCAGGGTATTCCCACAAATTAAGTTCAGAAATATTAGCAGAGAGCCACTGACTGCCCGTAGTCGATTTAACTAAATCAAGAAAATCAGACATTTTCGCTGCATAATATCCCGCCGCTTTTGAGGTGCCTGCTCGAATCGGCGCTTCTAATATTTGTCCGCCAAATTGAACATTAAATTGGTTGGTACTGAACAATTTGGCCATATCATCATTGTAAGCACCGGTTAAACCTTGACGCTTCCAATCATATTTATACCAATTCGCATGATTTTGATTAAAAGAATCATCATTAAAATTAGTCCGATACCAGCAACTGCCCGCCCACATTTTTCCAGTAGGGATCACTCTAGCTTGATGTTTAAATCTCGCACTTGCCGCTTGATTAGCTCTTACTAAAAACTCATCATCATCAACATAACCATCACTATTAGGATCATTTTTAGGATCCCAACCAGGAAACAACATCGTCGCTGTGGATTGCTGACCGGATGTATTCACAACGGATAACCAAGGCTCAATATTAACGCCTTTCACTTCCGCCTTGCTCTTCCAGTTTAAAACAACGACCCAACTACGATACCCCGCCTTTAATGCCTTATTTCCAGTATTCAGCTCACGTCCTTGGAACTTGGCGTTTGTCGGTAACCAACGCTGGTTAATATGACCAAACCATTTACCTTCTCGTTGAATCCAATGTACATCTGCTTTTTCTAAACCACCAATATCACCATCATCATTTACTCTCGTGATCCGTAATTCAGGATGCTGATTACTATCAATGACGATATTTTCAAATGGGTAAGCAGCATGAAAAATAATTTGTTCATTATCATTAACGGTTAAAGGAAAACGCGCAGTCAAGAAGTCATTGTTTCGAATAAGAATACTTAACATCGATTCGCCATTTAATAGGTAATCTAACCCTTGGCTTTGGTCAGGAACGGTAAGTTGAGTATCGTTTTTATAATGCATGTAACCCTTTTCAGGATCGTGCCCATTCAGGTAAGCATGGCGGTGAAGCCAGCCTTGTTGCTCATCCGGTCGACAATCAAGTTTGTGTACGTAGATATAACCCATCGCAATGGTCTTTTGATTTAAATCGACATCTTGTAAGCTACCAAATACAACATCAGCATGATCCGCTTCCCAGCGCCTAACTTCTTTAATCGTATTTAATTCCGATATTGCAGTTGGCTGTTGCCAGTTTCCCGTTAACACCCAAGCCGTTTCCGTTGATGGATAAACTTGTCCATCAGCCATCGAAGCAACGGTTAATAAACCAGCACTGATTATTTTCAGATAGGTACTCATAGAGCAATCCCTTCTCTCTATCTACATAATTTGAGACTAGTTAAACCGTCAGATTTATGATGAAAAATAAATGATTTTATTAGGAATGCGACACATGAATACGTGTCGCCAAAGAAGATGTTTGTATTAAGTAAATATATGGCATTAAAAAACGGTAGCTGGAGTTCCAACTACCGTTATAATGCCACAGCACAATAATCCTCTATTGCGCTAATTGTAAATTAGTTATTTGGTCGTAGGGATGGGAACAGAATCACATCACGAATAGTATGAGAATTAGTAAATAACATCACTAACCTATCAATACCAATACCTTGACCTGCTGTTGGCGGTAAGCCAAATTCTAAAGCACGAATATAATCTTCATCATATTGCATTGCTTCGTCATCACCCGCATCTTTCGCTGCCATCTGCGCTTTAAAACGGCTGTCTTGATCTTGAGCATCATTAAGTTCAGAAAAACCATTCGCCACTTCTCTGCCACCAACAAAGAACTCAAAGCGATCGGTAATAAATGGATCTTCATCACTTCGACGCGCTAAAGGTGAAATATCGGCGGGATAACCAGTTATGAATGTAGGTTGCAATAACTTAGGCTCTGCTGTCTCACCAAAGATTTCTTCAAGCAATTGACCGCATGTCCAGAATGACTCAACCTCAACGCCTACTTCAGTGGCAATATCAACCATCAACTCTTTATTTTTAATTTGTTCGTAGCTTAAATCTTGAATACGACGATTGTCAGGGTTGTAATACTGGATTGCTTCTAACATCGTCATCCGAGTATATGGACCAGAAAACTCGATGACATGCTCGCCATATGGCAAGGCCGTTGTGCCGCATAACTCTTTCGCAACAGAACTTAACAGATCCTCAGTAAAATCGATTAAATCGTTGTAATCAGCATATGCCATATAGAATTCCATCATAGTGAATTCAGGATTATGGCGTGGTGAAATACCTTCATTTCGGAAGTTTCGGTTAATTTCAAATACTCGCTCAAAACCACCGACAACAAGGCGTTTTAGATACAACTCAGGCGCAATACGAAGATACATATCAATATCTAACGCATTATGGTGAGTGATAAAAGGACGCGCAGACGCACCACCTGCTATCGGGTGCATCATCGGTGTTTCTACTTCCATGAATTGATGTTTAAGCATGAATTGACGAATCGCTGCAACGACTTTAGAACGCATAATCATTGTATTGCGAGATTCTTCATTAATGATCAAATCAACATAACGCTGGCGATAACGTTGTTCTTGATCTGTTAGACCATGAAATTTTTCAGGTAACGGACGTAACGCCTTTGTTTGTAATTCATATTCATCCATATTAACGTAAAGTTCACCACGATCAGAACGATGTACTTGTCCTTTAACACCTATAATGTCGCCAATATCTAAACCATGATATTTTTCTTTTAACTCTTCTTGTACTTGTTTATTTGCATATACTTGAATACGACCAGAAACATCTTGCAGCACCATAAAAGGGCCGCGCTTAGCCATAACTCTCCCCGCTACAGATGTTGTATAAGTATTACATATCAAATCGTCTTTTGATTTATTTTCAAAATCTTTAATTAATTCTTTAGCTAACTTTAGACGACGAAAGGTATTAGGGTGACCATTCGCTTTACTCTCTTTTCTTATATGCTCAAGCTTCGCTCTACGTTCAGCGATTAATCTATTTTCATCTACTTCATTATTATCCAACATAACATTTCCTTATCACTTAATTACATATAAGAAACACTCAACAATAAAATGCAACTTTACTTTTATTTTTGCCTTTACCATTTAATCTAAAATAAATATTCCAAAAATAAAAAACGTGATCTAAGACAAGAAATAAAGAAAGTGAATGTTTATTTAATTGCATTGAAAATGAAAAATGAAATTACATTTAATAACTCCGATTATTCATTCACTAATTGGATTAAAGTAAATAATATATGAATAATTTTATCTAAAATCTAAATCAAAGAAATTTAATTATGGCTTGGAGAAATTTCAAAATAAATGACTGTTTATTAATAACAACAGAAAATAGCCTGAAGAAATCAGGGAAAACATATATTCTTGAACCAAGAATTACGAAGCTTTTATCTTTTTTGGCTCAAAATCAAGGGATTGTATTTACGCGAGATGAGTTAATTGATGAGGTTTGGGATGGTGCTGTTGTTAGCGATCAAGTTGTCACTCAATCCATTTTTGAATTAAGAAAAATTTTAAAAAAGTTAGATGAAGATCATTGGATTATTACTATTCCCAAACGAGGCTATAAGTTAGACGCTGATGTACAACAAATCTACATTGACCCTAATACTGGCTTCAAATTAGAAGAGTTTCATTCATCTAACGAACATACTAATGACAATAGTAATCTCGGAACCGCATTTCCAGCGGGGCCGATGACACGTGCATTTAGCAAACCAGATAACGATATTCCACCAGCCTCAGTAAGCAATAAAATCAGCAACTTAATGCTTAACCATTGGCTTTTTGATGTGGGAATCTTATCTATGTTAGTGCTTACCCTTGTCTTCGCCAGTTGGGCAAACAATAATAATGCACCGATCAAAGACTTAAAAAACCCACGGCAAATAAATATAGAAATAACCTCTTCATCTAATCAGCTATATTCCATAGCAAAAATGATAGAAAGTACGCTATTTAGTTACACTGACTACACCAGTAGCTTACATCCAAATTCAGAAGCAGGAAAAACCCTGTCATTATACATTAGCGATAATAATCAGTTACATATAGACCTTTATAACAATATCTCTCATCGTTCTGATTTTAAAAAAAGCCTGCTTTTACAAAGTGATAAACTCTACACATCCCTCAATCAATTACTGAATGAACTTATTCAAACCTTGACCCATGATCATCAAGTAACCGTTACTAATGCACCTGTAATTACAGACTCAACCCTGCTTTATAAATACCTCTCATTACCAGACCTCATTGATGATGAAGGGCAAGTAAATAAAAGCTACCTTACTGATATAAATAAACTTATATTAAAATCACCAAAAAACAGTTATTTACTCGCAAAACGATACATTGGCTACGCAATTATTCTTACACTAGATAACAAAGAAACATCAATGCCAAACTTGATGAATTATGCACGTGATTTAGTGAAAAATATTTCTCTACAAAATTCCTTGTTATCACTACCGAGTCAAACACTCAATGCACTTGCTTTGAATCAGCTCTATCAAGGTAATATAGATTTATCACAACACTACTTATCGCTATCAAGGCAACAATCAAAACAGAGCTCTGCCCTTTATTATATTCTCCAGGGCAAAATTTTGGATATTAAAAATCAACATAAACAAGCAAATGAAAACTATAGTATTGCTAAATATTTAGCACCATCCTATGAAACGGAAGTCCTTTGTAAAAACTTAGTGTTCCATTCTATTTAACCTTAATTTCAATTTAAATAAACATTAAAAGTTGCTGGTTCATATCAGCAACTTTTTTCTTTCTATCTAATAATCATTAAAAACATAATTAATCAAAATATAAGAATAAAAATGGTAAACGATGTTTTCAATGTATCAATCATATTATTGTTGATACTAGAAAAGAGTATTGGTTTTTAAGTCTAGTGATACGAAAATTTTAATTTATATCGATAACAATAGAGGTTTATTAAATGTAATGAACAACATTATAAATAAATTATTTTTTCACACTTAAATAAAACATCAATCTTTCAGTAACTTGTGGTTATTCACATATAAAAAAAGATAAATATATCATGTTTCAATTCTTGACTAGAAAATGATTAAAAACTTAAAAAAAACTCCTGTAATTTAAAAATCAATTCCTCTTACTCAGATTAAGAAGAAGTGTTTTTGTTTATATCTTGAAATAAAACATATTTGAGTATTCTCAAATATCACGACATTTTGGAGATTGTTACATGTCGTCTGATACATCTAAAAAAATAGGTTTAATAGCCTGTACTGGTGTTGTAGCTGGTAACATGATGGGAAGTGGTATTGCACTACTTCCTTCAACACTAGCAAAGGTAGGTTCCATTTCTATCTTTAGTTGGATTATCTGCTTAATTGGTGCTCTGTCATTGGCATTTTTTTATGCACGTCTAGCAACTAGCAACCCTCAAGAAGGTGGCCCAATTGCCTATGCTGGTGAGGTGTCTCCTGCTTTTGGTTTCCAAACAGGTGTTCTTTACTACCACGCAAACTGGATTGGTAATCTCGCCATTGCGATTACAGGGGTATCTTACCTTTCTGTTTTCTTCCCCATTTTAAACAATACGATCCCAGCAGCGATTGCTACGATTGCATCGGTTTGGATTTTCACTGTAATTAACTTACTTGGTGGTTCTTGGGTAAGCCGCTTATGTACATTAGGTCTTGTTCTAATCCTCATTCCAATTGTTGGTACAGCTGTCATTGGCTGGGGTCATTTCGACTCTGCGATGTACATGCAAAACTGGAACACATCTCATGGCTCTAATTCACACGCAATTGTAAGTGCAGTACTGATCACTCTTTGGTCATTCGTAGGTGTTGAATCAGCAGCAGTATCATCGGGGATGGTAAAAAATCCGAAGAAAACAGTTCCACTTGCAACACTGTTAGGTACTGTCATTGCGGGTGTTATTTACATCCTTTCTACTCAAGTTATCGCTGGTATGTTCCCAGCTTCTGAAGTTGCAGCATCAGGTGCACCATTTGCACTTGCAACAACAGCAATCTTTGGTAAATGGAGTGCTCCATTTGTTGCAGCCTTTACTGCTTTAGCATGCTTTACATCATTAGGTTCATGGATGATGTTAGTTGGTGAGGCGGGTAAACGTGCAGCTAATGATGGTAACTTCCCAGCAGTATTTGGCGAAACAGATAAAAATGGTGTGGCGAAGAAAGGTCTTGTTTTAGCTTCAGTTATGATGACTATCTTAATGATCGCTATTACGGTGTTCAGCTCAAGTGACAGCCACGCTTCTAATTTATTCGATATCTTAACATCAGATGCTGTATTGCTAACAATGCTGCCTTACTTCTACTCTGCAGTGAACTTAATCCGTTACGAAGGTATGACAACCCGTAATGTATTTGTGATGTTGTTCTCTGGTGTAGCTTGTATCTTCTGCTTCATCGCACTGATTGGTGCCGACCCATCAGCATTAGCAGCAACCTTCGTGGTCTCTCTCGCTATCTTTATTTTCTATGCTCGCAAGCTTGGCTTCCGTCAGCACTTACAACTAGAGCAACAGCAAAAAGCGTAATCTCGCTCTGTTACTCACTTTTTAAATTAATTTAAGGCGCATCAATACATCACCCATATGGGCATGATGCGCCCTCTCTCACTTTGGAGAAATTCAAAAATGAATACGATTGCAATATTAAATAACCTGGGCGTTTTCTTTAAAAAATATCCTGTACAAGAACTAGAACAATCACTGGCGGCTTTAGGTTACAAGACAGTCTACCCTGTTGATGAAAAGGATTTACTGAAGTTACTGGAAATGAACCCACGTATAAGTGGCGTTATCTTCGATTGGGATACCTATTCTCTAGATCTGTGCCAGCAAATTAATAAAGTGAATGAGAAGTTACCGCTATTCGCTTTTGCCAATGAGCACTCTACTCTCGATATTAGTCTTGCCGACCTTCGTTTAAATATCTATTTCTTCGAATACAGCCTTGGTAGCGCAAAAGATATTGCACACAAGATTGATCAAGCGAACCAAGACTACAAAGACAGTATTCTTCCACCGCTAACAAAAGCATTATTTAACTATGTTGATGAGGCAAAATACACGTTCTGTACTCCAGGTCATATGTCAGGTACTGCATTTAACAAGAGTCCTGTGGGAAGTATTTTCTATGACTTCTATGGTGCAAATACATTCAAAGCAGACATTTCGATTTCGATGCCAGAACTTGGTTCACTATTAGATCACTCAGGTCCTCATAAAGAAGCAGAAGAGTACATTGCGCGTACATTCAATGCTGATCGTTCATACATTGTTACTAACGGTACTTCTACCGCGAACAAAATTGTAGGTATGTTCTCAGCACCAGCAGGCAGCACAGTACTTGTTGACCGTAACTGTCATAAATCATTAACTCATATGATGATGATGACCGATGTGGTTCCAATTTACTTCCGCCCAACACGTAACGCTTACGGTATTTTAGGTGGCATTCCTAAGAGTGAATTTAGCCATGAAGTGATTGCCGAAAAAGTAGCAAATACGCCAGGAGCAACAAAACCAGGTTATGCGGTAGTGACTAACTCGACTTACGATGGTTTGTTCTACAATACTCAATTTATCAAAGAATCACTGGATACTAAGTTTATCCACTTTGATAGTGCTTGGGTGCCTTACACTAACTTTAACCCTATTTACGAAGGTAAGTGCGGTATGAGTGGTGAAGCTATCCCGGGGAAAGTGTTCTATGAAACTCAGTCAACACACAAACTACTGGCTGCATTCTCACAAGCTTCAATGATCCATGTTAAAGGTCAACTTGAAGAAGAATCTTTCAACGAAGCATTCATGATGCACACCTCAACATCACCACAATACGGTATTGTGGCGTCGGCTGAGATTTCTGCTGCAATGATGCATGGCAACGCTGGTCGTCGTTTAATTCAAGATTCAATCGATCGTGCAATTCGTTTCCGTAAAGAGATTAAAAAGCTACGTTCTGAATGTGATGGTTGGTTCTTTGATGTATGGCAACCAGAGAACATTGAAACAACAGAATGTTGGAACCTAAAACCTGATGAAAAATGGCATGGTTTCAAGAACATCGATGAAGATCATATGTTCCTTGATCCAATCAAAATCACGTTGTTGACACCAGGAATGAACGAAGAAGGCGAACTATCTGAAACAGGTATTCCGGCTTCTATTGTGGCTAAGTACCTTGACCAACACGGTATCGTTGTTGAAAAAACAGGTCCATACAGCCTATTATTCTTGTTCTCAATTGGTATTGATAAACCAAAAGCAATGCAACTTCTTCGTGCATTGACTGAGTTTAAACGTGGCTACGATCGTAACATGACTATCAAGTCATTCTTACCATCTCTATACCAAGAAGATCCTCAGTTCTACGCTAATATGCGAGTACAAGATCTTGCGCAAGGTATTCACGATCTCACCGTGAAATTCCAATTGCCAGAACTGATGTACAAAGCATTTGATGTATTACCAGAAATGAAGATGACACCGCATGATGCATGGCAACAAGAGTTACGTGGTGAAGTTCGCGAAATTCCACTATCCGAAATGGTAAATGAAATCAGTGCCAATATGATCCTACCTTATCCACCAGGTGTACCTGTTGTACTTCCGGGTGAAATGGTAACGGAACAATCTCGTCCTGTGCTAGATTTCCTTGAAATGCTATGTGAAATTGGTAATCACTTCCCTGGCTTTGAAACAGATATCCACGGTGTTTACAATGTTGATGGTATTTACAAAGTGAAAGTGATCAAACAATAAGATCATACCTTAAAAGCAGTAAAGGCATGTTCATTTAGAACATGCCTTTTTATTTTTTAGAACAATATTAGGGAGCAAAATAATTAAGCGATATCCATTTACAAAATAAAACAGCCCCAAAGGGCTGCTCTTAGAAAATATTAATACGCAAGAAGTCAGTTATTAAAAACCAAGCCAGTAACCAACACCCCATAGCGCAATCATTGCCATAAAACCGGCAAGAATATCGTCAACCATAATGCCAAAGCCACCTTCAACATGTTTATCTAGCCAGCTAATTGGCCATGGTTTTACCATGTCGAAGAAACGGAATAAAATAAAGCCTGTTAATACCCACTGCCAAGTAGCTTCTGGGGCGATGGCCATTGTGATCCAGAAACCAACAAATTCATCCCACACAATACTGCCATGATCATGTACCTGCATATCGTTCGAGGTAATAGTACAAATTTTTATACCTATCAACGCAGCAATAAACACGACAACTAAATACCAACTAAAAGGTAACTGTGCTAACAGTAAATAGAGTGGAACAGCAGCTAATGTTCCCATCGTGCCTGGCACATACTTCGCTAAACCACTACCGAACCCTGTTGCTAATAAATGCCAAGGGTTACTCATTTTCAATAAATCTTTAGGATTTGTAGACACACTGATACCTTACTTATGTGAACTCACAAAATGATCCCACCCTGACACTTGCCAATCAATAGGTTCACCTTGTTGTAATAAAACAATACCACTAGATTGAGTTAACTGACCAATACGAGACACTTGAATACCTTTTGCCATCATTAAAGATTCAATCTCAATACATTGATGCTTCGGTACAGTAAAACACAATTGATATTCTTCACCGCTGCTTAATGCCAATTGCTGTGCTTGCTCTTGTGTCGAACAAAAGGCGATTAACTCAGAAGATAAAGGGAGCTGCTCGATATAAATTTCAGCTCCAACACCTGAACGTTTAACTATATGGCCGAGATCAGCAATTAAACCATCGGAAATATCTAACGCAGCAGATGCGATGCCACGCAATGCAATCCCAGCATCTACCTGCGGTGTCATCATAAAATGACGTTCTTTTAAGGCATGAGACAGAACAAGATCATGACACGATGTATCTGCTAATAATAACGCTAAACCTGCTGCGCTATCACCTAATTGACCGGTAACATATATTGCATCACCGACCTTTGCTCCATTACGTGTCAATGCTTGCCCGTTAGGAACAAACCCTTGAACCGTTAAAGTAATACTGAGAGGACCTTTAGTTGTATCCCCACCAATAAGTTGAACATTATACTGCTCAGCTAATTGGAAGAAACCCTCACAAAACTGATTTAGCCAATGCTCATTAAACGTCGGTAATGTTAACGCCAAAGAAACCCAAGCAGGCGTTGCGCCCATTGCTGCTAAATCACTTAAATTTGAGGCTAATGCTTTATGTGCGACTAACTTAGGATCAGCATCTTCCAGAAAATGCGTGCCTGCAACTAACGAATCAGTACTGATCGCCAATTGACACCCTTCAGGAACACGAACTAATGCGCAATCATCCCCAATAGCAAGATCAACATCTTCTCGCTTAACATTCTGGTGTTCAAAATACCGCCCAATTAAATCAAATTCACCTTGTGCCATAACCGTTCAACTCATCCATTATTAGCCACCATTATAATGCGCTTACCTTTACGATTGCTTCATATCAATACAATAGATAAAAAAAAAGCCAGCTAGGCTGACTTCTTTTATCTACTTTCGTTACTTCGAAAATTACTTTTCTTTACGAAGTGTTGGTGCAGCTTTATCAAGTACACCATTAACGAACTTGTGGCTATCTTCCGCACCGAATAGCTTAGCTAATTCGATTGCTTCGTTGATAACAACTTTAAATGGTACGTCTTCACGCTTAACCATTTCGTACATTGCAAGACGAAGTAGCGCAAGTTCCATCTGATCAAGATCCTGAAGCGGACGAGATAAGTATGGACGCATCTTGCTATCAAGTTCTTGGTGGCTTAGTACTACGCCTGTGAACAGATCACGGAAGTAGCTAACATCAGTATGTGGTGCAGCAAGAACTGGCGCATCAGCTTGATGTTCTTCTTCTTCAAACTTATCGCCAGAAAGAAAATGTTGCTCAATATCAGCAACATTACCTTTCGTAAGTTGCCAAGAGTAAATAGCTTGTACAGCAAACTGACGTGCATTACGACGTGCGGCTGGTTTCACAGTAACCCCCATTATTAGGATTCGATTTGGGACAGGACATTAACCATTTCGAGCGCGCTTAGTGCAGCCTCTGCCCCTTTATTACCAGCCTTGGTACCGGCACGCTCAATGGCTTGTTCAATAGAATCTACAGTCAAAACACCAAAAGCAACTGGAGTATTATACTCAAGTGCAATTTGTGCTAGACCTTTATTACACTCACCGGCAACATAATCGAAGTGCGGTGTACCGCCACGAATAACTGAGCCTAGAGCAACGATTGCATCATAACGGTCGCTTTTAGCAACCTGTTGAGCAACAAGTGGTAGCTCGTAAGCACCTGGACAACGAACAACAGTAATGTTGTCTTCGCTAACCTGTCCTTGACGTTTCAGCGCATCTAATGCACCTGAAAGTAAGCTTTCGTTAATAAAGCTGTTGAAGCGTGCAATTACGATAGCAACTTTTGCGTTTGGTGCCGCGATGGCGCCTTCAATTACCTTCATGGGCCTTCCTGTGACTATGTCTTTCCGGTTTGAGAAACCGCGGGAGTCTATCACACTTTGCAATATCTCTGCTATGGACAACCGTCGGTTTCAACAGATTTGTTAATATTTATTGCTTATCTGTCCTTGATTCGACCAATAAACAGTATTGAAAGCGGCAGTTAAAAATAATAATTGTCTTTCGCTGCCGCAGATATCAGTTATTTTATCACTAGCGTCTAACATTTGGTGAATTTAATCACAAATATACTCTACGACTTCTAAGCCAAAACCTGATAGTGAATGATAACGTTGCGTACTTGATGACAATAAACGCATTTTACTAACGCCTAAATCAGAAAGAATTTGTGAGCCGACACCAACTTGGCGAGACGGATCTTTCTGTGTCACTTTCACCTTAGGTTGACCTGCTTCTTCCGCAGCAATATTTCTCACTTTATGAATAATGGCATCGGTTGATTCTTGTTTACTTAGAATAACCAGTACACCATTTTCTTCGCTAATGCGCTTCATTGCTGCAGGTAACGTCCATTGAGTCGCACCTGATTGCAGAATATCTTTAAACGTATCTTGCAAGTGAACACGTACAAGCGTTTCTTCACCCGCTTTGATATCGCCTTTACGCAGTGCATAGTGCACTTCGTTATCAATCTTGTCACGGTAAGTGATCATGTCGAACTCACCGAACTCTGTTGGTAATCGACATTCAGCAACACGCTCAATCGTGGTTTCGTGATTATTACGGTATTCAATCAGATCAGCAATTGTACCTAATTTAAGGCCGTGTTTTTCCGCAAACACTTCAAGCTGTGGGCGACGTGCCATCGTGCCATCTTCATTTAAGATCTCAACAATCACACTTGATGGCTCAAGGCCAGCCAAACGCGCAACATCACAACCAGCTTCAGTGTGACCTGCACGTGTTAAGACGCCACCTTCTTGAGCCATTAATGGGAAGATATGACCAGGCATAACAATATCAGCTGCAGTCGCATTGGCTGCAACGGCGGCTTGTACTGTGCAAGAACGATCTGCAGCTGAAATACCTGTAGTTACCCCTTCAGCCGCTTCAATAGAAACAGTAAAAGGTGTACCAAACTGTTCGGTATTTTCTTGAACCATTAAAGGCAAGTTTAATTTTTGACAACGGGCTTTGCTCAGTGTCAAACAAATCAGACCACGACCATAAGTCGCCATAAAATTAATAGCTTCAGGTGTGATTTTTTCAGATGCAATAATCAGATCGCCTTCATTTTCACGATCTTCATCATCCATCAGAATAACCATTTTGCCCTGACGAATATCATCAATAATTTCTTTTGCGCTGCTTAAAGCCATAACACTACCCTTAATTCTTATGTACCTTAGCTGACTAGCTAATCATCATATTTAGCCAAGAAAACCCGTTCTCGCTAATAAATCCATTGTGACTTGCGGTTTTTTATCTGCAGCTTTATCACCCAACATTAAACGCTCTAAATAGCGGGCAATCACATCCACTTCAAGATTTATCATTCGGCCTGGTTTGAATGTATCCATTGTTGTTTCTAGTGCTGTATGTGGAACAATGGTTAACTTAAATTCATCACCATTTATTTCATTCACCGTTAAGCTAATACCATCAACCGCAACTGAGCCTTTTTCTGAGATATATTTCGCTAAATGTGCGGGTACTTTTACCCAAAACTCAATAGCACGCCCCGTATGGTGACGTTCAATGATCTCAGCAACAGCATCAACATGACCTGACACCATATGGCCGCCAAAACGCGTTGTTGGTAACATCGCTTTTTCTAAGTTGACGACCTGACCAGCTTGATAATGAGCAAAAGCAGTACGTTTTAAGGTTTCTAATGACAGATCAGCAACATAGCCTTTACCTGTCAATTTAACCACAGTTAAGCACACACCATTTGTCGCAATACTGTCACCCAACTTAACATCAGACAGATCAAGATTGCCTGAGTCGACAGTGACAGAAATATCAGCACCTTTAGGTGTTAAAGCGGTAATCGTTCCAATTGCTTCAATGATACCGGTGAACATGGAAAATCCTTGTTTCTTTATTCTATTAATTAACAGCGTTTAACGGTGGCTGTAATTTTCACATCACAATCAACCATACGTATATCTGTAATATTCAGATCGATAACTTGATCCATCGCGGTTAATGGCGATAAGTTCATTAAACTGCGACTATCTGCTCCCATTAACTTTGGGGCCTGATATAAAATCAAACAATCAACTAATTGTGCTTCAAGTAACCCACCCGCAAGCCCAGCGCCAGCTTCAACCCAAATATGGTTTATGCCATTTTCTGCTAACTTGCGCATGAGTAATGTGAGATCGAGTTGTTGGCTATTTTCTCGGGTAGGAATGAGCCACTGAGACACAGAGTCAGGCCAATCTTCATTCCCCATTTCTGCGCGTGCCAAAATCGTTTCTCCCGGAAGGTGAAATAACTGATATGCCGGGGTTAATCGGTTTTGGCTGTCAATGATAACGCGAATAGGTTGACGAACATCTGCTTGTGGATATTCATCTTGAATCTGTGTACCCAACTCACTCCAACGTACATTCAGCGATGGATCATCAGCGATAACAGTGGCACTGGTTGATAATATTGCACCAGCTTGTGCACGATGACGTTGAACATCAGCGCGAG
Organism: Photobacterium angustum; assembly: GCF_003026365.1. GTDB lineage: Bacteria > Pseudomonadota > Gammaproteobacteria > Enterobacterales > Vibrionaceae > Photobacterium > Photobacterium angustum. Next base: position 107,962 of record NZ_PYOM01000001.1, on the reverse strand, counting down.
CATAAGGCCCAGTGATCCACTTACTATCACCGTTAGCTAACGCTGTTTTACCATCAAGACTTGATGCCAGTTTTAATTCAACATATGGCATCTTGGTTGTCATTTGTTTAATGAACGCTTTATTAATGGCTTGAGCCTCTTCTTTAAGAAGCCCTACTTGTACATCTACACCCGCTTTTTGCAACATTTCAACGCCACGTCCAGCCACCAGCGGATTAGGATCAACCATGGCGCAAATAACTCTAGTTACGCCTGATTTAATTAATGCTTCAGCGCAAGGCGGCGTGCGCCCGTAATGAGAGCAAGGCTCTAAGGTAACATAGGCTGTTGCACCTTTCGCGCGCGCACCTGCTTGCTTTAATGCAAACACCTCCGCATGGGGTTCACCCGCACGATAATGAAAGCCTTCACCAAGAATTTCATCGCCATTAGCAATAACACAACCCAAATTCGGGTTTGGTGCTGTTGTAAAATAACCACGTTTAGCTAACTGAATAGCGCGTAGCATCAATCGTGTATCAAGGTTAGTAAACATTACACTCAGCTTAACGTTCTAGTTTGGCTATTTCTTCACCAAACTCACGAATATCTTCAAAACTACGGTAAACCGACGCAAAGCGAATATAGGCGACTTTATCGAGCTCTTTTAATGCTTCCATCACTAAGTTACCGATCATCTCTGAAGGCACTTCTCGCTCTCCAGTTGCACGAAGACGAGATTTAATATTATTAATCGCACGCTCGATGTCATCTGTACTCACTGGACGTTTTTCTAATGCGCGCTGAATACCACCACGAAGTTTTTCTTCATTAAATGGATCGCGATTGCCATTGGTTTTTACCACACGAGGCATTACTAATTCGGCCGTTTCAAAGGTCGTATAACGTTCATTACAAGCTAAACATTGGCGGCGCCGGCGCACTTGGTGGCCATCTGCAACCAATCGTGAATCGATTACTTTGGTGTCATTCGCACCGCAAAAAGGACAATGCATTTAGCCTCCTACATTTAATCGGTTCAGTGTAACTCATTTCAAACCGTTAATGAGAATATTCGCCCTTTTTTTCTACTCATTTTGGTTAAAAAGCCACGAATAGTTGTTTTATTGTTCGCTCAGAAAAAGCGCTAAATATTAAAAAAGGCTTACCTAATGGTAAGCCTTTATCATCATAACCCGACAGTTATGTTATTTAATGCATTTTAATAGATTAAGCGTAAACAGGTAGACGCTTACAAATATCTAAAACTTTTGCTTTTGTTGCTGCAATAACTTCTTCGTTATCAACATTGTCTAAGACATCACACATCCAACCTGCAAGTTGACGCGCATCATCAGCAGTAAAGCCACGACGAGTAATAGACGGAGTACCGATACGAATACCTGATGTTACAAATGGGCTACGTGGGTCATTTGGTACACTGTTTTTGTTAACTGTGATGTTTGCTGCACCTAGTGCTGCATCAGCTTCTTTACCAGTGATACCTTTGTCGATCAAATCAACAAGGAATAAGTGGTTTTCAGTGCTACCAGAAACAATCTTGTAACCACGCTCTAGGAATTCACCTACCATTACTTTTGCGTTTTCAACAACACGCGCTTGGTAATCTTTAAACTCTGGCTCCATTGCTTCTTTGAATGCTACTGCTTTTGCCGCAATAACATGCATTAGAGGGCCACCTTGACCACCAGGGAATACTGCAGAGTTCAACTTCTTATAAAGATCTTCACCTTCATTAGAAAGGATAAGACCACCACGAGGACCTGCTAGTGTTTTGTGCGTTGTTGTTGTAACAACATGTGCATGTGGCACTGGGTTAGGATAAACACCCGCCGCAATTAGACCCGCAACGTGCGCCATATCAACAAAGAAGTACGCGCCAACTTTGTCTGCGATTTCACGCATGCGTTTCCAATCAACAATTTGAGAGTAAGCAGAAAAACCACCGATGATCATCTTTGGTTTGTGCTCAAGCGCTAAAGCTTCAACTTCAGCGTAATCAATTTGACCGCTTTCATCGATACCGTATGGGATCACGTTGTAAAGCTTACCAGAGAAGTTTACAGGTGAACCGTGAGTTAAGTGACCGCCGTGCGCAAGACTCATACCTAATACGGTATCGCCAGCATTCAGAAGTGCCATGTAAACAGCATTGTTCGCTTGTGAGCCTGAGTGAGGCTGAACGTTCGCGTATTCTGCACCAAATAGCTGACAAGCACGGTCGATAGCCAGTTGCTCCGCTTTATCAACAAACTCACAACCACCGTAATAACGCTTGCCTGGGTAACCTTCAGCATATTTATTAGTTAGCTGAGATCCTTGCGCTTCCATTACGCGTGGGCTTGTGTAGTTTTCAGAAGCAATCAACTCGATGTGTTCTTCCTGACGAGCTGTTTCTTCCTGAATGGCTGCAAATAGTTCCGCATCATAATCAGCAATATTCATATCGCGCTTTAGCATCTGTATCTCCTAACTCAGCTAAGTTAAATACCATTTTGAGCAAAAACTGAAAAATCGCAATGCTAGGCGCCACGTAGACGCAAACGTTTTCGTCTTGCTTATTAATTATCGCCTATCTTACATAAATTGATCTAAATCAGGTAGTCCTAATTGTTCTTTTTCTTAATGATTAACACGGTTTATTTTCAATAGAGCATGAATCATTTTCATCTTAATAAACGACTCAGGGACAAAGATTAAAACAAATATAGATAGCAAGTATTTTTACAATAAAATTATTTACAACAGTGTAAAGAATATATTACAGAACGAAAAGGTGCTTTTTACCCGTAAACTTTTATAAATTCTTATTCCCTCTTACTATGGCTCTATTCTTTACAAGGAGTTGATCCATTGAGTCGAATTAAACATCCTGTTCATGAAAATATGATCGCTATTTTAACGGGGACATTTATTGTTGCTCAGGGCATATTTTTTCTACAGCAAAGCCAGTTATTAACGGGAGGCACTACAGGACTCGCGTTATTACTCACCCATTTTGTTGATATCTCTTTTGGTAAGCTGTATTTCTTAATGAACTGCCCGTTTTATTTAATGGCGTGGTTTAGAATGGGCAAATCTTTTGCAATTAGCAGTGTCTTGTCTGGCGCATTAGTCTCAATTATGGTGGATAACCTACACCATGTATTGGCTATCAGTTGGCTAAATCCAATCTACTGCGCAGTGATTGGTGGCTTATTGATGGGACTTGGCATGTTGATATTATTCCGTCATCACACCAGCCTTGGTGGATTTAATGTTTTGGTTTTATTCCTTCAAGATAAGTTTGGGATTTCAGCAGGAAAAATCCAAATGTCGATTGATATCTCTATCTTAGTTGCATCCTTTTTCTTTGTTAGTCCAACCACTTTATTACTATCAATTCTTGGAGCCATTACCCTAAATATTGTTCTGGCAATGAACTACAAACCAGGGCGATATAACCCTGTCGTTCCTGATGTGAATTAGCAATAAAAAGGGGGCATTACAGTTAATGTAATGCCCCCTTTTTGCATTCTTATACCAACTAAATCGCGTCTTCGTCTTCTTCTCCAGTACGAATGCGCACTACACGTTCGATATCAAACATGAAGATTTTACCATCGCCAATCTTACCTGTTTGTGCTGTTTCAACAATCGTATCAATACATTGTTCTGCTACTTCATCAGCGACAACAATTTCAATTTTCACTTTAGGTAAAAAATCGACCATGTATTCTGCGCCACGGTATAATTCAGTATGACCTTTTTGACGTCCAAACCCTTTCACTTCAGACACTGTCATGCCAGTAATACCTACTTCCGCTAATGCCTCACGAACGTCATCAAGCTTAAACGGCTTGATAATAGCTTCAATTTTTTTCATTCTCATCATCCTTTACTGAGCAGAAGTAATATTTTTACTTACAAGCAATTGATTTAATTGCTCTCATTATCGCAGATCCTACAGCCAAATTTAAATTTATTTAAACTTCATGCAGTAAGTTTCGATCCATCCTACGCAATAATAAAAAAACTGAATACACTAAAACCACACTATTTAGCCCTAAGATCATCTGATTACGATAAATACTAGGAACAAGTTCGGGGACTATCGGAATAATACTGATTTTAATGAACATCGTAGCAGCAGGTATGTAAAAGTACAGAGGAAGAAATCCCCATTTTTGACCTTTTAGCAAACCAATAATTGCCAACACACCTGAAAATAAGACAAGTAAAGCGATAATATTTGGCACTATTACTATTTGAGAGGTACTAAAAAATTGGTCAAATCGATCGATTTGACGAAAAATACTCAACGCAACTAGCACTGCCAATATTTTGGATGCAATACATAAACGCAAAGTTCTGGGAATACCTTTCCCCATATATAATCCTTTATCGCAATAAAAATTCCATTACATCTTATTTCCCAATTATAACCGTCTATTTTCAATTTTTAATGTGATTATTATCAATTAAAGGGTTGAAAAGGTGATTTTCATACAAGAAGAATAAAAAACCGCCACAAGTGGCGGTTTTTTGATTTTTCAACGCTGTTCTTTATTAACCTAGATTAACACGCGCATTTCTAAACATACGCATCCATGGGCTATTTTCACTCCAGTCATCTGGGTGCCATGAGTTTGCAACTGTTCTAAACACACGCTCAGGATGCGGCATCATGATGGTTACACGGCCATCCGTTGTCGTCACACTGGTAATACCGTTTGGTGAACCATTCGGGTTAGCAGGGTACTGTTCTGTTAGCTTGCCGTAGTTATCAATGTATCGTAGTGCAACTATATCGGCTTGCTCTAATGCAGCAAGATGATCAGCATTACGCACTTCAACACGACCTTCACCATGAGAAACGGCAATTGGCATGTGAGATCCTGCCATTTCGTTAAAGAATAACGATGGGCTTTGTTGAACCTCAACCAAACTAAAGCGAGCTTCAAAACGCTCAGATTCATTGCGTACGAAACGTGGCCATAAATCTGCGCCTGGAATTAAGTCACGAAGGTTAGACATCATCTGACAACCGTTACAAACACCTAATGCCAACGTATCATTACGGTTAAAGAAAGCTTCAAATTGATCTCGTGCAATATTGTTAAATAATACTGACTTCGCCCAACCCTCACCCGCACCTAATACATCACCGTAAGAGAAACCACCACAAGCAACCAAACCATTAAAACCATCTAGCTTAGCATTGCCAGATAAGATATCACTCATGTGAACATCTTTAGCTTCAAAGCCTGCACGATCAAAGGCTGCTGCCATTTCAACATGAGAGTTTACCCCTTGTTCACGCAAAATAGCCATTTGTGGCTTAGCGCCAAGATTAATCGCAGGGGCAATAAATGGCGCGGCGACGTCTTCATTTATGTCAAACGTTAGCTTTACATTTAACCCCGGATCTTGAACATCTTTCTTGGCTTCAAATTCTTGCAATGCGCCCGCTGGGTTATCACGCATGGCCTGCATTTGGTAGGTTGTTTCAGCCCATACAGCACGAATATCTGTTCGATTTTGCTCAAGCACTAAGTCATTGCCATTCCAAATACGAACAACATCTTCTTCAACCACAGTACCTAAAATATGGCTACATGCTTCAAGACCGTTTGCTGCAAGTACCGACTGAACTAAATCAAGATCATCTGTACGTACTTGAATAACCGCACCTAACTCTTCGTTAAATAGCGAGGCTAATACATCATCAACTGCATCTTCGCTGCCAGTATTAATATCAACTTCAATACCCGTGTGACCTGCAAATGCCATTTCCGCTAGCGTTACGTATAAGCCACCATCACCACGGTCGTGGTAAGCAAGTAGCTTTTCATCACGTACCAGTGATTGCATCGCGTAGAAGAAACCTTTTAATAGCTCAGGACTATCTACATCAGCAGGCTTATCACCTAATTGCTTGTAAACCTGTGCTAGTGCTGTTGCACCTAAACGGTTTTGACCACAACCTAAATCCACCAATAACAGACTAGTTTCGCCTTTATCAGTACGTAGTTGAGGTGTCACGGTTTTGCGTACATCTTCAACGCGACCAAATGCAGTAATGACTAAAGAAAGTGGCGATGTTACTTCCTTCTCTTCGCCACCTTGTTGCCATTTTGTCTTCATTGACATTGAGTCTTTACCGACAGGAATGGTCAGACCCAATGCCGGACAAAGCTCTTCACCCACCGCTTTTACTGCTTCATATAAGCCAGCATCTTCGCCAGGGTGACCTGCTGGTGACATCCAGTTAGCCGAAAGATTGATACGTTTCATATCACCAATATCGCTACACGCAATATTAGTAACAGCTTCACCAACAGCTAAGCGTGCTGATGCGCCAAAATCGAGTAATGCAACAGGTGTACGTTCACCCATCGACATCGCTTCACCATGATAGGTATCGTAACTAGCAGCAGTAACTGCACAGTTAGCAACAGGTACTTGCCATGGACCTACCATTTGATCGCGTGCAACCAAGCCGGTAACTGTGCGATCGCCAATTGTAATAAGGAAGGTTTTTTCAGCCACAGCAGGCAGACGAAGAATACGCTGCGTCGCTTCAACTAAGTCAATACCACTTCGATCAATCGCTTGGCCTTCTACTTTTTGTGACTTCACATCACGGTGCATTTTCGGCGCTTTGCCCAATAGAATATCCATTGGCATATCAATTGGCGTATCGTCGAAATGGCTATCTTCTAAGGTTAAATGACGCTCTTCTGTCGCTTCACCCACAACGGCATACGGCGCACGTTCACGCTTACAAATCGCATCGAAAACCGCCATATGTTCTGGTGCAACGGCCATAACATAACGCTCTTGAGATTCGTTACACCAAATCTCAAGCGGGCTCATACCCGGCTCATCGTTAGGAACATCACGAAGTTGGAATTTACCACCACGCTCGCCATCATCAACCAACTCAGGTAACGCGTTTGAAATACCACCCGCACCCACATCGTGAATAAACGCAATTGGGTTCGCATCACCCATCTGCCAACAACGATCAATTACTTCCTGACAGCGACGTTCCATTTCTGGGTTTTCACGCTGTACAGAAGCAAAATCTAGATCTTCTGCCGATTGACCTGATGCCATTGATGAAGCTGCACCACCGCCAAGACCGATATTCATTGCAGGGCCGCCAAGAACAATTAACTTCGCGCCCACTGGAATTTCTTTTTTCTGTACGTGATCAGCACGGATATTACCCATACCGCCAGCGATCATAATTGGCTTGTGGTAACCACGAACTTCTTCACCGGCATGCGACGTCACTTTTTCTTCGTAAGTACGGAAGTAACCCAATAGGTTTGGACGTCCAAATTCATTATTAAATGCCGCGCCACCTAATGGGCCTTCAAGCATAATATCAAGCGCTGTAACTATGCGATCTGGTTTACCAAAATCAGTTTCCCAAGGCTGTTCAAACCCCGGAACTTTAAGGTTAGATACAGTAAAACCAACTAAACCTGCTTTAGGTTTACCGCCAATACCGGTTGCACCTTCATCACGAATTTCACCGCCCGAACCTGTTGATGCGCCCGGCCACGGGGAAATAGCAGTTGGGTGGTTATGCGTTTCTACCTTCATTAAAATATGGGTATCTTCATGGTGGTAGTTATATTGACGAGATTCAGGATCGGGGAAGAATCGCCCTACTTTTGAGCCTTCCATTACTGCAGCATTGTCTTTATATGCCGACAATACGTGTTCATGGTTTTGCTCATAGGTATTTTTGATCATCTTGAACAATGATTTGTCTTGAGCAACACCATCAATTGTCCAATCTGCATTAAAGATTTTATGACGACAGTGCTCTGAGTTCGCCTGAGCAAACATCATCAACTCAATGTCATTTGGATTTCGACCTAGTTTGGTGAAGTTCTCAACTAAGTAGTCAATTTCATCTTCAGCTAAAGCAAGCCCTAACGTAAGGTTGGCTTGCTCTAATGCCTGGCGACCACCTGCAAGGATATCAACGCTTTTTACCGGTGCTGGCTCTGCTTGTTTAAATAAAGCAGCCGCGGCTTCAAAATCACCAACAACTACTTCCATCATGCGATCGTGGATTAACGCTTTGACTTGCGCTAATTGTGATGCTGATAGCTCGCTAGTTGATTCAATATAGTATGCAGTACCACGTTCAAGGCGTTTAATTGATTTTAAGCCACAATTACGGGCAATATCGGTCGATTTTGATGACCAAGGAGAAATTGTCCCAGGACGAGGGGTAACAAGTAGCAAGGTGCCACAAGGCTCGTGCTCTGCAATCGTTGGACCGTAAGTTAAAAGACTCGCTAGTTTGCTATGCTCATCAGCAGTAAGGGCAGCAGATACATCAGCAAAGTGCATAAACTCAGCATAAATACCTGACACAGGCAGATCGAATTCGCGGCAACGCTCAAGTAGCTTATTAACGCGAAACTCAGACAGTGCGGGTGAACCACGCAAAATTTCCATGTGCAAACGTCTCTCGATTAGCGGTTAAAGAAAAGTAATATTGGCCTAATTCCCAAAAACTGGGGTAATTACGTCAATGTCACCTCTGACTTATCCCTGTTTATTAACTCAAAAGATGAATAATCGATTTCGCACCAGCGCAGTATAAGCGATTTTTTTTTGTGACGTAACACTTGACGCAACCGTTTGCGTGTTTTTTTTTCAAACATCCTGAATTTATCAGTAATTTTGACATTGACCCGATTTTTTGAGCAAAAACTAACCGATAAAACAAAAGGAGACTAATTTTTTGTTTCAATCCGTGAATTAACACACCCAACGACAGGGTTCAGCTTTTCCACTACCGTTCACTTTGATATAAATGACTGCTCATTTTTAAGTTAGGTCAGCTTTGTTGATACATCTTCAATCTCTTACCAACACATACCGTGTACTCATATCATTAATGCTTGCTTTATTATTAAGTGGTTGCCAATGGCAAGAAAAGCCACTTGATCCTTTAGAGCGCATTCGTGAAAGCGGTGTATTACGTGTAGGTACGTTAAATAATCAGCTGTCTTATTATATAGGGGCAGATGGGCCAACAGGGCTTGATTATGAATTAGCCCAACGCTTTGCTAAAGAGCTTGGCGTAAAACTGGAAATGCAAACCATATTTACCCTATCAGGCTTATTTCCAGCCTTAAAAAATGGCGATGTTGATATTGTCGCGGCAGGGTTAACCGTCACACCTCAACGTCTACAAGGTTTCCACCCCGCTCCCGCTTACTATTATGCCAGCCAAGTGGTTGTCTATAAAAAAGGTAAACGTCGACCTCGCGATCTTGAAGAGTTAGCCAATACCAAACGTTCACTAGCTGTTGTGGCAAGCTCTAGCCATGAACGTCAGTTAGAAGAGCTCAAGAAAAAATATCCCAACCTAACATGGCAATCGATCAAAGAAACCGATATCGATGACCTATTGCGCAAAGTCGCTAATGGCGAGTTAGATTACACCGTTGCTGATTCTGTTGATGTTGCACTACTACAACGTACACATCCTGAATTAGCAATCGCACTTGAACTTACTGAAGATCAACCAATTAGCTGGTTTGTAAAAGACAGTAACAATGACAGCTTATATGCCCTCTTAATTGAGTTTTTTGGTCACATAAAACAAAGCGGTGAATTAGCACAGCTAGAAGAAAAATACTTCGGCCATGTAGAACAGTTTGATTACGTTGATACTCGTGCATTTTTACGCGCACTCGATGATAAATTACCAAAGTGGCAAGAGCTATTTAAGAAGTATGCTAACGAGTTTGATTGGCGTTTAATTGCCGCTCTTTCTTATCAAGAATCGCATTGGAATCCACAAGCGGTTTCTCCAACAGGTGTTCGTGGCATGATGATGTTGACCAATCCTACTGCGAAATCTGTTGGTGTTACTGATCGCCTAAATCCAGAGCAAAGTATTCGTGGAGGTATTGAGTATTTGCGAAAGATGGTTGCCCGAGTGCCTGACAGTATTGATGAGCACGAGAAAGTTTGGTTCGCCCTTGCCTCTTACAATATTGGTTTTGGTCATATGATGGATGCTCGTCGTCTAACGAAAGCACAACATGGTAATCCCAATACATGGGCTGATGTAAAACAACGTTTGCCACTATTACAGCAGCGAAAGTATTACACTCAAACTCGTTATGGCTATGCTCGTGGTACAGAAGCGGTTAACTATGTAGAAGGGATCCGACGTTATTATCAAAGTATTATTGGTTTTGAGCAGACGCATAGCCACAATTATGATGGTGATGATGTCAAGATTATTAATGGGTTACAGACCATAACTTTACCTAATAAACTAATACAAGCCTCATCAGCGGCAATAAATACACTAGGTAGTGCTTCTCAGGCGACAGTAACCTCATCGGCGACTTCCTCGACCTCAAATTAAATCGCCCACAATATAAAATTTAAAAACAAAAAAGCTCAGGTTATCCCTGAGCTTCTACTTTTCCGTTGTTAGGCGCTAAGTTAAAGCGAAGGATCATTAGTCATCTGTTGTTTAGCTAATAGCTTTGCCGCTTTTTTTTCTGCTCGCCGACGTTTAAAAAAAGCTTGTAGCTGAGCACGACATTCCTCGACTAATACGCCAGATGTTTGCTCTACATGATGATTGACGCCATCATAGCTAAGTAAATTCATCGTACTTCCAGCCGCGCCCGTTTTTAGATCATCAGCACCGTAAACGACCTTTCCCACACGACTGTGCACCATAGCTCCTGCACACATTGGACAAGGCTCTAAAGTGACATACAATGTAGTATCAATTAAACGGTAATTTTCTAGCACTTTACCCGCTTGTCGCAACGCCATGATTTCCGCATGCGCCGTTGCATCATGCTGACCAATTGATCGGTTCCAGCCTTCACCCACCACTTGTCCATTATAAACAACAACAGCGCCAACAGGCACTTCACCTTCTTCCTCTGCTTTCGCTGCGAGCGCTATCGCACGGCGCATGAAGTGTTCGTCGTTTAGTTTTACTTGCATCGTCATCATTTACATATTCAGTCAAAAATACAATTTAGCTTATACGTCGTAATGGCTAATTAGCGGTAACTTCTCAGCTAAAAAGTCCACCAGCATTCTTATTTTAGGTGATAGGTGACGGTTATGTGGATACAGCGCCCAAATCCCCTCATCCGGCTCTTGGTAGTTAGTCAAGATAGGAACAATCGCTCCCGAATCTAAATCTCTATCAATATAGTAATCAGGTAACTGCGCAATACCGATCCCTTTTAATACCGCATCACGTAAACCGTAACCACTGTTACAGTTTAAATTCCCAGAGACTCTAACACTTTTCTCTTTGCCTGATTCTTGGAAACGCCAATGATCATAGTTTCCGATCAAGCAGTTATGGTGACGCAATTCAGAAAGTGAATGTGGTACACCAAATTTTGCAAGATAATCAGGAGACGCACAAACATACATCGTACGAGAAGTTAAACGTTTTGCCATCATTGAAGAGCTAGTCAATCGACCAAGACGGATCGCTAAGTCAAAGCTACCTTCAACTAGATCAACCTGTCTATTGGTCATATCAATAACCACTTCAAGTTCTGGGTATTGCAGCATGAAGTCATTCACTAACGGCATGATATATTTCTCACCATAGGTGACAGGAGCCGTTATTTTAATTAAGCCTTGCGGTGTTCCACGTAAATTACTTAATGCGCGTTCAGCTTCTTCCAAACCGTCCATCACTTGACGGCAGTGCTGGTAATACACATTCCCTTCTTCGGTCAATGACACCTTACGCGTAGTTCGATAAAATAATTTAGTATTAAGTCGATTCTCTAAAGCACTGACTTGTCGGCTCACTTGCGCTGTTGAAATACCTAATCGTTTTGATGCCGCTGTAAAGCTTTCAGTTTCAGCTACAGCAACAAATTCTGTTACGCCTTCCCATAGGAACATCTTACTTACCTATATATTGATACCAACAATAATCATTATTACCGTTAGGTAAAAGTTATTTGCACTTTAACCTAATTATCATTTATTCAGAAATAAATACAATAGTCTTCATCGAATCGAGACAGAGAAATTTCGATTTAAATTAATTACTCTCTACGAATATCAATAACAACGTAGAACAAATAGAAGAGAATTATAATGACTGATAAATTTATCAAATCAAAAGCTGCGATTGCATGGGGTCCAAACCAACCACTTTCTGTTGAAGAAGTTGATGTAATGCTTCCTCGTGCAGGTGAAGTTCTTGTTCGCATCGTTGCAACTGGCGTATGTCACACTGACGCATTCACACTATCAGGTGATGATCCAGAAGGTATCTTCCCTGCAATTCTTGGTCACGAAGGTGGCGGTATCGTTGAAATGATTGGTGAAGGCGTTACCGATCTTCAAGTAGGCGACCACGTTATTCCACTTTACACAGCTGAATGTGGTAAGTGTAAATACTGTCTATCTGGCAAAACAAACCTTTGCCAGGCTGTACGTGAAACTCAAGGTAAAGGCTTAATGCCAGACGGTACAACTCGTTTCTACAAAGATGGTCAACCTATCTTCCATTACATGGGTTGTTCAACATTCTCTGAGTACACTGTTCTTCCTGAGATTTCACTAGCGAAAATCAATAAAGAAGCACCACTGGAAGAAGTTTGTCTACTAGGCTGTGGTGTAACAACAGGTATGGGTGCGGTACTTAATACAGCTAAAGTTGAAGAAGGTAGCACTGTTGCTGTATTCGGTCTTGGTGGTATCGGTCTAGCGGCTATCATTGGTGCAACTATGGCGAAAGCAAGTCGCATCATCGCTGTTGATATCAACGAAGAAAAATTCGAATTAGCACGTAAGTTAGGTGCAACTGACTGTATCAACCCAATGAAGTTCGACAAGCCAATTCAAGAAGTGATTGTTGAAATGACTGACGGCGGTGTTGATTACTCTTTCGAGTGTATTGGTAACGTAAACGTTATGCGTTCTGCACTTGAGTGTTGTCATAAAGGTTGGGGCGAATCAGTAATTATCGGTGTGGCTGGCGCAGGTCAAGAGATCTCTACTCGTCCATTCCAACTAGTAACAGGTCGTGTATGGCGTGGTTCTGCATTCGGTGGTGTTAAAGGCCGTTCAGAGCTTCCAGGTATCGTTGATCGTTACATGGCAGGTGAATTCCAACTTGATGACTTTATCTCATTCAATATGGGCTTAGACAAAATCAACGAAGCATTCGACCTACTACACGAAGGTAAAAGTATCCGTACTATTATCCACTTCGATAAATAAGAATATAATTACATAATAATTAATGCGCAGAGATCATCTTCTGTATCCTATCTCTGCGCCTAATCTGACTGAGAGAGCATCCCATGCCTTTAGAAAACATTAGCTGTAATAAAACTGCTGGCGGTTGGCATAAACAATATACACACCGCTCAGAAGTACTTAATTGCGATATGCGTTTTGCTATTTTCCTACCACCACAAACGGCTGCAGGACAAAAAGTACCAGTACTTTACTGGTTATCAGGCTTAACGTGTACTGATGAAAACTTCATGCAAAAAGCGGGCGCTCAACGTATCGCAGCAGAATTAGGTGTTGCCATTGTTGCACCCGATACTAGCCCACGCGGTGAAGGTGTAGAAGATGATCCAGCAGGTAGCTACGATTTTGGTTTAGGTGCTGGGTTCTACGTGAACGCAACAGAAGCACCTTGGAATCGTCATTACAACATGTACGATTACATTGTTAATGAGCTACCAGCATTAGTTGAAGCGCACTTCCCTGTATCAGATCAGCGTGCAATCAGTGGTCACTCAATGGGTGGACATGGCGCATTGATGATTGCGATGCGCAATCCTGAGCGTTTTTCTTCAGTATCTGCATTTAGTCCAATTGCTAATCCAATGAACTGCCCGTGGGGTCAAAAAGCCTTCACTGGTTACTTAGGTAGCAACACTGAAACGTGGAAGCAATACGATTCAAGCGAGTTAATTCGTAAAGCTGAGAAAAAACTGCCAATGCTGGTTGATCAAGGTACTCATGACAACTTCTACATTGAAGGTCAACTTCGTACCGAAACTCTTGCTGCCGCTGCAAAAGCAAATAACTACCCTGTAGAAATTCGCATGCAAGATGGTTACGACCATAGCTACTACTTCATGGCAACATTTATTGAAGATCACTTACGTTTCCACGTAGAGCACTTCAACAAGTAATAAGTATGCGTGTCATACTGAAGTATTCACGTAATATCTTCAGACGCTAAATAGAAAAAAGCCTCACTATTCTTAGCGAGGCTTTTCTTTTATCTGCTCAAATTTAAATGTTCATTCACCTAAATTATAAGCTGTATGTGTATGGCGCTTGTACACCTAAAGGAATACCTAACGCCCAGTAAACGAGTAAGAAAATTGTCCAGCCTACTAACATCGCAATTGAGTATGGCATCATCATTGACGCTAATGTACCGATACCAGAGCTCTTCACATAGCGCTGCATGTAAACAACAACCAGTGGGAAGAACACCATCATTGGTGAAATGATGTTAGATACAGAGTCACCAACTCGGTATGCTGCTTGCGTTAATTCTGGAGAAATTCCTACCGCCATTAGCATTGGAACCATGATTGGACCAATCAGCGCCCATTTTGCCGATGCTGAACCAACTAACAAGTTAACACTCGCCGTTAATAGAATCATACCTACAATTGTTACCTGACCTGGCAAATTCATTTCTTGCAGTAACTGCGCGCCAGATAGTGCCAATAGCGTTCCCAAGTTAGATTGGGTAAAAGCGACTAGGAACTGAGCGATGAAAAATACCATGACCATAAAGCCTGCCATGCCAGCCATTGTGGTAGACATCGCTTTAATTACATCGCTGCTTTGCTTAAAGGTACCAGCAACTCGACCGTAAATGATCCCTGGGATCACGAACAGGATAAAGATTAACGGTACGATTGATTGCATTACCGGTGCATTGAACGCCGCGATTTCACCCGTTGGAGAACGCAGTGGTGATGATTCCGGCCATACCGCTGCAACTAATAGTGCGATACCAGCAACCATTGCCCAACCAGCGTAAGAAAACGCTTTGCTTTCAAGCTCAGTGAAAGAGCCCATATCAGGTGCTTCTTCAGCGTCTGCATCAATCGCTGTCTTGCTTAAACGTGGTTCAATGATCTTATCTGTTACATACCAACCAATAGCAACGATAATAATCGAAGATAGCCCAGTAAACATTAAGTTCGCTAGTGGGTTTACAATGTAGCTAGGATCCATAATACGTGCAGCTTCTTGTGTAAAGCCTGCAAGTAATGGGTCAATACCAGACGGAATAAAGTTTGCTGAGAAACCACCTGATACACCAGCAAATGCTGCCGCAATACCCGCTAATGGGTGACGACCTGCTGCATGGAAAATAATACCACCTAGTGGAATAACCAGAACATAACCCGCATCAGCTGCTGTATGTGAAACAATCGCAACTAAAATTAACATTGGCGTTAATAGTTTTGCAGGGGTCACATTCAGCATCTTCTTTAGGCCGGTATTGATAAAGCCAGAAGCTTCAGCAACACCAACACCTAACATTGCCACCAATACAATACCCAATGGGGCAAAGCCAGTGAAATTCTTCACCATATTGGCAAGGAAACTCGCTAACGCATCACCTGTTAAAAGATTGTTTACTTGTACAACTTGTTGGGTAACAGGGTGAACTAAACCAAAGTCAAACTGAGACATAATCGCAGAAAGTACCCAAACGGCGATTAATCCCCAAAAGAATAACAAAGCAGGATCCGGGATTTTATTACCTGCTCGCTCAATACCATTTAAAAACTTATCCATAGCGCTTGATGGCTTCGGCGCTTGATTTAATGTTTTCTCGTTCATGGCAACTCCGTGCCCCCATATTGGTTACGTCTGCAAAGTGGACTTATTTTAGTGAGTCTCATTGTTTTGCCTTTCAGCTACTACGGCTGAATTTAGGTCGGGTGATTGTAGCTAAATGCAATAGAAAAAAAGCCAGATCACCTAACGAATAACGAAACCTCATTATGGAAGATTGTAACCAAGCATTAACCATAAACAACAAAGCAACAACTCAGTAAACAATTCAAAACACAAACACCAACAAAAACAAAACAATTAACAACCGCTTGGTTATACCTCTAGAAAATCACCTCTAACAAGTCACCTTACGAAAAGTATGTTTTCGCTACTTTTCATCCTCAGTTGAATGAATTTCTATAAAATACGAGCAATAAAAAACCCTAGTAAGTCACCTTACTAGGGTTTGATGTTTGTTAACTATTTTCAGAAAGAAAGATTATTCCCACTCAATCGTTGCTGGCGGCTTACCTGAAATATCGTAAACCACACGAGAAATACCGTCGACTTCGTTAATAATACGGTTAGACACTTTACCTAAGAAATCATAAGGTAAATGTGCCCAATGCGCTGTCATAAAGTCGATTGTTTCTACTGCACGTAGTGACACAACCCAATCATATTTACGACCGTCACCCATCACGCCCACAGAGCGAACAGGTAGGAATACGGTAAATGCTTGTGATACTTTATTGTAAAGATCGGCTTTATGAAGCTCTTCAATAAAGATAGCATCTGCACGACGAAGTAAATCACAGTACTCTTTCTTCACTTCACCTAAAACGCGTACACCTAGACCAGGTCCTGGGAATGGGTGGCGGTAAAGCATGTTGTAAGGTAGGCCTAACTCAAGACCGATCTTACGCACTTCATCTTTAAATAACTCTTTTAATGGCTCAACTAGACCCATTTCCATATCGTCAGGTAGACCACCTACGTTATGGTGAGATTTAATCACGTGTGCTTTACCTGTTTTCGATGCTGCAGATTCAATCACATCAGGGTAAATAGTCCCCTGTGCTAACCACTTCGCATTTTTCAGTTTCTTTGATTCTTCATCAAATACGTCAACGAATACGTGACCAATTTTCTTACGCTTCGCTTCTGGCTCATCAATACCTGCAAGTGCTGATAAGAAACGATCCTCAGCTTGTACATGAACAATGTTTAGACCGAACTTGTCGCCAAACATATCCATCACTTGTTGACCTTCGTTTAAACGAAGCAGGCCATTATCAACAAATACACACGTTAGCTTGTCGCCAATCGCACGGTGAATAAGCATAGCAACAACAGATGAATCCACACCACCTGAAAGACCAAGTATAACTTCATCGTCACCCACTTGCTCTTTAATACGTGCAACAGCATCTTCGATGATATTTGCTGATGTCCATAGTTTTTCACAGCCACAGATATTCATTACGAAGTTCTCAATTAACTTCATACCTTGACGTGTATGCGTTACTTCTGGGTGGAACTGAACACCGTAGAAACGCTTCTCTTCATTTGCCATTGCAGCAAATGGACAGGTTTCAGTTTCTGCAACTTTGATAAAATCAGACGGGATTTCTACCACTTTATCGCCATGGCTCATCCACACATCCATTAATGGTGTGCCGTCTTCGGCTGTTGCGTCTTGAATACCTTCAAGGAAATGTGTTGGTTCAACAATTTTAACTTGTGCGTAACCAAACTCACGCTCATTAGAGCCAGCAACTTTACCACCCAGTTGCTCTGCCATGGTCTGCATGCCGTAACATACGCCAAATACAGGAACACCCGCCTCAAAAACATATTGTGGCGCACGAGGAGAACCGGCTTCCGTTACACTTTCAGGACCACCAGAAAGAATAATACCGTTAGGTGCGAATTCACGGATATCGGCTTCATCAACATCCCAACTCCATAGTTCACAGTACACACCAATTTCGCGAATACGACGGGCGATTAGCTGTGTATATTGAGAGCCAAAGTCCAAAATAAGGATACGTTGTTCATGAATATTTGTGGTCATGGTCATTAGTGAATGTTCTCGAATAATTTTATATATAGGGAGCAAAGACTCTGCTCCCGATGTTATTTCTTACTGACGTAATAGTTAAACCCTAAGATGAGTGGGTAACGATTAACCCATACGGTAATTAGGTGCTTCTTTAGTAATAGTCACATCATGAACGTGTGACTCTTTCATGCCAGCCCCTGAAATACGTACAAATTCAGCTTTAGTACGAAGATCTTCAATCGTTGCTGAGCCCGTTAGGCCCATGCTTGAGCGTAAGCCACCCATTTGTTGGTGAACGATTTCTTTTAGGTAACCTTTATAAGCAACACGGCCTTCAATACCTTCAGGTACCAATTTATCAGCAGCATTATCAGTTTGGAAATAACGGTCAGAAGAACCTTTTGACATTGCGCCTAGTGAACCCATGCCACGGTATGATTTGTATGAACGACCTTGGTACAGTTCCACTTCACCCGGCGCTTCTTCAGTACCAGCAAACATAGAACCTACCATCACACATGATGCACCAGCGGCAATCGCTTTACACATATCACCAGAGTAACGAATACCGCCATCAGCAATAACAGGAATACCGTACTGATCAGCAACAGATGCCGCTTCTGAAATTGCGGTAATTTGTGGAACACCAACACCAGTAACAATACGTGTTGTACAAATTGAACCAGGGCCGATACCCACTTTTACAGCACTAACACCTGCTTCAATCAGAGCACGTGCACCTTCAGCTGTAGCGACATTACCGCCAACAATAGGAAGATTTGGGAATGCAGCACGCGTTTCGCGAATACGCTGAAGTACACCTTCAGAGTGACCGTGTGAAGAATCGATAAGTAATACGTCTACGCCAGCTTCAACCAATGCAGCTACACGCTCTTCATTACCAGCACCTGCACCAACTGCAGCACCTACACGTAAGCGGCCGCGCTCATCTTTACAAGCATTAGGTTTACGCTCTGCTTTTTGGAAGTCTTTTGCGGTGATCATACCTTTAAGGCGGAATTCATCATCAACAAGTAACACCTTTTCAACACGGTGTTGTTGCATGATAGCTTCAACTTCTTCACGAGATGCACCTTCTTTAGCCGATGCTAAATCCGTTTTAGATGTCATCACTTCTTCAACAGTCTTTGAAAGATCAGTCACAAATCGAACATCACGACCTGTAATGATACCAACCAACTCATTGTTGTCAGTTACTACAGGGTAACCAGCAAAGCCGTTTTGCTCTGTTAATCGCTTAACATCTGCAATCGTTGCGGTAGGTTTAACCGTCACAGGCTCAGAAACAACACCTGCTTCGAACTGTTTCACCATGCGAACTTGATTTGCTTGCTGTTCGATAGACATATTTTTGTGTATGAAACCGATACCACCTTCTTGAGCAAGACCGATAGCTAAGCGACCTTCAGTCACTGTATCCATTGACGCTGACACCATTGGGATATTAAGAGAAATATCTTTTGTCAGTTGAGTGCGCAGATCGGCAGTGTTAGGTAGAACGGTTGAATGGGCAGGAACCAGCAAAACATCGTCGAAGGTTAAAGCTTCTTGTTTAATTCGTAACATTGCAATATCTCACACCGAATAGGGGTTTAAAGAAGGATAAAATATTGCGGTCGAATTATACGTATGAAGCAAACGTTTGGCTAGAATTTTTTTTATTTTTTTTCTTGACACATTTTAATTGATAAGTAATATATTTCGGTTAACTATCCGGTGATGCGGTCAAGGAAATACGGCCAAGATCTGTCCATTGATCTGCCTGTATACTTTATGTCTTATTCGGTTTTATTTTGACCGCCTGCCTACTACTTCATTCGATAGCAGGTACCATTCCTAGTGACCACTTTTTCCCCTCAAACCCAAACAAATAGTCGTATTTACACGGTTTCTAGCTTAAATGCACAAGTACGTCTCGTACTTGAAAATGAAATGGGTGTAGTGTGGCTTATTGGTGAGTTATCTAATTTTTCGATGCCCGTTTCTGGTCATTGGTATTTCACACTGAAAGATTCACGTGCCCAAGTTAAATGTGCCATGTTTAAAGGCAGTAATCGACATGTGACCTTTAAACCAGCCAATGGTAATCAAGTATTAGTTAAGGCGCGTTTGTCATTATATGAACCACGTGGTGATTATCAGCTGATCATTGAAAGTATGCAGCCAGAAGGCGATGGTCGCTTACAACAGCAATTTGAACAATTAAAAATGTCACTTGCTGCTGAAGGTTTATTTGCTCAATCACTCAAACAAACGCTTCCAGAACAACCAAAACGAGTAGGTATTATTACCTCAAAAACAGGCGCAGCTCTACACGATATTTTACAAGTATTGCAACGTCGTGATCCGAGTTTACCCATTGTGATTTATCCAACGATGGTACAAGGCGAAGGCTCTGCAATTTCTATTGCACAAGCGATTGGTCGAGCCAATGCTAGACAGGAATGTGATGTATTAATTGTCGGTCGAGGTGGCGGTTCACTGGAAGATCTTTGGGCGTTCAATGAAGAAATTGTCGCGCGAACCATTGCTGCTAGCCAGATCCCCATTGTCAGTGCTGTTGGTCATGAGGTAGATGTCACTATCGCTGATTTTGTTGCCGATGTCCGTGCACCAACACCTTCTGCTGCCGCTGAGTTGATCAGTCGAGATATGACTCACCAAACGCAATTGCTCGATCGTAAAAAACAACAATTACGCCATGTAATCAGGTCATATTTATCACAATCTTTGCGCCAAGCAACCCAACTACAACACCGCTTAGAACGTCAGCATCCACAACTTCGTTTAAATCAACAGCAGCAACATCTTGATGAAATTAGCCAACGCTTAGTTCAAGCGATGCAGAAAAAAATACAAAAGCATCAACAGCATATCGATAGTAATAACTATAAAATATCACTTTACTCCCCCGCTACGTTAGTAAGCAATGCACAACGAAATTTAGAGCGAAGTGAACGAAGACTCTATGATGCTTTAGACCGTAAGCTGCTAAATGCGAAGCATAAATTAGCGGTGGCAGCAGAAAAACTAGAAACAGTAAGCCCTCTCGCAACACTTGCTCGAGGCTACTCAATTACTCGAAATGAGCAAGGTGATGTAATCAGAAATACATCACAAGTTAAGCATGGTGATAAACTTATCACCACTGTAACAGATGGTGATATCCATTCCTGTGTTATCAAATAACCATAGAATCTGTTAACAAAAATGGCGCTATTAAGCGCCATTTTTTATTCATTCCATTTAGCGTGTTTCAGCACGCATTACAAATTGTAACTTAACCCGAGATTTAGACTTTAACTCATTGCAATGATTACAAAAATAACTTGCAGAACCACAAGCTTGTAATCTTTCTAACTGCTCATTGCAATCAGGACAAAATACATGCTTCTCAACTTGTTGTTGGCAAAAATCGCAAAAATAGCCGTGATCTTTCCAACTTAATAAGCTGCTACATTGCGGACAAATATTTTCAACGTTATCAGCCATGCTCTTCGACCTCTGTACAAAATTTACATCTTCGAGTGATTATTAAGCGCGGTAATCAGAAATACAATTATCTTGCGTATAGAACTTCACCTTCCTCACAAATAATTATCATAAATAAGTTTTTTTCTATTATTCAACAATCATAAATAATCAATTTAGATCAACACGATGATCAACATGCTTAGTGGTGATCTTCTTTTAAAACAAACCTGATCAGCTAACAGGTACCAAAAGAACATTTATCAATACACTTCCCGAAAGCATAAGTTACATGTGCTGCATTTGGATTTTAAACAGGATATAAAACTAAACTTTAATATTAAAACACAACGATCATACACAATATAAATTAGGATCTTTATCTTTATAAGCATAACTCAGAGAATAAAATCTAAATAAACGTTTAATATTACGCTTTCACACTCTTGGTATACATCACAATCTCTTGCTCTGAATTCACCTTAAAATTAACGGTAACTGATTGATATTCAGATAAAGATAAAATATGAGTTCCACCGCAAGGGATCTCAATAACGCCCTCAGAGCCTAAATTACACTGCCAATAACGTGAATCTGTCAGATGATCGCCTTCTCGCCTCATTACCACAGCAGTTTTTAATGCTACCCAATCACTAAGTTGCAGATTAATACGCTCAGCCACAAGATTAAGTTCTGCTAGTAGATCTGCACTGTTGAGCCCACGCTTACGTAATGTTTTACCCAAACGATACGTGTCAGTACTGAGATCGGGCGTCACTTCACTTTTTTCTTGGGCATAGCTATGAAAATCATAGTAACCAAGCTCATCTCTACGAGACGGCTCTTTTCGCCAGAAGTCATTATGAAGAACTTTATTTAACGCTAAAGAAGATAAATGCCCCGCACTATGTCCACGACTCAAACTTTGTTGATATTCCCTATCAACAGACAATGTCACTGTATCGCCAATATCAAAGCCTATTGTTCCTGTAATAATATGAACAACAACAAACACCCATCCTTCCGTATCCCGTTTAACCGGTATGTCTTGGGCAATAAAAAGACTGTTTGTTGTTAGCTCAATAGCACCAACGACACAATTGTTAATCTGATACTGTTTACCAGCATGAATAATCATCCCTTGATCAGCAGGATGATCAGGCCATATATGGCTAACAGGATGAAAAGGGGTCGACTGAGTAACAACATAATTTACGTCACCTGAATGACTTATCATTAGTACAGCACTATCAAGCAACCATTGTTGTTGAGTAAATACGACTTGCGTTGGCGCGATAACTAACATCATCTATCCTTAGTTCTACTTATAAAAAAGCCCAGCACAATGGCTGGGCTCTACATAAAATTAAATCACATAAGACAATTAACTTGCATTAGTTTTTTCAAATACCAAAAACTTATCGCCAGCATCAACAATGAGGCTATTGTTAATGACTTCAATACTTGTCGCACTACGTAACACGTTTAGCATATTATTTTCTTGTTTGACTAACTCAGGCAAACACATTTTACGCGTTACGAATGGAAGCGAAAAGTCACCGACAGGCTCAACCTTACCTTTAAAAAGATTACAACCGGTAAAACCTGTTACTTTCATGTTTGATTCAATATTTAACGATGGTCGATGCTTTGTAATACCAGGGATCTCAACTCCACCTTTTAGTTTCCAATCACCGACCATCTGTGCTGATTTATCAAATTGCTGATTAGAAAAACAACCAGTTAATGAAATGGTAATTATTGCTAATAAACATAGCGTTGTTTTTTTCATTATTAGTCCTTACAAAATACCTTAATTCATTCTGATTAAATTGCTTACGTGAAACGTACATCGTCCACCGCATTACGCTCGACAAATCAAAAGTGATTTAATGAGAATGTGATTAAAAAAATAATGCCGGTGAAGATATCACCGGCATAGATTTATCTTAGCAATAAAATACTAGATAGATATGATCAGTCTTAATTACTTAAGGATGATCTGAACTGAACGCTGTACGTAGTTAGTCTTAGTTGCAGCGTCAGTTTTAAGTGGGTTGTTATAACCTACAGAAGAAACAGTTAGACGAGATGCGTCGATGCCGTTAGCTTCTAGGTATTTAGCAACGTTTGCAGCACGCTCAGCAGAAACTTTTTCGTTAACTTTAGCTGAACCAACTTTGTCTGCACGACCGATGATTTGAGCGTTAACTTCTGGGTTAGCTTGCATAGTTGCAATAACTTCACCTAGGTTGTAACGGCCGTAGTCGTTTAGCTGAGTTTGACCATTTTGGTATGGTAGAACGTAAGAAGAACGTGTTGGTACTTGTGCTTCTACAGCAACTTCTTTAACTACTTCAACATTGTTAGTAACAACTACTGGTGTAGCTGGTTGACCAAACTTGTATGTCATACCCCAGTACGCTTGAGTTAGATCAGCGTGACCGTGTGAAGTACGTAGGTTTTGGTAGTAATCAGCACCAACTTGAGTAGATAGTGCGTTTGTAAGCTGGTAAGAAAGACCTAGACCACCAGTTGCCGAGAAGCTATCAGACTTCATATGGAATACTTGATCAGCATCTTTGTCATCAGCGTAGATGTAAGTTGCACCCACTTTAGCAAATGCAGATAACTTTTGTGTAAGAGGTAGGTTACCTTTAATACCAAGAGTTGCTAGATTTAGGTTTGAATTACCTAGGTTGTACATGAAGTCGTAGCTACCGTAAACACCAACGTATTGGTTGAAATCGTAACCAGCATCTAGCTTAGCGCTAGGAGCATTAGTTTGACCACCAAACATTTTAGAGTCTGTGCTGCCAACATAACCCATACCTAGTGCACCACCAAGCCAGAAGCCGTGGCCTTGACCAGCATACCAGTGACCAGTTGCTGCTGATTGAGTTAGTGCCGCAGTGTTATTTGTAGTCGTTGCAGGTGCATCAGCAGCCATTGCAGATGTAGCAACGCCTAGAGATAAAGCTGCAACTACAGCTAGAGATAGAGATTTCAATTTCATGTTTAACTCCATTGAGTAATGCTTAAAAACTTTTCAAGTCTGCTTTATATAGTGCGTACTATTTTTTTAATGTGTATCGCAAAGCAGTTATTGTCAGGAACAGGATGCATTTTGTGAGGAATACGAGGTTATGGCAAGTAATAAAAAATGATGTTCACAATTATTTTGCGTTTTTCACTACAACAAAAAAACTGACTTCTGAAAAATGTTTTTTTCAGAAAAAAAAGTAGACAAAGGAAAATACAAAATAATTTATCGAAAAAAACAACTCTAAAAAAAGATAAAAGTCAGACATAAAAAAACAAAAATCACTAAATAACAAATAATTAAAAGATCAATTTTTATAATCTCAGCCACTAAAAAACACTACTTTTTATAGGTGAATAGAATAATCAAGAGATAGAAAAATATTAATTTATCTGCACTATGTAACATCGACTACTTTTATTATCTCTTCCATAAATAAATTTTTTTGTTAGCATCAGCGCTGACAAGAAAGATTCCTCATTATTTTTTGTTCTTCTTTCATCCAATACATGTTACTTAAGTATTCAATATAGACAGGGTAATCGCTAAAAATTGCGTAGTTTATCCCGCTACGCCAAGATACATTTAGCACTATAAATAATAACAATGATAAATACGTTAGAAGGCAACTATAGTCTTTTGCAGATAGTGAATAGGTAAATCAATGATTATATATAAGCAGGGTAAAGATAGCTTTGAACCCCAAAAAAGCGCTTATTCTACACCTGATACTACAACCAAACTCAGTGCTAGTGAGACAAAAATATTACAATACTTAATTGATAATAATGGTGAGATTATTAGCCGTGACAAATTACTTGAGATCGGTTGGCCTGATAAAGTCGTTGTACCTAATTCATTAAATGTTGCTATCGCTAATTTACGCAAAGCTTTTAAAACAAAAAATGAAATTATCATTACGATAAAAGGAGCTGGATTTACGATTGCTAAAAACACTTTTATACAGCATCAAATCCAACCAGAAATCGTATCAGACAGTGACCATATAACGACTAGCCAAAATACAACCGCCTCTTTAAATAAAGAAGAGAGCATAACTACATCATTAGATAATAACGATGAGAAAGAAACAGACATTATTGCAAACCAACCGTTATCAAAGATAGCAAAAATTGGTTGTGGCATATCAATGATTGCGTTATTAGCATGGGTAGGCCTTTGGATCAGTAGTTGGCAAACACCACCCTGTGTATCCGTTAATAATCAGCAGATCTGTGGTAATATAGAGCTTCTTAACTTAAATGAGTTGCCTAAAAACCTGCCATCGAAAGGCACTGTATATATAGATTCAGCAGGTAAACTGTATGAAAAAAATTAAATACATCATCATGGCATTAGTTGCCCTGATGTTATTTCCTATAATTAACGGTATGGGTTGTGACTTTAACTATAAATTAACCACTCCTGGTCATGAACAGTTCGGTAGTTGTAAATTTGGTCAATACACCTTAATAGACTACCCCGATCCTAAACAAGATAACGGCTATACCGTATTAAAAGGTCTCTATTTTTACGCTTTTGGCAATGCGGCAGTATTAGTCACCAGTAATGAAGATCACACAAAGAAAATTACTGATGCTGCGATAGAGAGCTTAAACTTTGCGAATAAACGTTTTTGGTACCAGCTTTCGCTACAAAGACTGAATAAAGATGAACTTGTGATTTTCACGAAGCATCCAAAACCAAAGCTACAAGTGATTCCTTACGATGGCACACTTGCGATGACTGACAGTAATTCATAATCAGAATTAACAACAGGGGCTAATTTTCTAGCGCCTGTTTATTCTTGTTGTGCTAAACCTTCCAATATCGGACAGTTTGAATTTTTATCTCCAGGACATTGCTTCGTTAATGCTTCAAGTGTTTTCTTCATCTGTAGTAATTCATTGATCTTAATATCTATCTCTTTTAACTTTTCTTCTGCCTTCTCTTTTACATCACGGCTCTGACGACTTGAGTCCATTGATAACGCCAGTAAATCACGGCATTCATCAAGAGAGAATCCAATCATTCGAGAACGTTTGATCAACAGTAACTCTGAAATATGGTTTTGATTATAATAACGATAGCCATTAGCTCCTCTAGGAGCGGGGCTTATCACACCTTTAGCTTCATAAAACCGAATAGTTTTTGCTGTTAGCCCTGTTTTTTCAGCGACTTCACTTATATTAATCATCTTTATCCTTTCACTTTTTATCTATTCTTTAAAATACACCAAACATACCTTGACCTTACAGTAACTAGAAGGTTTATTCTTACTTCATTATTTAAATATAGTAAGGCGTAAGGGCTCAAAATGAATACTATTACTCTCCCACTCGCTAACGTCCATTGCATGAGCTGCGTAAATAAAATACGTTCAGCTTTAGCAATATTGCCCGCCTGCCAGATTATCGATATTGATACAAAGCAAATTACTGTAAATAGTGAAAGCCCACTAAAAACAATGTCTGAAAAGATCAATGCATTGGGCTACCAAGTCGGTTTCCACTATCAACTTGCACTCGCTGGTTTATCGTGTGGTCGATGCGTGGCTAAAGTAGAAGCTGCACTAGCAAGTCGTAATGATATTTTTAGCGCTAGTATAACGAAAGAAACAGCTGATATAACGGGCTCTCTAAGTAAGCAAACACTTACTGATATTATTACGTCACTGGGTTATCAAGTAATACCTGCTTCGTCGGAATTAGAAGAAAACACGCTAATATTTACTCTCTCTGGACTTTCATGCGGAAAATGCGTTGCCAAATTAACAGAGAAACTAAAAGCCAATGATCAGATTCAAATCCTTGCTTTAGATAAAACACATGCAGAAATTAGAACAATGCTTGCTGCAAAAGATATCATTTCCATTATTATAGAGGCAGGCTACCAAGCAACACAAACGACTTTAGATGAGAGATTAGCTCAACCAGAAAATATCAATGAGCAAGAGAACAAAGATGATAAAGCGCTAAATACTCTTCCCTCATCTGAAAGTTCTCAGGTTCAACAGTTATTGTTATCCGGCATGACATGTGCCAGTTGTGTGGCCTCTGTTGAAAAAGCGATTAAACAAGTCACAGGTGTTGATACTGTCAGTGTAAACCTTGCAGAGCGAACAGCGCTTATATCAGGTACTCCAGATATAAAAGCCGTTATTACCGCTATTACTGCAGCCGGTTATGGCGCAGAAATCAGTGAAGATGAACAAACTCGTCGTCATCGTCAACAACAACAAAATACCCAAACATTCAAAACACACTTAAGAAATGCATTTATTGCACTTGGCTTAGGGGTTCCTATGATGGCTTGGGGGATCTTTGGCGGTAGTATGATGATCGACTCAACCACCAGCCAATTAGCATGGGGATTTGTTGGCTTAATCACCCTATTATTGCTCGTAACTGTTGGTAAAGATTTCTATATCAATAGTTGGAAAGCATTCAAACATCATCGTGCAACAATGGATACGTTAGTCGCTTTAGGTACAGGAGCGGCTTGGCTATTTTCAATGCTTGTAGTGCTAAAACCAGATATGTTTCCTGCATCTGCTCGACATGTTTACTTTGAAGCAACAGCCATGATTATCGGTTTAATTACATTAGGACATGCACTTGAAGCTCGCGCTCGCAGTCAAACATCTAAAGCATTAGAGCGTTTAATCGATCTACAACCACAAACTGCTATCGTGGTTGAAAATAACGTGGAAAGTGAGCGTCCACTCAATGAAATAAAAAGTGGGATGACGTTACGTCTTCGTCCTGGGGCTAAAGTCGCTGTTGATGGTGTCGTCATTGAAGGTAATACCTATATAGATGAATCGATGCTAACAGGTGAGCCTCTTGCGGTTCACAAGCAAAGTGGTGACAAAGTAAGAGCTGGGACTATCAACCAACAAGGATCATTACTCTTTAAAGCTGAGCATATTGGTAGCGATACAATGCTCGCTCGAATTATCCAACTCGTTCGTCAAGCGCAAAGCAGCAAACCCGCACTTGCACGCTTAGCTGATACTATTTCAAGCATCTTTGTGCCAAGTGTCATGATCATCGCCATTATTACTGCGATGGTGTGGTACTACTTCGGTCCAGCACCGTCATCGGTTTATATGTTAGTCGCTGCAACGACCGTACTTATCATTGCTTGTCCTTGTGCCTTAGGTCTCGCTACACCAATGTCAGTGACTGTAGGAGTTGGACGCGCAGCAGAGCTAGGGGTTTTAATTCGTGACGCTGAAGCTATGCAGCAAGCAGCTAACATTAATACTGTTGTGTTAGATAAAACAGGTACGCTCACTGAAGGGAAGCCACAAGTGGTAAGTATTAAGAGCTATACCACTCTTACTGAAAATCAGCTATTACAATTAACCGCTACCTTAGAACAAGGTTCAGAGCATCCTTTAGCGAACGCTATTATTGAATCAGCGAAACAAAAAGATCTGACTCTCAGTCGAGTAACAGACTTTAAAGCTATTGCGGGTATGGGCGTCGCAGGCACTATTGATACAACCAGCGTGATACTGGGAAATGAAAAATTAATGACCCAATACAATGTTGATATCCATCAAGCCCAAACTGACTTTGATAATATCGCCTCTCAAGGTGCAACACCTGTTTACTTAGCGAAAAATAACCAACTTATAGGAATTATTGGCATTAGCGATCCTCTACGTAGTGACTCACTAAGTGCGGTTAAACGAATGCAAAAAATGGGTCTGACTGTTGTGATGCTAACGGGAGACAGTTTTAAAACAGCACAAGTGATTGCGAGTAAATTAGGCATTACGGATGTAGTTGCTGATGTACTACCCGATGGCAAAGCGGCACAAATAAAACAACTTCAACAACAAGGTAATCGAGTAGCGATGGTCGGTGATGGTATCAACGATGCTCCTGCTCTTGCATTGGCAGAAGTCGGTATTGCGATGGGAAGTGGTACTGATGTTGCAATAGAAAGTGCGCAGTTTACATTAATGCGTCACTCTCTTCATGGAGTAATTGATGCCTTAGAGTTATCTAAAGCAACTTTGCGAAATATGAAAGAAAACCTATTTGGTGCCTTTATTTACAATAGCTTAGGAATCCCTGTTGCTGCAGGTGTCTTGTACCCACTCACTGGCGCATTACTCAGCCCAGTTATTGCAGGAGCAGCCATGGCGTTATCATCCATCACTGTAGTTACCAATGCCAATCGACTTCGCTTATTTAAACCTAGCTACCAAGCTAAATCAGCACAGGAGAAATAGTATGTGCTTGTTATTAGGCATTGCTGCTATCGCATTAATTATCTGGTGGTTCTGGCTACACCCTAGTCTTCGCTAACCAAACTAACATCAAAGGCTACTTCGGTAGCCTTTTTTATTACTAATTAGGAATATTTTGTTATAACTAAGAAAACGTATAATTTCTTATTTCAAGGCGATGAATGTTTAAATCCTTACTTTCCAAAATGCTCGTACTGTTACCATTTATTTCTCATCATGCATTCGCAGAACCCATTGTTTGGAAAATTTATGACACGCAGCGCCAATTCTATGTATTAGGTTCGATACATGCGGGTGAAGAAGACATGTTTCCATTACCAAAGGCTTTTTTAACGCAATGGAAAGATGCTGATGCATTGATTGTTGAAGCCAATATACTCACTCAATCAACATCGACAGTAAAACAATACCAGCCACCATTAACCCATGAAAAACTCAATTCCAAACAACTCAAAACACTTCAAACTATCACAACATCGCTACAGCTTCCTTATGAGCACCTTATTGCTCAGCCACCATGGTTAACAGCAACTTACCTCCAACTTGCACTCGCTAAGCAACAAAATCTATCAACCGATCAAGGTATCGATTATGTTTTATTGAAAAGAGCGCAACAGCAAGATCTACCAATTAAGGCGTTTGAAACGGTTGAGCATCAATTAAACCTACTTCAAAACTTACCTGAAAATGGCACTAACATGTTGTTAGAAACCATCAATAACTGGCAACAAACAGAGCAAGCACTGAAATGTTTAGTTAATGTATGGAAACAAGGCGACAGTCAAAAATTTGCCGAACTATTCAACGATACCCAATTTGATCCAGAAACCAACGATGCCTTAATTTTTTCTCGGAATCGTCAATGGGCTAAAACTCTTAGTGAATCAGAAGATTATCAATCTGGACGATTTATGATTGTTGTCGGTGCATTTCATTTAATCGGAGAGCAAGGACTTCCCGCTTTGATGGAAAAAGAAGGATTTACTGTTGAAAGGATCACCAAAGGTGTTACGGCACAGTGTGATGGATGGGAAAAGCTAACGTCATAAATACCAATACATGGCTGTGGAACAACAGTTTAATACAGACTCAATCGTATTATTTACACACATAGTTTATAAACATCAGATGTAAAAAAGCCCCGTTTTCAACGAGGCTTTTTATAAGTGGTCGGTGAAGAGGGATTCGAACCCCCGACCCTCTGGTCCCAAACCAGATGCGCTACCAAACTGCGCTATTCACCGACTGTAAATAATGGTTTTATTAAAACCACTACTTTTAATAGTGGTCGGTGAAGAGGGATTCGAACCCCCGACCCTCTGGTCCCAAACCAGATGCGCTACCAAACTGCGCTATTCACCGACTATAAATAATGGTTTTATTTAACCACTACTTTTTAATAGTGGTCGGTGAAGAGGGATTCGAACCCCCGACCCTCTGGTCCCAAACCAGATGCGCTACCAAACTGCGCTATTCACCGACTGTAAATAATAGTTTTATTAAAACTACTACTTTAAATTGTAGTCAGTGAAGAGCTGAGTCTATATAGAGAATGAATCTCCGACCCTCTGGTCCGCTATTTCCAAAAACAGGATGCTTACCAAGCTACGTCATTCACCGACTGTAAATAATGGTTTATTAAACCACTACCTTTTAAATAGTGGTCGGTGAAGAGGGATTCGAACCCCCGACCCTCTGGTCCCAAACCAGATGCGCTACCAAACTGCGCTATTCACCGACTATTAATAATGGTTTTATTAAAACCACTACCTTTTAAATAGTGGTCGGTGAAGAGGGATTCGAACCCCCGACCCTCTGGTCCCAAACCAGATGCGCTACCAAACTGCGCTATTCACCGACTGTAAATAATGGTTATATTAAAACCACTACCTTTTAAATAGTGGTCGGTGAAGAGGGATTCGAACCCCCGACCCTCTGGTCCCAAACCAGATGCGCTACCAAACTGCGCTATTCACCGACAAATTCAACAACGCTCTGCGTCGTAGAGGTCGCTTATAATACTCGCCAAATTGATTTTAGCAACCCCTATACGGTATTTTTTTTTGTAACGAATTTTTTTGCTCATCAAGCAACCAAATTTGTGCATTCTCGGTAACTTAAGTGATTTCAAACGCACAAATAACCACAACAATGAAACAGCCTTTTTACTCTTGTTCTAGATCATAACAACAGACAATACACATTGTTCAAATAACAACTATCACATCCAAATGCTAGGGATCTACATGGACTGTTGGTTAGCACTTTTATTTGGAAATAGTATAGAACTTGCTTCTATGCTCGTTATTTTTTCAGCGTTTGGCTTAATGCTATTTTTGGATGATTACTTCATCTATAAAACAGTCACAGCAACTTCTCCTCGCTAGTAACCTTTCGCAATTTACATATTGCATGGGGGCTTTATATCTCCTTAGCCCTCTTTTTCATTTTCTTACCTTTCACCATCAACTAGGCAAGATTTTATAACACTTGTATAATCAATAGCATCGGTTACTTAAAGTGAAAGTCCTATGCCAGATAATAATGAATTAGACCTTTTTAAAGAAATGATGGCCGATGTTGCGCCAATCAAACAAGATACTGTGACCATTTCGCAAAAATATCAGGTATCAGAATCTCAACTGGCTCGTCGAATAGCAGCTCAAAGCCTCGCTGAAAGTGATTCTGTGTATTTATCATTAGATAATGCCAAAATGGTAAAAGCTGATGATATGATTGAATTTAAAAGAGATGGTGTACAAGAAGCTGTCTTTAGAAAAATGCGTCAAGGTAAGTACGATATTCACGGTCGTTTAGATCTTCATAAAAAGTCATTACAACAAGCGCGTGATGAAATATTAGCATTTCTAAAGCAATCACAACGTTTAGATATTCGCACCGTTATGATAGTTCATGGTAAAGGTGAGCGTTCCAATCCACCTGCATTAATGAAAAGCTATGTCACAACATGGTTAGAGCAAATATCTGATGTGCTTTGCTTTCACTCGGCGCAACGACAACATGGTGGCACTGGTGCACTATATGTCATGCTAAAGAAAAGCCCTGAGAAAAAAGCTGAAACACGAGAGCGTCATCTAAATCGTCGCAGCGAATAATTTAAAGACAATAAAGAGCGGTTTTGCCGCTCTTTTCTTTTAGGCTTTAAAATCACACTAGCCAAAGTACACGACAAGCAAGTCCAATAAGCACAACACCAGATAGACGATCAATCAATACAGCACGGGATCTTAACGTTTGTAACACTCGAGGGTATGACAAGACACAAGCAACTAAGGTGTACCATAATCCATCGACTAATAGTGGTGTCGCCACAATAACAATTTTACTTCCAGTTTCTGTACCCAACGCAACAAATTGACTAAATAGAGCCAAAAAATATAACGCTAATTTAGGGTTTAATAATGAGATCATTAAACCATCTCTTGCCGCATGAAGAAGGGAAGAAGGCTTTCCTGCTGCGAGTTTTTCTGCAACGCCGCCTTTAGATCGCAACGCATTTACGCCTAAATAAGCTAAGTAGCCAGCTCCTGCATAACTAATCATATTAAAGACTGTTGGTGATTGTTTTAAAACAACCGCAAGCCCTAATAATGTTAATAATGCGTATAAACCTACCCCACAAGCATGCGACCAAGCCGTTACTAAGCCATGTTTACGCCCACCTGTTAAGCTATGTTTAGCAACAACAGCAAGGCTAGGTCCTGGTGACATCGCCCCTAATATACAAATTAATAATAATGATAGCCAAATACTGATGGTCATGATGTTCTCCTTACATTGGCAGAAAAAATACCAAGTAAGCGTTATAAGAAGAAATCAAAAGAAATCATTACGGTCATGATAAAAAATCATTACCTTCCATATCGTAAAAACACATCACTGTTCATTAATGATTCTATTTCCCCATTGAATACAAAGAGCCTTTCATTAACGTTAGTACATGTTCTCGCAACCATTGATGGGATAATTCGTTGTTATATTTAGGATGCCATAGCAACCAATACTGATTCAGCACACTTGGAAATGGTAATGGCTTATAAACAATATTATAGAAATCTTGCATCGTAACGGCTATGTGTTCTGGAATAACAAGAAACATTTCAGTACGAGAAACAATACTTAAAGCAGAGCCGAAAAATGGCACTGCTGTTTGAATATGTCGCCGACAACCTAAAGTACGTAATTCCACATCAACGAAACTGTCTTTATCTCCACCACCGTTAACAGAAATATGATTGTAGGCAACAAAGTCTTGTACCGTTAAATCTAACTTTGTATTTGCTAATGGATGAGTCGCACTCATCACACACACCGCACGATCAGAACCAATCTGTATACCTGATAATCCGGCAGGTATATTTGGAGCCATAGTCGATACTAACTGAATATCAAGATCGGCTAATTGGTCAGTGTAACTTGGTGACCATAGTTGATAGCTCACATCAAGCAAAGGCGCGTGCAATGTTAATAACTCGACGATATCAGGAAAGATATATTGCGCGACATAATCAGAAGATGACAAGACTATTTTGCCGCGCCAGTTATGCGGCGAGAACTGTTCTGGTTCAAACACCAAATCGCAATCGGTAAGCAATGACGTAATTTTATCTTGTAGTGAAAGTGCGCGAGGGGTCGGTAATAAACGGTTTCCCTCACGCACAAACAAAGGATCTGAAAAAATTTCACGCAATTGTGTCAGTTGCCGACTTACTGCAGACTGAGTAATGTGTAAGCGCTCTGCCGTACGTGTTACATGACATTCATCCAATAAGACATGTAATGTTCGAAGTAAGTTTAAATTAGGTACTGACACACTCTTTGCTCTCTATCCTTGGTATTAGTCTTCCTTGCTAATCGGGGCAAATTTACCGCCAGTCAAACTAACTAAATCTTTGGCCGCTAGTTCTATTTCTAAGCCTCGACGACCTGCACTAACACAAATAGTATCAAACGTTTCTGCGCTAGTATCAACAAAGGTTGGTAACCGTTTTTTTTGTCCTAACGGGCTTATACCACCCACAATGTACCCCGTTACTTTTTCAGCAAGCTTTGGATCGGCCATTTCAGCCTTCTTACCACCAGCAGCTTTAGCTGCTGCTTTTAAATCTAGCATGCCAGATACAGGAACCACGGCAACCGCTAAATTTTTAGGATCGCCATTTAATGCAAATAATAGCGTCTTAAATACGCGATTAGGATCTAACCCTAAAACTTCTGCCGCTTCATGCCCAAAATTATTATTGGCTGGATCATGTTCATACTGATGAACTTGATACGAAATTTTTTGTTTCTTTGCTAATTGAATTGCGGGAGTCATTATTTTTCACTCTATTTATTATTCAAACAGCTGTGGTTAATTCCCCCTATTGCCCAAAGCAACTAAAGAAATTAAGAACATCTGTTTACCTGTAATGATTATATCGTGAGTTGACAGTTTTCGGCTATATCCATAATAAAGAGGGATTTTAAATACAAAAAAGCGCATCGAATAAAAATATCAGATGCGCTTTAGAGCAATTAATATTGCTTATTTATAAACAATTTCACCTTTCGGCGCGAATTTGTTTACATCAATTGGTGAATTCGTTTCCAAGTATTGCTTTAATACTTCCGCGTCAACAAATCCCGTATTTACATGACCAGCGTGATCATTGATCTTTGGATAGCCATCACCACCTGCTGCGTTATAGCTTGGCACAGTGAAACGGTAAGTCTTTTTCAGATCTAGCGGTTTACCAGCAAACTTCACATCACTTACTTTGCCATTTTCAATAGTCATTGAAATGCCGTAGAACTGCGCATAAGCACCAGAATCAGTCGGCTTAGTAGCAACAACATTTAAATAATCTAAAACTTCTTTCCCTGACATATCGGTGTATGTCACGATATTGCCAAACGGTTGAACGGTTAGTACATCTTTATAAGTAATGTCACCGCCTTCAATCGAATCACGAACACCGCCTGAGTTCATTACAGCAAAGTCCGCCTTAGCACGTTGCATGTGTGACGCAGCAATAAGACGACCTAAGTTTGTTTGCTCAAATCGAACCACATTACGATCGCCTTCTAGCTTGCCATTCGACTTGGCAATCTTAACGTTTAACTGCTCTTGTCCATGCTCTTGGTAAGGCTTAAGGAAGTTATACACTTCTTGGTCTTTTATAATTTCATCTTGAATAAAGACACGCTTACTTGAGCCATCATCTAGTTTAACTTTTTTCTTCAAGTTAACAGGGATCAGATCGTAACTTACTAGTGACAGTTCACCGTTCTGAAATTCAAAGTCAGCACGGCCAACATACTTACCCCACTCGTGAGCTTGGACAATCCACGTACCATTTTGCTGATCAGGTACACACTCATCACCCGGTTTAAAATCTTTCTTCGCAACATTAGGGCCTTCCATACAAACAGGCTCTTGCGAGTGACCACCGACGATCATATCGAGATCGCCATCATCTAAATAACGTGCAAGCGCAACATCACCCGGTGCATTAATACCACGATGACCATCTTCGTAGTGACCCATGTGCGTTGCCGCAATGATCACATCAGGCTTTTCTGTTTTTTCTAGCTCGGCGATCACTTTTTTAGCTTCTGATTTTGGATCGCGAAACTCTACATTGCCGATAAATTCAGGATTGCCAATTTTAGCGGTGTCTTCTGTCGTCAAACCGATGACTGCAATCTTGATCCCCTGCTTTTCAAAAATTTGGTAAGGCTGAAATAAACGCTCACCTGTTGTCTTATCGTAAATATTAGCCGACAACATTGGGAAATTCGCCCACTCTTCTTGCTTACGTAGCACATCTAGTGGGTTATCAAATTCATGATTCCCTAATGCCATTGCATCATAACCAAGTAGATTCATTCCTTTAAAATCTGGCTCTGCATCTTGTAGATCAGATTCAGGAACACCCGTATTAATGTCACCGCCAGAAAGTAATAAGCTAGTACCACCTTGTTTTTCTACTTCTGCACGAATTTCATCAATTAATGTCTTACGGGCAGCCATACCGTACTCACCATTCTGGTTGTGCCAGAAACGACCATGATTATCGTTAGTATGAAGAATCGTGATTCTATAAGTAGTATCAGCATCCCATGCTGATGAGGCTTTTTCCGCTGTAGTTGCACAACCTGAAAGAACGGCAACGATAGTGGCGCTTAATGCTGTTTTAGCAAATAGGCGTTGCTTCATGGTATCCACCTTAACTGTATTTTTAATGGCGGTTTCAAACGAAGAAAATATTTCGTAAAACCGGTACAAATTGATCAGTCACACTTCAACCACAAAAAAATGTCATTAAAAGCGAAACAATGTGACCAACATCGCCAGTGTAACGAAATAAATACGTATGACTTTTCCATTCTAAATTTTTGTTAACAGGATCACTTTTCGTCTTTCAAAACTCTTGTTTATGTCACGCCAAAGCACAAAAAAGCCCAGTAAATACTGGGCTTTTATCAAACAGTTATGTTTAACACTACTTTATAGTGATTTATATCACATTATACTTTAGCCAATTTTCGACTAGGATGTTTCAGCATAATCGCAACAATGGCAGAAAACGCTAAAAAGAAACAGTAATAAGAGTGCGCAACAACATCTAATGGTGATAACTCAAAAACAGAACCAAGGAGTAATGCTTGCGCTCCGTATGGCAAAACACCTTGAATAACGCACGAAAAAATATCGAGCAGACTTGCGGAACGACGCGGTGTAACTCCATTTTCATCAGCCAGTTCACGTGCAACCCCGCCTGACACAATAATCGCAACAGTATTATTTGCCGTACATAAGTTAGTCAAACTCACAAGACTAGCAATACCAAACTCACTAGCACGTAAATTTTCAGACGACTGATGTTTTTTACTAAAGACATTAATCACACGACTGATGGTTTGAGTTAGAAAAGCGAGTCCACCTTGTTGGCGCATTAATTCACTAATACCACCAATCAACATAGAAAGCAGGAAGATTTCCTGCATATTACTAAAACCACCATAAATATCTTTGCCAAAACTGGTAAAACTATAATCAGCAACAGATGTTAGCCCGACACCACCAGCCAGTAGAATACCAACAGACAGTACAACAAACACATTAACGCCAGATACTGCGAGTACCAAGATAGTGATATAAGGAATGACTTTTAACCATTCAATAGGTGTTGTTTCAGGTAATTGTGTAACCGAGCTATTAAACGCAAATAATAAAATTGCAGCAAATGCAGCAGGTAAAGCGATTTTAATATTTTCACGGAATTTATCTTTCATCTGACAGCCTTGTGATCGCGTTGAGGCAATTGTGGTGTCAGAAATAATAGAAAGGTTATCACCAAACATTGCACCGCTAAGAACAACACCTGCAGTTAATGCGACATCCATACCAGACGCATGCGCAATGCCTAATGCGACCGGGGCTACTGCAGCAATCGTCCCCATCGATGTTCCCATTGCGGTGGCAATAAAAGCAGAAATCACAAAGATACCAGGTAAGATCATGCTTGCAGGAATAAGTGATAAGCCAAGGTTGACCGTTGCATCCACCCCACCCGACGCTTTAGCAACAGAAGCAAAAGCACCAGCCAATAGGTAAATCATACACATAGCGATAATATCGCTATGACCTACACCACTAATAAATTGCGCTATCGCTTTATTTAGTTTTTCTTTGCTTAATAAAATCGCAACAACAACAGCAGGCAAAGCTGCAACAGGTGAAGGTAATTGATAAAAAGCGAAATCAACTCCTTGCATAGTAAGGTAAGTACCAACACCAATGAATAAAGCTAAAAAAATACCCAAGGGTAATAGTGCTAATGCAGAAGGTGAAATGGTTTGTTTATTTTTATCTGTGTTTGGCATGGCGACTACTGAGGTTCTATTGATAAATTCATTCTAAGACTAAAGGGATGCGTTCACAGTGTCAACATCTAGACGTCTAAACATCCATAAGGAATGTAACTAAATTACACATTCAGTCCAGTCCAATTTATCTTTGTGTTTTATGACAAGAAAAACGCTTATTTTGTAGTAAAAGTACAAAAAATGGAACGTTCATCACTCAATTAAGTAACACTAATAACAATCCTGTTATTTAAGGTGCATCTACGATAAACAACCGCTAAAATCTGCTAACATTTACTGGATTTTAGGGATATATAATGCAGTTAACATTAAAACAAAAACTTATTGTCGCGAGTTTATCGGCAGTTTTAGTGATGGCGACTGCACTCACTTGGCTCGCTGCTAATCAAATTGATACTCAAGCTAAACGTGATCTTTATGCTCGAGCAAGTAGCCTAACCGAGGCTGTTAGCAGCAGTGTGGGTGACTGGGTAAATATTCGTACCAATATTATTGACTCAGTAACAATTAATAATCCTGACATTGCTATGATCCCCTCTTTAAAGCAAGCCCGTTTAGCGGGTCAATTTGAAGATATTTACTTCGGCAGCACCGCAGGTATCGCCACCAGCTCTTTTGCTGAACGTGATTTATCTCAGGTAGATCCACGAACCCGTCCTTGGTACCAACAAGCACAAAAAGCGAATAAGACCATCATATCGTCACCGTATATGGACACCTTAACTAAAGCTAAAATGGTGACCATCGCCAAACCTGTTTATGATAATTCTACTTTTATCGGTGTTATCGGCGCTGATATATTGATCACCCAATTAATCGACGACATCGTCAATTTGAATGTTGGTCAAAATGCATTTGCTATGTTGATCAATAAAAAAGACGCCACGTTTATCGCTCACCCTGATCAGCAGCTATTGCTACAACCTATTTCACGTTATAGCAATGCGCTTTCTATCAATTATATTGAGCAGCAAATTCATAATAATGCACTGACTAACCTGACTATTAACGATCAGCCTAAGCTACTTTATTTTGCTAACATCCCTCATACTGACTGGATATTAGCAATCAACATGGATAAAAAAACCGAGGAAGCAAGCCATAAAGCATTGCTTTATAAGCTCCTTCTTACCGCTGCGGTTATTGCACTGTTAGTCATTACTACAGTGGCATGGTTAGTTAACTTCTTGTTCCGCGATTTAGATCGCGTATCAAACGCACTGGCAGAAATCGCTAGTGGTGAAGGCGATCTAACTCAACGTATTGAACCAAAGAGCAATGATGAAGTGGGTCAACTCGCCAATAACTTCAACCAGTTCGTTGGCAATATGCATCAAATGGTGGCACGTTTAAACCATGTTTCTCAATCACTCAGCCAACAGTCACATTTAACCGCAACCCAAGCAGAAGAACGTAGTACCCGTATCCAGCATCAACAAGATGAAATCAATATGGTCGCAACTGCTATCAACGAAATGGCAGCAGCAACCAAAGAAATTGCATCTAACGCTGAAAATACAGCACGAACAGCAGAAGAAACCGTGATGGCATCTAATCATGGTGCTGCTCAGGTAAATCAAAGCCAGCAATCTATTTCTAGTTTGGCGCAAGAAGTTGAAACGGCCACAACCGTGATCAGCGATCTTAATAGCCATGCCCAGAGCATCAACACAATTCTTTCAACTATCCAAGGCATTGCAGAGCAAACTAACTTGCTGGCATTAAATGCTGCGATTGAAGCTGCACGTGCTGGCGAACAAGGTCGTGGATTTGCAGTCGTTGCAGATGAAGTGCGAGTGTTAAGTCAACGTACGCATGCCTCAACCCAAGAAATTCAACAAATGATTGAAACGCTACAGCAAACCACAGGGCAAGCGGTTGGGATAATGGAAGATAGTCGTCACCTATCTGAAACCAGTGTTGATGATGCAAGCTCTGCTTCTGCTAGCTTGGCGCAAATTACCAACGCTGTTAATAACATCAATGATATGGCAACCCAAATAGCCTCTGCTGCCGAAGAGCAATCATCAGTGACATCAGAGATCACGCGCAATACCGAAGGGATCCGTGATGTCTCAAACGAGTTGGCTGTTGAAGCTAATGAAGCTGCAAAACAAGCCGCTGAATTATCAGAGCTCTCTTATGAACTGCAACAAGAAATCAACCGCTTTAAATTATAATATATCTAAATAAACAAAAGGCTTGCGTATAACGCAAGCCTTTCTTTTAGAGTTCAATTTAAACCAGCTATCAAGTAAATGTTTACACTAAACTAAAAATAATCGCCGCGACGGCTAAACATCCCATCAATAAAATAAACCAAGTACTGATTTTACCTCGGTACATTTTCAGGCTTTCAATTCGATATACCGCAAGCATTGGCATAATAAAAAGTATCATCGCAATCACAGGGCCAGATAACGCTTCCATCATCCCTAAAATACTTGGGTTCATAACAGCTGCAAACCAAATAGAGAAGAACATGATCACTACCCCAATCTTGTCGATGGTTTTTAATGGTAGTGATGTTTGTTTCGCTACAATGCCATTGAAGCTTTCACGTGCGCCCATAAAGTGCCCTAAAAACGATGACGTAATTGCAATAAAAGCAATTAAAGGGCCTAGCAACATAATAAAGTGACTGTCTTTAACGTTCGCTAAATAAGATAACACTGACACGTTATCCATTTTTGCATGCTGCAACTGCTCAGGGGATAAACTTAACACGCAAGAGAATACAAAGAACAAAACAAAAGTAATCAACATCATTGAGGTACGCTTTAAGATTGTTTCTGATTTTCGATGTGCATGATCGCCATACTGACGACGTTGAGCATTCACAAAGCCAGAAACGACAGGCGTATAACTAAAAGCAAAAACAACAACCGGTATTGATAACCATAACGATGAGCTAAATTCAGTAATACTTTGAGAGAAATTAAGATTAGGTATGTGCCAACTTGGGATCAAGTAAATAGAAATGCCTGCCAAAATAAATGCCAGTGGGTAGACAATCACTTCAAACGCTTTAAGCATCGCTTTTTCACCCGCAAGCATCACAGTGATCATCAAGAAGACTAATCCGCCTGATAACAACACCCTTGACGGCGCTTGCCAACCTAATTGATGGACAATA
Organism: Photobacterium angustum; assembly: GCF_003026365.1. Taxonomy (GTDB): domain Bacteria; phylum Pseudomonadota; class Gammaproteobacteria; order Enterobacterales; family Vibrionaceae; genus Photobacterium; species Photobacterium angustum. The sequence goes on along the minus strand of NZ_PYOM01000001.1, from coordinate 66,258 downwards.
AAACTATCAACGGTATTGGTTAGGCCGACACCATAAATAAGTAAAATAGGGAAAATAGAAAGAAAATAGAGAGCTGAAATTAAGCGTCCATAACGGGAACCAAAATGCTCTTCAACTACATCGGTAAAATCAGCGTTAGAAGAAGATGATGACAAAACAAAACGCGCTAATCCACGATGAGCCCAAAATGTCATAGGCCCAGCTAATAATGCCATTATAACCAGTGACCAGAATCCACCTGAGCCAATATTTATTGGTAAAAATAAAATACCCGCACCAACAGATGTACCAAATAAGCTCAACATCCAACGAGTGTCATGCTGGGTCCATTTAGATAAACGTGTTGTTACTGCATGTTCGGGATACTCTTGAGTGGTTGTTAGTGACACGGGAAACTCTCTGATCGAATAAAATGCTGCGGCAAGTATGAAACCACAGCCAACAATTTTCAAAATTAGTGAGACAAACATCACACCAATGAAAGAGATACCAAAAAAGCATACTAACTACATCTGTGAAAAATAGTGAAATTTAACTTCAAAAAACACCATTAAAAACAGGATAAAGTATCGTATTTTTACATCTTTCGAACTTTAATAAATCGAACACTTATTATACAAAACAACCGTTTTATCGTTCTATTGGCACAAAAAAGCCCAGTGATTATGAATCACTGGGCTTTAAATAGAAGCAGGTAAACTTAGTTTACTTCAATCGGGGCAAAGCTCTTAATGAGATCATCAAGTTGCTTAATTTGCGCAAGGAATGGCTCAAGCTTATCTAATGGGAACGCAGATGGACCATCACATAGTGCAAGATCAGGTGTTGGGTGCGCTTCCATAAACAAGCCTGCAATACCCGTAGCAATACCAGAGCGAGCGAGATCAACGGTTTGCTCACGACGACCACCAGAGGCCGCACCTAGCGGATCACGACACTGCAGTGCATGTGTTACGTCAAAGATAATTGGACTACCCTTTGATGCTTTTTTCATTACATCAAAACCAAGCATATCAACTACTAGGTTATCGTAACCGTGCAATACACCACGCTCACATAAGATCACATTGTGATTATCACATTCAGCGAATTTCTCAACAATGTTACCCACTTGGCCAGGGCTCATGAACTGCGGTTTTTTCACATTAATCACAGCGCCTGTTTTTGCCATTGCTTCAACAAGATCAGTTTGACGAGCCAGAAACGCTGGAAGCTGAATCACATCAACCACATCAGCAACAGGTTGTGCCTGCTCTTTCTCATGAATATCAGTGATGATTTTCACACCAAATGTGTCTTTTAGTTCTTGAAAGATTTTTAAACCTTCTTCCATACCAGGACCACGGTATGAATGAACAGATGAACGGTTAGCTTTATCAAAAGAGGCTTTAAATACGTAAGGAATACCTAATTTCTCAGTGACCTTCACGTAGTGCTCACACATTTGCATCGCTAAGTCGCGAGACTCAAGCACATTCATGCCACCAAATAAAACAAATGGCTTATCATTTGCAACATCAATATCGCCTATGCGAACAGTTTTTTGTTCCATCATATTTGTTGTTCTCTTCTAGTGTAGAATCAGAGGCTCATCAAAGAGCGTCTCTACTTGAGTTTTGAGTAAATCAGCGGCTGGATCTTCTGGGCATTGCTCAATAAAGTATGAGTAATCCATCGCTGCAGCGTGATTACAATCAAGCTGTTGATAAATATAGCCTCGGTCACGGATCTCATGGGGATCGCCTGGACTAAATACCAGCGCAAGATCACTACAACGTAAAGCATCCGTAAAATGTTCTTCACGAAGAAGTGCACTTTTCATAACCGTTAACCAACGCGTTAAAATTTCATGATTCTGCTGCGTTTTAAGATATTCAGGTTTAAGTTCAGTAAATGGGCCACGGTGACCAATCAACCAGCTACGTAATATATGTGTGCTAACAAACTCACCATCAAACGGATTAATATACTGAACATCGCTTTCTGACCATGTCGCCTTTAATAAAAACTGGGTAGGAAAGCCTACGCTTTCAATCGGCAGATCAAGGTGCTGAGATAAATAAAGAAATAAAGCACCAAGGCTTACAGGAATCCCCTTTCTACGCTCCAGTACTTTATCTAAGAATGCATTATCTGACGAAAAGTATTGCTGATGATCGCCTTGAAATCCCCACTCTCGATAAAAAAGGCGTAAAAGCCCCTCTAACCGTAAACGAGGATTAACTTCTTCCATTAATGTTTGCTCAGCTTCCTGCGCTAATTGAGATAACTTTAACTCCACCCACTGGGTTGGAAATTCAGGAACGATGTCCTTCATCATATCAATAGCACCATAAACTAATGGCCGCGAATTTAATTCGTCTTCATTAAACAGCATCATGATCTAACCTAACTTAACCTAAAATTGGCGTTTTCGTTACCGCCAATTGCGCAGCCAGAAATACCCAGCCCAATGCGCCTAAAAAGGCAAATGTCTTAAAGACTTTATTTTTACCCATGTGTAACGTGACATAACCAAGGGCGATGTAAGCGAGTACACAGGTTAGCTTTTCAGTTAACCAACCATTACCAGCCGTAAAAGGCATAAATCCTGTAATGAAAATTAATGCTACACCACTAGCTAAAAGCACAGTGTCGACAATATGGGGAGTAATCTTGAAAAACTTTTTATTTAACAGTGATGAGTTTGCCATCATCATGATGTAGCGAGTCACAAACAGTAAAACACTGAGTGCGATTGCTACTAAATGAAGATGTTTCATTGCTACATACATAATTATAATTCTCCTTGCCAGCAGCCCATCGTGACACGATCGAGCCCTGCATAGTCTTGACTGGTAGATACTTGTTGATAACCCAGCTGCTCTAAAATTGTTCTTACAGCCAAACCTTGCTCGAAGCCATGCTCCATTAACAACCAACCACCTACTGTTAAGTGTTTACGTCCTTGCGCGCTAATAATACGTATATCAGCTAAGCCATTATCATCAGCAACTAATGCACTCTTTGGTTCAAAACGGACATCACCTTGAACTAAATGGGGATCGGCGTGATCAATATAAGGCGGGTTACTCACAATAAGCTCAAACACATCATTGTTTTGTAGTGGTGAATACCAGCTTCCCGCTAAAAATCGGGTATTTAATATTGATAAACGTTGGCTATTTTCATGCGCAAGCTCAGCCGCTTCTTGACGTAAATCGATGCCGGTAACATGAACACTTGGACACTCAGAAGCAATCGCCAGTGCAATCGCACCGGTTCCGGTTCCTAAATCCAATACTTTGGTAGTAGCGCTTGTGATTTTATCTAATGCAAGTTCAACCAAACGCTCAGTATCAGGACGAGGGATCAAGGTTGAAGGTGAGACTTTTAATGGCAGTGACCAAAATTCACGCTCACCAACAATATATGCAATAGGCTCACCATTTAGGCGACGTGCAAGTAGCTGCTGAAAAATATTATATTGCTCATTATCTAGTTGCTTTTCAGGCCACGTTAATAAATAACTACGAGGCTTATCAAGCACATGACATAACAACACAGCACTATCAAGTTGCGGACTTTCAGAGCCCGCACTTGCTAGTTGTTCAGTAGTTTGCTTTAGCAAATATTCAATGCTTTGAGGCATTAGTTTTGCTCAGACATCGCAGCTAGTTGATCCGCTTGGTATTCAGTAAATACAGGTTGGATCAATGCATCTAAATCACCTTCCATCACTTCATTTAAGCGGTAAAGTGTTAGTGTAATACGGTGATCAGAAACACGACCTTGTGGGTAGTTATAAGTACGGATACGGTCAGAACGATCGCCAGAACCTAGTAGGTTACGACGTGTGCTCGCTTCTTCAGCATGACGCTTTTCTTCTTCTGCTTTAATAATACGAGCAGCAAGGACTGACATCGCTTTCGCTTTGTTCTTATGTTGTGAACGCTCATCCTGACACTCAACAACAATACCTGTTGGTAAGTGAGTAATACGAATGGCAGAATCGGTGGTGTTAACGTGCTGGCCACCCGCACCAGAGGCACGGAATGTATCAATTTTCAAATCACCAGCATTGATTTCTGGAATCTCTGCTTCTGGAATTTCAGGTAATACCGCAACAGTACAAGCAGAGGTATGAACGCGACCTTGAGATTCAGTTGCAGGAACACGCTGAACACGATGACCACCTGACTCAAATTTCAAAATACCGTAAGCACCATCACCATTGACTTTAGCGATCATCTCTTTATAACCGCCTTGTTCAGAACGGTTTTCATTGATGATCTCAATACGCCAGCCACGACTTTCTGCATATTTGCTATACATACGGAAAAGATCACCAGCAAAGATACCCGCTTCATCACCACCTGCACCTGCACGGATTTCGACAAAACAGTTACGATCATCATTAGGATCTTTAGGAATCAATAGCACTTGAAGTTCATCAGCTAAGCGTTCAATTTCAGCTTTGGCTTCTTTGATTTCTTCTTGTGCCATTTCACGCATTTCTGCGTCATCTTCTTGCGCCATTTCTTCTGCAGCGACTAAATCTTCTTTTGCTTGTTGATAAGCTTGAAAACACTTCGTCACTTCTTCTAGCTGAGAATATTCTTTTGATAGCGCACGAAAGCGATTTTGATCCGCAAGAACACTTGCATCACCAAGGAGATGTTGAACTTCTTCGTAACGTTCAACAAGAGTTTCTAATTTAACTAAAATTGATTGCTTCATAATCTTCTAATAGTGCTGAGCGAAAGCCAAAGGCGATCAACTACTAATCGTTATAGGAATCCAGACCGAGTGCTTCACGAATCACTGCTAATTTTTCAGATTCGCCATTTTTTGCGACCTGCTGCATAGCCTTGGTTGGTGCATGGATAAGCTTATTGGTAAGTTTATTACTGAGCTCTGCTAACGCCTTTTCAGGCTCGGTACCATTAGCAATGGCTTGGAGACTACGCTGTAGTAGCTCCTGTTTAATTTCTTCCGCAAATTGACGATAATCTCGAATACTATCAACGGCTTCAAGTGAGCGTAACCACTGCATAAATACAGCGCTTTCTTCACTTATAATCGCTTCAGCTTGAATCGCTGCTACCTTACGCTGCTCACGGTTCTTCTCTACAATCGAGTGAAGATCATCAACAGAATATAAGTAAGCATCGTTCAATTCGCCAACTTGTTGTTCTATATCTCGAGGCACGGCAATATCCACCAACAGCATAGGTTGATGACGACGTTGCTTTAATGCCATTTCAACCATCCCTTTACCAACAATCGGTAATGGGCTTGCGGTTGAACTTATAACAATATCAGCGCGATGGAGGTGATCAGGAATTTCTTCAAGACTGATCACTTCAGCACCAAACTCTTGTGCAATCCCTTCCGCTCTCTCACGCGTACGGTTAGCAACAATCAAACTATTACAACCTTGTTCAACGACATGGCGAGAAACAAGTTCAATCGTTTCGCCTGCACCAACCAGTAAAATAGTAGCACCAGATAAAGACTCAAAAATTTGTCGCGCTAAAGAACACGCCGCATAAGCAACAGAGACGGCATTACCGCCAATGTCAGTTTCAGTACGTACGCGTTTCGCTACTGTAAAGGTTTTTTGAAACAGCTTTTCTAAGGTGCCACCTACTGCTTCGTTGTCTTTTGATTCCGAATAAGACTGCTTCACCTGTCCTAGGATTTGCGGCTCGCCCAATACTAACGAATCAAGGCCACAAGCAACACGCATTAAATGACGTGCTGCCGCTTGCTCTTCATGAAAGTACAGGCTTGGCATCAGTTCTTCGGCTGTGATCTGATGAAATTTGGTCAACCAGTCAATGATCACACCCGGCCCTGACTGTGAAATCTCACAGTAAACTTCAGTACGGTTACAAGTAGATACTATAACCCCACTTAATACCTCAGGGTGGTTTTTCAGCAGCTGCAACGCTAAGGAAAGCTTTTCAGGAGAAAAAGCCACTTTTTCGCGTAAATCAACAGAAGCTGTTTTATGGTTGATTCCTAATGCAAGCAAGGTCATGGAGACGGTGTACCCACTTCGCCGGTGAAAAAATCTAAGGAAGGGATTTTACTTGATGCCCTGACTTAATAAAAGGTAGCTGACGTAATCAATCAATAATGACTGCATTTTTATTGCCTTATTTGCCTAATTTACCCCTTATTTTTGCTTAATATTTGGCTTTAATTAAAATAATCGTTATTGTTTTTGCTCATTCTTATTACGAGCTTTCATCATGAGATTACGTAATTTAGCCTTTATTGCTATTACATTTGCCTTATTATCTGGCTGTGCACAAACGCCCAAAAGCACCGCAAAAGTAGATTGGGACACGCACCAAGCACAATTAAAGCGTCTAACTGATTATCAAGCAAAAGGTGTGTTTGGCTATTTAAGCCCTGAGCAACGCATATCTCTCACCTTTAACTGGAAAAATCATGATGATGAATACCAGTTAATCTTAACAAAAATGTACAAAACCGTCCTTAATCTCAATGCAAAGCCGGGTAACGTCACACTAATCGATCCTGATGGTAAAACCTATCATGGTGCTGATGCTGCACAATTAGTGAAGCAACTAACTGGAATCGAATTACCCCTATCACAAATGCGTGATTGGCTAATTGGTTTACCGACAGCTGCTGATACTTATCAGCTAAACAGAAATGATCAAGTCGCTTATCTTGCCAAAGAGATTGATGGTCAAGTATGGGAAATGCACTACAACACGTATAATGATCAAAGCCCTGCATTACCGACACAAATGGTACTAAACCAAGGCAAACTCAAAATTAAAATTAAAATCTCTAACTGGTTAGCGAATTAAATAGCAAAGCATTTACGATTACTCAAAATAGACGAGCATTGCATGAGTCAATACATCCCTTTTGGTGTCGCGAGCCAATGGCCTGCGCCAGCAAAACTGAATTTGTTTTTATACATTACAGGCCAACGCCCAAATGGCTACCATGACTTACAAACCTTGTTTCAGTTTGTCGATTATGGCGATACTTTAACCATCACCCCACGTCGTGATAACCAAATTAATTTAACGCCAGCAATTGAAGGGGTTAAAACTGAAGATAACCTGATTTATCGTGCTGCAAATGCACTTCGTCAAGCCGCAAATTGTGACTTAGGAGCCGATATTCATATTGATAAGATCCTTCCCATGGGAGGCGGTCTTGGTGGTGGTTCCTCTAATGCCGCAACAGCATTAGTCGCCCTCAATCATCTTTGGCAAACCCAGCTATCGGTTGATGAATTAGCAGATATTGGTCTTAAATTAGGTGCTGATGTCCCTGTTTTTGTCCGTGGTACAAGCGCATTTGCCGAAGGTATTGGTGAAAAACTGCAACCTGCAGAGCCACAAGAAAAATGGTTTTTAATCGCAAAGCCTGATATTAGCATTGCAACTGTCGATATTTTCACCCATCCTGAACTTCCGCGTAATACTAAAAAACGTAGCCTAGATGCACTGTTACGTGGAGTTTACGAAAACGATTGCGAAAAAATTGTAAGAAGTCTTAATCCTGAGGTTGATCAGGCGCTTTCGTGGCTGTTAGAATACGCGCCGTCAAGATTGACTGGCACTGGCGCTTGTGTGTTTTCGGAATTTAACACTCAACAAGAAGCCAACGCAATCCTGAACATTTTACCTGACTGGCTCCACGGATTTGTCGCAAAAGGTGTCAACACGTCTCCTCTTATGGCAGCCTTAGCAGCACATTCTACGGATTGTCAGTAATTACAACTTGGACGCAACCTGAGGTTTACACCGTGCCTGATATGAAGCTGTTTGCTGGTAACGCAACACCAGAACTAGCCCAACGCATCGCTGATCGTCTTTATATTTCCTTGGGAGATGCTACGGTTAACCGTTTCTCCGATGGTGAAGTATGTGTACAAATTAATGAAAACGTACGTGGTAGCGACGTATTCATTATCCAATCAACTTGTGCACCAACGAACGACAACCTAATGGAACTGGTTGTTATGATCGATGCACTACGCCGCGCTTCAGCGGGCCGTATTACTGCTGTAATTCCATACTTTGGTTATGCTCGCCAAGATCGCCGCGTTCGCTCTGCTCGTGTGCCGATTACTGCTAAAGTTGTTGCTGATTTCCTTTCTAACGTAGGTGTTGACCGTGTCTTAACTGTTGACCTACACGCAGAACAAATCCAAGGTTTCTTCGACGTACCTGTTGATAACGTATTTGGTAGCCCTGTCCTACTTGAAGATATGCTAGCAAAAGATCTACAAGATCCAGTGGTTGTTTCTCCTGATATCGGTGGTGTTGTACGTGCTCGTGCAATCGCTAAACTGCTTGATGACACTGACATTGCTATCATTGATAAGCGTCGCCCTCGTGCAAACGTTTCTCAGGTTATGCATCTAATCGGTGATGTTGAAGGCCGTGACTGTATCATCGTTGATGATATGATCGATACAGGTGGTACATTGTGTAAAGCCGCTGAAGCACTAAAAGAACGTGGTGCTAAACGTGTATTTGCTTACGCAACTCACCCAGTATTTTCAGGTAGTGCACTAGAGAATATCCGTGAATCTGTTATCGATGAAATTATCGTTACAGACTCAATTACGCTAACAAAAGAAATTGAAGCTACGGGTAAAGTATCAGTATTAACACTGTCAGGTATGCTAGCTGAAGCTATTCGTCGTATTAGCAACGAAGAATCAATTTCAGCAATGTTTGAGCACTAATTTGCTCACTCGGTTAGATTGCCTTAATTTAATCGGATAAGATATTTAACGCCTCGCTACTGCGAGGCGTTTTCTTTTGTCTAGCCTGCAAAAACAGTGACGATGAAGAGCCATATCAATTTTAGTTAATTTAATATAATATATGGCGCGTTTTGAGCCCGACATCCAGTAACTCATTGTCACTATAATTTCAGGTGCAACCCGCTAAGTTACTGGTAAATGACAAGAGAGATAAACGTGAGTAATAATATTCGTTTGCTTGTTGGCCTCGCTAACCCGGGTCAAGAGTACGCCAACACCCGCCATAATGCCGGTGCCTGGATAGTTGAAGAATTAGCGCGCGTCCACAATGTAACCCTTCGCCCTGACCCAAAGTATTTTGGTTTAACAGGAAGAATTACAGCCAATGGACAAGATCTTCGCCTATTGATCCCATCGACTTTTATGAACCTGTCAGGAAAGTCGGTTGCTGCGTTAGCTAACTTCTTCCAAATCAAACCCGAAGAAATTTTAGTTGCTCACGATGAATTAGATTTACCACCCGGTGTTGCGAAATTTAAAAAAGGTGGTGGTCATGGCGGACATAATGGTCTTCGCGATATCATTAGCAAAATGGGTAATAATAAGGATTTCTATCGTCTGAGGATCGCTATCGGTCATCCAGGCGATAAAAACAAAGTCGCAGGCTACGTACTTGGAAAAGCACCAGCTAAAGAGCAAGAATTGATTGATGCAGCTGTAGATGAATCTGTTCGCTGTATTGATGTCTTACTTAAAGACGGCTTAACAAAGGCGCAAAATCGCCTACATACATTCAAAGCAGAATAGCCACACATTTTCGCGTACTATTTTGCCGCTATAGATACAGTCATTCGTACTATAGTTGAGTTGTTACACAGAATAATCACCAAAAGGGTTTTAAACCATGGGTTTTAAATGCGGTATCGTAGGTCTACCAAACGTTGGTAAGTCAACTCTATTCAACGCCTTAACAAAAGCAGGTATTGAAGCAGCAAACTTCCCGTTCTGTACTATTGAACCAAACACAGGTGTAGTTCCTGTGCCAGATCCACGTATGGATGCATTAGCAGTATTCGTAAATCCAGAACGAATTATGCCAACGACGATGGAGTTTGTTGATATCGCGGGTCTTGTTGCTGGTGCATCAAAAGGTGAAGGCCTTGGTAACAAGTTTCTAGCTAATATCCGTGAAACAGATGCTATTGGTCACGTTGTACGTTGTTTTGAAAACGACAATATTGTCCACGTTGCTGGTCGTATCGATCCTCTAGAAGACATGGATATCATCAACCTTGAGCTTGCGATGGCTGACTTAGATACGTGTGAGCGCGCTATTCAGCGTTTAGCTAAACGTGCAAAAGGCGGTGATAACGATGCTAAGTTTGAAATCAAAGTACTAGAGAAGATGCTTCCTCACCTAACTGAAGGTGGCATGCTACGTGCGCTAGAGCTGACAAAAGAAGAAAAAGCAGCGATCGATTACCTGCACTTCTTAACGCTTAAGCCAACTATGTACATTGCTAATGTTAATGAAGACGGTTTTGAAAATAACCCATTCCTTGACAAAGTAATTGCACGTGCAGCAGAAGAAAATGCGGTTGTTGTTCCAGTATGTGCGGCAATGGAATCAGAGATCGCTGAACTGGATGATGAAGATCGTGAAGAGTTCCTTGCTGATATGGGTATCGAAGAACCAGGTCTTAACCGCGTGATCCGTTCTGGCTATCAGCTACTGTCTCTTCAAACTTACTTTACTGCTGGTGTTAAAGAAGTACGTGCATGGACAATCCCTGTAGGTGCAACAGCACCAAAAGCAGCAGGTGTTATCCACACTGACTTCGAAAAAGGCTTTATTCGTGCAGAAGTTATTGGCTATGACGATTACATCAATTGCGGTGGTGAGTCAGGTGCTAAAGAAGCAGGTAAATGGCGCCTAGAAGGTAAAGAATATATTGTTAAAGACGGTGATGTTGTTCACTTCCGTTTTAACGTGTAATTTTTTGCTTAGTCGCTAGTCTCACAAATTCTATAAGCCAGCTTTATTAGCTGGCTTATTTTTATCTAAATAGAAATTTCACTTATTTGTTAGCAATATAAATAACTTGATAGTGTTCACATTTATTGAAGTTTTAAGCTGACAATCGTAATTTCAGTTTGTCATTCGCACACATCGTCCAAATATGCGCCGAACAAACGAATTTTAGCGATATATTTAAAAAAACTATTGACGGTTTTCGCTGGTATGAGCATAATGCGCCCCGTTCCCGACACAGTGGCTCGTTAAGAAATACTGTGAAAAATAGGAAAATGGCTACGTAGCTCAGTTGGTTAGAGCACATCACTCATAATGATGGGGTCACAGGTTCGAATCCCGTCGTAGCCACCATTCAATTTTCACGTTAAAATTGAATATCGGTTCTAGAAACTGATAAAATGCGGAAGTGGCGGAATTGGTAGACGCACCAGATTTAGGTTCTGGCGCCGCAAGGTGTGAGAGTTCAAGTCTCTCCTTCCGCACCATTCTCTCAATAGAGTTGAGAGATGCTTTAAAAAAGCACTTGTAGGTCTATCGCCAAGCGGTAAGGCAGCGGCTTTTGATGCCGCCATTCCCTGGTTCGAATCCAGGTAGACCTGCCATTATTTAAGAGTATTGATGAATATCAGTATTCTATGTTGGCTACGTAGCTCAGTTGGTTAGAGCACATCACTCATAATGATGGGGTCACAGGTTCGAATCCCGTCGTAGCCACCATTAATTCTTTAAATCAGCTTTTTACCAATTACTGATTTAAATTATACAACTAGAGACAACAGTTACTTGTAACTGACAATATGCGGAAGTGGCGGAATTGGTAGACGCACCAGATTTAGGTTCTGGCGCCGCAAGGTGTGAGAGTTCAAGTCTCTCCTTCCGCACCATTCTCTCTAGTTTGTGAAAAGTCTTGTGTAAACAAGCGCTGTAGGTCTATCGCCAAGCGGTAAGGCAGCGGCTTTTGATGCCGCCATTCCCTGGTTCGAATCCAGGTAGACCTGCCATTATTTAGATTGATTGTCTCGACAGTTAATCATGCGGAAGTGGCGGAATTGGTAGACGCACCAGATTTAGGTTCTGGCGCCGCAAGGTGTGAGAGTTCAAGTCTCTCCTTCCGCACCATTATTCTTTAGATCAGTTTTTACCAATTACTGATTTAAAAAATACAACTAGAGAAACAACAGTTATTCGTAACTGACAATATGCGGAAGTGGCGGAATTGGTAGACGCACCAGATTTAGGTTCTGGCGCCGCAAGGTGTGAGAGTTCAAGTCTCTCCTTCCGCACCATTCTCTCTAGTTTGTGAAAGTCTTGTGTGAACAAGCGCTGTAGGTCTATCGCCAAGCGGTAAGGCAGCGGCTTTTGATGCCGCCATTCCCTGGTTCGAATCCAGGTAGACCTGCCATTATTTAAGAGTATTGATGAATGTCAGTATTCTGTGTTGGCTACGTAGCTCAGTTGGTTAGAGCACATCACTCATAATGATGGGGTCACAGGTTCGAATCCCGTCGTAGCCACCATTATTCTTTAAATCAGCTTTTTACCAATTACTGATTTAAATTATACAACTAGAGACAACAGTTACTTGTAACTGACAATATGCGGAAGTGGCGGAATTGGTAGACGCACCAGATTTAGGTTCTGGCGCCGCAAGGTGTGAGAGTTCAAGTCTCTCCTTCCGCACCATTCTCTCTAGTTTGTGAAAGTCTTGTGTGAACAAGCGCTGTAGGTCTATCGCCAAGCGGTAAGGCAGCGGCTTTTGATGCCGCCATTCCCTGGTTCGAATCCAGGTAGACCTGCCATTATTTAAGATTGATTGTCTCGACAGTTAATCATGCGGAAGTGGCGGAATTGGTAGACGCACCAGATTTAGGTTCTGGCGCCGCAAGGTGTGAGAGTTCAAGTCTCTCCTTCCGCACCATATATTAGAAACCCACTCTTTGAGTGGGTTTTCTTTTATCTGGCAATAAATTATTAGATAAAGAAAAAGCCGAGAGACAATGTCTCTCGGCTTTCTACATTTCGTTACGTAAATAGCAAAATCTTTAATTAAAGCCCCATAGCGTACTTCAATACTTGTTTTTTAATACCGCCAGCCCCATCGGCTAAACGAAGCCCTGCATTACGAATAAACTTTAATGGCCCGATATTATTACTAAACGCCATATAGAAAAAATCCATCCCTGTTTGCATTACAAGGTTATCAGGACGACGACGACGTTGATATTTATCAAGTGTCGAACATTCATCCCAATGCTCACCTGCCGCTTCTATTTCTTGAAGTAAAACATCAACATCTTTAAAGCCTAGATTTACACCTTGGCCTGCTAATGGATTAATCGTATGAGCAGCATCACCTAATAAAACGACATTTGGTTTGTAATAGGTTTGTGCGTGACGACGCGTTAGTGGAAAAGATCCATGATCAACCACACTGAACTCACCAAGCTCTTCAGGAAAAACGGCAGAGATCTCTGCATGCAACTGTTCAGAAGTCATATGTGATAGGCGTCGAATGCGTTCAGGGCTGTCATACCATACTAATGACCCTTGATGTCCAGGCAACGGTAAGAATGAACGAGGGCCTGCAGGCGTAAACTGCTGCCATGTAATATCTTGTTGCGGCAATGCTGTTTTTATATTAATCAGCATACAGTGTTGACGGTAATCCCACGCTGTAATACCAATATCGGCTTGTTGGCGCACTTGAGAATTAGCGCCATCGGCACCAATTAATAATCGGCACTGTAGCTGTTGAGTATCTTCCAACTCAACGATATAGCCATTTTCAATCGATGTTGTTGAAACCATTTTTGATGGGCAATATAACGTCAAGTTATCGATATTGTCGAACTGCTGCCAAAGCGCAAGTTGCAACAGGCGATTTTCAACAATATAGCCTAGTTGTTCTAACCCCATATCGTCAGCATTAAAGCGTGTACGACATTCTGGGGTTTCCCACGTTTCCAATCGTTTAAAAGGACACAAACGCATGTTGAGTACCTCATCCCATGCGCCTAACCGATCTAATAATGCAACGGAATGAGGAGAAATTGCGGAAACACGCAAATCCATCGGCTGTGTGTTCGCAAAAGGTCGAGGAGCAAAGCCTTCTAATACGGCAACGTCTAAACCTAACTTCGCTAAGCCAAGCGCGGTTGCAGCCCCAACCATACCGCCACCAGCAACGATGACATCATACTGCTTCATTATTTACCTACCTATTACGTTCAGGCTCATTATTTGGTTATAATCCAATAAACCATCATAGTAACTCGAATTGTATAAAAAATTTTAATATATAGGGAATGTCACTAAGATAAACATTCTTTTATTGTGCGATCACTTTAATAAGCAGGAAACAGCCTTACCATGCTAAAACGCTTTTTCATTAAATTTATTTTATTTGTACTTTTGTTTCCTATATTTCTCGTGATTATTTTTAAATTTATTAATCCGCCATTTTGGGGATGGGAAATTAGCCGAATGCTATTTCCACCTCAAGGTTACCCTGCGCACACTCAACACGAATGGGTTAATTTAGATAAAATATCAAAAAACATGCAGTTAGCTGTGATAGCTTCAGAAGATCAAACCTTTCCTGAGCATCACGGTATTGACGTACAAGCGACGCTGGCAGTATTAAGACATGAAGGTAAAACTGGGCCAGTGCGTGGTGCCAGTACGATTAGCCAGCAAGCGGCTAAAAATATGTTTCTATTCCCAGTACACTCATATATTCGTAAAGGCATCGAATTATACTTCTCTTTATTGATGGAAATAGTTTGGGGAAAAGAGCGTATTCTTGAAGTTTATCTAAATATTATTGAATTTGGTCCTGGTATTTATGGTGTCGAAGCAGCGAGTGAACACTTTTTCCATATACCTGCGAGCCGACTAAGTGCCCAACAGGCAGCACAACTTGCCGCTGTATTACCGAACCCATATAAGATAAAAGCATCACCAATGAGTAATTATGTCTATCAACGTACTCTATGGATCCGCCGTCAAATGCGTCAACTTGGTATGGTAACACTCAATAAAGTCTATAATGAACAATCACTTTTCAAATCATTCCATCTTTATCCATAGCTTGGAATAAACCCACAATTTATTCAGGGTGGTGATGATCTGGTCAGAGCGAGTTTAAAGCAGTACAATACGCGGCTTGCTACAGGCGATTACTATCATGTCCCCTGTCAGCCCGTAATCTGAATGTAATGAAATCAACACTACGAGCGAAGAGTTAGAGATGGCGAAGAAACTGCTGATCAAAACCTGGGGCTGCCAGATGAACGAATACGATTCATCTAAAATGGCAGATCTTCTTAATGCAGCTAATGGCTTTGAGTTAACCGATATCCCAGAAGAAGCAGATGTTGTGCTACTTAACACCTGCTCGATCCGTGAGAAGGCACAAGAGAAAGTTTTCCACCAGCTAGGGCGTTGGAAAAAATTAAAAGATAATAAGCCAGATCTTGTGATCGGTGTCGGTGGTTGTGTAGCCACACAAGAAGGTGACTCGATTCGTAAACGTGCACCGTATGTTGACGTAATCTTTGGCCCGCAAACACTGCACCGTTTGCCAGAGATGATTAAGCGTTCGCAATCAAATGAAAAAACCGTTATGGATATCTCCTTCCCTGAAGTTGAGAAATTCGATAGCTTGCCTGAGCCTCGTGCTGAAGGCGCAACAGCATTCGTATCTATTATGGAAGGCTGTTCTAAATACTGTACTTACTGCGTAGTACCTTATACTCGCGGTGAAGAAGTTAGTCGTCCACTAGATGATGTACTGTTTGAAATTGCACAACTTGCAGAACAAGGCGTTCGTGAAGTCAATCTACTTGGACAAAACGTAAATGCTTATCGTGGTCCAATGCACGATGGAGAAGTAGCAAGCTTTGCCGAGCTACTGCGTTTAGTTGCTGCCATTGATGGTATCGACCGTATTCGCTACACAACTAGTCACCCTATTGAATTTACTGATGACATCATTGATGTGTACAAAGATACACCAGAATTAGTGAACTACTTACACTTACCAGTACAAAGTGGTTCAGATCGTATTCTGACGATGATGAAACGCCCTCATACGGCAATAGAGTACAAGTCTAAGATTCGTAAGTTGCGTAAAGTTCGCCCAGATATCACAATGAGCTCAGACTTTATTGTTGCGTTCCCTGGTGAAACGGATCAAGATTTCGAAGATACCATGAAGTTAATTCGTGAAATCGACTTTGATATTAGTTACAGCTTCATCTTCTCTCCACGTCCAGGTACACCAGCAGCAGATTACCCTTGTGATTTGTCTGAAGAAGTGAAGAAAGAACGTTTGTACGCACTACAGCAGCAGTTAAACAGTCAAGCAATGCGACATGCGCGTCAAATGTTAGGTACAGAACAACGTATCCTAGTTGAAGGTCCTTCACGTAAAAACGTTATGGAACTACGTGGCCGTACTGAAAACAACCGAATCGTAAACTTTGAAGGTTCTGCTGATTTAATTGGTCAATTCGTCGATGTGAAAATTGTTGATGTATTTACCAACTCACTGCGTGGCGAATTAGTACGTACTGAAGCAGAAATGGATCTACGTGTTGCAATGTCACCATCTGAAATGATGGCAAAAACACGTAAAGAAAATGAATTGGGTGTAGGCGTATATACACCAGAGTAAACCGTTAGCTCTTGCTCTACATTGGTAGGCATGTACGTTTTACCTGAGTACGTCTCCTGCCCTGAACCTATGGCCGTCACCATGACGGCCTTAATGAGAGGCAAACCTTGAGCAAAATAATTACTGTAGAATTTCAACTTGAGCCTGCTGATAATCAACGCTTATCTAGTCTTTGTGGCCCTTTCGACGACAATATCAAACAATTAGAGCGCCGATTAGGTGTTGAAATTAATCACCGTAGCAATAACTTTAGCGTAGTTGGAAAAAACTATTCCGTAGACGCTGTGACAAATATCATCAAAGATCTCTACGTTGATACGGCGCCTGTTCGTAACGTTATTCCTGATATTGAACCAGACCAAATTCATCTTGCGATTAAAGAGTCTGGTGTATTAGAGCAAACAACTGAATCCTCAATCCCATATGGTAAAGAAATTCACATCAAAACCAAAAAAGGTGTGATTAAACCGCGTACTCCTAACCAAGCACAATATATTGCCAATATGGTGACGCATGATATTACCTTTGGTATTGGTCCAGCAGGTACAGGTAAAACTTACCTTGCAGTTGCCGCTGCTGTTGATGCATTAGAGCGTCAAGAGATCCGTCGTATTCTATTAACGCGTCCAGCAGTAGAAGCAGGAGAAAAGTTAGGTTTCCTACCTGGCGATCTAAGCCAAAAAGTCGATCCTTACTTACGTCCTCTCTATGATGCGCTATTTGAAATGTTAGGTTTCGAGCGTGTTGAAAAATTAATTGAACGAAATGTGATTGAAGTTGCCCCATTAGCATATATGCGTGGACGTACCCTTAATGATGCATTTATTATCCTAGATGAAAGCCAGAACACCACAGTGGAACAGATGAAAATGTTCCTTACTCGTATTGGTTTTAATTCTCGTGCCGTTATCACAGGTGATGTGACACAAATTGACTTACCTCGTGGTGCACGTTCAGGGCTACGTCATGCTATTGAAGTATTATCTGAAGTTGATGAGATCAGCTTTAATTTCTTCTTAGCCGATGATGTCGTTCGACATCCTGTGGTAGCACGTATTGTTCAAGCTTACGAAGTATGGGAAAGCGAAGACCAAAAACAACGTAAGCTTGCAGAACAACGCCGCCGAGCAGAGCAGGAAGCAAAAGAAGCGGCATTAGTTGCCGTCGCTACTGCGGCAAAGATAGAGTCAGAAAAGAGTAATTAATGGCTATTTACCTCGATTTACAACACGCCACTGAGAGTCTGGACGGATTACCGACAGAAGCGGAATTTCAGCAGTGGTTAAATGCAGCCGTTATCCCTTTTCAAGCTGATGCAGAAGTCACGATACGTTTAGTTGATGAACAAGAAAGCCATGCACTAAATCTCGAGTACCGTGGCAAAGATCGCCCAACAAATGTGTTATCTTTCCCATTTGAAGCGCCTCCTGGCATGGAATTGGAGCTACTTGGCGATTTAATTATTTGTCGTCAAGTTGTAGAAAAAGAAGCACTTGAACAAAACAAGCCCCTAAAAGCACACTGGGCACATATGGTTGTACATGGCAGTCTCCATCTGCTAGGTTATGATCATATTGAAGATGAAGAAGCTGAAGAAATGGAAAGCTTGGAAACAGAAATCATGCAAAACATGGGATTTGTTGACCCTTACATTTCAGAGAAGCAGTAATCATTTATATCGCGATTCATCCAAAGATGAATCGCATTTCCGTGGCATCGTCCACTTAGCTGACAAGCTATTTGCTGAAAGTAAATAATGAACGAAGATAACTCTCCAACATCTGAAGGTCCGAGTAGAAAGTCCTTCTTTGAACGTATTGGCCAACTATTTCAAGGTGATCCACAAAACCGTGAAGAATTAGTTGAAGTTTTTCGAGATTCAGAAGAAAACGATCTAATCGACCATGACACTCGCGATATGCTTGAGGGTGTAATGGAAATTTCTGAAATGCGTGTTCGTGACATCATGATCCCACGTTCGCAAATGATCACGATTGAACGTTCTCAGAAGTTAGAAGATCTGATTGATTTAATTGTTGAAGCCCAACACTCTCGTTACCCTGTAATCAGTGATGATAAAGACCACGTAGAAGGTATCTTACTTGCTAAAGATCTCCTGCGTTATCTGCTTCCTGATAGCGAGCCTTTTGATATGGATAAAGTGCTGCGTCCTGCCGTTGTAGTGCCGGAAAGTAAGCGCGTTGACCGACTATTAAAAGAGTTCCGTGAAGAGCGTTACCACATGGCTATTGTGGTTGATGAGTTTGGTGGTGTTTCAGGCGTTATCACCATTGAAGATATTCTTGAACAAATCGTTGGCGAAATTGAAGATGAATTCGATGACGAGGAAGAGCAAGATGTCCGTCAGTTAAGTAAACATACTTATGCGGTAAAAGCACTGACAACCATTGAAGATTTCAATGAACTATTCCAAACCTCATTCTGTGATGAAGAAGTCGATACTGTCGGCGGACTTGTGATGATGAACTTTGGTCACCTACCAACACGTGGTGAAGTTGTTGAAGTCAATGGTTACTCGTTTAAAGTGACTTCTGCCGATAACCGTCGTGTTATCCAGTTACAAGTAACGGTACCTGACGAAGCATTTCAACCGACTATTACTTCTTAAAGAATGACAAAAAAATCATTATTATCGTGGGTACAGCTGCTTGCAGCTGTACCTGCGGGTGCAATTGCAACACTTTCATTTGCACCTTATAACTACTGGCTTCTAGCGCCATTATCTCTCATCGCTTTTTTCTTTTTACTCCAACATAAAACAGCCAAACGTTCAGCCCTAATCGGTTTTCTTTACGGCTTAGGTATGTTTGGTACTGGCATCAGCTGGGTACACGTGAGTATAGATAACTTTGGTGGTATGCCAAAGATAGCAAGTGTTTTCTTAATGACACTGCTTATCAGCTACTTAGCTCTATACCCTGCGTTATATGGCTATCTCTACAATCGCTTTAATCGTACTCGTCCTTTCCACCAGCTACTATTAACAGGCCCTGTAATCTGGTTAATTTTAGACTGGATCCGTGGTTGGCTATTTACTGGTTTTCCATGGTTATGGATGGGTTACAGCCAAATTGATACCCCCTTGGCTGCTATTGCGCCAATCTTCGGTGTTGAAGGTATTACCCTTGCCTTAGTACTTATTTCCGGAGCCATTGTGGCTGCGATAACCTACCGTAATTGGAAACCATTACTGATCCCTATCGTCATTATTGGTTTGTCTTTATGGGCAGGAAAAGCACAATGGGTAAAACCTGATCATAAACACAGCGTATCTGTTGCTTTAATTCAAGGTGATATTCCTCAAGACCAAAAATGGCTACCGAGCCAACGCTGGCCAACCTTGATGAAATATATGGATCTCACCCGTGAAAACTGGGGATCCGACCTTATTATTTGGCCTGAAGCTGCGATCCCTGCACTCGAAGCACATATTCCTGTTTTTTTACAAGGCTTAGATGATGCAGCCCGTGCCAATAACAGCACGGTGATCACCGGTATTCTTGATCAGAAACCTGATGGCAAGTTCTTCAATAACATCTTAACTCTAGGTGTAGATGCTGATGGTCCGTATAACTACGACACAGCAACACGATACAGTAAGCATCACTTACTCCCATTTGGTGAGTTTGTGCCGTTTGGTGATTTATTGCGCCCTATTGCACCGTTGTTTAATTTGCCAATGTCATCATTTAGTCGTGGCGCGTATGTACAACCAAATATTCAAGCTCATGGTTATTCAATAGCACCGGCATTATGTTATGAAGTGGCATTTAGTGAGCAAATGCGTGAGAACATTACCAATCACACAGAAATGCTACTAACGCTTTCGAATGACGCATGGTTTGGTCACTCTATTGGTCCTTTCCAACATATGGAAATAGCCCAAATGCGCGCATTAGAGTTGGGTAAACCACTCTTACGCGCAACCAATACAGGTATTACAGCGGTCGTTGATTATAAAGGTATGATCACTAAAAAATTACCTCAGTTTGTCACTGGGGTACTAAAAGCAACGGTGATCCCAACGATAGGTATGACACCTTATACCACCATTGGTAGTTGGCCTTTATATTTCTATAGCTTTTGGGCTTTCGCGTTATCTTGGATCCTTATCCGCCGTCAACGTGGACATTTCCGTGACACAAGGCAATTAGAAACAGAATAAGATACTCAAAAAGGTGAAGCTTTAAACTTCACCTTTTTTTTCAGCTCAGGTATGTTGAGTTGAATAACAAAGTAAATATCGAAAGAACACTTAATAATGAGAACCTATGATTCGTAAGGCTTCCCTTGGTACTTACGCAACCAACAAGGATCGGATAATGAAAGCGATACATAAACTATTTGTAACCTTATGTACCTGTGCCATGATGCTGAGCTCAACGTCTGCATTAGCACAAGATAGCGATACAAAAATCGCATTAGATCATTTTTACCAATCACCGCAAACACAACCTTTCTTTAACTCAGCCTATGGCTATGCGGTTTTTCCATCTGTCGGTAAAGGTGGTTTCTGGGTTGGCGGTGCTTACGGTAAGGGCGTTGTCTTTAAAGCGAATAAAGCCACTGGATTTGCGAAACTGTTTCAAGTTTCTATTGGCTTACAATTCGGAGGACAAGCTTACAGCGAGATTCTGTTTTTCCAAGACAAACGTGCCTATGACAATTTCGTCAGCGGCAGTTTTGAGCTAGATGCCCAAGCATCAGCTGTAGCCATAGATGAAGGCGCATCTGCAAAAGCGGGAACCGCTGGTGCGGGTGCTGGCTCTAATGGTAACTATGCAACAAAAAGTTACATCAATGGCGTAGCGATTTTCACCAAAACGAAAGGCGGTGCCATGGTTGAAGCATCACTGGCTGGACAAAAATTTACGTTCGAGCCAATGACAGAAGCAACGCGTAAAGTAAAAGGTTACGATAACGATATTCCCCAAGGGCTTCAGCAACCGGCAAAACAGAAGCAGCAAAAACCTGCTGCAACGTTAACTCAACCCCAAGATGATTCTGCTGTCGTGGTTGATACTATCGAGCGCCCTGACGATTTTTAACTCCTAAGCGTCACAGCTTATTCTAAAATAAAAAAACGCAGCCTATTCGCTGCGTTTTTATTTATTACATCAACACCATATACCTAAGATTAAGGCTCTAAAGGCTGACGATTAAACTCTTCGCAACCGCACTTAATACATGGCTCAATACGAGTGACATGAGTAATTGTTTGCTGATATCCACATTTTTCACAAACTAAGTGACCAAGGCCAACCAGCTCACCTGCGCGATACACTCCTTTATGTTTAATATCATCCATCACTTCAATCCACTCCAATTGAGTTTTATCTGTGATCTCAGCAAGGTGTCGCCATACTGTTTCACTCACCAATCGGTAAAACGGACTTTCTTTGAACGGTTCAGGACTATTTTTCACTTCATCACTGAATGTTTTTAAATCACTTTTTAAATATGCTTCAATCAGTGCAAGTTCATCTTTGGTCATATCGCTGGCGGCTTTACCATACAGTTCAGTCGTCTCAATAAACTTCTTAAGCTCTTGTGGGCTATTCTTTAATGTCTCTGTTACTTTTTCTAATAGCGCTTCGTAATGTGCTTTTTGCTGAGTCATGATGTTTCTCCTTAGCCTATATTGACTAAAAGCGTGCTGAAATACCGCCAAATACAAGATTAAAGGTATCGAATTGCCTTCAGCTATTGTTGACACCTTTACCTTTGGTTATTCTATGTCGATTAATTTTAATGTGTTTATATTAAACTCACAAAATCCCGGATGTCATCGATGCAAGAACAATATCGTCCACAGGACATTGAACAGAAAGTTCAAGAACATTGGGACAACAAAAAAACATTTGTTGTTAGTGAAGACCCTAATAAAGAAAAATTCTACTGTCTGTCCATGTTCCCGTACCCTAGTGGTCGACTGCACATGGGTCACGTGCGTAACTACACTATCGGTGATGTTATCTCTCGCTACCAGCGCTTACAAGGTAAAAATGTAATGCAGCCAATTGGCTGGGATGCATTTGGTTTACCGGCTGAAAATGCGGCAGTAAAAAATAAGACAGCACCAGCACCATGGACTTACGAAAACATTGAGTACATGAAAAACCAGCTTAAGCTATTAGGCTTTGGTTATGATTGGAACCGTGAATTCGCAACGTGTACGCCAGAGTACTACCGTTGGGAACAAGAATTCTTCACTAAGCTTTACAATAAAGGCCTAGTTTACAAGAAGACTTCATCTGTTAACTGGTGTCCTAACGACCAAACTGTACTTGCTAACGAGCAGGTGGAAGATGGTTGTTGTTGGCGTTGTGATACACCTGTTGAGCAAAAAGAGATCCCACAATGGTTCATTAAGATCACTGAGTATGCGCAAGAACTACTTGACGATCTTGACAACCTTGATGGCTGGCCTGAAATGGTTAAAACCATGCAGCGCAACTGGATCGGTCGCTCTGAAGGTGTTGAGCTAACATTTAAAGTTAAAGATCAAGACGATTTAGAAGTTTATACTACTCGTCCTGATACGCTTATGGGTGTTACATTTGTCAGCATTGCTGCAGGTCACCCGCTTGCAGCAAAAGCCGCTGAAAATAACCCTGAGCTTGCCGATTTCATTCACGAATGCCGTAATAACAAAGTTGCAGAAGCTGATCTTGCAACAATGGAAAAGAAAGGCATGGATACAGGCTTAACAGCTATCCACCCACTAGATGGTCGTGAAGTACCTGTTTACGTTGCTAACTTTGTACTGATGGATTACGGCACAGGTGCAGTAATGGCAGTACCTGCACACGATCAACGTGATTTTGAATTTGCAACAAAATACAACATCGACATCATGGCGGTTATCAAACCTGAAGATGGTAGCGATGCTGACATTTCTGATGCAGCATACACAGAAAAAGGTGTACTGTTTAATTCAGGTGAATTCGATGGCCTTAACTTCCAACAAGCGTTCGATGCAATTGCAACGAAACTTGAAGCTGAAGGCAAAGGCAAAAAGACAGTTAACTTCCGTCTACGTGACTGGGGCGTTTCTCGTCAACGTTACTGGGGTGCACCTATCCCAATGGTAACGACTGAAGATGGCGAAGTTCACCCAGTTCCTGCAGATCAACTACCAGTGATCTTGCCTGAAGATGTAGTAATGGATGGCGTAACTAGCCCAATCAAAGCGGATAAAGAGTGGGCAAAAACTACCTTTAACGGCGAACCAGCACTTCGTGAAACAGATACATTCGATACTTTCATGGAATCATCTTGGTACTACGCACGTTACTGTTCACCACAAGCTGACGATATTCTAGATCCTGAAAAAGCGAACTACTGGCTACCTGTTGATCAATACATTGGTGGTATTGAACACGCATGTATGCACCTGCTGTACTCTCGCTTCTTCCACAAATTGCTACGTGATGCAGGCTACGTAACGTCTGACGAACCATTCAAGCAATTACTATGTCAAGGCATGGTATTGGCTGACGCATTCTTCTATACCACCGAGAAAGGCGGTAAAGAGTGGGTTGCGCCAACAGACGTAACTGTTGAACGCGATGGTAAAGGTCGCATCACGTCTGCTGTTGACTCTCAAGGTCACAACGTTGAACACTCAGGCATGATCAAAATGTCTAAGTCTAAAAACAACGGTATCGACCCTCAAGAAATGGTAGATAAGTACGGTGCTGATACCGTTCGTCTATTCATGATGTTTGCATCACCTGCCGACATGACACTTGAATGGCAAGAGTCTGGCGTTGAAGGTGCTAACCGTTTCCTTAAGCGTGTTTGGAAACTCGTTCGTGAACATACAGCAAAAGGCGCAGCAGAAGCTGTTGATGTATCAGCATTAACTGGCGCTCAAAAAGCACTTCGTCGTGATATTCACAAAACAATTGCAAAAGTAAGTGATGATATTGGTCGTCGCCAAACATTCAACACAGCAATAGCTGCTATCATGGAGTTGATGAATAAGCTGGCTAAAGCCTCTCAAGAATCAGTTCAAGATCGTGCAATTCTTGATGAAGCACTAAAAGCAATTGTTACTATGCTTTACCCTATCACTCCACATATCTGTTTCGAAATGTGGGCTGCACTGGGCGAAACTGACATTGATAATGCACAATGGCCACAAGCTGACGAAAAAGCATTAGTTGAAGATGAGAAACTGATCATTGTTCAAGTTAACGGTAAGCTTCGTGCTAAGTTGACAGTTGCAGCAGATGCAACCAAAGAGCAAGTTGAAGAACTTGGTCTAAACGATGAGAACGTCATTAAGTTCACTGATGGTTTAACGATCCGCAAAGTTATTTACGTACCGGGCAAACTGCTTAACATTGTTGCTAGCTAATTAGGTTATTTTTCTCTGTTAGTGCATCTAACAGAGCTAGTAACCTAAAGATCCCCGCTTCTGCGGGGATCTTTATAATAACAGTTCGATTTTATTTTGCGCCTAGCGCACCTTCTTTTACTTCAAGGAGCTGACTTTCGTGAAAAGTTTTTTCTCGGCCAACAGCCTAACTCGACTACTTATCATTACTCTTCTCGCGCTAACAACAGCTTCTTGTGGCTTCCATCTTCGCGGTAATTACATGCTTCCTGACGGTATCGCCAAACTATCATTAACCAGTTTTGACCCCTACGGTAAATTAACACGTATGGTTCGATACCAATTTAAACTCCATGGTATTAGCGAAGTTGCACCTGCGAAAAATGTACCAAATCTAAACATTAATAGTGAGTCTCAAGGTGAGCGCACTTTATCTATTTATCAAAATAACGGTAAAGCGGAATACGATTTAACCTTAACGGTTAATTACTCAGTAACTATCCCTAATCAAGGTCAGCAAACGTATACCACCAAAGTTACTCGTACGTTCCTTGATAACCCGTTAACAGCATTAGCAAAATCTGTTGAGCGAGATGAACTGGTTGACGTTATGCGTGAACAAGCCGCACAGCAAATCATGCGTAAATTAGCGCGTCTAACCGCCGTATTTAATAAGATTGAAGAAGATAAATTAGACTCTCAATTAAAAGAAATTCTTAACGAAGAAGATAAAAAAGAATCTTCAGATGAGACAGGTAAAACGATTATCACAACATTACCTGCTAAGCAGTCAAATACAGTTATTGAGCATGATAGTCATAACGCGCAATGAGAGTTTATCCTGAACAACTGACGCAGCAACTCAATAAGGGCCTGCGTCAGGCTTACCTCTTATTTGGTAATGAGCCACTACTTAAACAAGAATGTGGTGACAATATTAAGCAACTTGCTCAACAGCAAGGCTTTCTTGAGCGCCACCGTTTTACCATTGACAACCAATTAGATTGGAATCAAGTTCTCGATTGCTGCCAAGCTATGAGCTTATTCTCTGCCCAGCAAATCATTGAATTAGAATTTCCAGAAACAGGACTTAATACCAACCAAGCAAAAGCCTTGTTAGAGGTTGTTGCACACTTAAATCCTGACATTCTTTTATTACTTACTGGCCCTTATTTAAACAAGAAGCAAGAAGCGACAAAGTGGTTTAAAGCACTCGATGGCTTAGGCTTATATGTGCCATGTAATACTCCCGACGCTAAACAAATGCCGCGCTTTATTCAAGCACGCTGTCGAATGCTCGGTTTAAAGCCAGATCATGAATCGGTACAAATGCTAGCGCAATGGCATGAAGGTAATTTACTGGCCCTAGCACAAAGCTTACATAAGCTGGTTTTACTATATCCTGATGGTGAGTTAACCATTATTCGCCTACAAGAGGCATTAAGTCGTCATAACCACTATACCCCTTTCCAATTGGTTGATGCGGTATTAGCGGGGCAGGCAAAACGTAGTCAACGTGTGCTTCGCCAATTGCAAGGGGAAGGGATTGAAGCCACGATCTTATTACGTACGTTGCAAAGAGAATTAACCCAACTCTATAAGATGCAAGAGATGGGAAAAAAAGGGACACCACTTAATATCATTTTTGAGCAATTTAGAGTATGGCAAAACCGCCGTGAAATTTATGTTGGTGCACTTCATCGCTTACCGCTGTCGCGTTTGGTAAAGATCATTCGTCAATTAACTCAACTTGAAATACAAGTTAAAACTGATTATGACACCACACCATGGCCAGCCCTTAGCGCCCTGTGTGCTGAAATCTGCGGCTTAGAAACTCACTTACAACACACATAATTCTATCTAAATACGGTCTTCAGTCATTGTTGACCGTTTTTTTTATGAAACTGACCTTAAGCGGTCGAAAAATCACCGTCTGAACCATGTCCTTTTATCGCTGTCAGATAAGAGCGTGGTATACTTCCGATCTTATTACGGTCGCAACCTTTTTACCTATCCTATCCAGTAGTAAAATAGATCATAACGACTAAACATTTATTAAACGCTTATTGAGGGAATCCCTTTGCAAGTTCAAGAACTACACGATTTCATTGTTGATAAAATTGACGACATTAAAGCACAAGACATCGTAACAATTGATGTTCGTGGTAAATCAAGCATCACAGACGTAATGGTTATCTGTACTGGTACTTCAAACCGTCACGTGAGCTCTATTGCCGATCACGTAAACAAAGAATCAAAGTTAATTGACTTCCCTCCATTTGGTATTAGTGGCGAAGAAGAAGGTCAATGGGTGATTGTTGATATGGGTAACGTAATGCTACATATCATGCAAGAAGATGCTCGCCAAGTATACCAACTGGAGAAGCTTTGGAGCTAAGTGAGTCATGAAGCTTCAATTAATTGCTGTTGGCACAAAGATGCCTAAGTGGGTTGAAGAAGGCTATAAAGAATATAGCCGTCGTTTCCCTAAAGATATGCCTCTGGAATTGATTGAGATCCCAGCGGGTAAGCGCGGAAAAAATGCGGACATTGCTCGTATCCTTCAAAAGGAAGGTGAAGCGATGTTAGCTGCCGTTGCTAAGGGTAACCGAATTGTTACTCTAGATATTCCTGGCAAACGCTGGGATACCGAGCAACTAGCAAGTCAGCTAGAAGTTTGGAAACTTGATGGTCGCGACGTCTCTATTTTAATTGGCGGACCAGAAGGCCTTTCACCAGCTTGTAAAGCAGCGGCAGAGCAAAGCTGGTCACTATCACCATTAACACTTCCGCACCCGTTAGTGCGTGTCGTTATGGCAGAAAGTTTATACCGTGCATGGAGCATCACGGCTAACCATCCGTACCACAGGGAATAACCATCGATGAGACAAAAGCGAACCCAGATCCGCGACCATCGCGCTGAGTCGGCGCTGTTTTTCCGCCGAGCTCTTGTCTCATTTATTGGAATTATCATTCTGGTCAGTGTCTTATTGTTCAATCTATTTAATATTCAGGTTGAACAACACCAAGACTATAAGACCCGCTCTAATGACAATCGAATCAAAATTGTTCCTGTCGCACCTAATCGCGGTCTTATTTATGACCGCAATGGTGTGCTTCTGGCTGAAAATCGACCGATCTATAACCTGGAAGTCACTATTGAAAAAGTACCAGACATGGAACAAACCTATGCGGATTTAAAATCAGTATTAGGTCTAAGCGGTGAAGATATTGAGCAATTTAAAAAAGAGCGTCGCCGTACTCGCCGTTTTAAATCTGTGCCAATCCTTGAGGGATTGAACGAGCAGCAAGTTGCTTTGTTTGCAGTCAACCAACATAAATTCCCAGGTGTTGAAGTTAAAGCCTATTTAAAACGTTACTATCCATATGGTGATTCGCTCACACATGTCTTGGGTTATGTCGCGAAAATAAACGATCGTGACCTTAAAAAACTCGATAAAGCGGAAAAACTCAGCAACTACAAAGCAACTCGTGATATCGGTAAATTGGGTATCGAGCGTTACTACGAAGATCTATTACATGGAACTTCAGGCTATCAAGAAGTCGAAGTTAACAGCCGTGGACGTATTATTCGTACCCTTAAGTACGTGCCCCCTATTCCAGGCAAAGATATTTCGTTAAATATTGATATTCAGCTTCAGCTTTATGTACAAGATCTACTAACTGAACGTAAGATCGATCCTGAAACAGGTGAAGAGGTCATTAAACACAAGCGTGGCTCTGTCGTGGTGTTAGATCCAAAAGACGATGCTATTCTCGCCATGGTTTCTAGCCCAAGTTACGATCCCAATTTATTTGTTCGTGGTATTTCCAGTAAAAAATATCGCGAATTATTAAATAACCCTGATCGCCCATTAGTTAACCGTGTCACGCTTGGTATTTATCCACCAGCATCGACGGTAAAACCGTTAATTGCAATCGCTGCATTAACTGAAGGTGTGATCACGCCAAAAACCACCCGTAATGATCCCGGTTGGTGGCAGATCCCTAACACGACTAGCCGTAAATTCCGTGATTGGCTACGTTGGGGACATGGGCGCGTCAACATTTATAAAGCCATTGAAGAGTCAGTAGATACTTACTTTTACCAAATCGCCTACGATATGGGTATCGATAGGCTGTCTACGTGGATGAATAAATTTGGCTATGGCGTTTATACCGGCATCGACATTCACGAAGAAAGTAAAGCCAACATGCCAACACGTGAATGGAAACAAGCACGCCATAAACGTCCTTGGTATCAAGGTGACACCATTCCTGTCGGAATTGGACAAGGCTATTGGACAGCCACACCACTACAGATAGCAAAAGCGACGTCTGTACTGGTTAATAATGGTGTTGTTCATCGCCCTCATCTTCTAAAAGATGTTATTGACGAAGAAACAGTTAAACCTGCTGAATTTAAAGATTTCCCGCCGATAACAGGCGTGACACCTGAAACATGGGAAATTGCTCGTGAGGGTATGCATCGCGTACTTTATGGTAATCGTGGTACAGCACGTAAAGCATTTTATGATACGCCATATGAAGCTGGCGGAAAGTCAGGTTCAGCACAGGTATTCGGTTTGGCTGAAAACCAAAAATATAATGCTGATGAACTCGAAGAGCGTCTACGTGACCATGCTTTATTTACTGCATTTGCGCCATTTGAAAAACCTGAAGTAGTCGTTGCTATGGTATTAGAAAATGCCGGTGGTGGCTCGAGTAATGGTGGGCCAATTGCACGTCAAATTTTTGATCACATGTTAATTAAACCAACCGCTGACAGCGCTCTTAAATCAAAGCCTGAACTCACTGCAACACAACCAACAGAGGTACAATAATGAGTATTATGGCGGCAACCGGTACCAAGCGAACATTAACTGATCGCTTACATATCGATATGCCACTATTACTAGGGATCCTTACCTTAATGGGATTTGCCCTTATCATCATGTGGAGCGCAAGCGGACAAAACATTGCTATGATGGAACGCCAGGCAATGCGCATGCTGATGTCACTAGGGATCATGGTTTTACTCGCACAAATTGCCCCACGCCATTACGAAGCATGGGCACCTTACTTATTTGGTATTGGCTTACTGCTGTTATTTAGTGTATTGGCTTTTGGTGAAGTCTCTAAAGGTGCTCAACGTTGGCTAAATTTAGGTTTTGTTCGCTTTCAGCCATCAGAACTATTAAAACTCGCTGTACCTTTGATGGTGGCAAGATTCATTGGTAATCGCCCCTTACCGCCGTCGATGCGTAATATCTTTGTTGCCTTAGTATTAATCTTCACACCAACTATCTTAATTGCTAAACAACCCGACCTTGGAACCTCAATTTTGGTTGCTGCATCAGGTATCTTTGTTCTGTTTCTGTCAGGAATGAGCTGGAGACTGATTATCGGGGCGTTAGTATTACTCGGTGCGTTTATTCCTGTGTTATGGTTCTTCCTTATGCACGACTACCAGCGAACGCGAGTGTTGACTTTGTTTAATCCAGAGTCTGATCCGCTCGGTGCGGGATATCATATTATCCAATCAAAAATCGCGATTGGCTCTGGAGGCATAAGCGGTAAGGGTTGGCTCCATGGAACTCAATCGCAACTTGAATTTGTTCCAGAGCGGCATACCGACTTCATTTTTGCTGTTATTGCAGAGGAATGGGGATTAAGCGGTGTCATTGGTTTACTAACAATGTACCTGTTCATATTAGGACGAGGTTTATGGTTAGCCAGCCAAGCGCAAACTGCATTTGGACGTATGATGGCTGGCAGTATTGTATTAAGTTTCTTTGTTTATGTTTTTGTAAATATCGGCATGGTAAGTGGCATTCTGCCTGTGGTAGGTGTTCCACTTCCTTTGGTGAGCTATGGCGGCACATCCATGATGACCCTACTAGCTGGCTTCGGTATTTTGATGTCTATCCACACTCACAGAAAAATGTTGTCTAAGGCGACCTAAATGCGTTCACTTTTTTTATTGTTCTTTGTTCTACTTGCAGGATGTAGCTCCGCGCCAGATAAACCTCAACAGGCAGAGACAAAAGCAGATCAAGCCACACCCGGCTTACTGTTTAAACCTAATACTCCAACCAATGATGATCCCAACGCGGGCCGTTATTCATTAAAAGATGACCGTGCACCAAAGGTTGTACCTGATTTTAGTAAAGTGCCGCCAGTGGTACCGCATTATGAACCTTATAGTCGTGGTGGTAATAAAGACTACACATTACGTGGTAAACGCTACCATATAATAAAAAACACCAAAGGTTACACAGAGACAGGCTACGCTTCTTGGTACGGTGAAAAGTTCCACGGACACAAAACCTCTAATGGTGAAACATACAATATGTTTGCTATGACAGCGGCACATAAAACCTTACCGCTTCCGAGTTTTGTACGCGTAACCAATACCCTTAATGGTAAATCGACCATCGTTCGAGTGAACGACCGTGGTCCATTCCATGATGGTCGTATCATCGATTTAAGCATGGCAGCTGCCGCAAAAATTGGGGTCATTAGTCTTGGCACAGCCCCAGTTAAGATAGAAGTGATAAATATACCTAAGCCGACAAATAAAAGTACGATGAAGAACTCTCCTATTCCTCATCACTATTTTGTCCAATTAGCTGCGGTAAATAGCTTAGCAAAAGCCGAAGAGATGAAAAAAGAACTAAAGCGTAGCTTCAATACGGATATTGATATCGAAAAAATTGATAGTCGCGCTGTATATCGTGTCCGCTTAGGCCCTTATATGGATCACCGAGATGCTGAAATACAACTTAGCAAAGTAAAATCTCATAGCTATCCAAAAGCATTTATTACCACTGTTAATAGATAATGGGAACCTAATCGACATTTAGGACTCATAACATCGGCTTGTATGTTTACTCGTTTAACGTAATGAACATGCAAGCTTTATTTTGTTCACAACAATGAGGCAATCACCAACCTTTGCGCACATTACGTCCGCTTAATGTCAATAATTGGGATTCTCCCCCCATTCAACTGATAGGTAAGGTGTTATCTGCTATAGTGAGCGTCATTTCTTGTCTTAGATAAACTAAAGTTATAATAATCATGAAGAAAACAGCTGCGCTTTTCCGTTCTGTAGCCATCTCAGCCACTTTGCTGGCTTCAGCTACTGTTGCTGCATCACCAGCAGTCGTACCTGAAGCTCCACAAATCGCGGCAAAAGGCTATATCCTCGTCGACTATAACTCAGGTAAAATCCTTGCCGGTCATAATGAATATGAAAAATTAGCGCCTGCTAGTTTGACAAAAATGATGACCAGTTACGTTATCGGTCAAGAAATTAAAAACGGTAACATCTCACCAGATGATACTGTTGTTATCAGTAAAAATGCATGGGCGAAAAATTTCCCAGGCTCATCTAAAATGTTCCTTGAAGTCGGTAAAAGCGTAAAAGTTTCTGACTTAAACCGCGGTATTATCGTAGATTCTGGTAACGATGCCTGTGTTGCAATGGCTGAGCACGTTGCTGGCTCTCAAGAGTCTTTTGTTGATTTAATGAATGGCTGGGCTAAAAACCTTGGCATGAAATCAACACACTTTGCTAATGTTCATGGTCTAGATCGTCCAGATCTATACACAACACCTTACGATCTTTCAATTCTAGCACGCTCACTGATCCGTGATTTGCCAAATGAATTCAAAATCTACGCTGAAAAATCATTTACTTACAACGGTATTACCCAATACAACCGTAATGGTCTACTTTGGGATAAAAGCATGCACGTTGACGGTCTAAAAACAGGTCATACAGATAACGCAGGTTACAGCCTAGTAAGTACTGCCACTGAAGGTAACATGCGTCTGATCTCTGTTGTGATGGGTACTGCAAGTAAAAATGCTCGCCTTGCTGAAAGTAAGAAGCTGCTAAACTTTGGTTTCCGTTTCTACGAAACACTTTCACCAAACAAAAAAGATCAAACCATTGAAACTGAAAAAGTTTGGATGGGTGACACTGACACAGTAAACCTAGGTGTGGCTGAAAACACCTACGTAACATTGCCTCGTAGCCAAGCTAAAGATCTGAAAGCTAGCTTTGTGCTAACTAAAGAGCTAAAGGCGCCAATCACTAAAGGTGAAGTAGTTGGTAAATTAACTTACCGTGTTGGCGATCAAGACGTTGCTGAATACCCACTTGTCGCATTAAACGATGTTAAAGAAGGTAGCCTATTTAGCCGTATGGTCGACTACGTAATGATGCTAGTACAAAGTTGGTTTAAGTAATTTAAGCCATCAACTTCATCGACGACTAAGAGGCAGCTTCGGTTGTCTCTTTGTTTTCATTACTGAATACAAACATTACCTCCTATATTCCCTATCCTCTTCATCCATCCCTTGTTTTACAATCACTGACACATTAAGATGCCTGCAATACACTACTATTAGCCATAATAGTAATGATGAAAGACACATTGAAAGCGAACTTTGGAGTTCTATATGCAAGAACAAGAGCAACCAAAACTAAAAGATCTACTGGAATTCCCTTGTATCTTTACTTTTAAAGTAATGGGTGAAAACAAACCAGAATTGCCAGATCGTGTGGTTGAAGTTATTCAGAGTGTAATCCCTGGTGATTACACTCCAACAACAAAACCAAGTAGCAAAGGAACATACACAGCGGTTTCTGTTGCTGTAAACGCGACCAATGTTGAACAAATTGAAACCTTATACAAAGAGTTAGGTGCAATTGATATTGTTCGTGTAGTGTTATAAGCACTATTTTTCAGGCGGTTATCAATACCGCCTGTCTTCTTATTCTCTTTACGTTTCTTATAATCCCCATTTATTATCCATAACTCCTTCATCAGTCGCTAACATTACATCCGCAACAAGTTTAGGTATAATGCTCCGACCTAGCCTTCTTTATGATTGGCATCTTAATTATTACCTGGGTAGTACATTGCAAACAGCTCTTATTATTAAAAACCTTGGCCGTTGTGATTACCAAGCGACGTACGATGCCATGCATGACTTCACCAATAACCGAACTGAAGACTCGGCAGATGAAATTTGGCTGGTCGAACATTCACCTGTTTTCACTCAAGGACAGGCAGGCAAAGTCGAACACTTGCTCAACACAGGCGATATCCCTGTTGTTCAAAGCGACCGTGGCGGTCAAGTCACTTATCATGGTCCCGGACAACAAGTGGCTTATATATTAATCGACTTACGCCGGAAAAAATTAGGTGTACGTGAATTAGTTACGCACATCGAAAATACAGTAATCAATACTTTATCCCACTTTGGGATTAGCTCTAACGCTCGCCCTGATGCACCTGGTGTGTATGTTAATAATCAAAAAATATGCTCATTAGGATTACGGATCAGGCGTGGGTGCTCTTTTCACGGTCTGGCACTCAATATAAATATGGATTTGGCGCCTTTTCTTCGTATCAACCCTTGTGGTTATGCTGGAATGGAAATGACACAAACTGCGTCATTAAATGGTCCAACTGAACTGACGGAAGTTCAGCCTGTACTCGTTGAAGAATTAACTAAATTACTCGATTATCCGAAAATCGAGTGGATGACGGAAAGCAATCAACCATGAGTAAACCAATTAAAATTGAACAAGGCGTCAAGTATCGCGATGCCGATAAAATGGCATTGATCCCAGTTCGTAATGTTGCGAATGAAGAAGCGCCAAAAGAAGTATTACGTAAACCTGAATGGATGAAAATCAAGCTACCGTCTGATAGTAAGCGTATTCAGGAAATCAAATCAGCCCTACGTAAAAACAAACTTCACTCAGTCTGTGAAGAGGCATCTTGCCCGAATTTAGCAGAATGTTTTAACCACGGTACAGCAACCTTTATGATCTTAGGTGCTATTTGTACCCGCCGTTGTCCATTCTGCGACGTTGCTCATGGTCGTCCTCTACCACCAAATGCAGAAGAGCCTGCTCATCTAGCACAGACAATCGCAGATATGAAACTACGTTATGTGGTTGTCACTTCTGTTGACCGTGATGATCTTCGTGATGGTGGCGCACAACATTTCGTTGACTGTATTACTGAAATAAGAGCAAAAAACCCAAGCATTCATATTGAAACATTAGTGCCTGATTTCCGTGGCCGTATGGATCGTGCACTAGAGATCTTCCGTGATACTGCACCGAATGTTTTTAACCACAACTTAGAAACGGCACCACGTCTGTACCGTAAAGCGCGTCCAGGTGCTAACTACCAGTGGTCATTGGATTTATTGAAAAAATTCAAAGAGCTTCATCCTGATGTACCGACTAAATCGGGTGTAATGATGGGCTTAGGTGAAACCAAAGAAGAAATCATTCAAGTATTAAAAGATCTCCGTGCTCATGGCGTTACCATGCTGACACTAGGTCAATACTTAGCGCCAAGCCGTCACCACTTACCGGTTGAGCGTTATGTACCGCCAGAAGAGTTTGATGAACTAAAAGAAATCGCTCTCGATCTTGGCTTTACGCACGCGGCATGTGGGCCATTTGTGCGTTCGTCGTACCACGCCGATCTACAAGCACAAGGTGTAGAGATTAAATAATATCTCGACATATTTGGGCGCAAGCTAAAAATTAAGTATAAAAAAACCGCTTTAACTAAAGCGGTTTTTTTTATGACACAAATAACTAATTATTTCTGGAAACTTGCAGCAAAAGCGGGAGCCGCAGATTCTAAAATTTCACCAGTCACTGGCTTACCATCATTGTCAGTGATATTAATTGACGTACGATTACCAAGATCACCAACTAAAATACGATACGTATCATCAGTTAATTTCATTGGTTTAGTCCCTAGTTTTTGCCAGAACTCATCATTAGGCTCGCGGTACTTAACATCAATCAAGCCTTGTGAACGGTTGCGATCTTCAACAGTAAAGCCAAGTTTTTCTAACGCCTTAGGTAAACGTTCCCACATATCACTATAAGGTGCACGAGCAATAAGTACAGGGAAACCACTGCGGTCCATACCCATTGAAATAGGGATATTTTTTAGCTGCTCTGCCGCAGCTAAACGTGCTTGCTCACGAATAGTCTCATCGTATTTCGACATCACTAAGTTAGTCATCAAAATACTGTAACGACGTTTGTTATTCGCAGTAACAGGCACCGTTTTACCATCTTCACGCCAATCCGTTAAGATAATACGGTAACTATTCGTCGCTGGTGATTTCTCAATACTATAGCGACTGCCCACTTCATGATCTTCATCTTCATTTGTCCAGCTTACCCAATCAGTATCAATACGATCAGCGCTTTGCTTTGCAATACCAATGTTATTTTTACTGATCAAATTTTGGGTAACTTGCCATAGTTTGGTTAAATCAGAAGTACGAGGAAGTTGGACTGTTACACCATCTTGGTCCACGTTAGAGCGCATACCAGGGATCAGATTAAGCACCTGTTGCGGTGGGCGAATATCAACGCTAGCACCAACATCACCAGCAAACGCCTTACTCGGAATCGCGTAATTGGCATTACTAAAAGGCATAGCTCCTGTTGGCAACGTCCATGATTCTAAAGGTTGAGTATCAAGATAGTTAAAATCTTGATTAGCCTGACGACGAGACTCTGCCCCACCTGAACAAGCAGACAAGCTGGTTACCACGAATGCAGCTAGTGCTAGTCGATATTTATAATTCATTTATGCTCCTGCGCTCCTACGCTTGTGCAACTTAAAGCACACCGGCATCCAAAAGAGCCTGTTTAACAATCGGTTGCTGTGACTCGCTTAATACAGTTAGCGGTAGTCGTAATTCACCATTATCAATCAAACCTAACTGATGAGCGGCCCATTTCACTGGAATAGGGTTAGCTTCAACAAACAGATGACTGTGTAATGGCATTAAACGCTCATTAATTTCTCGTGCAGCGTCAATTTGGCCACTTAATGCGAGTGTAAACATTTGAGCCATATCTGCAGCGGCAATATTTGCCGTAACAGAAATAACACCGTGACCACCTTCAGCGACAAAATCTACGGCTGTAGCGTCATCACCGCTTAATTGGATGAAATCTTCGCCACAAAGTTCCCGTGTTTTTTTCACACGAGATAAATCAGCTGTCGCATCTTTAATACCAATAATATTATCGATTTTAGCTAAACGTGCGACAGTTTCAGGTAATAAGTCTACCGCAGTTCGTCCCGGTACATTGTAAAGAATTTGCGGAATATCTGTTGCTTCAGCAATAGCTTTATAATGTTGGAATAAACCTTCTTGGGTTGGCTTATTATAGTACGGTGTAACACTTAAACATGCTGCTACGCCCGTGCCAGAAAAAAGCTTGGTAATAGTGATGGCTTCATGCGTCGCATTTGCGCCTGTACCTGCAATAACAGGAACTCGTCCATCAACATATTCCAATGTTTTTAAAACAACCTTGATATGTTCATCAACGGTAAGTGTTGCAGACTCTCCCGTGGTACCCACGGCAATAATCGCACTTGTTCCTGCGTTAATATGATAATCCACCAGCGTTTTCAAACCGACGTAATCTACTTCGCCTGCTGAATCTAGTGGAGTTAATAGCGCAACCATGCTTCCTTTAAACATGTCCATCCCCCTCTTCTTATATATCCAAACGGCTCTCTCAACATAACCTTGTGGGGCTGTATGCTAAAGCCGTTAGGGTATAACTTTGTCATGGTACTTTTGAGTGACTATAAACTCAAGCAAAGGCTGATTGAAAACAGTGAACTAACAGGCTTTATCGTCTTCTTTCATCATAATTTTGTACTTTGAAACTTAAATCTCAATAAACCTAATAATTTTCCTCATTTTTTGCTTAAAGAACAGTCAAATTTCACCTCAACAGTAAGAACTATTGTTATTAAATTTGCCATCGTATCAATAACAGTCTGTGCTAACATGTTTAGATTATAATTTTACAATGAAGACCAATATGGAACACTATCTTGTCATCACTGCTGTAGGTACTGATCGCCCAGGTATCTCTGATGAAATCACCCACCTTGTGACTCAATGTGGCTGTAATATCGTAGATAGCCGCATTGCCCTGTTTGGTTCTGAGTTTACCTTGATCATGTTGTTATCAGGTAATAACAATGCAATATCTAGAATTGAATCGACCTTGCCATTAAAAGGGCAAGAGCATGATCTTATTACTGTTATAAAACGTACGAGTAAACACCAACAGCGCTTTTTCCCTTATACCGCTGATTTCCATATTGAAGCTAATGATAGCCCAGGTTTAATTAAGCAATTTACTCACTTTATGGCTAGCCGACATATCGATATTTCGACGCTTAGCGCCAATACCGTTGAAAGCCAAACAGTGGGAACAATGAATCAACTTGTTTTGCAAATTAGCACAAATTTACCTGAAGACTGTAATCTGATGACACTGCAAGAGGAATTTGAAACCTTGTGCCAGAGCTTATCAGCAAAAGGGTCTGTGAATTTTATTAGTCATACACATTAACGAAAGCAAAAATAACAAAACTTTCATTATCAGCCTCATGTTCGTTCAACATGCAATGCATCGCGATACGATAACTAAAAGGATATTATACTTATGAATACGCTCACAGCTGGCATGCCTGCACCTGCCTTTACTTTAATGAATCAAGATAACAAGCCTGTTAGCCTCAGTGATTTTAAAGGTAAAAAAGTTCTTGCTTACTTTTACCCTAAAGCAATGACTCCAGGTTGTACGGTACAGGCATGTGGACTACGTGACAGCAAAGCCGAACTTGATGAAAAAAATGTGGTGGTACTTGGTATCAGTATTGATGCAGTAAAACGTCTGCCAAAATTTATCGAGCGCGATAACTTAAACTTCACCCTTTTATCTGATGAAGATCATGCTGTAGCTGATCAGTTCGGTGTTTGGGGGCTTAAGAAGTTCATGGGCAAAGAATATGACGGCTTACACCGCATCAGCTTTTTAATTGATGAAAACGGTATGATTGAGCACGTATTTAATAAGTTCAAAACAAAAGATCACCACCAAGTAGTGCTTGATTATTTAAACCAATGATCGCTTTGGTTTTAATTGGATATAAAAAAGGCCGTTTTCACGGCCTTTTTCACTACACTTTTTCTGACACATCAGAGGGTGATAAATTATTATCGCTCGCAGGTAATGCTCCCCACACGGCTTTAACTAATGTCGCTAATGGGATCGCAAAAAACACCCCCCAAAATCCCCATAATCCGCCAAAAACCAACACCGCAACAATAATTGCGACAGGATGAAGATTTACTGCTTCAGAAAATAGAATCGGTACTAATACATTGCCATCTAACATTTGAATAATGCCATATGCCAGTAATAGCCACCAAAAATCTGGCGTCCAGCCCCATTGGAACAATCCGACCATAGCAACGGGAATTGTTACTGCGGCTGCGCCAATGTAAGGTATAAGAACAGAAAGCCCGACTAACACACCTAATAATACGGCATAGCGTAAATCCATAACTTCAAATGTGATATAACTTGCAATGCCAACAATAATAATTTCAGTTACTTTGCCACGAATATAATTAGAGATCTGCTGATTCATTTCGCTACCAACTTTGCTGGCTAAACGACGATTTTTAGGTAATACGTTTAATAACGTGCGCAGCATTTCGTCTTTATCTTTAAGTAAAAAGAAAACAAGCAACGGCACTAAGATCAGATATACCCCTATCGTTGCTAAACTGACTAACGATGCCAGTGAACCTTTTACAACACTTTCGCCCAGCCCTAATACTTTCTCACGAAGTGTATTCATTAAATCAACCACTTGAGCCGGCTGAACAAAATCAGGGTAGCGTTCAGGTAAGCTAGATACATAGATTTGAAGATCGTTAAACATCTTCGGCACATCAGCACTTAAATTAGTAATTTGATGCCAAATCGTCGGCACTAAACCAAATAAAGCAAGCACCATTAACCCTGCAAAGACCAATAGCACGATAGCGACTGAAAGGGTTCTTGGCATCCCTAGTTTATTTAACCTTGCAACTGGCCACTCTAATAAGTAAGCCAAAACGATAGCGACTAATAACGGCGTGATCAAACTGCCAAAAAAGTAAATAGTAAGAAAGCCGCCGAGAAGAATAACAACAAGGCTTACAGCGTGGGGGTCTGAAAATCGACGCTGATACCAGCGGTTTAGCATGTGTAACATGTTGAGCTCTATCCTTTTTTCACTATCATGATCAGTTGAGTATTATCATCAACTAAGATATCGGTAACATATCCATTATTATGCAAGAAACGAGGGATATCACCTCTTGCGCCGCTGTCTGAAATTCGTATTTCTAACCCTTGATTGGGAAGAAGTGTTGCGCATGCGCGTTTAGCTAACAATAAAGCCAGTGGACAACGTTCGGCCATTAGATCAAGCGATATAATTTCCATTTCATTTAAGTGACAGATATTTTGTATTGCCGTATTGTAACCTCAGCACATATAAGATGCGAGATAGAGAAAGGACATGAATCACAATAACGAACCTCTAAAGCATTTCGATGTCCTAACTTATAGATATTAAAGAAAACTCAACAAGGAGGTTGTACCATTCCCATGTTTCGATTTGCCAAAGCACCGACCTATCTTTTGCTTTCTGCTCTTCTTAGTAGCAGTATTCCAGCTATTGCTAGTGATGATAATCGCTTACCTGAAATGGGAACGACGGCCTCTTCTACGTTAACGATTGATAAAGAACGTGAATATGGCGATGCCTATATGCGAGTGATACGCGCGAGCCAACCTGTTATCAGCGATCCTTTGCTATCTGATTATGTTCAATCATTAGGGCACAAGCTTGTCGCCAATGCAGAAGGTGTACGGACACCTTTTTATTTCTTCTTAATTCAAAATTACGAAATCAATGCGTTTGCTTTTTTTGGTGGTCATGTTGCGCTGCATTCTGGATTATTTTTGCATGCACAATCAGAAAGTGAACTGGCTTCTGTACTTGCCCATGAAATCGCCCACGTTACACAGCGTCATTTAGCGCGAAAAATGGAAGCTGACGCAAAAAATTCACCACTGACTGTGGCTGCATTGGTTGGTTCTTTACTATTAACCGTTGCAGCACCTGAAGCCGGTATTGCAGCCATTCATGCAACGACAGCTGCAAATATACAAGGGCAAATTAATTTTACCCGTAGTAACGAAAAAGAAGCTGACAGTATAGGCATTAAAACACTCGCCAAAGCAGGCTTTGATGCCCATGCGATGCCACGTTTTTTTGAGCGCTTAGCTGAACAATATCGTTACACATCTAAATTACCGGCAATGCTACTTACTCACCCATTACCAGAGTCTCGCGTCACAGATAGCCGTATGCGTGCACGGAATTACCCTACCGTTGTTCTTCCACCCTCTGAGCGATACTTACTTGCGCGCTCACGTGTTGTTGCACGTAACGCAGGTTTTAGTGAAACTTCATCATTAAACTGGCTAAATCGAGAATTAAAAAAGGCTGCGCCAAATCGTCGTAAAGAACTCAATTACGGTAAAGCTTTGGTATATATCGATAATGCAAAATATAAACAAGCTCACCAATTACTAGATCCACTAATTGCAGGTGAACCCGATAATATGTTCTACATCGATGCAGCAACAGATCTCGATCTCAATCAAAAACAATATCAGCGTGCTATTTCTCGCTTAGTAAATGCTCAAAAAAATAATCCCGATAGTAGTGTATTACGAATAAATTTAGCCAATGCATACATAGAAGCAGGAAAGTATCAACAGAGTATCCAAATATTAAATCGCTATACCTATGATCATCCTGACGATACAAATGGTTGGGCATTATTGGCAAAAAGTTATGCAAAACTAGGTAATCGTGCGGCTGAACTTGCATCATTTGGTGAATTACTTGCCTTACGAGCACAATGGGACAAAGCTATTAATAATTATATGCAAGCAGCACAAATGGCAAAGCTCGGCTCAATGGAGCAAGCACGTTATGACGCACGAATTGATCAACTTCGCTTTCAGCGTCAAGAATTCAAAGCATTACAATAACGTATTGATTAATTTTAATTTATTATAGATTATCAACAACAAATCAATAGCATTAAAATAGACTGCTAATACAGTCAGTTAGGAGATGTCATGTCAGTCACTATTTATCATAATCCTCGTTGCTCTAAAAGCCGTGAAACACTGGCGTTATTAGAAGAAAAAGGGCTCACACCGACGATTGTTAAATACCTAGAACAAACACCAAGTGTCGCGGAATTAGAAACGTTATATCGCCAACTAGGCTTGAACTCTGTGCGTAAAATGATGCGTACCAAAGAAGCGGATTATAAAGCGCTTGGACTAGGTAATAATGACGTATCTGATGAGGCACTCTTCATTGCAATGAGTACTCATCCAAAGCTAATCGAACGTCCAATTGTGGTACGTGGTGAAAAAGCGGCATTGGGTCGTCCACCTGAGCAAGTATTGGATATTTTATAATGCATAAAATCTTAGTTCTTTATTACAGCCGTCATGGTAATACACGTCAGTTAGCACGACATATTAGTCGTGGTATTCAGCAAGTATCTGGTTGTGAAGCAGTGCTAAGAACGGTTGCTGAAATCGGTACACATGATCTTCAGCAATCAAACCTTGATCCTATCGTCAATCATGACGATCTGAAACAATGCATTGGTTTAGCGATGGGAAGCCCTGTTCGGTTTGGTAATATGGCAGCGCCATTAAAACACTTTATTGATAGTACTAGCCAAGAATGGTTATCAGGTACATTAATCGATAAACCAGCCTGTATATTTACCTCATCATCCTCTATGCATGGTGGTCAAGAAACAACGTTACAATCAATGATGTTACCGTTATTGCATCACGGCATGCTAATTGTTGGTATCCCTTACTCCGAACCCACTTTGCATACTACGCAACATGGAGGTACCCCCTATGGAGCTTCACATCTCAACACAGGTACTAACAAGCAACTCCATAGTGATGAAATTGAACTTGCACAAGCTCTCGGTAAACGGCTTGCACTAACCGCGATGCAACTTCAGCGTTAACCCATATGGCTAACGAAAAGGAACATTCGATGCCTCCAATGCAACCGCAAACACAATATCTGCACCGCTTTGCATTCTGCGCGAATTTAACCCTTATGCTATGGGTCGCGTTATGGCAAATGATCCTCTCTCCCCACCCACATCTTAATCACTGGATAATGGCTGCTGTTTGGATCATTCCTTTAGTACTACCATTGCATGGGATGTTAGCAGCGAAACCTTATACGTACGCATGGTCGAACTTCATTTTAATGTTCTATTTCCTGCATGCTCTGACGCTACTCACTATTGATGAAGGCGAACGCTGGTTAGCCAGCGTAGAGTTACTACTCGTAACCATCGCTTTTCTCAGTAATATACTTTTTGCACGCGTAAGAGCAAAAGAACTCGGCATAAAACTCCAGCGCCTATCGCAAGTGGAGCGACAAGAACGCGAACGTTTTGAACCACCTAAAGATTGACTCGTTCTCTAATAATGAGATATTAAAAAGCCCTCATAATGAGGGCTTAATTTTTGCTATTAACACCGAATTTTAGTTATGCCATATATACATGTCATCAGGTGCAACATAATTTTCT
Organism: Photobacterium angustum; assembly: GCF_003026365.1. Lineage (GTDB taxonomy): Bacteria > Pseudomonadota > Gammaproteobacteria > Enterobacterales > Vibrionaceae > Photobacterium > Photobacterium angustum. The sequence goes on along the minus strand of NZ_PYOM01000001.1, from coordinate 22,829 downwards.
GGTTGAGTTTGCGGCTGTGATTGTGTCGCTGTAACATCCAACGAATTAGGATCTTGGCTCACATCAGTATTTGGCATTGTCGTTACGTTAGTATTTGTAACAGTAGAATCATCGGCGCTAATACGACTTTCATGGCTCAATTCACGCTTAAACTCAGTATCAGATGCTGATAAATTCATACTGAAAATCACCTTATCACCTTTAATATTTACCGCATTAGCACTGCTTACTGTCGTCATCTGATTTAGCATACGTTCAAGCGTAAAAAAGTCTTCTGTTGAATTAACATTCTCAACTTCAATATTAACTCTACCTGACGCGACACCACCTAATTCGACAGCATATTTCTGCGCTAATTGGTTTGTCACTTGATTCATCATATCGAGACTAGCTTGTACCAATGTACCGCTCGCTTTACCAGTGATAGGTTGCGTATCAGCTGCAATCGTACTAGGCTGCTGAGCATACAGCTGCCATGTTAATTCAACCTTATCTGCGCCTTGTTGGTGAGCTTTTACTAACAATAAACCACCCGCATTATAACGTTGACTTGCGCTAGTGATGGGATCGATAAAACTCCCCCAAAGATCGGATACATGTACTGCTGTAACATCGTTAAAATCACCCACAGGGAAAGTAACGGGTAGACCACGGTTATTTGCAGCTTGTTTTGTATCAGAGACGAGTGCATTGGTTGATTGATCCCATAAAATATCTCGGCTATTACCGTTATCATCAACCATCCAAACGAGAATATTAGGACGCTGAGCGCTCCAAAAATTCGCTTTAGCTTGTGTTAAAAGCTGTTTAATTTGTACCTGATCAAACGTTAAATCTAACGTCTTTTGTCCATTATCTTGACCATAACCAAATTGACTCACGTAATTTGAACTGTTCGCAATCGCCTGAGCCATAACACTATTTTGGGTAATGTTCGGATTACCTGTCACTTTAACTAATACTTGCTTAAAGCCTTGCTCTCTTGCAGCTTGATCGGGGTTTTGACCATTAGCAGGCATCACTACTTGAGCCTGATATAAATCACTGACAGTAGCCGCTTTAATAGGTAAAGCCAGTAGAGCTAAAAATAACAACGCAAATCGCAACATATCGCACTCGTAATTTACAAAAATAAGTCGTCAAAAAATAAAAAGATAATCAAAAAGGCATAAAGACTCATTGATATTCTGTATAGCCACGTAGTCTAAAATCAATTAGTTCTACAATATGTACTTTTTCCTGAACCAAAACAATACAACAAGCAAAAAACAAACCATTTGCTGAAAAATATTCTCTAGTGATAAATAGTAGTGTTTAAAAAATTAGCATTATTTTTCTCTTAATCGACCTAGTTAATCGTTTGCTATGTGTGATAGGATTGCGCGATTTTTTTATGACAAGGTGATTTTGAATATGATGCAGGTATTACAAGGTGCCCAAATGTTATTCGTTGCATTTGGCGCACTCGTTCTAGTCCCATTACTTACGGGGCTTGATCCTAGCGTGGCCCTATTCGGTGCTGGTATAGGAACCCTCCTTTTTCAACTTGTCACAAAACGTTCTGTTCCTATCTTCCTCGCATCATCTTTTGCTTTTATCGCTCCAATTATGTATGGCATTCAAACGTGGGGAATCGCAAGTACTATGGGCGGCCTAATGATGGCTGGTATTGTCTACGTCATCATGGGAATTATCATCAAAATACGTGGCGTTGGCTTTATTCACAAATTGCTTCCTCCCGTTGTTGTTGGCCCTGTCATTATGGTGATCGGCTTAGGTTTAGCGCCAGCTGCCGTCAATATGGCAATAGGTAAAACGGGGGATGGTGGCGTACAGTTGATTGCTCACGATACCGCACTATGGATTTCAGCCATTTCGTTAATCGTGACGATAGGCTTAAGTGTCTTTGCTAAAGGTATATTAAAGCTTGTCCCTATCGTCGGTGGTATAACAGCAGGTTATATTACAAGTCTTGCCTTTGGTGTGGTTGACTTTACGCCTGTTCATAATGCAAGTTGGTTAGCGCTTCCTAACTTTACCTTTCCTGAGTTTAATATTAACGCTGTACTCTTTATGATCCCTGTTGCTATCGCGCCAGCGGTAGAGCACGTAGGTGATATGCTGGCAATCTCGAATGTGACAGGAAAAGATTACCTGAAAAAGCCTGGTTTACACCGCACTATGGCGGGTGATGGTATCGCCACTATTGCCGCATCCCTTGTTGGCGCTCCACCAAATACCACTTATTCAGAAGTCACGGGGGCGGTAATGTTAACAAAAGCCTTTAATCCTGTGATCATGACATGGGCTGCGATAACAGCATTGGTATTAGCGTTTGTCGGTAAATTAGGCGCCGTATTACAAACGATTCCAGCACCAGTGATGGGCGGTATTATGATCTTACTATTTGGCTCTATCGCAACTGTTGGCTTAAATACATTGATCAAAAATCAAGTAGATTTACATAAAGCGCGTAACTTAGTGATCGTCGCTGTGACATTGGTTTTTGGTATTGGTGGGATGGCTTTTGGTATTGGTGAATTTAGTCTACAAGGCGTGAGCTTATGCGGTATTGTTGCGATTGTACTCAACCTGATTCTACCTAAAGACTTGGGCGAAAATAATGTGGTCGATAATGCGCAAATCGAAGATACCGAACACTTATAATTGCTTATCTTAACGTTTTGCACTTTCAGAAATAAAAAACCGGACGTAATGTCCGGTTTTATTTTAATCTTGTATACTACTTACTTAGTACCGAAGATTTTATCACCTGCATCGCCTAAACCAGGAACGATGTAGCCTTTATCATTTAGCTTCTCATCTATTGCAGCTGTGTATAGCTCAACATCTGGGTGTGCTTTCTCTAATGCAGCAATACCTTCTGGTGCCGCAACTAACACTAGTACTTTAAATTGCGTACAACCGTGCTCTTTTAATAGATCTAGTGTTGCAATCATAGAACCACCCGTTGCTAGCATTGGGTCAACAACAAGCGCAATACGCTCATCTATGTTTGATGCTAGCTTGTTGAAGTATGGTACCGGCTCAAGCGTTTCTTCATCACGGTAGATACCAACAACACTGATACGTGCACTTGGCATATGCTCAAGTACACCATCCATCATACCTAGACCTGCACGAAGAATTGGCACTACCGTTACTTTTTTACCTTTGAGCTGGTCAATTTCTACTGGACCATTCCAACCTTCAATCGTAACTTTTTCTGTCTCGAAGTCTGAAGTCGCTTCATATGTCAGTAGGCTACCAACTTCAGTTGCTAACTCACGGAAACGCTTAGTGCTGATGTCACCTTCGCGCATAAGACCAATCTTATGTTTAACCAGTGGGTGTTTTACCTCAACAACTTTCATCTCTGACTCCTGAGCAAATAAAAAATAAAATCGCATCATTATATACTAAGCCAAACGATTGCAGGTAGTAGTAAACGTTTAACTGTTTACTTAGTATCCAGCTAAAAAAATTGACGCAAACGTTTTCCTTTAGACGGTGACTGCTGTTATCATGTATCCGCTTTTTTACTTTAATACGTTGAGGGATCATCTGTGAGCGACAAAAACTCTTCTCTTAGTTACAAAGATGCTGGTGTTGATATCGATGCCGGTAATGCATTAGTAGACCGTATTAAAGGGGTGGTAAAACGTACTCATCGCCCAGAAGTTATGGGGGGAATTGGTGGTTTTGGTGCACTTTGTTCACTACCAACCAAATATAAAGAGCCCGTTTTAGTTTCAGGCACGGATGGTGTAGGAACTAAACTTCGCTTGGCTATGGATTTAAATCAACACGATTCAATCGGTATCGATCTGGTTGCTATGTGTGTTAACGACCTTATTGTTCAAGGTGCTGAACCTTTGTTCTTCCTTGATTACTACGCAACCGGTAAGTTAGATATTGATACTGCTGCAAGTGTCGTAACAGGTATTGGCGAAGGCTGTATCCAATCAGGTTGTGCTTTAATTGGTGGTGAAACCGCTGAAATGCCGGGTATGTACCACGGTGAAGATTACGACGTAGCTGGTTTCTGCGTTGGTGTTGTTGAAAAAGCAGACATCATCGATGGTTCAAAAGTAACTGCTGGTGATGCACTTATCGCTGTAGGTTCAAGCGGCCCACACTCAAACGGTTATTCATTAGTGCGTAAAATCATTGACGTTTCCAATGCCGATTTGAATGAAGAATTAGAAGGTAAAACACTTTCTGAACATCTATTAACACCAACCAAAATTTACGTTAAATCAACGCTAAAAATGATGGAAAGCTGTGACGTACATGCTATTTCACACATTACAGGCGGTGGTTTCTGGGAAAATATTCCACGTGTACTTCCAAAAGGTACAAAAGCGGTTGTAAATGGTGCGAGCTGGCAATGGCCTGCAATCTTCAACTGGCTACAAACTGCAGGTAATGTAGAAACTTACGAAATGTACCGTACGTTTAACTGTGGTGTTGGCCTTGTGATTGCCCTTCCACAAGAGCAAGCACAACAAGCCATTGATATCCTAAATGCTGAAGGCGAAAACGCATGGCTACTAGGTGAAATTGCAAACGCTGCTGATAACGAAGAGCAAGTCGAGATCAAATAACTCTCAACAATGCTGACTCGTAAAAAGAATGAGGACGCTATGTCCTCATTCTGCTATCTATACATCGATAGCCTTTAAAAATGTATTAGTTTAGTCATGACACATCTCCAGCTTACAACACAATGGTAGTCCCAGATTATGAAAAATATCGTTGTCCTCATTTCAGGTAGCGGAAGCAACCTACAAGCCATTTTTGAAGCCCAAATCCCCAACGCAAAAGTTGTTGCTGTTTTTTCTAATAAAAAAGAAGCTTACGGTTTAGAGCGTGCGAAAAAATTTGGCGCTGCTGATCATTTTCTTGATCCAAAGTCATTTGAATCTCGTGAAGCTTTCGATGATGAATTAATGAAACAAATAGATGAATACCAACCTGATATTATTGTGCTAGCAGGCTATATGCGTATTCTCAGTAAAGCGTTTGTTCTTCATTACTTGGGGAAAATGGTAAATATCCACCCCTCTCTATTGCCTAAATATCCAGGTCTACACACCCACCAGCGTGCTATTGATGCATCAGATAAAGAGCACGGAACCAGTGTTCACTTTGTCACAGAAGAATTAGATGGCGGGCCTGTAGTACTGCAAGCTAAAGTTCCCGTTTTTGAGGATGATAATGCCGATATTCTCGCTTCACGCGTGCTAACACAAGAACACGGCATTTATCCAATTGTCGTAAAATGGTTAGCCGATGAACGCTTAACCATGAAAAATCGAAAAGCATATTTAGATGGTTTAGAACTTGGTGCTCATGGCTACGCAGCCGAAGATAGTTAAATAAAAACACAATATTAACATCAAACATGCTGAAGTATACTGAGTATGCTTCAGTGTTTTTTTAAATTCACATCAAATACCTAAATAGCAATATCGGTCAGGTAATGATTACGCTTCGGTTTTATAATTTTCTCACAATAAAACCAAGAGTATAAATATATGCCAATCAGTCCGCTTCTAAAGTCAGAAATCAACACAGCTCGCCACGATGGTATCGTTGCAACAATTTCAAGGTTTAATGGAACGCCTCCTCTAGATAAATTAAAGGATAGATTTAAAGACATTTTAACTGCGAACCCTTGGATTGGAGCGAAACTAATAAGTACTAATGATGATGAAATTGCATGTCAAACACCAGAAATAGTTAATGATACTTCCCCATTTTTGGAGTTCTTTGATATAAAAGATTTGTTGAATGAAAACGCAAACATTAATAATCTTATTGAAATTATCGATAATAGCCAAGACAAAGAGATAATTAATAAACTTTATCCATTATCGACAAAAGAATGTATTAACACTGACAATCCATTAATAAAATTTAGTCTCATTGAAGATAAAAAAGCAAAAGAGTTTGCGATTATCTATTCAATGAATCATATTATTGGTGATGGAACAAGTTATTATCAGCTGTTAAGTTTATTAAGCTTTGATGAAGAAATTAAACCTTTTAACTTTGAGAGGAAATTACAATTTTCCAGAATCGAAGGAGAGGTTAATAAATTCACATCCATAGAAAAACAAACGTTTGTGAAAAAGATAAACTTAGAATTAATTAATAAATTAAAAGATGAAACTAACGAAAACTTGCACGGTGAATGGGTGTCTACTCATGATATTATCAATTCATTATTTTTTAATTCAGTAAAACCAGATCTAGCCATATTTCCAGTAAATGCGAGACCTCATATCAATTACCTTGATGAGACGGATGTTGGAAATTATATCAAACCAATAATTATCAGTACTGAAAGCACTCTGACGGCTCAAGATATACGTCATGCAATCAATAAATTTAGACGAACACCTGAAGATAATGATGCTTGTATAACTGTTTTAAGTCAGCCGAAAGCCCAATCTACTAAAGCAGTACTGACAAGTTGGGTACAAAATTATAAACAACTCTCATTGGGTTCTGAATGCTCTTACGTCGCACATTACCCACTTAAACCTAGTTACTTACATGGCGATTCAATCGATGGTTTAGATCATATCGCTGTTTTATTCTGCTTAAACGCATCAACTTGGCTATTAGCAGGAATGACAACAAACTTAACCTGGCTTGAAGGTAATATTCTATTCGATAATGAATAGCCTTATTTTGTCTTTCTTTATGATTGTTATACTCATTTTGGTATTAACTTTATACTAACCCTATGTGTTATTTAAAGATTAATTTTCCTACATACAGGTATACAAATTTTTGTAATTAAATCCGTTTCAGGAACGACAAGCGGAGAGTTTATATGTTCGAAAAGAATGGGAGCTGATAACGGCTCCCATTGTGTTTTTGGTAACCACTCGGTAAGAACATTTGTAATGGCATGAACAAAACCATAAACTTCTCTTTGTCCGACATAAGTAACAACAGCAAAATCGCCTCTTGAAATCGTTCCTGAAAAAATACCAAGATCATTGGGTAAGACTTTACAATTAATTACAATGGCAATATCGCAGCGATAATCAGATCTATCACTCTCTAAGGGATTTGCATAAGGAATAGTAATAAATGGTATCGATTTAATGCTCGTTTCACTATAAAAATTATTTTCTACCAACCATGAAACTAATGTATCAAAAGTTTTCATACCTTCCAGATAATCCCCCTTGTGGGTGATCATTACACATTCCCTACTCGGGTATTCTTCTACTTTAATTTCATACTTTTTTTCTCTCACGGGTACCCGAATATTAAATCTATGTCCCCAACTTGACCATTGAGGTTTCTTTCTAAACTCTGTTGGCGTTTGATCAAATAACCTAACAAATGCACGAGTAAATGCTTCAGGACTTTCGAACCCAGCTGAAAGCGCAATATCTATTATTTTTAGTTCTTTAAAATAAACTAACTCGAAAGAAGCACGACGTAATCGAGAAAGTAATATATAACGATGAGGAGTAACACCAACCATAGATTTAAATACGCGCTGAAAATGATACTTTGAAAGTCTTGCAACATCACTAAGCTCTTGCAGTGAATATTTTTCATTAGGTTTACTGTCAATTAAATAACAAACCAAACTCAGTCTCTTTTCAATAACATTTTTTTTCATAGCAAACCTAAATATCTAATAACAAGACCATTACATATTTTATCACAAAAATTCGTTTATATTTTTAATAAAAAATTTAACTCAACGTTTAAATAAAACCTACTATTCAATAAATATATTTAATCCGTCACAGAATCAAAGTTAGGAGTATAACTATGGCTTATTTTTTGTACTTACCTTTCAAGATAATGTTAACAATAAAAAAGGCGATCATCTGATCGCCCCTTCGTTTGTCAGCCAAATTGTTATAACCGTTCGATCTTACATCAACTTATTCAGTCGCCAATTGATTAAATACAGGCTCACCAAAATGGAACACAATAAACTCGCCAATTGCCATTTTGTGCCAACTTTCATCATTGGTTAACGGCTGAGTAGCAATTACCGTCACCACATCCTTAGGTGTCGTTTCTTGCTGAAAGTCAATCGTGACATCTTCATCAATTAATGAAGCTTGACCAAATGGTGCTCGACGCGTGATCCAATGCAAATTATTGGTACAATAAGTTAGTACGTACTCACCATTGCTTAATAGCATATTGTAAACGCCAAGCTGACGTAACTGATCACAACACTGGGCAAAGTAGCTAAATACCGGATTTAAATCGTCAGGCAATTCTGGAAACTTCGATTCAAGTTGATTGAGTAACCAACAGAAAGCAATTTCACTGTCTGTATCACCTACCGCTTTATGCCTACCTGTTTCTAAACTCTCATAGCCCGTTAACTGACCATTATGAGCAAACGTCCAATAATTTCCCCAAAGCTCACGAGTAAATGGATGGGTGTTTTCTAAGTTCACACCACCACGGTTAGCTTGGCGAATATGGCTCACTACAGCCCGACTCTTTATCGGATATTGTTGTACTAATTCAGCAATACGAGACTGACAGCTTGGATTCGGATCTTTAAAGGTTCGAAAACCTTTACCCTCATAAAACGTAATGCCCCAACCATCGCGATGAGGTCCAGTATTGCCTCCTCGCTGCATTAATCCAGTAAAACTAAAGCAAATATCTGTTGGCACATTTGCGCTCATGCCTAGCAATTCACACATTTTCCTTTATGCCCTTTTATTATTAATTAACGATACTTATCAATAGCTAGAATGATCTAAAGCTTATTCTGCTGCCATTTCCTTTTCAACTAGCATAATTAAAATATGAATAATTTTAATATGAATTTCTTGAATGCGATCCGCATAACCAAAGTGGGGAACACGGATTTCAACATCCGCCAAGCCAGCCATTTTACCGCCATCTTTACCGGTTAAGGCAATCGTCTTCATGCCTTTAGCTTTTGCAGCTTCAATCGCCTTTAAAATATTGCCTGAATTACCAGAAGTAGACAAACCAAACAATACATCACCTTTAGCGCCAACAGCTTCTAAATAGCGTGAAAATACGTATTCATAGCCGAAGTCATTACTTACACACGATAAGTGACTTGGATCAGAAATCGCGATACCAGGATAACCAGGACGGTTTTCACGGTAACGACCGGTTAGTTCTTCAGCAAAGTGCATTGCATCACAATGTGAGCCACCGTTACCACAAGACAGCACTTTACCACCTTGTTTAAAGGAATCAGCCAATAGCTTTGCTGCCGCTTCAATATCTGCAAGGTTTTTATCATCACTTAAAAAGCGATTTAGTACATCAGCTGCATCTGTTAGTTCATCGCGGATCAGATCCTGATACATAATCGATTCTCTCTATTATTATTTAGATACAAATCAAGCGGGTAAAGACCCGCTTGATGTTTTAAATACATCGTTATTCGCAGTTTACATACAAATAACTTACAGTGTCGACTCCTGATCAGAATCATTGTGAGAATTAATCAGTAAAACTTGCTGTAATTGACTAATAGAGTGGGCTAAATGCACATTCTCTGCCTCAAATATTCCAGCATGGTAGAGTTTACGTTCAACATGCGGCTGCGCGCCCAATAAATAGACAGGTAGCTCAGACAGGCGATCTAACGCCATATCAAAGGCATTGATCGCTGTAATATCAATGGTTGAGACATCACTAAAATCAATTACAACGGCACGCGTTTCTGTTGTTGCATGTTCAATAACAGAAAATGCTTTCTCACTCGCAGCAAAAAATAGTGGACCATTAATATCATAAACAACAACATCACCACCAAAGTTGAGATGTGGATGCTCATCATGGGTGATCGTGACTGTAGTTAATGTCGCAATACGCTGAATAAATAATACGCCCGCAAGTAATAACCCGACAATAACGGCAACCACCATGTCAAATGCAACGGTTAAGATAAAGCATGTCATCAAGACGGCAACGTCACGACGTGGTGCAACCTTTAACGTATGCACAAAGTGAGGCGCTTCAGACATATTCCATGCCACCATAATTAATAAGCCAGCCAACGCACTCATTGGAACAAACGAGAGTACTGGTGCTAACACAATCATCGCAGCTAAAACAAAAAGCGCATGCGTCATACCAGATATTGGTGAAAACGCGCCAGAGCGAATATTTGTTGCCGTACGCGCAATCGCCGCCGTTGCTGGAATTCCGCCAAAGAAAGGCACGACAATATTCGCGATCCCTTGACCGACAAGCTCAGCATTCGGATTGTGCTTTTTACTTGTCATACCGTCAGCAACAACCGCACATAATAGTGATTCAATACAACCAAGCATCGCGATAGTCAGCGCTGATGGCATTAATTCAATCACTGTAGCCCAGTTAAAGGTATCTGACTTCCACAGAGCAATAAACTGGGGCGCTTCTTGTGGAATACCATGACCCACAAGGCTACCAATGGTGTAGCTAAATTTTTCACCCAGCAAAGTCACATGCTCAGGACCAAATTTGTTTAGTGCTAAGGCTAAAACCGTCCCTACCAGTAATGAGACTAAATGGGGTGGAACACGCGTTTTTAATTTCGCCCAGCCAATAAAGACAAAAATGGTGACCACACCGACAATCGCATCAGCATAGTTCGTGGTAGGTAATGCATGGGCATATGACATCACTTTTTCAGGAAAATGGATTGGGCTACCTTGAATATTTAGACCTAATAAATCTTTAAGCTGCAAAAAAGCGATAACAAAACCAATCCCCGCAGTAAAGCCCGTAGTAACCGGATATGGCACATACGCCACCAGCTGCCCTAAGCGGAAAACCCCCATCAATAACAGGATAATACCTGACATCATGGTGGCTAACATTAAGCCTGATAAGCCGTATTTTTGAGTGATCGGTAAAAGGATAACCACAAAGGCCGCAGTAGGACCTGTGATATTAAATCGTGAACCACCTAATAACGCCGCTAAAAAGCCCGCCACAATGACCGTATACAATCCATGTTGTGGTGGTACACCGACAGCAATTGCTAATGCCATCCCCAATGGGATAGCCACAATGCCAACAGTAATACCCGATACAATATCGGCACGAAGTTTAGAGAAGGAATAACCATCCTTCCACGCTTGTGATAAAGCATGAAATAACAACACAACAAGACCTCTTGTACTTTGCGTACATTTGATAAACAGGAATTGATGTCAACCCGATGTAAGGGAGTCCGGCGGGCATGTGTCAGTCGGAATCGGGAAAGGCAACAAAGGGAAATACCATTCTGCATGGATGGTTAAAATTCAACCCCCCCAAATAACGTGAACAGTATCACAATACGGCGTATGTTAACGCTCTGCTAAAAATCTGCAAGTAAAAAAAATAGCCTCAATGATCTCGATCAATCCCTTTAATAACCTGACTTACGCCCACTTTGTACACGTAACAGTTTACTTTCATGCCGAAAAACTATTTTACATTTTGTTAAAAAACGAATTACAATAATTCAAAAGTGGTAAGACCTCTTACCTTGATAATAATTACCCTATAATTAACAATAAAATGTGTAGCAATGTACTGAACTCTCCATCATGAAGTCAGGTCTAGCTCAATTATTCCTGATGATGTGTAAACAGTCTTAATACACAGATTAAGGAGAATCTCTATGGTTACGCTTGCGTATGTCATTAGCTTTATCGGTGTTATGTTCATATTGGCGTATCATCGCGCGTCATTAAAAACCTTTACGGCGGTAATTGCTGCAACACTATTAATCGGTACTATTTTTTCTATTACAGGAATTATTAGCTGGTTAATTTTTGCTGCGATTGCAATTCCTCTTAATATCCCAGCTTTACGTAAAAAATATCTCGCCGCTCCTGCATTAAAAGCCTTTCAAGGTGTCATGCCAGAAATGTCTCGTACCGAAAAAGAAGCAATCGATGCCGGTACTGTGTGGTGGGAAGCTGATCTTTTTGGTGGTAATCCAGACTGGAAAAAGCTCCATGATATTCCAGCACCAACCCTTTCAGCAGAAGAGCAGGCTTTTCTCGATGGACCAGTAAATGAACTTTGCCGTATGGTGAATGATTTTCAAATTACCCATGAACTTGCCGATCTACCACCCGAAGTATGGCAATACTTAAAAGATCATAAGTTCTTCGCCATGATCATTAAAAAGCAATATGGTGGACTTGAGTTTTCAGCCTATGCCCAATCTCTAGTACTACAAAAATTAACAGGCGTCTCTGCAGTATTATCATCAACCGTTGGTGTTCCTAATTCACTAGGTCCAGGCGAACTGCTTCAACACTATGGTACAGAAGAGCAGAAAAACCATTATTTACCCCGCTTAGCAGCTGGTCAGGAGATCCCTTGTTTTGCCTTAACTAGCCCAGAAGCAGGCTCAGATGCAGGCTCAATTCCTGATTTCGGTATTGTGAAAAAAGGTATGTGGCAAGGCGAAGAAGTCCTTGGTATGGAATTAACATGGAACAAACGTTATATCACTCTAGCACCAGTAGCTACGGTACTAGGTCTTGCATTTAAACTCTCGGATCCTGACAACTTACTCGGAGATCAAAAAGATCTGGGTATTACTTGTGCTTTGATCCCAACCGATCTAGAGGGCGTTGAGATTGGCCGTCGTCACTTCCCTCTTAATGTACCATTCCAAAATGGTCCGACTAAAGGTAACAAGATCTTTGTCCCTATTGATTTTATTATCGGTGGTCAGGAAATGGCAGGCCAAGGATGGCGTATGCTAGTGGAATGTCTATCAGTTGGTCGCGGTATTACTCTGCCGTCTAACTCAACGGGTGGATTAAAAACCGCAGCAATCGCAACAGGCGCTTATGCCCGCATTCGTCGCCAGTTTAAAATGCCAATTGGTAAAATGGAGGGTATTGAAGAGCCGCTAGCGCGTATTGCAGGTAATGCTTATGTCTTAGATGCAGCCAGTACTCTAACTGTCGCTGGTATTGATCTTGGTGAAAAACCTTCTGTTATCTCAGCGATTGTAAAATACCATTGTACCCATCGTAGCCAACGCGGTGTGATTGATGCGATGGATATTGTCGGTGGTAAAGGGATCTGTATGGGGCCGAGCAACTTTATTGCTCGTGGTTATCAAGGTGCGCCTATTGCTGTAACCGTTGAAGGGGCGAATATTCTAACACGTTCAATGATCATCTTTGGACAAGGTGCAATCCGTTGTCACCCTTATGTGTTAGAAGAGATGAACGCCGCTTATAATGATGATAAAAAACAAGCCTTAGAAAGCTTTGATAAAGCCGTATTTGCGCATGTTGGCTTCGTGATAAGTAACATGGCACGCTCTTTCTGGTTAGGTATTACCGATGGCTACGGTTCATCCGCACCACGCAAAGATGCAACCACACGTTATTACCAACAACTCAACCGCTACAGTGCTAACCTTGCGCTGCTGGCTGATATTTCTATGGCTGTGCTTGGTGGTTCATTAAAACGTAAAGAGCGTTTATCTGCCCGTTTAGGTGATGTGCTTAGCCAGCTTTATTTATCATCAGCAACACTTAAACGTTATGCCGATGATGGTTATCAACAGCAAGATCTTCCATTAGTACATTGGGGTCTACAGGATTCATTATACCAAGCAGAAACAGCCCTTGATGACTTCCTAAGTAACTTCCCTAATAAGTTCATTGCTGGCGCACTACGTGTTGTATTGTTCCCATTAGGTCAACGTCGTATCAAACCAAGTGATAACTTAGATCATGCCGTTGCTCGTTTAGCACAAACCCCATCAGAAACTCGAGATCGCCTAGGTCGAGGTCAATTCTTAGAAGCATCTGAAGGGAATCCAGTCGGTATGATGGAAGCTGCACTTAACGATATTCTTGCCGCTGAGCCGATTTATGATCGCGTTTGTAAAGCTGCGAACAAAAAATATCCGTTTGTACAGTTAGGTAATGTGGCCGATAAAGGACTTGAACTCGGTGTGATTGAACATGCTGAAGCAGAGCTATTGCGCCGTACTGAGTTAGGTCGCTTACGTACGATTAATGTTGATGACTTTGAGCCAGAACAATTAGCGGCAAAGACAACACCAAACGCTGATTGCTCGATCAATAACGCGGCTTAATCACGACAAATTTCATTGTTGAAATCAGTTAAAAATACAAAAGGGAAGCTAGCGCTTCCCTTTTATTTGTTCTCTGAACCTTGTTTATGAGGGTAAAACAAGGGCTTCTTTTTTCTCTTTTCGACGCTTTTTAAATACTCGCCAACCCCATATTCCACTAATAACCAATACGATTATCGCCATATTACCCATCACCATCACGCTAAGTGTTTTTTCACGTGAGGCTTTTTGCAATTCAATCTCTTTCAATATCTGTTGTCGTTCAAGCTCCGCTTTATCGATAGGCGGAAGCTCCATATGAGTTTCAGAGCGAATATTATTAATCACCGCAAAGTGGCTCTCAACTAATGGAAATATCAGCTCGCGTTGATACAACCGATCAGTTCCATAGAGCCAACCTTCCCACGAATATTTCCCCGTCTCACCATCAAAAGGTAATCCAATCGACAGCTCAGTTTCATTCGATAATGTTCTTTGCTGAATAATTTGCTGTTTGGTATTTGGTGTACCGTAGCGAATATAAGCAGCTAACGATCCTGCAACCAATGCATCATCTTGTGGCAATACCACTAACTGGTGAGGTTCTTGCAGTTTATGACTTTTAATGAGAGTGACAGAAAACGGTTTAGGGTATACTAATACTTCTTGCTCTATGGCTCGCGTAAAAACACCATTCATTGATTTAATCACAACACGGTATTTACCCGGTTCAACCGTTATTGGAAGAGAAACAGTAAATATACCATCCCCTGCCACTTCATCACGATCTTGACCATTATCTTCAAAGTTACCAACCACTATTGGTTCTGGCTGTACGTCATTAACGAGTTGCTGCTCTTTCGATATATAGGGATAAAATGACACACGTAATTTAACCCGATCTAAAAAGTCACGGACGGTTAAAAGCTGCTCATTCTGCAACAGTTTTGCTGAGAACTTTAACACTTCAGATTGGTATAAATTTTGCGGTAACGTATCAGCTGTTAGGCGGAGATTAGATAACAAGGTAATGCGGTTATCTTGCGAAACGCGTCCAATTGCTTGCCAAGGTCCCGCCATTGGCTCATCAATCGAAATAATATCGAGATCATTTTCAGAATACCAAGAAACATGCTTAGGATGACGACTGGAATAATATTTCGTACCATCCGGCGCAACCAACACCACAGGGCGACTGGGTTGCTCTCGTTTAACCATGAAAGACACTTGCTTTATAGTTGGATCCACACGGAAACGGTTATCAAGCCACGTCATCCGATCATTATCTTGCGCCCAGGCAAATAACGGCCAGACAGCCATACATATTAATAACCGCTTCAGCATAACTCTCCTACAGACGCCAAAGAACGTCAGTTTTTTTACCGATCAAATCGAGTCTTTCTTCATGTGAAACTAATTCATCGGCAGAAGCACAGATAACCTTTAGCCCTTTTCTCTCACCGACCAAACGCTTTATCGCAAATTCTTTCTCGCTATCCCCTTCGTCATCACCACTTAATTTCAATGATGTTTGACCACCCGTCATCATTAAGTAAACGTCAGCAAGGATCTCAGCATCAAGCAAGGCCCCGTGGAGCGTTCGATGCGAGTTATCTATGCCATAACGTGAACAAAGAATATCAAGGTTATTACGTTTACCAGGGAAGAGGCGTTTTGCCATTTCCAAGGTATCCGTTACTTTGCAAATATCTTCCGTTTTCTTAAGATCAGATCCCATTAACTGGAATTCATAATCCATGAAACCAATATCGAACGATGCGTTATGAGCCACTAGCTCTGCGCCATCAATAAAGTCGATAAACTCTTGATGGATGTCAGCATAGCTCGGCTTACCGATTAAGAACTCATCCGTAATACCGTGAACATCAATCGCTTCAGGATCGATTGGACGATCGGGCTTGATATAAACATGGAATGTTTTACCGGTTAATTTACGATTAATAATTTCAACCGCACCAATCTCAACAATCCGATGCCCTTCATAATGCGGGCCCGTCATATTCATACCGGTGGTTTCTGTATCAAATACAATAATGCGTTGGTTAGTGGCTTTCATAGTGGCTTATGTGTCAGACTTAAGTTTTTATCTAGGGCAATACTACCAAATATGATGAAGCAGGTAGAAATTTACACAGACGGTTCTTGTTTAGGTAATCCAGGTCCCGGTGGCTATGGCGCTGTACTTAGATACAAGCAACATGAAAAAGAATTAAGTGACGGCTTTTTCATGACAACTAACAATCGAATGGAGCTACTTGCAGCCATTGAAGGGTTAGCAAGCCTTAAGGAATCATGTTTAGTTGATCTTACCACTGATAGCCAGTACGTGCGTCAAGGAATTACGCAGTGGATCCATAATTGGAAAAAACGTGGTTGGAAAACAGCAGATAAAAAACCAGTAAAAAATGCAGATTTATGGCAACGTTTAGATACAGAAACCCAACGCCATCAGGTGCAATGGCACTGGGTAAAAGGTCACGCGGGTCATCCAGAAAATGAACGTTGCGACGTATTAGCTAGAGCCGCGGCAGAAAAACCCAAATTTACTGACGAGGGTTACCAAGCCAATTAGTTTGACTTTTTATACGCCTCATCTCTTTTATCCATTTTATTACAGGCTTCGGTACGACAATTTACTTGTAACGGAGCCAATTGACGCCTCACTTTCCATTTCGGTTTTATCGGCCTTAATGGGAAAGTACGTTTCCTAGCAACGATAAAGTACAAACTTCCGACCATAGATAAGGGCTCTGATAAAATATTTTCCAGCCATGCTGAACACGTTAAATGACGCGTAGAAGGTAATACCGCAAATGTTTCATGATATATCACCTCATAGTTTAACAACCTAAGCCAATCAATGACTCGAGACGATAAATACATTCTTCCATTCCATGGCGCTTTTTTTCTATTCCACGGCAATAATCCACAAAATCCATTAACACTTAATGGATTATTACCACTAAGTAACAGGTAGCCATCATCAACAGTAACTCTATCAACCTCACGCAATAATCGATGAGGATCCGTTGAATAATCGAGCTGATGAATAAGCAAGCACGCATCAAATGACTTTTCGACAAAGGGTAATTCAAAAGACTCTGCTTCGACGTTACGATAACTACTGAATTTATCTACACTAATTTGATGTTGGATATTACAATGGTGACTGGTCAGCTCTGCACTTAAGCCACCAAGCTTTAACATATGGTAACCAAACAGCTTCGGACACCACTCATCGATTCGAGCTTGTAATAATTGTGCCGCCCATTCACCATTGGTCACATTAGACCAAGAATAAGGCACTTCAATATGTGTTACTGTACGCGCTGGCTTCATAATAGTACTGCTCAACACTTGAATAAGGCTGGAGAAGAAATTCATGCTAACAGTTAAAAGCATACCCGCATTTAATGACAATTACATCTGGCTCATTCACAACAAAGATAATCACTGTGTCGTTGTCGATCCAGGTGATGCGACTCCGGTTTTAGAAACCATCGATAAATTCGGTTTTACCCTTGATGCGATTCTTATTACCCATCATCATCATGATCATATCGGGGGGATCAGTGAACTAAAACGCCGCTTTCCATCAACGAAAGTCGTCGGACCGGTTAATGAGCCAATCCCAGGGCTAACGCAACCAGTAGAAGATGGCGACCAAGTAGATATTTTTGGTGAACGTTTTATGGTGCTTAGTGTTCCAGGTCATACCTTAGGTCATGTGGCTTATGTCGGGGATGAAAAACTCTTTTGTGGTGATACCCTTTTCTCTGCGGGTTGCGGACGCTTATTTGAAGGCACACCTGCACAAATGTTCGATTCACTACAAAAAATTGCTAGCCTTCCTGATGAAACAGAAGTTTTTTGTGCTCACGAATACACTGCAAGTAATCTCGCTTTTGCTCTTGTCGCTGAGCAAGATAATCCCCACCTACAGCAATACCGCGATAAAGTGATTCGACTGCGTGCTAACGGAAAATCAACGCTTCCATCAACACTAAGTCAAGAAAAACGCATCAATCCTTTTTTACGTTGCGATCAACCTAGCATCAAGCGTTCTGTTGCTGATAAAGCATATGATAACTCCGATCTTGAGACTTTCGCTGCACTTCGACGTTGGAAAGATAAGTTTTAACATACTAGACCTTGTCACTAAGGTGGTTGGACACGTATTATCTTCAGCCACTTTAGCAATAGACGACAGTTATGAAATCACGGATTCTTTTAGCAAGCGTGCTTTTATTAGTTGGCTGTGAAACAACACAGCCTACCACCAAAAAAGCCGAGACTAACGATGTAAATACCGTCGTTGTAAAACCGACAAATGAAGTCATTCCACCCTTGTTTGAATCCCAACTAGACAAGGTAACTTCAGAAGTAAAAAAAATTACACCCCAACAACAAAAAAATGTCTGGGATCGCATTGGTATGCAAATCGATACCCACATCCCGAATAATAAACGTATCCGTTATTACCGTAACTGGTACTTAAAACACCCTCGCAATTTGGAAATCATTGCAGAGCGTGCTCAGCCTTTCTTGTACTACATTACAGAACAAGTTGAGAAGCGCGGTATGCCATTAGAAATTGCCTTACTGCCTATTGTAGAAAGCTCATTTGATCAAAACGCCTACTCTAGTATGGCTGCTGCAGGTTTATGGCAAATTATCCCCGATACTGGTCGTCGCTTTGGCTTAAAGCAAAATAGTTGGTACGACGGTCGTCGCGATATTGTGAAATCAACAGATGCTGCATTAAATCTACTGACTTATCTCAATAAAAAGTTTGATGGTAATTGGCAATACGCACTTGCTGCTTACAATACTGGTGAAGGCCGAGTATTTAATGCGATTAAGAAAAATAAAGCACTTGGTAAATCAACCGATTATTGGGATTTAGATCTACCGGACGAAACAAGTAGTTATGTGCCTAAACTTTATGCTGTTGCTGATATTATCAAAAATCAGAAAAAGTACGGCATCACATTGCCAGCAATTAGTAACAAACCTGCGGTTGCAATAGTTAAACCCAATACACAAATCGATCTCGATATTGCAGCAAAGTTTGCAGGTATCAGCACCGCTGAAATAAAGGCGCTAAATCCGGCTTATCGTCGAGGCGTTACAGCAACTAATGGGTTAAACGATTTATTATTGCCAATAAACAGCGTCAATAAATTTAATCGCTCATTAGCTAATAATAGGAAGAAAGCGTTAATTACTACTACCTACACAGTTAAGTCTGGCGATAGCTTGGGTGTAATAGCCGCTCGCCACAACACAACAATCAGTGCGATTAAACAAACAAACCACCTGAAAACTAGTAATATACGCATTGGCCAAAAGCTGAAACTACCATCATCAAGTTATGTCTTAGTTCGTACTCAACACAACAATGCTATTACTCAAACGCAATATACCGTTCGTAAAGGCGATAGCTTGTGGACAATAGCACGTCAATACAACACTTCAGTTAAGGCACTCGCGAAAGCGAATAAAATCTCAACAAAATCAACATTACGTTTAGGTCAAAAGCTGAAAATTGTCAGCAACAAAGTATCGACAAGTACAGGAAAATCAACCAATAAAGTCAAAACAATCAGCTATAAAGTAAAAAATGGCGACAGTTTAAGTGTTATTGCACAACGTCACAAAGTAACTGTAAAACAAATAGTAAAATGGAATAATCTTAATAGTAAAAAGTATCTAAAACAGGGCCAAACACTTAAGTTGGTTATAGATACAAGCAAGGTTAAAGCATGACACCGTCCAAAAATCCATTAATTGCTCTTGTTGATCTTTTCCGTTCGCCAATTGATTGTTTTGCAGCGGTTTATGAACGTCCAAAGTGGGCGTTCTTACCCTACATCATTATTATTTTCGGCTCGTTTATCTTCTGGGGGAATTACTTTAATCACGTTGACCTACCTTGGTTACAACAAGCCTTACAAAGCCAACTCGGTAGTGTGGATGAATCCGTAAAACAAGCGTGGTTAACAAAAGAAGTATTACTGGCTGGCGAAGTATTTAGCGATTTTTCAGGTAGAACTGCGGTTATTTTTCTACTGGCATTATGGTTAAAAATGGCCACCAAAGGAAGTCAATATCAACACAGTTACGGTAAGTGGTTAGCAGCGTCTTGCTTTATCATGTTACCTGCATTTATTGGTGATATTGCGAGTTATATTAATGTTATCTTTAATTCTGCAAATATTCTGCCTAATGCCGCTGATTTAAACAGCATTAATGGACTATTAAAGCTACCGTTAAATAACCCATGGGCGCCGTTTGCAACTACAATACCCTTGTTAGCGCCTTGGTATATTGCACTCACTTATGCTGCCGTAGGCGCTTGGACTGACTTCGATCGTCCTAAAGCAATTATTGTTGCTGTATTACCTTGGGCATTAACACTTATCATTTGGCCACTACTGATTATTGTGGCCTAGCAACTTCGTCGCTCGTATTGTTACTTCAACCTAAACGAGGCAAGTAGCGGATTATGATCGGAAGCATCAGTTCTTGGTGCTTCTGATTTTACTAACGTTAAATCACGATAATACAAATGATCAAGTGGCTTGCCTAATATACGAATACGTTGATCATCCGCAAATGATACTTCTTTCAATCCTAATGAATGCGCAAACGATTTTAACACCTTGATCCTTCCCTGACGCCAAGTATTAAAATCCCCAGCCAAAATGATAGGACCAACATGATTGGACAACACATCTTTTAAACTATTTAGCTGTGCTTTGTACTCATCAAGCCCTAGTGCAAAGTTCACACCGTGCAAGTTCACAACAACCAGTGTTTGCCCATTAGAAAGCGAAAACTCTGATAACAATGCTGACTTTGGTAATCGCAACCAAGGCTCCATAGCTAAATAAGCACACGTCTGCTTAGAGTCTACTCGAGATAAATTCATCACTCCTGCAGGCGTATCTAGGAAACGAAAAGCATTCGCCATCCTTACTGTCCAGCTATTATCATCAAGGTATGATTTTAAATCAGTATTTAAGCTCGCTTCTTGCAGTAAAACTAAATCCGTTCCTGCTGAAAAAGACTCTAAAGCCTTACGCCAGTTACTACGTTGTTGTTTATAAATGTTCCAGACTGCTACCGTTAATTCACCATCAATATCCAATGGCGGCGCAATAACACTTTCCATACAACGATAAGAGAGGTGTGGAGCAAAGACCTCATTAGTAACATCGGGTTGGGTTGATATATCAAAAGAGGCATTAAAAGCCCCAAGGCCTAATGCCCCCGCAACCACCCCAACACCAGCAACAAGCTTCGTTTTTGTATAACGTGCCATACTAACCCTTAAACAGAGTAAGTCAGCCTATTGAATATAAGCTGACTTATAAAAATGAATATTTAAACGCTTGAATATCTGTTTTAGAAAGGGATATTAGTAATGTTCGCCATTATCATAATAAGCGGTCGCCGTTAATGCGGTAAAAATAACAGCAACATCCTGATCTTTATCATCCAGAGTTTTACGTATTGCGGCGGTTATTATAGCTGCAACTTTATCTTGCGTTTCTTGTCCGCGATCAAACCACAATACTTCTACAAACGGGTAAGCATCAGATACTTCTACGTCAAAAATAAAAGATGCCGGAATATGCTCTAGAGTAAAGTCTTCGCGAGGACATGACATGAGTGGTTGAAGTTCATCAACAAGCTCTGTTGATAAGGTTTTCACTGCATCAAACTCTACAGCACGGAAACGAAGATGAGGCATGAACTCTCCTTGATTAATCAATGTTAGCAGCACTAGATTACCACTTAATCTTACCTAAGCTCGAGATTTTATTGTTAGCGATGGGTCAATCTCTTTACTTATAAGCGTAATCATACCCCTCCTTTTTTGCTTTTACACCAAGCAATACAATATCAACAGCAGAATACATTTAAGAGTGAATACAATGATAATTTAAATTCGATAAAAGAAATCAATAAACTAGAGTTACAAAGAACATAGCGGACCTAATAATATCCAGACGTAAAAAAGCCCCGTCATTTCTGACGAGGCTTTCTTGAAGATGGCAGGGGTGGAGAGATTCGAACTCCCAACACGCGGATTTGGAATCCGCTGCTCTGCCAATTGGAGCTACACCCCTGTAGTTATTTTAAAGACTTAACTGTGTCTAAATAAAGTGGCGGAGCGGACGGGACTCGAACCCGCGACCCCCGGCGTGACAGGCCGGTATTCTAACCAACTGAACTACCGCTCCACACGGAGATAAAACTTTCGTTTTATCCGATACCTGTCGTTCAGAACAAGTATCTTAAATTTAAAGCCTGGCGATGTCCTACTCTCACATGGGGAGGCCCCACACTACCATCGGCGCTATTACGTTTCACTACTGAGTTCGGCATGGGATCAGGTGGGTCCATAACGCTATGGTCGCCAAGCAAATTCGGTTTTATTTATTGTCATCGACAATAAATAGCAATCTGGGAAAGGTAACTAGTGTTCTCTACACGTTCAAGTGTACTTGGAGTCCGTATAAAACCCCTTGGGTGTTGTATGGTTAAGCCTCACGGGCAATTAGTATCGGTTAGCTCAATGCCTCACAGCACTTACACACCCGACCTATCAACGTTGTAGTCTTCAACAACCCTTTAGAGACCTCAAAGGTCTAGGGATGACTCATCTTGAGGCTCGCTTCCCGCTTAGATGCTTTCAGCGGTTATCGATTCC